>CASFNA010000001.1 GCA_949295905.1 uncultured Prevotellaceae bacterium
AGCGTTCATCCTGAGCCAGGATCAAACTCTACACTGTATATAGTTTCTTCCGTTTAAAAACAACGTATACCTTCAAGGCGCCGCCTCAATCAGGCGGACTAACCTCACTCGCTCCTCGCCTGTGACATTCTTTCAAAGAACTCGCCCCCGAGGGGCAACCCCTCAAAAGCGGATGCAAAAGTACGCACTTTAAGGCAAACGGCCAAATCTACAGACAAATTTCTTCGTAAAATCAATGAAATTTAACATACGTTTACAAATAGAGGCTGTAAAAGCACTAATTACACCTTATTATAATATATTATGGATTATGGAAAATATTATTTCAACAATTAATATTTAGCATTTCTACAACCTACCATCAGGATATAAACACAATAAGACATTATAAATATGTACTGAATTATTATGGTTGAAAAAACGAGCAAAATGCCGGCACCCAACAAAATGCCATCTTTCACAATGCCAAAGGTCATCAAACACAAAGCAGAATGCCATCTTTCAAGTTGCGGAACAAGGCATTTTACAAACTGCATGAAAACAAGCACATTACCATACATCGGAACTATTGTAGGCGATTGCTGAACATATAAAAAAGCGACACCTACAAACAAAAACTCCGGCATTACACATATGAACAATGAATAATGCCGGAATTTAATTTTACTCGAACACTTCTTCTATTCCACCAGGTTCATAGTCATCAAACTCAGATGAACAAGGATTGAATCCTTCTGGTATGTCAAACTTTTCTCCTGAATCATACCCTAATGAGCGGTCGGCAAAAACTTTCTGCATGAAGTACGCCCATACAGGTAAAGCCATATTGGCACCCTGTCCCATCCGCGTAGAATCAAAATGAATGTCACGGTCTTCACCGCCCACCCAGCAACCACTTACGAGCGACGGGGTAAATCCCATGAACCACGCGTCAGAGTTACGGTTGGTCGTACCGGTCTTGCCACCCATGTCGCAATCTATGCCGTAGCGGTAACGCATACGACTACCAGTACCACCGTTCATAACGGCACGCAACATCTCGAGCATCTTGTATGTGCTTTCTTCGCTTATCACTTCGTTCATGCGGGGCTGGAACGTCGCGACCACATTACCCTCATTGTCCTCTATCTTGTCAACAAACATAGGATAGCAATGTATTCCATGATTGGCGAACGTCGTATAAGCCGACACCATCTCGGCCACCGAGACCTCATTAGGGCCAAGACAGAGGGCCATTGACGGAAATATACCATAAGTGTTTATACCAAAATCACCAAGAATGCGCAAAAGGTCTTGCGGATTGAGTCGGCTCATAAGGTATGCCGATATCCAGTTGTTAGACTGTGCCAAGCCCCATTTCAACGTTACCATTTGTCCATAACGGGCACGGCTGCCGTTACGCGGCGTCCAATTGCCGTAAGTCTGCTGCACATTGGGGGCCACATCACATGGAGACATGCCATTAGCCATGCACAAGGCATAGAGGAACGGCTTTAACGTAGACCCAACCTGGCGGCGGCCCTGCGTAGCCATGTCATATGCAAAATGTGTGAAATCAACTCCTCCCACATACGCCTTAACCGCTCCGTTCTTAGGATCCATGCTTACAAAACCAGCACGCAAGAAGGACTTGATATAACGTATTGAGTCCAAAGGAGTCATGACGGTGTCAACGTCGCCATGGTAAGTAAATACCGACATCTCTACCGGTGTGCGGAACGCTTTTTGTATTTCCTCTTCCGTTGCACCCTGCTCCTTCATTGCCCGATAACGCTCGCTTTGCCTTATGGAACGGTTCAATATACTCTTAACTTCCGACGCAGTCAACGCATTGGTAAACGGAGCGTTTGGTTTTGCCCTGTTTTCCTTTGAGAACGCAGGCTGAAGATAATGACCTACATGCTTCAACACGGCCTCCTCGGCGTAGCGTTGCATACGCGAATCTATTGTCGTGAAAATCTTAAGTCCATCGGTATAGACATTGTAATGTTCGCCGTTTTTCTTAAAGTTCTTGTTACACCATCCATACAAAGGGTCTGTTTCCCAAGCAATTGAATCAATGTTGTATTGTACACGATTCCATGAAGGGTAATCGTCAAGTTCAGGTCTCTCCGCCATCATGTACCTGCGCAAGAAATCCCTGAAATAAGTAGCTATGCCATCCTTATGGTCTATCCTATGAAAATCCAATGCCAGCGGAGCTCCTGACGCTTCATTATACTGCGCATCGGTAATATATCCGGTCTTAAGCATTTGGCCAAGCACGACGTTTCGCCGCTCGATACATCTTTCCGGATACCTTACAGGATTATAGTAAGACGGATTCTTGCACAAACCGATTAACGTTGCTGCCTCTGTTAATGTAAGATTGTTCGGATTCTTCTTGAAATAGACATCAGATGCAGTCTTTATGCCAACAGCATTATGTAGAAAGTCAAAATAATTGAGATACATGGTAATTATCTCTTCCTTAGTATAAAAACGCTCAAGTTTTACCGCAATTACCCACTCTATAGGCTTTTGCATCAATCGCTCGAGCGTGCTTCCTGCCGTAGCAGAATAAAGTTGTTTAGCCAACTGCTGGGTTATCGTAGAGCCTCCGCCTGCACTTTTCTGCCCTAAAACACCACGTTTCACTACAGCGCGCGTCAACGCTATGAAATCTATACCAGAATGTTCATAGAAACGCTCATCCTCTGTAGCGACAAGAGCCTGAACCAAATATGGCGAAAGACCGTCAAAACTTACATGTACACGGTTCTCTCTATTCATATTGTATGTACCGAGTATCTTACCGTCCACAGAATATACCTGCGAAGCATACCTGCTTATAGGATTCTGCAAATCAGCAATGTCAGGCATGTAGCCAATCCAACCAAACCATATAGAAACAAACGCTATTGCCAAGAAAATAACGGAAGCGCAAAGCACTCCCCACAATACGCGGACAAATGTTTTCCTCATTTTTAACTCTAATACAATAATTAGTTGCAAAAATACTACTTTTCTTTTTATTTATCCACCATAAATTAAAAATAATGCGTAACTTAGCACACGAAATAGTAATTACAACTAACAGCAATGGCAATACATAACTTTGTTACAATCGCCGACCTATCACGTGAGAAAATACTCTACATGATAAAAATGGCGCAAGAATTTGAAAAACATCCGAATAGGGAAACATTAAAAGGCAAGGTCGTAGCTACACTGTTTTTCGAGCCGTCAACACGCACAAGACTCAGCTTCGAAACCGCAGCAAACCGTTTAGGAGCACGCGTCATCGGATTCAGTGACGCCAAGGTAACCAGTGCGACGAAAGGAGAAACGCTCAAAGACACGATTTTGATGGTATCAAATTATGCCGACGTGATTGTAATGAGGCACTATATAGAAGGCGCGGCCCAATATGCAAGTGAAATAGCACCGATACCCATAATCAATGCCGGCGACGGCGCACACCAACATCCGTCGCAATGTATGCTTGACCTCTACTCCATATATAAGACTCAAGGCACTTTGGAAAACCTTGACATTTGCCTGGTAGGCGACTTGAAATATGGACGGACAGTGCATTCGCTCATAATGGCCATGCGGCATTTCAACCCCACGTTCCATTTTATCGCCCCGAAGGAACTTGCAATGCCCGACGAATATAAACTATATTGCAAGGACAACGGGATAAAATTCATAGAGCACACCGACTTCAACGAAGATGTGATAAGCAAGGCTGACATCCTTTATATGACGCGTGTACAGAAAGAAAGATTCTCCGACCTGATGGAATACGAAAAGGTGAAGAACGTGTACATACTGAAAAACGACATGCTTAGAAATGCACGCCCGAATATGAAAATCCTCCATCCGCTACCGCGCGTCAACGAAATTGAATATGAGGTAGACACAAACCCACACGCTTATTACATACAGCAAGCGCAGAACGGCCTCTATGCAAGGGAAGCCATAATCTGTGACGTACTCGGAATAACATTTGAAGAAATTGTCAACGACAATACAATCATAGAGTAATCTCCCCACAAAAAACATACAGGCAACATGAGCAAGAAAGAAAGACTGGTGGCAGCCATTGAAAACGGAACCGTCATAGACCACATACCTTCAGAAAAAACATACGAGGTGGCAAGCGTCCTCGGACTACAAAATCTGGACACCGTCGTAACAATCGGCTATAATTACCTTTCCAAGAAAATTGGCAGGAAAGGCATAATTAAGATTGAAAACAAATTTTTTACGGATGAAGAAATATCCCGTCTGTCGGTAGTTGCCCCCAACATCGTACTCAACATAATACGCAACTACGAGGTCGTGGAAAAGAAAAAAGTGGAAACGCCCGACGAACTAAGAGGTATCGTGAAATGCAACAATCCTAAATGCGTAACAAACAACGAACCGATGGACACAATATTTACCGTCACTGACAAGAAGGCCGGCATAATACGGTGTCACTACTGTGACAAGGAGCAAGACATAAGCAAAGTCCAGCTAATATGAAAAAAACACTACATTTACAAATTTCACAAACATTTACACAATGGAAAGAGACCAATTGATTTTCGACCTTATTGAAAAAGAGCACCAGCGCCAATTGAAAGGCATGGAGCTTATCGCGTCTGAAAACTTTGTAAGCGACGAAGTGATGCAGGCTATGGGGTCGTGCCTGACAAACAAATACGCAGAAGGCTATCCAGGTAAACGTTATTATGGAGGTTGCGGAGTTGTAGACGAAGTCGAGACCTTGGCCATCGAACGCGTAAAAAAACTGTTCGGAGCCGAATATGCAAACGTACAGCCACATTCTGGAGCACAGGCCAACGCAGCAGTGTTGCTGACGGTGCTTAATCCCGGCGATACATTCCTCGGACTCAATCTTGCACACGGCGGCCACTTGTCACACGGTTCAAGCGTCAACACATCCGGAATACTATACCATGCCGTAGGCTACAACCTCAATAAGGAGACCGGACGCGTGGACTACGACGAGATGGAACAGCTCGCCATTGAGCATAAGCCCAAGCTGATAATCGGCGGCGGCTCTGCGTACAGCCGTGAATGGGACTACAAGCGTATGCGTGAAATCGCAGACAAGGTAGGCGCACTGCTGATGATTGACATGGCTCACCCTGCCGGACTTATTGCTGCCGGACTGCTTGACAACCCGTTGAAATACGCGCACATCGTAACATCGACAACGCATAAAACGCTGCGCGGCCCGCGTGGAGGCATTATCCTTATGGGCAAAGACTTTGAGAACCCATGGGGTAAGACTACACCCAAGGGGCAAATAAAAATGATGAGCCAGCTTCTCAACAGCGCAGTGTTCCCTGGAACACAAGGCGGTCCTCTTGAACATATAATCGCCGCAAAAGCAGTAGCATTCAACGAAGCCCTGCAACCTGAATTCAAGGAATGGGCTAAGCAGGTAAAGAAAAACGCCGCCGTACTGGCCGAAGAGCTAATCAAGCGCGGCTTCACAATTGTAAGCGGCGGCACGGACAACCACTCGATGCTGGTTGACCTACGCTCGAAATATCCTGACCTAACAGGCAAGGTTGCCGAGAGCGCACTTGTTGCGGCTGACATAACAGTGAACAAGAACATGGTACCGTATGACACACGCAGCGCATTCCAGACATCAGGCATCCGCCTCGGCACACCGGCCATAACCACACGCGGAGCGAAAGAAGACATGATGGTGCTTATCGCCGACCTTATCGAGGAAGTGCTCAACAATCCTGAAGACGAAAAGGTTATAGCACGCGTTCGTGAGAAAGTAAATGAGACAATGTTGAAATATCCACTGTTCGCATATTAAACATTTATCACAATACAAATAAAACCGCGATAAAGGGCGATTGCCTTTATCGCGGTTTGCCTATCAATCTTGTAGATGAACAAAGGGCGGCAAAACGCGGTGCGAAATGCCGTCTTTCAAACGTCAAAAGGCCGTATATCGCAATCCGATATACGGCCTTTTGGATAACCGTCATTACACCACGGCCCGGCATCAGAACGGCAGCGGCCCGTCACCGGGCATGTCACCACCGTAAGGAGGAGGCAGTGGCATACCGTCATCACCGTTGATTTTAGAGCCGATAATCTCTCCTCCGCCAAACGGAGCATTGTTTGAATCATTGGGATTTTCAAAACGAGTGAACTCTCCACGGAAGTTAAGCAGCACGTCGCCAGTGCCGCCCTTACGGTGCTTGGCTATTATTATCTGTGCCTTTCCATGCAAGTCGTTGCCCTTCTCGTCAGTGAATATACGGTAATACTCGGGTCTATGCACGAAGAGCACCATGTCGGCATCCTGCTCTATGGCTCCCGACTCGCGCAGGTCGCTAAGCTGCGGACGCTTGCCTTCAGGGCCTTCGCGCCCTTCGACTGTACGGTTAAGCTGTGAGAGGGCAAGTACAGGTATGTCAAGTTCCTTGGCAAGTCCCTTCAACGACCGGCTTATTGTTGACACCTCCTCCTGTCGGCTGCCGAATCGCGCACCGTTGGCGTTCATAAGCTGCAAGTAGTCAATCATTATCAGCTCAACCCCTTTCTCTCGGACAAGCCTGCGCGCCTTGGTGCGCAGTTCGAAAATAGACATGCCCGGGGTGTCATCTATATAAATAGGTGCGGCTTGCAGCTTGCCAACGTTCTTGTCAAGACGTTTCCACTCCTCATCGTCAAGCTGACCGTTCAATATCTTACGTCCCTCAATCTCGCAGACATTGGATATCAGACGGTTAACCAGCTGCACATTGTTCATTTCCAATGAAAAGAACGCAATGGGGCGTCCGTAATCTACGGCGATGTTCTTTGCCAACGACAACGCGAACGACGTCTTACCCATGGCCGGTCGGCCGGCTATTATCACAAGGTCGCTGCGCTGCCATCCTGCTGTGTAATCGTCAAGCTTGGCATAGCCAGTAGGTATGCCCGTAAGGCCGCCCTTGTTGGCTGCAGCCTTTTGCAATATCTCCACAGCCTGCTTGACGACCGGGTCTATCTGGGTGTAGTCCTGCCGCATGTTCTTCTGCGACAGTTCGAAAAGAGACCCTTCGGCCTCCTGCATAAGCTCGTCCACGTCGATAGTCTCGTCAAACGCCTTGGTTTCAATCACGCTTGCAAACGAGATAAGCTGCCGGGCAAGGAACTTCTGCGCCAATATTTTGGCATGATACTCTATGTGCGCAGACGAAGCTACGTGCGAACTCAACTCAAGCACGTATGCCGGGCCGCCTACATCTTCCAGCGTTCCCTGCCGTTTCAGCTCTTCAGTAACGGTCATTATGTCTACCGGCTTCTCGTCGAGGCTCAGGCTCTGTATGGCACTGTACACCTTCTGGTTGCGCGGTTCGTAAAAAGTCTCCGGATGAAGTATCTCGCTTACCACTGAAAACGCGTCCTTGTCAATCATCAACGCGCCCAACACTATACGCTCAATGTCAATGGCTTGTGGCTGGATGTGCGCATAATTGTTGTCAAGCGCACGGCTCTTTTTATTGTCAGGCATATATCTTTATTGAAAATTCGACGCAAAATTACAAATAAATATTCGGTTAATCAGCATCCAATCCGAATTATATGATTATATTTGCAGGCAAAAAGCCATCATAAAAATGATTGATTTCCCATGTGCGAAAATAAACCTCGGGCTAAACATTACAGGCAAACGACCCGACGGATACCACAACCTTGAAACCGTATTTTACCCTATAAGACTATGTGACAGATTGGAAATTGAAAAAATCGGGAAAGCCGGACAAGGTGAAGGCATATGCCAGTTAAGCTTGGACGGCATGGAAATATCAGGAGAAGCCAATGACAATCTGGTGGTGAAAGCATACAAGCTGCTTAAAGGAATATATCCGGAGCTGCCTAACGTTTCAATAAAACTGACAAAGCGCATACCCTCACAAGCCGGCATGGGAGGAGGTTCTTCTGACTGTGCCTACACTATAAGAATGCTGAATGACATGTTCCGCCTTAACATGTCTGTACCAGACATGCAGAAACTCGCTGCAAAGTTAGGCGCAGACTGCGCGTTCTTTATCAACCCTGTACCGTCATTCGCCACCGGTATTGGCGAAAAACTGTCACCCATAGACGTCAACATAGGAGGATGCCACATCGTTATCGTAAAGCCCCCATTGATGATAAGTACAAAAGAAGCGTTTGCAAACGTAACCCCACAGAAGCCGGATACATGCTGCAAAGACATTGTCGCGATGCCCGTTACCTTATGGAAAAACTGGCTGACAAATGATTTTGAGCAAAGCATCGCCCCACTCCATCCTGAAATTGCCCAAATAAAACAAACGCTTTACGACTTAGGTGCCCTCTATGCGGCGATGAGCGGTAGCGGCAGTGCTGTATTCGGGATATTCGAGAATAGGCCTGAAGGATTGGAACACATATTCGACAAATACTTCATCACTATTGTCTAAATAACATAAAACCAATGGATAACGGCAAAGAGATATTTCCTATTGTCAATGAAGACGGTATTGTAATAGGCAAAGTGCAACGCAGTGTAGCACACAATGGCTCAAAGATACTGCATCCAGTCGTCCACCTCCACGTATTCTCACCTGACGGCAAGATTTATTTGCAGAAAAGGCCAGAGTGGAAAGACGTACAACCGGGTAAATGGGACACTGCCGTCGGCGGACATGTCGATTTTGGAGAAGATATAGCCACGGCTTTCAAACGTGAAATAAATGAAGAACTTGGAATATCCGAATGTGAAAGTGTATTTCTCGGGAGCTACGTTTTTGAAAGCGATATTGAAAGAGAATTAGTATACGTCCATAAAACCGTTTTCTCGGGAACACTTAATCCAAACAGAAACGAATTGTCTGACGGACGCTTTTGGATCATGGACGAAATAAAGGCAAATATCGGTAAAGGGGTGTTTACGCCAAATTTCGAACATGAATACATGATGTTTTTCTCAAAATAACGCATCATTTTAACATCAAACAAATAGTGTACCGTCTCCACTATTTATCTTTTTTAACCATACAAGAAGAACAACATATTGGTATTTTTTGTAATTTTGCACCGTTTTTAGAGATAAATAAAGCTATCAGCTTAGTAATCAGCAACTTACATTTTTAAGGCAATTAGATGAGACAGCTAAAAATTCAAAAAAGTATTACCAACCGTTCAAGTGAAGCTTTAGACAAATACCTTGTTGAAATAGGACGCGCTCCGCTTATTTCAATTGACGAGGAAATAGAACTGGCACAGAAAATAAAGAAAGGCGGCCCTGAAGGCGAACGGGCAAAAAACAAGCTGGTTACAGCCAATCTGCGTTTCGTAGTGTCAGTGGCCAAGCAATACCAGCACCAAGGACTGACACTGACAGACTTGATTGACGAAGGTAATATTGGTCTTATCAAGGCGGCCCAAAAGTTCGATGAAACGCGCGGTTTCAAATTCATTTCTTACGCCGTATGGTGGATAAGACAAAGCATCCTGCAAGCAATCGCCGAACAAAGCCGTATAGTTCGCTTGCCTCTCAACCAAGTTGGCTCTCTTAACAAGATAAATCACGAAATAAACAAGTTCGAGCAGGAGAACCAGCGCCATCCTTCTGTATCGGAACTTTCCGAAGTTACGAAACTTGACGAAGAAAAAATCGGACAGTCGTTGGCCGCCGATGGACACCATGTAAGCATTGACGCACCGTTCCAAGACGGTGAAGACAATTGTATGCTTGATGTCATGCCAAGCGGAGAAGACAGCCGCACAGACCGCGCTGTTGACCATGAATCGATGGCTCTCGAACTCAATACTGTATTGAGCAAAGTTTTGAAAGAACGTGAAATAACTATTATACGTGAATGTTTTGGCATTGGATGCCACGAAAAAGGCCTTGAAGAAATTGGCGACCAACTTGGGCTTACACGTGAACGTGTACGCCAAATCAGGGAAAAGAGCATCGCAAAACTCCGTGAAAGCGGTAATGCAAAAATCCTTATGAAATATTTAGGATAACGACATGTAACATCATATTAACATAAATCACAGCATTGGGGCGGAATACGGTGGCTTTCAATAAGTTAAAACTGTATTCCGCTTATTTTATCAATACATGAAAATACAAAACGAGTTCAAAAACTCACAACCGTAATCTCAACTGTAACTCAAGGTCAGTAGCAGACGAACCGTCTATTTCTTGATAACTACTTCCTATTTTATCTCGGTCGAAATACTTTGTAGTACCGACTTTTGCCGTTACCGAAACCTTATCGGAAAAAGCGGAAGTGGCAAACAAAGCAAATCTTATACCGTTGCCATAATATGCAGGGAATGAAAAAGAATAACGCAAGCCGCGCTCGTAAGCATATACCCTGCTATCATAATCGTCCGTATCAAAATAGCCGAAAGAGAGCATTGCGCTGAACAATTTTTTCACTTTCAGCCCTACATTTTGGCTTATCATCCAGCCAAGACTGCTTTTTTTATAATCTGTATAAGAAACGTCAGCCTGCGTTTTCCAACTCCATACAGCATCGTTATATGACACCGAGAAGCGTCCCCGATGCTCATCTTTAAATATAAGCCCTGTTTTTTCAGCATTGTCACGCTCACGCATCTTAAAGCGGTAACGCGCGGAAAACGTCCAACTACCGGGCACATACGTCAGCTGCACAAGGTTGTCAAACGACCGTGAGCTGCCGGCAGCCTGATATTTAGGCCACGCAAAGTATGCAAAATCCGTGTATGCCGATACGTTAAGCCCCGGCATAGGCACCCACTTGACACCAAGATATACGCCGCTTTCATTCTGTACAGCACCTCCTTCACTAAAACTTTCTGCAAACAACGAATAATACCTGAAGGAGTAAAACCTCTGTAAAGCCAGCAAATCAAGATTGTCAGTAAGACTATAACTCAACGAATTGACCGTCGCAACAGCATTGCAACCACCCGTAGCCGTCTCGCCGCTGAATGAAAGTCTGTGACCCGTATATCCGTAATTGACCCCAACGTTGTAAAAATTCTTTCCATTTGCATAATGCCGGCGGTAAATGGCCTCCGTCTTTGGCTTCAGCTCCTTATCCAAAGACACAAATACGCCAGTTGCGCCCACATAAAACCCGCCAAACCGATAGTCTATATTCCCACCGACAAGAAAATGCGAAGAATTGTTTTTCTTTGCCATTTCCGTTTCAGTCCGATGATACCCTGAACTCAATATTGTTGCAATGGTGCTGTCGCCCTTATTCAATGTAGCATCAAACTTCCGGTAAGAGACAAATGCGCTGACATCAAGTCCCTTAGCTACCGACACTGTCGCCGCCGCGCCTTGCAAATAATTGGCACTCGACAATGACGAATGGGCGCGTATGTTGCTTGCTCCACGTCCCATTGACGACAAAGCCGACAGCTTGCCGAAGCTGAAATTGTTGTTTATCACAAGCCCCATGCCAAACCTCGCACGATACCGCCCTAACGCAAGCGTCTTTATCCGTCCCAACTTTTTGAGCACCAAGTAAAATGAATAGAAATCATATCCCAGGTTGTTTCTGCCTGCAAAAAAAGGCTCGCCTGCGTCCTGGGCGCCCAATACGCCAAGCCTTACATTGTCTCCATAAGTAAAATCATACCTTATGCTGTGCTTATATTGATACCCCATGTAGCCTTCCCTGTCGCCTTTACGCGTATAAAACGGCACTTTCAACGTTCCCGTCAAATCATGCTTGCCGTACTTTACTATGTTTTTCATCGTCGGGAACGCACGTTTCTTTATCTCTCCGGCATAAGTAAAATACGAAAGAAGCTTACGCTTGTAATAGTCAAGCCCGGTTATCATAGCCAATTCGCCAAGAGACTTCATCGGCCCGTAAAAATAAAGGTATTCACTGATGTCTTCAACGTCTTTCGCCGAAAGGAACGGAAACTGCTCCAGTTCCTCACGAGTAGCCGTGTTTATATTCAACGGACTTGCTTCAAAGTCACAGAACATATCAAAATATACCTCCCAATCCACGGCCTCCATGTCTTCCATCTCGCCGATTTGGTACAGATACTGCTCCCATTCATGCTGTTGCTGCGCACTCACAAACATATACATGAACGATAATAGAAATGTCAAAATGTATTTTCCCATTCGATTATCAAGGCGTTTTTAGTAATGCAAATATAATCATATTATTTGTGTTTTCCTATATCTCGCGCCAAAGTCTTTATGAAAAACAAGAAAAGGACTTCACAAACGAAGTCCTTTTCCAGTGATTCCGTAGGGATTCGAACCCTAGACCCACGCCTTAGAAGGGCGTTGCTCTAATCCAACTGAGCTACGGAACCTCAAATTCGGGTGCAAAGTTAGCTAAAATTATCGGTATCCCAAAATTTTCAAGACAAAAGTTAAATCCATCATGGCTGTAATAAAACAAATAATACATAAACGACAGCCAATACACAATATTTGGTCTTTCAACTCACAATATGCCGCATATCATGCTGCAAAATAACATTTTTCATATGGTAAAAGACCAACTTTTAGAAAACTAATGAAAATGGTGGAAGACGGGACAGCCCATCTTCCACCACATAACATATTTATTATCAGTTATACATAATGTTCAGTAAAGTATGCAAACAAGCCAATACGCCAACTACACATACCTTTACTGGTATATACCTACTTATGAATTCATCGTTGCAAGAAACTCGTCATTGTCATGTGTGTGCATGATCCGGTCATGAATAGTGTTCATCGCCTCGATAGGATTCATGTCGGCTATGAACTTACGCAGCACCCACATGCGGTCGAGTGTAAGCTTGTCTTGCAGCAAATCGTCACGACGGGTGCTTGAAGCGACAAGGTTAACCGCCGGGAATATCCTCTTGTTACTCAAGTTGCGGTCAAGCTGGAGTTCCATGTTACCCGTGCCTTTAAACTCCTCGAATATCACTTCGTCCATCTTGCTGCCCGTATCTATAAGAGCCGTCGCCACAATCGTCAGCGAGCCTCCGCCCTCAATGTTCCTGGCCGCACCGAAGAAACGCTTTGGCTTCTGCAACGCATTAGCGTCCACACCACCGGTAAGCACCTTGCCGCTGGCCGGCGCAACCGTGTTGTATGCACGTGCAAGACGGGTTATTGAGTCGAGGAATATCACGACATCATGACCGCACTCAACCATACGTTTTGCCTTTTCAAGCACTATACCGGCAATCTTTACATGACGCTCGGCCGGCTCGTCGAATGTCGAGGCTATCACCTCGGCGTTCACCGTGCGTGCCATGTCGGTCACTTCCTCCGGTCGTTCGTCGATAAGCAGCATCATCAGGTAAGCTTCAGGATGGTTGGCCGCTATGGCATTTGCAATATCTTTCATCAATATTGTCTTACCTGTCTTGGGCTGGGCTACGATAAGCGCACGCTGCCCCTTGCCTATCGGCGAGAACAAGTCAACAATCCTTGTGCTGAGATTGGTCGTTGCCGGGTCGCCGCACAATGTAAATTTCTCATCCGGAAACAACGGTGTAAGGTGGTCGAAGGGTATTCTGTCACGCACCTCTGCCGGGTCACGCCCATTGATTTTGTCAATAGTAGTCAGCGGAAAATACTTCTCTCCGTCATGCGGAGGACGCACATGGCACTCTATAACATCGCCCGTCTTAAGTCCGTAGCGCTTAATCTGCACTATCGAAACATAAATGTCGTCAGGCGATGAAAGATAATTATAATCGCTTGAACGCAGGAATCCATATCCGTCAGGCATTATCTCAAGTACACCGTTAGCCGTAATTATATCTTCAAAATCAAATGACGACATGGCTTCCTGGTCCATACGTTGGGTGTAAGCAACTGTGTTCATGTCCACAGGTGCGGTAGGATTGTCGAACATGTCAAAATTAGGAAGAGCCATTTGGTCTTCTATCGGCAAATCCACAACGGTTATGAAATCGGTCCCATCTGCCGGGTCACCCTCCCATACACCTTGGGCTATGGCCTCACGTTTCTCGTCAACAAGTTCATTATGTGCATTGACCTTGGCCTGAAGCTGCGCCAGCAGGTCTGATTGTTCCTCAACGTCTTCATTGCCCTCACCAGGTGAATACTCGGCTTCTGGCACTACTGGCAAAGCCTCATCATCTGCCACTTGCTTTTCATCCATAAACGGTGGAACATCCATACCGCGACTTTCCTCTTCGTCAGTTGCCTCCGGCAAAGTGGCAGTAACTGGTTGCTGCAACATCCCAGCGTCGTTTACTGGCTCTTTGCGGTCTTCAGCGACTCCGTCAGTCGCAATTTGTTGCTCCGGCTGCATCAGTTGCTCGTCCTTGGCTTTAGCCTTGGCCCTTGTTGACTTTGTCTTAGTTGGCGTTGCAACAGGCACATCGTTGAAAATAGAAGGCACTTCACTTGACACTTTGTTCTTTTTCAGGTCAAAGTTCTCACCTTCTTTACCATTCACCGAATATACCCTGTCCGTATCTTTCTTAACGATACGCACCCTACGGCGTTTTGTCCCAAGAGGATTTTTGTTTCCCTCCACTTCGGCTTGTTTGTCAAGAATAGAATAAATAATATCTTCTTGGCTATCTCCAGACTTGACTTTTGCTCCTAATTGTTCAGCAATATCCTCAAGTTCGGCGATATTCTTAGATAAAAGTTCGTCTTTGCTATACATAAATATAATGTATGTGTGGAAATTTAATGATTGGATTTGTTTCACGACTGGAAACAAACGCTTGATTTTCTTATTTGACGTGCAAAATTAATAATTTATATTGAAGAAAACGAATATTAACCGATGCCGTTTTAGCTTTTAACTATTTTTAAATCTGTTTTTGATTCAAAACAGCATAAAAACAATCCATATATGAGGCTTGAACATGTACACGCCCCATTCCCCTGCCGTACACCATTCCCTATTGTTCCGCTATTTCCGACAATTCAAGCCATCGCATCTCCTTTTCATCCTGCTCTTCCTTTAACAGAGGCAATCTCTTACTCACCGCCGTAAGCTCTTCTATGGACAAGGTTCCGCTGCAAAGCCGTTCTTCCAACACCTTTCGCTCCGCTTCTATTTCAGCTATTTCCTTTTCCAGGCTGGCATACTCCAATTTTTCTTTATATGACAACCGGCGCCGCTCCGCACGCCGCCTTTCCCGGACGAAAGGCTCACGCTTGGCACCAATAGTGTCGGCCTTGCTTTTCAGCGAGCACCACTCCCGGTATTGTGTATAGTTGCCAGGGAAATCTTGCACTTCGCCTCCACCGTTGAAAACCAGCAAATGGTCAACAACCTTATCCATAAAATAACGGTCATGGCTTACAATTATCACACATCCTGGAAAATCCGCCAGATATTCCTCAAATATCTGCAATGTCTGTATGTCCAAATCGTTCGTAGGCTCATCAAGCACAAGAAAATTTGGATTCTTCATCAGTACCGTGCACAAGTAAAGCTTGCGCTTCTCTCCACCGCTGAGTTTGTACACATAGTTGTGCTGCTGCTCCGGCGTAAAAAGGAAATATTGCAGGAACTGGGATGCAGAAAGGTGCTTGCCTCCCCCCATATCTATATAGTCGGCAATTTCAGTAACTACATCTATAACCTTCTTCTGCTGGTCAAACTTTATTCCCTCCTGTGAAAAATATCCGAACTTAACCGTCGAACCGATGTCAAAGCGGCCGCTGTCTGGCTTCTCCAAGCCCAAAAGCATTTTCACGAATGTTGACTTTCCTGTACCGTTATTGCCGACAATTCCCATCTTCTCATACCGGGCGAAGTTATAGTAGAAGTCTTTTAAAATGACATTGTCAGGCCCCCAGCTCTTCGAAATATACTGGCACTCGAATATTTTGCTGCCTATATATATGTTCTTCGACTTCAGCCTTATCTGCCTTTCCTCGATACGCTGCTTCGCAACCTTCTCCAACTCGTAAAAAGCATCCTCGCGATAACGCGCCTTATGGCCGCGAGCCTGTGGCATCCGGCGCATCCATTCAAGTTCCTTCCTATACAAATTGTTGGCTCTGGCTATTTCCGCCCGAGTGTTGTCAATACGCTCCTGGCGCTTTTCCAGATAATAGCTGTAGTTGCCACGATAGGTATAGACGGTCTTGCCGTCAAGCTCAATTATCACAGAGCATACCCTGTCAAGGAAAAACCTGTCATGGGTCACCATGAGAAGTGTCTTGTTGCCTCTTGACAAAAAACCTTCAAGCCATTCTATCATCTCCAAGTCAAGATGGTTGGTAGGCTCGTCAAGTATAAGCATGTCCGGCTCGGTCAGCAATACGTTGGCCAGAGCCACACGACGCTGCTGGCCACCGCTAAGCGTACCCATAGTCCGTGACAAGTCGCCCACCTTCAATTGCGTAAGCACCTGCTTCGCCTTTAGTATCTTCTCCTCGTCGCCTGCATGGTTGAAACAGGCGTCAAGCACCGTATCGGCATCGTTGAACTTCGGGGTCTGCTCAAGATACCCTACGCGGACACCGCGCCGGAAGATTATTTCCCCAGAATCATACCCCTCCACACCGGTAAGGATGGAAAGCAAAGTGGACTTGCCCGTACCGTTGCGGGCTACCAGCCCCACCTTCTGTCCTTCAGATACGGAAAACGAGATATCTTCAAAAAGGACTTGAGCACCAAACGACTTTGTAAGATGCTGTACATCAAGATATGGTATTACACTTGCCATAAGGCTTTTTATTTTTCTTCCTTCAATGTCTTGTTTATCTGTGCGATATAGTCAAGCACGTCGTCACGCCCAGTCTTTTTCTCGCTGCTTGTGATAAAATGAGGCGGCAGTTCCTCCCATGTGTCAGTAAGACTGTCCATGTATGCCTTGACAGACAACTTTGCCTTGACCGGGCCAAGCTTGTCCGCCTTTGTGAATACTATTGAGAACGGAACTCCGCTACGCCCCAGCCAGTCTATGAACTCGCGGTCCACCGGCATGAATCCATGGCGTATGTCCACCAATACAAACACGTTGACAAGCTGCTCGCGCTGCAAGATGTACGACGTCACCATCTGCTCCAGCTTCTTCTGCACCGACTTTGAACGCTTGGCAAAGCCATAACCTGGCAGGTCTACCAGATACCATTCGTCATTGATTATGAAATGGTTGATAAGCAAAGTCTTCCCTGGTGTTGCGGAAGTCTTCGCCAAATTCTTATGGTTACAGAGCATGTTTATCAAACTCGACTTGCCAACATTGCTCCTGCCAATAAAAGCATATTCAGGCTTGGTGTCATCCGGACATTTCGTCCAAGTGGAATTGCTTATTACAAATTCTGACTTTCTTATTTCCATATTCAAACGTTTTCAAGGCATGGCACATGTGCCTGGCATACGACTTTAAGCACGCCACCGCAGCAAACCGCCACACTTACGATTAACAACACAAGCCCGTGAAACGGACTTGCCCGCATATTTTCCGAAGTGCAAAGATAATGCAAGTTAGGCGCAATGCCAAATAAAAGGAAGAGAAACGGGATTTTGTCAACACTGCGGACGCAGATTGTTTTATTTGGAATCCGCATCATGAAACCGCATGACTGTCATCCAAACTCCTAAAGACGGCATTTTACCTTACCAAAGGCCACAAATGGCAATGCGAAAGGCCGCCTTTTACAAGCCGAAATACGGCCTTTTACAAACTCTTGGCTATCAACAAGTTACACATACGGTACGAAAGGCGCGGCACATCTGATTCAGACATAACGCCTGAACATCCGGACGAATATCGGCACGGAGCAACAACAAAAAGAAGTTTTGTCTTGGAAATTACAGCATATTGAAGTAACTTTGCCGCCGAAAATATTGAACGACATGCTCCAACAATATCCGTCGCAACTGTTTGCAAGAGCCGTTTCCGAGCTGGCCGGCCTACCCGGCGTAGGACAAAAAACGGCCTTGAGGCTGGCTTTGTTCCTGCTCAGGCAGGACAAGGACAAGGTCGGCCGGTTCGTGAAGACAATCGGTGACATGCGCAATGAAATAAGATACTGCACCATATGCCACAACATCAGCGACAGCGACATTTGCCCGATATGCTCGAACAAGCACCGCGACGCATCAACCGTATGCGTGGTGGAAAACGTGCAGGACGTGATGGCCGTGGAGAACACACAGCAGTACAACGGCCTTTACCATGTGCTGGGCGGCGTAATATCGCCGATGGACGGCATCGGCCCCGGCGACATAGAGATAGACTCGCTTGTTGACAGGGTGGCGGCAGGCGGCGTAAACGAAGTGATACTCGCCCTAAGCCCCAACATGGAAGGAGACACGACAAACTTCTACATCTACCGCAAACTGTCAAAATATGATGTCAGGCTCAGCGTTATAGCACGAGGAGTGTCGGTCGGAGAAGAACTGGAATATACAGACGAGGTAACACTCGGACGCTCTATCATCAACCGTGTGCCGTTCGACGGCAGGCAGTAAACGGAGCAAATAAGTATTATTTCACCTATTTATATATATTATGACAATGGAAAAATCTACCATAATAAACAAGGCGAAACGCCTTCTGGCAGCCGAATTGTATACAAGCATACTTGTTGCAGTGGCTATCGCCGTGCTGTATGAGACTGACACGCTCATGCCTGGCGACCTTTCCGGCAACGCAAATATGGCATTCATCACCGTGTCCGTAATGGAAATACTTACCATTTGCATGGTACCCCTGGCGCTCAGGCTGTTCAAACTCAAGAAAATAAATGCAGAACTGACATACACACAAGGCCGTGCACTCGCCAAGTGGGGAAGCGTCAGGATGGCGATGCTCTGCCTGCCAATGATTGCAAACACGTTGCTATACTACATGTCGGGACTCAACGTCGCTTTCGGCTACATGGCCATAATATGCCTTGTATGCCTTGTGTTCGTATATCCCGGCACTGCACGCTGCATTTTAGAAACCGGTGGAGAAAAATGAAGCTGTCAGTCATCATAGTCAGTTACAACGTAAAGCATTACCTTATGCAGTGCATCGACAGCCTGCATAAGGCATTGGAAGGAATGGATGCCGAAATATTCGTGGTTGACAACCATTCAAAAGACGGCACCCCGGCCAGCCTAAGCCGCTACGGCAAAGGCATAAAGCTGATTGCAAGCAACCATAACAACGGCTTCGCGAAAGCCAACAACATGGCTATCAGACGCGCTTCGGGAGAATATGTCTTACTGCTGAACCCAGATACTTTTGTAGGCGAAAACACGATTAAGGAATGTGTCGGCTTCATGGACACACATCCAAAAGCCGGCGGCGTGGGCGTGCAGATGCTGAAAAGCAACGGCGACAAGGCCCTGGAAAGCCGTCGTGGGCTGCCTACCCCCATGACTTCGTTTTACAAGATGTGCGGCATGTGCGCAAAATACCCCACAAGCAAGCGTTTCGGAAGATACTACATGTGCGGTATGTCATGGGACGAACCTGGACAAATTGAAGTGATAAGCGGCGCATTCTTCATGGCAAGGCATAGCGCGTTGAAGAAAACAGGGCTGCTGGACGAGGACTTTTTCATGTACGGCGAAGACATTGACCTGTCATACAGGCTGCTTAAAAACGGTTACGAAAACTGGTATCTGCCATCCAAAATTTTACATTACAAGGGCGAAAGCACCCAAAAGTCATCTTTCAGGTATGTCCATGTGTTCTACGAAGCCATGCTCATATTCTTCAGAAAGCATTACAGCCACCTCAGTTTCTGGCTATCCATACCAATAAACATTGCCATATATGTAAAAGCCACGCTCGCATTGGCAAAAATGTCATACATCAATATAAACAAGATGCTTGGTTTTGGAGGGACAAGGCGCAAGACAAATCCGCGCTACTTGTTCATCGGCTCGGCAAAATCACTCAATGCTTGCCAGCAAATCGCCGAAAGAAACGGATTCATCGCAGATTATCTCGAATGCGACGAAAAGTCCAACCCGGACGGGCACATCAAGATATCCCCAAAAGGAAACAAGGCCTGCCCCGTTTATGCGGTATATGACACAAGCTCATACGAATACGAAAAAATACTTGAAATATTTTCACAACATCCTTGTGAAAACGTATTTATCGGTACATACAACCCTGTACACAACATCGTAATAACCGACAAAGAAATAATAAACTGATGACTGCAACACCGCCCACCGTCCACTTGAGGGCCATCGAACCTGAAGACCTTGACGACCTGTACACCATAGAAAACGACACAAGCTTATGGAATGTCAGTGCGACAAGTGTGCCATACTCTCGATACACGCTCTATGACTATGTCGCAAACTCCAAAAACGACATTTATACAGACAGGCAGGTTAGGATGATGATTGAGAATGAAGGGCATGATGTTATAGGAATAATCGACCTGATAAACTTTGACCCCAAGCACATGAGAGCCGAAATAGGCATTGCGATAAAAATCAAATACAGGAAACAAGGACTGGCGCAGGCCGCCATAGACAAAATAAAGAAATACTCGCTCGAAGTTTTACACCTTCACCAAATATATGCATACGTTGATAAAGACAATCTCCAATCACTAAAGCTGTTCAAACGATGCGGATTTATACACTCAACAGAACTAAAAGACTGGCTGTTTGACGGGAAAATATACCATAATGCATTGCTGATGCAACTTTTTTTATAAAAAGTAGACATATTGTTTGGTCATTAAAAAAAATATTCATACCTTTGCAACCGCAAATCTGAAAGACATCCAAGGTGCGTTAGTTCAGCCTGGTTAGAATGCCTGCCTGTCACGCAGGAGGTCACGGGTTCGAGTCCCGTACGCACCGCAGTAACCTGAAGAGGTTTTGATGTATTTCATCAGGTGCGTTAGTTCAGCCTGGTTAGAATGCCTGCCTGTCACGCAGGAGGTCACGGGTTCGAGTCCCGTACGCACCGCAAGGAATTTTACATACTGACAGAATAGGAAACAACCCTGCAAATTTAATTATTTGCAGGGTTGTTTTTTGTTTTATAGCCAAATTTGAATCTGTCTTAAAAACACATATTAAATATAAAAGCACAAACACATTATATCCAATCAATCTGTATGCACATTTCAATAAACCATACGATGAGTCCAATATAATCAAATGCAAACAAAATCAAGAAATACATTATATTTAGACATGATTTTATAAAAATACTTATCATTTTATTTGTTTTTACGCAAGAAATATATACCTTTGCAACTGTTTTTCAAAGAAATGGTAACAATTACACCATATAACAACAAACAAAAAAGCAATAGGTAAAATGAATGCAGCAAAAGTAATTGAAAACCTTAAGCAAAGGTTTCCCAATGAGCCTGAATACATACAGGCTGTAAGTCAGGTATTAGGTACGATTGAAGAAGAGTATAACAAACATCCGGAATTTGACAAAGCAAACCTAATAGAACGCCTCTGCATACCAGACCGGGTGATAGGATTCAGAGTCTCATGGGTTGACGATAAAGGCAACGTACAGACTAATATGGGTTACCGCGTACAGCATAACAACGTAATCGGCCCGTATAAGGGTGGAATACGTTTCCATCAATCCGTAAACTTGAGCATCCTTAAGTTTTTGGCTTTCGAACAAACATTCAAAAACTCACTGACAACCCTCCCAATGGGCGGTGCAAAAGGCGGCTCGGATTTCACACCAAGAGGGAAAAGCGATGCGGAAGTGATGCGTTTCTGCCAAGCTTTCATTGCAGAACTTTACCGTCATATCGGAGCTAATGTGGATGTTCCCGCAGGCGATATAGGCGTAGGTGGACGCGAAGTCGCCTATATGTTCGGCATGTATAAGAAACTAACCCATGAATGGAGCGGAATCCTTACCGGTAAAGGTATACAGTTCGGTGGCTCACTGATACGCCCTGAAGCAACCGGATACGGCAACGTCTATTTTCTTGTCAATATGCTCAACACACGCGGAATTGACATAAAAGAAAAGACTGTGCTTGTCAGCGGTTCTGGCAACGTTGCCCAGTATACCATCGAAAAATGTATCGAATTAGGAGCAAAGGTTGTTACTTGTTCTGATTCTGACGGATACATATACGACCCCGACGGCATTGACCGCGATAAACTTGATTACATAATGGAATTGAAAAACATCGAACGTGGCCGTATACGCGAGTATGCAGAGAAATATGGAGTCAAGTATGTTGAAGGCGCAAAACCATGGTTTGAGAAAGCAGACATAGCACTTCCGTCAGCCACACAGAATGAAATAAACGAAGAAGCAGCAAAAGCCCTCGTTGCAAATGGAATAATTGCAGTGAGCGAAGGAGCAAACATGCCAACAACACCTGAAGCAATAAAGGTTTTCCAAGATGCCAAAATACTTTATTCTCCCGGAAAAGCGGCAAATGCAGGAGGTGTAGCCGTATCAGGCTTGGAAATGAGCCAGAACTCAGAACGTCTAAGCTGGAGCCGCGAAGAAGTAGATGCCAAGCTACATGACATAATGAACAACATTCACGAAAACTGCGTAAAGTATGGTACAGAGCCTGACGGATACATTAATTATGTTAAGGGAGCGAACATTGCTGGATTCCTTAAAGTTGCCAAAGGCATGATGGCACAAGGCATTGTATGAACAAACATACGCTCAACGAAAATAAAAAGGCACTGTATTCCAGTGCCTTTTTATTTTCGTTTATAAAGTCATAAACAATCCACCGACAACCCATTTTAATATAATTATGCCCCATTTTGCGCCATTCATATAAAAAATATCCTTATCTTTGCAAACAAAAATACAAATGGGCAAAAACTTTTCTAAAATCGACAAGACGTTCTTTATTTTAGCGTTAATATGTATCGCCATATTCGTAATACTCAACTTACAATCAGCCCAGCCACTAATCCAAAAGGCCGACCAGGTAGACAAACAGCTCATGCTTACCCTTAACTTCAACGGAGGGGAAGCCGCCGACAGGTTTTGGTGCAGCGTTTCGTCCAAATTCGCATGGGTTCCATTAGGCGTGACACTGTTGGCAATACTTGCATATTACAAGAAAAGCATACTGATACCCACCCTATTCGTCATCGGGCTGGCGATAACCGTTACATTGGCAGACCAGATATCATCATCGTTTATCAAGCCCTATTTCGAACGTTTGCGCCCATCACACAACGAAGATATATGCTCCATGCTGCATTTCGTCAACGGACGCAAAGGAGGACTATACGGATTCGTGTCAAGCCATGCGGCCAACGCATTCGGCGTACTGGCATTCCTGGCCCCTACATTCCGTCATAAAACCACGACCGTGGCACTAACCATATGGGCTTTTATGGTAAGCTACTCACGCATATATCTCGGAGTGCATTATCCTGGCGACATAATTTGCGGCGGGCTGCTTGGCTTCACTGTAGGATTAGGCGTAAGCATCGTGTTTAGGAAACTTTATTTCAAGTTAATGACTAAGTCCGAGAAAATGCAAGCAGAAAACATGTTCAAAGGCGGTGTTGAATCAAGCTATATGACGGTAGCCATCCTCTGTACAGGGTTATACATTCTTTTTTACAACTTCATTCAATCTGCAGCACTTCCATTTACAATCCTGCCACACATAACAGCACTATGCTAACCTGAATGTGACATACAGGCACATCAATATAAACTCATAAAAAGAAGGCGAAGCACATCATTTCCGACATGTGCTTCGCCTTTTCATAAAATCAGCCATCAAACGAGCAGAATATGTGCGAACACTGCTTAGACAACAGGGCACATCATACTTGTACAGCTCTTACTTAGTCACACGGAACCAGTCGGCATCAATCCATCCGCGGTTTGCCTTGCCTGCTGGCTCTGCGGCAACAAAACCAATCTTGGCTCCTATCCATTTACCTTCACGCATGGCGAACTCCGTGCCTGCACTCTTGTATTTCTTGCCGTCAAGACTGTAATAGAAACGGCACTTGCCATCGTCCACTCTCATGCGGAGATATATGTCCTCGTGCGTTCCTGGCTGATAGTCTATCGCATCAACGGCAGTTGGCTTAAGCGTAGCTATCACGCTAACTGCCTCCGGTTTGCCTTTATCCGCACTCTTGCACGTAACCTGCTGCAGCTGGAACTCGTCACCAACACGCTTCACAACGAGAGCTGAATAGTCAAGCCCCATCATTATGATGCCTCCAAACTGATTCTGATCTTTTGACGTAAAGCGTACCTTAGCAGTAGCTGTAAACCTGTCCGCCGGTGTCTTCTGCAACAAGAGGTTGGGCACTTCCCACAGGTTTACATAGTTTTCACTTAACTTATGCGTGTAAATCCTGAACGTACCGAAAGCCGTCGGCATACCGAACATCTGGCTGTAATTGGCGTGCCACTGCCACTGCTTGCCTATGAAAGGCGAGTTGAACTCGTCACTCTCAACAGGGTTTTGTATCTTTACTTTGGCCGCAGTCTTAGGCTTGCGGTATGTAATGACAGGGTCGCCGCAATAGTCGCCGTCCTTGTCAACGCCCATTACAGGCCAGTTGTCCTTCCAGGTGACAGGTTGCAGGTGGACAACACGGCCGTAACAGCCCTTGTCCTGAAAGTGCAAGAACCAGTCTTCGCCGAAAGCGGTGTGTACCCATGCACCCTGATGAGGGCCGTTGACGCTGCTCTTGCCCTGTGCAAGCACAATCTTGTGCTCATACGGACCGTAAACGTTCTTGGAACGCATAGCCACCTGGAAGCCCGTAGGCACGCCACCAGCCGGGAACATTATCCAATACCAGCCGTCACGCTTGTAGAACTTGGGGCCTTCACATGTGCGGCATTCGGTGCCGTTGCCGTCGAACACGATGACGGGATCGCCTATAGCCTTGGTACCGTCGGCCGAAAGCTCGCGCACCACGATGACTGACGCGAATCGTGAGCGGCTGTTGGCGTAGGCGTATGTAAGATAGCAGCGGCCGTCTTCGTCCCAAAGTGGGGTGGAATCAATCATGCCCTTGCCCGGAATAACGCATAGAGGCTTGCTCCACTCGCCGGCAGGGTCTTTAGTCTTGACCATCATCACGCCTTGGTCAGGGTCGCCCCAATAGATGTAAAACTCACCGTTGTGATAACGTATCGAGGGTGCCCATACGCCGTTTCCGTGTGAAGGGCGGTCAAATTCTTCCGTAGGATACTGCGTCTTGAGCGCATGGCCTATGATTTCCCAGTTCACCATGTCCTTTGAATGAAGGATTGGCAGGCCTGGAATGCAATTGAACGAACTTGCCGTCAGATAATAGTCCTCGCCTACGGCGCAAGCGTCAGGGTCGCTGTAATCTGCATTGATTACGGGGTTTGTGTATGTACCGTCACCGTTGTCGGGACACCACACTTCCGATTTGTACTGGGCGCAGGCAAAAACCGGCAATAACGCCAACGCCAACAAGATTTGTTTTTTCATTTGTTCAAATGTTTTTTAGGGTTTGTTTTTATAGAATATGGTTGAATAGTTTAAAGCACATAAGCCTGTAGCCAGGCCCGTTTTTCATATCACTTTTACAAAATTGTTTTCCATGGTGTCAAACTTCAGCTTATAATTAACGCCATGCACTATGCGCATGAGCCGTGCAGGCTCCGTCGGGGGAACGTCGAACGAGTTTGCCACATGCCCCATCGTGCGCCTTACATTGATTTCAACACATGGGTGCAACAGGAATCCGCAACCGTCATCCTTGGCCACGGCCATCATGTCAACACCGAGCGGCCCCTTATAATCCTTGAACACACTCTCTGTAAAATAGCACTCAAGCCTCTGCCTCACTTCATGCAGCAATTCGTCCCGGACATACCGGCGCAGCATGGCAGCCTTTTCATCTTCTGCCGCTACTATGTTCCCTGCATAATCGCTCTTGTTTGTCTCGAACACTGACAAGCCGCAATATTCCACGCGTCCACCGCCGCAAGCGCGAAACTCCATGGCAAAGTCTTTCACCTTTTTATAATAAGGCTCCACCATCACACCACCCTGGCGCCTAATGGTATTACCTATCCAGCCAAACAACGACTTGCCTGAATCGCCATCGACGTAACGCACGCCACGGCCGCTGCTGCTCCATAACGCCTTTACAACCGCCGAACCGTAGGCACACAAGGCTTCACACACTTCGTCAACCGACTTGCAGAAACGGCTTTCGCCGCAAGTAACACCCTCCAAGCCTGAACGCAGGAAAGCAAGAGCAGGCATGGTGTTGCGCCTGTCGGCAAGAAAACGTATGTATGCCAAATCCCCGTCGGAAGGAAGCGCACCGGCATCCATACCGGCATCAGCCAGCCTTTGGCGCACGGCCTTGTCCCATCCCCACGGCTCAAAACCAGAAAATACCAAATGCCTTAAGTCTTCATCCGTGACGAAAAGCACATCGGCATGTCGGCTGCGGCATTGAGCAAGCGCCTTCAGGGCGAACAGCACGTCGTCAACAAGCACGAAGTCGCCGTCTTCCGCCCACAAAGCCGGCAAGAAGCCCAGGTTGGTCTTAAACTCCTGTATGGCATGCGGCAACGCCATGTAATCAGCGTCAGCGGCCAAGGCCATCTCATGCTCCGGATTGAATATATGCAGTTTCACCTGAAGATAACTTTAATTGTCCGTGCAAAGATAATGCAAGTTGGGCGCAACGCCAAATAAAAGCAGGAGAAACGGAGATTTATTCATACCCACAAAACGCAAACCCGCACATCCACCAGCAAGGCTGACACCAGCTTGGACAACAGCCGACAGACGGGTACACCATAACATGCAAACAAAAAAAACGAAAAAACAAGCCATCCGGCAATACGCCAGGACGTTCACAATAAAGAATCAAGCAACGCATCATAAACCATTGAAAATCAATCAATTACAAAACGGCGCACAAAATGCCGTCTTTTACAATGCAAAAGATGGCCTTTCGCAACATGAAAGACGGCCTTTTGCGTTACGAAAGGCCATGTATCACAATACCGCCGACAATGGCACCATACTCCCTATCACACAAAAGGCAGCATGCAAAGCCTACGACATACTGTAAAAATAAGTAAAAAAACAGAGTTTTTGCAATGTTCGGTTGTCAAATTAAATAATAAATATTATCTTTGCAGAAAATAAGCCATGCCCGGCCAAATGTGAACAAGTTTTTCATTGCGGCCTTTCATATTATCTTCACAGAAGACAAGCAATATCGGCATAAAACAAATTGAAAAAGAATGGAAGCCTTCTACCGCACCCATACTTATTTAGTAGAACACACCAACGCGCCTGTACGCCGCCTGCTGATGGACGAAATCAACTGGAACGACAGGCTTATTGGCATAAAAGGTACGCGCGGCGTAGGAAAAACCACATTCCTTCTTCAATACGCAAAAGAGCATTTCGCACCGAACGACCGCCGCTGCTTGTACGTCAACATGAACAATTTTTACTTCCAAGGGCGTGGCATTGCTGACTTTGCAGGCGAATTCTGCAAAAACGGCGGCAAAGTGTTGCTCATCGACCAGGTGTTCAAAGAGCCGAACTGGAGCAAAGAGTTGCGCCTGTGCCACGACAACAATCCCGAGCTGAAGATAGTTTTTACGGGCAGCAGCGTGATGAGGCTTAAGGAAGACAACCCGGAACTGAACGGAATCGTAAAAAGTTACAACCTCAGAGGCTTCTCGTTCCGTGAATTCCTGAACCTGACAGCAGGAACACGCTTCCACGCCTACCAGCTTGACGAGATATTGCGCGACCACGAGCACATAACTCGACAAATATTGCCCGAAGTTTCGCCAAACAAATATTTTCCATTATATTTGCATCACGGATTTTACCCGTTCTTTCTGGAAAACCGCAATTTCTCGGAAAACCTGCTCAAGACAATGAACATGATGACCGAGGTTGACATACTGCTGATAAAGCAAATCGAACTGAAATATCTGACAAAGATAAAAAAACTGTTCTATCTGCTTGCCGTAGACGGCCCCAAGGCACCGAACGTAAGCCAGCTTGCCAACGACATAGAAACAAGCCGCGCCACCGTGATGAATTATATAAAATACCTTGCCGAAGCACGGCTGATTAACGTGATATACCCGTTAGGACAGGAATTCCCGAAAAAGCCGAGCAAGGTGATGATGCACAACCCCAACCTGATGTATGCCATCTACCCGATAAGGGTTGAGCAACAGGACATAATGGAGACATTCTTTGTCAACTCGATGTGGAAAGACCACACCGTAAACCAAAGCAGCAAAGACAACTACTACATAATAGACAGCGGAAAAAAATTCAGGATTTGCGACGCGGCAGGCAACGGGAAAATAAGAATGAACCCTGACACCGTCTACGCACGCTACAACACTGAAATAGGCAAAGACAACCAGATTCCGCTATGGCTATTCGGATTTTTATACTAAAAACAGATACACTAACATTAATGTTTTATTAAAATGGCTAAAGAAAAAAAGTTTATCACTTGTGATGGAAATGAAGCAGCCGCGCACATAAGCTACATGTTCAGCGAGGTTGCGGCCATTTATCCTATCACGCCGTCATCTCCCATGGCGGAGCACGTTGACGAATGGGCCGCTAAAGGACGCAAGAACCTTTTTGGACAGGCTGTGTCCGTACAGGAAATGCAATCAGAAGGAGGCGCCGCCGGAGCCGTGCACGGCTCATTGCAGGCCGGAGCGCTGACAACAACGTTCACCGCTTCACAGGGACTGCTCCTCATGATACCTAACATGTACAAGATTGCAGGCGAACTGCTGCCTTGCGTATTCGACGTTTCGGCACGTTCAATCGCAACAAACACATTGTGCATATTCGGTGACCATTCCGACGTCATGGCTTGCCGCCAGACAGGCTTCGCCATGCTTTGCGAAGGTTCCGTACAAGAGGTAATGGACCTTACAGCCGTTGCACATCTTGCCTCATTGAAGACATGGGTGCCGTTCATCAATTTCTTCGACGGTTTCCGCACTTCACATGAATACCACAAAATCGAGCTTCTCGAGAACGAAGACATCGCGCCGCTGGTTGACATGGAAGACGTAAAGCGCTTCCGCGAACGCGCACTCACTCCCGAACGCCCGGTTACACGCGGTACTGCGGACAACCCCGAGACATTCTTCGCACGCCGCGAGTCTTGCAACCAATATTATGATAATGTACCCGAAGTTGTAGAACACTACCTGGGTGAAATCAGCAAGATTACAGGCCGCGAGTATCACCTCTTCTCTTACTATGGCGCGGATGACGCTGACAGAATTATCATACTCATGGGTTCTGCCACAGAGGCAGCACGTGAAGCCATCGACCACCTCAACAGCAATGGCGAAAAGGTCGGCATGATTTCAGTACACCTCTATCGTCCGTTCTCTGTAAAGCACTTGCTGGCAGCCATTCCATCTACAGTTAAACGCATTGCTGTACTTGACCGCACGAAAGAGCCGGGCGCAGAAGGCGAACCTCTGTACCTCGACGTCAAGAGTGCATTCTACGATGTTGAGAACAAGCCGCTCATCGTAGGCGGACGTTACGGTATCGGCAGCAACGACACGACACCGGCACGCATCATTTCAGTATTCGACAACCTGAAACTAAACGAGCCGAAAAACCACTTCACACTGGGTATCGTTGACGACGTGACCTTCACATCACTGCCCCCGGTTGAAGAAATAGCACTCGGCGGCGAAGGCATGTTCGAGGCAAAGTTCTACGGACTTGGTGCAGACGGAACCGTAGGCGCAAACAAGAACTCCGTAAAAATCATCGGCGACAATACCGACAAGCACTGCCAGGCATACTTCTCTTACGACTCAAAGAAGTCCGGAGGTTTCACATGCTCACACCTCCGTTTCGGCGACAAGCCAATACGCAGCACTTACTTGGTAAACACACCTAACTTCGTTGCTTGCCACGTACAGGCTTACCTCCACATGTACGATGTGACCCGCGGACTGCGCAAGAACGGAACGTTCCTGCTTAACACGATTTTCGAAGGAGACGAGCTTGTCAACTTCATACCAAACAAGGTTAAGCGCTATTTCGCACAGAACAACATTACCGTCTACTATATCAACGCCACCAAGATAGCACAGGAGATTGGTTTGGGCAACCGTACCAACACCATACTACAAAGCGCATTCTTCCGTATTACCGGCGTAATTCCTATAGACCTCGCCATCGAGCAGATGAAGAAGTTTATCGTCAAGTCTTACGGAAAGAAGGGACAGGACGTTGTTGACAAGAACTATGCGGCTGTAGACCGTGGCGGTGAATATAAGCAGCTAACCGTTGACCCGGCATGGGCGAACCTGCCTGACGATGTTGTTGTTGAAGACGATGCGCCCGCATTTGTAAAGGAACTTGTACGTCCTATAAACGCACAGGCTGGCGACTTGCTCAAGATTTCGGACTTCACCAAGCACAACACCGTTGACGGCACATGGCAGAACGGCACGTCTGCTTATGAAAAGCGTGGTGTAGAGGCATTTGTTCCGAAATGGGATGCAGAAAACTGTATACAGTGCAACAAGTGTGCTTACGTTTGTCCTCACGCTGCAATACGTCCTTTCGTCCTGACAGACGAAGAGCTCAAAGGTTTCAACGGCACAACTATCGAAATGAAAGCTCCTGCCGCAATGAAGGGTATGCACTTCGTTATCGAGCCCAGTGTACTTGACTGTCTGGGATGCGGTAACTGTGCTGACGTTTGTCCTGGCAACCCGAAGAAGGGCAAGGCTCTTACAATGGTTCCGTTCGCAGGCGACGATGAAGAAGCTGCACGTTGGGATTACCTTGTTAAGAACGTTAAGAGCAAGCAACACTTGGTTGACATCAAATCAAATGTAAAGAACTCCCAGTTCGCACAGCCTCTGTTCGAGTTCTCTGGAGCATGTTCTGGTTGCGGTGAGACCCCGTACGTCAAGCTGATTTCACAACTCTTCGGCGACCGCGAGATGATTGCCAACGCAACAGGTTGTTCTTCTATTTACTCCGCATCTGTACCGTCTACACCTTATTGCACAAATGAGAACGGACAAGGCCCCGCTTTCGCAAACTCTTTGTTCGAAGACTTCTGCGAATTTGGCATGGGTATGGTGCTTGCCAACAAGAAGATGAAAGAGCGCATCACTATGCTGCTTACTGAAGCCATCGCCAAGGATGAGACACCTGCTGAATTCAAGGCTGCGGCTCAAGAATGGATTACCGGCAAAGAAGACGCAGAAGCATCGAAAGCTGCTGCTGCAAAACTTAAGCCGCTAATCGCTGCCGGTGCAGAAGCCGGATGCTGCGTATGCAAGGAACTTCAGACATTAGACCACTATCTCGTTAAGCGCAGCCAGTGGATAATCGGTGGCGACGGTGCTTCTTACGACATCGGCTACGGCGGTCTCGACCATGTTATCGCAAGCGGCGAGGACGTAAACATTCTCGTGCTCGACACCGAGGTTTACTCTAACACCGGCGGACAGTCCTCAAAGGCTACTCCCCTCGGTGCCATCGCGCAGTTCGCCGCACAGGGCAAGCGCATCCGCAAGAAGGACCTCGGCCTTATGGCTACGACTTACGGCTACGTTTACGTTGCACAGATAGCAATGGGCGCAGACAATGCACAGTGCCTGAAGGCCATCCGCGAGGCAGAGGCTTATCCCGGCCCGTCACTCGTGATAGCTTACGCTCCGTGTATCAACCACGGCCTCAAGGCTAAGGGCGGCATGGGCAAGAGCCAGGCAGAGGAGGCAAAGGCCGTTGAATGCGGCTACTGGCATCTGTGGCGTTACAACCCCGAACTGGCAGAGCAGGGCAAAAACCCGTTCTCTCTTGACTCCAAGGAGCCTGACTGGAGCAAGTTCCATGACTTCCTCATGGGTGAAGTCCGCTATCTTTCTGTAAAGAAGGCTTACCCCAACGAGGCAGAGGAACTGTTCGCCGAGGCTGAACGCATGGCCAAACTGCGCTACAAGAGTTACATACGTAAGTCAAAGGAAGACTGGAGCGAAGAAGAGGCTTAATGAACGCATGTCATACCTTGCCTTCACTATAAAGACAAGGCATGATGCCAAATAAGATGGAAGCTTGCAACGTCAGGAATGTTGCAAGCTTCCATGTTTTATATTGTCACTTGTACTATTACTCACCTATAAACCCAAAGCAGCTTACGGATATACGGCAGAAGCAGATAAACAGCAAATACGATGACGTAAACCATCAGCAGCTGAACAATATTCATCTCTATGCCGTCAATGCTTGCACCCGGAATGGCCGCCACAAACGATACGCTTGCATTCATAAGTTCTATCGCCTTCACAACAACAAAGCATAACGCACCCTGTAACCATGGTAGACAATCCGTAAGCAAGACCAACACTGCACCATAAAGTATTATCGTAGAAACCGGGATGACCACGAAATTCGCCAAAAGGAAATAGCAGGAGAAGCGACCGAAGTAAAACGCCACCAACGGAGCCACTCCCAACTGGGCCGACAACGACACAGCCGTCATCTGCCACACATATCCCAATATAGGAATATGCCTTGCCTTCACAGGCACCATATTATAAAATACAGGATAGAACAATATTATGAACAACACTGAAACAAACGACATCTGGAAGCCTACATCGTAGAAATTCAACGGATTGGCCACAAGTACGGAAAACGCCGCGACAGCCAACACATTCAATGATATCTTGTCACGGTTGAGCAAACTGACAAACGAATATACGCTAAGCATGACGGCGGAGCGCACAGCAGATACCGGCAAGCCGGCAATAAACACATACGCCCACACGGCCAGCACTATGGCCGACTGCACCACAACCGAATTGCGCCGTCTGAAAAACAATATCATGAGCATGGCATAGATTATGCCAAGGTGTAGCCCTGACAGCGAAAGTACATGCAGAGCGCCTGAAACGGAATAATCGTCAGTCATATCTTCCGACATTGACACACGTTCGCCAAGTGCCATCGCCGCCAGCACGGCGTAGACCTGTCCGTCCACGCCCGACCGCCTGAACACGTCGAGCAGCCTCTCCCTTATCCTCAACGCTACTATCTTTGTGCGTTCAACGACCGACAGCCTCTCAAGGCTCACCCTACATCCTTGCCAGTCGTCAACATACATGAACGCCGTAGCGGAATATCCATGGAACAACAGATAGCGGCCATAGTCAAACGTAGAGCCTGCAAAACTTGACGGCTTCTCCAACTGCGCCTTGGCTTTTATCCCCACTCCTGGGCGCAACACGCCAGCTCTGGCATCCCTATAAAACGCCGCCCTCACCTTCATAGGTTGCGGAGCATCGGTCACAATAATGTCACAGCGTACCACCTTGCCTGCCACTTTCGGTTGACTTGCCACCACGGCCCTGAATTCCGTATCGCCTCCGGGCAACGCCACATCGACCGATGACAACTCATGCACCACAAGACTTCCGCCAAGGCATACACACGCTGCGAACAACGCCACCGTCTGAGCCACAGCGCGCCCCATCAATATGAAAGCAACAGCAATGGATGCAAGCAACGCCACATACCACATACAGTCCGGCACATCTCCACGTAACCATGTGCCAAGCACTATGCCCGCAACGAGAAACCCCGCCACGCGCAACATAGGATATAGCTGTATCCGCCCGTTCACCTTCATACTACATGCCGATTACATCATACAAAGATAACGTTTTTAACGCAAAGGCGCGCCCTTTCACATGAAAAGCACTACCTTTGCATTATCTTTATACGATATTCATACAAACAAAAGATACTTATGATATTCTACATGTCAGGAACGGGCAACACGCGCTGGGCGGCAACAACGATTGCACAAGCCACTGGCGAAAAACTTGTCAACATATTAGACAAAGGCCTTGAAAACACTTCATACCGCCTTGACGACGGCGAACGCCTTGGCTTCTGCTTCCCCGTACACGGGTGGAGACCGCCAAAAACATTCAGGGATTTCATCGGCCGGCTCGACCTTGGTCAAACCACAGGCCACTACTGCTACGCCTTATGCACCGCAGGCGACAACATCGGCGAAAGCATCAACATACTGCGCGGCGACCTCGCAAAGAAAGGCATACGCCTTGACAGCGCCTTCTCGCTCGTCATGCCAGAATCATACGTCGGCCTGCCCTTCATGGACGTTGACACGCCTGAGAACGAAACGCGCAAAAAAGAAAAGGCGGCGACCGACCTCACACGCTTCATCACGATAATCAAGGAAAAACGCACCGGAGCTGAGGAACTTACCATAGGCCGCTGGCCGCGGATAAACAGCCGTCTGCTCGGAGGCTTCTTCACCAGCCACCTCATCACCGACAAGCCTTTCCGCCTGTCAACCGACCTGTGCACCGGCTGCGGTCTCTGCGCCACGTCATGCCCTACTGGAAACATCACGCCCCGTGACGGCAACCGCCCCACATGGAGCCACGACGGCTCGTGCCTCGCCTGCTTCGCCTGCTATCACCACTGTCCTCACCACGCCATAGAGTACGGGCGCATGACCCGGCACAAGGGACAATACTACTTTAAATGAAAAACTAAAAATGAAAAGTGAAAAATCTATTGCCCGGCAAAGTATTTGGATTTTTCACTTTTCATTTTTAGTTTTTCATTTCCTAATATTCTCTCTCTCCAAATATCGCCGTGCCGACGCGCACCATCGTGCTGCGGCACTGCACGGCTATCTGATAATCGCCACTCATGCCCCACGACCGCTCACGGAAGCTGTCGTCAGACGCAAAGTAACGCTGCTTCAACTCGTCGAACAGCGCAGCCGCCTCGTTGAATTCGCGACGTATCTGCACCTCGTCGTCAGTATTGGACGCCATCATCATCAAGCCGCAAATCCTCACATGCTCCAGCCCGCGCCACTCGCCTGCCGCCAACATCTCGCGGCACCCGTCAGGCGTAAAGCCATACTTCGTGGCCTCCTCGGCTATGTGAAGCTCCAGCAGCACGTCGACTACGCGCCCCCACTTGGCCGCCTGCCTGTCAATCTCCTTCAACAGCTTAACAGAATCCACCGCGTCAACCATTGATATGTACGGCGCGATGTACTTCACCTTGTTCGTCTGCAAGTGGCCTATGAAGTGCCACTCTATGTCCTCCGGCAGCTCACCGCGCTTCCTGTCAAGCTCCTGCACGTGGCTCTCGCCGAAGGCGCGCTGCCCCTCCGCATAAGCCGCCATAATCTCTTCTGCCGGGTGAAACTTGCTCACAGCCACCAGCTTCACCCCTTCCGGCAAAGTCGCCCTTACAGCGCGCAGGCCGGCCGCAACGTCAGCCGCCATCACTTGGCTCCCTCCTCCGCAGCCTGCTCGTACTCCGGCCTGTCGTCGGGCTCCTGTTTCTTCAATATCCTGTTGTGCTCGAACACGTCCATAATCTGCGTCTCCGCCACCGAGGCAATGACATAGTCAACCATCGTGCCGCCCATCACCTCGTCTATGCCCTTCACCGCCTGCGGCAGCGACGCCGCCTGCACCAGGTAAGTCACCGTAGAACGCTTCTCCTTCTCCGTCTTATCGTCGATGGTGATAAACTGCAGCTTCGCCCTGTACCAGCGGTCGGCCGACTCCAAGTCGCTGAAGAACACCTCGCCGTAGGCCGCTTTCTTGATGTCCCTCACCTCAAACTCGCCGCTGATGTAGGCCGACATCTCCTCAATGATGCTCGACTCCGCCTCCGTGAAGCTCAGCGCGTCAACGGTATACGCCTCGGTCACCTTCTTCTGCGAGCCGTCCTCCATCGTCTTCTCGTAGCGTATCTTGCACTCAAACCATGTTGTTGTCCTGCTTCTCATAATCTTTATCCTATTTTTATGTTACTATATTTCTGGTTAAGCCGTGCAAAAGTAATCAAATATGGCGACAAAGCAAAAACAAGACAATAGATTTATACAAAATTCCTCAGTATTATATTCCGTTTTTCGTTCCCAGCTATCAACTCCATCGGCTATATACTCCAAATACAATCAAGCATTTTCATCATAATAATCATCATCACTATCACCATTTGACTTTATTCCGAGTAAATTTTTCCGTATTTTCGACATTTCGTCCTTGAAGAAATCACGCTTGAAATACACTAAATCTTTTACTGCTCCAAGTTGATTGAAATACCTTGTAATGTATGAGCCCCTTCTTTTAGTGCTTTCACTGAAAATTTCAGGGTTCTCATAAAGATATTCAAGTATTCCAATAACAGCTTCTTTATGTCTGAATAAAACAGAAGAGCCAAAACGGACTTGAAAATCCTTCCGTTTAAAAAGCATATCTGTTAAATCATACTTGTTTGCCTCTCCACGCTCTTTATCAATTGAACAAAACACAGACCACCACAATCCCATCAATGTTGTATTCATCACTCCTTTCTCACTGTAAAACCAGTGTTTATAAATATAATCATTTGTCACTTTACGCGTCAATCGTTCTAACCATCGTCCTTTTACATAACTAAACAAATCTACATGAGTTAGGTAAACCCAAAAATTTTCATTTGAAGCAATCGACAACGGCAAATCTTCATATGCTTCATACAAAGCTTTTGCCGATGTCAGTTCATCTTGCGCATCCATTTTTTCAAGCAAACCTACTGGTTTATACACACCAACCAGATTTCTAACTTTCGTTTCGTCATACGGGAAAGAATCTTTTTTATAGTCATCGGTACTGATGTCCGCAAGAATCCTGTCACGCAATGTTTTCACATAACTTTCCTTAAATGTCTTTTGTAATACAAGCTCCATACCTATTCCTCCTCTTCGCTCCGCTCCTTAATTTGATTTAGGCTATCAAACAACCTCTGATAAGGGTCGCCCAGCAATATTTGTGCTATCTTAAGAATGTCATCAGACGTTTCAATATCAAGCCCCTCAAACTTATCTTTTTCTGTATCCAATCTATATTGTATTGTTCTCGCCCATAAACAATCTTTTTTTTCATTTATGTTAAACAAAGCATAAATCAAAGCATCAAAAACAATGGATGAATGTATTATTGCGTTAAATACAGTTTCATTACATATATTATTTCTATACTTGTCAAACAAAGCTTCAGGAAGTACAATGTCTATCTTATCTCCAGATATATCAAACCATGTATATTTGTTACCTGCATCATCTTTCCTAATTTGCATAAAAGCTCCAGCTGTTTGCAATTCGTCATAATTAATGTCAACATCATATCGTTGCTGCGGGAACGCAACAAGCAAGTCACCTGCATCCAAACTAAATTTTTGATTATCATAATCAGGATTTAAGCCTTTGTTCGAATAACCATCGATTTCCCTGACAGCAATCACCAAACACGTAAGAACAATAACACCACGTACACTTTTACTTGGAATTGAGAACTTGAAATGTCCTTTCTTTGAGGTTTCACATTTTCTATAAAATGTTTTCTGACAGTCGATTTCGCACGTGTAAATAGCCGTCTCTGTTTGTATCAAGTCCAAAACATCTTTGTTTTTAAGTGAAAGCGTTATTTCAAAGGCGTATGAATCACGTTGTTTTGACACACTACAAACGATGCAGTTTTCTTCTAACATCGGCAATATATCATCTGTATAATAACTAAGTACAGGATAAGGGAATGATACATTATTTAATTTCATAAGGTTCTAATTTTATAGCATGTTTCATGTTATCTGCAAATTGAATTATTATGACTTTCTTTCCTTTAGGTTGAAATTCCAATTTTAATATTGAATTTCCATGAACTTCTCCACAATTCGAGTACTTGATATTGACAAGTTCGTCATCTTGTGCCCCACATACAACGACATCCAGTCTTGCGTTTTTCGCCTCTATATCCGAACGTATTATCAGATAATGATACAATTCTCCTTTAACACGCTTTGCATACGAACGATATTTCACACTTATAGGAATTGCGTACGTTCCTTCTATGCCGTTTTCTTCAAATGCATTTTTCTGGTTTAGAATGCCTGTGCCTATGCTACCACCTTTCGTTTTAACCTTGCGTCTACCATGACCGCTTAACAGACTGCCATCCCCACGCTTAATAGCCCTTGTCCTTATATTGGTAACCACTTGTCCCTCTGCCTGCCTCACATTGGGTACCATTGTCTTTCTATGATTTATATCCGACTTTTCCACAAGGCTTGCTGTTTCTATTTTGTCACGTTCAATATCTTCTTTTTCATCATTTTCCAAGGCTGTTGGTATGTACAGATAATTGTCAAGCTCAGCTATCGACATTATCATCTGTTGATTAGCAGGAAAAAGTTTTTCGACACACATTTTGACAAAATCATTCAATTCATCTTTTGCCCGTTTGTTCTCATCCTTATGAAACTCGTCTTGCTTTTCATCCCACTTATCGTGCGCAGGGCCTTCCATTCGACATAATATCTCATTGCCTTTTTTATCATCACAAACGAAAACGCCATAAAAGCCATATGACGTTTTATTATTATTACTATCTACAAGCATCCTTGGAGAACGCATATACAAGATTTTGTCATTAGCAGACTTGTTTTTATAACCATAAAATCTGACATCTCCCAATAAAGGCAATCTGCCCTTTATGCAGACATGATTGTCATCCTTGTCAGCAAAACATACAGCTTCGAGATAAGGACGCGGATTATACAGTTGTATGGTCTTCTTTTTTGATTTGTCTATATTGTCTTCAAAATACTGTTCCATCTTTTCCAACAAATTTTCGGAACAGATGCTCTCACCATACACTTCTACTTCCAACTTGTTTTCATATATTGCAAGCCAAAAGCTACGCAATACGGCCTTGGTCATTTCAGCCCGTATGGCCTCTTTTGAATCATCATTCACTAAATCGGGAACCCCCATTATATAAAAATCCGTTCCAGCTTCATCACGCATGAATATTTCTGGAATATCATCCATACAGCACAAGCTGCTTACTGGTTCGCCGTCATTGTTGTCATAGTACCCTGTCGCTTCCTTTGTCTTTTTACTGTCTCTATCCATATGTACACAAAGGTCAGCAACACCTTCAAAAAAGCAATCACCTTTCACTGTTTTGGTTGATACAATAAGCGTCCTTATTAAGGAAAGATAAGAATATGCTGCCTTTCCAAAACCAAACGAACCTCCTGCCGAAGCATCACTTTTGCTACTTACTCCTTCCGACCTAACAAATGCGTAAAAAGGACTATCAGTTCTGCCTCTAACATAATCCATGCCTTTAGTATTATAATCCGAGACTTTGATATACGGCATAAAACGGTTGTTCTTTATTATTCCTCTTAAATATTCTATCATCGGAGGATAAATCAGTTTGGCCGTTGGATTTGTCGGATAAGAAATAAAACACTCTTCTATTTCTTTTAATAGTCCTTCAAAAAGACGCGGATAAGAATTTGAGTTCAATGATTTGAAATCAAACACCACTTTAACAGGACTTTCATCATTGTAAACTGCGTCCAATGAATTTTGTATCGCCTCACGCACCAACGAACTCCATTTTGTTTTCTTGAAATATTCCTCCATCGAATTGTTCGGGCCTTCATTTCTACCGCCTTTCTTTTCAGCGAAATGCCACTTACAGTTTAATTCTTTATCTGCCATATCTACTAAAAGATTTTAGCACAATTCATAAGATACATGTTATCTTTTTTCCACACATATATTTTTGAATATATGTCTTGATAATCGATGTCATACGACATTTCTTACTTTTTATTCCGTAACTCACTTAACTTTTTCCGAAATTCAATATTCACGAAATTACGATTCTTTTGCAGATTTAACGGAGGATTAAGTTCTGCAATCAATTGCTCCTCCAAGGTCTCAACTTTGCTTTCATCGACTTTGCAATAAAGCAGCAACAGGTTTTCACGCATCCATTTTGACAGCTTTTCCTCGTCTGCATCGGCAAACTTTGTCTTTCCGTTGTCAGGCTTATTCTTATCACGTGGCACTTTTTTAAGCCCCATCATGCTGCCTAATGACTTACGAAGCGTGGAACGTCCGGCATTATTGCCTGTAAAATGCTGGCCGTAATCTCTCTTTCTCAGGCTTTTTGAACTTATGCCTGTGTAAATCACATTAAATTGCCGCCCGTCTATTTCTATCTTTTTCATCACAGGCTCAACCCCAATATCCGGCAATGTTGACGATGTACGCAAAACGACAATATAATTACCCGGACTATCTGGCAGTGACGTTTCCGCATCATGTTGCGGGTCGAATAAACCGGAATTCAAATCTTTAACATTTTCCATAGCAATGTAGTTTTATAACATTCTTAGTTGGTTGTAAATCTCATTGATTGCGCTACTCTCTGCACCGCTTAATTTTTTGCTTGGCTTATGATTGCGATACGCCTCTTTAAAGTCATCCCTGTCAATACTAATCAATGCGATTACATTGGTGACAATATCTTTATGGCAGGCTTTCAGGTAATCGCCAATATTGTCCAATGCCCTATAACGAACATCCGATTTCAGCTGCCGCCTGTCATACTCTGCGGCAACTCTTTTCTTCAAGTCATTCCATTCCATAGATTAATATATTGTTTTCGCCTCGCTCTTTGGCTCCAATAAAGTTCAGCAGGTTAGTAAAACGAAAGTGTGGAGCCGACCGTTTGCTATCCCTGGCGGTTCTGGTAAAACCTTTGGATGTAACAAACAACAACCCCACACTTGTATATTTCCGGCGGCCAATACGGGCCGCACGGAAATACCAAGTGGTGAGTGTCATGTTTATCCCCATCCAAATTGAATTTACCAGATTCCCAGGAAAGGACAAAAGCGCAACACTTTCACCAATATGTCTTGCCCGAAAAGCCGGGCGTATGGTGCAAATATACGAATATTCAGCCATACTGACAAATTGCGGGGTTGTTTTTATATGATGTTTGTGTTGTTGCATTATTTGTTGGATGATATACTGTTGTTAACCTTCTGATTATCAAACGGTTGCCAATATGCGGTCTTTCGCATTGCAAAAGGCGGCATATTGCCGTGCCGTTTGCCGTCTTTTGTCTTGCGAAAGGCCATGAATTGCATTCACGAGTTACGCCTCAATGCCTCTTCATAGATGTGGCGTATGCGCTCGCGCAGATGTTGCGGCTTGATAACCTCGAGCGAGCGGCTGCGCGAGAGCAGCTCCATTACGAAATCGTTGGTTATGCGCAGGCGCAGGGATATGCGCAGTTCGTCGGGCGTGTCGGCAAGGATGCGCTGCGAATGATGGATAGGCGCCGACTTTACGAAGCGTCCGTCAAGCGCGTCATAACGCAGCTCGATGTCTTCGACGGGGATTGAAGGGTCGTTCCACAGGCCGTAGCAGTCGCGGAAAAGGTCGGCTACGCAGATGTCAGTGTTACGTTCAAACGTCTCGTTTTCAAGTACGCAGAGGCGACGTATGCGGTCTACTCCAAACGTCTTCATCACCGCCCTGTCATACGCCAGCAAGTACCACCGTTGGTTTGACTCCTTCAGGTAGTGCGGCAATACACTGAAATGCTTTTCAGAGCAGTCGTTGCGGTAGTCTACGTAATCAAACTCTACCGGGTGCAAATCGTGTATGGCCTTTACAAGCGGCATCAGCCACTCGCTGTACAGCGGCCTGTGATGCTCGGCAAGCACGAAGGTCGAAAGGTTCTGGTCACGGTCAAGCGCGTTGAGCAGGTCGAAATTCATCATCAGTTCGCATACGCGCTCGTCATAGTCGCCATAATTTTCGCGGATAAAATATCCCTGCCGCGTGCGGTTGAACGATATTCCGATACCGAACAGCTCGTCTATATCCGCAATGTCGCGCTCGAGTGTACGCCCTGTTATGCGCTGGTAGCCATAGCGTTCCTCCATGCTGTCGTTCACGTAATCAAGCAGTTCGCGTCTCGGTATAAACCGTCTGCCCTGCCTTAACTTATTCAATATGAGGAGCATACGCCTCATTCCTTCAACCTGTTTGCTCATAATGCAATCTTTTATGACGACAAAGATAAACGGCAATAGCGACAAAACATGTCGTTGCCAGAAAAAAACAAAAAATATACGGCATGAAAATGACATCTTCATCAGCCAATTAGGGACGTCATTCTCATACCGTACATATTTTGTACTGAAAACAATGTGCAGCCATGCAGCATAAGCTTCTCAAAAATGAAACAAACCAAAGGGATTTATTCCACAATATTTTACGGCCATGGCGGCAAAGCGCGGCTACCGCTCGTCTCCCTCCTCCTGCATCTGAAACCACTCCTCGCAAATCTCGAGGAAGAGCATCGGGCGGTAGGCCAGCGTCTCCCATAGGCGGCGGCCGCCCTTGAGCACGCGGCGGTCTACGTAGTCTACAAAGCCGGGACGGGTTTTCTTGTAGCGTATGCGCATTGCGTTAAGGCTTACTACGCTGCCTGTCATGAAGGGCACCACGACGCTGTCGCCCTTGAGACACACTCCGTAGATGGTGGATATACCGGCGCGGCCCAGCTGCATGGCCTGCCGGTCGAGACCGTTCCACCAGTACATGCGCCCGGCGGGGCTTTCGCCCTCTGCATAGACAAACTGGCGCGCGGTGCGCCGGGGGCGCAGCGTGGAGGGGTTGGCTACGAGATGCGATTCCAGCCGGTCGTAGCGGCCGTCGGCCGACGTCTTCTCGATGAACTCTATTACGCTTACCGTCTCGGCGCTGTAACGCTGAGCGTCCTCGCCGCCGGGGCCGGGCGACATGGTGAACGACGTGTTCATCTTGCGGAAGAGGCCGCCCTGCGTCCAATATTGTTGTATATAGCCCTCGCGCACGGTGCCGTCAGCGAGCGTCAGGCGCACATGGTCGCGCTCCGCGTCGGCTTCGCCCTGGGCGAAACAGCATGATGCCGACACTAACAGCACAGCCAGCAATAATAACTTTCTCATACTGCAAACAGATTATGTACGTACCAAGAAACCAATGGAAACAAGCAGGCCGTAAACAAACATATTGCGAGCCGTAAGGCCGAGCACCATGTTGAGAGCCTTGCCTTTGTTGATTATCACCATGCGCCGGTATGCGCCATAGTGCAAAACGAGGTATGCCACAGGCAGCAGGGCCGACCAGGCATGGCCGAAAAGAGCGAACGTCAGACCCACGGCCACTGCCGCAACGCCTGCCAGCAGGTAGGCCTGCCGGCCTCGACGCGCGCCGAGGCGCACCACGAGCGTACGCTTGCCAGCACGGGTGTCGGCATCGATATCGCGGTAGTTGTTTACGAGCAGCAGCGTATCTATAACCAAGCCGCAGGCCAGCGAGGCCAGCAGGCACTCGGACGTTACCGTGCCCGTCTGGAGGTAATACACCATGCACACGGGCACCAGGCCGAAGAACACGAGCACGAGCGCGTCGCCGAGGCCGCGCGAGGCCAGCGACGTGGTGTAGAGGAAGCAGAACACCACGCACAGCGCACCCACCGCCACGAGCCACCAGCCGCCGTACACTACGAGCGGCAGCCCCACGGCGCAGGCCGCTGCCGTGGTGAGGTAGACGGCGCGCAGCATCTGCCGGGGCGCTATCCATCCCTGTGCGCAGGCGCGGCGTGGGCCGAGGCGGCTGTCGTCGTCGTTGCCGCGGACGAAGTCGAAATAGTCGTTTACGAAGTTGGCATCAATCTGCATAACGAACGCGAACGCCACGCACAACACGGCGGGCACCGTCTTGAAGCCTGCGGTGCCAACGTCGGCGCAGGCCAGCGCGAGCCCTATCATCACCGGCACGGCAGCAGCCGCAAGCGTCTTGGGCCGCGCAGCCAAGAGCCACGCTTTCGCCGAGCCGGGAGCAACCTTTTCTTTCATAAATTACGGAGTTATTGGATTATGGGATTATACAGTTATACTGTTATATTAATATTACAAAGTTCTTGCAAAAGTAAACATTTAATCGTATATTTGCAAGGATTTAACGGTATAACCATAAAACCAGATAACCATACAACTGCCCTACAAACCACATACAATATGGATAACAACGTCAGCCTTGACTTGATGGCGTTTGTCGAGACAGAGATTCTGCCACGCTACGCAGGCTTCGACAAAGCGCACGGCCTGCCACACGTCACCCATGTCATTAACAAGTCGGTGAAGCTGGCCAAGGCTATCGGTGCCGACATAGACATGGCTTACGTCACCGCAGCCTACCACGACCTTGGCCTTGAAGGGCCGCGCGCCATACACCACCTCACAAGCGGCAAGATACTCGCCGCCGACGCAAGGTTGAAGCGGTGGTTCTCGGCCGAACAGATAAGCGTGATGAAGGAAGCCGTGGAAGACCACCGCGCATCGGCGTCGCACGCGCCACGCAGCGTGTATGGCAAGATTGTGGCCGAGGCCGACCGCGAGCTTGAACCAGAAACCGTATTCCGCCGCACCGTGCAGTTCGGCCTCGACCGCTACCCGGAAAAAGACAAGGAAGAACAGTGGCGGCGATTCAACGAGCATTTGGAAAACAAATACTCCACGCACGGGTACATACGCCTGTGGATTCCGGGGTCGGAGAACGAGGCAAATCTCAAGAAGATAAGGGATTTGCTTACACAGCCATCAATGTTAAGACATATATTCGACAGGATTTATGACGAAGAACACAATTCTTAAATTCGCACTCGCCGCCTTAACCGTTACCGCGGCCTTGGCTTATGCGCAGACAGACAGACTGCCGCGGCGCGAGGTGCTGCTCAAGACAAGCAAGGGCGACATACGCATAGCCCTGTACAACGAGACACCCCTACACCGCGACAACTTCATCAAGCTTGTCAAGGAAGGCTTTTACGACGGACTGCTGTTCCACCGAGTAATTTACAACTTCATGATACAGGCAGGCGACAGTGCAAGCCGCAACGCAAGGCCGGGGCAGGTGCTCGGCGACTCACCCGAAGGCTATAAAATAGCGGCGGAGATACGCCATCCACAGCTGTTCCACAAGCGCGGAGCGGTAGCCGCAGCACGCGAGGCCGACACGGCAAACCCCGAGAGGAAGTCGTCGGCGTCACAGTTCTACATAGTATACGGCCGCAGGTTCAACGACCAGATGCTCGACGACGAGCAGCGCAAGCTCGACCGCACGACCTCCGGCACGGTAAAGCTGACACCCGACGTGCGCGAAGCCTACAAGGCAACGGGCGGCACACCCCACCTTGACGGGCAATACACCGTGTTCGGCGAAGTAATAGAAGGGCTTGACGTTGTAAAGGAAATAGACTGGGCTGACACCGATGAGAATGCACGCCCGAAGGAAGACATAAGGATAATAAAGGCGGAAGTGATTAAGTGAAGATTTAAAAGTGAAGAGTGAAAAATCCATTACCATACGAGGCATTGGGATTTTTCACTCTTCACTTTTAAATCTTCACCCTTATTGTTCCGGCACGGCGTACCTGTCGCCTGCGGCTTTGACTATCTCACGGGCAGCCTTGTCTGTATACCCAGGACGTTCTACTGGAGCGCCAAGACCCGTAGCGGAGCGCTTAAAACGGCCGTTTTCATCAGGCTTCACAATCATGTCATTATATTTTACTATAAAATATACGGCCAGTTCCTTCCAACGAGCAAGCATCTGCTGCGCCTTGTCGTTGCTGTAAGCATTAAGGTATCTGACGGCTTCCGCCACGTCAGTGCCACAAAGGCGCACTGCCTCGGCCTCAACAGCGGCCTGCGCAGCGTCATAGCTTGCCTCGAGAGAGTCCCTAACCTCTTTCAGCGACCCGAACATCATCGAGTAGCGCGGATATACCATGTTGCTCACCCAATTGCAAACCCAATAGGCGTTCCTATCGCTGAATGTTACAGCGTCGGCACCGGGCGTATTGTAACACTCGGGCTGCACGGTGTTGCCGCAATACACAGGAGTATATGCCACCATGTTGCCATCGTCGTTGCCAAACCACAATATGCCGCCAACCTGCCGCGGAAGCCATGAACGCAGCTGGGCTATGTACGAAAAGCCTGACTGCTGCGTAGAAGTAGGACGCTCGTTAAAATACTCCTTGCCGTCAACCTTAAATGTAAGCGGCGTTGGGCGGTAAGGCATACCCCACAGACCTTGTCCCGGGTCATTGTCGAGGGCGAACGGAGTACCCTCATAATGGTCGCGCATACAGTCACGCATGTCCTGCAATGTCACCTTCCTGTCCGGAACAATCCACAGCGGCATGGGTTCGGCATCCTTCACCTTGCCCTCGGCATAAGGCAGATAACGCTCCATGTCATCGGAAAAATGGTTGAAGAAGCTCCACACACGGGCCTCGCAGAAGCGGCGGCCGGAGAAGTCGGGATACGCGTAAGTCTCGCAGAAGCTAAAATCCTCATCCTTGCCATTAAACCATCCTTTCTCACGGGCAAAGCTGATGCAGTCGTCGGAGAACATAACATTCTCCTTGTCCTTTTGGTCGAAAGTGCGTATGCGGCTTTGGTTAGCATGTGCACAGATTGCATCGTCGGGAATACGCAAAGCCACCCACACAACACCCTTGCTGCCCGGTCCCTTGCCCATCATCTCCATAATCCATGCCTCATTGGGGTCACAGATGGAAAACGTCTCGCCCTCGGAACAATAACCGTAAGTCTCGGCCAACTTAGTCATCACCTTGATGGCCTCGCGCGCCGTCTTAGAACGTTGCATGGCTATGTATATAAGCGAGCCGTAGTCAAGAACACCGGTAGTATCAACCATCTCATGACGACCTCCGAATGTTGTCTCGCCGATGCTAACCTGATACTCGTTGATATTGCCTATGACATTGTATGTCTCCCTCGCCTCGGGTATCTGGCCATGATATTCCTTTGTGTCCCAGTCATATATCTGACGCATCTCTCCCTTGGCGTGCTTCCCCGCCGGAAAATGGCAAAGGCCAATGAACATGCCATAGTCGTCGGCATTGTAAGTGGTGAACACTGAACCGTCGGCACTCGCCTTTTTGCCTACGATGAAATTTGTACATGCCGTGGCGTAAACATACGCTACCAGCACAACCAGCATTGTCGATAATCTCCTCATATCCTTTTTTGTTTATTGAATATCAATACTTGAATGTCTCATGAAGCTCACTGTAGTTGCCACGCTCGTCAACAGCCACGAGTTTTACAGAATGCACCTTACCTGTCTTTACCACCGGCGCATCCTTCAAGTTGCAGACATACACGCCAGCCTTCTCCATATACTCAAACAATACGAAGCGGCCGTCAACATAACCTTTCAGCGACCGCAGGCCGCTTTGCTTGTCGTACGCCAACACACGCAATCTACCAGCCGACACGCTGAATGACGACAATACGGGCGGCGTGTCATCATAGGCGATTTCGTAACTTGCGCCAAGCTCACGCATCCGCCCCGTAACCCAGCCGTCATTGAACGTTCCGCCCATGTTGCGGTCTACGCCGTAATGGCTTACTATATACAATTTATCAGGGTATTTCACCTTGTGTTTCAATCTCAACGATATCTTCGCCCAGTCGAAAAGGGGGTACGACTTTCCGTAAAAACTCCACTCGTCAGACAACGCGCTGGGCTTTACCTTCACTCCCGGAGACAGCTCCACATCGTCAGGGAGAAGGCCTTTGGCTACAAGGAGCATAAGGCCAGGACGCTGAAAACTGTTAATCCTGTCATGCCATAACATGTTCATCACGCTCCGTCGCCTTGCCTTAGGTATGCTCTGACGCCTTCCCTTTACGGTAAAAGTATATCTACGGGAATTTCCGAAAACATCCGACACTGTATATGCCAAATGATAATCGCGCTCCTCGTCGAATGTAACAATGCCCCTGTCAGCCGTGCCTGCATGAAGCATAGGCAAAGTATTGCCGGGGTCGGCAAACGACTTCATGTACCACAAATGCGTGCGGCAGTAATGGTCGTAGTCACCCCATGAGTTCACCATGCGGTTGCAATGGTCGGGGATGCTGTCTACCACGCTCTCAAACACCGTAACGCCGTCAATCTTAAGCGTCGTCCGGTGCACTCCGAGTATGCCGTAACTGCCCTCCATATAGTCGTTCGCCCATATGCCGAAACCCACCTTGCCCCAAGCCGTGAACTCCCGCGTAAGGTCTGTGGATGTAAAGCCATACGACTGCTTGCGCTGCGAACCGCAAAAAAGTCCCTCACCCTCCACGGGGTAAGCCATGAACGAATGTGCGATAGGCTTTGTAGTGTCGGTGACAAAGTCTTTCAGATAGTCAAGAGGGTCGATAAAATCCCATGTCTTTGTAGAATGAAACTCGAGGTGAAGATGCGGAGCTTTGCTCGCCCCGGTGTTGCCACTAACGGCAATGAATTGCCCTTTAGCCACAGGGAAATCGGTTGGTCGAAGCCGAAGGTCGGCGAAACACGTCTGATTTTGGTACTGCCACTTGCGCACCATGGCAACCAACTGCGGCACAAACTTCTTCAAATGGCAATATACCGTAGTGATACCGCCCGGATGACGGATATAAACGGCGTTGCCGAAACCGTCCAAGCCCACCGTAATCCTGCTTACATAGCCGTCGGCAACGGAAAATATCGGCTTCCCCTCTACCTGCCCGGTCCTGACATCTATGCCGCCATGAAAGTGATTAGGTCTCGGCTCACCGAAGTTACCTGACAAAGAAATAGGATAATTGACAGGTGAACCGAACGACAAGGCTGACGACAAGAGTAACGGAACGAGGAATGACATACCCAGATTTTTACTATTGAATAAACATAGTTACCGCCCGTTTCACTCGCTAAGGAGTAAAACGAGCGACAACCACTTGACTATCGATGAACAATATTCAACAAGCCTTGAAACTCATGTCAAGACCCTTGACTGAATGAGTCAAAGCCCCGACCGATATAAAATCTACACCACATTCAGCATATTGACGTATGGTATCAAATGTTATTCCGCCGCTTGACTCGGTCTCATACCTGCCGGCAATCATCTCTACGGCAGTCCTAGTATCGTCGACAGAGAAATTGTCAAACATTATCCTGTCCACTCCACCACAGTCTAAAACCTGCTGTATCTCGTTGAAATTGCGCACCTCTATCTCAATTTTTAGGTCGAGCGAGTTCTCCTTGAGATACTTATGGCAACGGTCAATGGCATTCTTGATGCCTCCGGCAAAGTCAACATGGTTGTCCTTGAGAAGTATCATGTCGAAAAGGCCAATCCTATGGTTCATGCCTCCGCCTATTTTTACAGCCTGCTTTTCAAGTATACGCATACCGGGTGTTGTCTTTCTCGTATCCAAGACATGTGTACGTGTGCCCTTCAGGCGCTCCACATATTTGTGAGTCATCGTGGCAATGCCGCTCATGCGCTGCATGATATTCAGCATGAGCCGCTCCGTCTGGAGCAACGAACGCACTTTACCGCTGACTACCATGGCCACATCACCTTTCTTAACCTTGGCTCCGTCACCAATCAGCACCTCAACCTCAAGAGTGGGGTCAAACCTTGCAAACACCCTTTTGGCAACCTCTACGCCTGCCAATATTCCATCTTCCTTTATAAGCAAGTGGGACTTGCCCATGGCATCCTCCGGAATGCAGCACAATGTTGTATGGTCACCGTCGCCTATATCTTCGGCGAACGCAAGGTCAATAAGCCTGTCTTCCAATTCGTCCACTGAATACATTTTGCTCTTTTTTATTGTTTAAATCATCATTTCAACATATACCTATTTACAAATAAATGCCCAAGCCTATCTTAAAACCAATCTTTGAATAATCAGAATGGTTCTTGAACGACTGGTCATAATATACGGCCGGCTCAATGGTTACGTTTCTGTTCAAAAAGAAAGCATAACCAACCTCCAGCCCTGGCAGCAAGTCGTTGTAATTGTGATTTGCATGTATGAGTTTTGCATTCAGACCAAGATACAACCCGTTCTGAATAATATAATATCTGCCCCCGATGCCAAAAACAAGCTCGTCGGAAGCACCTTCAAGCCCACTATGCTGCCATCCAAGCTGCCCTAATATCATCCAATCGTCAGCAAGCAGATAACCAGCCTTTGCATCAAGCCCGATGCTGAATTCCTCTGCTCCGCTATAACTTATATCCAGCCCTGTCACAGAAGCGCCAACATACCACTTGCCCTCTTCAAACTGGGCATGGCCTGCCACGGCTGTAAGCATGGCGACCAACAACATTGCAATTTTTTTCATACGGTAATCTTTGGATAATTGATTTGCAAAAATACGTATTATATTTGAGATTACCAAAATTTAATATAACTTTGCAGGATATTAGGCCACATACACCGACAAACAGACGCATGAAAATACATGACCGGCTTTCGCTTTTCATCACTATCATAGCCTCTTTTGCCTTCACATCTGAAGGCAAAGGCCAGACTCCCAATTACAACAACTATCCAAAATATGAAGTAAGAGCCGTTTGGCTGACGACATTGGCTGGTCTTGACTGGCCGCACAACAAAGCCATAAACACAAATTCAGTTGAAAAACAGAAACAGGAACTGACCGATATTCTCGACAAACTAAAAGCAGCAAACATCAACACCATACTGTTTCAAGCCCGTACACGGGCCGCATCCATTTACCCTTCATCCATAGAGCCATGGGATGCCTGCCTTACCGGGACTTACGGTAAATCACCCGGTTACGACCCATTGGCATTTGCAATAGACGAATGCCATAAACGCGGCATGGAAATACAAGCATGGATTGTAACAATACCTGTAGGGAAATGGAACTCTGAAAACTGCAAAGCCATACGCAAGAAAAACTCTGGACTTATCGTAAAAATAGGCACGGAAGGCTATATCGACCCGTCAAGTCCTATGGCAGCCCCTTATATAGCCAACATATGCAGGGAAATAACAAGCCGATATGACATCGACGGAATACACCTTGACTATATACGCTACCCGGAAACATGGCCCTTGAAAATGTCTGACAGGCTGAACAAAAAAAGGAAACGCAACTATCACACAACAGCTGATGACATCAACGTTACGACTCGCCAGAAAAACATCACTGCCATTATACGTGCGGCGCATAATGCCATAAAACAATTAAAACCGTGGGTCAAACTCAGCTGTGCAACCATAGGCAAGCATTCCGACCTGGCCAGATATTCCAGCCGCGGCTGGAACGCCCTTGTCAAAGGATGCCAAGACACGCAAAAGTGGCTGGAAACAGGCATCGTAGACCAACTCTACCCCATGGCATACTTCCAAGGTGACAATTTCTATCCATTCATCATTGACTGGAAGGAGAACAGCTACGGACACACAATAGTGCCGGGCATAGGCATATACCGGCTAACCAGAAACGAAGGAGACTGGCCTATCGGCGAAATCATCAGGCAAATGCATGTATCAAGGGCCGCAGGCATGGGGTTTGCCATGTTTCGAGAACGCTTTTTACTCGACAACTCCAAAGGGCTGTATGAATTTACCAAAGACGAATTTGCACCATTCCCCGCACTCGTACCACCCATACAACAATCATGCGGGCAAAACATTTCCACACCCCAAAACCTTAGAACAGTAAAACATGACGGATATGAAACATTGATTTGGGATAAAAATCCAAAAGAAGACAATGGCACGGCATACAACATATATGCATCCTCAACATACCCGGTGGATACGGACAACCCGTGTAATCTTATTGCAATACGACATCCGAACCGCCACATCACAATTAAAACAGAACGAAAGCTCTATTTTGCAGTGACAAGCACAAACCGTTACGGCATCGAAAGCCCATCCGTACAACAGGTTAAAGCCACAACATCAGATACCGGCAAATTCATATACAACGACGGAACAAATATCTCATTGCCTCCTAAAGACGAGTTGCATGACGCCGAATACATCTTGTTAAAGGACTTAAGCGGCCGCAACATAGCAACGCGCCCATACAAAGGGTACAATGCAGACATCAGCGAATTGCCGGACGGATGCTACACCATATATTCACTCAACGCCAAAGGCATAACACACCGCCTTGGCTTCACAATAATCAAACGCAGCAATACGATATAAAACGTAGCCCCGGCATAAGGAGGATGTTGCAACAATCTGCATCCTCCTCATGCCGGGGCTACGTGAAAAACAGCAAACGACTGATATACAGACCGACGGCATCATCATAAACACAAGGACCATGTCACATGCTTTATTCAAATAAGCAAAATATGCGGCAAAATAAAGACTTATAAAAGACAGCATTTCACAAACCAACATACGGCATTTCACTGTACAAAAGACCGCATATTATCAAGCAATTAACCGTATTTTATTCAACAGGTAAAACTACAATGCCCCTCGGCCAACTCATTGCTCAATATCCACCAAGAACATATAAAACATGTAAAGTTCAACAAGCGATTATACCAACAGGACATATCCCCCAAACAGCCTTCAGCATACCGGGGACAAATAATCAACAACCGCCAAACTAATACGCATAAAAAAAATAATATGAGGGAAAAGATGTGTGTCCACACACCATATCCCCTCATATTATTTTTTAAGGAATCAAGGCCTGTCAGTTATTCACCGAACCACCTACTATGTCGAGCAACTCGTTGGTGATGGCTTGCTGACGGCTCTTATTGTACTGTAGATTCAATTCACGCAGAAGCTCATCCGCATTGTCAGTTGCCGTCTGCATGGCTACCATGCGCGCAGCGTGCTCGCTGGCCACACTGTCAAGCAACGCCGTATAAACCATCAGATGCAATAGCTTTGGTATAAGCATGGCTAACACTGTAGACATATCCGGCTCAACGATGAAGTTGTCGTTAAGAGGCTTGGCCTCCTCCTTTTCTGACAAGCCTGGACGGTGTCCTTTCTTGCGCAGATATTCCTGTGCTTCAAAAGTCGCTATATTCGATGACAAATCACGCTCGTCATCAAATTCGAGTTCGCCCTTTACATCGATAGGCAAAAACGTCTTACGTGTAAGTATCTGCGAACCGGCGCTCTTAAAGTGGTGATATATCATTTCCACTCGGTCTATCTCACCATCGACAAACTGCCGCGAAAGATTCTCCGCCAAACCAATACACTGATTTACATCAGGCTTATCCACAATTGAAGAATAATCCCCGCTGCAAGTCAGACCGAGCTTCGCCACTTTTTCCGCAACCTTCCGCCCTACAGGATAAACAACAATGTTATCCTTTCCCAAGCTACAGTATTCGTCAATAACATTCAGCATCATCTTGATGATATTCGCATTGAAACCTCCGCATAAGCTACTATTCGACGAATACACGACCAAAGCCACCCTCTTTACCGGGCGTTCCATACTATAAACGCTGGTGGCATCCACCTCAGATGCCAGAAAGCTTTTCAATATGTGCTCAAGCATGGTCTCGTAAGGCAGCATGTTTTCAATCATAACCTGGGCATGATGCAGCTTAGACGAAGCTACCATCTTCATCGCACTGGTTATCTTACGCGTGCTGTTTACGGATGATATGCGGTTTTTTATTTCTTTAAGTGACGGCATAAATCAATCAGTTTTTATACTGGCCAGCAATATCGGCCATTACGGACTCTATCACCTTAGTCTGCTCGTCTCCAATTTTGCCGGCGGCGAGTGTATCTATCACATCTGCATGTGCCGAGCGCATTTTCTCCAAGAATGTGTCCTGGCATTCACGTACCTTCTCGACAGGAACATCGTGCATAAGGCCATGCGTTCCACAATAAAGGATTGCGACCTGCTCGCCTACAGGCATAGGGCTATACTGGGGCTGGATAAGGAGCTGGTTGTTCTTGCGCCCACGGTCAAGAGTCATGGCCGTGACCGCATCCATGTCACTTGAAAACTTTGAGAACGACTCAAGCTCGCGATACTGTGCCTGGTCTATCTTCAACGTTCCGGCCACCTTCTTCATACTCTTTATTTGGGCGGAACCTCCAACACGGCTTACCGAAATACCAACATTTATCGCCGGACGGAATCCTTGGTTAAACAAGTCAGTCTCCAAGTAAATCTGTCCGTCAGTGATAGAAATCACATTGGTAGGTATGTAGGCCGAAACGTCACCTGCCTGTGTCTCGATTATCGGCAGAGCGGTAAGTGAGCCACCACCTTTAACATGTCCCTTCATACACTCAGGCAAGTCGTTCATCTGCTCGGCAACTTCCTGCTGGTCATTAATCCTTGCCGCACGCTCAAGCAAACGGCTGTGCAAATAGAACACGTCACCAGGATAAGCCTCTCGACCTGATGGACGACGAAGAATCAATGAAACCTCTCGATATGCAACGGCCTGTTTTGACAAGTCGTCATACACAACTAATGCCGAATAGCCTCTATCCCTGAAATACTCGCCGATGGCAGCACCTGCAAATGGAGCATAATACTGCATGGCAGCAGGATCCGCAGCTGTAGCTGACACAACTATTGTATACGGCATCGCACCATGTTCTTTCAAATTTGCCACCAACGCAGCAACTGTGGAAGCCTTTTGGCCTATCGCCACATATATGCAATAAACAGGCTTGCCTGCATCATAAAAACTCTTTTGGTTGATTATCGTGTCAACCGCTATGGCAGTTTTACCAGTCTGGCGGTCGCCAATGATAAGCTCACGCTGACCACGGCCGATAGGAATCATTGAATCGACAGCCTTCAATCCTGTCTGGAGCGGCTCTTTAACCGGCTGGCGGTAAATAACACCTGGAGCCTTGCGGTCCAACGGCATCTCAAAAGAGCCTGTCAAATCAATATCACCCTTACCGTCAATTGCCTGACCGAGGGGATTGATAACTCGCCCAAGCATATTGTCATTCACCTTAATGCTTGCAATACGCTTTGTACGCTTTACATGCATTCCTTCCTTAATACCGGAAGTAGGTCCTAAAAGCACACATCCGACATTGTCTTCCTCCAAGTTCATGACAATGGCCATTGTACCATTCTCAAACTCAAGCAGCTCGTTCGCCTCGGCGTTGCGCAGTCCATAGATACGAGCAACGCCATCACTCACCTGCAATACCGTGCCCACTTCATCAAACTTAGCACTACCGCTTATCCCCTTAAGCTGTTCAAGAAGGACTTGTGATACTTCGCTCGGTTTAATTTTATCTGACATATTAAAAATTACAATCGTTTATTATTTAAGCTGTGACAAAATGGATTTCAACATTGACTTGACACTTAAATCCAATCTGTATGTATCGTACTCCAATATGAAGCCTCCAATAATATCTGGATTTGTTTCAGTCTCAAACTCAACAGTTCCACTTGTCTTACCCTCCACCAACTTTCGCAACCTCTGTTCTGTGGAAGAAGAAACGGAAGTAGCGGTCAAAAGTTTTGCACGGATTAGATTTTTCTGCCTTCGGTATAAAGTGATATATGAATTCGCAATGAACTGCATCATGCTCTCACGGTCTTCCTTTAAAACAAGTTTTAAGAAAGTACATGTAAGTTCACACGGCTTACCGCCAGCCGCTATAAGGAACAAATGTTCCTTTTCCTCTTTTGAGAGCATCGGATTATCTATGGTAAACTTAAGCTCCGGGACGTTTACATAACTCTCGGATAACGACTGCATCTCATGATACACCTTATGCTCAAGCTTCGCCTCCGTGCCTGCTTTCAGCAATGCGCGTGCATACCTTACCGATATTAATCCTAAATCCATAATCAATTATCTTTTTTCAGAAGAAACTTCATCCAGCATACGGTCAATCAAATCCATCTGCGCTTTGTCACTGCCAAGTTTCTCACGGAGAATTTTCTCGGCTATCTCAACACTGAGAGTTGCCACTTCCTTGCGAATGCCGCTAACAGCAGTCCGCCGCTGGTTCTCAATCTCCGCCTTAGCCTCCGAAAGAAGTCTGCTACCCTCTTCACGCGCCTTACCTCGAGCTTTCTCTACAATGGCATCACGCGTAGCGGCAGCCTCCTTCAGCAACAAGGCTTGCTTCTCACGGGCTTCCTGCAAGATGGATTCACTCTCTCTCTGTATATTGGCAAGCTTTTCATTGGCCTCATGCGCCTTCTGCAAACTGTCATCTATATAAGCCTTCCTGTCGTTAACCATCTTTATGATTACAGGAAGTCCAAATTTACAAAAGATGCCCAGCACCACAAAGAATGTGATGGCCATCCAAAAAAGCAGCCCTGTACTCGGAACTAATAAATCCATACGCTGATATTATAGAACAGCTCCACTGGCTTTAGCCATACCGGAGCTGTTTGTCTCTAATTTAAATACACAAGAAAGCTATGACTGCAGCAAACAATGCCACACCCTCAATAAGAGCGGCAGCAACAATCATATTTGTAAAAAGCTTGTTCATTACTTCAGGCTGGCGTGCCATCGCATCCATGGCTTGACCGCCAATCTTACCAATACCGATACCTGCGCCAATGGCTGCAAGACCTGCGCCTACAGCGGCACCCAACTTTGCAACTTCTGCTGCTAATAATAATGAAATCATAATCGTTTGTGTTAAATTTTAAATATTAATTTTTTCAATTTTCTAAATTCTACTTGCCATGCTCCGGTTCAACCCTTGCCAAACCGATAAACACGGCACTAAGCATCGTGAACACCATCGCTTGTATGAAGCAGACCAAACACTCAAGACACATCATAAAGACACTCATGATGACGCTCAATACTGTCATGCTCAAGAACACGGCAACAGCTTTGCTCGCTACTAGGAATATTATACACGTTATGGCCAAAGCTATTGCATGACCAGCCATCATATTGGCAAAAAGTCGAATCATCAGCGCAAACGGCTTCGTAAATATTCCGACAAACTCTATTACGGGAATAACAGGCACTGGAGCCTTAAGCCATGTCGGAACATCAGGCCAGAAAATGTCTTTCCAATAATGTTTATTACCGCTAAACTGAACTATGACGAACGTGCATAAAGCCAAAAAGAAAGTAACTGCAATATTTCCTGTCACATTCCCCCCACCTGGAGGAAACGGCATCAACCCCATTATGTTACAAGTGAAAATGAAGAAGAAACACGTAAGCAAATAAGGTGTATACTTCTCATAGCCTTTTCCTACACCAGGCTTGATTATCTCGTCAATTACATACATTACAAGCATCTCAATAAACCCGGTAAACCCTTTGGGAGCAGGGTCACTCGCCTTGCGGTTGCGATACCAACGGGCTGGTATCAATATGCAGCACAACAGAATAATGACATTAATGAACATTACGGCAACGGTCTTGGTTATCGATATGTCAAACGGACGTGTCTCATTGCCATTTACATCCAGCTCTACAATCTTACCGCCGTTGTCACCTTCTGTTGCTATAGCCAAGTTATAAGGGCCATGCCTATACCCTTCAGCATCACGCTCTTCTGAAAATTGCGCACTGCTAAACACATGAAATCCTGTTGAACTTTTGACAATTACAGGCAAATGTATGACTAAAGGCTTGTCGCCTATGTCAGTTACATGCCAATCATAAGAATCCTTTATGTGTTCTAGCACAACCTCCTTGATATCAGTATCTTGTCCTCCTGCGGCAACCGCCGAAGCAACAACAGCCTGCAACATCAGTGCAATCACACATAGCAACCGTATTAAATGGTTCATCCTATTTTAATGTTTTAAAATCAATGTAACAACCATCATTACGACATACATTCCAAGAAACATCGCCGCAAATCTGATTGAATCATCTCTGCTGTCGGATAAAAGCACATATATTATCACTATCGTGGCAACCAAGAGCATACGTATTGTCGCCAAGATAAGATAAAAATGCACCATATGTTCAGGGGAACGGCGTTTTACAAAGCCCAAGCCCTTCACATAAGCAAAACCCAAAACAACAAAAAACAACGCAGACAAGAATACAGTCAGCACGCTCATCGTGTTTTCTCAACGCACAACGAAACTTCGTTCTTTTGCACTTCTACAAATCCGCCTGAAACATTCAATTGCCTCTTGTCATTTTTCGTAGTATATTCGACGACACCCTCCTGAAGCACTGATATTATCGGAGCATGATTGTCAAGTATCTCAAAACTGCCCATTACTCCAGGGACCTTTACGCTGTCTACGTAATCGTCAAACTCAACTTTTTCAGGTGAAACTATTTTCAGTTTTAAGCTCATATCCGTCAATTCTCTATTGTCAACCCTTGGCAGCTTCAAGAAGCTTCTTGCCCTTGGCTATCGCATCATCAATAGTACCAACATTCAAGAACGCCTGTTCTGGGAGGTCGTCCACCTCGCCATCAAGTATTGCATTAAATCCTCTTATTGTTTCCTCTATTGGCACCATAACTCCAGGCAGACCTGTAAACTGTTCCGCCACAGTGAACGGCTGGGAAAGGAAACGCTGAACTCTACGGGCACGGTTCACTGTCAATTTATCCTCATCCGAAAGCTCATCCATACCCAAAATAGCAATAATATCTTGCAATTCCTTGTAATGCTGTAATATCTCTTTAACCCTCTGTGCACACTCGTAATGCTCTTTCCCCACAATCAATGGGTCAAGAATACGTGATGTACTACCCAACGGATCAACAGCCGGATAAATACCCAATTCAGCTATTTTTCGACTCAACTCCGTTGTCGCGTCAAGGTGAGTAAATGTAGTAGCAGGCGCAGGGTCGGTCAAGTCGTCCGCCGGCACATATACAGCCTGTACGGAAGTGATACTGCCATTCTTTGTTGATGTAATGCGCTCCTGCATCGTACCCATCTCGCTTGCAAGCGTAGGCTGATAACCTACGGCTGACGGCATACGGCCCAACAACGCCGAAACCTCAGAACCAGCCTGCGTGAAGCGGAATATGTTATCAATAAAGAACATTATATCCGTGGCTTCTCCATCCTTACCACCATGGTCGCGGAACTCTTCCGCAACAGTAAGTCCTGACAACGCCACCGAGGCACGCGCTCCTGGCGGCTCGTTCATCTGTCCGTAAACAAGAGTAGCTTGCGATTTCTTAAGTTCTTCAGGGTCAACCAAAGACAAATCCCATTTGCCTTCCTCCATGGCCTTTCTGAATTTCTCTCCATATCGTATTACTCCGGATTCAAGCATATCTCGAATCAAGTCGTTGCCTTCACGGGTTCGCTCGCCTACTCCTGCAAACACAGAATAGCCGTTATGTCCTTTGGCTATGTTATTGATAAGTTCCATGATAAGCACGGTCTTACCTACACCTGCACCACCGAACAAGCCAATCTTGCCTCCCTTCATATAAGGCTCCAACAAGTCTATGACCTTGATTCCTGTAGCCAACATCTCTTTATGAGTTGACAGCTCATCAAATTTTGGAGCTTCACAGTGTATCGGATATGCGCCTTCCATGTTCAAAGGTTCCATTCCATCAATCGGTTGTCCAATGACATTCATCATGCGCCCCTTGATTTGCTCTCCAGCCGGCATCAATATCGGGTGGCCTGATGATATCACCTCAAGCCCACGCTGCAGGCCGTCGGTATTGTCCATGGCAACACACCTTACAGTATCCTCACCTATGTGCTGCTGTACTTCAATGACAAGCTCACGCCCATCAGGACGCTTCACTATAAGTGCATCATAAATTTTAGGCAACACTTTCTCAGGATCAACGCCATTCGTGTCAAAGTATACGTCAATGACAGGGCCAATAATCTGGGAAATATGACCTTTAGTTTGTTCCATATAATAATTACCTTTTAAGTATGTCTTTCAAAACGCAAAATTAATAAATAGTTTTTTCACAAACAAAACAAAATATGTAAATGTTATTGTAATAAACTTTTATTTGCATTCAAAAGGCCACATTTTAAAATACCTTAATTTCGCTACTTATTTTTAGATACTCAGCTCGTCCAATACTGTTATAAGTTTCTTGTCGAATGGTTTGTCAGAGCGTATTGCCTCGCTCAACGGAACATAAACAACCTCATTGTTGCGCACGCCAATCATAACGTTCCGCTGTCCCTGCATTATGGCATCAATAGCACCTACTCCAGTACGGCTGGCAAGAATTCGGTCATGCGCAGTAGGCCTTCCGCCACGCTGCAAGTGGCCAAGTATTGACACCCTTACGTCGTAATCCGGGAACTCGTTACGCACACGGTCTGCATAATACAACGCGCCACACTTCGGGCTTTCAGACACTATCACGATGCAGCTCTTCTTGCTCTTCCTAATTCCACGCTCCATGAAACGAGCCAACTGGTCCACGTCGGTAGAGTCCTCTGGAATTATCGCCGCCTCTGCACCTGAAGCTATTGCACTGTTCTGCGCCAGGAAACCGGCATCACGCCCCATTACTTCGATAAAGAAAATGCGCTCATGGCTCTGCGCCGTATCACGAATACGGTCAACGCATTCTACAATGGTATTGAGTGTCGTGTCATAACCGATTGTAGAATCGGTACCATACAAGTCGTTGTCTATTGTGCCAGGCAAACCTATACAGCAGACATCATGCTCCTGTGCGAACAGCATCGCACCTGTAAGCGAACCGTTACCGCCTATCACCACCAAAGCGTCAATCCCATTCGCAACCATGTTGTCGTATGCTTTCTGGCGCCCTTCTTCTGTTGTAAACTCCTTACTTCGCGCAGTTTTCAATATTGTACCGCCCGACATGATTATTCCACTGACATTTTCAGTCGTGAAATCAGCAATCTCATTGTTAATCAAGCCGTCATAACCACGGTAAATACCCTTGATTTTAAAACCGTTGCAAATACCGGCTCTTGTGACCGCACGTATAGCAGCGTTCATTCCGGGGGCATCACCTCCCGAGGTCATAATGCCTATAGTCTTAATCTTACCCATAATATATAATGTTTTTTACCAAATTCAACACAATATCCACATCGCAGCCAAACCCAGCAACCAGCCTATCATGGCCACGAAGCCAACATTCTTAAAATACCAACCCACATGCATACGCTCCATCTTCATAAGGGCGAGACCGCTGACAGAGCCTAAAGGCAGTATATTGCCCCCCATTGCCGAACAGAAAGCGATGATTTTCCAATATATTCCATTCTGCACAAATGACGACATATAGGCAGAATCCGTAGCCAAAGGCAACGCCTCAATATCGACTACAGGATAAATCGATATGAAACTCATACAAGATGCGAATGCGTCAAGGACACAGCTTACACACCCTGTGACCACGCCCATAATCCATACATTGTGTATATTGGCATCACAAAAGTCTGCGATGTGGGATATTATACCCGTTTCGCGCACCGCACCTATTGCGAGCATAATGCCCATGACGAAAAGCATCAGCTGGATGATGCCGTATTGCAAGGCACGCGGAATAGGACGCTGCATCATCTGGTCTACATTCATCAGCTTGCGATTGAATATCTCGTTCACAATCCACAAGAACGAAAGTACGCACAACGCACCGAGGAACGGGCTAAGCTTCGTAATATTATGGAATGTCGGAATAAACCAAAGCCCGCCGATACCGAGTATAAGCATCACCACACGCTGCCACTTGTTCAAGTTCGTGTCATCGCCGCGATACGGCATCGTAGCCACTTGCAGGTCTGTATGTTCAGGAAGGCTGCGGCCCAGCCAATACGTAGGCAGCCACCAGGCAATAAGGCACGGCAAGGCGAGCGACGCCGAGAAATTGGTAGCAGTGACTGCCCCCGTGCTCCAAAGCACGAGCCCGTTTGGGTCTCCTATCACAGTCAAGGCTCCCCCACAGTTGGCCGCAAGCACAATGGCACATCCGTATATCATGCGCTGCCGGCGGTTAGGCAACAGCTTGTGCATGATTACAAGCATCATCGTTGTCGTAGTAAGGTTGTCAAGGTTGGCAGATATCGCAAATGTCATCACCGACATTATCCAAAGCAGCTTCTTGCTGTTACGTGTTTTCAGCAACTCCTGCAAGAAGTCAAAACACCCGTTGTTATTGAGTATCTCGACTATTGTCATTGTGGCAAGCAGGAACAAAACAATCTCAGCCGCCTTGCCTACATACTTTATGAATATGTCTTGGGCTATATACTGCTTTACATTGACACTTGTAGGTGAAGCCCCGGCAAGGAAGTCGGCATATTCGCCCGCATATTGCCCCATCACGAAATCTGTGCCATAACAGATATAAAGCACCCATCCCGCCGTACCAACAAACATCGCTATCGCCGCCCGGTTTACATTGGTTGCGTATCCCGTGGCAATAAGGACGTACCCTATCAGCAAAATAGAAACAATTACAAGTGCCATGTTTTTTTCATAATTCAGCTACAAAATTACAAAATAATATTTAGACAGAAAGTTTATGACATGAAAAATTTTCATGTTTAACGAGATTTTAACCTGAAAAATGACAATGCGTCACTGTCCGGCATCAGCAGTCGCCTACACCGCCCACACATCATTATATATATGAACACACAAAGGGCCACACCCTGAAGGTGCGGCCCTTTGTGTACATATATCATAAAATCAAAGTTCAACGTCCTTGTAGAGATAACGCTTGATGCTCTTCTTGGGGGTTTTCTCAAACTCCTCATCCATAAGTTTGAACGCCGTTATCTTGCTGTACGACGGTATAAGCTGGTTCAGCTCCAAGAGATTCTGCTCCATGACATGATGCAGGTCTTCCTTTGAGAAACCAAGGTTTTTCGCCTCGTCATAGTCAGGATATATCAATGCAACAAGCTTGTCCCCTTTCTGCACTATCAGGCTCTCCACCACAAGTGTCATGCTGTTCAGCTTGTCTTCTATCTCTTCAGGATAAACGTTCTGGCCGTTTGCGCCGAGAAGCATGTTCTTGATACGTCCCTTTATGTACACATAGCCGTCGCTGTCCATCAGGGCGAGGTCACCGCTATGATACCATCCTTCGCTGTCAAGCGCCTGTCGGGTGGCCTCTTCGTTCTTGTAATACCCGAGCATTACGTTAGTGCCTCTTGCAAGAAGCTCGCCCGGGATGTTCTCCGGGTCGGGGCTGTCTATCTTCACATCCATATGGATGACGGCCTTGCCGCACGATGTGGGCACAAACTCGCTATAGTCGGTATATGTTATTATCGGAGCACACTCGGTAGCTCCGTAACCTACGGTCACGGGGAAATCTATGCTCTTCAAGAAAGACTCTACCTCCTGGTTGAACGGAGCGCCGCCGACCACTACTTCATAAAGATTGCCGCCGAATGCCTCAAACACTTCCTCACAGATACGCTGCTTCAGCTTCTTGCTTATAACCGGCATGTTCATCAACAGGCGCATCTTGTGTGTCTGTATTTTCGGGAACACCTTTTTCCTTATAATCTTTTCAACCACAAGAGGCACGGCTATTATTATCGCCGGCTTGATGTCGGTGAAAGCCTGGGCTATGATGGCCGGACTGGGCACACGCGTCAGGAAGAATATGTGACAGCCGTGGCAAAACTCGAAAAGGAACTCGAAAGACATGCCGTACATATGGGCCATGGGCAATATGCTTACCGTATTCGAGCCTTTTGGCACATGCGTGCCGAGCATTTTCAGCGTGAAGTCAAGATTTCCCCACAACGCCCGGTAAGGCAGCATCACGCCTTTTGAGAAGCCCGTGGTGCCGCTGGTGTAGTTGATAAGCGCCAGTTCGTCAGGACTTGCCTCCTTGTGGTATTCCACATGGTTGGCACGGAAAGCCTTGGGATATTTCCTGCCAAACAGCTCGTTAAGGTGTTCGCGCGCATATGTCAGCTTGTCTGTCCTCGATACAAGCAGCGAATAGTCGGGTATGTAGATTACGCCCTCAAGCTGCGGCATCTTTGTCGCGTCCACAGATTTAGCCACAACGTCTCCAACGAACAGCAACTTGGCCTCGCTGTGGTTTACCACATTGTAGATTTGGTCGGGCGTAAACTCATGCTGCACTGGCACTGCTACGGCTCCATACGTCAGAGTAGCCAGAAAAGCAACTGCCCAACAGGCGCTGTTACGCCCGCAAATGGCGATTTTGTCACCTTTCTGCACACCACTGTTCTCAAACATGATGTGCAGTTTCTCAATCTTGCGGGCTACATCCTTATATTGCAGCGTTATGCCTTTATAGTCGGTAAGGGCGTCGCGGTCCCAGTTCTCTATCACGCTTTTCTCGATGTACGAGTTGAAACTTGGTATTGATTCCATTGCACAAAATTCAAAAATTTGTGCAAAGATAGACTATTTCTTGCACACCGACAAATTATTTGTGCAATTTTAATAAGTTCCAATCAACAATATTACTTTTAAAACAAATAACGTTGCCCTTTTAAACAAAGCGCACATATGTGCTGTGCAAAACGGCACACATCCGCCATGACATTCTGCCGCGAAACAAGCGGATATAATAACACATTGACTTTCGGCAAGGCCTTGATACTGCAATATTCTGAAAAATCCGACACACAAGCACAAAAACGCCAAAGAAAAGTGTGCACACGCAAATGCCGAGAAACCAACATGTTATGCGCCGAAGACAGACAAATGTGCAATTGCGCCGCGACAACAGCCTTGCCAAAGACGGCCTTCAGCAAAGCCAAAGGCCGTCTTTTAAGTTGTCATAAGCGGCCTTCGGCGGTAGCACTGACAGCCATTTCGCACCACATGGCACGCATTATTATACCCGAAAGGGGACAAACCTGACATTGTTCAACAGCCGGACGTACACCTGCAACGCACTGACGGAATAACCGGGAGCGTAGTTCCTCCGTTTTTGCAAACATTTTCGGTTTGACATTTTGTAAATGTTTTACGGCCAAAAGCCGACAAGGCGTATTACATTACATAATATGCCAACAGTCAACCTATATTGTACACTGCCCACCAAAATAATCTTATCTTGCCGTCCGAATTGGAAAATAACTTGTATATTTGCATTATGAAATTCCGCCCGGGCTTACTTGTTACGTGCGCGTTGCTGATTATCATTATGCCGTCGGCAGCCGTAGCCAAGGCCTATACAGATTCGTTGACACTGCAACGGGTACTGGCCTACAGGCAAGGTATGCCCATTGAAACCACCGGAATACACACCAATTTATATGTAAGGTATTACCTTAAGACCGACAAACGCAACTTCACGCTCATGGCGATACCGTCGATGTATGCAATAGCGCGCGGCAACAGGGAATTCGCCGGCGAATCATACAGCACGGTATATATAAAAGACGACGGAGAGATTGACGCCGTAAGGCAGCTCAACACAGGCACGGTGCCACGGCACAAGGACATAATGACCACACTGAACAAGTACCTGATGCCCGACATCTACGGAGTGACCATCATCGACAACCAGCTGCTTTCGCCGTTCAACCGCCACAACGTGGAGCTGTACAGGTATGACATCACCAACCTGACAGGCCACAGGGCCGAGATTGTATTCCGTCCCAAACGCCATAACACACAGCTCGTCAGCGGTTCGGCAATAGTAGACCGCCGCACCGGACGCATCATAAAAACAAGCTTTAACGGCGAATACGACATGGTCAACTTCCGCGTGACGGCCGAAATGGGCAGGAAAGACGTGCGTTCGCTCTTGCCGAAAACATGCGACATAGAAGCATCGTTCCACTTTGTGGGAAACAAAATCAAGGCTTCGTTCCACTCCGTTTACGACAACCCCGTATTCCTGCCGGACACAATAGTGAATTCACACGACAGCAAGATGATGGCCGAAATCAGGCCTGACCCTCTGCCGTCGCACATAAGGAAACTGTACGCCCGGCACGACTCGACAAGGAATAAGGCCGACACCACAAGACTGAAGAAAGAGGACAGTATGTGGAAAAAAATATTATGGAACTCGTTTGGCGACTACGTAATCAACCGTACCAAAGGCAACTTCGGCTCTGACAGGCAGGGAGCGTTCAGAATATCGCCCATACTCAACCCGCTATACCTCAGCTACAGCGGCCGTCGCGGCATCACGTACAAGTTCAAGATAAACGGCAGCTACAAGTTCTCGCTCAACAGCGACATATCAATGGCGTTCAACGCCGGTTACTCGTTCAAGCAGAAACAGCTGTATTTCAAAATCCCGATAAGGTTCAACTACAACAAAAGGCGCAACGGATACATCGGCGTCGAGATTGGCAACGGCAACAGGATAACCAACTCAAGCATAGTTGACCAAGTAAAAAACGAGTCGCTCGACTCTATAAACTGGGACAAGATGAACCTTGACTATTTCAAGGACTTATATGTAAAGTTCATCACAAATTACGACATTTCAGACAAGTGGAGCGTTCAGCCCGGCCTTGTGTTCCACCGCCGCTCAGCCGTAGACGAGGCAGGCTTCAAAATAGCCGGCCGCCCCGTATCATACTATTCGCTGGCACCAACAATGCAAGTGCAGTTCCGCCCGTCAGGATGGGACGGTCCCATAATCACCGCCGACTACGAACGCGGCATACATGCAGGCAAAGCCGACATGAAGTATGAACGCTTCGAGTTCGACGTATCATGGGTAAAGCGTTTCTATTCGCTCAGAAGCCTGTCGCTAAGGCTTGGCAACGGCTTCTACACTTCAAAGAGCAAAAACTCGTATTTCCTTGACTATTCGAATTTTAGGGACGAAAACATACCTGGCGGATGGAATGATGACTGGACTGGAGAATTCCAAATGCTCAATAGCAACTGGTACAACGTGTCCGAATACTACGCAAGGGCCAACGTCACCTACGAGTCACCCTTGATGATACTTTCGCGCATACCATACGTAGGAAGGCTGATGGAGATGGAACGGATATACATGAACATGCTATTCGTGGAACACCTGCACCCCTACATTGAATATGGTTACGGCTTTACAAACCGTTTCTTCTCCATGGGCGTATTCATGGCTACGCGCAATGAAAAGTTTGAAGGCTTCGGTTTCCGCTTCGGCTTCGAACTGTTCAGGGACTGGTGAAAATAAATTAAGGATTAAAAATATAGGCTGATACAATTTACCCGATGAAACCATTGACCGTATATAAGGCGAGCGCGGGCAGCGGAAAGACTTTCACACTGGCCGTAGAATACATAAAGTTGCTAATAGACAACCCTGCCTGCTTCAAGAACATACTTGCCGTAACCTTCACCAACAAGGCTACGGAGGAAATGAAGCTGCGCATACTAAGCCAGCTCTACGGCATATGGAAGGCTCTGCCCGACTCGCACACATACATGTCGGCCGTATGCGACAGCCTCGGCATAAGCGAACAGCAAGCCAGCCAACGGGCCGGTACGGCACTAAGCCTGCTGATACACAACTATCAATACTTCCGTGTGGAGACAATTGACTCGTTCTTCCAGTCGGTATTGCGCAACCTTGCACGAGAACTTGACCTTACATCAAACCTGAGAATAGGCCTGAACGACACGCAGGTTGAGGAGCAGGCCGTTGACCTTCTCATCGAATCACTAAGCTCCACCAGCACAATGCTGCAATGGCTCATCAGCTACATATTCTCAAACATAAGCGAAAACAAGGGGTGGAACGTCATCGGACAAGTCAAGAAGTTCGGGCGGACAATCTTCCGCGACTTTTATAAAGCCGTAAGCGACGACCTTGGCAAAGCTCTGTCCGACCAAGACTTCTTCGACAATTACACAAAACAGCTTCGCTCCATACGCTCGAACGCAAAGAAACTCATGGCCGGATATGCGCAGGAATTTGAAAAGATTACCGCAGAAGCAGGCCTCTCTCCTACTTCATACGCAAAGAAATCAAGCGGAATATGCAGCTATTTCAACAAGCTGAAAAGCGATGATTTCAGCGACACAAACTGCAAAAAACAGATTTTGGAGAAATGTCTTGCCAATGCGGAGGACTGGGCTTCAAAGACAAGTCCTAACCGTGACGTAATAATCCAACTGGCAGAAAGCCGACTGATGCCGTTGCTTCACAAGGCGGAAGAAGCCAGGCCAAAGCAATGGGCGCTGTATGCCACGGCTGACTGCACGCTGAAACACCTCGACAAACTGCGTCTTTTAGGCAGCATCGAAGCAAAAGTAAGGGAGCTGAACAGCGAAGCCAACCGCTTCCTGCTTAGCGACACGCAGCATCTGCTGCACACTCTGATAAAAGACAGCGACACTCCCTTCATATTTGAAAAGGTAGGATGCAGGCTCGAACACATAATGATTGACGAGTTCCAAGACACAAGCGCGGTGCAGTGGGACAACTTCAAAGTATTGTTGAAAGAGTGCATGAGCCACAGCGATGAAGGCTCACAGCTTGTAAACAACCTCATAGTGGGCGACGTAAAGCAAAGCATATACCGCTGGCGAGCCGGCGACTGGCGGTTGCTTGGCGGCATAGACCGCCAATTCGGCAAGCAAGGGAGCAGCCTCGAAGTAAAGACCCTGCAAACCAACTACCGCTCGGAACGCAACGTAATAGAGTTCAACAACTGCTTCTTCAAGGCCGCCGCTGAAGCGGAATACAGCCAAGAGAAAGAAACTTGCGGCGAAACGTTGGCCGAAGAGCTGCTTTCCGCATACGCGGACGTATGCCAGACCGCGCGCGGCGGCAACGGCGGACATGTCAGCATAACGTTGTTGCCCCAAAGCGAAAGCTACGAACAAGACACACTACAACAAACCGCAGACAGGATAAAAGAATTGCTTGCCTACGGCGCAAAGCCAACCGACATTGCCGTAATCGTGCGTTACAACCGTCACATTCCGCTCATTGCCGACTATCTTTCAGAAAACATGCCCGGGCTTGACATCGTAAGTGACGAGGCTTTCAGGCTCGACGCCTCGCCTGCGGTCAACATGCTGATACAGGCTCTCATTCTCTTGGTGCATCCCGAAGACGCACTGACGAAAGCAACCCTTGCCATAAACTACCAGAAAACAATACTGCACACACCTGTGGGGCACGGTGACTTGCTTACACCTACGGCCGGAAGCACAAACAATCTTGACCAACTTCTGCCAAAGGAGTATTCTGACAACATAGAGAAACTTGTCTGCATTCCATTGTCAGAGGCTATCGACTGCATATACAACGCCTTCAAGATAGAGCGCCTAAAAAGTCAGAGCGCGTACATCTGCGCATTCTACGACAAAGTGGCCGACTTTGCAGCCAACAATCCGGGCAATATCGAGAAGTTTATCGAGGCATGGCATGACGAAATATGCAGCTCGACAGTACAAAGCGACGCTGTAACGGGACTGCGGCTAATCAGCATCCACAAAAGCAAGGGACTGGAATTCGCCCATGTAATAATACCATTCTGCGACTGGACGCTGGAAAGCCGTGACACGACACTATGGTGCCAACCCGGCACGCAGCCGTTCGACGCATTGCCGATAGTGCCTGTTGACTATTCAAAAAAGCTCCTCGACACCATATACGCAGACAACTTCCGCAATGAGCACATGCAAAACCGTGTGGACAACCTGAACTTGCTCTATGTGGCTTTCACGCGAGCAGGCCGCAGCCTGTACGTCATCGGGCGCAAAGGCAAATCGCGTGGCGGCCAGGCAAACCGCTCCGAGTTACTGGAACAGTGCCTGCCCATCGTGGCGCAGAGGCTTGACAGCTCGCTGCTTTGCGGCGACGGTGAAGACGACAAGCCATCAACGCTTGAATACGGAACGCCAATTACCGCTGAAAGCCGTAGCAAACAAAACAAGCAGACGGCTACAAACAACGTATTCCTCATGCCGGCCGAACAATACGAAGCAAGCATTGCCGCATCGCGCTTCACTGCGCAGTTCAAACAAAGCAACAAAAGCCGCGACTTCATATCCGGCGGAGAAAGCCGCCGCAGCCAGTATATAGAGACCGGCAACGTGATGCACAAACTGTTCTCAACCATCCACACAACCGACGACATAGAACCAGCACTCAAACAAATGGAGTTTGACGGCATCATCTACGATGACAACCTTACCGCAGAGAAGCTGCGCGGATTCCTCGCTGAACGCTTCAACGATGAGCAGGTAAAAGACTGGTTTTCACCACGTTGGCACACGTTCAACGAATGTTCCATCTTGGAATATGACAAGAATACAGGCAAAACCATAGAGCGGCGGCCTGACCGCGTAATCACGGACGGCACGCAGACCATAGTCATAGACTTCAAGTTCGGCAAGCCGCAGAAGGCTCACGCTGCGCAAGTGGCCGAATACGCCGACCTGCTACGCCGCATGGGACACACCGATGTAAAAGGTTTCGTATGGTACGTGATGGAAAATAAAATAAAGGAAGTAAAACAAGCATCATGAAATACACGGCATATCGGCTTGCCAAAGGCCACCTTTTACGCCGCAAAACACGGCCTTTCGCACGGTAAAAGACCACATATTGCAAACCCACCGGATTTGCAATAAAAAACAATGGTGAATGTATCGCTTGACACATTCACCATCATCATAACAAATAAGGTCGCCTTTATTTCTTCTTCTCGGTCTTGGCTGGCTTGTATGCCTTGTTCAGCCCGGAGATTACCTCGTCCGTAATGTCGTATGCCTTGTCGGCATAAAGGATGTTGTCGCCGGCCTTACTCAAAATCAAAGAATATTTTTTGTCCTTATTATACACTGCAAGATAATGCTGGATGCTGTCGCGCAGAGCCTTGTTGAACTTATCTGTCTCCGCTTGGAACTCCGTGCCGAGCCTCTGCTGTAGCTCCCTCAGGTCGGCATCCTGCTTCTGCAAACCCGCCTGCACGGCCTCGGCCTGCTGCTGGGTGTACTTGTTGTTCTGGATATCCTGCTGGAACTTGGCTACCGCATTCTGGAGCGAGCGCCCCTTCGACGCGATTGTGTTCTGTATGTTCTGCCCCTTCTTCTCGAGTATGGCCGAATATTCCTTGCAGAACTTGTACTGCGACATGATTGAGTCCACCTCGATAAAGGCAATTTTCATTTCCGTGTTCGCCGCTGCCGTAGCCGCAGGCTTCTCGTCAACCTTAGGCGCTTGCTTGTTGCATGACGTTGCCATCAGTGACATTACGGCCACAACCGCAGCCGAACAGATTACTTTTTTCATACTGTATTCGCTTATTTTAATTTATTGTTTATATTTATTTTCTGCCAAATTAAACTTTCCTGAACGGATTTCCCTGTCTTGCTCAATGACACAACGAATGTTGCGTTTCCTTAGTCCGGGGTTGTCGTCCACATGCTGCGAAGAGAACTTTCCGTTCTTCAGCAATATCAACTTTATGCAAAGCAATGCCATCGATATAGCAATTATTAACACGCAGATGACAAAAGTTTCTATCATTTTTCAGTATTTTTGCGGCAAAGATAGTGCAAATCGAGTGAAACGCAAAATAAAAGGCGAGTGAAATGAGCTTTTATTTTCACTTCCTGGATGTAGCCTGTCTATGATAAAACACATAAAAAGGTATTTAGACAATGGACAAAAGTGAATTGAAACCACAGTGCGTCTTCAAACAGTTCGCAAAAATCAACAGCATTCCGCGACCGTCAAAGCATGAAGAGAAGATGATTAAATTCTTGGCTGACTTTGGCAAGGATTTAAACCTCGAAACCGAAACAGACAAAACGGGAAACGTCATCATACGCAAACCTGCTTCAAAAGGCTATGAATACAGGAAAACCCTTATACTGCAAAGCCACATGGACATGGTATGTGAGAAACTGGTTGACGTTGACATTGATTTCACAAAAGACCCGATTGAAACTTATATAGACGGTGATTGGCTTAAAGCAAAAGGCACTACGCTTGGAGCTGACGACGGCATAGGTTGCGCAATGCAGATGGCCGTACTTGCAGACGACAGCCTTGAGCACGGCCCGATTGAATGCGTATTCACGAGAGACGAGGAGACAGGGCTTACCGGAGCACACGGCATGGGGCCCGACTTCATGAAAGGCGACCTGCTCATAAACCTTGACAGTGAAGACGAAGGGCAATTCTTCATCAGTTGCGCCGGCGGTATGACCACAAAAGCCGTATTCAGATTTACCAAAGAACATGTGCCTGAAGGATATTTCTTCATGAAACTCTCGCTGAAAGGCCTGCACGGAGGGCACAGCGGCGACGACATCGACAAGAAATACGCAAATGGAATAAAACTGTTGTCACGCTTCATGTACATCGTCAGTGAGAAATATGATGTACGTATAGCATCGTTCGATTCGGGACGTATGCACAATGCTATTCCACGCGACGGCATTGTTGTATTCGCTGTGCCAACAGACAAAAAGGAAGATGTACGCATCGCGCTCAACATATTTGCGCATGATGTAGAAGAAGAATTCCATGTTACAGAAAAGAGCATACAGCTCAATCTTGAAAGTTGCGAACCCGAGCCTGTTATGCCACAATCTATAGGGAAAAGCCTGATATTGACGCTACAAGCTGTAGACAACGGCACTTACTCTATGTGCCAAGACGACGCACTGGCATGGATGGTTGAAACGTCAAGCAACACTGCGAATGTAAAAACGTGCGACAACATGGTCGAAATTGTAACGTCACAACGCTCCAACGTAACCAGCAACCTCGAGAACATGGGCAATACTGTAAAGGCCGCATTCCAACTGGCCGGAGCAGAAGTAACCCAGGGTGACAGATATCCTGCATGGAAGATGAATCCTGACAGCTCACTGACCAAGATTGTAGTGGACACTTATAAAAAACTGTTCGGAAAAGAGCCAAAGGTTATAGGAATTCACGCCGGACTTGAATGCGGACTGTTCTCGGAGAAATACCCACACCTCGACATGGTGTCCATGGGACCAACTCTCCGCGGAGTGCACTCTCCTGACGAACGGTTGCTCATACCTACAGTACAAATGGTATGGGACCACCTGCTTGAGATTATGAAGAACATTCCGTCTAAAAACTAAATAAAAAGAAAGAATGTCCGCATTAAATAAAATGCGGACATTCAATAATATTCCGAATTATAGAAAAGCAACCATTACCCATGTTCCATTCTACAAAGACATTTGTATGCTGCTTAACAGCCATAATGCTTATGTGCGCCTGTGGCAAGCAACATAAAGCGGAAGAAACGGTGAAAGACTTTCTCGACAACAACTTAAGAATAAAGGAATACAGCGTAAACTTCACAAAAATAGACTCCACCAAGCTGGTTTCCGACAGTCTTATATATGTAATGAGGACAAACGCATCAAAGAATGCGTCATTCAAAAGCGGCATCACTTACAACGCCAATCCGCCACAAAGAATTTACATATTCACAAAGGCAAAGATTTACATCGGTAAGGACACATTACAACACACGTTCTACCTGAATCCAGAACTTACACATGTAGTGTCATTCAAGGACAGCTGAAACAACACCTACATGCTTTTTCCATAAGCGAAAATTTATGAACAAAACTTTCCGCCCAATAACAACAAGATTATTGGGCGTTTACCAACATTAACATATAAAACAAATGCCGGCTTATCGACCACATCATTAAGCCAGCATTTTTGTCATATACTTCCTCATTTCACGGCGTGCAAGCCCTAAACGGTTCTCAACACTTTTATAATTCATCTTCAGAGTTTCAGATATTTCAGACACGGCCAATCCGTCACAGACATTCATCCTGTAAATTATACGCTGCTTTTCATTCAGCTTCTCCATGCCACATTCAAGCATTTCATGTATTTCATCGATGCTGCACGACATTGATGCGCTGTATTGGCTGGCACACGACATGGAGCAAATGTAAACAGCATACTCATTCTCGAACTTCTTATGCCGATAATAGTCGAATATCAAGTTTCTTGCTATTGTGTAAACCAACTTGGACAATGTTTCGGTACAGACACTTCCGTCAATTGACAACAATCTTATAAAAACATTCTGTACAATATCGTCAGATGCTTCCACATCACGTATCCTGCTTCTCACATAGTTACGCAACTCGTAAAAATGGTCGATATAATACTTCTTTATCGTAGAGTATCTTACTTCGTGATTTTCCATGTCTGTCAGTTTTTATTGCCATCGCAAAGGTAATCGTTTGCAACTAACAACAAAAACTAAATACCCATTATTTTACATGACAAGACAAAATCACAATTTTTTGAGAGAAATATTAACAACCAAGGAAAACCTATAAGCAGCTAAATAAGCTCAAACCCGACAATATTGTATGAGAACAACAAAATGGGAACAACGTTCAATACCATGATGGCACAGAATTTGCAAGAGACATTCACAAATCATTTGACATAAAACTTAATTAAAAAATACAAACCATGCAAAAAGGAAACATTGGGGTAACGACTGAAAACATATTCCCCGTAATCAAAAAGTTCTTATATTCAGACCACGAGATTTTCTTGCGTGAAATGTTAAGCAACGCCGTTGACGCAACGCAGAAGATGAAGACACTGGCAGAGAAAGGCGAATTCAATGGCGAGCTTGGAGATTTGACCGTGCGCGTATCGCTTGACGAAAAGAACAAGACTTTGACAATAAGCGACAACGGCATAGGCATGACCGAAGAGGAAATCGACAAATACATCAACCAGATTGCATTCTCCGGCGTAAACGACTTCCTCAACAAATACAAGGACAACGCCAACGCCATAATCGGCCACTTCGGCCTTGGTTTCTACAGCGCATTCATGGTAAGCGACAAGGTAGAAATAATAACAAAGAGCTATAAAGACGGCGCGAAAGCGGTAAAATGGAGTTGCGACGGAAGCCCGTCGTTTGAAATAGACGATGCCGAAAAGGCCGGCCGAGGCTCGGACATAATCCTCCATATTTCCGACGACTGCAAAGAATTTCTCGAGAAAAACCGCATACAAGGCTTGCTGAACAAATACTGCAAGTTCATGCCTGTACCTATTGCATTCGGCAAAAAAACAGAATGGAAGGACGGCAAACAGGTTGAAACAGAAGAAGACAACATCGTCAACAGTGTTGAGCCGCTTTGGACAAAAACACCGAGCACGCTTAAGGATGAAGACTACAAGAAGTTTTACCATGAACTTTACCCCATGCAGGACGACCCTCTGTTCTGGATTCACCTTAACGTTGACTACCCGTTCAACCTTACCGGCATATTGTACTTTCCAAGGATAAAGTCGAACATCGACCTGCAACGCAACAAGATACAGCTGTACTGCAACCAAGTTTTCGTAACCGACCAGGTAGAAGGCATCGTGCCCGACTTCCTCACGCTGCTCCACGGAGTGATAGATTCGCCGGACATTCCGCTGAACGTAAGCCGCAGCTATCTGCAAAGCGACCGCGACGTAAAGAAAATATCGACATATATCACAAAGAAAGTAGCCGACCGCCTCAACAGCATATTCAAGGAGAACCGCAAAGAATACGAAAGCAAGTGGGACGACTTAAAGCTGTTCATAAATTACGGTATGCTGTCACAAGAAGACTTTTACGACCGCGCAAAGGACTTTACGCTGTTCAAGGATGTTGACGGAAAGCATTTTACTCTTGACGAGTACAAGACATTAATCAAGGACAACCAGACTGACAAGGACGGACAGACCATCTACCTTTACGCAACCAACAAAGAAGACCAATACTCATACATAGAGGCTGCAAAAGATAAAGGATACAGCGTGCTGCTACTCGACGGCCAGCTCGACGTGCCTACAGTGTCGATGTTCGAGCAGAAGTTTGAGAAGAGCCGCTTCATGCGTGTTGACAGCGACATCATCGACCGCCTTATAGTAAAGGAAGACATCAAGAAGAGCGAGCTTGACAGCGACCATGCTGACAACTTGTCATACGCGTTCCGCTCACAGCTGCCAAACATCGACAAAGTAGAATTCGGCGTGGAAGTGCAGGCTCTCGGCGAAGAAGCGCAACCCGTACTCATAACCCAAAGCGAATACATGCGCAGGATGAAAGACATAAGCCGTTACCAAAGCGGCATGAGTTTCTACGCACAGATGCCCGACAGCTACAGCCTTGTACTCAATAGCGACCATCCATTAATAAAAGGTATAATAGCCGACGAAGATGAAAAATGCGGCGAAACGCTCAAACCTGTAATAAGCGAAATAAAGGGACAGCAGGCACGCCTCTCCGCGCTTCACCAAAGCCAAAGCAAGAAAAAGCCGGAAGAAGTTACGCAGGAAGAGAAGGACGACCTGGCAGCTACGGAGAAGTCGCTCGCTGAACAGCGCGACAAGAAAAACGAGATAATAGCCGGATATGCAAAAGACAACAAGATACTGCACCAGCTCATCGACCTTGCCCTCTTGCAGAACGGGATGCTGAAAGGGTCGGCACTCGACGCATTCATCAAGCGCTCGGTAGCCCTTATAAAATAACCTGATTTCGACTAATTTGCGAAAAGCGGCCTTTGGCATTGCCAAAGGCCGCTTTTCGTGTTGTAAAAGGCCGTCTTTTACAACACGAAAAGCCACGTTTAGGAACAAGGGAGCTTTTATGGCGAATTTCATCCATGACAAAAACAAAGATGAAAAAATACAACCAATAAGAAAAATCACTATCTTTGCAGCATAGCGCGAACACATAAGCACTATAAACAATATATCAACGACAAATTGTAAAGCCATGGAACAGAAAAACACAACAAACGACATTCTTATGAAAACAAGGCTGACCGCTGTGGAAATACTGAAAAAATACTTCAACGCCATGCCCGACAAAGAAAACGAGGAAGACACAATAAAAAGCATCAGTGCCGGAGTGTCGTTCCACGGAGCTACGCTCTGGGTCTTGGTGTTCGCCATATTCATAGCCTCGCTCGGCCTCAACGTCAACTCCACCGCCGTGATAATAGGAGCCATGCTCATATCGCCATTGATGGGGCCAATCATAGGCATGGGACTTGCCGTAGGCATCAACGACTTCGAACTGCTGAAGCGGTCAGCCAAAAACTATGTCGTGGCAACCGTGATAAGCGTCATCACCGCAACCGTCTACTTTCTGCTCACACCCCTGGACGAAGCCCAGTCTGAACTGCTCGCGCGCACATCCCCCACCCTTTACGACGTCCTGATAGCCCTGTTCGGCGGCGCTGCCGGCATAGTGGCTCTGGCAACCAAAGGCAAGGGCAACGTGCTGCCGGGCGTAGCCATAGCCACAGCGCTGATGCCACCGTTGTGTACGGCAGGCTTCGGCATTGCCACAGGCAACTTCTACTATTTCCTCGGAGCGTTCTACCTATTCTTCATCAACACCGTATTCATAAGCCTTGCCACCTACTTGGGCGTAAGGATGATGAAGTTCAAGCAAAAAAGCTTCATCGACAGCGACCATTACGCAAAAGTAAGGCGATATATTATAATTACGGTGGCCGTCACCATGGTGCCTGCGGCATTCATGACATACAACATTATAAAGGAAAGCATATTCAAGACCAACGTGAACAAGTTTGTCAATGACAAGCTTGAGAACGTCGGCACGCGGGTAATATCATACGACATAAACAAAGACAGCCTTACACTGCGCATCATAGCCGTTGGCAAGGAATTGTCTGAAAACACAATAAAAAGCGCGGAACAGGCCATGGCCGACTACAAGCTCGGGCGATACCGGCTGCAAGTGATACAAGGGTCGGAGTCTGACTCGGTAATGATGCTCAACGACAAGATAGCCAACATGCGCACGTCCTCAGACAATTACGCAGCCATGTTCCATGAAGAGGCAAACAAGGCGGCCATCCTGCAAAAATCGCTCAATGAATATGCACGGTACGGAGAAATCGCACCTACAATCGCAAAAGAAGCCAAAGCATTGTTTCCACAGACAGAAAACATCAGCCTGGCTGTAGCCAACGAAGCATCGGCAGACACTACTACCGTAAAAAGATACGTCGTAGCAATTGTAAACACCGAAAGAAAAAGCGTCCTGACAACAGACGAGCAGGCAAGAATGACGGACTGGCTGAAAACAAGGCTTGCCGTAGATTCAATACAGATTATCAGCAGACATTAAGAACTGCACATTTGCGCCCTTTCAACACGTATTGCCATGTCGCAGCAGACATGGCAATACGCGTTATTTCCTGTGATAAAAATAATAGAACCAGTAAGTGTCGCCGTACATGTCGCGCACATACGACTCACGCTCACGCAAATCTGTATATTTCCTTTCCAATTTCTGGAAATCAGCATAATCCGCATCAAGGACTTCATTGTGAAACACCAAGACTGGATTTGACCTCAAATGTGTGTACAACGTCAAAGCCTCCTTATAGTGCTTGGGCAACGACGGTGATGTAAGGCTGTACTTACGACGAATCACATCGACAAACGCATCAATATTCTTGTCGAGCAGATATCCGCAAAGAACATAGTCAGTTACAGGCTTTCTGCCCAAACCGTTCCTTTCTATGTAAAGCAAATACTCCATCGGAGTCATATCTCCTTTTTTACGTATGCTCAACGCCCTTACTATCCTATCTTCTGGATAAAGCAGGCATCTCACGCCCTTGCCATCGGGCAACAACGCATATGAACCTCCCGTAAGCGGAAATTCAAACAAGCGTTCGCCCAATTGTCCGCTCCTTGACAGCGCATATGTACGAAGCATCGTAAGGCTTGCATCCGTTTCATCTAATTTCTCACCAACCATAAGCGCCTTCGAATAAGCTCCACTGCCCAACAAGCGTTCTACGCGCAACCGGTAATGCAAAACGCTGTCATTGTTGCCACACAAACAAACCGCGATGAACATGCAGGCCATGAGTAAAAGATTTTTCCATAGCACACTGATTGGAGCCGAATATGAAGGGAGCAACGTCTCTATCCAATTGTATTTCACCGCCAGCGACAAAAATACATATACGGCAAGCAACAACGGGGCAAGCCACAGCCACAATCCACGCAAAGGACTTACACTAAAATCGACTTCCACATCGGTCAATGCCGCCAACAGCAACAACGACGGGAAATATGAAAGCGCATGGCATACCCTGTCAAGACCTCCAAGCCGCTTTGCGCCAAGATGTACAAGATAAAGGACTGCGGTTATCACAACAGTTCCTACCGTACGGTCATAATGCGTCGCCCCACCAGACAAGACATGCTGAACCATAGACAACAAATCTGCCTGGAAGAAATACAGATATACAAAAACAAACAACAAGAAAACAATAGCACACGCCGTTTGAAGCAGTGTGCCATTGTTTGCCGGATAATTACGCGTCATGTCAGTTTTTCTTTAATACCACGGCAGAACGTGCCGGTATGTAAAGCTTAAGCCACTCCTTATGGTCTTTCACATAAAGAGGGTCATAATTTGTAACATGCGTCATCGTGTCGTCGGCAAACCCGTTGCCGCCAAACGCTTTCGCATCTGTGTTCAATACCACGTCATAAGACCCCGTAGGAACAAGGAAGCCATAATCGGTAAACGAACGTGACGGACTGAAATTGAAGACAAAAACCAAATCACCACGCATGAAAGCAAGCACTTGGTCGCCGTCATTGTGCCAAATCTCTTGAACCGGAGTGTTCTGGAAATTGCGTACACTCTTTATTACCTTAAGCATCTCACGGTCGAAATCGCCAAGATAATGGTAACAAAGCTCATGATTGTCTACCAAGTTCCATTGCCTGCGGGCATACTTATAACTCCATCCGTTTCCTTCACGTGGGAAATCAATCCACTCCGGGTGTCCGAACTCATTGCCCATGAAGTTAAGATAACCGCCATTTATGGCTGCCGCAGTGACAAGACGTATCATCTTATGAAGCGCGATGCCACGGTGCACGGTCTCATTCTCATCACCTTTCTTGAAATGCCAATACATGTCAGCGTCAATAAGGCGGAATATGATTGTCTTGTCGCCAACCAAAGCCTGGTCATGGCTCTCGCAATAACTAATCGTCTTTTCATCCGGGCGGCGGTTCTTCACCTCCCAGAATATGCTGCTCGGTTTCCAATCCTCGTCGCTCCTCTCCTTTATGGTCTTAATCCAATAATCAGGAATGTTCATGGCCATACGGTAATCAAAGCCATATCCGCCGTCCTCGAACTTTGCCGCAAGACCTGGCATTCCGCTAACCTCCTCGGCTATCGTTATCGCATCAGGATTAACTTCGTGTATCAGTTTGTTTGCAAGGGTCAGATAACAAATGGCGTTGTCATCCTCGTGACCGTTGAAATAATCTGCATAATTGCAGAATGCCTCGCCAAGACCATGACTATAGTACAACATTGACGTTACGCCGTCAAAACGGAAGCCGTCAAAGTGAAACTCTTTCAACCAATACTTGCAATTGCTCAACAAGAAATGTATTACCTCATCCTTGCCATAATCAAAGCAAAGGCTGTCCCATGCGGGATGCTCATGCTTGTCACCAGGATAAAAATACTGGTTCGGGTCGCCAGCCAAGTTGCCAAGTCCTTCAACTTCATTCTTTACCGCGTGGCTGTGCACAATATCCATAATCACGGCAATGCCGTTACGGTGAGCCTCATCTATCAGGGCCTTAAGCTCCTCCGGAGTGCCGAAACGGCTTGAGGCTGCAAAAAAGCTGCTGACATGATAACCGAACGAGCCGTAATAAGGATGCTCTTGTATTGCCATTATCTGAATACAATTGTAACCGTCAGCTATAACACGAGGCAAAACATTATCCTTGAATTCCGTATATGTCCCGACTTTCTCGGCATCCTGCGCCATACCTATATGGCATTCATATATCAGCAACGGATTCTTATTAGGCTTGAACTTCTTTTTCTTCCACACGTATGGTTCAGGGTTCCAAACCTGAGCCGAAAATATTTTTGTTGCATCATCTTGTACGACCCTCTGCGCCCAAGCAGGAATTCTTTCACCATGGCCACCATCCCAATAGACGTGCATCTTATAAAGGTCGCCATGCTTGATGCCCTTTTCGGATATCTTTAGCTCCCAGTTGCCTGTTCCCTCTATTCTTTTAGCCTTATACTTCTCGGACTCCTGCCAATTGTTGAAATCACCGACAAGGTATATCGCAGTAGCATTGGGAGCCCACTCCCTGAACACCCATCCACGTGACAATTTGTGCAAGCCATAGTAATCATATCCACTTGCAAACCCTTCAAGCGTGTTCTTGCCGCCATGCGTCAACTGGTTGATTTTCCATACGGCATGGTCGTGCCGGCCACGTATTGCATCCTCATACGGAGCAAGATATCCGTCATTTGCCACTAAGCCAATGTGCTCTGGCTGCTTCGCCACCGACGAGGCAGCTTCTTTGGTTTTAACCGTTTTAGTCTTTCGCGTTACCATAATGCAAGTTTTATATTATGGAGTATTTAAACTTAAGCCAACACCTTGAATATGGCTTTCTTTATCTCTGCCGCATTTGATATGCAAGGGGCATGTCCGTCCTGTGGAAAGAATATGGCAAACTCTCCCGGCTTGCAGGTCACATATGTATCGGCCATACCCTCATACTTGGTAATGTCTTTAACCGAGTTGTATTCCGCATCAGGAAGACCGCACAAAGGTGTGTATCCATACGTTTCCTCCCCACTAAGAGGTATCTGTATGTCTATCATCTTCTTATGGGTTTCGAGCACGGCAGTTTCCCGTGTTTTTCCCTTTGCTATCTGGACATTTACAAACAAATCTGTACCCTTTATTTCATGTTTGCCTATTTCGAGACTGTTCAAGTCATTTGCCTTGATAAAATCAACAACCTCCTTGAACAACGGATTCAGCGAGACATATTTTTCCAAATTCTCAAGCGTGTCTATTACCATAATATTATAAGTTTAAAAGATTATTGAACTCTGTTGCCTAAAATATACATCCCTTGCGATATAATGTTGCCATTACGGTCTTTCTCTATATATTTGCCGTCACGGTAATCGTCCTTGTATGTGCCCTCAAAGCGTTTTCCGTCTTTATCAACCTCAAGTGCGGCACCATTACGTTTCCCGTTACGGTAAATTCCCTTAAACTTGCTTCCATCCGAGAAATGGATTATAACCTCTCCATCCATAACTCCGTCTTTGAACTCACCTTCATACACATCACCGTTATGCTTCGTCAGCTTCCCATGCCCGTTCTGCCGGTCGTGTTTCCAATAACCGTTATACACATCGCCATTACTCCACTGCATAACACCGTGCCCGTCCTTGTCACCTACGGTAAAATGTCCGGTATAACGGTCACCATTGGCAAACGTAAATATACCTTCACCCGTGCGGCGTCCCCTTACATAATCACCTTCGTAAACGTCGCCGTTCTGGAATTTATATATACCCTTCCCGTTTTGTACGTCTTCCAACCATTCACCTATATAAACGTCACCGTCTGCATACTTGTTTGTGCCTTTGCCTGAACGAAGGTTGTCAGCCCACATCCCGTCGTATGTCGTCCCGTCCCCCCAGTCGAAGAAACCCTTGCCGTGCTTCTTGTCATCCTTCCATTCTCCGTCATAATAAGCTCCGCCATTATATGTATACCGGCCCTTGCCATTACGCTTGTCCTGGTACCAGTTACCGTCATACTTGTCACCGTTATAATAAAACATAACCCCGTGTCCTTGCTGATAGTCCCTGAACCATAAGCCTACATACTTGTTGTTATTCATAAAATAATATGTTCCACGACCATGCTGCTGGTCTTGGAACCATTCACCGTCATACTTTTCTCCATCAGAGAATGTATAGACTCCATATCCTTGGCGCTTACCCTTTACATATGAGCCCTCATATGTGTCTCCGTTCCTATATACGGTCTTGCCTTTTCCATTAGGCTTGCCCGATACTATTTCACCCTGATACGTTCCTCCGTCTTTCGTCTCGCAAGAGCCCAAAGTTATCTTTTGGGCGTTAAGGGCCAGAGGGACAATCAACATTATTACAAGCAATATATTGTTCTTCACGATTAAGCGATATTTTAAATTTATCACCAAAAGTAATAAAAATCCGCCACCGGGCAAAAATATTTCTTAAAAATCATTTGCCCAAAGACGTTTATTGAGAAATATTAGTATCTTTGCTAAAAATATTAAACCCATCAAACCATGGCTGCAGACCATGTTTTCAGCCATATCCGGTTGCAGATGTAAGACTTTTAACCGTAAAACAAAAATGCCAATGACAGAACGGCAAGAACTCATATTGGCGCTTGGAAGCAATTGCGAACAGGAAGAAAGCATGGCGGAAGCGCAATCAAAATTACGCGAAATGTTCGGACGCAACATAATATTCAGCAAATGCGCCTGGACAGAGCCCATCGGCATCAAGTCTGACAAGTTTCTCAATTGCCTTGCCTTCACATATACATCCCACAACATTGAAAACATCAATAAAGCGGTGAAACACATTGAAAAGAAGTGTGGCAGCCGTAAGCGCGCCCGTACCAACAACATAATTAAAATGGATATCGACATATTGAAATACGGGAAGCAGATTTTACACGGGGACGACTGGAACCGGAAATACGTAATCAACTTAATGAAAGAATGCCCGTTCTGATTATTAATGCAAACATTAACACGCCTGGCATCAATCTGCAACAAACATACTGAAACCCGACTTACAACAACTGAAAACATCAACAATGCAAAAAGCAAGACTCATAATCATAGCTATCGCATTATGCGCAATTGCAAACGCAAAAGCGCAAGACTTCGACAGATACTTCACCGACCGCACACTGCGCCTTGACTACATTTTCTCAGGCAACAAGCCACAACAACAAATAAGCCTGGCTGAAATGCAATCCATGCCGCATTGGTATGGCAAGCGCCAAAGGCTGGCCGAAGTGCCGGTTGAAGGCAACGGTCAGATAACAGTACGACAACACCGAGGAGACAGCATAATATACAGAAACTCATTCTCTACGCTGTTCCAGGAATGGCTTTCCTATGACGAGGCAAAGGGGCCGGGAAAAGCTTTCGAGAACGTTTTTCTCGTGCCGATGCCAAAGGACACCGTTGACATAACCGTGGAACTACGTGACAACAGGCGGCAGACATCTGCAACATACACCCACACCGTTGTGCCGACAGACATCCTCGTAAGGCATTCTGGCGAACGCGGCACAACGCCTTACGAGACCTTGCAGCAGGCCGCCGACACTTCACGGTGTATACACATAGCCTTCGTGGCCGAAGGTTATACGGAAAGCGAGATGGGCACATACATCAAAGACGCCCGTGAGGCAATGGAAGCCATATTCTCACACGAGCCGTTCAAGTCGTCAAGAAACAAGTTCAACATCATTGCTGTGAAGTCGGCTTCAAAGGAAAGCGGCACAAGCGAGCCTTCAAAAGGCGTATGGAAGGACACCTCGTTAGGCTCGCATTTCGACACGTTCTATAGTGACCGATACCTTACCACGCTGAACCTGGCAACCCTGCACGACCGTCTTGCTGGCACACCCTACGAACACATTATAATATTGGTAAATACAGACCAGTACGGCGGTGGCGGCATACTTAACTCTTATGTGCTGTCAATGACGCACCACCCGATGTTCAAGCCTGTGGTGGTACACGAGTTCGGACACAGCTTCGGAGGGCTTGCCGACGAGTACGCCTACGACTTCGAGCAAATCCCCATGTATCCGCACGACGTGGAACCATGGGAGCCCAACATCACGACGCTGCACGATTTTCACGGAAAATGGGAGCAACTTATATCACCAAACACCCCCATCCCGACACCCGAAAGCAACAACCCAGACACCATAAAAAATAAAATAGGGCTTTTTGAGGGAGCCGGTTACAGCATGAAAGGCGTGTACAGAGGTATGCAAGACTGCCGTATGCGCACCAACGAAAACCCCGAGTTTTGTACCATTTGCCGCAACTCGCTCCAACGCCTTATCGATTTTTACACGAAGTGAGACGTCTCGCCACACTGCTTTTACTATCACTCGCCATGCAGACGGCCGTAGGCGGCATCCAGCGTGACGCCGTTCCCGACACAAGAATGCTGGGAAAGGCCGTTGACTATTTCGCAGGAGGCAAATACCACGAGGCATTGACGCTGTTCGTAAAGCTTGACAAGAAGTACAAACTCAACCCGCGCTTCATGGCGTACATCGGCATATGCTATTACCACGAGCAGGAATACGCGCAAGCCTGCCGCTACCTTGACACGTCAATTCCATCATTAAGCATATACGCGCCTGCCGAACGCGGAGTATATTACCATGCCGCGGCGGACAGCCACTTCAAGCTTGAGCAATACGCCGAGGCCATACCATTTTACGAAATGCAGCTTCTCGTTTGCCGTAAGGACGAAAAGGCGGACATACTGTACAACCTCGGGTTTTGCCATATGTTCCAAAACAGATGGGCTGTTGCGGCCGACATGTTCACCTCGTCACTGGCTTACTACCAATCGTTTCCGCATACCGCCAACGAGGCACGCCTGAAACAGCTCGGCAACATGATAAAAGGCTGCTTGCAAAAGGCCGCCGATTAGCGTGCCAAAAGTGGCCTTTAACATGGCCAAAGGTGGCCTTTGAACGTGTCAAAGGCCACCTTTGGTATTATAATGCCTTATGCCTGAACTGGCGGCTCGCGCTTGACCGGCGGCTCGCCTTCCACCCCATACACCACCAAGCGTATCTCGTCATACGTTATGGAAGGGCTTACGGCATCCTTGATTTCAGACAGCTTGCCCGGCTTTGGGTGCTCCAGCAGGTACCGGCGTATCTCCTCCCAATGGTCTTCGGCCACAAGGTTGGTGGCATCTATCTGCCCGGTCTTGACATAACTAAGCAGATGGCTGAACACCGTACTCTCCGCAAGTCCGCGTTCCTTGGCTATCTGCGCCACGGTCATGCCCTCACAAAACATCCTGTAGCTTACCTCGCGCGTGCTGACCTTGGCAGGCTTGGGTGCCTTAGCCTTCTTTACCGGCTTCGGTTCAGGTGAAGGATCGCTTATGTTCAATAAAATCCGGGCTTTTGTGGAAAGATAGTCCGACACGGAAAAGCGCACGCCATCATCACATTCATGCTTCAGTAGCCTGACCTTCAATGCCAGTTCGTCCTTGAACGTAGAAAACCTATCCTCGTATTGCTTCTTCACCGCCTTGTTTTCCGTACTCACTTTCGTCTTTCCACACAGCAAGACGAACTCCGACAACTTGGCCGAATAATACTCCGCCGCCTTGCGCACACGCTCCTGAAGCATGTCGCCGACGTCACCCGCCGGGCATTCCACCAACCTGGTATATTGCGCCTTGAACTTACGCGCGACGTCTATCAAATCATCAAACAGCATGCCCATGCGCTTGTATTCGGCCAAAAGCTTGGGGAACTTGCGGTAAAAGTGCTCGTCAAGGGTGCGCAACAACAGGTTGAACGAAGACTGAAGTGGCTGGAAATCAAAAAGCTCGTCAAGCAACTGCACTACGTAGCCGCGCTGCAACGCCGATAGTTCGTCGGCCGTAGGCGTGCGCCCGTCCATTCCGCTGATGTAGGAATCTACGACATCGTCGCTTATTATGGCCTCCCGTTGCAACGGGGCGCTCAGCACGATGCCGTCAAGCGTGCGGCACCGGCTCAACGCCACGTAAGCCTGTCCGTGCGCAAACGAGTGTGACGCGTCGATTATGGCATGGTCGAAGGTCAGGCCCTGGCTCTTGTGTATTGTTATAGCCCAAGCCAAGCGCAACGGATATTGGCGGAAAACGCCTTCCACCGTTTCCCTGATTTCCTTTGAAACATTATCCAAAGTGTACTTGGAATTAGTCCATTCAGCCTTTTCAAGATTGAACGACTCATCACCGCTTTTGCCCTTTACTATGATGTTTTCACCGTCAACCGACACCACCTCGCCTATCATTCCGTTGAAGAACCGCCTTTCAGGGTCGTTCTTTATGAACATAACCTGCGCTCCTTGTTTCAGTACGAGACGCTTGTCGGCCGGATAAGAAGTCTCCGGGAACGTGCCTTCCACCTCGGCCTCGAACGCATATTCGGCACCGGGCAGAGCCGCGAGTTCGCGGTCATTGACCGCCTGCGCCTGATAGTTGTGCGTGGTAAGGCGTATGTAATCGCTCTCACCGGCAGGCTTGAAGTTAGGAATGTACCGTTTGTTCAGTTCACGGAGCGTGGCTTCCGTGGCGCAGTTGTCTCTGATTTGGTTTAGCAAAGATATGAAAGCGGCGTCTTGCTGGCGGTAAACGGTCTTCAGCTCGACGGTATGGTAACCGGCCAAAGCCAACGCCTTGCTCGAAAAGAAATAAGGAGTAGCGTACACTTTGCCGAGCAAGGCCCACTCGTCTTCCTTGATTACGGGTGCAAGTTGCTGCAAGTCGCCAATCATCAAGAGCTGCGCGCCGCCAAAGGGCTTGCCGTGGTCGCGGTAACGGCGCATCACGGAGTCCACGGCATCGAGCAAATCGGCACGCACCATGCTTATCTCGTCAATCACGAGAAGGTCGAGCGTGCGTATTATGTCTTTCTTTACCTTGCTGAAAGTGAAGTATTTGCGGTCGCCCCGGTCAAACGTCGTGCCCGGAAGGTAAGGCGAAAGCGGAAGCTGGAAGAACGAGTGTACCGTCACGCCGCCTGCGTTTATGGCGGCTATGCCCGTAGGAGCGAGCACCACCATGCGCTTCTTGGACTGCTCTTTAAGGTTTTTCAGGAAAGTGGTCTTGCCCGTACCGGCCTTGCCGGTAAGAAACAGGTTGGAGCCGGTACGCTCCACTATCTTCCAAGCCAGCTCAAGTTCAAGGTTGTCCATGCTTCCCACGCTCTTGTTTTCCACGCCTTTCATGCCTTAAAACGCCTCGCGGTACTTGCCTTCTTCCTTGTCTTCAAGCATGCTCAGGTAAGAGGCGTAACGGCTCTCGGCTATGTAATGCTCCTCGACGGCCTTGCGCACGGCGCATCCGGGCTCGTGCGTATGCGTGCAGTTACGGAAGCGGCAATCTTTTGAGTACCTGAATATCTCCTTGAAATATCCGCATATCTCCTCCGGCTCCATGTCGAACGTGCCGAAACCTTTTATCCCCGGAGTGTCTATGGCCCATCCTCCGTAAGGCAGGCGCAGCATCTCGCTGAACGTGGTGGTGTGCATCCCAGTGTTGTGAGCCTCGCTAATCTCGGCCGTGCGAAGGTTGAGGCCCGGTATAAGACGGTTGAGCAGGGTGCTCTTTCCCACTCCGCTATTGCCGCTGAACAGGGTTATCTTGTCTTTCAGCAACGGCTCAAGCATGTCCGAAACCGCATCATCCAAGGCCGATACGGCCCTGCACTCATAGCCTACCGTTTCGTAAAGCTGTATCATCATGCGCTGATATTCAAGGTCTTCGGGTGAAAGCATGTCGGTCTTGTTGAACACCAGCACCACGGGCACGCGGTAAGCCTCGGCCGAAGCGAGGAAACGGTCGATGAATGTGGTAGAGGTCTGCGGATAGTTGACGGTCACTATGAGGAAAGCCTGGTCAACGTTGGCGGCTATGATGTGGCTCTGCTTTGAAAGGTTGGGCGACTTGCGTATGATGTAGTTGCGGCGGTCTTCTATCTCGGTGATGAACGCCGTACCCTCAGCATTGCGCACTATCACCACGCGGTCGCCAACGGCTATGGGGTTGGTGCTGCGTATGCCCTTGAGGCGGAAGTTGCCCTTTATCTTGCATTCTACCGTATGCCCCCCGTCGGCAAGTACCGTGTACCAGCTGCCCGTGTTCTTTATTACAAGTCCGTTCATAAGCTTATAATTAAGGATTAAGAGTTAAGAATCAAGAAAAATACACTTGTAGCATTCCTACGGGGCATATTTTTTTAATTCTTAACTCTTAATCCTTAACTTATACAGTCATTATCTCCTTGTTCTTTGCGGCAAGGAGGTCGTCTATTTTCTTGATATACCTGTCGTGTATTTTCTGGAGTTCGGCCTCGGCGTCCTTCTCGTTATCTTCCGAAAGGCCGTCCTTGATGGCCTTCTTCAGCTTGTCCTTGATGTCGCCACGGACGTTGCGCACTTCCACCTTGGCCTTCTCGCCCATCTTGTTGCACTGCTTGGCAAGGTCTTTGCGGCGCTCCTCCGTAGGCTGGGGTATGCCCAGACGCACGATTTCGCCGTTGTTCTCGGGGGTGATGCCGACGTCAGAGTCCATTATGGCTTTCTCTATGTCCTTAATCATCTTCTTGTCCCACGGGCGTATGGCAATGGTGCGCGGGTCGGGCGTGGAGACGTTGGCCACCTGGTTCAGCGGCACCATAGAGCCGTAAGAGTTGACTCTCACGCCGTCAAGTATGGCTACGTTGGCACGTCCGGCGCGCACACGCGACAGCTGTTCCTCAAGGAACATTGCGGCCATCTCCATGCGTTCTTCACTTTCTTTTAAAGTTGCTTTTACGTCAATCATATATTCTCTTGTTTTGGTTTTTCCATAATAAAAGCCATGCAAACGGGACGGATGGCAACCTGTCCCCATCACCCGGATGCTGATTAGCATCTGCAAAAATAGGCATTTATTTCCGAAAAGCAAGCGTTTTATGGCAAGATTTAAAACCTTGGACGCATAAAAACGCCGCCACGGGCATGGCACGGGAAACACTCTGGCGGACGCGCATTTTGCAAAAGACCGCCAAACGCATTCCCAAACACGGCCTTCAGCCCGGTCAAAGGCGGCCTTTGATGATGCCAAAGATGGCCTTTCGGGAATGCCGTTGGCGTGAGGACGGGAAACATTTAATGCAAAGCATCACTTAAACAAGGCAACATATTGAGTATCAAATAATTAAGGCGGCATGACAGAATACATCTATCATGCCGCCAATAACATTTATATCACAAGACGCCTTACCGGGCTACCAGCATCAATCGCGCGATGCCGCCACTTTATATACGGCGAACGTGTAAGCTCCGACTTCCGTCTCGAAAGCCTGCCCGTCAACGGCCAGGGGCTGCTCCTGCGGCACTATGAGGCCGGGATTGTCAAGCGTGTTGTCGGCGTCGAGGTTGTCCGAGTGGAACACAAGGCTCTTGGCGTCGCCAAGCTTTACCGACTTTTTCAGTCCCTTGAAGTCAACGCGCAGCTTCCTTGCCTTGTCTGACGTATTGGCCACCTTTATTATATATGTCTTTGAAGGCTCGTCCCACACGGCGCTTGCGAACAGGCCGTTCTGCCCGGGCTGTCCGCTCACAGGCTTCTTGTCCATGGTGAGCGGCACTACATTGGTGCCGCGGTTGTGCCCGTAAAGCCACTGGACATACCAGCTGCATGTGCGCACCGAGCGGAGATTGTCAAACCATATCAGGTCGGGACGCCATTGCCACCCCTCCACATGGGCGAACAAAGGAGCGTATGTAGCCATGTGCACCACGTCAGCGTTGCGCTCGACACCCGTGAGGAAGGCCGCCTCGAGCAGGGAAGCGTGAAAATGGTTCCACTTCTTGCCCTTGCCGTGGCAGGCATACTCGCCCGCAAACACCTTCGGGCCTTTTCTGTCATAGTTGTCATAGCGGCTTCCCGAGGCCAGGAACCAGTCTTCGGGGCGGTAGAAATGCTCGTCTACGAGGTCAACCTTCAGCTTGCGCATCTCCGGCCAGAGGTAGTCAAAGTCCTTGCCTTCGGAGTTAGGCCCGGACGAACCGATTAGCTTGATGTCGGGATATGCCTTGCGGATGGCCTCCACAAAAACCTTCAGGCGGGCCGGATAGCCCTCGCCCCACTGCTCGTTGCCTACGGCTATGAACTTGAGGTTGAACGGCGCGGGATGCCCCATCGACGCACGGAGGCGTCCCCACTCCGTTGTGGTGTCGCCATTGGCGAACTCGATGAGGTCGAGCGCGTCCTGCACGTAGCTTCCAAGGTCGTCTACCTTGACATGTGCGTCCTCGCTATTGTTCTGGAACTGGCACGCCAGGCCGCAGCTAACCACGGGCAGAGGCTCCGCCCCCATGTCCTCGGCCAGCTGGAACAGCTCGAAGAAGCCCATGCCGTAAGACTGGTAATAGTCGGGGAAGAGGCGGTGCTGGAACGAATAGTGCCAGCGGTTCTCGTTAAGCGGACGGTTCTCCACGGGGCCTACGGAGTTTTTCCAGTTGTAACGCGTGGCCAAATCGGTACCCTCGACGATGCAGCCTCCCGGGAAGCGGAACACGCCGGGCTTGGTGTCGGCCAACGCCTGCGCCAAGTCCTTGCGCAATCCGTTCCTGCGCTCCTTCCACGTATCGACGGGGAAGAGCGACACATGCTCGAGGTCAACGCTTCCGCCCGTCTCGAGGAAGATGCGAAGGTGAGCCTTGGCAAAGGTCTCCTTCGGCGTGATTGTAATTTCGTAACGCTTCCAGTCTGCCGAGTTTATGGGCAAAACGTCGGAAGTCATCACCTGCGTCTCGCCCATCGAGGCGGTGTTTACCAGCTCCACCTTGATTTTCTGGCCTTCGCCGCGCGCCCATACCGAGAAGCGGTAGCTCTCGCCGGCCTTCACGCCGATGCCGAAGAAGCCCTCGTTCTCAAGGCCGGTGAACTTCGCGCTGTGCCCCGTGGGCGACAGGCGCACATAATGGGGGTTGCGCCCGAACGGGCCGTCGTCCTTCAACGCCACGTTGCCAAACGTCTTCCAGCCCATGAAATGCTGGGGGAACTCGAACGAGCGGTTTTTCACCAGCTCGGCATACAGGCCTCCGTCGGCCGCATAATTGATGTCTTCAAGGAAATGTCCGTACATGGTAGGCTGGATTTCCGCGCCAACCTTGTTGGCCTGCACCACCATGATGTCAGTCTCTTGGGCGTTTGCATTGATGCCTATCAACAATGACAAGGCCGCCAATGATAAACAATGTCTTTTCATGATTACTTCATATTTGGTTTTATAGTATTATCGATGCAAAGATAAAACAAATATTGTGATTTTTACACTTTTGGCCGGAAATGTTTTGTCTAAACGTAAAAAATCCATATCTTTGCCCAAGCTATTACCTGAATAAACATTATTTAACCTATAACGATTTATGAAAAAAGTCAAATTATTATTCCTGCTGGCTACGGCGTGCAGCCAGGCATGGGCGCAAGACGCGTCGGTATACAGCCCGGACAGCCTGCTGAAGGTTGAAATCAGCGTTGACGGAGGACGTCCGTCATACACGGTAAAGTACAAAGGCAAGACATTCCTTGAAGAATCGCCGCTGGGTTTCACGGCCGACGTGGGCGACTTCAGCCGCGGCATGACCTACTCGGGCAGCAAGACACGCAACATCAGCGAGAGCTACACGCTCGACAGGATAAAGCAATCAAGCGTAAGCTACGAGGCCAACGAGCTGAAGGTGGCCCTCGTGAACAAGGACGGCAAGCCTGTAGACGTGACCTTCCGCGTGAGCGCTAACGACGTGGCCTTCCGCTACGAGATGCCTCGCTACGGCGATACGGGCAGCATCGTAATAAAGAACGAGGCCACGGGCTTCAACCTGCCAGCGCAGACCACAACGTTCCTCACGCCGCAAAGCGACCCGATGGTGGGCTGGAAGCGCACCAAGCCGAGCTACGAGGAGGAGTACAAGGCCGACGCGCCGCTTACGGAACGCTCGCGCTTCGGCCATGGCTTCACCTTCCCGTGCCTCTTCCGTGTAGGCGGTGACGGATGGGTGCTGGTGAGCGAGACGGGCGTTGACTCGCGCTATTGCGCGTCACACCTGAGCGACGCCACACCAGAAGGCGTGTTCACCGTAGCCTTCCCCATGCCCGAAGAGAACAACGGCAACGGCACCGTATCGCCCGGGATGGCCCTGCCCGGCGCGACCCCCTGGCGCACCATAACCGTAGGCGAGACGCTGAAGCCCGTCGTGGAGACCACCGTGCCGTGGGACGTAGTAGAGCCGCGCTATGCGTCGGAGCACAAGTACGGGTACGGACGCGGCACATGGAGCTGGATAATGTGGCAGGACGCGAGCGCGAACTACGCCGACCAGGTAACCTACATCGACCTCGCCGCCGCCATGGGGTACGAGCACATACTCATCGACGCCTGGTGGGACAAGAACATAGGGCGCGAGAAGACGGCCGAGCTCGTAAGCTACGCCAAGTCGAAGGGCGTGGACGTGTTCCTCTGGTACAGCTCGAGCGGCTACTGGAACGACATAGAGCAAAGCCCCACCAACATAATGGACAACCCCATAACGCGCAAGCGCGAGATGAAATGGATGCGCAAGCTCGGCGTGAAAGGCATCAAGGTTGACTTCTTCGGAGGCGACAAGCAGGAGACGATGCGCCTGTACGAGGCAATATTGAGCGACGCCGACGACCACGGGCTCATGGTAATCTTCCACGGATGCACCCTGCCGCGCGGATGGGAGCGCATGTACCCCAACTACGTGGGCAGCGAGGCTGTGCTCGCGTCGGAGAACCTCATCTTCAGCCAGCACTCCTGCGACACCGAGGCTTACAACGCCTCGCTGCACCCCTTCATACGCAACGCCGTGGGCTGCATGGAGTTCGGCGGCACGCTGCTCAACAAGAGGCTCAACAGGGGTAACGACGGGGGGAGCGTGCGCAAGACTACGGACGTGTTCCAAATAGCCACGGCCGTGCTCTTCCAGAACCCCGTGCAGAACTTCGCCATCGCACCTAACAACCTTACCGACGCGCCGGAGGCCGTAATCGGCTTCATGAAAGACGTGCCGACGACGTGGGACGAGACGGTGTTCATCGACGGCTATCCCGGCAAATACTGCGTGCTGGCGCGACGCCACGGCGAGCGGTGGTACGTGGCAGGCGTCAACGCCACAAAAGAGCCGCTGAAGCTTACGCTCGACCTTGGCTTCACGGGCAAGGGCGGCAAGGCCTCATACTATTATGACGACACGCGCCGGCAGGCCGTACTGAAGAGCATCGACATGAAGAACCCCGCCAAGACCAAGGTGACAATACAGCCCGAGGGCGGCATAGTCATGGTAAAATGAAAAATTAAGAATGAACAATGTATAATGGAAAGCGGATAATCAGCACGCCGCAAAGAAGGGCGGCACGGCGCTTTCACGTTACGTTGGCATAAATGACGATTGTCATCTGTCATTTGTAATGCCGTAAGCGGCTGGTTGAGCGAATAGTGAAGGGTGAAACATTTGGCGCGGGAAGGACAATGCCTGCAAGGCTATCAGGTTTCACCCTTCACTTTATTTTTTCACTATTCATTTTCATTATTCATTCTTAATTTTTAATTCTTAATTCCCATCTCCCCCTCCACCATGTTGGTAAGCTCGACGAACTGCGGTATGGAAAGCTGCTCGGGGCGCAGCGTCATCATGGCAGAAGAGAAGAACGCCGCATGAGCCCCCGCGTCGGGGAGAATCTGCCTGAGCGACACGCGCAGCATCTTGCGCCGCTGGTTGAACACGGTCTTCACTACGCGGCGGAAGAGCGGCCAGTCGCACCCCAAGTCGTCCACGCCGTTGCGCGTCATGCGGATTACCGCGCTCTTCACCTTGGGCGGAGGGTTGAACACGCCCTCGTCAACCGTAAACAGATACTCGACGTCGTACCACGCCTGTATGAGCACGCTCAATATGCCGTAAGCCTTCGAGCCCGGAGCCGAAGCCATGCGCTGTGCCACCTCGCGCTGTATCATGCCCGTGCAGCAGGGTATGAGCTCCTTGTTGTCGAGCATCTTGAAGAATATCTGCGTCGATATGTCATACGGGTAATTGCCCGTAAGCACGAACTTGCGCCCGCCGAAAAGCCCCTCCAAGTCCATCCGCAGAAAGTCCTCGCCTACGATGGCGTCCCCCAGCTCAGGGTACTTCGCGTTAAGGTAAGCCACCGACTCGGCGTCAATCTCGACCACCTTAAGCTCCCTGCCCTTGGGCATGAGGTACTGCGTAAGCACGCCCATGCCGGGGCCCACTTCAAGCACGGGTATGCCCGGGCAGGCGTCCACCGTGTCGGCTATCGCCTTGGCAATGTTCAAGTCGGTCAGGAAGTGCTGCCCGAGGTTCTTCTTTGGTCTTACCTGTTTCATGTCTGTCAAATGTGTTTTATTCAGTGTCACTCCGGTGCCCGCCGCCCTTGCGCCGGGGATGACGGCCTTACGTGCGCACGGCGCCGGCAGCGCACATCCGGCCGTCGGGTGCAAAGGTAAGCAATTATTCCGTCACCCCCAATTTTGACGCACGCTAATGTGTTAAATTAATTCACACTTACGCAATGCACGATTCATAATGCACAATTCATAATCGAGTTTGCAGCGCATCCTCACCTCTCACCCTCTCACCTTCTCCGTCCTCTCCGCCGCGCTTACAATTACAGATGACAGATGACATCAGCGTAACACGCCACCACACCGAATTATGGGTAAAGAAATTATATTATATATATTATATTTATATAATATATATAATA
>CASFNA010000002.1 GCA_949295905.1 uncultured Prevotellaceae bacterium
AAACTCGTTATTCTTTTCAAGACGGAGTTTATTCACCTCTTTAAGAAGATATTGCTTGGTATCTTCATTTAAATTTGCGCAACGTTTATCAAAGTCTTCATTGTTAAAATCGCTAACAGTTCTATCCAAAAATTTTTTCATACCTTTACTATAAAGGTCTGTTAAGCGTAGCTGAAAATCGACATGATTATCCCGTCCTTCGAGCCATTGGAACTTTAATTCCTCACCATCACCTGTCGTAGTTTCGTCATAAACCTTGCACAAGAAGAGTGTGAATATCTTATTGAATGCATTACCTTTATCTGAAACTACATTGTGACGCAATATTTCAAGAAAGCGGTTGAAGATAAAACTTGAATCTTCCGCCTTTATCTCTTTCAACTGCTCCTTTGTTAAGGCTTTGCTCTGGAAATTATATGGTCGTACCCAAGAATCGAAGATGCCATTATCTTTAGTGAGCTTATTCCATTTCTCATAAATGTCTTTTACATCACCATTACGATAGTCATCTTCAATTTTGATTATTTCATTAACATACACGAACTTACCATCTTCCAACTTCGAGGCATAGAGCATTATTACATCAGCTTTACCACCTGATAATTGGAAATACGTAAATAATTGACCTCCGTCCTTGTGGATTTTAGCCAATTCCTTATTGTATTCCTTGCCATAAGTCTTACATTCAATAAGCATATATGGCGTACCGTCTTCACGATTAATACAAATATCCAATCTCCCAGATGTACCATGTCCCGATGGCCAAGTCTTTTCAAGAATTATGTTTTGGGGTTTATATCCCTTGGTAAGTATTCTATCAACACATTCAAGTACAACAAAATTTTCAGGCTGTGAAAAGTTTTGTGTGGTTTTACTTTCTGCTATGATGCTATTACCATAATCAATACTCTGTTTTTCAAAGTCAATTTCTATGGCATAATCAACATATATTTTATGATAAATGCCATTTGTCCCATTTTTTGGAACAAACCCCAAAGCGATAATATGTTTTTTAATATCCATAGTCTTCCCAATTTATTTGCAAAGTTAAGAATTTAATCAGGAATTGCCTCATTTTGTTTTGGATTTCTCACAAAATTTTATACAGCACAATTATTTTGAGAATCAAATCGTTGGACTCCAATACTAAAACACGAAACACCCGACTTTACATTCTTGGGTGTAAAATCGGGTGTTTAATTTGTAAAACATTGACTTTCAATGTTTATTGCGGAGAGAGAGGGATTCGAACCCCCGGTGCCTCTCAGCACGACGGTTTTCAAGACCGTTGTAATCGACCACTCTACCATCTCTCCTTTTGTCGGGAAGACAAGCTTTGTGTTCAAAAGCGGTGCAAAGGTAGTCAGAAATTTTCATACGGCCAAATTTTTTGCGATATTTTTGCATCTGTGCCGTATTTCATTGAGTAAAGCGGCGCGGTTTGCCTATGTGCGGTTGCCGCCATGTTTCAGGATGTTTTTCGGTCGCTCTCGTAACGTGTTGATTTCCAGTGCGTTGTAAAAGACCGTCTTTTAGCTCGTGAAAGACGGCCTTTTATGCGGCAAAAGATGGTCTTTTACACGGCGAAATGCCGCCAATTGGAAAACAGTAGGTTGCGCCTCGTGCTATTGTAAAGCGCATTTGGCTGCCCAGACGTTTTGCAGTGACGCGCAAAATGAGTAATTTTGCAGCATGATTTATCCAAAGACTTTTGAAAGCAAGCTGGGCTTTGACGAGGTGCGCGCGCTGTTGCGTGAACGTTGTCTGAGCACGTTGGGCAAGGACATGGTTGACGCCGTGGCCGTATCGGGCGACGCCGCCGTAATAAACGAATGGCTGGCGCAGGTGCGCGAGTTCCGCCGTTTGCAGGAGGAGGCCGATGATTTCCCCCTGCGTTACTTTTTCGACGTGCGCGAGGCTGTGGCGCGCCTACGACTTGAGGGCACTCATCTCGACGAGGCGGAGCTGTTCGACCTGCGCCGTTCGCTCGACACCATTTGCGCCATCGTGGCCTATCTTAACCGCGACGGCGGCGAAGAGGGTGGGGCGGAGGAATGGCCTTATCCCGCGCTCCACCGCCTTGCGGAGGGCGTGCAGACCTTTCCGCAGCTGGTGCAGCGCATCGACCAGATACTCGACAAGTTCGGCAAGGTGAAAGACACGGCGTCGCCAGCACTGGCCGACATACGCCGCGAGCTGGCGCGCACCGAGGGCACTATCTCGAAGACCCTATATTCCATACTGCGCTCGGCGCAGAGCGAGGGGTTGGTTGACAAGGACGTGACGCCCGCAATGCGCGACGGACGGTTGGTAATTCCCGTCAGTCCCGGACTGAAACGCCGCATCCGAGGCATCGTGCACGACGAGTCGGCATCCGGCAAGACCGTCTTCGTTGAGCCGGCCGAGGTGGTTGAGGCCAACAACCGCATACGCGAATTGGAGTCGGAGGAGCGCCGCGAAATCATACGCATACTCACGGAATTCGCCAAGCAGGTGCGTCCCTACGTCGCGCCAATCCTCGACTCGTACAAGTTTCTTGCAAAAATAGACCTCATCCGTGCAAAAGCAGAGCTGGCGCGGCTCATCAAGGGCATCGAGCCTGACGTTGAGGCATATCCCCATATCGACTGGATTAGGGCGAGCCACCCCTTGCTCGCCCTCTCGCTCGAGAAGCAAGGCAAGGTCGTGGTGCCGCTCGACGTTATGCTGACGAGCGACAAGCGCATACTTATCATCTCCGGCCCTAACGCCGGTGGAAAGTCGGTGTGCCTCAAGACTGTCGGCCTTGTGCAGTACATGCTTCAGTGCGGACTGTCCGTTCCCGTAGGTGAACGCTCGCGCATGGGCGTGTTCGGCAACATATTCATCGACATAGGCGACGAGCAGAGCATAGAGAACGACCTCAGCACGTACTCCAGCCACCTGATGAACATGAAGCAGATGATGCGCCATGCCGACGACTCCACGCTGCTGCTCATCGACGAGTTCGGCACGGGAACGGAGCCGCAAATAGGCGGAGCAATCGCCGAAGCCGTGCTGAAACAGTTTTGCGAGCGCGGTGCATACGGTGTAATAACCACCCACTACCAGAACCTGAAGCACTTTGCCGACACCCATGGCGGCGTTGTCAACGGCGCGATGCTGTACGACAGGCAGCAGATGCAGCCGCTGTTCCAGCTATCCATAGGCCAGCCGGGCAGTTCGTTTGCCATCGAAATAGCGCGCAAAATCGGTCTGCCCGAGGCCGTCATCAAGGATGCGAGCGACATAGTGGGCAGCGACTACATACAGAGCGACAAGTATCTTCAGGACATCGTGCGCGACAAACGCTACTGGGAGAACAAGAGGCAGACCATACACCAGCGTGAGAAGAGCCTCGAACAGACCATTGCCCGTTACGAGAACGAGGTGAAGGAGCTTGAGCAGAGCCGCAAGGACATACTCGCCAAGGCTCGTCAGCAGGCCGAAGAACTGCTTGCTGGCAGCAACCGTATTATAGAAAAGACCATAAAGGAAATACGCGAGAGCCAGGCCGAGAAGGCGGAGACTAAGAAAATACGCGAGGAACTGGAAGCCTTCAAGGCTGGGATGAAGGACATCGACACCGCCGCCAACGACGAACTGATAGCTAAGAAGATGCGCCAAATACAGGAAAGGAAGGCTCGCAGGGAGAAGAGGAAGAAGGAGAAAAAAGCCTCTCCCCAGCCCTCTCCTCGGGAGAGGGAGGCCGCGGGGCAGACACCTCCCCATGGGGAGGACAGGGTGGGGCTGTCTCCCGGTGACACGGTGCGCATCAAGGGGCTTACCACGGTCGGCAAAGTGGAGAGTGTGGACGGCAAGATGGCGACGGTGATTTTCGGCGACATGCGCACGAAGATGCGCTCCGAACGGCTTGAAAGGGCTGAAAAGCCGAAGCAGGAAGAGCCGAAGGCGTATGTCAACGTTAGCCGCGAGACGCGCGAGGCCATCGATTCGCGCAAGCTGAACTTCAAGCAAGACCTTGACGTGCGCGGCATGCGCGGCGACGAGGCGATAACCGCCGTAACTTACTTCATCGACGACGCCATACTCGTTGGCATGAGCCGCGTGCGCATTCTGCACGGAACAGGCTCGGGCATACTGCGCCAGCTAATCCGCCAATACCTCGCCACGGTGCCCAATGTGGCGTCGTTCCGCGACGAGCATGTACAGTTCGGCGGAGCGGGAATTACCGTGGTGGACCTTGAATGAAGGTGAGAAGGTGGGAAAGTGAGAAGATGAGAAAACAATACAAAGTGCCTTTTGCATTTTCTTACCTTCTCACTTTCCCACCTTCTCACCTTCAATTGTTTTTTCCGCCGCCATGTCCCAGCTGTCACTTTCCGGCAATTTGTATTTTACTGCATGGTCTTCAAGGTATATTTTGTTCAGCGTGTATGCGAGCGATTCCAATGTCTGCTGGCGCACTTTGGGTTTCAGCTGGCATTCCCATACGGTTATGCAGTGCCAGCCCATGCGTGCCAAGGCCTGCTGTTCTTCCTTGTCGCGGCGGCGGTTGCGCTCTATCTTGGCGCGCCAGAAGTCGGTGTTGGTCTTCGGCAGGTGGAAAGTAGGACAGTCGTGTCCGTGCCAGAAACATCCGTTTACGAATATGCATGTGCGGTATTTGCGCAGTACGAGGTCGGGATGGCCGGGCAGGCGCGGACTGTTGAGCCTGTACCTGAAGCCGCGGGCGAACAGGTACAGGCGCACAACAAGTTCGGGCCGCGTGTCCTTAGAGCGTATTGCGGCCATTATTTTGCTGCGTTTTTCCTTTGAAAACAAATCCATGCCGGTTGCAAATATAGTGAAATGCGAGCGCAATAGCAAGCAAAAACGCGGTTTTTTAGTTTGCATTGCCGGGCGCATCCTATATCCGTGAAGCCAAGTTTACACATTAAAATATAATAAGGCAATGCGTGGCTTGGTGAAAATGTAGTTTTGTGAATGAAGTTTCCGTCGCAATTTGTAATGTATGGAAACAAAAAAGGAGACACTTGCGTATCTCCACAATCGTTTTAATGCTTATGAATTGTATGTTTTTGAGCCTCTTGTCGGATTCGAACCAACGACCCCGAGATTACAAATCACGTGCTCTGGCCAACTGAGCTAAAGAGGCGGGTGGGCAAGCTACTTGCATCGCGCCGCTACAACCAACTACCTTTGCTGTGTTCCCACCCTGGAGGATTCGAAGGGAGCTGGCCGTACAAGACTTGCCCGTCTTAGCGGCTGCAAAGGTAATAAAAAGTATGCACATAAGGCGTATGGATGGTGGCTTTTGCTTGTTTTTTAACTTATTTTCAAAGTGGGGCGTTGTCGGCGTAGTAAAAATGCGTGACAATTTATTTTTGTGTTATAGCTTTGTGGCAGTGCGCAGTCTTTGCGTTTTTAGGTCGAAATATAAAGGCTGAACCTTTGTTTTGCTACATGTGCTTTACAATTTCAGAGTAAAACATACGCGTGAAGGCCGTCAACATGGATTCGGGAGACGGCCTTCCGCAGTGCCAAAGGTCGTCTTTCGCGTTGTCAAAGGCCGTCTTTCGCATAGCTGGAGATGTCTGTATGTTTCATGTTTTGTCGTAATCCGTTGTCTGTCAGGCGGTTATGGGAAACGTTGAAAAATACCGTTTTTCGGGCCGAGGATACGTTTCTCTACGGGCGTGGCTGTTCTGGGGGCGTTAAGTTGATTGATTGCCGCCGCAAGGAATGCCTTGTTGTTCTCATTAATTAACATATGTGGCGTATTCTTCTGGCTGCCGGTTGTGGACGTGAAGGCGACCTTGCATTTAACATGCTTTAAGTATTTGGCATTCCACCTTATTTATTATATAGGCATGGCAGACCTTGGCAAGTGTTTATTTTGTTTCGTTTAGTACACAAATTTGTTATACATGCGGTTTTTGTTGTATATAATTTGACCGTTGGAAATGGTCGGAATTTGTGTTAATTGACCTGGATTTGTCTCGAATTCCGCTTAAAAAGACGTTGTTTTTGATGTTTGAGACATTTTGAAATGGTGATGAAACAAATAATAATTAATATTCAAATAAAACGCTATAAATTTGCAACTGTAAAACAACTTTTTACCTTAAATAACTTAAACAACCAGAACATGAAACACTCTATTAAAGTTTGCAAAACTTTCGGTTTGCTTATTCTTATGAGCGTCTTCCCGTTGGTGGCGATGGCTCAAGGGTCGGCAATTACCGTGAAAGGACAGGTCACCGACGACCAGGGGCCTATCATCGGAGCGACTGTAAGAGAAAAGGGCACGAAAACAGTTGCCGTTACCGACATTGATGGTAATTATACCATAAAGGTAAATCCGGGCGCCACTCTTACGTTTACCTACTTGGGTTATCAGAATAAAGAGGTAAACGTGGGCAATAAGACGCAGGTTGACGTCGTGATGGTGTCTGATGCCCAGGCGTTGAGCGAGGTCGTGGTCGTAGGTTACGGCCAGATGAAGCGCTCTGACGTCACCGGCTCGGTCGTCTCGGTCAACTCGGAGCAGATTGAGCGTGCCGTTCCCACCAGTATCGACCAGGTGCTCCAGGGACGTGCCGCCGGTGTGCAAATCCAAGCCAACTCGGGTACGCCGGGCGCGAACACCAGTATCCGCATCCGTGGTATCAGCTCGCTCAACTCAACCAACCAGCCGATTTTCGTCATAGACGGCGTGGTGGTTGAGCCGCAGAGCACCGACACCAACGACCCCCTGTCAAGTAACAACCCCTTGGCAAGCATCAACCCGAGCGACATCGTGTCGATGGACGTGCTCAAGGACGCTTCCGCCACCGCTATATATGGTGCGCGCGCGGCCAACGGTGTCATCATGATTACCACGCGAAGGGGAAAGGCCGGCGAGGCTACGATTACTTACGACGGCTACGTGGGCTGGCAGGAAATGGCCAAGAAGCTCGACATGATGAACCTGCGCGAGTATGCCATCCACCACAATGCACGTTCGGAAGAGGACATCGTGGAGGCCAGCGACGCCTTTGTGAATCCTTCCGCCCTCGGCTACGGTACCGACTGGCAGGACGCGTTGTTCCGCAGCGCACTCATGACGAGCCACAACATCTCCGTAACCGGCGGTTCTGACCGTGCCACCTATTCTATCAGCGCAGGCTACATGAACCAGGACGGTATCGCCATCGGCTCCGGCTTCAAGCGCCTTACGCTGCGCGGCAACACCGATGCGCAGGTGAAGAAATGGCTCAAGGCCAGCCTTAGCTTCTCTCTCACAGACTCCAAGCAGGAAGTAGGAGCCGACAACAACATCATCATGAACGCCTTGCAGCAGCAGCCTTCGGTAGCTGTAAGGAGTGCCGACGGCTCTTTCGACGGTCCGGATGATGTCTACATGCCTGTCAACGCCGTGGCTCTTGCCGAGATGCGCGAGAACTACAACAAGAAGATGAACTTCCGAATAAACGGCAGTCTTGAGGCTACATTATATAAAGGTCTTACGTTCAAGACCGAACTTTCGGCCGACTACAACCTTAACAAGTTCTATTACTACGAGCCGGATTACACCTTCGGCAAGCTGGAAAACAATACCCGCACGGGCCGTTGGACAAAGACCGATACGAAATATTGGTCATGGCGCAACATTCTGACATACCAAAACACATTCGCAGACAAGCACAGCGTAAACGTGATGGTAGGTCAGGAAATGAGCCAGTCGCACTGGGAAAACCAGGTAAGTACGGCTAATGGCTTCCTTACCAACAGCACCCACGACCCTTCTGCCGGCGACATTACCGCTTCGACGGGTACAGGTACGCAGAATGACAATTCCATCTTCTCTTACTTCGGGCGTGCGTTCTATTCATATGACGACCGCTATCTCGTTACGGCTACACTCCGCCGTGACGGCAGCTCGCGCTTTGCCAAGGGCAACCGCTGGGGCTGGTTCCCGTCGGCGGCGCTCGCTTGGCGCGTGTCAAACGAGAAGTTCATGGCTAAGACAAGCGATGTTATCAGCAACCTGAAGCTCCGTCTCGGCTGGGGTTCTACCGGTAACCAGAACGTTTCCGACTGGGCCTACATGGCTTTGCTCTCATCCAAGAGTACACCGTGGGGCACGGGCGTGCTCAACGGCAACACTCCCAACCCCGACCTTAAATGGGAGACAACCACATCGTGGAACGTTGGTTTCGACCTTAGCCTCTTCCGCAACCGCATCGAGTTCATTTTCGACTGGTACTACAAGCAGACGGACGACCTGTTATTGCAACTTCCGTTGCCCGCTTATCTTGGTTCTTACGGCAACGGCGCGGCCTCAAATCCTTGGAAGAACGTTGGTTCCATGAGCAACCAGGGTGTCGAAATGACGTTGAACACCGTCAACATAGACAAGGGCGGCTTCCAGTGGCGTTCAAGCTTCACGTTCTCGCTCAACAGGAACAAGGTAATCAGCCTTGACACAGAGAGCGCGTCAATCGACAAGACGTTCCAAATCGGTTCCGATGTGCTCACCGTTACACGCACCGTAGAGGGCAAGCCCGTCGGCCAGCTGTACGGATATAAGGTCATCGGACGCTTCGACAAGGCTGAAGACTTTTATTACAAGGATGCCAACGGAGTGGTGAAGCCTGTTGCAATACCCGAGGGCAGCACCATCAGCGAGAGCGGAACATGGATTGGCGACTACATCTTTGCCGACATCAACGGCGACGGTGTCATCAACAACCAGGACTGCACGTTCATCGGCGACCCGCAGCCCGACTTCACTTACGGTATCGGCAACACCTTCTCTTGGAAGGGATTTGACCTCTCCATATTCTTCAACGGCAGCTACGGCAACGACATTCTCAACCTTACCGGCCGTGAACTTTCTGACGTCCGCGTGAACAGCAACCTGCTGAAGGAATGCGCAGGATATGCTAAGATTGGCGTTATCGACCCCAACCTGCCTGACGACGACTTCCGTAACCTGTATGTTACCAATCCAAACTCGCGTCTGCCGCGTCTTAGCGCGTCTACGACGAACGCCAACAACCGCGTCAGCGACCGCTACGTGGAGGATGGCTCATACATCCGTTTGCAGAACATATCGTTGAGCTATACGCTCCCGAAGTCTCTCGTTACGAAGCTGAAGTTGCAGAATGTCAAGGTGTACATGAACCTGCAAAACGTTTATACGTGGACCAATTACAGCGGTTATGATCCCGAGGTTGGTGCAATGTACGGCGATGCGCTCATGACAGGTGTTGACTATGGCCGCTACCCGTCACCGCGTATCTATACGTTTGGTCTCAACATCTCGTTCTAATGCAGCGTGACAAAGGAAAAATCAAGATAACATCATATATTTAGAAAACAATGAAAACCAAGATATATTTATTCGGTTCGCTCCTGGCTGTCGGATTGTTGACTACTTCATGCGCCGAAGATTTCCTGGACCAGAAGAATACTACCAGCCCCAATGCCGAGACGTTCTTCAACAGCGACGAGGCCATCGACCAGGCAATGTATCCGCTCTACAACTATGTGTGGAACAGCTTTAACGACAAAGGCTATTACGGCATGGGCGACGGAAGGGCCAACAACATAACGGCGCAATACTCTGACTACATCTATCCCTACACCAACTTCAATGAGACATCGCTAAGTCCAGGTCTGCAAGATGCTTGGGGAGCGCTTTACTCTGTCGTTGCGCAGGCAAGCAACGCGCTGAACAATATCCAGACGCGCTCTACATCTAATGTAAGCGAAGAGGCGAAGACACGCGGCATGGCCGAGGCTCGCTTCATGCGCGGTGTGGCTTATTGGTATATCGCTTCGCTGTGGGGCGACGCCATAATCTATTCGAACACGAGCGACTTGGTCAATAATTATGTAATACCGGCCAATCCGCAGATTGACGTGATGGAGTTTGCCGTCCGCGACCTTGAATATGCTGCCGCCAACCTGCCTGAAACGTCGCCTGCCTCAGGGCGTGTTAACAAGTACAGTGCTTACGGAATGCTCTCGCGTGTATATCTCTCGATGGCGGGACTTACCACAGACGGGCAATATGACGGTACGAACGCCGCTACCGATTTCAACCGCGGAACGCGTAACACCTATTATCTCGACCTCGCAAAGAAGGCGGCTCTCAAAGTAGTGGAAGAGTCGAGCTTTGACTTGATGGATGAGTATGGCGACTTGTTCAAGATTGAAAACAACAACTGCAAGGAAGACATGTTCCAGCTTCAGTGGAACCAGGGCTCTACCGACGCTATCGGTTGGGGCTGCAACCAGACCATTACGGCGTATTTCGGATGGTCAACGCTGGTCTGCGACGGCACAAACTGGGGTGGAGCCACTTACTGCTCTTGGGACTTGTTCCAGGAATATGAGGCCAACGACAAGCGCAAGCATGAGTCTGTGGCTTGGTATGGAGAAGAGTATCCCGAGCTTAACACCCGTGGTGGTGGTTATATTTATGGTATAACGGAAGACGCAGGAAGCCAAGGTGCTAATATAAGAAAGTATGTAGTCGGTACAATCGATGACAACGGTGTAAGCTACAAACAGTCGAGCGGTATCAATACGCACATGCTCCGTCTGGCAGAAGTCTACCTCAACCTGGCCGAGGCGATACTTGGCAACGACCAGTCAACGAGCGACCAGACCGCGCTTTACTACTTCAACAAGTTGCGTACACGCGCCGGTCTTGCTACAAAGAGCTCCATATCATACGAAGACTTGCGCCATGAGCGCCGCGTAGAGTTGGCTTTCGAGGGACAGTATTGGTACGACTTGCTCCGCCGCTCTTACTACAAGCAGCAGGAAGTCATCAACTATATCAACAACCAAGACCGCAATGCGTCTTATTACGATGCTGAAACTCACGAGTACAAGCTTGACGAAGACTGGACCAATCCCGGTCCCGGTGTGGGTACGGCTACAGAAAGAAGCCTGCGCCTGCCTTACTCTGACGCAGACCAGAACCGTAACCACTACCTCCAGACCGACGGTAACGGCAAACTGCAGACCGTGCCTTATGAGTTTGGCGAGCGTGAAGTGTCAGAAGAAGAACTGTTTAATTAATTAAATGAGGTCATAAGGTTTGTGGGTTTTACGGTCGTGTGGTATGCTCAATAAACGTTGCAATATCCCTATAACCGTAAGACCTTATAACCCCAAAACCGATGGATAAATAACATAAAACGACAAATTCATCATGAAAACATTAAGATATATTTGGATGTTGTGCCTCGCGGTGGTTGCTGTAGGCTTCACATCGTGCGACGATGACGATGAGGCTTCAGGCAGTTCGGCCATTACCGTGACGCAGATTTACCTTGAAGACGCCGACGCAACGGTGACCGACCGCCCCGTGGACTTTGTCCGTCTCGGCCAGACAATACGTATTGAAGGCTCCGGTTTCAAGGGATTGAAAAAGTTGTACATCAACGGTTACGAGACATACTTCAACACGGCGTATGTCACCAACACTAACATGATTGTGACGGTAAGCACCGATACGCCCGTGACTGACGCCGACCCGGAATCGCGTAACACTATCCGCTTCGTCAAGAGCGGTACGGAGTATGTCCATGAGTTCGACATACGCGCGGCTTCTCCTATTATTACGAGCGTTGACAATACGCTGCCGCAACCCGGAGAGACCGTCACCGTTTACGGCGAGAACCTTCAGGAAACGACCATTGTGACGCTGCCTGATGGCACGCAGGTGACCGACATCACCAACGCTCCCGAGGATGAAGAGGGTGAATGGTTCTCGTTCGTGATGCCGAGCGGTGTCAGCAGCCACGGTGCGCTCACCATTACATGCGCCAACGGTACGGCAAAGACGGCCGAGTATTTCAACAACCGTACTTGCATGGTGCTCGACTTTGACGGCACAGGCACACAAGGCTTCTGGAGTTGGAGCGAGACAGGCAGCATGATTAATGACGAAGACCTCGTTGACGACCCGCTTGGTACTGGTCGTGGCAAGGTGCTTAAGCTCATACCTGACCGCCTCTTGCAGGCCGGAGGTATAGCGGCAGGCAAGGCACGCGCCACAGAATGCTGGACGGCTGGTAAGGACGACGCTACGGGAATGGACGACTGGAGCCGCATGTACGAGTTTATTTCAGACACAACTCTGCTTACCGACGTAGCGTTCCAGTTCGACATATACGTGCCTGACTCTTGGATAGGCACGGGCCACATACAGCTTAGCCTTATGAACAACTTTAACTTCGGCGGAATAGGCTCTGACGACGATGCAGACAGCAAGCAGTGCGCATTCTATTGCCCGTGGATAGTTGACGGCAAGGCCGTTCCGTTCTCTACCGAAGGCCGATGGATGACGGTTACCATACCGTTCAGCGAGTTTGGCAAGTATGCGGCAGAGGTGGCCGACGGCGACGCTCCTACGTTCAAGGAAGTGGTTGACGACCGTAATGCCGCTACATATTCAAACTTCGGCATGGGCTTTGTCAATACCGACTTTACGCTTGACGGCCTTGCGGTTACGGCTACAATATGCAAGCAGGAAATCTACATTGACAACTGGCGCGTGGTGCCGTGCAAGAGCGAGGTAATATCCGACTTCCCCGATGAGGAGGAAACGGCAGAGTAATAGGCGCATTCCGGCTAACAAGTGACAAGCAGGCCGGGTACAAGGAACACTTGCTGGCCTGCCCGTCACTTAAAACCTGTCAACTTACAAACAATAAACAGAAAATATCATGAAACTGAATAACATAATATTCCCCATGCTGGCAGGCTCGCTTCTGCTTGTCGGCTGTTACGACGAGAAGATGGACTGGCATACGCCCGACGGCCACAACCCCGTGACTACGGACGATATTCCGCTGCAATTGCAGGAGCAAATCGACCATTACGACTACATAAAGAACTATGCCGCGCAGTATATGCCAGGTACGGCAATCGGTGTAGGTCTCACGGCTGACAAGTATCTGGACGAAGACGACCCTGACTATGCGGCATTGTGCGACAACCATTTCTCGCAGTTTGTTACCGGCAACGCCATGAAGATGGACGCTATGGTGACTTCTAGCGGCGCGTTGAACACAACAAAGCTGGACGCTTTCCTTGCCAAGGCACCGGCCGACGTGGAGATTTTCGGCCACAACTTCATCTGGCATACGCAGCAGCAACAGACATACCTCTTGTCGCTGATAGCTCCGAAGATGATAGTAGAGACCGACGGAGACATTGTTACGATGCTCCAGAACGGCGACTTTGAGACTGGAAGTCTTGACCCATGGACAGGCTGGGGCGGCGAGTCTACTCGCGAGGTTGTAGCTGGCGAAGGCGTAGACGGTTCGTATGCGGCTAAATTATATAACCCTGCGGCAGGCAGTGAATATTCATCACAGTTCGTTTATAACCTTTCTGCGCCGTTGGAAAACGGTAAGACATACGTCTTGAGGTTTCAAATCCGTGCCGAGCAACCCGGTGGGTCTATACAATTCGCATGGCAGAACCTTAGCTATGGCAACGGAGAAATATATCACACGTTTGACAATATAGGTACTGACTGGGTTACATTCGAGGAAGAGTTTACATGCACCAAGGATGATGCGCAGCAGCTGTTGTTCAATTTCGGAAAGGTGGCAAACACTTATTACATCGACAACATCGAGTTTGGCACACGTGTTGAAGAGCCTTCTCTGGTACAGGCAAACCGCGCGACGCGCGCTACCACCATCACCTACGAGCTCAAGACGCTCGAGGAGAAGCGTGCGGCGTTGCTCGGAGCAATGGAGAGCTGGATAGGCGGAATGCTCCAGCATGTCAGCGGCGACCAGCGTTTCGTAGGCTGGGACGTAATCAACGAGCCCATCACCGATGACGGTTACTATCGCGGAATAGACGGCCATTTCGGCGGAACGGTGGAAGATGACAACGGCAATACCGTGTACGACCAGGAGCCTACAGAGTCAACTACCGAAGGCCTGAACCTTAATTGGGGCGGCGGCCACTTCTATTGGGGCTACTACCTTGGCATGGACTACGCCGTAAAGGCGTTCGAGCTGGCGCGTAAGTACGCTCCCGCCGACATGAAGCTGTACGTGAACGACTATAACCTTGAGACAAACCCGTCGAAACTGGCCAAGCTCATCGAGTTTGTCAACTACATCGACCAGAACAGCTCTACGCAGGTGGACGGCATAGCTACGCAGATGCACGTTGACATGAACAACCTTACACGCGAGCAGGTAGACCAGATGTTCCAGACGATGGCCGCCACGGGCAAGCTGGTGCGCGTGAGCGAGCTTGACGTTAAGGTGGGCACGGCTACTCCTTCGGCAGATGACTTGCAGAAGCAGTCAGACGTTTACCAGATGATAATCGAGTCTTACAAGGCCAATGTGCCCGAGGCTCAGCGCGGAGGCTTTGTTATCTGGGGCGTGTCCGACGCTGCCGACGAGCACGTTTATTGGATTCCTAACGACGCGCCCAACCTCTTCGACGCCAACTACGGGCGCAAGGTGGCTTATAAGGGCGTGTGCGACGGCATCGCAGGCAAGGACATCGGCGCGGAGTTTACCGGCGACATGTGGAAGGACAACGTAGCCGTTGACGACGAGGAAGAAACACTTGAATAATACATAGTTTGAAACACTCTCTTCAAAGGCCGTCTTTTACTCGACAAAAGGCGGCCTTTTAGCGTGCGAAAGACCGTCTTTTACAATGCGAAAGACGGTCTTTTGCACGCCGTTTTGCGACGTGCCGGTAAGTGGCTGTACGTCAAAGCGTTGCAAGATTGCGGCCCTCCGGCGATAAAAAGGCGGTGATGGTTTGCGTAATTCAAAAACAAATGTTACCTTTGGCGTGGGCTTCCGCGCATAGCGAAAGCGTGCCCGGGCCTGCGAAAAAACGTTTTACGATGAAGCAAATCATAACCCACTTTACCGACGACGACCTTTACAAGTTTACCATGTGCTGCGCCGTGATTGACAATTTTCCGCGTGCGCAGGTCAAGTACACCTTTACCGACCGTGACAACACTGTATATCCGCCGGGCTTCGCCGACGAGCTTACGCGGCAGATTGCCGCGCTCGAGGATGTCGTCATAACCGACGATGAAATCGACTTCATGCGCCGCAGGTGCTATTATCTGCCCGAATGGTTTTTCATCTACTTAAAGGGCTTCCGCTTCAGCCGTCGTTGGGCTAAGGCGTGGCAGGACGACGAGGGGCATCTCAGTGTGGAGTTCGAGGGCGGATGGGCCGAGACAATTTTCCTTGAAGTCAAGGTGCTAGCTATAATCTCTGACCTTTACTATGAGATGACGGGGCAGGATGGACTGTTCGATTATGACGCTTATTACCATAAGACGTACCGCAAGGCCGAGCGGCTGCTGGCCGCAGGCTGCGTGTTCAGCGATTTTGGCACGCGCCGCCGCGCCTCGTTCCGCGCCGAAGACACCGTAATACGCGCCATGAAGGACTGCTACCAGAGCCAGGAATGGCCGGGAAGGTTCGTCGGCACGAGCAACGTCTACCTTGCCATGAAGCACGACGTGCTGCCCGTAGGCACAATGGCCCACGAGTTTGTATGCGCCATAGGCGGCATGTACGGCCCACAGATGGCCAACCACATAGCCATGGACTCGTGGCGAAACACGTTCCGCGGCGCGCTCGGCACGTATCTTTACGACAGCTTCGGGTGGGACATCTTCAGCCTAAACTTCTCCGAAGACTTTGCCAATCTGTTCAAGGGACTGCGCATAGACAGCGGAGACAACCGCGAGCAGCTTATGCGCATAGTGGAGAAATACCGCTCATTGGGCATCGACCCTACCACCAAGCAGGTGATATTCAGCAACGCACTCGACACCGACGGAGCCATAGCCGTACAGCAGTATGCCAAGGATTACTGCCAGCCTTCGTTCGGAATAGGCACCCACTTCACCAACGACTTCGACGGAGTGAAGCCGATGAACATCGTCATCAAGCTCGTTGCGGTCAAAATTACGGAGTCGTGGTCGTTCTATAACGATACGTGCAAGCTTAGCGAGGACGAGGGCAAGCATGTAGGCAAGCCCGAGGTTGTGGAGCGTTTCATGAGCGCGCTGCACATGAAAGGCTGACGTTTACAAGCAAAACAATATTGGTTTGGCGTAAGGACACTCCCTTCGTAGGGACATAATTTATTATGTCCGCATGTTCTGAAAGAACGTTTTTATTATGCTGCGTTTTGATAATACGCCTCTTCGCGGCGTGCGGACATAATGAATTATGTCCCTACAAAGTTTTTTTTCGCTGTTTGTGGAAAATAGAAGTTATGCCGAACTGACGTTAAATTATGTCCCTACAAAGTGTGTGTGTTTGTATTACTTATGTTTTTTCATCAATCTTTCCTTTGCCTTCGGGTTGCGTCTTAACAGTTCGGCAAGGGTCGGGCACGTGTCCGTCAGTACGCATCCGCCGCATGTGTCAAGTCCTCTTGCCATGACGCAGCGGCGTATTTCGCAGCCGTCGTCGCAGTAGTCTAACCGCAGGCCGTCGCCCCGGCAGCCGCAGCAAACCTGCGTCGGCGTGCCGCTGTACATCGGGCATCCGCTGCAATCAAAGCCGCAGCAGGCTGTTGTGCCGTTCATTTCAGTCTCATTCTTAGTATCGGGAAGGGATTTCCCTGGTCGTCGGTCTCGTCGCGACGGTATTCCTCGAAGCCCATGTGCCGGTAAAAACCGGCTGCTTTGGGGTTTTGCTCGTTCACGTCAACGAGCGTTGCGCCGTAGTCTTTTACCGCAATGCCGACCAGTTGCCTGCCTATGCCTTTGCCAAAGAACTCCGGCGCGGCGAAAAGCATCTCGATTTTGCCGTCCTGTATGCCGCAGAATGCCGTGTATTCCTTTCCGCTGCGGGCTACGAGCAGCGTACCGACGGCCTGCAATGCCTCCTTTACGTAAGGCTTGAGGTTGGCTATGTCGCCTTCGGTAAGGAAGTGGTGGCTTGCCCTTACGGAGCGTTCCCACAGGTCGGTTAGGGCTTCTGTGAGGGCGGTGTCGCGCCGTTCTTTCTTTAATTCGGTTATGGTTGTCGTCGTCTTCATCATGTTTTGAGTGATGAAATGATGTATGCCGGTTTGCCGTCAGGCCTTTACCACGTTGATGTAAGGATATGGTATTTCGATGTTCTCACGGTCGAAACGCTCCTTTACACTTTTAAGCAGGTCGCACTTCATGGCGAACGCATTGCCTGCGCTCGATGCCCAGGCCCATGCGCGTAGCGTAATGGCGGAGTCGCCGAGGTTGGTCACGCGGATGATTACCTGCGGTATGCCGTTCTTCTTTTCGTCTTCCGAGCGGTGGTCGGTGAGCAACGGGTGCTTCATTATTTCGTCGCGCATGGTGGCGATGGCGTTGTCAAGGTCGGCCGTGTACGACACGCCCACCTCCACGAAGGCGCATGTGGCCGTGTCGCCGTAAGACGAGTTGATGATGGTGCTTGAATTAATCTTGTTGTTCGGGATTAGAATCATGCGGTTCTCTGCGTCGCGTATTACGGTGTGGCGCAGCGTTATTTCCATCACCGTGCCCTTTACGATGCTGTCAACCTCGATGAAGTCGCCGAGCTTGAACGGCTGCGAGAAGATGATGAACAGTCCGCCGATGACGTTTGACAGCGCGTCCTGCGATGCCAGGCCTACCGCGGCGGCCATTATTCCGGCACTGGCAAGTATGGAGTTGCTTACCTTTTCCATGCCAGGAATGAGCGAGAGGAAAGCCGCTATACCTATTATATATATCGTGGTGACGATGATGCGGCGCATGAAGCTCACCTTCGTCTCGTCGAGCACCACCTTGCGCTGCTTGTGCATGGAGCGGTAGAAGAGGTATTTTGTAAGCCCCGTTAGCAGGCGGACGAACAGGTAGATGACCGTACCCTTGATGGCAAACGTCAGAAGCCAGCGCACTGATACGCCGAAAAGGTGCATGTTTAGTATTTCTTCCATTCTGTTTCTTGTGTTTAATTTGTTTGCACGGGCAATGCCTGAGGGTGGTAAACAGCTTTGGATGCTGTTGTCAACGGCTCGACTTGCCTTATGCAAAGATATGATAAAAAAACGACAGGGCGAAATAAAACGGACGCAAACAGGCTTTGGAAGTGTGGAAAAACAAAAGAGACACCCTCAAAAGGTGTCTCTTTGTACGCCTGCAGGGGCTCGAACCCTGGACCCTCTGATTAAGAGTCAGATGCTCTACCAACTGAGCTACAAGCGCGTCAACATTTGTTATTTCTCAAATGCGAGTGCAAAGGTACGCATTATATTTCAAACCGCCAAACATTTTACGAAATATTTTCGATGTTTTTTCGCGTTTGCTCGTCAATGACAGCTGCGGCTTTTTGTGTCGCGTGTATAAGTGCTTGATGTTCAGTGCTTTGTAAAAGGCGGCCTTTTGCACTGTAAAAGACCATCTTTTGTCTGCTAAAAGACGGCGTTTTGCACGGCGTTTTGCCGTTAGTTACATTTTGCATGTTTATTGCTTGTAATGGTGCATGTCATTTAAAAAACGTTTAATGCTTGGAAATGTCTTAAAGTTGCGCTAAATTTGCAAAGTGTACCAAATAAAACTTATAAACTAATCAAAAACATGAGAAAAACTATTCTATCGTTTCTTGCCGCCATGCTGGCAGCAGGGGTGGCGTGCGCCAAAGACTATGGGACGTATTACAGCAATTTGCCGGTAGACATGCCGGTGGTGACTGCTCCGTCGATACCGGCCAATACGGTCAACATAAAAGACTTCGGTGGAGTGGGCGACGGGCTGACGCTCAACACGGATGCCTTCCGCAAGGCTATCAGCGCGCTTGAGAAGAAGGGTGGGGGACGTCTTGTCGTGCCTGCCGGGATATGGATGTCGGGACTGATTTCGCTGAAAGACAACATCGACCTGCACCTTGAGAAGAACGCCGTGCTGATGGCTTCGCCCGACAAGGGCCTTTTTGTGAAAGAAAAGGACGGCAAGAAGGATTCCAAGTGTACGCCTATGATTAGCGCGAGCAAGCGCAAGAACGTCTGCATTACGGGCGAAGGCGTAATCGACGGCAACGGTGCGTACTGGCGTCCGGTGAAGCGCTCGAAGGTGAGCGATGCTGAGTGGAAGGAGTTTCTTTACATGGGCGGCACTGTTGTGGAGGACGGTAAGCTGTGGTTTCCGTTCAACCTGAAAGGCTACGCCAACATTGCCGACACGCCGGAGAAGCAGGAGAAGATGCGCACGCATCTCATACGCATTACCGATTGCGAGAACGTGCTTGTAGAGGGCGTTACGATACAGAACTCGCCGAAGTTCCACCTCATACCTACGCGCTGCAACAACGTGATTGTTGACGGTGTTACCATCCGCTGTCCGTGGAACGCGCAGAACGGCGACGCGCTCGACATCAGTTCGTGCAAGAACGTTCTCATAGTGAACAATATGATTGACGCCGGCGATGACGGCATCTGCATGAAGGGCGGTGCTGGCGAGTCGGGCGTGAAGTATGGGCCGTGCGAGAACATACTGATAGAGAACAATGCCGTGTTCCATGCCCACGGAGGCTTTGTAATAGGTTCCGAATATTCCGGCGGAATGAAAAACATCGTGGTGCGCAACAACCGCTTCAGCGGCACTGACACCGGACTGCGCTTCAAGAGCGGCATAGGACGCGGCGGAAAGACCGGGGGCATTTATATAAGCGACATTTATATGACCGACATCAAGGACGAGGCGATAGTCTTCGAATGTACTTACATGGATAAAAAGTACAGCGTCAAGGATGAAGACGGTGGCGGAAAGGCTGTTGTGCCGAAGGACGCGCCTTTCGTTCCCGAGTTCAGTGACATACACATCTCCAACGTAGTGTGCCGCAACGTGAAGACAGCCGTAGCCGTAACGGGACTTCCCGGCATGGAGTGCGTTCACGATGTGACTATAGACAATTCAACCTTTTATTATACGAAGACAGCCAAGGAGATAAAAGACAATCCTGAAATAACGATAACAAATACCGAGTTTGTGGAAATATAAAAGGAAGACAAGTCACGGGTTGACAAGCAGACAAGGGGATTTGCCATCGCTCACGCAATAAAAAAGTTGACAAGCAGCAGGGCAAATCTCTTTGTCTGCTTGTCAACCTGTCCTTTGTCTGTTGGCAATCAGTATGCCTTGTCGTCACCGTGTATGGCATCGGCAACGGTTTTCATTATTATCTGTATGTCAAGCCAGAAGTTCCAATGCTCGATATACCATATGTCCTTCTCTACACGGCGGCGCATGTCTTCCACCGTTTTCGTTTCGCCGCGTTCACCGTGTGTCTGCGCCCAGCCCGTAATGCCCGGCTTTACGTAATGGCGTATCATGTAGTCCGAAATCAGTTCCGAGTAATAGTCGGTGTGCGCCAGCATGTGCGGACGTGGGCCGACGATGCTCATGTTGCCTTTCAATACATTTATGAACTGTGGCAGTTCGTCGATGTTCGTATGCCGCATGAACGCTCCCCATTTCGTTACGCGTGGGTCATTCTTTACAGCCTGTACCGTGTCGGAGTCTTTGTTCACCTTCATGCTGCGGAATTTGTAGCAGTAGAAGTCGCGCCCGTCATATCCTGTTCTTTTCTGCTTAAAGAACAGCGGGCCGGGCATTGTGATTTTTGAGACCACGTATACGATTGCGAGTATGAAGGGGAATACCGTGCAGAGGAAAAGCAGCGATACCACAATGTCAAACAGGCGTTTGTTAATCCTGTTGCGCATGTCAAGCAGTGGTTCGTTGTATTGTGACAATACGTATATGTCGCCAAACTCCTTCACTTTGGCTTTTCTGAATTCTCCGTAGAACGTTGACGGCATGTAATATACTCGTATCATTTCTTTGTCGCACAATTGCATAAGCGCCCTGAATCCGGCTGTGCCTGCCGGAACTTCGCTTATGTACAGTTCGTCAATGTGGTTTTCCATTATGAAGTTCATAATGTTGCTCTTGTCGCCGAGCCGTTTCAGCTCCTTGCCGTCCGTCTTGTTTACAAGAAGTTCGCTGTCGGGGCGCGAAAAGTAGCCTAACAGTTTGTAGCCGTTCCAGTTGTCTACCATTATGTTGGCGGCCTTTTGCGCCATAACGCCTGTTCCTATTATGACGGTGTTCACCGTGTCGTGTCCTTTGTACCTCTTATGTAGGATGTGTGTTCGTAGGATAAGTCGTTCGATGCTCGTTACGATGAATACGGAAACACCAAGGAAAGCTGACGCCCAGAAACCAGGAATCTTCAAATCGGTGAACATTCCGAGGATAGAAGTGTACAGGATGATGAATACAAGCGACGTGCGCGATGTGTTCCTGAGCACCCTTGCAGGTTGCGACAGCCTGTGGTGCAAGCTTATGGTTATGGCTTGCAGGGCTACGATGTAAGCCGCGTTGGCGCTTATGAAATAAGCTGCGGCGTGTCCGTCCCAGTCAAGGAACGGGAACCAGTCGAGCAAATAGGACAACAGGAAGACAATGTTGAATGTCAGCCAATCAATAATAGATAACGTTAAGTCTAGTTTAAATGTACGGTCGAATGCAGTAATCATAAGCTATAAATGCTTTATTGATGGGCAAAGTTAGATAAAATTATATTTTTGGCAAAGAAAAATATATAAAAATGTGTTATATTTACGTTAACATTTCGTGTTTGGCAAGTATAAATAAAACCTCGTTTCTTGCACTTTTATTTGGCATTGCGCCCAACTTGCATTATCTTTGCATGACGGAAACAAATCAAAACTATATGAGAAATGGAAGAACAGAAGCAACTTTTTCATGAGGTGAACGAAGGTTACACCATGCTTGAGGCCATCAACGAGGCAAAGCGTTGTCTGCATTGCAAGATTCCGCAGTGCCAGAAAGGATGCCCCATAAGCCATGACATTCCTGACTGGATACATGAGTTGTCTATGGGCAACCTTGGTAACGCCATGAGGATAATCAACGACAAGAGCAACCTGCCTGCCGTATGCGGCCGCGTATGTCCGCACGAGAAGCAGTGTGAGGGCCATTGCGTGCTGGCCAAGAAGGGGCAGGGCATACATGTGGGCAAGCTGGAGCGCTTCATTGCCGACTTCGACGGCGACATGGGACTTATACGCGAGAAGCTCCAGCCGAAGACGCGCGGCAAGGTGGCGGTAATCGGTTCCGGTCCCGCAGGGCTTACCATAGCCGGCGACTTGGCGCGTCAGGGATTCAACATAGAGATTTTCGAGATGGAGCCGGAGCCAGGCGGCGTGCTTATGTTCGGCATACCGGAGTACAGGTTGCCGAAGGAGGTGGTGCGCCGCGAAATAAAGAAGATTGAGGAACTTGGCGTAGTGTTCCATTGCAATACCACCATAGGCACCGACCTCAACATTGACCAGCTGTTCGAGCAGGGTTTCGATGCCATCTTTATGGGAACGGGTACGGTTAAGCCGCGTAAGCCCGACATTCCCGGGCGCAATCTCCGTGGTGTGCGCCAGGCCGTGTATTTCCTGCGCAAGGTGAGCCTTTACAACGAGGGCAGCATTGAGAGGGAGGACGTGCCGGTGCATGACGGTGACCGTGTGTTCGTGCTCGGATGTGGAAATACGGCCATAGATGCCGCCAGGACGGCTATACGCATGGGTGCGAGGTCGGTTGAGATAATATACCACAAGACTATAAATGACATGAGCGCGCTGCGTTCTGAATACGACGAGGCTGTGGCTGAAGGCGTGAAGTTCAACTGGAATTCGAACATTGTCGAGATTCTCGACATGGACGGCACGCTCAGCGGCGTCGTGATAGAGCATGAAGGCGAGCGGCGCACGGAGAAGGCTGACAAGGTACTGATGGCCATAGGCTCTGTTCCGGCCAGCCGCATCGTGTCAACGACAAAGGGCATTGATGTTGACGAGAGTGGATATGTGCTTACTCGCGACGTTCCGTGCGGCATGACCAGCCGTAAGGGTGTGTTCGCCGGGGGCGATGTGGTCAACCGTCCGTCTACCGTAGTGCTTGCCATGCGCGACGCCAAGAAGGTGGCCGAGGGCATAGCGCAGTATGTGGATGCCGTGAAACTGCTTGAGGCTATCAATCTGAAAGAGCATCTTACGAAAGACAACGCCTGACGATTAATCATCATTCATCTTTCACCTTGCGCATATCTTGCTGACAGCCAGATACTTGCAGGGTGAAAGATGTTTCTTTTTATCTTTCACCGTCTTTCACCTTGGCCGGTCGGCGATGGCCATGAAGGATGTTTCCGCATATTGTTTGTTTTCATGCAAAAAGTCATGGCTTTTGTCTGTCATCTGTCATTTCTCGGCGTAATGTGCTGACTATTAGGCTGTTGTAGGCTGACATTAACCGGCGGAAAGTGTCAGCAAAATGTCAGCCGGTGACATTCCGCCCGTCGTCAGCCTGCGCTTGAAGCTGGCGTATGGCAGATGCTCAATGAGACATTAGTTCTTACGTTGCAGCGAAAGGCCGCCGTTTATGTTGCGAAAGGTCGTGTTTCGCCATGCAATATGTGGCCTTTTGCAGCGCGGTATGCCGCATATTGCAAGATGGTTTAAACTGTTGGAAAAATAAAACGGTTGTGCATTTCCGGTTAAGGAGAATGCACAACCGTTTTTGTTTGTTTTGTTCAGCCTTATGGCTGATGCCTGTTTATTTTACAGGGCGCAGCAAGAATGAGAACTGCTTGTCGCCGTATGCCACGCGGTATGCGGGCAGCGCCGTGCCGTTCATGCTCCAGCTGTCAACTCCGCCCAAGCCGGCTTGTACAAGGTCGATGCAGAGCTCGGTGTATTTCGACTTTGGCACTTGCGGACTGTGGCGTTGCTCCTTGCGGTCGCCGTCGTCAAGGTCGGCCACGCTGTAATGCAATGCCGATGCCGAGAACAGTCCGGCGTGGCTCACTTCGAGGCCGAAGCCGGTGTCGTCGGTTTGCTTCCACCAGCGTATGTCGCTCTTTGTACCTGTCTCTTGCGGTCGGATGTAGGGATAGAACTGCTCGTCGGCGGTCTGCGTGTACAGCCCTACGCGCTGCGACAGCTTGCGGTCAGAGTAGTTTTCGATAGGTCCGCGGCCGTAGAATGTGCTGCGGTCGATGTTGTAAGGCATCTGCATCACCATGCCGAAGCGCATCATCGGCGCGATGCTGTCGCCGCCGTGAGTCTTCATTTCCTCTTTTACGTTAATGCTGCCGTCGGCCGATATGGTGTAAGTCATTGTGAGTTCGGCTTTCACCGTAGGCATGTCATAGCTTGCAATGACTACAACGGGAGTGCCGCCGTCGCCTTTTGCCTGTTTCTTTACTTTCGGCAGTTCAATCGACTTGAGCTTCATCTCGGGGTTGCGCCATGCCTTGTACTTGTTGTTTATGCCTGCGCCCATGTCGTTGTCAGTAGCGGCGCGCCAGAAGTTGGGGCGCAGCGAGCCACCTTCACCGAGCAGCTGGCGGCCTTGGTAGTCGTAACGTGTTATGAAACCGTCGGCGCGGCTGAAGCTGATTGTGAAGTTGTCGTTCGACACGGTGATGGCCGTCTCCTGTTTCTTGTTGCGCACTTTCATCTTCGGCGCCTCCGTAATGGTGTACGCTTTGTCGTTGTATTTGCTTATTCCGAGCTGCTGGTATGCTACGGTTTGCCCTTGGCTCATAAGCGGTTCGGCCGTTTTCAGCTTGTAGTCAACGTTGAGCATCACTTCTGCTGTTTGTGTGTCAACTTTCGAGAGGTCATAGCCCAGTGTCAGTTCTGCCGTCTGTTTCGGTCCGGCAGGTATGTTGTCAACCGTTCCGCTCTGTACGGCCTTGCCGTCGGCCATCAGCGTCCAGTGCAATGAATAGTTTGACAGGTCGCGGAAGGAGTATTCGTTGTACACCTTGATTTTGCCCGTTTTCAGGTCAACGGGCGATGTCCATATGTTCTGGTAGTAGTAAGCCGTCTCATAAGCGTGAGGGTTTAGCTTGCGGTCGGGGCTGATTAGGCCGTTGCAGTTGAAGTTGTTGTCGCTCGGGTCATAGTCGTTGTAGTCGCCTCCGTACTTGTATATGTCCCTGCCTTCCGCGTCTTTTCCGTGCAGAGCTTGGTCTACGAAGTCCCAAATGAAGCCTCCCTGGAAGTTAGGGTACTTGCGTACCAAGTCCCAGTATTCCTTGAATCCGCCGCCGGAGTTGCCCATCATGTGCGCATATTCGCATTGTATGAGTGGCTTAGTCTTCGATGCGTCCTTGGCGTAACGCTCGCATCCGGCCTGCGACAGGTACATAGGGCAGTAAATGTCGGTGTTGTCGCCGCCGTGTGCCTGCTCGAACTGGACTGGACGGCTTGCGTCCTGAGACTTTATCCACTTGTATGCGGCGGTGAAGTTGTCGCCGTTGACGGTCTCGTTGCCGAGCGACCAGGTGATGATGCTCGGATGGTTGAAGAATGTCTCGACGTTGCGCTGGTTGCGCTCCATTATCTGCCGTGCGAACATCGGCTTCTTTGCCGGTGCGTCGTTGCCGTAGCCGAAGCCGTGGCTTTCGATGTTTGCCTCGGCGCAAACATATATTCCGTACTCGTCGCAAAGGTTGTACCATTCAGGGTCGTCGGGATAATGGCATGTGCGCACGGCGTTGATATTGAGCCGCTTCATTATGCTGATGTCCTCTATCATGCGTTCCCGGGTCATCACATAGCCCAGGTCAGGGTCCATTTCATGACGGTTTGCTCCCTTTATGTAGATATGTTGTCCGTTTACAAGCAATGTCCTGTTCTTTATTTCAACTTTGCGGAAACCTACTTTTACAGGAATTACCTCTATCACTTTATTGCCAGACTTTACCGTTGCGGTAAGGGTATACAGATAAGGAGTCTCCGCCGTCCACTTCATCGGGTTCTTTACGCTTATCACGGCATTCTTCTTCCCGTCGCCGTTAAGCGTGCAAGAGCCTGTAGGGCTGCCGTTTTTATCAGTCAGGGAAAACTCTATCGTAGCGTTGCCTTTTACCGTTGCGTCAATTGCGAGCGTGCCGTCAGTGTAGTTGTTTACAAGGTCGGGGGTGACACGGAGGTCGGAAAGCTGTACGTTCTTGTTGCGGCTGTATAGGTAACAGTCGCGTCCAACGCCGCTGAGACGCCAGAAATCCTGGTCTTCGCAGTACGAGCCGTCGCACCAGCGGAACACCTGGAAGGCTATCAGGTTTTTGCCGGGCTTCACGTAGCCTGTTATGTCGAACTCGGCCGCCATCTTGCTGTCCTCCGAGTAACCGACATATTTGCCGTTAACCCAAAGGTACATGTTCGATGTTACCGAGCCGAAATGGGCTATTATCTGCCTCCTCGCCCATCCTTCGGGCAATGTTATAGTGCGGCGGTAAGTACCAACGTGATTGTCTTTTACAGGCACTTGTGGCGGATTATCCTTGAAGTGGCCGCGCCAGGCGAAGCCTGTGTTTACATATTCGGGGTCGCCGTATCCGTTGAGTTCCCATATTCCGGGCACCGGCATGTCGCCCCATTTTGAGTCGTCAAAGCTTTCCGCCCAAAAGCCTGTTGGCCGTTGGTCGGCGTTCTCCACCCAGTTGAATTTCCATTTGCCGTTCAGTGTAATGTAGTTGGCTGACGACTTTGCGTCTCCACGGTTTGCTGCCGTTACGCTTTCATAAGCGAAATATGACGTGTGGCATGGGTAACGGTTGACGCTGTTGACTTCGAGGTCGTGCCATTCGGTGAAAGTCGGTGCCGCTTTGTGGTTAGCCGCACCTTGTGCGAAGCCGGCCATTGCCACAATGGCGGCCAAGGCTGTTACGAATGTTTTTCTCATTATTGTAAGATTTAATTTAGATAAAGCGTTTCATGATTTTGCAAATTTAGTGCTTTTCTTCTTAGCTTAATGAGACTTATTTCGTATAAAAAGGGGTAATTTTCGTATTTTATGCTGCTTTTCCGTCTTTATGCAAGCTAATCACAATCCTTGCACGTATTGCTTGGGCGTGACCTTCATCTTACGCTTGAAGGCTTCGCGGAAAGTCTTTATGTCGTTGAAGCCGCATTGGTTGGCTACATTGTCTATATTGGTTGCTCCGCGCTTGAACATCAGCACGGCTTTGTATACCTTGTATTCGTTGACAAACTCGATGAGCGACATGCCTGTAATGGTTTTCACTTTTTTATATAATGTCGAATGGCTCATCGCCAGTTTGTCGGCGAGAAAGTCCATGTTGAAGTCTTCGTTTGCAAGGTTGGCGTCTATCACCTCGCGGCATCTCAACAGGAAAATCTGCTCTTCCTTGTTATACGATTTCTTGTCCGCCGCCATTTCGCCGGCAATTGCGGCGTTGTCGGCCTGCGCTATCAGCCTGTCGATGCGTGTGCGCAGGTATTTCAGCGATATGGGCTTGGTCAAGTAGGCGTCGGCACCGTTGTCGAAAGCCTTTATCATGTCTTCTTCCGAACTTTTTGCGGTGAATATTATTACCTTTATAGCCTGTAGCTTTTTGTCCTTTTTCAGTTCCTCAAGCATCTGCATACCGTCCATCAGGGGCATCATGAGGTCGCAAAGGATTATGTCTGGCAGGTGTTTACGCGCCATTTCGAGCCCCTCCACGCCATTCTGTGCCTTGTATATCTTGAAGTCTGACGATAGGTTTCGTTCAAGCAGGTTTACCGTTTCTCGCTCGTCGTCAATGATGAGTATGGAGTGTACGGCTGTCGGGTTGCCTATGGTTTCTTGTCCGTATGCGGTCGGGCTTGTAGCTGAAGGTGGGGTGTTGCCTGTCGTTGCCTGTGTTTCTGTTTCCTCCCTGTTCTGCGCCGGATATGTGTTTTCTTTTGTTGCGGCCTGCTCTACATCGCGTTTTGGTATGTGGAATATGAACGTTGAGCCATGTTCGGGTTCGCTTTCCACATGTATTTTGCCTCCGTACAACTCTACCAGCTGCTTGACGAAAGCCAGTCCCATGCCGTCGCCGCCGCTCTGGCGCATGCCGCGTTCAGTGCGGAAGAAGTCTTTGAATATGTTTTCCTGCATCTCTTTCAGTATTCCGATGCCGTTGTCTTTCACCGAGAATATCACTTTGTCGGCTCCGTCTTCGACGGTTAGCGTCACATGGCCGCCTTCACGGGTGTACTTGTAAGCGTTGCTTATCAGGTTTGACAGGATTATGTCAAGTTTCTCTGGGTCGAAGCATGCCCTTATTTCTCTGTCCTTGTGCTTGAAGTCGAAGGTTATGTCCTTTTGGCGGCACATTTCCACATAGTCGTCAACCATGTTGTTACAGAAGTCGATGATGTCTCCCTGGCGCAAAGACAGTGTCAGTTTGCCGGAGTCCATCTTGCGGAAATCTATAACTCTGGAAATCAGTTTGTTCAGTTTTACGGCGCAGCGGTGCATCATCTGTAGGTATGACGAGGGTACGCTTACCACCGACGTGCGTGCGCTGATAAGGTCTTCAAGCTGCGCCATGATGAGAAACACCGGCGTGCGCAGTTCGTGTGTGATGTTGGCGTAGAAGTTAAGCTTGGCTTCTGACAGTTTCTTTGTCGCGTCTTTCTCTATTTCGCTTATGCGTATGCGCTGCCTGGCTTTTTGCTGGTTCATCCACATTGTGATGCCTCCCAACACGGCAAGTGCGGCAAGTATAGTCCAAACCAGTATCGCCCATGCCGTTTTCCACCATGGTGGAGTCACCGTAATGTCGAGCACGGAGGCTTTGCCCCAGCGTCCGTTGGCGTCGGTCGGCCGAACGTAAAGTTTGTAGTGTCCGGGCGGAACGTTTGTGTATGATACCTCGCGCATGTCTCCGAGGTAGCGCCATTCGTCCTCAAAGCCGTCCAGTCGGCATGAGAACTTGCGGCTGCCTGGCATGTGCAGCGTCGGTACCGAGAACGACACGGTAAAGAAGTTCTGGTTGTAATCCAGGCAGACGTTGCCGGCTCCGCCGTACAGGTTGAACGTACTGCGGCTCTTGTCCATGAGTGTAAGGTCGTTGAAGCTTACGGCATAAGGTGCCGAGGAGTCTCCAAGCCTGGTCGGCTTGAAACAAAGCAGGCCGTAGAGAGTGCCCATGTATGCAGTGTCGTTGTGTGTCACGGCAGCCGAATATGTGAACGTGTGGGGTATGTCGTCGTTGCCGGCATAGCTTCTGAACATGCCCTCAGCCATGTCATAGCTGAACATGCCGCCGCCGTCGGTACCAATCCACAGCCTGCCTGCGGCGTCTTCTGTCATAGACACGACCTGTTGCGATGTCAGTCCTTCGGCTATGTCGTGCGGCTTTATGTCGCCCGTGGCCGTGTCAAGCGAGAAGAAGCCAATGTTTTCGGCTGTGAACCATACGTTGCCGTGCGTGTCAGCATGTACGTATTTTATCTTGTTCGAGGGAAGGCTGGGCCCCTCGCCTTCTTTTGAAGTGTAGTGTGCTACAACCTTGCGCCGCCGTTTGTCTATCTTGTATATGCCGCTGGCGTTGGACGAGAGCCATACATGGCGGCCGTCGGAGCAGATGGAAGAGCATGTCACGTTGCCGGTTATAGGGCCGGGTGAGAACCGGCGGCTCACCTTATTATATATATACAGCTGCGAGCCGCCAATCCATATGTTGCCTTCGCCGTCGTCGAGCAGGCACCACACGTTGTTGTAGTCGGCGTTGTCCTTGCTGCTCGGCATGGGCAGCAGCGTGAATACGCCGGTAGTCGGCGTGTACTGCACAAGGCCTTTGGTGTATACGGCCATCCATAAGCTTGTTCCGTCGAATGTCATCGACACCACGTTGTCGCCCGGTATGTCACTGTTGCGCGTGTTGAATGCCGCAGTCCGCCCGGTCTTGCGGTCGTACACGTTGAGTCCTCCGCCGTCAAGACCTATGTAAATCTTGTCGTTAGTTGGCACAACGGCTGTCACAATATTGAATGTCAGGTCGCCCGAAGCCTTGTCGAGCATGGTGAAATCCGTGTTCTTGTTGACGTTGCAGTTTAGTCCTGCGCGGTAAGTGCCTGCCCATAGGCCGCCGGTGCGGTCGCTAAGCAGGGTGTACACTACGTCGCCGCTTATGTTGCTGTTGGCCGTGTTGTAGCGTTCGGTCACGCCTTCGCCGGTCACTATTATTCCGTAGCCGTCGGTGGCGAATACCGTCTTGCCGTCATGCCATACGGCTTCCATCAGGTTTTGCGGCGTATACGTGCCTGAACGGCGCAGCGTGTTGCCTTTTACGCTGAACGCTTCGGAGTCGTGCCCCAAGCCGTTGCCTACGTAGGCGGTGCCCGTCTGGGCTATGTACGACACGTTTACCTTGTTTGCCGAGCCAGGCGTAAGCGTGCTGTGCGCCAGCACAATGCGCCCGTCTGCCGTAAGCAGGTATATGTGCTTGTTGTTTACTGCCAGCAGGCGGTCTTCGCCGCAGGCGCAGATGCTGTATGTGCCGAACTTATGCGGCACGCGCCTGAACGTCAGCCTGTCGCCCGGTGTGTTGGCATACAGTTCTCCTTCCGTGTCGGTATAGAGCGTTATTCCGCCTTTGCTGACTATCGACATTACGTGCCGGCTTGTCTTTACTGTGCTTTCCCCGTCGGTTATCAGGCACCGGTGGAACTTGCCGTCGGCGAACGACAGGAAGCTTAGTCCTGTGTCTGTGCCTGCATATACGCCGTCGTCGGTCGTGGCGATTTTGGTTACGAAGTTCGACTGTATTGATGTGTCGTCGCCGTGACGGTGGCGGTAAGCGGTGAACGATACGCCGTCATAGCGGCACAGGGCGCCCGGCGTGGCCAGCCACAGGTAGCCGTTCTTGTCCTGGGCAATGTCGGCCACCCAGTTTGACGGCAGCCCGTCGCGGCTGTCTGTGGTCTTGAATCCGTTGCGTGTCAGGGCCGCCGTGTCTGTTGGATGTAATAATAGTGCTAATATTAATATAGGTATTATGTGTTTCATGGTGTCCATATTGTCGTATTTTCCTTTCTGTTTCTGCTTGTTGCGTACAAGCATCCGAGGTGCAAAAATAAATTATTCTTGTGAAAAAACCAAAAATCACATGCCCAATTTTCATCCCCACCGCCATGTTCCAATGCCTGCCGTTCGTGTGTGGTTTTTCGTCGGCCTTGTAAAAGGCCGTCTTTCGCGTTCTAATTTGCCGTCTTTTGCCTTGTGAAAGGCCGTCTTTTGGCTAATGAAAGGCCGTCTTTCGTAAACGGGTTTGTAACTGCTTGTTTGTCAGGTAGTTATAAATTGGCAAAAGTTTCCCTTGTTTTTGGATGTCAGCCGATGGCGAATGCTTCACATGATTATTCCGTAAAATGTTCTCGGTTTATGGTGCTTGGGTTGGGCTGAAAATCGTTGTTTTTACGAAAAACGTCTCTTTTCATCCGAATTTTCACCTATAGTTTTTTGTTGATATACGTTAATTTTGCACTTGTAAACAAAAATACAGGTAGGCGAAATTAGAAAATCTTAGGTTACGTTTACAAAAAAGTTGTAAAAAGTCTTGGCCGCCTGGGCGCAGGAGGCATGTGGTTACAGGTTAGCAATAAAGTTAAACAATAGGACAAAAGATTGTTTTCAAGGATGGCACGGGGTGGACAGGGCGCACCATGCGACGTCAATCCCCGTTTTGGATGAATGTTGATTGAAAACAATATATGTATATGAGAATTTTCATATTGGCGCTGATGCTTGTCGTTATGGGCACAGCCGACACATATGCAGACGGATGGAAGCTGGTGTGGAGCGACGAGTTCAGCCGCGACGGACGGCCTGACACCGCCGTGTGGAACTTCGAGCGCGGCTTCGTGCGCAACGGTGAAGACCAGTGGTACCAGGCGGACAACGCCTATGTGCGTGACGGGCTGCTCGTAATCGAGGCGCGCAAGGAGAGGGTAAAGAATCCCCGCTATGACAAGGACAGCCGCAACTGGCAGCTCAACCGCGAGTATGCCGAATATACGTCGGCCTCGCTCAACACGAGGGGAAAGCGCGAGTTCAAGTATGGCCGCCTTGAGGTCAGGGCGCGCATACCCGTAGGCGGCGGTGCGTGGCCTGCCATATGGACGCTCGGTACGGGGCAGGAGTGGCCCTCGTGCGGCGAAATCGACATCATGGAATGCTATCCCATAGACGGCGTGCAGCGCATCCTGGCCAATGTGGCGTGGGGCAGGGACAAACGTTTTGATGCCGAATGGCGCAGTACGGCTACGCCGTTGAGCCACTTTACGGCCAAGGACAAGCAGTGGGCCGACAAGTTCCATGTATGGCGCATGGACTGGGACGAGACATCCGTCAAACTTTACCTTGACGGCGAACTGCTGAACAGCGTGCCGCTGTCGGAGACGGTAAACGGCGCATGCGGAAACCATACAAACCCCTTTAAACAGCCGCATTACGTGCTGCTCAACCTCGCCCTCGGCGGAATGCACGGCGGTGAGGTGGACGGCGGAGCCATGCCGATGAGGTATGAAATAGACTACGTGCGCATATATCAGAAAAGATGAATCTGTAAGAGACGGTCTTTAGCACTGTAAAAGGCCGTCTTTCGTACGCCCGAAGGCCACCTTTTGCATACCGGAAGACGGCCTTTTGCAAGGCAGACCGCAACGTGCTGACAATCAGTTTGTTACGTGCGGCGTACCAGATAGTAAGAAAACTTTAACTTAAACTGATAAGAACTAATGAAACTATTGAAGAGATTTTTCGTAGGCGTGCTGTGCCTGGCTCTCGTGCCGTGTGCAGCCGTTGCCAAGGGAAAGGCCGAGGCCAAGACCGACAGGCAGGTATGGACGGACGTGCTGTACAAGATGGCCGCCCCCGTGCTTGAGAACATGAGCCGCGGCGAATTGCAGAAGAACATGCAGCTGGAGCTTAGCCCCACGTGGGACGGACGCAACAAGAAGGTGGCTTACATGGAGTGCTTCGGCCGCCTGATGGCCGGGCTTGCCCCGTGGCTCTCGCTTCCCGACGACGACACGCCCGAAGGCAAGCGGCGCAAGCAGTTGCGCGAGTGGGCGCTGAAGAGCTACGCCAACGCCGTTGACCCTGAAAGCCCCGACTACCTGCTGTGGCGCAAGGAGGGGCAGACGCTCGTCGATGCCGCTTACGTGGCAGAGAGCTTCCTCCGCGGATATGATGCCTTGTGGATGCCGCTCGACTCCGTGACAAAGCAACGTTACATTACGGAGTTCACGCAGCTTCGCCGCGTAGACCCGCCTTATACCAACTGGCTGCTCTTCTCGGCTACCGTAGAGTGCTTCTTGCGCAAGGCCGGCGCACAGAGCGACACTTACCGCATAGTCTCCGCCCTGCGCAAGGTTGACGAATGGTATGGCGGCGACGGCTGGTATTGCGACGGCCCCTCGTTCGCTTTCGACTATTACAGCAGCTATGTGCTCCATCCCATGTATGTGGAGTGCGTCGAAGTGTTTACCCATGGCGGCAAGAACAAAATCTGGAATGCGCCTTCGGTCAACATGCAGCGCGCCTTGAAGCGTATGCAGCGTTACGGTGTCATCCTCGAGAGGCTTATCTCGCCGGAAGGGGCGTTCCCCGTTTTCGGCCGCTCCATCACTTACCGCACGGGCACCATGCAACCCCTCGCCCTGCTCGCATGGCGCGGATGGCTGCCCAAGGAACTGTCAAACGGACAGGTGCGCGCCGCCCTTACCGCTGTAATCAAGCGCATGTTCAGTGACGACCGCAACTTCAACAAGGGCGGTTTCCTCACCCTCGGCTTCAACGGCAGTCAGCCCAACATATCCGACTGGTACACCAACAACGGCAGCCTGTACATGGCTTCGCTGGCGTTCCTGCCTCTCGGTCTGTCGGCCGACGACCCGTTCTGGACCGACGCGCCGCAAGACTGGACGTCGAAGAAGGCTTGGGAAGGCAAGGACTTCCCCAAGGACCACGCTTATTATGAATAAGGTGATGCGGTTGTGAGGTTGTGCGGTTATGTGGTCATCCCAGTTCTCCCGGCTCTCTCTGCCCTCCCAGCTCACCCATTAAAAAGAAAAAACTATGAAAGCGATACTCTCATTGGTCATAGCCATTGCATGTTGCGCCTATGCTCACGCTGCCGACAGCCTGCGCGTAAGCACGCGCCTCGTGGCCGTTGCGCCGGGTTTCAGCAGCACTTCGGTCAATACGGCCGTGTTCCGCAACAACTCGCTGGCCACCGACCGCGACGTGCAGTTCATCGCTTTCTATGACGGCGACGGATATCTTGTGGTCGGCAAGCGCGACATTGACAGTGACGAGTGGACGCTCTGCCGCTCGAAATATAAGGGTAATGTAGGCGATGCGCACAACGTAATCAGCCTTATGGTTGACGGCGACGGCTACGTGCATGTGGCCTTCGACCATCACAACTCGCGTCTTCATTACTGCCGTGGCATAGCTCCGCATTCCGTCGAGCTTGGCGAAGAGGAGCAGATGACTGGCGACGACGAGGCTAAGCTTACTTATCCCGAGTTTTACCGCCTGGCCGACGGCGGCCTGCTGTTTGTTTACAGGTCGGGAGCTTCGGGTGAAGGCAACCTCGTGATGAACCGTTACGACATCAAGACGCGTCGCTGGAGCCGTCTGCACAATGTGCTCATAGACGGTCAGGGCAAGCGCAACGCCTACTGGCAGCTGTGCGTTGACCGTAAAGGCGTAATCCACTTGTCGTGGGTGTGGCGCGAGTCATGGCTCGTCGAGACCAACCACGACCTCTGCTATGCGCGTTCGCGCGACGGGGGACTGACATGGGAGAAGTCAACCGGCGAGCCGTACACGCTGCCCGTCAACGCCGACAATGCCGAATACGCCTGCCGCATACCTCAAAACTCGGAGCTAATCAACCAGACAGGCATGACGGCCGACGGCGAAGGACATCCGTATATAGCAACATATTGGCGCGCGGAAGGTGATACCGTACCGCAATACCGCATGGTCTGGAACGACGGCGGACGGTGGCGCACGGCGCAGTTGTCGTACCGCACTACTCCGTTCTCTTTGAGTGGAGGCGGTACGAAAATGATACCTATTGCCCGTCCGCGTGTACTTGCCGACGGCGAGAGGGTTATTTGCCTGTTCCGCGATGCAGAGCGCGGCAGCAAGGTGTCGATGTTTGTTGTAGACAAGCAGACAAGTAGTAATGCTGACGTGCTTGTCTGCTCGTCTGCTGACGACTTGTCTGCTGAAACGACAGACCTGACAGACTTCTCCGTTGACGCATGGGAGCCTACGTTTGATACCGAGTTGTGGAACAACCGCCGCCGTCTGCACGTTTATGTGCAACGTGCCAGGCAGGGCGACGGCGAACGCACGGTGGAGACAAAGCCGCAGACTGTCTATGTGCTTGAAGTGGGATTCGACGGAAAGGAATAATAAAAACTTTAACAAACAAATACTATTGTAATCATGAAAAAACTTATTGGCCTTATCGCATTTACGTGCTGCACTGCCGTAATGCCGGCTTCCGCCGCCGGCGAATACGGCAAAGTGTTGGCCATTATCGACAAAGTGAACAGCCACTGGCAGGCTACGCATCCCGAGCCTGGTACAGCTTTCTGGCACAACGCCGCTTACCACACCGGCAACATTGAGGCGTGGAAGCTCACGGGCAACAAGTCTTATTATGAATATTCGGTGCGTTGGGCGGAGCACAACCGCTGGATGGGAGCACAAGGCATCGACCGTTCCAAATGGAAATACTCTTACGGCGAGACGGCAGACTATGTGCTGTTCGGCGACTGGCAGGTGTGTTTCCAGACGTATGCCGACCTCTACACGGCAGAACCTGACCCGAAGAAAATTGCCAGGGCACGCGAGGTGATGGAATATGAGATGTCTACTCCGCAGAAGGATTACTGGTGGTGGGCTGACGGGCTGTATATGGTTATGCCGGTTATGACGAAGTTCTACAAGATTACCGGCAACCCGCTCTATCTTGACAAGCTGTATGAATACTGGGCATACGCCGACAGCCTGATGTATGACAAGGACGCATGCCTTTATTATCGCGATGCACGTTATGTTTACCCTGCGCACAAGACGGCGTCGGGCAAGAAAGACTTTTGGGCGAGAGGCGACGGATGGGTGCTTGCGGCGTTGGCAAAGGTGCTGCAAGACCTTCCCAAAGACAATGCCCACCGCGGCGAATACCTTGAGCGTTATCGTCTGATGGCGCAGGCCGTGGCGTCATGCCAGCAGCCCGAAGGCTATTGGACGCGCAGTATGCTTGACCCTGACTTCGCCCCGGGCGCGGAAACCAGCGGTACGGCGTTCTTTACATACGCCCTGATGTGGGGTGTGAACAACGGGCTGCTTGACTCCGGCAAGTACATGCCCGTAATTATGAAGGCGTGGAAATATCTTTCTGAGACGGCATTGCAGGCCGACGGAGCGGTGGGCTACGTTCAGCCAATCGGTGACAGGGCTATTCCGGGACAGGTAATCAGCGCGAAGTCAACCGCCGATTTCGGTGTCGGAGCGTTCCTGTTGGCAGCCTGCGAGGTGGCAAGGTATTATAAAAAATGACTTTGGGAGTGTGGTGTCACTCAATACTATTGACTTATTTGTAATTAAACAATTTATCTATTAACTATCATGAAAAAACCAAGACTAAGCAAATCGTCATGCAGGGCCTTGTTGCTCATTGCCATGGCGACAACAGGACTGGGGCTTAGCACTACGGCCTACGCCGAAAGCCCCGTCCAGTCCGTGCAGCAGCAGACTCAGACTGCAAAAGGACATGTAGTCGATGAGAATGACGAGCCCGTCATCGGTGCGACTATCAGGTTGAAAGGTAACGAAAAGAAGGCTACCATCACTGACATTGACGGTAACTTCGTTCTGCAAGGCGTGGCTCCAGGTGCTACGCTTGAGGTTACTTACATCGGCTACAAGACGCAAGAGTTTAAGGCCGGGCCGAATTCAATCATCAAGCTTGAATCAAGCTCGACACAGTTGAACGACCTCGTGGTTGTAGGTTACGGTACAATGCGCAAGAAAGACTTGACGGGTAGCGTAACGCAAATTCGCCCGGACAAGTTGGCTAACGAGAACCCCAACACCGTGCAGGACATTCTCCGCGGCACGCCGGGTTTGAACGTAGGTTACGACGCTTCGGCGAAGGGCGGCGGCTCGATGCAAATCCGCGGACAGCGCTCTGTCTATACGGACGGCAACCACAACGACCCCCTCATTATCTTGGACGGCATGGCTTTCTATGGCGAAATGTCGGAAATCAATCCTGACGACATCGGCCAAATCGACGTGCTCAAGGACGCTTCGGCAGCCGCCATCTACGGTGCAAAGGCCGCCAACGGCGTAATCATCATTACCACAAAGAAGGGAAAGATTGGCAAACCGACCATCAACGTCAGCGCAAACATCGGTATCAACACAAAGAGCGATTACATCTTTGACGTGTATGGACCCAAAGGCTACATGAAATACCGTGAGGATTGGTACAAGTCATCAACTTACGGCATGGGTGACGACGGTACGTATGGTGCGTACAAGGCAAAGGATGGTAACGGAAATCTCGTGGCAAAGCCCGGATATTATGATACTCCGGAAAACGCGCAGAGGCTCTACGGTGTTGACCGTAACACTTGGTTGGGATATACCAACAATGCCGCCGACGCTACCGATATGTCGATTTATGCCCAGCGCCTCGGCCTGCAAGGCAATGTGCTGGATTATTATCTGGCCGGACAGACGGTAGACTGGTACGACCATACGTTCCGCACGGGTATAAACCAGGATTACAATGCCAGCATATCAGGTGCAAGCGAGCGCATGAACTACTACATGTCGTTCGGCTACTTGAAGAATCAAGGCGCAATCCGCGGCGACGATTACCGTGCGTTCCGTGCCAATCTCAAGTTGAACGGAAAGATTACCGATTGGTTGGAAATAGGTGCTAATATCAACTTCCAGGACAGAACGGATGAAAGTCAGCCCGTAAGCCTCGGCACTAACTATTGGGACAGCAATCAGTTGCGCAACTCTCCGTATTCAATCTACCGCAACGAGGATGGTACGCTGGCGCAGTATCCTATGGACCACAGCTTCTATAACGGATACAACTATGACTTCGAGCAGCAGTATATTGACCTTGAGAAGGGCTACCAGGTGCTTAACACCATATTCAACGCCAAGGTGAAGTTGCCTTTCAACATCACTTACTCGTTCAACATATCGCCGCGCTTCCAGTATTTCTACGACCGCTATTTCATGTCGGCTGACCTGCCAAACAGCGACCCGAAGAGCCGTGGTGTAAACCGTGGGTGGGGAAAGAATTTCGACTGGTCGTTGAACAACACTATTACATGGGATTACACATTCGCCAAGAAGCATCACGTAATCCTCACCCTCGTGCAGGAGGCCGAGGAACGCCGCTATTGGAGCGACAACATCGAGGCCCGCAACATTCTGCCTACCGACGCGCTCGGTTTCCACAATACGCAGAACGCCACACTGCTTGATAGTGGTTTCAGCACAAGCGACTCTCACCAGACAGCCGACGCATTGCTCGCCCGTCTGTTCTATAGCTATGACGACCGCTATATGATTACGGCTTCTGTACGCCGTGACGGTTATTGTGCGTTTGGTACAAACAATCCTTACGCTACATTCCCGTCAGTCGCTCTTGCATGGAGCTTCACAAACGAGAAGTTCTGGAAGTGGAGCAACATAATGAATACAGGTAAGCTGCGCGTGTCTTGGGGTAAGAACGGTAACCGCTCACTCTCTGACCCGTATGTTGCACTTGCCAACCTCGGTGCCGGTACAGGAGCTACGATGGGCTATATCAAGCCCGATGGCAGCACGGTTGACATGAAGTATCTCAGCGTTAGCCGTATGGCGAACCCCAACCTGCAATGGGAAAAGACTGAAGCTTACAACGTAGGTCTTGACTTCGGTTTTCTGAACGACCGCATCACCGGTTCGTTCGACTGGTACCATATGGAGACCCACGACATGATTATGAATCAGCGTCTGCCTGGTTTCTCTGGCTTCGGCAGCATCACCACCAACCTCGGACAGGTGAACAACGATGGTTTTGAGCTTTCAATCAATACGCTGAACATACAAAACAAGAATTTTGAATGGCGTACAACGTTCGGTCTCTCTTACAATAAGAACACTATCAAACACCTTTATGGTGAATACGAGAATGTGCTAGACAAGGAAGGCAACGTAATCGGACGCAGGGAGAGCGACGACCTTACAAACGGATGGTTTATCGGTAAGTCAATCGGTGAAATTTGGGATTATAAGGTAATAGGCATCTGGCAGGCTGACGAATATGAGGAAGCTGCCAAGTATGGTCAGCGTCCTGGCGACCCGAAGGTTTGGAACAATCCCGAGAATGACGTGTATAATCCTGATGGAACTGTAAAGGAGATTGTTTACAACAATGACGACAAAGTATTCCAAGGCCAGACAACACCGAAAGTTCGCTGGAGTATGCGAAATGAGTTTACCTTGTTCAAGAATCTCAGCATCTCGTTCAGCATGTACTCTATGCTCGGCCACAAGAGCATGTCGGGTTGGTACTTGAACGGTGACAACGGTGGTAACATGGTCGTTAACAACTGTAACGTTTGGGTGAAGGGATACTGGACTCCAGAGAATCCGACAAACTCTTACGCGCGTCTTGAGGCGGTAGGTCCAGCCGGAGCAACAAGCCCAAGCAAATGCTATAGCCGTTCATTCATCCGCTTCGACAACCTTTCGTTCGCATACACATTACCGAAGCAGTGGATAAAGAGCATCGGCGTGGAGAACCTTAAGGTTTACTTCAATATAAAGAACCTTGGAACATGGGCTGCCGACTGGGAATATGGAGACCCGGAAACTGGCGGACTGGCTACGAGGACTTACACCTTCGGACTTAATGTGACACTGTAATTATAGCAGACAAGTAAACAAGCAGACAAGATACGGGCATACAGGCGTAAAGGCATGTTTACTCGTTACTTGTCAACTAAAAACTAAAGATATGAAACCAAAGAAATATATATACAACGCGGCACTCGGCATTGTGGCCGCAGCGTCGCTCACGACGGTGACAGGATGTTCTGAAGACTTCCTCGACCCGGACCCGCTGTCAATGTTCTCGCCTGACAACACGTACAGCACTGAGAGCGGACTCCAGTCAACTCTGGCAATGTGCGACCGCCATCTGCGTCTTTACTATACGCACTATGACGGTGGTAAGTGTAACATCAGCGTGCCTATCATGACTGAATATCTCTTCTCTGAACTTGGTCTTTATGGCAAGACTGACGCCGGAGGCGGCTTGTGGGACGACATAGCATACAAGTTGTCGCCTACAGGAGGAATGCAGGACGGAGACTCTAACCGTATGCAGTTCTATTGGGATGAAGGCTACAATGGCATAAAGTATGCAAATAGTATAATCAACTACATTGACGGTGTTGACGGCCTTGACGAGAAGACACGCAACGAATATAAGGGCCGTGCTTACTTCCACCGTGCTTTCCGCTATTACATATTGTGCTGGCAGTGGGGCGATGTGCCACTGGTAACCAAGCTTCTCGACGTGCCCAAGCAGAATTACAGCACTACAAGCCGCGACCAAATCCTGCGTATGTGTACGGAGGAAGTGGAGAAGGCCGTGCAGTGGGTACCCTCTCAGAAAGATATGGAATATTACGGCATGGTGAACAAGGAAGCCTGCCGACACTTGTTGGCAAAGCTTTACTTGAGCATCGGCGAATTCAAGAAGGCCGAAGCGCAGTGTGACACGCTTATCAACTATTCAGGCCTGGCACTGATGACAGAACCTTTCGGCGATGCTTCAGCAGCCAACAGCCTTGAGCCGCAGACGTGGAATGTTACGCGTAACGTAATCTGGGACCTTCACCGCCCGGAGAACAAGATGGTACCGGCTAACACCGAGACTATCATGGGACTTCCCAACTGTACCGAACAGAGCCGCATAGACTTCCTGCTTATGCGTATATTCGGTCCGATGTGGAATGACACGCGTCTTACTACACCTGACGGTATGCAGGCTGTGCTCAATCTGGCGCGCAGTGACAGCCGCTATGACCAAACGCTTGACGCACTGCGCGCCTTTGGCCGCGGTATCGGTACAATGCGTCCGACTTACTTCGCACAGCACGCTTTGTGGAACGTCAATGGTGTAGAGGACAATGATGACTACCGTCACAACTCACAAGTTGGCAACTGGGTACACATGGAGGACATCAAATACAATAATCCTTCATCTGCATATCATGGCCAGAACCTTCGTTTGTATAAGGAGGACGGCTCTATACTTTGTACTGACACCATACGTGACTGGTTTGATTTCCCCCTCTATAAAATCTATCTCAAGGACGCGTCCGCCGAGAACATAGCAGGCTCTACGCAGTTCAACGGTTGTACGAATGGCAGTAATGGTAACTGGTACTTGTTCCGTCTGGCCGAAACTTACCTGATGCGTGCCGAGGCTCGCTTGTATCAAGGCAATACAGCCGGCGCTACCGAAGACGTTAACACGATACGCAATCGTGCACACTGCTCGCAGCTTTATTCCACTGTGAATATCGGAGATATCGTCAACGAACGTGCACGTGAACTTTTCCTCGAAGAGTTCCGCAAGGTGGAGCTTACCCGTATAAGCTATGACCTGGCTCTTAGCGGCGTGCCCGACGAGTGGGGCAACGTCTATGACGTGAACACATGGGACAAGCAGGAAGGCACCGACAAAAACAACGGTAGCTACTGGTACCAGCGCATCGTGCACTACTCGCTGTACAACAACGTTGGCGAAGGTATTTCAAGCGGTGTTGCTACGCTGAAGTACACCATGGACAAGTGCAACGTGTTCTGGCCTATTCCGAACAGTGCTATCACAGCAAACAACAAGGGTCAGCTGTGGCAGAACTACGGTTACGACGGCTATGACCCGTCTATCAAGAAGTGGGAAGACTGGCACGAGGCCGTGGCAGACGAAGACCGCATCTGATTAAATCAATCAACAGCCGCCCCTCGCCGTGCATCCCCCTCGGTGAGGGTGCGGCATATCATTAACGCATTGCGCCCCGTCCTATGGGGATAGGGCGGGGCTTGTTTTATTTATGTTTACATTTAGAAGATTTGCCATTTCCGTGGCGGCCGCGTTGCTGATTGCCACGGGGGCGCAGGCAGGCATAAAGCCCGGGGCGGTATGGCCTGACGACCGCGGCGTGCACATCAACGCCCATGGCGGAGGCGTGCTGAAAAGCGGAGACACTTATTACTGGTTCGGCGAGCACAAGGCCGACACAACCAGTTCTGCCATGGTCGGTGTGACCTGTTATTCGTCGAAAGACCTCGAGCATTGGACTTATCGAGGCGTAGCACTCGCCGTTACCGACCGGAAGGGTAGTGATATTGAGCGTGGCTGTATATTGGAACGTCCCAAAGTTGTATATAACAAGAAGACAGGCAAGTACGTCATGTGGTTCCACCTTGAGCTGAAAGGCCGTGGCTACGCCGCCGCCCGGTATGGAGTTGCCGTGGCAGACAAGGCCGAAGGCCCTTACACATACTTGCGTTCGGGCAGGGTTAATCCGAAGATATGGCCGGAGAACACGCCGAAGCCCGACACAGAGGCACTTACGTCGGCACTCAACGGCAATCCGAAGCTTGACTGGTGGACACCCGAATGGATGGAGTATGTGAAGAAAGGAATGTACACTTGGCGCGATTATGACGGCGGGCAGATGGCGCGCGACCAGACCGTCTACGTAGACGATGACGGCAAGGCGTACCACATCTATTCGTCGGAGGAGAACCTTACGCTCCAGATTGCCGAACTTACCGACGACTACACGGCTCATACCGGCCGCTACGTGCGCGTGGCTCCGGGCGGACAGAACGAGGCTCCGGCCATAATGAAGCGCAACGGCGTGTATTGGATGATAACCAGCGGATGCACAGGCTGGGCTCCCAACAAGGCGCGCATGTTCACGGCAACGAGCATTTGGGGGCCGTGGAAGCAGCTGCCCAACCCATGCGTAGGCCCTAATGCCGACCTTACCTTCGGCGGACAGAGCACGTATATACTGAAGCTTGACGACCGTCCTGACACATACATCTTCATGGCCGACATCTGGCGGCCGAAGCATCCCAGCGATGCGCGCTACATATGGCTGCCCTTGAAGTTCAAGGCAGACGGCACGCCCGTGGTGGAATGGCAGGACGAATGGAGTCTGTCAGACTTGAAGTGACGGCATTTGTCATTCTTGAAAAGCCGTAAAAGCATATTGCCGCTTTCAGTGAACATGCAATGTCTTTTTATGAATAAAAGTGCAAACTGCTTTTGTTTGTGAATCAAAATGCGGTCTTTGGCTATACCAAAGACCGCTTTTTATACGCCAAAAGACCACTATTTACAGAGCCTGAAACAGAAGTGGGGAACACAGCCTTGATTTATTCTGAAACTTGTGAACGTAAGTCCGTCATAAGCATACAGACTCTCAATATGGAAGATTGTTGCTATAATGTATGTTTTCTTGCTTTAATGCAAGAAAGGAGAGCCGCACATATGCAACTCTCCTTCTTCAAGTGTGGTGCCACCAGGAATCGAACCGGGGACACAAGGATTTTCAGTCCTTTGCTCTACCAACTGAGCTATGGCACCATGTTTCTTGTTTTGTGGGCGCAAAGGTAGTTATTTTTATCGAGCCGGGCGAAAACATGGTGGTTAAAGTTGCTGATTTTAACTTCTTTTTCGATTTAGGCCGTGCGCGATATGCTATATAGTGCTTGGGCTTATTTTTGTAAAAGGTGCAGGGCAACAGCCTAAGGCTGTGCTCTGCGCCTTGTGGTTTATTTTTCCTGCCGGAGGTTTACCGGTTGATTGCTATTTTCTTTCCTTTGTGAATGTATATGCCTTTTGTCGGATGTTCCACGCGCATTCCTTGCAGGTTGTAGTATGCGTCGTCTCTGTTTTGTCCTGTTTCTGTTTCAACCGCAGTGATGCCCGTGCCGACTTCGTCTGTGAATACAAGTTGTATTTCGCCGTCGCCGGGTGTGATGTCCGTGGTTGTTTCGAGGTAGGCTTTGTGGGCGGCGATGGGTGTGTCGACGGTTACGAGGCTGAATGTCGGTTCCTGTGTTTCTGTGAATGAGTAGTGGAAGATGCTTGATTCTTCCGTTGTTGTCGAGGCGGTTATCGTTCCGTCCCAGTCTCCTACGGCTTTGAGATAATTTGTATCAATTGTAGGTGCTTCCCCTTCGGCTACGGGTATCTCGTAAGTGTCCGGTTCGCCTTTTATTATTATGCCGGTATAGGCAGGTGTCATGGCGATGGGGGTCAGTGTTACCTTGCCCTTTTCAACTGTGCTTGCATAGTATGCTTTTATGCCTGAATTGGTAAAGTCGAGGGCTTTGTAGCTGTTGCTGTATGTCGCCATGCCGGCTTCGCCTATCGTTATCAGCGCAGCATCGTAGCTGTTGGCATACGTGGTGAGTTCTACTTTTGCAATGGTTATATTTCCGCCTCTTACCAGGATGCCGTCTCTCTGTATGGTTTCCAATGTGGCTACGTCTGGTATATTGTATGAGAACGTCTGTGCCGAGGCTGTGACCGACGGGCTGCCTTCGGCGTATTCATCGTAGGCTGCCCATGTATTTGGATTGCCGATTTGTATGTTGGCGTAGTCCGCGCCGGTGTCTGTTGTGAATGTTACGGTTATGTCGTCGCCGATTTTTGCGTTCGCAAGTCCTGCCTTGTTGCCATACGACAGGTCTACATATCCGTTCCAGTCGCTGCCTGTAGCTACGGGTGTGCCCTCCCATAATATTGTGGTAGTGCCTTCATCGCCTGGAGTGTCGGGGGTGTCGCCTGCTTCGGTGTCTATCGAGATTGAGTTGACTGTTACGAAGTGGCCGCTAATGGAAAAGCCGTTTGCTTTTATCGCATCGACTTGCCCGTTAGACAAGGCTATAGTTATGTCACAGTCTTCTTCAATGTTGGTTACGGCATCGTCACCTTCAGTTATATTGGTTGGCTCTCCGTTGTTCCACGACCTTACTTGTAACTGGTAATACATCTGGTTGCTGTCTGGAGTTGTGGCGGCAGTTGCGCCTTCAACGTCACACTGTACGGAAAAGGTTATCTTGTCGCCATAATTTACATCAGAGAATACCGAAGCCTGAATGTCCGTTCCCTGCCAGTTGCCCGTTGAATAAGGCCCAGTCCATAAGTTCTTGGTTTCCGCGTTTGCTGTCGCTGCCACTGCCGTTAGCAGCAACAGCTGGGTTAGAATCTTTTTCATGATGTGTTGATGTTAAGTTGTCTGTCCTGTAGTTTTTTATAAGCCGCCGTCAAGCCGCTTGTGGCTTGGCGGCGGCTTTGTTTTCAGCTGTGTTGTAAAAAGCCGCCTTTCGTGGTGCGAAAGACCGCCTTCGGGCTTGCAATATGCGGCCTTTTGCAGGGCAAGAGACGGCATATTGCCAAGCCGTTGAGTGTCAGTGTGTTGGTGTCTGTTTTTGCCGGTTGGGAATCGGCCGTTCCTTTGTATGCGGATTACCGTTTCTCTATGCGGAAGTTGCCCATGCGGAAGTCGGCGGTGTATGTTGCCGACGGGCTGAGCACCATGCGCAGGGTTTGCCATGTGCCGGGGGCTACAATTCCGTTGGTAGCCATTGGGGCGAGCGGCAGGGTGACGGTCTGCCACAGTCCGTGTGTGTTGAGGCCTGCGCCGTCGCCCGGCATCCACGTGTAGCTGTCTCCCCAGTTGAACGAGAATTGCAGTGTCGATGCTTCGGTCAGCGGATAGTCGTTGGCCGTAAGCACCTCGAATTTCAGCACGTAGTCGTCAAGGTTGGTAAGGTCGCCTGCGTCTATCATGTTGCGGCTTAGGTCAATGGTGTTCCATCCCCATGCGTCTGACGTGCCTGTTACGTGTACGTGGGGCCGTCCGAGAGCCGATGCGTCCGTGGTTATGGCGTCGTCGCCCTCAATGGTTGCGCTGTAGCTGCCGCCTACGGCCGGCGTTACGTCGTTGAAATCGGCGTAGAGCAGGTGCAGAGTGGGGCGGAAGGGCAGGGTGGCGGTCATCGGCGTGCCGGTGTTGCCGTCGGTCCATTCTACGGTGATGGTGCTGTTGTCGGCCGTTCCTTCGGGCACGAGGGCCTTCATCGACGTGTTGGTGATTGAGCCGAGGCCGAGGGTTGTGCCGCCGATTGTCACTTGCGACGACGTGCCGAAGTCGTAGTAGTCGAAGTTCCGGCCGGTTATAGTCACGGAGTCGCCCGCGTCGGTGAACTCGCATTCAAGGGCATTGACGAGCAGCTGGGGGAAGGGTACGGTGAAGTCGAACGTTGCCGTGCCCTTGTCCGTAGTGTATTCTATTTTGTTCTGGTGCTCCATCGACAGCTCCTGCGGTATTGTCACGTTCGCGCTGGTCGAATAGGTGTACACTTCGGAGAGGTCGGCCTCTACGGTGTTGAACGTTATGCGCTTCACGTTGTTGAGGTTCTTGCCCACAATGCGCACCATCTGGCCTGCATCGGCTTCGGTGATGGGGTTTTCCATCTTCGTGTCGCTGATGTCGTAGACGGCGGTTATTACAGGCGCGCCGGTGTTGGCCTGGTCTTCGAGCGGCGTGTATCCGTCATTGTAGTTTACGATGTCGTTGCAGCTTGCCATGGTGAGCAGTGCAAGCATTGCCGCGATGTATGTCAGTAAGTTTGTTTTCATTGCCTTGTTTCTTTTTAAGTTCATGGTTCGCTTCTTTCAATTCATAATTCATAATCCACAATTCATAATCGGGCTGTTTGTGTTTGTCGATATTGTTTATGGCGTATGCCCAATTATGAATTGTGCATTATGCATTGTGAATTATCAGCTCCATCCGGGGTTGTTCTCGGTTATGTACTTGTTTGTATTCAACTCGGAATTTGGGATGGGGAAGAGCAGGTTGCGCTCCTGGCGCGCCTTGTTCACGCCCGAGTCCTCGTTGGCTCCGATGGCGTTCATCGCGTCGAGGTATATGCCCCAGCGTATGAGGTCCCAGCGGCGGTCGGCTTCGCAGGCGAATTCCTTGGCGCGCTCCTCTATGATTGCGCTGCGCATCTTGTCCTGCGTGTCGAGCGCGCCGTTGCCGGTGAGACTTCCTTCCACCGCGTTGGAGCGGTCGCGCACGTAGTTCAGGTATTCAAGTGCCGTGTCGATGTGCCCAAGTTCGTTCTCCGCTTCGGCGTAGATGAGCATCACGTCGGCGTAGCGCAGGAAGGGCCAGTTGGCATCGGCGTTCTCGGTGGCGTTGTTTGTAACGTCTGAATACTTCGTGGTGAAGGCAAGGCACTGGCTGTCCTTGTTGTAATAGTAGCTTACGCCGTCGTCGTAAGGAGCTACGGGGTCGCTTACCCAGTCGCCGTTGAGGTTGTAACCGGTGGCCGCAATGCTGTATTCGTCGGTGTAGGGGTAGTAGAATCCGCCGTTGCCCTCCTCCTGCGTGTACACGCGCCAGCGGTGCTTTACGCCTTGGGTTATGCGGTAATCGTCGTGGTCGAACAGGTCATACCAGTGGCGTGTGCAGCCCGTCCATCCTCCGCTTGCTATGAAGTCGGAGCCTGCGGCTGTGCGGTAGCCGTCATACTGGGTGTGCACCTGTGTGGAGTAGGTGTCGTTGCCGTCGGCAGAAGCTACGGAGAACATAAACTCCGATGCCGTGGCCGATGTCTTCTTCCACAGTTCCGAGTAAGGCAGCAACTCGTAGTCGCCATAGTCGCCGTTGATTACCGCAAACGCCCACTGTGCCGCTTTCTCGTAGAGAGCGTGCGAATCCATGTCTTCATATCCGTTGACGGCGGTCTTTGCGAACGTCATGCTGCGCAGCGGAGCGTAGGCCTTGTCGTCGCCATCGCCGTCATATGCCGGTCCCGTGCGCACGGTTATCGGCGTTCCGGCCGGCATTGCGGCGGCTGCCATGGTGGCGTAGACCTTGGCAAGCAGTCCGGCGGCACTGCCCGCGTTTACGTGTCCGGCCTCATATGCCTGGTCTGTGTTCTTGTACATCAGCGTAGCGGCAGCCTCAAGGTTCTTTATAATGTAGTTGTACACGGAGTCAACCGTCTGCCTCGGCTGGTTCTTGTCCGTAGTGTCGCCCTCCGGCTGCACAGGTACAGGACCGTAAGCGCGCACCAAGAGGAAGTATGCGAACGCCTTGTTAAACTTCACTTCGCCTATGGCGTTGTCCTTTACGGTTTCTGAAATGTTGCCCATGGCGCGTATCTCGCGCTCCGCCATGTTGGCGCGGCCTATCAGGTTATAGCATCCGTTCCACAGCGCGTCTTGCAGTGCGAGGTCGTCGTTGGTGCCTTGGAAGTTGCCCGCTCCGAAGCCTCCGAAGAGCCAGTCGGGACCTGATATATAGTCGGCGTCCTGCTCAAGTACCCTTGGGAAGTAGCCCCAACGGAACATGTCGTTGACCCACTTGCTGTAAACGCCCGTCACCCACTGCTTGGCGGCATCCTCACTGTCGCCCACCATGTCGGGTGTGATGAGGCTGTCGGGGTCTTCCTCAATCCAGCTTGTACATCCGGCCAGCACGCCTGCGCCCATTATGAGCGCCAGGACGTATGTTATTGTCTTTTTCATGTTGTCAATTTATATATGTGTTAGAAAGTGAAGTTGAGGCCGAGCGTAAACGTGCGCGCGCTCGGATAAGAGTAGCTGTCCACTCCGGGGCAGGCTGCGTTTGTGCCGCCGGCGTTTACATCCGGGTCGAGCCAGCTGTAGTTGGTAATCGTGAACAGGTTGTTGGCCGTGAACGATATGTTCAGTTTCTGTACACCGGGGAACGGTTTGAACCAGTTGTAGGACAGCGTGATGTACTTCATCTTCAGATAACTGCCGTCCTCTACGTACCGGTCGCTGAACAGCCACGTGCGGGTATAGCCTGCGGTAGCCTTCGGCCATAGTGCGGCTTGTGGGTTTTCGGCTGTCCAGCGGCGGTCGTATGCCTCTTGGGTGATGTTGCCGTAGTTGCCCATCTTTATGTCCGTAAGGTTATAGTTCAGTATGTCGTTGCCCTGCGAGCCTTGCAGCATGAAGGAGAGTGTAAGGTTCTTCCATGACAGGTTGCTCGTGAAGCCGTACACGAAGTCGGGGTTAGTGTCGCCGATGATGGTCTTGTCGGCTGCCGTTATCTGCCCGTCGCCGTTCATGTCGCGGTATTTTATCTCGCCGATGTAGCGGCGTGCCTCGGCATCGGACAGTCCGGCGTAGGCCGGGAACGAGCGTACTTCGGCCAGATTGTCGAAGAAACCGTCTTCCACATATCCGAAGATAGTGCCTATTGGGCAGCCGTTGCGCTGGAGGAAGGCCTGGTCTGCCGCGCTCCAAAGCGATGTTGCGTACTGGTCGCCGTCAAGTCCGCCGATGCGGTTGCGGTTGAACGAGAGGTTGGCTGCTATGTTCCACTTCACAGGAGTATTGCGCAGCACGTCGTAGTTGAGCGTGAACTCAAGTCCTTCATTGGTTACGTTGCCGCTGTTAACCATCATCTGCGTGAAGCCGGAGCTGCCCGGTATGGTGACGTTTTGCAGCAAGTCGCGCGTTTTCTTGTAGTAATAGTCAATGGTGAATTGCAGACGGTTGTCGAGGAATCCCATGTCAATTCCTGCGTTGAACTGGTCGGTTGTCTCCCATTTCAGGTCGGGATTGGTAGGGCCGCGCCAGTCTATCATTGACACTCCGCTTTCAAGCGAGCCGTTGAAAGGATAGTTTGAGGCGTTGAGCACGTTCAGTGTGCGGTAAGCTCCTATGGCCTGGTTACCCGTCTGGCCGAAGCTTAAACGGAACTTGAGGTTTGAGAAGATGTTGAGGTCTTGTATGAATTTCTCCTCGCTTGCCCTCCATGCGAACGCGCCTGAAAGGAACGTAGCCCACTTGTTGTTCTTGGCAAAGCTTGAACTGCCGTCTGTACGGACGCTGGCGGTGAAGATGTAGCGGTCGAGCAGCGTGTAGTTGACGCGTCCGAGGAACGATTCGAGAGCCTGTTCGGTTGTACTGCTTGCGATGGTAGCCCTGTCTATGGCGAGGCCCATGTCGTTGTCTTGGGTGTAGTCTGTGGGGAAGTTGGTTACTGTCATCGACGTGTTTTCGCCCGTTCCCTTCTCAAATGTCATACCGGCGACAACGTTCAGTGCGTGGATGCCCCAGCGTTTGTCGAACGTAAGGATGCTTTCCGCCGTCAGACTCTTCCATATGCTTGTGGCTTTTCCTGCCAAGCCGTTGTTAGGAGTACGTCCCTCCTGCGTGTGGCGGTCGTAGTACGTGCCGCGGTGGCCGTCGTTGTAGCCGAGACCGAGGTTCTGGCGGAACTTGAGCCACGGCGCGAGCTTCACTTCTACGTAGCTGCTTGAGAACCAGCTTATCTGCTTCAACTGGTCTTTTGCACCGTTTACATAGTTTACCGGATTTGTGGCGAGCCAGTTAAGCTCGTCAAGCTGTTCGGTCGATGAGTGTACTCCGTATGTGGGAGGGAAGATTAATGCGGAGCGGATTACGCCCGTATTCTCGGAACCTGTGCGCTGGAAGTCGGTCGTGGTGTTGGTGAAGAACGAGCTTGTACCGATTTCCAACCACTTGGTTATGTGCCGTCCGATGTTGATTGATATGCCGTAACGCTCGAAACCGGTGTTCTTTATTATGCCGTCTTGCTTCGTGAAGTTGCCCGAGAAGCTGTACCAGCCACGGTCGTTGCCGTTGCTTACGCTTACGTTGTAGTCCTGTTGGAAGGCGGTCTGATAGATTTCGTCCTGCCAGTCGGCTACGGCCACTTCGTCAACATTGCCGTACTCGTCGGTGCGCAGACCCGGATTGAGGAAGTCTTCAGGCCCGGGATTGTATGAACCGGCATCATATACAAATCCAGTGCCCACATACGGATACGTCCATTCTCCGCGGTATGGGTCTTGTGTGCTCGTTCCTTCATAATAACGGCTGTTTGCCGCGCCTTCGTTCTGATATAAAGCGTAAGTGTACGGGTTGAGCATATTCAGGCGTTTTGCCACCGTCTGCAAGCCGAGCTTCACGTTCAGCTCGATTGTAGGCTTGCCGCCGTCGCTTTCCTTGCCTTTCTTTGTGGTGATGATTACAACGCCGTTGGCACCGCGCGAACCGTATATGGCCGTAGCCGAGGCATCTTTCAGCACCTCTATTTTCTCGATGTCGTTGGGGTTAATCATCGATAGGGGCGACGTAAACTGGTTGTTGCCCTCGTTGGCGCTTGACGACGGCGTGCCGCTCGGGTTTGTGCCGTAAGGCACTCCGTCAACGATGTAGAGCGGCTGTGAGCTTGTAGTGAACGAGTTGGCACCGCGCACGGTGATGCTTACGCCTGCACCGGGCGAGCCGTCGCTTTGGCTTACCTGCACACCGGCTATCTTGCCTTGCAGTCCGTGGGCTACGTCGGTGGTGTTGCCGGCCATAAGCTCGTCGCCCTTTATTTGCGTGATGGAGCCGCTAAGGTCGCGTTTCTTCATCGTTCCGTAGCCTACCACTACCACTTCGTCCATCTCGTTGGCGTCGGCTTCGAGTATTACCTGCACCGAAGTCTTGCCTTTTACGTTGATTACCTGTGTCTTGTAGCCAATCATAGACACTTGGATGAGGCTCTTTCCGGCCGGCAACGTGATGGTGAAATTGCCGTCAAGGTCGGCCACGGCGGCAGTCTTAGTGCCGGGAACTTGGATAGTGGCGCCTATCATCGGCTCGTTGTTGCTTGAGCCGTCCAGCACGGAGCCTTTGACCGTCTGCTGTGCGTTCAAGTCGGTACACCATGCGAATAGCATGACGCACCATAAAATCCATTTGTACATATTAGAAGGTTATTAAATTTGTTAGTTAGTTGTCAATGTGTAAGATGTAGACTTTTGTTATAGTGGCCCCCATGCCCGTGATGACCACTCCGTGCGTCTTGAGCTTGTCGAGTATCGTGGCGTCGAGCGTAAGTACAACGTCGTTGCCGTCGAGCTTGTACCATACAGGCTCTGCCGTCCCCGTTATGTCAAGCCATTTGCCGCGGTTTTCGCGGAATGAGATTTGCGGTTCGCAGCCGGGTTGCATCTTTTCGTAGCTTACTACGATACAGTCGCTCTCGGTGCAGTCCTGAAACGGCTCGGCCGTTATGCGCAGGTTGCCGCTCCAGTCTTGCGGAAACTCCTTCTCTCCGTGGAACAGTTCGCCCGGTTGCAGCTTGTATTCGCGTGGGGCGCGCTGCGCGTTGGTGAGGTCTTCGTCGCGTGTTCCGATGAAAGATACGACCGAAATCTTTTCCAGCCGGTAGCCCTTGCCTCCCACGCGCATACTTATTCCGTCGCTGCCGGCCAGCTGTAGCTTCACGAGTTGCGACTGCTCGGTAATGGGGTAGGTGAAACCGTCCTGCCCTACGGGCACACCGTCAAGCGAGGAGTCCATCGCGTTCCACGTGAAATCCATGATTTTGCCTGCCGCGCCTTCCTCCACGCGGCTCACCTGGAAGTGCAGCACGTCGCCTACTTTCACGTCCTTGAAGCAGCTCTTCTGTATGCTTGCGCTTGCGCTCCAGTCGTCTTTCATGAGAACTGACGGGCCTTTATATATCACCTTCTCAACCATTTCTTCCGCAGGGATGTGCGTTACGCGCAGTATGCGGTAGTCATGTCCGCCCAAGGCGAGGCCGCGCTGCTTTATTTTTGCGAGGATGTCGTCGGTCAGTTTCAGGCGGAAAGGCCCTGAAATGCCGAAGTATGCGTATTCGGGGGCTATGGCTTTCCAGTCGGTCGGGTCTTGGAATGCTCCCTGCGCGCCGCCCTTCACGTTGTCAATGTACACGGTCAGTATGTCGCCCGCCTTTGCCGTGGCGAACTGCTGGGGCAGTATTACTATGTTGTCTTTCCATCCTGCGCCGATGGTTTTCGGCCCGAGCAGGATTGTACGCTCCGCCGCCATAGTGCGTGTGACGGCTAACAGGCAGGCCAGAAGCAGTGATATGGCTGTAAATCGTTTCATAATACCTTGTTGTCTTTTACGAGTACGTACTTATGTGATTGTCCGCGCAGTTGCCTGAAGGCGTCGCGGTCGAGCACGGTGCCGGAGTTGAAGGCGTCAATCCACCATTCCTTGCCTGCAAACTTGTGCTCCTGGCTCTGTCCGGCGTTGTAGTTGTAGTCGTACCACGTCATGAACCAGCACCAGCGCGAGCCTTCTTGCCAGATTTTGCTCCATAGGGACATGCTTACTTCGTCGCCGTTGCCGCATTCGGCCAAGGCAACGAGCTTGCCCGGATACTTCGCCGCGAGGGCTTTGTATTCTTTCATTAGAGGATATTGCAAGGCGTAATAGCTGTCGCGGCCTACCACATCGACGTATTCGTCGCCCGGATACCAGTCGCTGTCTACTACTCCGTCAGCGGCCGAAGCCTGCGATGTCCACACCCATATGAGGTTGTTCAGCTTGTGCTCGTTGACAAGGCGGTCGTACATCAGCCGCCAGAGCTTCTTAAAAGGTTCCGCACCTTTGGCTCCCCACCAGAACCAGGCCTGTCCGCCCTCATACTCGTAGATGTTGCCTGCGGCTTCGTGCAGCGGGCGCCAGATAACAGGTATGCCTGCATCCTGCATTTTGCCGAGGTATTTGGCTATCTGGTCTATGTCCTTGATGATTTGCTTGTATTCGGCGGAATTGGTGTCGTCAATCTTCGACACGTCAAAACTTGTCTGTCCCGGCTCGGTGCCCGGCGTGCAGGTCTGGTCCTTGCCGTTGTTCGCCTGCATGTTCCAGTGCCACATGCAGCCTACCAGTCCGCCGTCCTTCCACCAGCTTTCGGCCAGGCTTATGTCGCTGTAGTCGAGCCATCCTTTCGGGTTTACGTCCTTCGAGTTGCGGAAGTTGATGAAGTCAAACACGTTCATCACCGGCCACTTGCCCGTCCATTCATGTACGTTCTCGGCCTCCTTGATGTTCCAGTCAACGTTCGCCACGGTTGCCGATAGTGCCTGCTTCTGGTACACCTGCCACAGGATTTGGTAAACGTCATTCGCATCTTGTGTGGCTTGTGGGTTGCAAAGCCGGTGCTGCCCCATTGCCGTTGCCGGGCAGGCAGCCATGCCTACGGCGAGCAGGCATCCTGCAATGCCGGTTGCCGCCGCCTTGAATTTGGAACGGAAATACAGTAAATAGCGCGTCATATTATTTAAGTTTAAGCTTTCAGTCATTCAGATTATCATCGCAAAATTATTGAAAAAGAACTCAACCGCCTACGCTTTTTCAATCTAATTTGAGCCGTAAGCATAAAAGTATCATCATCTGATAAAATATGCGAAGCCGCCGTTGTAATTTGTCTGAAAAACGGGTTACATGCCATTCTAAAACTTTTTCATGCCGCTGAAAGAATCTTTACCTTTTAGTTTGGTAGCAGGTTGGCATGTGAGTGTAGTGGATGTTCACGTTAAAAGACGGTCTTTGGCATCACCAAAGGCCGTCTTTAAGGCTGCCAAAAGCCGTCTTTTGCAAGCTAAAAGGCCGCCTTTGGGATTTTTACAGGTGGGTTTGCTGTAAGTGCTTGATTGCCAGTGGTCTATGGAAAATGCTCGGCACGCTGTGTGGACGGTTGTAAATCAGGTCTGGAACGTGTATGAAAAATCCGCACGGCTTGCATTTGTGCAAGCCGTGCGGATTTATATGTATGGTGTCGTGGCTATCCCTTCAACGGGTTCCAGCCTTGTGCTTTCAGTTCGAACTCGTTGTTGTCGCGTGTCACGAGCATAAGTCCCAGTTCGGGCTTGGTGATGTGTCCGATTAGCCTGACACCCTCAAGCTGCTCAATCTTCTCGTGGTCGCCTATGGGCACGGTGAATAGCAGCTCGTAGTCTTCGCCCCCGTTGAGGGCGCAGGTGGTGACGTTCATGTTCATTTCCTCAGCCATTACCGCCGTCTGGTAGTCGATGGGGATGTTCTTCTCGTAGATGCGGCATCCGCATCCGCTCTGCTTGCAGATGTGCATCAGTTCGCTGCTTAGGCCGTCGCTGATGTCCATCATGGCCGTAGGGCGTATGTTCAGCTCGCGCAGGCGGCGTATGATGTCGCCCCGGGCTTCGGGCTGGAGCTGGCGTTGCAGCAGGTATTCTTTGCCGGCAAAGTCAGGCTGGAAGTGGGCGAGCTGCTCCAGCGCGCGCTTGTCGTTCTTCTTGCGCGCTTCGTCTACCTGTTGGTAGTACACGCTCTTTTCGCGTTCGAGCAGCTGTAAGCCCATATATGCCGCTCCGAGGTCGCCTGAAACACAGACGAGGTCGGTGTCCCCGGCGCCGTTGCGGTACACTATTTCGTCTTTCGGGCATTCGCCTATGCAGGTTATGCTGATGGCCATGCCCGTGTATGACGACGTGGTGTCACCTCCCACAATGTCAACACCCCACTTGTCGCAGGCCATGCGCAGGCCGCTGTAAAACTTCTCCATGTCCTCGACGGTGAAGCGTTTGCTTAGTGCGATGCTCACGGTCAGCTGGCGCGGAGTGCCGTTCATTGCGAATATGTCGCTGATGTTCACCATGGCAGCCTTGTAGCCCAAGTGCTCAAGGTCTATGTATGTAAGGTCGAAGTGTACGCCCTCCATGAGCATGTCTGTGGTTACGAGCACTTCGGTGTCGGGGTAGTGGAGCACGGCGCAGTCGTCGCCTACGCCGTACAGGGTGGCTTCGTTCTTAGGCTTAAGCCCGTCGGTAAGGTGGTGGATTAGTCCGAACTCTCCAAGTTTTGCTATGTCGGTCATTTTATTTTGTCGTTAGGTTGATGTAGTAAAATTAGTAAGGAGAGAAGGAGTAAGTAGATATGCCGTGGTACACAACGCATTTCTACTTACTCCTTTACTACTTTTCTCCTTACTCCTTTATTTTATTGTGCCCTTCTAATCATTTCCCTCATAATCTCGGTCATCAGGGGTTGTGCCTTGTTGGCTGCTATCTGCACTTCCTCGTGGCTTACTTCAACGGGCTGGTCTTCAAGTCCGAGGTCGGTTATTATGCTTATTCCGAATGTCTTTATGCCGCAATGGTGGGCCACGATGACTTCAGGCACGGTGCTCATTCCCACGGCGTCGCCGCCAAGGCGGTGGTACATCTTGTATTCGGCTGGTGTCTCAAACGTAGGACCTTGCACTCCGACGTACACTCCGTGCACCACGCGTATGCCTTTCTCTTTGGCTATGGCGTCGGCCTGGGCTATTAGCTTGTGGTCGTATGCCTCGTGCATGTCGGGGAAACGCGGCCCGGTAGGCAGGTTCTTTCCGCGCAAAGGATGCTCCGGGAAGAGGTTGATGTGGTCGGTGATAATCATCAGGTCGCCTATTTTAAAGTCGGGGTTCATTCCTCCAGAGGCGTTGCTTACGAAGAGGGTCTTAATGCCCAGTTCGTACATTATGCGTATGGGGAATGTCACTTGCTTCATCTTGTAGCCCTCGTAGTAATGGAAGCGGCCTTCCATCGCCATGATGTCTACGCCGCCAAGCTTGCCGAATATAAGTTTGCCGGCGTGTCCCTCTACCGTTGAAACGGGAAAGTTGGGTATGTCTTCGTAAGGAAATTCGTAACTGTCAGTTATTTCTGAAGCTAATTGTCCCAGTCCGGTGCCGAGTATTATCGCCGTTTTTGGACTTGTTGTCATCCTTTGTTTTAGCCAGGATGCTGTTTTTTGAATTTTTTTGTACATAGCCGATGATTTTATTGTTGAATTCTTCTTCCTGTCCGAGCATGAACTTTATCCTGACTGGCAGCATGTATATATGTTGCCGCACTTCGTCAGACAGTCCTTCCATGCCGGCCAGTCGTGCGTTGTCTTTTTCCGTAGTGATGATTATTTTGGGAGAAGGCATTTGGCTGAACGTAGTGTTTATCAGTTCGATGTCTTTGCTTTTGAACTGGTGGTGGTCGGGAAAAGTCAGCGGTGTGATGTTTGCCGAATGTTCTTCCATGTCGTATGTCATCTGTTTGGGCGATGCGATGCCGGTCAGCAGCAGTATGTTTACGTCCCTGCCGATGTTGTTCAAAGGCAGTTCCTTGCCACCGAACATCGGGCGGAGGTTGTCATATTCAAGCGTGGTGAAGAACAGTTGCTGGTATGGGTACAGTTCCATAGCCTTTATGATTACGCGGAACTCCATAGGCTTCAAGTCTTTCGGGCATTTCGTTATGATGACGATGTCGGCCCGGGCCTTGCCGCTTTGCGGCTCCCTCAACCGTCCGGCAGGGAGCAGTTTGTCGTATATGATGAGCCTGTGGTAATCAACGAGCAGTATGTTTATTCCCGGTTTTACATAACGGTGCTGGAAGGCGTCGTCAAGAAGGATTACGTCCGTGTCGTTACTTTCTTCCATGCTTGTCAGCATGTCGATGCCGTGGCATCGGTTCTTGTCCACGGCCACATGTATGTCTGGGAACTTTGTCTTCATCTGGAAAGGCTCGTCGCCGATGTCTTTCATCGCAGTGTCTGTTCCGGCAAGTACGAAGCCTTTGCTTTTACGCTTGTATCCGCGGCTGAGCACAGCCACCTTCACTTTGTCTTTGAGCAGGCGTATCAAGTATTCTACGTGTGGGGTCTTGCCTGAACCGCCAACGGTTATGTTGCCGACCGATATTACCGGGATGTCGAAACTACGGCTTTTCAGTATGCCGAGTTCGAACATCTGGTTGCGCATTTTCACGCCGAGGCCGTACAACCAGCTAAGTGGCAGCATCCATTCGTTTATCTTGATAAAGTCGCCTTCCATATTTTGGGGTTTGAGTGAAAAAGTGAAGAGTGAAAAGTGAAAAATCCAATACCTTGCCAAAAGTGGCAGATGGATTTTTCACTTTTCATTTTTCGTTGTTCACTTTTATTTAATGTTCATCATGAACGGTACACGGGCCTGTATCGCCGACTGGTTGTTCATGTCCTTGAGCAGCATGAACGGCTCGTAGTATTCGCCGAGGCTTTGGCGCATCTGTGCCTTTATGTAGCTGCCGCCGGATGTTTGGTTGAGCAGCTGGTCAATCCAGTCAACCTTGCCCGGGTATGCCGATGTGTGGTATTCCTTGAGCTTTGCCAGTTGCGCCGCCTTGGCAATGGCCTTGTCGAGTCCGCCAAGCTCGTCGACAAGCTTGATTTTCAGCGCATCCTGTCCGAGCCATACGCGTCCTTGGGCGATTTTCTCGACATTCTCAACCTTCATCTTGCGTCCTTGCGCCACGCGCTGGCGGAACAGGTTGTAGCCGCGGTCTATATATTTATTAAGGTAGTTCATCTCTTCTTCGTTGAACGGACGGGCCGGTGTTCCGAAGGCGCTGTGCTTGTTGGTCTTCACCTCGTCGAACTTAACTCCGAGCTTCTGCGTAAGCAGTTCGCTCATGTCGGGGAACATTCCGAATATGCCGATGCTTCCCGTAAGTGTCGTAGGCTCGGCCACAATCCAGTTTGCGCCGCTGCTGATGTAGTATCCTCCAGATGCGGCCATGCCTCCCATGGACACTACTACGGGCTTTTTCTTCTTAAGCATCTCCACATAATGCCAGATTTGTTCTGACGCGTATGCGCTTCCTCCGCCGGAGTTGATGCGCAGCACGACGGCCTTCACGTCGTCGTCTTCCATCAAGTCTTCAAGGTCTTGGCATACTGTTTTGCCCACGATGCTGTGTCCGCTCGACATCATTCCGCCCGTTTCGCTATCAACAATGTCGCCGTATGCGTAGTAGACGGCTATTTCCTCGCCCTTGTCTTCCTTGCCTTTCACCACTTTCATGTCAGCAAGGCTTACCGTGTTGATGTCGTCGTCGGCTTCTTTCTTCAAAAGTTTGTTGATTTCAGCCTTTATTCCGTCTGTGTAGATAAGCTTGTCAACAAATTTGTATTTCACGAAATCCTTGGCGTCGCTAAGCGTAACGAAGCTGTCAGCGTAAGCGTTCAGCTGTGCTACGCTGATTTTGCGGCTTTCCGACACGCCTTTGCATACGTTCTGCCACAGGCCGTTTATGTAAGCGGTTACCTGTTCACGGTTGGCATCGCTCATTTTGTCGGCGGTAAACATTTCCGGAGCGCTCTTGTATGCGCCTACTTTCGCAAGCTGCATCTTCACTCCGAACTTCGCCATAAGGTCTTTAAGGAATATGGGCTGCGACGCTATTCCGTGCCAGTCTACCTGGCCGCTCGGATTGAGGAAAACCTTGTCGGCTACAGAGGCCACGTAATATACGTTCTGGGCGTATACGTCTCCGTATGCCACAATCCATTTGCCGCTCTTCTTGAAGTCGAGCAGCGCGTTGCGCATAGCCGTGAGCGAGGCGTAAGAGTCGGCCGACAGCATGCCTGCCTCGATGTATATGCCCTTGATTTTATCGTTGTCTTTGGCTTTGCCAATGGCTGTGAGCACGTCGTCAAGGCCTATTGTGCCTACCGTGCTGCCGCTTATTTCGTCCATGAATGTGCTTTCCGAACGTTCGTTGAGCACTCCGGACAGGTTTATTACCATGACGCTGTTGTCACTGACATCCTTGGCAGAGCTGCCCGAAGCTATCATGCCCACTATGCACATTGCGCCGATGATGCCCGTAATGAGCGTGAATACAATCAGTCCTACGACTGTGGCTGACATGTACTTGAAAAAGTCTTTCATACGTTGTTATCGTTATTTTGTCGTGAATTTGTTGTCAAGATGCTAATCAGCCACAAAGATACTCAATTTATTTTATTTTGCTTGAAAAAACGGCCAAAGTTTTAACATATCGTCAAATATTGCTATTTTCGCAGACATGAAACGTGCAATAGTAATAGGCGCATCCTCGGGCATAGGGCGCGAGGTGGCCAAACTGCTGCTTGCCGACGGTTGGCTGGTGGGCATAGCGGCAAGGCGTGAGGACAGGTTGGTGGAGATTAAGTCGGCGCATCCTGGCGCAGTGGAGGCCATGCGGATAGACGTTACTGCGGCCGATGCGCCGGAGCGGCTGCTGGAGCTGGTCAAAAGGCTTGGCGGAGTAAATCTCTTTGTGTACTGTTCAGGCATAGGAAAGCAGAACCCGGAACTTGCAGCCGACGTAGAGCTTGCAACGGTCTCTGTCAATGTAAAAGGTTTTACCACAATGGTAGGCACGATGTTCAACTACATGGCTTCAAATCTTGGCGGCGACATCGCCGTCATTTCCTCTATAGCTGGTACGAAGGGGCTTGGCGTGGCACCGTCATACAGCGCGGCCAAGGCGTTTCAGAACACATACATACAGGCTCTTGAACAGCTGTCGAACATGCGCCGCCTGCACATAAGGTTTACCGACATACGCCCAGGATTCGTCGATACCGAGCTGCTTTCGGACAGCGGCCGCTACCCTATGCTTATGGACAAAGAGGCGGTGGCGCGTGAGATGCTGCGTGCGGTTTACGCCCACCGCCATGTGCACGTCATCGACTGGCGTTACCGCCTGCTCGTTTTTGCGTGGCGGCTGATGCCGCGCTGGCTGTGGCGCAGGCTCAATATAAGGAATTGATGGTGCTTTGCTTATCTTCCGCCATAATTGTAATGATACTTTTTCAGGATATGTTTATTCCCGTCTTTCTTGAAGTATTGTTCGGCAAGCCGTCCCGATGTGTCATATTCGTAATAGGTGGTGAATCCGCGATGGTCGGTGATTGATATAATTCCTACAAGAGGTTTATATGTGATGGTTGTAACGTCGGCATCTGGTAAATCCTTGCGAAGTCGGTCAAGTGCAGCCAAATCTGCTTCTTGCAACTGGTTGTCGTTTTCAATGCTGTTAATCATCGTGTCTCCCAATAAGGTTTCTATTTGTTGATAATTGCAGTTCTTAATGACAGTTATCGGGTACATTCCATTGTATCCCCATAAGATTACATAATGTTCTTCATTGGTTGTGACAACTCTTGGGTTGCCATAGGTTGAAAATGTGCTGTATGTGGTTTGTTCATTGTAATAATCAGAAAATCCTGTAGCGGACATCAACATTTTGTTTTCTGTTTTGCTTTCAGATGAAGGCAGAAGTATATCATTGTGCTTGACATATTCGGTTTTTGTTGCGCTAATAATTTGTGAATTTTGTTTTAATATTGTTTCAATAGGGATGCCGACCATGTATGATGTTTTCATATCTTCGTAAGGACTTCCTGTTTTGTCGCTTGCGTAAATCATTTTTCTTTTGTAAAGTTTGTTGTCAGACATGAAGCTTTCCTCCATTGGTTGGAAGTTCTGATTATATGTATATGATGTTTCTTTAGTAAAATCTCCATTTGTTTCGTATGTCGTTTCTGATTTTTTCGAAAGGCAGGGCCATGTTATGTCGTATCTGTAAAAATGGTAGGATGTTTCGTTTGTCCTGTATACAAAGCCATAAACCGTGTATACTGCCAGTGTCGTATAGTCATATTCGGTCTTTTTTAATGGTTGCGTTCCTTTACTGGCCGTTTCACTTATTGGCAACCCGTTGTAGAAATTCGGTGATGCCGGTATGAATGGATAGTCATGATTGTATTCTTCAGGCTGATTGTGGTATTTATAGGTGATTCGTGTCCCGTCGCTGCGGCGTTCAGTCACGCAGTCATATCCGTAAATGTATCCGTCTTTCAGTGTGTTCATCGGGCAGGTTGGTTCGGAACATTGTACAAGGTATTCATGATGGTATTGGTTGCCTTCATCTTGATAAAAATTTTCGTCGTACCGATAACTTGTGTTTGGTGCAACGAGGAGCTTTCCGCCTTCGTATGTGAATGTCCTGTTGTCAGTACCGCGTATTTCTTTTATACGCAGTCCGCCGAGGCTTACAGTCTCTCCTTCTTCCAATACAGTTGCTTTATAATTGAAGTATACACCAATGTAAAGGTCGTTTACCGGGGCGTATGCCTCGAAGCTATATGTGCCTTTTGGCAAGGTGCATATATATGCAGGGTAGTTGTATTCGCTTTTTGTCTTTAATTCGCTTGGCACGATGAGTGAATACCAATAATTATCGTCTTTTTCGCCGTTGTTCTTTATTCGGTATATGCGGAATATGGGATAGGCTTCATTGTTGTAAAGATATTCCTTGTCGGCCTTTCCGGTAGTGTTCTCCAGGTGTGCCCATATTTCAAAATTTGTTGATTCTTCAATTGTGATGGTTGTTGTACGTGTTTCAGGGAAATTCTCTTCTTCGTATGCGTCCGACTCGTACCTCTTGAATACTCCTAAGCTGGCCGAAATGTCTTTTGTGACGGGTGTTGGAGCTGTCGTACTTGTAAGAGTTTCAAATATGAAGCTTTCTTTTTCGCCTGTGGGGTATGTCAGGGTCTCAAGTGTACCTGTACGCATAAAGCTAAGGTTGCCGGTCTTGTCTGCGCCGAAGAAAATCTGCCCGTTGTATGATGCTGAACAATAATACTCCGAGCCTTGGCTCTTTCCGTTACTGTAGCCCCAATAGTCGGTGTTTTTTGAGTTCTTGGCCGGCAGGGAATGGTCGTCGTAATAAGTCATGCTGTATTTTATGCTGGTGTCTAAGCAGTCTGTCAGTATGTTGAGCATCAGCCGCTTGAATACATGGGCGTAGTTGTCTGTACGCGTTCCGTTCATGTATGTGTATGAAAAAGCGTATTGCTTCACTACGTCGCCAAGATTGTTCTTTACTGTGATTCTGTCGAGCTTTTGCGGCGTGTATCCGCTTTCCCAAGTTTTCAGGTCTTCGCGTGGCGAGGCGTCAAAAGTTACAGAGCCTCCGTTCCATGTGATGTTAGTCAGGCGGTAACCTTCCACAACGGTTTTATTGCATGAGTATTTTGTCCCGGAAGTCGTTCCGCCTGACCCCCATCCGTCAATGTAGTTGTACTTTACCGCCGCTTCTTGGGTTGGCAGTTGGTACGACTCTTTGGCGTATGTGAAGTTTATCGATTGCCCTCGTGCCGTCAAGATTTGCGTCAGCAGCCATGACGATGTGTATTTCATCGGCGCTTCATACCTTGACTTTACCGTGTTTTCCGTCTCGTCGAATACTGTTGCGCCAAGTTTGTTTTGGTTCAAATCGCCTCCGCGTGAGTACGACCATGTTATTTCTTTTTTCTCGAAATAAAAGCGGTTGCCGTACACGTCGGTTATTATGAATGTGTATGAGCCATGCTCTCCTGTTTTGCTTCCTGATAATTCTATTTTAACATTTGACGCGCCTATGCGTGAAAGCAGCACAGGGCCGCGCGACTTGTCTATCATGAATTTGCCGCTTACGCCTGGTATGCTGTAAAAGAAGATGTCAGGTTCGGAGTCTTTTTGCAGTTTCGTGTCGCCGTATAGTTGTGCATTGAAATAATCATTGCTTAACGGTTCTTTGGCTTCAGGTGCGTCGTAATACCCTTGCTTTATCATGCCTTCGTATGAATCTGCGTATTCGTGGAAGTCGTCGCTGCACTTCACCGTGCGTGCCACCATGCCTCCGCAGCTCAAGTTCCATCCCAATCCCACCCATGTAGCTTCTTGCGCTACGCGTATGCCAGAGGCATGGTAGGTCAGCGTGATTGGTATTTTCACCCCTTGTGCGTCAATTTCATACAGTGGAATGCTTATTTCAGGCGTGCCGGTATAATAAGACACGGGGCAGTCAACATATTGCACTAATCCGGCGGCATTTGGTGCTTTGGGCACGTATGCCGCCATGCCGTCGCCCGCAGTGCCGTAAAAGCCGTTGTCGGCAGACATTGCAGTTCTGTTTTTTCCGGCAACCGTGTCTTTTGTTGCCGATATGGTGTCGGTAACGGTTGCTGCCGCTATGTCAGTAAGTAGTAAGTTTGCCGAAACAAAAGCCAAAATACATTTCTGTATGTCCATGTCTTCACTGTTTTATTTTTTGCATATTGTTTTTTTCAAAAATCATCCTTCATCTTTCAGTTTTGCCGGTAATGCGCTGTATTTCAACGTGTTTGACGCTGAAAGATGCCTGACACATCCTTCACCAATCTTTCATTCTGTAACTTCCAGACATTCAATGACTTGCGTCCGAAAATGAAAGATAAAAGACATTTTCATGATTTTTTCTGTCTGTATTTGTCTTCATCGCCATTTTGTTTCATGGCCTTTTAGCTCATGAAAGGACGTCTTTTGCACAACGAAAGGTCATGTTTTGCAGTGCGTTTGACGGTATGTTGTAGTTGTAACTGGTGGTTATTACGACCGTCCTAATTGTAGAATTCTACCGTCAGATTTCTGAATGTAAATGTAGAACGCACCTTTTTCATTCTCTTTTGCCAAAGTTCCAGTTAATAGCCATATCTCATCGTATAGTAATTGTGTTATAAACGGAATTTGCCGTTTTACGTTTTCTTCGCCGTATAGTGATGACAGTATGGCTGTGCCTACCTTTGCTGCCGTTTTTGCATCAGGAATTACACCTTCGGTTAATTCGTAGATGTCATTTGACGGTACTAATCCGTTTTCTTTTGATGTGTAAAAAGGTATAACTATATCTTTGCATCTTTCGTCCGTAAATTTATACAGTTTTGCCTCTTCGTATTTTTGTCGATTTACATATCCTTTATAAGTAACATTTTTGACGTAAAATCCGAAGACAAAGCAACCGAATAAAAAGCATATTGTACATGCACAAATCATAATGGCAGTATGTTTCATAATTGATAATATTTAATTAAAAATCATGATTTAATATTTTTCGCATAATTTCAATCTGTTTGTTAAGGTCTAAATCGTTATTCCCTATATAAACAGATGTTGAATTTAGACGTGTTGGGTCATTTGAGTCGCTTGGAATATCATCACTAATAGTTGTTATTTCTCCAGTTTTATAATTATATTTCTGTACAGAGCCATTGGGTGTCGCAATATATGAATTTGTCTTATCATTATTTGCATTGCCTATGTCTGTTGCGTTCGTTACGGCTTTACGTTGTTTTATTGTTAATTTTTTGTCATCGTAGTTTCGTCTGATACCTGAAAATTCGTTGTCGTGATATTTAATGTCATCGTATATTGAGCTTCGTCCGTGTGTATGCACTCTTGCAGCAAGTTTATATCCAAAAGGTGCTTCTGCTGGTTTAACACTTTGGCTATTACCGATGTTGGGTAATGTATATGAATATCCTATTTGTCCTTTGCTATTCCTAACTTTGAATATAGCGGAACTGTATTCAACTCCTTCCCTTATAGAATTGTCGTTGTAAAATAGTCCGAAATCAATGGCGGCTTCGTCTACTGTGAAGAAAAAGTTCCCAGGAGCAAGACCGTCTTTATCTATAAATCTTATCGGGTTGCTCAAACCGTAGGCATATGGACTTACGTGGTAGTATTTTTCACAGAGCGGGTCAACGGAAGTCCAGCGTCCGAGCGTCACGTCATACATTCGTGCCCCGTAGTCGTACCAGTCGAGTCCGTGTACACGGTCAAGCTCCTTTCCGTTGTACAGGTACGGCTGTATGCCCATGCCCGTGCTGAGGTCGGGTATGACTACGCCAAACGGGTCGTATGCGATAGACTGCTCTATTGTGCCGCTTTCGTTGAACACCGCGCGGACGTTGCCCTGGTGGTCTGTGGAGAAGTAGTGGTATGTCTGCTCCGCGGGATTGGTATTGCCGAACGTTACGTATCCGCCGTTGAAGAGCACCTTGTCAAGTTTCCCATTGCAGATGACGAACGAGCCGATGTATTCGGTCGTATTGTTTGCAGCGGTTCGTTGCGGTATATCATCCGAACTATAGTCTTGTGCCTTGACGAAAGGCAACGACCTATTGACCGAACGTACTACGCGCACTATCTTCTTGTCTGATGTGTAGGTGCAAAGTTGTTTGATAGACGTTATCATGTTAAAATTTTGGCAATATCTTATTGTTGATAAAAACGAAACCTAACAAGATGGTAATTATACTTAATGAAACAACCAAAATCCCAATTAGTTTACGCTTTTTAGTTGACAGGTTCATATATTTATCTTCTAAATGTTTGATGTTTTTAATACGGTAAAATAAAAAATAATTAACGCACAATGTAAATGTGGCCAATGCAATTGTATAGATTTTTATTGATTGAAATGTGAAGTAACTTAATATCTTTTTATGAAAAATGTGAAGGCATATGATAGATAAATATAATAAAATTAAACATAAAAGCATACTTGTATATAGCAATGCGCTAAATTTTGCATCATTATAATTCTTGTGTAATTTAATATGCAAAAATCTAAATACTATGATAAAAAATAAATATAAAAAATTCATTGTTTCGTTAGTTAATAAATGAATGGTGAATATTCATAATTCCCTAAAGTTGGATTGTATTGACCGAACCATGGAGGCAAACCGTGTGTCTCGTTCATTTCTTTTATGTCATTTCTGTTTCTGGAAATGGAATACATATGTAATTTTATTCCATAATATAAAGAGCCTATCTCCCAATAAGCAAAGCTGGCTAAATCAACTGCTAAATTCAGACTGTTTAAAAAGGATGGGTTCTTTATAAAAGAATAAAATGAATCTGTAAATTGATAATATCCTATGATATTTCCAATTCTTATAAATGGTTTTGATGCATTGTATGCGTATGATTTAGCATATCTTATTCCTTGAATTCCCTGTTTGTATTTACCGTTTCTTTGTACTTTTAAATCATCGAACGAATGGAATTTGCCTTTACTTGTTCTAAAAAATCCATCTCCCCATGGTCGTTCTGTATATCTTAATCCTCCCCATGTTGTGGCACTATTCCCAGCGAAATCAACTATTCCGTTAAACATGTTATTTATGGAAAAAGATGTGTTGTAGCAAACAAGTTCGTTAAGTTTTATTATATCGGTTTCTGTATTGAATGTGCTCCATGTATCTTTGTTTAGATTGTTGACTGATAGCGTGTCCATCCCAAATAAATCAATCCTGTTAACCGGGTTGTTTCCGCAATACGCATATGGGCTTATGTGGTAGTATTTTTCGCAGAGCGGGTCGACGGAAGTCCAGCGTCCGAGCGTCACGTCGTACATGCGTGCCCCGTAGTCGTACTAGTCGAGGCCGTGTACGCGGTCAAGCTCCTTTCCGTTGTACATGTACGGTTGCACGCCCATGCCCGTGCTAAGGTCGGGTATTACAACGCCGAACGGGTCGTATGCGATAGACTGCTCTATTGCGCCGCTTTCGTTGAACACCGCGCGGACGTTGCCCTGGTGGTCTGTGGAGAAGTAGTGGTATGTCTGCTCCGCGGGATTGGTATTGCCGAACGTTACGTATCCGCCGTTGAAGAGCACCTTGTCGAGCCTGCCGTTGCAGATTACGAAGGGGCCGATGTAGTCCGTCGTGTCTTTTACAAAAGTTGTAATAGTAGGCCAAGCCGGTTTCCCGGGGTCTGTCGAAACGAACGGCCTTGACTGTATGACGTAGTGCACGACTCTCGTTTTCTCGCCGTCGGGCGTGAATGTGTAAACGGTCGAGTCCGTCGGTGGCGGTGCGAATACCCTTGTCTGCGGTGTTGGGAAGAATCCCGTTTTCACGTCGGATTCGACCAGTATTTTCCGTGGGCGGTTAAGGTTGTCGTATTCTATGAGTGTAATATTCTTGTTCCTGTCGCTTGTAAGCGCCCCTACACCGTTGAATGTGTAGTCTTGGAAGTATCTGTTCCCGTCCTTGAAGTCAGTCGAGCCTTCGGTGTTCACGGGTTCCGCATGGTCAGTTGTGTTTACGGGTTGGTTGCCGTCGTAAGTAATGGTAAGGTCGTCAACGAGGCCGAACGTGCCGTCGTCCTTTCTGCCGTACCTGCGCATTGCCGTTATGTTGCCGTTCTTGTCGTAGCCGTCTATGTATAGCGAATACCGTTTGTCTTCAGGCTCGTTCCAGTCGCTACCCTCATAGCATGCGTCGGTAATGCGGTTGTTACTGTCGTAATAGAACATGTAGCAGTGCTTCACGCTGTCGGCTCCCGTCCATTCCATGTTTGGAATGTTCCCGTTGTACATGGGGCTTCCGTCCCTTACCTCGTAGTTGCCGAAGAGCAGCGTCTGCTTGAAGCCCGGTGCGCTGATGCCGGTTGTCCATCCGCGAATGTTGTGTGTATAGTCTGTTTTGAGCAATGATTTCCATTGGTTAATTATAGGCCTGTGTATAGAGTCCTGCGCCAACTGTCCGAAGTCGGATTGCGGCCATCTGTCGCCGGGTTGTATGACAATCTGTGGCCACTCCCTTGTGACAGACTTTATACGCCCTACGGCATCGTAAGCAATGATTGCCGTGGTATGCTCCATTTGCCCGTTTACGGATAGCTTTGTTTTTGTCAGTTTGTCGCTGGTCTCGTCATATGTGTATGCAGTGTGTGCACAGTATTTGTTGCCTTCGTATTCCATTACAGTTATTGTGCTCGTCGGTTTCCCTGTGAAGCTTAGGTCTGATATGGTGGAGATTGTCCGCCCGTCAGAGTATACGTCATTCGTTCGCACCAGCCGCCCCCGGTAGTCGTAATACATCGCGCTGAATTTCATGCTTCCGTCCGACAGTCTGACGGCACGCCCGGTGAGTAGGCCGTGTACATGCGCTGTGTCGATGTCTGCCGTGGCTTGTTGTGTACCGTAGCTTAGCGTTCCTGTATCAAGAAGTGCGCTTTTGTCAGGACACGTGTCGAATACGGCGGCTTCAACGAAGTCGTACCTACCGTAGTAGTTGACGATTTCTATTTCAGGCTCTGTAATAATATTAAGGTGTGACGAGGTGTATCCAGTACCGGCGATGCCAGACTGTGACTTGTCAAAGCATACGTCGTTTTTCTGTCTGTCGATGTCCGTCGTAAAACATGTGCCCTGCACGCAGAAGCGTCCAAGCCCGTCATATAGATAGAAGCGGCTAAGCCCTTGCCTGCGCAGTGTAGCGTCTTGCATCATGATAAGGCGGTCAGCCGTGTCATACCAATAGTTTGTCGCTTCGCATCCAGGCAAAGTTTTTTCTGTCATCCGCCCCCTCCCGTCATATTGGTAAGTGTATGCGCTGGCGGCGATGCTGCCGTTATCCTGAAAATTCGGCGTTAGGACATAGCGCAACCGTCCGAGGGCATCGTGTACGAAATATGTGTCAGCATAATCGTTTGGATGTCCTCGCCGTTCAAGCACAGTAAGCCCGAGGCGGTTGGTGAACGTTTCAATGCAGTTCCAGTCTTCGTCATACCATTTTACCGAGTGCAGCTCCCCTTCAGAGTAGTATGTTCCGGGTGAATCTAAAGAGCCGTCAGCCATGTCCACCTCGTATCTTTGTACGCTGTTGGCCTCGTTGATGCAGTATTTGTGCTCGATGTCACGTTCGTCGTCAAACCATTCGAAGCCAGGCCCAAGGGCTGAAGTTTCCCTGCCAATAGCGTCATATCCGTATTCCGTCCAACCGTATTCGTTGCCGTTGTATGTGTCGGCGGATTCCTGCTTGAGGTCGTAGACGTCTTTGTGGCCCGGTGTCTGCCCGGCATCCATTGGCAGGGATGTTTTTTTCAAACGTCCCCATGTGTCGTATTCGGTGTAAGAGCGTACGTAGCCTGTCAGCCCCATGGCGTCTGTAACGAGCTGTGACGGGCGTCCTTTCTTGTCATAGTATTGTACAGTGACCTGTTTTTTCGACCCATCGTCGGACAGCATTGTTTCGGTTTTAACGTAGTTTGCCGTGGCAGTTTGGGCGCGTAGCAGGGTGGGGACGGTCAGTATGACTGCCGCCCCGGCCAATATCGTTATCTTTTGCAAGCTCTCATTCATTGTCAGTCAATGCCGATTTTACAGTTATATGTGTTGCCGTTTGCGCTTATGTAGATTACATAGTTGCCCCGGCGCAGGCCGGACGTGTCGATGCGGACGGAATATCCGTTCCCGGCAGGGCATGTCCGCCTGTCGCTGAAATAGGAAATGCCAGCCACATCGCATAGCGTCACTGCGATGTCAGCCGCCTCTTGCAGGTCGTAGTTTACTGTTATAGCGTCGCCTTGGTTTACGACGTTGTAGCTTATTGTGCCGTTGTTTTCTCCTGTGTTGGTATTGTTGTCGTGCTTTTCTCCATCGCTGTGTGTGTTGTCCTGCTCTTGTCCGCAGGCAGCAGTGAAGCTGAGGCGCACGGTGTGCCCGGTTTCCGATGCTGCGTCTGTATTGTCGCCATAAGCTACGTTGTCGTGTTTGTATATCGGCAGCCCCGTGTGTTGGTCTATCCATATAAATGTTTCGCCGGTTTTTAGCATGTTGCCGTCAGTGCTGTCTGGCATGGCTGGTAGTGAGGTTGACATGTGTGTCGTGTCTGTACAGCGAACCCGTAGCACGTCGTTGATGGTATCACGCCCGTTCTCTATAATCGTTCCGTAAGCGTCGCAGACCATGTTCCTAATCCCGTTGCCGCGTAAAATGTATTTCTGGCAGTATCTGCCTGCCATTGAAAACGTAGCCGATATGGAGTCGCCATACGATATTGTTCCAGGCAAGACTGGCATCGGCGTAGTGTAAACAAGTTTTGCCAACGGATTTTCTTGCGACAGAAGCGATGTGCCTTTGTCGCCTATGGTTAAGCGGATGATGCTTTCCGGCAGGTAAAGAAACAGCAGGCTGTCGCCTTTGATGGAGTATTTTATCGTTTCAGTTGTGTTTTTGTCGAATGTGAAATGCCATATTGCCTCTTTCCCGTCTTGCCTGATGTTTGTGCATACTGCGTCATGCAGGCTTATGACACCTTTTTGGCTGCCAAGCATTCCTTCAAGAGGATGCGTTGTAAGCTGGCCGTAGGCAGCGGTAAAATGCAGTAAGGAGAGTATGGTTAAAAGCAAGGCTTTCATGGCTTTTTAGCGATAAGTATTAGTGTTTACAAAGATAAACATTAATTTTACTAAAAACAAGCTTTTCGGTTGTAAAAAATAAGAATTAAGAAAATTACCAGTAAAGCTAATTTTCTTAATTCTTAACCCTTGATTCTTTATTTTTTGTCTGTTATCCTCTTGTCACCGAGAACGACTGGCGGTGGAAAATGAAGATGGGGATGATGCAGCCTACCACCATGCCGAACATCACAAGGACGGTGAGCGACGAGTTGTGGAAGAAGCGCGAGACATATTCCATTGTGTATTCGTCGGGCAGGCGCACTATGTTTATAAGGTCGCGTATGGCCTTGTAGGCAAACATTCCGGGCACCATTGGCAGCAGCGACGGGAAGGCGAAGCACTCCGCAGGGCAGTGTATGCGCATGGCGAATGGCACGGCCAGCAGTCCTATGGCGAAGCCTGCTACGGTTGAGGCCGTCACCTGGTCGAGCATCAGCGTGGAGTTGTGCATCAGGAAGTAGCGTATGCCGTGCCCGATGCAGGCCAGCAGTGCGCATATTAGCAGGGCCTTGCGCGGCGGATTGCTTATGATTGCGAAGCCTACGCCGGCCACGGCGGCGAAAAGCCCGTCGGCGATGGCGGCCTGCACAACGTCGGGGCGCACCACCTTGGTGAACGTTGTGGGGTCTATGCCGAAGATTATGACCGTCGCCGATAGGCCCACGGCTATGCAGATAATTAGCAGGCAGGCGTTGGTTAGGCGCGCTATGCCGTCAAGCGCGTGTCCGTCAACTATGTCCATCACGCCGTTGATTAGCGGAACACCCGGCACAAGGTAGAGCATCGATGTTCCGAGCGATATGTCTTCCGTGCCGCCATGGAAGTAGAGGTAGTCTGTAACGCCAATCATCGTCGATACGAAGGCGCAGATTACGAATACGGCCAGGTGGTTAAGCTTGCGCCGTGTCAGCTCTTGGCGGATGAAGAAGCCCACGAGCGTGGCGACGAACACTATGCACATCGACGTGAGGTTGCCGTCGAACAGGCGGCAGAAGCAGGCGTTGGCGAGCGAGGCCAGCAGCAACACCGTCCACCGGCTTTCCTTCTTTTCCTTGACAATCATCTTGAACATGCGCCAAAGTTCCTTCAGCGGCAGCTTCTTGTCAAACGCCTTCCACGACAGGGCGGACAGCTTCATGTTGGCCTTGAAGTTGAGCGCCATGGCCGGTGTCTTTTTTATGTACGTGTACGAGCGGTTGTGCTTAGTGTCGAGCAGCGTAATGCTTAGCGTCTTTGGGAAGATTAGCAGGTTGATGTGGTAGCCGAACGAGTGGGCCATGCGCACCGTGTTGTATTGTATGCGCGATGTCTGCGCCCCTACGGCCATCAGTGTCGAGGCGTATTCGGCCAGGAATATGGCCGTGTCTTTCAGTGCTTCGTGTACGTTTCCTTCTTCTTTCTGCCTTGAGTCTGTCGTTTCCTGAAAACTTGTCATAATGTCGTAGTTGTGTAAAACGGATGCAAAATTATACATTTCTGCCGATAAAATGAAGGCATTTGGCAGTTACTTTCATTCATGCCATTTGCCTTTCGCCTTATTTCCTGCCGGCGACTACCTTCAACAGTCTTGGCGTGAAGCGGCGCATCAGGTAGAACACGGCGAGCAGCAGGCTTACCGATACGGGTACGGTGGCGGCATAGGCGAGAGCCATTAGCCATTGGTTGGCTGTGAATGGGGCGGCAATGCGTAGCAGTATCATGAACACCTCGTGTATTATGAGCATGTGGGCGACATATATGAAGAACGAGGCGGATGCCAGGAAGCGGTTTACCCGGCACACGTTGTGTTGCAGCAGCCATGCCGCCGTGTTGTATGCAAAGACGAGTCCGGCGCACTGGTTCAGCTTTTTCAATACAGGCATGGCGTCGGGGTATCGGCAGTATGCCACGGCGTAGGCTGTCGATAAAAGGAAATATAATATGGCGGCAGCTTTCCTCTGTTTGCCGAATTCTACGAATATGTCTTTCCGGCTTATGCTTATGTACGCTCCCCACGAGAAGAAAAAGAAGGCCGTGAGCAGCTGGCTGTGGTGGCCTAAGGGGAAGAACGCGTTTGCAAACCAGGCCGCTCCGAGTGCCGCGACGACGTAGCCGCGCGTTTTTCTTATGGCAAGGTGTATCAACGGTGTCGCCAATACTACAATCATAAGGTCGCGGACGAACCACAACGGACTGTCTATCGGGTATATTTCGCCGGTTGCCGAGGTGTATGGCAGTATGCCTTTGCCCATGTCCCAGAAGCTGTAAGCCAGTGCGCCGGGCGAGAAGTCCATGTCGGCGAATGTCCGTTGGTCGGCAAAGAGGAACGCCAGGCACGGCAGAGCGAACAGTAGGAGTTTGGCTATCGCCAGCGAGTTCCATACTATGTAGGGAATCAGTAGCGATTTTACCCTGTTGCGCAGTTTGCGCCTGTAGGTTGTGGCGTCCATTTTAATGTTCAGGAAGAACACGAAGCCTGAAATGAAAAAGTATACAGGCACGCTTTGGTCGAGCAGCAGTCCTGCTATTAGTCCGTTCAATGCCTTGAACAACGGGACATGGTTTGTCACGTTGGGCACGCCGTCATACCATGCGTGTATGAACAGTACGACCACCGCCAGGGGAAACCTTAGCAGGTCGAGGCTTTGCGAACGCAGGTCGTTTCTGTCCATTTCAGTTGTCGGCAAGTTCCCTTTCGGGGTGTTGAATATGTTTGATGGTTTGTAAAATCGCGTGCAAAGGTATATATATTTATCGGTAACGCTGTTATGTCCAGTGCGTTTTTTCATTATATGTGGCTGTTGCAGCCGTTGCCTGGTGCGTCATGCCGCCAAGTGTCTTTTTGTCGGCTTTGGCTTGTCTTGTGCTTGCATGTTGATTTTATATGACGCTATGGGAGCGCGTTATTTGAAAAATAAAACCGTCCGGGCGTAAATACCGCACGGAGAAGTGTGCAGGCACAAGTGCCTGTACGTCATGGCGTTATGGGCGGCATGGGGTGTTCTGTGCAATGTCGTGCGGCTTCCGGTTTCGCAAAAGGCCGCTTTTTACATTGCAAAAGGCGGCAAAACGCATTGCAAAAGGCGGCCGGACGGAGAGTGAAAACCGCCATGGCGTATGGCGAAAGGGGCCTTTCGGCACGGAAACGCCGCCAAAAGACACTCTGGCGGATGCTTTTCCTTGTCAGAAAAGCATGTTTACCGCTCTCTGTTTTTCTGTTTGATGCGTTTCCGTTGGAGTTTTCACGGTGTCAAAAAGTAATGCGCCGTAGCCTTTGTGCTTGACAAATGAAAATGCCATCGGTTGCGGGCGGTCTGCCAAATTTGTCAGTCCGTCAGTGCCAGACGTGACATTTTGGCCTTTGGCACGCTTTTCGCTATAATGTTGGCGGACGCGCCAAAGGGCGTGGACGGATGTATTAAGGTATATAACATTAAAATCATAGAACTATGAACATCAAACCATTAGCAGACAGGGTGCTAGTTCAGCCGGCACCGGCAGAGGAGAAAATCGGTGGAATAATCATTCCTGATACGGCCAAGGAGAAGCCGCTCCATGGTAAGGTAATAGCCACAGGCAAGGGCACTAAGGACGAAGAGATGGTGCTCAAGGCCGGAGACGAGGTGCTTTACGGCAAATATTCAGGCACGGAACTCGAGTTCGAGGGCGAGAAATACCTGATGATGCGCCAGAGCGACGTGCTCGCAGTGATTGAAAAATAAAAAAGGTGAAAGGTAAAACGGTAAAAAAGTAAAAGGGTAAAACGACGTAAAGGTGAATGGTTTTGGAATGAAGATAAAGGAATTAAATGGAAATACATTATTTCTTACTCCTTCCCTCCTTACTCCTTTACTCCTAAAATAAAAACTAAAACATCATGGCAAAAGAGATAAAATTCAATATGGATGCCCGTGACTTGCTGAAGAAGGGCGTTGACCAGTTGGCAAATGCAGTGAAGGTTACACTCGGTCCGAAAGGCCGCAACGTAATCATCGAGAAGAAGTTTGGCGCTCCGCAAATAACCAAGGACGGTGTCACCGTAGCCAAGGAAGTAGAGTTGGCCGACCACTTCGAGAACACCGGCGCACAGCTCGTAAAGAGCGTGGCAAGCAAGACCGGCGACGATGCCGGCGACGGAACTACCACAGCTACCATCCTTGCACAGAGCATAGTCAACGTAGGACTGAAGAACGTCACCGCAGGTGCCAACCCCATGGATTTGAAACGTGGTATCGACAAGGCCGTTGCAGCCGTAGTAGAGTATATCAAGGCTCACGCCGAGAAGGTTGACGACAACTATGACAAAATAGAGCAGGTGGCTACCGTCAGCGCGAACAACGACCCCGAAATAGGCAAGCTCATTGCCGATGCCATGCGCAAGGTAAGCAAGGACGGCGTTATCACCATCGAGGAGAGCAAGAGCCGCGACACACATATCAACGTGGTTGAGGGCATGCAGTTCGACCGTGGCTACTTGAGCGGCTACTTCGTAACCGACGCCGACAAGATGGAATGCGTCATGGAGAATCCTTACATACTGATTTACGACAAGAAAATCAGCAACATCAAGGACTTCCTGCCTATCCTCCAGCCTGCCGCAGAGAGCGGACGCCCGTTGCTCGTAATCGCTGAGGATGTTGACTCTGAGGCTCTTACAACGCTTGTTGTAAACCGCCTGCGCGGCGGATTGAAGATTTGCGCAGTCAAGGCTCCCGGCTTCGGCGACCGCCGCAAGGCCATGCTTGAGGACATCGCCATCCTGACCGGCGGTGTTGTCATCAGCGAGGAGAAGGGCTTGAAGCTTGAGCAGGCTACGCTCGAGATGCTCGGCACATGCGACAAGGTTACCGTTACGAAGGACAACACCACCATCGTAAACGGTGCAGGCGACAAGCAGTGCATCGCTGACCGCGTGGCTCAAATCAAGAACGAAATAGCCAACACCACAAGCTCTTACGACAAGGAGAAGCTCCAGGAGCGTCTTGCCAAGATTTCAGGCGGCGTAGCTGTGCTCTATGTAGGTGCCAACAGCGAGGTCGAGATGAAGGAGAAGAAAGACCGCGTTGACGACGCTCTCTGCGCTACGCGTGCCGCAATAGAGGAAGGTGTGGTAGCCGGCGGCGGCACTACATACATCCGTGCACTTGAGAACTTGAAGGGCTTGAAGGGCGACAACGCCGACGAGCAGACAGGTATCAACATCGTTGAGCGCGCCATCGAGGAGCCTCTCCGCCAGATTGTAGCCAACGCCGGAGGCGAGGGCGCAGTCGTAGTGCAGAAGGTTCGTGAAGGTGAGGGCGACTTCGGATACAACGCACGCACCGACGTTTACGAGGATATGCGCAAGGCCGGTGTCATAGACCCTGCAAAGGTTGCGCGTGTAGCTCTTGAGAACGCCGCTTCAATAGCAGGCATGTTCCTGACAACGGAATGCCTCATCGTTGACAAACCCGAGGAAAAGCCTGCCATGCCGATGGGCAACCCGGGAATGGGTGGAATGATGTAAAATTGCAAACTTAAGATAACAAAAAGAGGGACGCTCGTGAAGGGTGTCCCTCTTTTTAATTGTTTTTAGCTTGTTTCGTGCGATTTTTAGCATGAAAAATTTGTTGGTTACATATAAAGTGCCTACTTTTGCACGTGTAAAGAAACAGATATAAACAGAGAATAGATCCTAAAGTAGATATTTTTTTGATTTGTTTTAGTAGATTAGTTTTTAAGTAGTTTGTTTTTTGAAAATCGCTTGTCGTGACGACATGCGATTTTTTTTATTTGCATTAAAGTCAAAAATAGAAGCCATTGTTTCACATTGTCCTTGATTTTGCTTACCTTTGCAGGCATGTTCCCACATACATGCCTTAACGTATGTGGCAATTTGGATATTATGGATGTCAATGATTTCAAGATAAAGTGGTGGCAGTGGGTACTGTATATCGCTGTGTCGGCCGGGTTGCTTTATATCACCAAATCGTGGTTGATGTCGCTCGGAATAATGCTGCTGCTCATACTGCTCGACCGCTGGCTCGCCGAATATGAGCGGAAGAAGCGCGGCGGTGACGACGACGATATATTGTTTTAGGCTATGCAGAAGCTTTTGGATTTGTACAAGCAGTGGAGCGGTTCGGCTCCTTCAGGTGTCGAGCTGATTGACGCCGCAGGCAGCAACCGCCGTTATTACCGCATGTCGGGAGCAGATGGTGGCTCTGTTATAGGCGTTATTGGCACGAGCCGCGACGAGGACCACGCTTTCATTTACCTTTCCGGGCATTTCAAGAAGCGGCAGCTGCCCGTGCCGCGCATCATAGCCGTGTCCGGTGACGAGCTTCGTTATTTACAGGAAGACCTTGGCCGCGTGTCGCTGTTTGGCGCAATCAGTGGCGGCCGCGAGTCTGGTGGCAGGTATAATCAGCGTGAGAAGCAGTTGCTGGTCAATACCATCCGCGAGTTGCCGAATATACAAATCCGTGGTGCGCGCGGGCTTGACTGGAGCAATTGTTATCCCCAGCCGGAGTTCAACGAGGACAGCGTGCTCTTCGACTTGAATTATTTTAAATACTGTTTCCTGAAACCTGCCGAGCTTGATTTCCACGAACTGAAGCTTGAGGCAAACTTCCGCCTCTTCGCGAAAGACCTTGTTGCGGAGAAGTCGGACAGCTTCATGTACCGTGATTTCCAGGCCCGCAATGTCATGCTCGACGCTCAGGGCCGCCCGTATTTCATCGATTACCAGGGCGGACGCAAAGGCCCGTATTATTATGACTTGGCTTCGTTCCTATGGCAGGCGTCCGCCAAGTATTCGAATAAGTTGAGGCGTGAGCTGGTTTACGAGTATTACAACTCGTTGAAGATGTACACCGAAGTGCCTTCGGTACGCCATTTTGTAGAGCGTTTGAGCCTGTTCGTACTGTTCCGCACGCTCCAGGTGCTTGGTGCATACGGCTTCCGTGGATATTTTGAGCGTAAAAAGCATTTTCTTGACAGCATTCCCCATGCCATGCAGAACCTGCGCGAGCTGTTGAAACTCAATGTTTTCACATATCCATATCTTATGGATGTGTTGCGCCAGCTTACCGAGCTGCCGCAGTTCGCACGGCTGGAAGAGCCGGCGTTGACTCGCGCCGACGGTTTCAAGACATCAGACAGCAAGGTATATGTAGGCCATCCGTCTGACGGTCCGGCCACATTCTCCAAATATGATAACAAGGGACCGCTGGTTGTCCGCGTGTTCAGCTTCTCCTATCACAAGGGCATTCCTGAAGACGAGAGCGGCAACGGGGGCGGCTATGTGTTCGATTGCCGCAGCACGCACAACCCCGGACGCTACGAGCCTTACAAGAAGTTGACCGGGCTTGACGAGCCTGTAATACGCTTTCTTGAGGACGACGGCGAAATTCTTGCGTTCCTTGACAGCGTTTACAAGCTGGCCGACGCCCACGTACGCCGTTACATCCAGCGCGGATTTACAAGCCTTATGTTCTGTTTCGGATGCACTGGCGGGCAACACCGCAGCGTATATGCGGCGCAGCATCTTGCCGAACATATAAATGAAAAGTTTGGTGTCGAGGTGCGCATCGTCCACCGTGAGCAGAATATCAGCAAAACATTGGAGGCCAAACGAAAATAATATAAGTTGTAATGATGCAAGCAATGATATTCGCCGCAGGCCTTGGCACGCGCCTGAAGCCGCTTACCGACACCATGCCGAAGGCTCTTGTCAGGGTAGGGGGCAGGCCGTTGATTGAGCATGTGGTTGACAAACTGAAATCCGCAGGCGTAGAAAAGATGGTTGTCAACGTGCATCATTTCGCGTCGCAGGTTGTCGATTACCTGCATGAAAACGGCAATTTCGGAACTGACATAAGCATAAGCGACGAGACAGACAAGCTCCTTGATACTGGTGGAGGCTTGAAGAAAGCCGCCGGTCTGTTTGCCGCCGATGCTCCGATACTTATACACAACGTAGACATATTGAGCAACGTAGACCTGCGTTGGCTGTATGAGAGCCATGAAGGCAACGATGCCACATTGCTCGTAAGCGAGCGCAAGACCAAGCGTTACCTGCTTTTCAACGGCGACATGCGCCTCGTAGGATGGACCAACATTGAGACGGGCGAGGTAAGAAGTCCGTACAAAGACCTCAATGTTAATGCCTGCAAGATGTACGCTTTCAGCGGCATACACGTTTTCTCACCACGTCTGTTCCCATTGATGGATGCTTTTTCCGACAAGTTCGGCATCATGGACTTTTACCTGAAAGTGTGTGACAAGGCTGTAATCAAGGCTTGCGTGAAGCCAGACCTGCGCCTGCTTGATGTCGGCAAGCTTGACAGTCTCGCCGAGGCGGAACGCTTTTTAAAAGGTGAAAGCGGTGACAAAAATTAAATAGGTATGGCGATTGGCGACAAAGTATTTGTCTTTAACTTCCCTGACTTCTGTAAATTCTATAACTTCCAAATAAAAAGATACGATGCAAAAAATCATCATTCTCGATTTCGGTTCGCAGACCACACAGCTTATAGGCCGCCGTGTGCGCGAGCTTGACACGTTCTGCGAAATCCTGCCTTACAACAAGTTTCCGCAGGACACGGATGGCGTTATCGGTGTAATCCTCAGCGGTTCGCCGTATTCCGTGCATGACCCCGAGGCGTTTAAGGCCGACTTGAGCCAGTTTGTAGGCAAGTTTCCCGTACTCGGAATATGCTACGGGGCGCAGTTCATAGCAGCACAAGGCGGCGGAAAGGTGGAAAAGACCAATACCCGTGAGTACGGACGCGCGCATCTGATGTCGTTCGATGCGCAAAATCCGTTGTTCAAAGGCTTCAAAGAAAACTCGCAGGTATGGATGAGCCACGGCGATACTATCACGGCTATCCCGGCCGACTGCCACGCCATAGCGTCAACGGCCGACGTTCAGTTTGCCGCTTACGCCAGCACGGAGAAGCCCCTTTGGGCTGTGCAGTTCCACCCGGAAGTGTACCATACGGAGCAGGGTAAGCAGCTGTTGCAGAACTTCGTCGTTGACATCTGCGGCAGCCGCCAGGAGTGGAGCGCGGCCTCGTTCGTCGAGACTACGGTGAAAGAGCTGAAAGAGCAGCTTGGCGACGACCGCGTAATACTCGGCCTCTCGGGCGGGGTTGACTCTTCCGTGTGCGCAACGTTGCTCAACCGCGCCATTGGCTCGAACCTTACGTGTATTTTCGTAGACCACGGAATGCTGCGCAAAAACGAGTTCCAGAAGGTTATGGACGCATACAAGGGCCTCGGGCTGAACGTAATCGGCGTTGACGCGAGCGACAAGTTCTTCAAGGACTTGGAGGGAGTTGCCGACCCGGAACAGAAGCGTAAAATCATAGGACGCGACTTCGTAGAGGTGTTTAACGCCGAGGCGAAGAAAATAACCGACGCCAAATGGCTGGCGCAGGGCACTATTTATCCCGACCGCATAGAGAGCCTTAGCATCACGGGCATGGTAATCAAGAGCCACCACAATGTAGGCGGACTGCCTAAGGAGATGCACCTGCAACTGTGCGAGCCGCTGAAATGGCTGTTCAAGGACGAGGTGCGCCGCGTAGGCTATCAGCTCGGTATGCCCGAACGGCTTATCAAGCGCCACCCGTTCCCCGGTCCGGGGCTGGCCGTGCGCATACTTGGCGACATAACGCGCGAGAAAGTACGCATACTGCAAGACGCCGACGACATTTACATCGAGAACATGCACAACTACGTCTGCGAGGACGGCGAGTCGCTGTATGACAAGGTTTGGCAGGCCGGCACGGTGCTTCTCTCTACAATACGCAGCGTGGGAGTGATGGGCGACGAGCGTACTTACGAGCACCCCGTGGCTCTGCGCGCCGTGACAAGCACCGATGCCATGACCGCCGACTGGGCTCATCTGCCTTACGACTTCATGGCGAAAGTGTCTAACGAAATAATAAACAAGGTGAAGGGTGTCAACCGCGTATGCTATGACATCTCGTCAAAGCCGCCATCGACGATAGAGTGGGAGTGACGCTTCGGCTTCTCTCTGCATACATGTTTTTATCATGTCGTCCCGGCAATGTGCGTTTTTTGTACATTGCCGGGATGCTTGTTTATACTCCGTATGGTTATAGCTTCTGCGTTGTAAATAACGTTAAGGCGCTGTGTTATGTCGTTGAAAACAATGCAAAATATCCGTAAATGCCATTCCGCCTTTTTCCGTTCACGGCATAAAAGGTTAACTTTGTGGCAATAATTCATGCCTTGATGCACCGTTGCTTTTACATATCGCTGCTGATGATTGTGGGCGTGGCCGCTGAGAGCCGCGCCCAGCTGTCCGCCGTAGTGTACGACATGGAGACGCGCCGGTGTGTCCCCGATGTCAAGGTGTACGTCAATCCGCGCGGCACCGTCGTGACCGACCGCTACGGGCGTTTCGTCATCACGGGCAAGTGTAACAGCATTACTTTGTCTCATGGCAGCTACGAGGCTTTGTCGCTTGCCAGGTCGTCAGTGCGCGACACCGTCTGGCTGCTGCCCAAGATGCGCCGCCTTGACGAGGTGGTGATTTACGGCAAGAAGCCTAAGCCCGGTTTCGACATAAGCGAGGCCACGCGCCGTGCCGCCGCGAGGGCTGGTGTCAAGGGAGGCTCGGGTGCAAATTTTGATTTCTTCTCCATCTTCAATCCCAAGGCGCGCAAGCACGCCAAGCGCCGCAAGAAAATCAAGGAGATTCTTGACAAGTATTAAGTTTTTTCCATGTTTTTACTGTAATTAATGTCGTTTTGATTGTAAATACCTGTGCCTTGGCGGTTTAAGGCGTGATGCAAAATGCGATGTTAGTGACATTGAACGTATCACTAACGTTGCGCTTAACCGTCTGACAGTCAACGGTTTGCCCGCCGTATGGCGTTTTTGACAATACTCCCGTAAGATATTTGATGTATGAACGGCATACAAAACACGGCCTTTCGCTTTCCCGTTAGCCGTCTTTCATCTTCCGTTTTGCCGTGTTTTGTCTTCCTGTTTGCCATGTTTTGTTTGCCGTCCAACTTGTCTCATTACACCTTATTATATATTATGCAATGTCAAGGATGTATATGATTAAGCTGCATGTCCGCCATATTGGCAGATGTTAAATATCAAGCCGTTGTTTATTATTTGATGAAAAAATAAGGAAAAAAGTTTTGCGAACTATAATTTTTTGTTAACTTTGTCGGCAAATAAATCAAATTATTAAAAACTAATATTAAAAACAAGCCATCGTCCCAACTTTCCATGTAGAGCCAGCTTTATGCGAAGTAGCTGATACTCAATGGTTTGTATAGGATGTAATGATGTAATCTGGTACCTGTGAGAATGATTGGTGCAGACATTATGCGCTCATGAAAACGTAGCCTAAAGAATTGTAACGATTATTAATATCTTTAATCAAATAAAATAGTAACATTTATGTCTGGTAATTTAAAAACTTTCCGACTGGCGCTTGTATCGCTGTTCGCAATGTTCGCGTTCGGCGTGTCGGCGCAGACAGTCAAAGGAACCGTCAAGGACTCCAACGGAGAACCGATTATCGGCGCGACGGTTCAGGAGCAGGGGACGAAGAACGTCGCGGTGACAGACCTCGACGGCAATTTCTCCATCAAGCTCTCTGGCGGCCAGCAGCTGCAGTTCTCTTACATAGGAATGAAGACGCAGACCGTTGACGCCAATGGAAAAAGTGTTGTCAACGTTACGCTTGAGGACGAGGCAACGGCCTTGGATGATTTGGTGGTCATCGGTTACGGTACGGTGAAGAAGCGCGACCTGACAGGTGCGGTAACATCTGTTAGTGCCGAGGACATAGGCCAGATACCTGTTTCTAACGTCAGCGAGGCGTTGACTGGTAAGATGGCCGGTGTGAACATCACCACTACGGAAGGCTCTCCTGACGCCGACATCAAAATCCGCGTCCGTGGAGGCGGTTCTCTCTCACAGGACAACTCGCCTCTTTACATTGTAGACGGCTTCCCTGTAGAGAGCATCAGCGACATCTCTCCCTCTGAAATCGAGAGCATCGACGTGCTCAAGGACGCTTCGTCTACCGCCATCTACGGTGCCCGCGGTGCAAACGGTGTCATCATCGTTACCACAAAGAGCGGCGTTGAAGGCAAGGTGCAGGTTAACTTCAACGGTTCTCTCGGCTGGAAATCCATCACAAAGGAAATACCAGTCATGGACCCGTACAATTACGCTTACTACCAATATGAGCTTGCAACGGCCGGAACATCGTCAATAACATCTGATTATGGCAACTATAACGACCTTGACATATGGCGTTCAGTTGAAGGAAGTGACTGGCAGGATGACATCTTCGGCCGCACAGGTACGCAGAAAATGTACAATGTCAATGTGAGTGGCGGCTCGAAGGAAGTTAAATTCAATCTCGGTTTCTCACACACAGACGAGGAAGCCATAATGTATGGTTCGGGATATGCGAAGAACAACGTCAACGCCAAGTTGAACGCAAAGCTGAACAAGTGGCTGACCCTCGACTTCACTGGCCGTTTGGCATTCACCAAGCTTGACGGACTTAGCGGCGGTGCAGACACCAATGAAAGCAACGCGGCCAACTCAATTGTGGCTAACACCATATTGTACCGTCCGGTTGAGCCGCTGTCAAGTTCTGATGACGACTCGGAGAACAGCCTGTCAAACCAAAGGACACCTATGCAGCGTATTACCGGTACATACAAGTATCAGGAGCGTTTCCAGCAGAACTACAACATAGGCTTGAGCTGGAGACCGTTCAAGGGATGGACTTTCCGTACAGACTTCGGTTATACATGGAGGTACTACAATACCGACCAGGCTTGGAACGGCGATGCCACGATGAACTCGAAGCTCAACGGACAGGGTAACCCGCAGGCCGTACTGACAAGGCTGTCAAGGAAGCAGTGGCGTAACTCTAACACTGTAACTTATGACAATGACAAGCTTTTCGGCGGACGTGACCGCTTGAACGTGCTTATCGGACATGAGTGGAGCAGCTCGCAGGAAACGTCAAACGAGCAGACTTCCATATTGTTCCCTGAAACAATGACACCGTCGGAGGTTCTTGCCAACATGAGTGCAGGCGAGGCCATGCGTAATGTTTCAACAATAGGCGAGGAAGACAACCTTCTCTCTTTCTTCGGACGTATTAACTATACGTTGGCTGACAAGTATCTTGCCACGTTCACCGTACGTGCGGACGGTTCGTCAAAGTTCGCCAAAGGCAACCGTTGGGGATGGTTCCCGTCCGCAGCTTTGGCATGGCGTATTTCTGAAGAGGATTTTATGAAAAAAACGCAAAGCTGGCTTTCTAACTTGAAGTTACGTCTCAGCTTCGGTATGGCCGGTAACAACCGTATACCAGCCGGCTCGGTACGCTCTGTGTTCACGCTGACGGAACCGGCTGACCATGGCCCCTACTTCAACGAGACTGGCGTGCCAATGCTTCGCCATGGCGACACGCTGTACAATCCCGACCTTAAGTGGGAGACCACCATCACACGTAACATCGGTATCGATTACGGCTTCTGGAACAACCGCATCAGCGGTACGTTGGACTTCTATTGGAATACAACGGACGACCTGCTCATGCGCAGCCTTATCCCGGCCACTACGGGTTATAGTTACCAGTACCAGAACTTCGGCAAGACTTCTAACAAGGGTGTCGAGTTCGCTCTTAACGCAGTGCTTGTTGACAAGAAAAACTTTGGTTTGAATTTCAACTTTAACATTGCTTACAACCGCAATAAGATTGAGGAAGTGGCAATGGACAGCCCGTGGCAAATCAACGAGTTTGCAGGCTCTACATTCGCGAACTATGAAACGTTCCGCATAGAGGAAGGCGGACGCCTCGGCGAGATATGGGGCTATAAGGCTAACGGCTTCTTTACTGTTTACGACCCGGCCACAGGTACTGGCGACTTGGTTCTTAACGGCACACGTTGGGAACTTGCCCCCGGACATGCACCTGACAACAGTGCTACACTCACGGGCGGAAACCTCTACCCTGGTGGAAAGAAGTATGTCGTTGATGAGAACGGAGACCCAATAAAGCAGCGTCTCGGCAACACTGTGCCGTCAACGACAGGAGGTTTCGGTATTGATGGCCGTGTGGGAAATTTCGACTTCAATGTTTTCTTTAATTACTCTCTTGGCAACAAGATTGTCAACGGTACAAGAATGGCAAACTCGTTCTACACAGGAACAAGGCAACATCAGAACCTTATTGCCGAATTCAACGTTGACAACCGATATACTTGGATTGACCCGGAGACAGGTCTTAACATCGGCCGCCCGTCGTCAGGTACTGTAACCGCATACGGCGGAGCAGACGCTATAATGGCACGTTTGAACGAAATAAACGCAAACGCACGCACTTACAACCCTGCGGCTGTGACCCAGCTTTATTTCAGCGATGACGCGATAGAGGATGCCTCGTTCTTGCGCCTGCAGAACATTACCGTAGGTTACACCCTGCCTAAAAAGTGGGTTAGGACTATATGGCTCGAAAACGTGCGTATATACTTCACGGGCTACAACCTCTTCTGTTTTACCGGCTATGACGGCTACGACCCCGAGGTGGATACCAGCAGCAAGAAGAACCCGATGACTCCGGGTGTTGACTACGCTGCTTATCCGAAGAGCCGCACGTTCGTTGGTGGAATTAACATTACATTCTAAAAAATGATGGAGTAGAGGAGTAAAAGGAGTAAAGCAATAAGTAGGTTTCCATGGAAACAAGTCTATTTACTCCTTACTACTTCCCTCCTTATTACAAAAAATAAAAACAATGAAAAAGATATTTTCAATGTTGACGCTCGCAGCAGGAGTTTTAGCTACAACTTCTTGCTCTGACTTTTTAGATCAGACTTCGCCGTCCGAGCAAACTCCAGAGACTATGTGGGAGTCGGCATTCTTCACAGAGGCACGTGTAAACCAGCTTTATGGCGGTATGATTGACGGCGACCGCACATATAATCAGGATATCCCAATCAAATGGGGACTTAATACTGACGTTGAACTTTGCGACGGCCTTGGTGCCAACGCAACTAATCCGACTCACCCACGTGGTGTTGGCAACTATAGTGGAACGCCTGCTTATCAAAACTTCTCACGCTCATGGGACGACATGTATGCCATCATCGAGGATGCCAACACTAACATTGAGGGCATACGTGGCAGCAGTATGTTCAATAATGGCACTGCCAGTGAGAAGGCTATGATGCAGCGATACCTTGGGGAGTGCCTTGCCATACGCGCAATGATTTATTTTGACATCATACGTTATTGGGGTGACGTGCCATTGAAGCTCGAATCGTCAAAGCCTGATTTGAGCAATGCGTATGTAGGCAAGACAGACCGTGACGACATCATGGACACATTGATGGTAGACCTTGAAGAGGCCATTGAACTTTTGCCTTGGGCTGACGAGGTGTCGGGCTATACTACAGAGCGCATTACCAAGGGGTATGTACACGCTTTGCTTGCTCAAATGGCCATGACACGTGCCGGATGGGTTATACGTGAGACGTCAAAGGCCGATAAAGGATATGAGACAGCTATGGATTACAGTGATCCTAATTATCCTACGCAACGACCTGGAGCAAGCGAGCGCAAGGCTCTTTATGAGAAGGCGTTGAAGCATTGGAGTGCAATTATAACCGATGGTACTCACAGACTCAATCCTTCGTTTAAGAATGAGTGGGAGCTTATCAATAAATTGCAACTCGACCAGACGTACCATGAGAACCTGTTTGAAATACCTTTCGGTCTTGGCGATAAGGGCGAGTTGGGCTATACGATAGGTGTGCGCATGAATTTCGGTGATGTCACAACTACGAATTATGGTTATGGTAACTCGTCTGGTTCACAGAAAGTTACATCAGAACTGTTCTACTCATATAATCCCAATGACACGCGTCGTGACATAACTTGCTCATATATCGATATAAGGCCTAATGCAGAACGCGTGGGTGTAGAGACCATGTTGGGCAATGCTCCGTTCGGTCTGTATGTTGGCAAATGGGACGTAAGGATGATGAGCGACGCATGGCTCTCACAGAACATGAACGCTAACGGAAAACGCGGCTATGGCATTAACGTTGTGAAGATGCGTTATTCACAGGTGTTGCTGTATTACGCAGAATGCCTGAACGAACTGGCCGGACCTGACGGACATTACGAGGGCGATGCCGGTATTACGGCTCGCGAAGCCTTGATGCAGGTGCATACGCGTGCCTTTGAGAGTGCGGACGTTGCCGATGCACAGGCGTATGTCAACGCCATAGGCGGCAAGGACGACTTTTTCAATGCCTTGGTTCAGGAAAATGCGTGGGAACTGGCAGGTGAGAATGTACGTAAGTGGGACCTCATCCGTTGGAACTTGCTTGTGCCGAAAATCATGGAGGCTAAGCAAAATTATCTGAAGCACCTTACTGACGGTACATATCAGAAGACAGTTTACTTTAGATATACAGACGACACTAAGACCAAGATTGACCCGGCATCAGTGACCTGGTACACCAATGCGGACGAGGCAAAAGCTGCGTACGACGCCCTTTCTTCTGAAGAAAAGGCAATGTGGGGGTCAGTAAGCTCTTATGGTAACAGCGACCCGACAAAGACGGATGATACACAGATATATACCAATCTGCCAAACATTTCTTGTGGACTTGTTGGTAGTACGGTTGTATCTCCAGACTACGGCACAATCGTAGGTTCAGGCCCTGCTGAGCCGACTGTAATCAATCGTTACCTTATGCCGTTAGGCTCTACTACAATCTCTGCATCCAACGGAGTGTTGCACAACTCTTACGGTTATAGCGACTAACATTAACGTTTAAAAGAAACATCGAAATGAAAACTATAAGAAAAATATTCAGCTACACGATGGGGCTTGCCGTCGCACTTTGCGCTGCGGCGTGTGCCGACGAGAACGACTGGGACGTTGACAGTTCGTTCGACAGACTGTTCGGAGTAGCCAACGACGCCCTTGACGTTAACGAGGGCGACACATGGGCCGAAGTGGTGTTTGAAGGTTTCAGAGGTACGGAATACTTCGTTATCGAGGTAAGCACCGACTCGCTGACTGACGAAATGGAGATGGGCGCGTCGCCCAACTCCATCGTCTACGGCGATGACCAGAGCATAACGGCTTCGCCCGACACAATACGTGGATTGCTCGGCGAGACCAAGTATTTCCTGCGTATAAAAGCCTGCTCGGCTACAACACCAGACTCGAAGTGGGTTTACTTTGACAATGGCGACGGCGGAACATCATTCACCACGCTGGCGGAACAAATCTTCAACACTCCGACGGCTGCCGACATGGGCGACACTTACATGAACCTTACATGGTTGCCTGGTGTAGAAGTTACGCGTCTTACCGTAGAGACGCTTGAGGGAACAATGGTTCAGGACATAGATTTGACAAAGTTGCCTGATGCTGTTGCCAACGGAGAATACAAGGTTGAAAATCTCGAGCAGCTTACTACCTACGTATTCAGCATATACAACGGCGAGAAGAAGCGTGGTCAATTGGAGCTGACAACAGCGGCATCTATGCCTGACGCCGACTATAAGAAAACCGTCCCGGCAACAGCCACTGTTCTTAGCCAAGACTTCATCGACCAAGTCAGCGAAGAAGCACTTGCACAGCCAGGCATTGACCCGACCAACTACAGCGTCACAATAGGCATACCGGCCGGAATGACACTTGATGTACACGGTACCGACGAAGACACAGGCGACGATACCAGCATAACAATTCCTAACGGAATGTCTGTAACATTCTTCGGTTTGTCTGGTGGCGAGGCTCCAACGCTGAATGCAACAAAGAGCATAGACATTGGCGGTACTCACGCTTACATATGCTTTAACAATGTGAAGTTCACGGATGGTGGTTGCCAGTACCTTATCAATCAAAGTAAAGCGGCGACAGTGGCTGAACTTACATTTGAGGGATGCCGGTTGACTGATTTCGAACGTAGCTTCGTCCGCTTGCAAGGTGCAGATTACGCTAAGACGATACAGAACCTGAATGTAAACAACTGTGTGGTAACCAATGTGGCGCAAGGCTACTCCATGTTCTTGTGGAAAGACAACAATGGCGTAGTGAATAACCTTAATGTCACAAATTCTACATTTGATGTCTTTACACGCTCATTTGCAGAAATTACGAGTAACAACACAGGTACGGCAATCAACATAAGTGACTGTACGTTCTACGGTGGTCCGGATAGCGGCAGATACGTTGTAGATGCAGATAGTTCGACTGGTGTAAGCGTAAGCATTACAAGATGTATTTTTGCTAATGCGGAAGGCAAGGGAATACGTAATGCCACTCCTGAAATTACCGAGGTTTATTTCACCAGCGATTTCGTGTTTAGTGGTAATTCGTTCGACCCGACTGTCCAACTTAGCGAGAGTTCGACGGATGTATTCGCTGACCCGGCCAACCATGACTTTACAATCCAAGTAAGGAATGTTGAGGTAGGCGACCCGCGTTGGCTCAAGTAAACAATGCCAATGTTATAAAGTGCACCCCAAAAGTTTCCGTATAACTTTTGGGGTGCATTATTTATGAAATATGCTTTTGAAAGGTTCAACTTTTTAGCAAAGGATAATGTTCCAGAACAACGTCCTTGTAGGGCGTTGACAGGAATCAATGTGTTGATTTATTCTTGTTTTTGTTTCCAGATGTCTTTAACGTGTCGTAATCCGATTTTAAGGTGCGTAGCTCTTCGTATAATCGACACTTCCATAGAGAACCATGGCCTGCGTGTCAAGTGTTCGCCACGTCATGCGGCAGCGCATAGAGTGCAGCATCGAGGAGCTTAAGGTCGTTTATCCTGATATGGATTGGAGAGAAAGTAAGATGTATTAAGTGAAGGGTTAAGAATGAAGAAAATACCAACAATGCTTATTCTTTAATTCTTAACTCTTAATTTGGTGCTTTTTCAAGTCCACGCATCCGTTCCGTTTGAAGGTTACGCCTTCGGCTTTGAGCAGTGCGGCCTGTTCCGGCCAACAGGGGGCGGTGCGCCCTTGGCTGTTCACCACGCGGTGGCACGGCAGGTTTAACTCCTTTGTTGCGCCGTGAAGCACACGGCCTACGAGGCGAGAGTGGTTGGGATAGCCTGTAAGCCACGCTACTTGGCCGTAGGTGAGCACCCTACCACGCGGAATGGACGCAACGACGGAGTGGACTTCATGGGTGAAGTCTGCGATATTTGTCATTTCTGTAATATCTGGTTTGCCTGAATGCAAATCCCATTGTCGGTTTGTTGCCTTGGTGCTTGTATGCTTAAAACGTCAGTCTTCAGACAGGTCGGCCACCATCTTGCGGTACATGGCGTACATATGAGTGCGCGATATGTAGCCGTACAGGTGGCCGTCGCCGTCGAGCACGGGCAGCATTGACGAGTCGGTTGTGTCAAACCGCCGCATCACTTCTTCCATGGTGTCGTTGACGGAGAGCACGGCTTCGGGCTGCGACATCAGCTGGCGTACGTGGAAGTGGTGGTAAAGCTCGGTGCGGAAGACGATGTGTCGTAGCTTCGTTATGTCTATTTCGCCAAGCAGGTTGCCTGCATCGTCGAGCACAGGCAGTATGTTCTTGTGGCTCTTGCTTATTGCGTGTACGAGCGAGGCAAGGTCTTTGTCGGGACTTACGGCGGTGTAGCTTTTGTCGATTACGCTGTCGAGGCTCATCAGTGTGAGTACGGCGCGGTCGGTGTGGTGCGTGATAAGCTTGCCCTGCCGCGCCAGTCGCATGCCGTAGATGCTGTGGGGTTCGAATATTATTATGGTAAGGTAAGAGCAAATGCTCACTATCATCAGCGGTATGAACATCTGGTAGCCGCCCGTGATTTCGGCAATGAGGAATATTCCTGTAAGCGGAGCGTGCATTACTCCGGCCATAACGGCGGCCATTCCGAGCAGGGCGAAGTTCTTTTCGGGCAGGTAAACGCCTATTTCATAGATGTTCCACACTCTTGCGAAGAAGAAACCGGCAAAAGCGCCAATGAACAATGACGGTGCGAACGTACCGCCGCAGCCGCCTCCGCCGTTGGTGGCCGACGTGGCGAACACTTTTGTCAACAGCACCAGGCCGACGTATGGCAGGAGAAGCGTGCCTTGCCCGTAGAACGGAGAGTTGTGAAGTAGCGCATCCCAGTCGGCCTCTGTCTTGCCGCTTAGCAGTATGTTGATGCTGCCGTAGCCTTCTCCGTAAAGCGAAGGGAATAGGAATATGAGCGGACTTAGCACGAGTGCGCCAAGCAGCAGTTTTACTATAGGCTTGTCCTTGAGCCGTGCGAAGATGCCTTCGCAGGCCGTCATTGTGCGTATGAAGTAAAGGCTTACGAAGCCGCCGAATACGCCCAGCAGTATATTGGCCGGTATACGCTCAACCGGCCATGGGTTGTCAAGGGTAAATACGAAGAGTGATTCGCTGCCCGTGAAAATGTAAGTGAAACATGTAGCCGTGACGCTTGAGATGAGGATAGGCAGCAGGGAAGCCATTGTAAGGTCAATCATCAGCACCTCGAGCGTGAACACCAGTCCTGCGATTGGGGCCTTGAATATGCCAGCGATGGCCGCTGCAGCTCCGCAGCCCACGAGCAGCATGAGCGTCTTGTTGTCCATCTTGAACAGCTGGCCGAGGTTGCTGCCTATGGCCGAGCCTGTGAGCACGATGGGCGCCTCTGCTCCCACGCTGCCGCCAAAGCCTATGGTTATGGCAGAAGCCATGACGCTGCTCCAGCAGTTGTGCCCCTTAAGGCGGCTGCGCTTGCTGCTTATGGCGTAGAGGATGCGCGTTATTCCGTGGCTGATTTCGTCTTTCACGACGTAACGCACAAATAATGACGTAATGTAAATTCCTATTACAGGATAAATAAGGTACAGCCAGTTGAACGTGTTGGTGTCGAAGCGTGACGTAAGCAGGTGGGCTATTTCTTCAATGAGCCAGTGCAAGACGAGAGCCGCTACGGCGGCAAACAGGCCGACAAGGAAACTCAGTATCAGCGTGAATTGGCGGTCGGTGACGTATTGTTCGCGCAATTTTATCACGCGCTGCATGAACGTTTGTCCATCGCGCGCCATGTCTTTCTCTATGCTTACTTGGCTCACTTTCTGTCTTTCTATTATATTGAGTTGGTGCCTGTCTGTAATTTGTGCAGACCAGCGTCCGTATTGGCAGTATAAAAACCGCCAAGCCCAGGCTTGCGGTCTTTATTTTCTGATTATTTCAACTTGTCCGTCGGCCTTTATTCTGATAATGCTTGACGGTGTATGCGGTTTCTTCTCCTGCCTGCGGCTGTAGCATACGTAGTCAACGGCACCAAGCAGTTCCTCTGAAATGTCTTTGTAGTTTTCAGCGGCAGGCTCTCCGCTTATGTTCGCGCTTGTCGATACAATCGGTTTTTGGAAACGGTAGCAAAGTTCTTTGGAAAAAGGCTCTTGGGTTATGCGCATGGCAATGCTGCCGTCTTCAGCTATAAGGTTCGGTGCAAGGTTAACCGCGTTGTCAAATATTACCGTCGTGGGCTTGGTTGCCAGTTCCATGACCTGCCATGCCACTTCGGGGGCGTTTCTTACGTAGCGTTGTAGTCTTACGTCAGAGTCAACAAGGCAGATTAGTGCTTTGGAGTCGTCGCGGCGCTTTATCTTGTAAACTTTCGCTACGGCTTCGGCGTTTGTGGCATCGCATCCGATGCCCCATACCGTGTCGGTAGGGTAGAGTATTACGCCGCCTTGGCGCATAACTTCTACTGCTTTCTTGATGTCATCCTGTATGTTCATTGTTTGCTCGTTTACTGATTACAACAACAAGCAGGCGGTGAGATATGCCTTTGTCGGTTAAGGATAATTGCAAGTCTCACCGTCTGCTTGTAGATTGTTTTGCTTGTTTCTGTTTTTAGATTTGTTCTTGAATGTCCCATCCTATTGCACTGGCACCAAGAACGGCGGCTGAAGAACCGTCAAGGCCGCTTATAAGGAATTGTGCTTTACCTTTAAATATGTTTAGCACATGTTCGTCATAGCTTTTCTTTATCGGTTCCATTATCAAGTCACCGGCTTTTGTCAGTCCGCCGAAGAATATGAATGCTTCGGGTGAAGAGAATGCGGCAAAGTCGGCGCATGCCTCACCCAGCATTTCACCTGTGAAATCGTAAACTTTCTTGGCCAGTTCGTCGCCTTTTCCTGCGGCAATCGACACGTCAAGCGATGTTATTTTCTCTGGTTCAAGTTCGCGTAATACTGACGGCATGTCTGTAGTTGCCAGGTATTCGCGTGCCGTGCGTGCAACTCCGGTAGCCGAACAGTATGCTTCAAGGCATCCAGTACGTCCGCATCCGCAGGCACGTCCGTTCTCACGTCGCATGATGACGTGCCCCAGTTCGCCGGCAAATCCGTCGCTTCCGTAAACGAGTTGTCCGTTAATCACTATGCCTGAACCGACACCAGTGCCGAGAGTCAGTACGATAAAGTTTTTCATTCCGCGCGCCACTCCGTATGTCATTTCACCTATTGCGGCCGCATTGGCGTCGTTGGTTATCGCCACTGGAATTCCGAGCTTCTTGCAGAACATGTCGGCAAGTGGTACGATGCATTCGTGAGCCCAGGCAATATTCGGCGCATACTCAATTGTTCCTTTGTAATAGTTGGCATTGGGTGCGCCGATACCCATGGCCTTTATCTTGTCAATGCCGCCTACCTGGTCGATAATAATCTGTAACGCGTCGATGGACGCGTCAACGTAATCTTCTACAGTTGAATACGCTTGCGTCTTTATCGCCGTTGTGGCTTTTATGTCTCCACGGCTGTCTACAACGCCGAATACAGAATTTGTACCGCCAAGGTCAAGCCCGATGACGTATGGCTTTAATGGTTGTGATATCATGATATTGAAAAAATTATGTGAATTCTATTCAAACTCACGACAGGCAAGATGCAAGCGACTACCTTTTTAACATGTCACGACACATTGCCTGCCGAATGATTGCAAAGGTATCAAAAATCTCATATACGGCAAAGTTTTGTCGGCAAAATTTGTTTCTTTCGTAAAAAATTAGCAATTTTGCACGCGTTATGCCGTTTCAGTTTCATTTAGACATACTTGACTGGATTTTTAAGGGAATGCTCATTGGCGTTGTGGCGTCAGCGCCGATGGGGCCTGTGGGAGTGCTCTGCATCCAACGTACATTGAACAAGGGGCGTTGGTATGGCTTTGTGACGGGCATCGGGGCGACAGTCAGCGACTTTATCTATGCCCTGATAACGGGCTTCGGCATGAGTTTCGTAATGGATTTGATTAATAACAACCAGAACCGTTTTATCTTGCAGATAACTGGCAGTATAATGCTGATGGTTTTCGGAATATATTGTTACCGTTCGGACCCGACAAAGAAGATACATGTCAGTGGAAAAAAGAAAGGAACGTTGATACATAATGGCGTGACGGCATTCCTCGTTACGTTCTCCAATCCACTTATAATATTTCTTTTTATGGCAACATTCGCCCAGTTTGCTTTTGTCATCCCAAAGCATCCTTTGCACATGTGCGTAGGTTATTTCAGCATCATCTGCGGGGCGTTGTTATGGTGGTTCGGGCTTACATGGCTGATAGACAAAGTCCGGGGAAAATTCGACAACAGCAGTATTGTCATAATAAATAAAATCATCGGCAGCATTGTCATGATTTTTTCATTGATTGTGCTTGTCGGCACAGTGTTCAATCTTTACACGTTTCATTATTGAGTGTGGCTTCAATGTGTTTAGGCTTTAAGGTAATGCGGCTTCGGGACATACGTATAACCTTATGGCTTTATAACCTTGAAACCAGTAAACATTATATAAACAATGTTCATATCACAGGAATTAAGAAAGAAAAGCATTGCCGAATACCTGTTGTACATGTGGCAGGTAGAGGACTTGATACGTGCTTACGGTTGCAACCTGGGGCGCATCCGCCGCGAGTATATAGACAGGTTTGATTATACCGACGAGCAGAAAGAGGACATGGCCGACTGGTACGGTAACCTTGTGAGGATGATGAATCAGGAAGGATGCCGCGAGAAAGGGCATCTGCAAATCAACAAAATAGTAATGCAGCAGCTTGTGGAGCTTAACGCACAGCTTCTGCAAAGCACTAAATATCCGTTTTACAACAGCGAATATTACAAGGTTTTGCCTTTCATCGTGGAGTTGCGCAAGCGTGGGGCGGACAATGACGAGAACGAGATAGAGACTTGCTTCAACGCCCTTTACGGTGTGATGATGCTGCGTTTGCAGAAGAAAAAGATAAGTCCCGACACTGAACATGCCATCAAGGAAATCAGCACTTTTGTCGGTATGCTTTCAGATTATTACCTGAAAGACAAGGAAGAACCACTTGAATTTGAGTAAGCAGACAAGTAACAAGCAAACAAGATACGAAGTAAAATGCTTTGTTTGCTCGTCTGCTTGTGGCTTGTCAACTAAACAATACCACCAATGAACATACTTGTTACAGGCTGTAATGGCCAATTGGGCAGCGAGATTAGGCTGCTTGAAGAGAATTACGGACAGCACACTTTTTTCAACACAGACAGGGATGAACTGGATATTACCAACCAGGCAGCCGTGGATGATTTTGTAAAGAGCAATGCCATAGACGGTATCATAAACTGTGCGGCTTATACAGCCGTGGATAAGGCGGAGACCGACAAGCAGCTTTGCACTGCCCTCAATACCGAGGCACCGGCATATCTGGCGGCGGCGGTCGATGCGCGTGGCGGATGGATGGTGCATGTTTCCACCGATTATGTGTTCAACGGGACGAAACATACACCTTATGTCGAGACAGACACTCCTTGTCCGGACAGTGTCTACGGTAGTACGAAGCTTGCCGGGGAGCTTGCTGTCGGCAAGTTCTGCAAGCGTGTAATGATTATACGCACGGCATGGCTTTATTCTCCGTTCGGTGGCAATTTCGTTAAGACCATGCTGCGCCTTGGCAAGGAGAAGTCTGAACTTGGTGTTATATTCGACCAAATCGGCACGCCGACTTACGCCCGCGACCTTGCTGTGGCAATAATGACAGCCATAGACAAAGGCGTTAAGCCTGGCATATACCATTTCTCAAACGAAGGCGTATGCAGCTGGTACGACTTTACGAAGGCCATACACCGTATAGCCGGCATAACGTCATGCCGCGTGAAGCCGCTGCACACGGCCGAATACCCCACGCCAGCAAAGCGTCCTGCATACAGCGTATTGGACAAGACCAAAATCAAGGAAACCTACGGCTTGGACATTCCCTATTGGGAAGAAAGCCTGGTAGAGTGCATCAAATTGTTAGCAGACAAAGAATAACCAAATGAACAAGGAAATAGCAAGACGGCGCACGTTCGCCATAATATCACACCCTGACGCGGGAAAGACAACGCTTACCGAGAAGTTCCTGCTTTTCGGAGGGCAAATCCAGGTGGCAGGTGCGGTGAAGAACAACAAAATCCGCAAGACGGCCACGTCTGACTGGATGGACATTGAAAAGCAGCGTGGAATATCCGTGTCAACCTCGGTCATGGAGTTCGATTACGATGGCTATAAGGTCAACATACTTGACACGCCGGGTCACCAAGACTTCGCCGAAGACACATACCGCACGCTTACGGCCGTCGATTCGGCCATTATCGTTGTTGACGGGGCCAAGGGTGTTGAGGCGCAGACGCGCAAGCTTATGAACGTATGCCGTATGCGCAACACGCCGGTAATCATTTTCATCAACAAGATGGACCGTGAAGGGCGCGACCCCTTCGACCTGCTTGACGAGCTTGAGCAGGAGCTTGAAATAAAGGTGCGCCCCCTGTCGTGGCCAATCAACCAAGGAGCCAAGTTCAAGGGAGTGTACAACATCTATGAGCAGAAACTTGACCTGTTTACCCCTGACAAGCAACGCGTTACGGAGAAGGTTGAGGTTGACATCGCAAGCGACGAGCTCGACCGCCGTGTCGGCGAGGCTGACGCAGCCAAACTGCGTGACGACCTTGAGCTGGTTGACGGCGTTTACCCCGAGTTCAACGTTGAAGATTACCGCTCGGCAGAGGTTGCCCCGGTGTTTTTCGGCAGTGCGCTCAACAATTTCGGAGTACAGGAACTGCTTAATTGCTTTGTCGAGATAGCCCCAAGTCCCCGTCCTACGAAGGCCGAGGAACGTATGGTTGAGCCGGAAGAGCCTAAGTTTACGGGCTTCATATTCAAGATAACGGCCAACATTGACCCCAACCACCGCTCGTGTATCGCCTTCTGCAAGGTGTGCAGCGGACGCTTCGAGCGCAACAAACCTTACTTACATGTGCGTCTTGGCAAGACCGTCCGCTTCTCTTCTCCTACGCAATTCATGGCGCAGCGCAAGAGTACAATAGACGAGGCCTGGCCCGGCGACATAGTGGGTCTGCCTGATAATGGAATCTTTAAAATCGGCGATACGCTTACCGACGGTGAGCAACTGCACTTCCGCGGTCTGCCCTCGTTTTCGCCGGAGATGTTCAAGTACATTGAGAATGACGACCCCATGAAATCGAAGCAGCTGGCTAAAGGCATCGACCAGCTTATGGACGAGGGCGTTGCGCAGATGTTTGTCAACCAGTTCAACGGCCGCAAGATTATCGGAACGGTAGGCCAGCTTCAGTTTGAGGTCATACAGTACCGCCTCGAAAATGAGTACGGAGCCAAGTGCCGTTGGGAACCTGTGCATCTGTACAAGGCTTGCTGGATAGACTCTGACGACCCCGTGGAACTTGAGCAGTTCAAGAAGCGCAAGTATCAGTACATGGCCAAAGACAAAGACGGCCGCGACGTGTTCCTTGCAGACAGCGGTTATGTGCTCCAGATGGCGCAACAGGACTTCAAGCACATACGCTTCCACTTCACCAGCGAGTTCTGATTTACCGCATTCGTGTGTATGTCATAACAGAAAAAGGATACCACTTAATTGAATTAAGTTGAGTATCCTTTTTCTGTTGTTCAAGAACGAATCATTTATTTCTCAAATTGAGACTTGTTCGGGAATCGTTTTTCCAGATACATCTTGGCCATTATCCTGTCTTTGTCTGTGGCGTATTCAGAATCGTTCATGCAGAAAAACATCGGGCAGTATTTGTCAAGCATATCATAATATCTTTTTCTGTGTATCTTGACAAGCATGGATTCTTTTCGTGTTACGTAACGCAATGTTCCATGTTTTTCGGCGAGTGCGGCATAAGATAGCACGCTACGGTGTACATCGTCGTCGCAGCGCATCTTGTTTTTGTTGTTTGCCTGAAATTCATAGCGGAAAGTAACTTCAACAAATCGTTTGTAGTCACTTTTCAGGTAAGCGTCTATGTTGTGGTGGGGCATACCCGTAAAGTAAGTGCCGTATTTGTCTGCAACCATTTGCGAGGAACGAGCCACCATTTTACTGTAATTCTTTAACGGTTTCTTTTGTATATTTTCGCGGATGAACCATCTGATTTTCCTTAGCGGCTTGCGTGTCAGTCGTATTATAGGAAACCCGCCGGAGGTGAAAAAGTCTTCCGGGGTAACGTCCTTGTTAATATACATGTCGTCATTGGCAAATAAAAAATATTCAGACAAGTCAGGTATGAGGTACAGGAAGTGTTCCAACAGGCTTGAGTTGAAGCATGGCAGACTTTCGGCCGGCATGATGTCCGTATGGTCGATTATTTTTATCTTTGGGTTTGACGTGTTCAGCCAGTCAGGTGACTGATTGTCAGTGACGATAAATATTTTTCTTATCCAAGGCGCATACGTTTCTACCGAGCGTAAACTGTATTTTAGCTCATCGTTGTTGGCGTAACGACCTTTGCAATTTATTGGTGAGTTGTCGTTGGTCTCGCCAATAAAGGCGTTGCGTTTAGCTTGCCATACAGGGTCGTTGCCGTCAACCCAAAGATATACTAAATCAATATCCATTCCCATAATTATGATGTAATAAGAAGTTGGAAACCTTATGCCTTGGTTATTAATCTAATCACCGTTTAATTGGGCGTGCAAAATAAAATCTCTCTCAATTGTTTTTGTTAATGAAATCTTTACATGTCTCAATCAATTTTGTAGCGTATTGCCTCCATAAATCTTTGTTTGTCGGTACGTTTTTTTGTGATATTCTTGTACTTCTGCAAAACTTGAAGTTTGTCTCAAATCTATTTCCGTTAAAACTAATGGTGTTGAACAAATCACTTATTCCGCCCATTCTGCATACTTTCTTTTCTGTTTGTGTTGTGTTTTCCGTGAAAATCACAGGTGTTTCCAATCCCAGACAAGGTAATGCGCAATGTATTCTTGACGTGACAACCATTCTCGCCTTGGCATATTTGTTTACAAGACGTTTCGCTTCGTCAAGTCTTTCCATGTCTGTGTTGTACTTTGTTAGATAACTTTTGTTGAGTTGTGATATGTATTCGGCTTCAGTCAAAGTCTCTTCTGTAAAAATTCTTATGTACGTACGGTACAACCGGCAGGCGCGGATGCGTCTTTTGAAATTCTTTTTATAGGGTAATTTGTCTGTGATTTTTTCAATGGTCTTCCATTTCCTGTAATGTGTCAACAGCCACAATGTGTTGTATATTTCGTCAATCACTTTTTTCTTTTTGGGTATGAAAGGGTCTACGAAATAGCATTTGTCTTCCTTTTCAGTCGATTTGTATTTCATTCCCAATGTTAAAGTAAGGCAGGCGGAGAAGTAAGCATCTACGCCATTCGAGAGCAGCAGGTCCCTTGTATAGTGGTCTCTGCATCCGATAGGCTGAAATCTTTTCAGGTAATCGATGCTTTCCTTTGATACAAGTCCTTCTTTTGCAGACGCATTTATATGGAACGCGACAAACAGCGGGGTTATCTTTTCTGATGGAGGCCATTGCTCGGTGTGGTGCATGTACCATCCGTTCATGATGACCTTGCATTCATCTTCTTCGTAGTCTTTCAGTTTTTCCCTTTGGATGAAGCCGTCTGTCTTTGGAAGAAACTGGGCCGCCGCCAATGCCTGAATGTAGTCTCCGATGTTGATTTGCTTTTCTGTACAGACCGCTAATAACTTATATTTCATTAGTTGTTATAGCTTTTTGTTATGCGATTTTGCTTTCATCTTGTCATGCGCAAGAGTGTAAAGCTTGTTGTAATATTTGCTTTTTACAGGGTTTGAAGCCCTTATCCCATTTCGTGCAAAGATAATGTAAAAGTTTTACATTGCAAAATGAAAGATACATTTTTATGCGATAAGCTACCCGTGTGTCTTTTCCGGCAGGTGTGGTGTGGAGTATGTCGTGCGCTTATTGTTGTTTTGTTCATGTTATTTCCGCCGTCAGGACACATTGTTTGAATGGCCTTTGCCATGAATTTGGGCGGCTTGCATTCGTCATTTTGCAAGTGCTTGAAAACCAACGGGTTACCGATGCTGTTGCAAAAGGCCGTCTTTTGCAATGCGGAAGACGGCCTTTTAGCGTGTCAAAGACGGCCTTTTTCAGGCCGAAAGATGGCATATGGGAAATTCTTTTCCTTTTGTTTTGCATAATGTCGAACTTGCATTATCTTTGCATAATATTATTGATAATTGAAGATAACATGTCAAAGCAACAGGTCATAGTGTCGATGACGTCGTTCCCGGCGGCCATCCAGTATGCCGCCAAGGCCGTCAAGTCGCTGCTCGACGGGGCGGTATTGCCCGACAAGGTAGTGTTGTATCTTACGTTCTCGCAGTTCGGCGAGAAGGGCGTTCCGCAGGAACTCTTGTCGCTGGCGGAGAGTAACCCCGTGTTTGAAATCCGTGATTATGACCGCGACATACGCTCTTACCGCAAGCTTATACCGGCGTTGCGCGACTTTCCCGATGCCGTCATCGTGACCGTTGATGACGATGTGTATTACCACAGGAACATGCTGCGCGACCTGTTGCGCCTGCACAGACGCGTGCCTCACGCCGTCTTGGCCCACCGTGCCAAGCTGATGATGCCGGGAAGGCCTTACCGCAAGTGGCGCAAGTACAGGTGGTACCATTTTCTGCGGCACAGGCTGCACACGGGTTTCAGGAACATACAGACCGGCGTGGGCGGCGTGCTTTATCCTCCCCATTCATTGAAAGAGGGCATGCTCGACGTAGCTCTGTTCACGGAGATTGCCCCTACTACCGACGATATTTGGTTTTGGGCGGCGGCGGTAGCCAACGGCACGCCCGTTGTACCCGTCCCGTTCGGCCACAACAAGCCCAAGGGAGTTGGCAAGCCGCGTGCGCTTTCGTTGAAGACGACCAACTTCAAGTCGAAGGTTGACCGTAACGCAGCCGCACTGGATGCTATTGTAAGGAGGTTCCCCGAGGTAGGCGGACGGATAGGTTATCATATTTAACAATCTTAAAGGATGACGGACAATAAACAGAACGTAATAGTTTCGCTCACGTCTTTTCCCGCTGCAATACCCTATGCGGTGCAGGCAATACGTTCCATTATTGCAGGCACAGTGCTGCCCGACAGGATAGTGTTGTATCTCGACACGCAGAAGTTTCCCGGCGGCGTGCTGCCGCAGGAACTTGAGGAACTGAAGAAAGAAAGCAGAATATTTGAAGTAAGGTTCGACCCGGCCGAAATACGTTCGTACAAGAAGCTCGTACCGGCTCTTAGGGATTTCCCGGACGATGTCATTGTGACAATAGACGATGACATACGTTATCATTCCACCATGCTTTCCGACCTGCTCCGTATGCACCGGCGTGTGCCCGACGCGATAATCGCCCACCGTGTCAGGAAGGCCAGACTGGGAGAGCCTTATAGGAAATGGCACAGGTACAAGGCGTTTGACTTCATCTTCAAGAAAATCCATTTAAGCCGTCTCGCCATGCAGACCGGCGTAGGCGGAGTGCTCTATCCGCCGCATTCGCTTGACGAGGCTATGCTTGACCCTGCACTCTTCATGGCCTTGGCACCAACCTGTGACGACATATGGTTTTGGCTGGCCGCCGTGTCGCGCGGTACATATGTGGTGCCCGTTCCCGGCGGAAAGTGCAAGGTGGATGAAATAGGGAAGCCGAGGAGCATTTCGCTGGTCAAGGTTAATGTCTCGTCAGGCGTTGACGTAAACCGTGAAACGCTTGAAAGAATACTTGAACGCTATCCTGCGATAAGGCGGAAACTGGAGAATGCGGAGTGACGCCGGTGCCCTTTGCGGGTATTGGCGTTAGCATTCGTGAAGGTGTAAGGTCATATTGTGATGCTCTCGAACGGTATGTTGTGCATCTTTGCGGCGTACACCGGGAACTGGCTTTTGTACATCTGCGGCGTGCCGATGCGGTAAATCTTCTGCGCTTCGCTGAGCATGTAGAAGTCGAGAAACGACTTCAGGTACACCTCGTACTGGTCTTTTGGAGCATGATGCTTCTGTCCGTCCATGTGGATTAGCTTGCCTGGTATTATGTGTACGCCGTCAATCTGCGCCGCCCTTTTAAGGAAAGTAGTGCTGTCCGCCGTAACCAGTAGCGGCGTGTTGCCGTGTTTGGCCATCAATTCTTTGATTGCGTCGAGGCATCTGTTTATCAGTTCTTCCTCCTTTTCCTTGTCGCCCAGTGCCTTGTAGTGGTACTCGTGGAAGTCGCCAAGCAGGTTTTGGAAGCGGAACACCGCAGCGTAATAGTTGCCGCCGATGCCCTTCTTTGTCGCGTCAATACGTTCTTGGAGAACCTTTCCCGGTTTGAACAGCTCGCAATAAAGCTCTCCCCAGCTTGGCGGAGCGGCCTTTCCGCCTTCCTTAGCGTATGTCTCGTTAATATGGTCAACCATGTCGCGGTTGCTGTAAAAATGCACTTGCTTCTTTGCCTTGAAGCCCAACAGCCTCGTGGCGAGGTGTTCGCCTCTCATGTACAGCACCCTGCTGTATAGCGGGTTGTCCGTGTATTCGCCTTGTTTTAGTGTCCAGTCGTAAGCGGCGGGTTGCAGGTAGTCTTCCAGCCTGAACGGATATGTGTACCTTATCCTGAACGGGTTGCCTGTATATTTGCAATACGCGTAAAGCGAGACTATGCCCTTGAACCTGTCGCACATGCCTCCATGAAAGGTCTCTCCGTCAATCATGGCTATGTAAACGGGCTGTTTTGTATTGGGTTTGCCCGTTTCTTTCGACTTCAATGCTATTTTGGCTGAAAGTAGAAGTTCCTTGAACAAGTGCCTTGTTTCCAGCATCTTGTATTTCTTTCCGTAGTATGTTGCCATGTCCTATGATTGCATTTTTCAGGTGTTACAGGGTCGCCGTAGGGCTTATTCTTCTATGTCGTTCAAGTCGTATCTGTCGAAGTAGCCCATGTCGCGCAGGGTGTTGATGCGTGCACGGCCGCGTGCACGCTTGCCGAGGAATTCCTCGTAAGACTTTATTGCGTAGTGGTTGATGCGTATTACGTCCTGTTGCGGCTTGCGGTCGCCGTAGTGTTTCGTTATGGGGGTGCCGTGCGGGTCGGCGGCACGGCCTGACAGGCGCGCCGCTTCGTGGCATCCTGTCATCGTGCATACGCGTCTCGGGTCGGCGATACTCTTTACATGGGTGTTCAATCTATGGTCGGGCAGGGAGTGGCGGCGGAACCTCTGCATCACGTCGCCCGGTTCTTTGGTCTTGGCTCCGCTGCTGCCGTAGACCAGCCAGTTGATTTCCACTACCGCGAACTGCTCCATACGGCGCAGGAAGTCGGGGATGCTCTTGTCCTTTATTGGCACGATGAACTCGTCAAGGTCTATCACCGCGAGCCACCGGGTGTCAAGCCTGTGACGCTCGAAGCAGTCGTCATACGCGGCGAGCTGCCGCTTCTGCCCGGGAAAGTAGGTGTATTCAACCAGGCCAGACGCTATATACGGCTCAAGCACTTGCCGCGTCTCGTCCGTGCTTTCGTTATCGTATATGTAAAATTTCTCCACGCCTTGCTTCCTGTGCCATTCTATCCACTCCTTGAAGTAAGGCCCTTCGTTCTTGGCAATGGCGCATACCGAGAGGTAATATTGCGGCTTCGTGTGGTTGTGGCGCAGCCTGTATTTCAGCCTTATGGCCTTTAGCAGCCCGTAGCGCAGCAGTCCGCGCCAGCGGTTGCGCGCCATTTTGCATGGTATCATGCCGGCTATTATTTCCGCGTAAACTTTCTTCATCGGTTTCGTATGTTATAGTTCAAAGCCCGACTTTTCGGGAAGTATGTGCTCGAAGGCGTTGCGTATGTTCTCCATCACCTGTGCATAGTTGCGTATGTGCACGTTGTCGTTCAGGCATACGAGCTTGTATGTCTGGTCGTGTATGGCCCTGACGGCCTGCTTGGGGCGCACCATGAGTGGGAACATCTTGGTGTCGCGGTATGTGTTGTACGGCTCGAAGTTGCCGCGGCATATCTGCCATGTGCGGAAAAGCTCGGGCGTATAGTCGGTAAGTGCGCGGAAGCGGTTGGCCGAGGTCTCGGTAAGCTCTTGCCCGGCCACGGCCCACACCTCCTCGAAGGTTGACTTAAGGTAGGGCTGGGCGTTGTGTGGAGTGCGCAGGGTGATGAACTTTCCGTAGGGCTTGAGCAGATAGTTGAGGCGTGCCTTGGAGCCGTACTCCTTGCAGAACCACTTGTCGTGGAAGCGCGCCGTCACCTCCTTCTTGTCGAAGTGGCGGTTGATGATTTTCAGGTTGTTCTTTATTCTCTTGTACCATTGCGACCATGACGGGTTGTATTGGAACACGGCGATGTCGCATGGCAGGCCGTTGCGGAAGAAGCGGTCTGTGCCTACGGGGCTTGTAAGGTAGAAGTCGTCGTTGAAGTATACAAAGTGCTCGGCCAGGCCGGGTATGCGGTGTATGTACCGTTCTATGACGACGGAGTTGTATGTGGGCAGGAATTGCGCGGAGATGTAGTCCTTGTGGTTTACAAGGTGTATTTTCGGATTGCTTGTGTCAAGCCATTCCGGCTTTTGTCCGCTGGTAACGAAATGTATCTTGCGCACCCATGGGGCGAACTTCTCCACGCCTCTGAACCAGTATTTCAGGAAACCGTAGTCGCGGAAGCGGGCTTCGGACACACCGTTCTTGGTGTTGTCCTTGTTGCCGGAGTATCTTGCGAAGTCGGCCTGCCACGCCGGGTCGTTCATGTTAACCCATGTTATGATGAAGTCTATATCCATTATGTCGTGAGCTGCTTGTTTCTGTTTTAATCCAATTTTGTAGCGTGCTTGAAGCGGTTGTGCGTCCACAGGTACAGTTCGGGCTGCCTTGTTATGGCCTGTTCAAGGTGCTTGAAGTAGAGGGCGGTCAGTTCGAAGTCGGGCAGGGAGCGTGGCTCGTCGTGCATCCTGACGAACTCCGCCGTGTAAAACCCGCGCCTGGTGCGCCTCACATCGAGGTAAAACGCCTCGAAGCCATAGTGCTTTATGATTTTCTCCGTGCCTGTAAGCACTGGCGTGTCGTGGTTGAGGAAGTGCAGGAAGTGGCGCGACTCCTTGAGCCTTGGCGACTGGTCGGCTATGAAGCCTATTGTGCATACCTTGTGTTCGGCGGCCAGCGTGGTGATGTAGCGCGCCGTCTTGTGCATGTCAACGCTTACGGCGCCCATGCGTTCGCGTATGTGCAGCATCAGGCGGTCCATGGCTTCGTTGCGCAGTTTGTGGTAGATTTGTGCGCCTACGGTGCCCTGTTCCAGCCAAAGGGGCATGGACGACACCCACTCCCAGTTGCCGTAATGGCCGAGGTAGACGGCTACCGACCTGCCGCGGCGCAGCATCGAGTTTACCTCTTCTGTGTTCTTGAACGCCATGCGACGCCTTATCTTCTCTCTTGAGATGGTTGCCAGCTTGCAGCTTTCAAGCGTCATGTCGGTGAAGAAGCGGTAAAAAGCCTTTTCCGTATGTTTGATTTCGTGCATGTTCTTCCCGGGAAAAGACTCTGTAAGGTTTTGCCTTACCACTTTTCGCCGGTAGCGGACGACGTAATACAGCAGGTAGAACATGCCGTCGGACAAGGCATACAGCACGCGGAACGGAGTGTATGCCAGCAGTCTTAGTATGAAGCGGAGCAAGCGGAATGATGCTTCAGCCGTGTTCATCGCGTTTTCTTCGTTTTATTTTTTAGGCGACAAAATTAAGATTTTTTTTCCATAAGGCCAATGTTTTACCATACTTTTCGGTAAAAACAAGGCTCATGGGGAGTAGGGTAGTGAGTGTAGCCGATGCAAAAGGTGGCCTTTGGCCTTGTCAAAGGCCACCTTTCGCCCTGCGAAAGGCCGTCTTTTGCAAGGCGATTTGCGGTCTTTTGTGGCGGTGTTTGTAAGTTGTTGGGTATCAGCGAGTTGCATGGTAATATACATGAAGGTGTGAAATGCTTGCCGGCTAATTCCTCGTATGCTTGTTTCTTATGGCTTGTATGCTTGTCTCTCGTTGCCTGTCGGCTCGTATCTTGTCCCTTGTCTGCTTAATGTTTCGGATATTTTTTGTACTTTTGCACGCGGTTTTAAACATGAGTCCGATGTAACTGCTGTTTTCACAATCAGCGAAGGCATCCTTTGTAGGGACATAATTCATTATGTCCGCACGTTCTGAAAGAACGTTTTTATTGTGCTGCGCTTAGATAATACGCCTCTTCGCGGCGTGCGGACATAATAAATTATGTCCCTACAAAGGATGTCTTCTTATGTCGGATTCACGCGATTTACAGAAAATACTTGATGCCGATGCAGAGATATTTCCTTTATTTCAAGTATGACGGCGCGGCCTACCGAGGCTGGCAGGTGCAGCCGGGCGAGCGCACGGTGCAGGGCGAGTTGCAGAGGGCTTTGTCAATCTTGCTGCGCGGCGACGTGCCCGTAGTGGGCGCGGGGCGCACCGACACCGGCGTACACGCGCGCATGATGGTAGCCCATTTCGACGCGGCCGGGGGGCTGGACTGCCGCCAGACGGTGTACCGGCTGAACCGCCTGTTGCCGCGCGACATCGCCGCAGACAGGATGGAAGCCGTGCCCGACGACATGCACGCGCGCTTCAGCGCCACATCGCGCACGTACCATTATTATGTACATACGCGCCGCGACCCGTTCCTTAGGGCGTATTCGTGCGAGATGTTTTACAACCTCGACTTCGACAGGATGAACCAGGCGGCGGCCCTGCTGCTTGAATACGACGACTTCGCGGCGTTCTGCAAGAGCCATACCGACGTGAAGACCACCCTCTGCCGGGTGACCGAGGCGCGCTGGGTGCAGGACGACGATTATCGCTGGCACTTCGTAATAACGGCCAACCGCTTCCTGCGCAACATGGTGCGCGCCGTGGTTGGCACGCTGATTGACGTCGGGCGCGGCCGTACAGACGTTGACGGATTCAGGCGGATAATAGAAGGACGTTCGCGCTCGGGGGCTGGCGACAGCGTTCCGGCCTGCGCGCTGTTCCTTGAAAAGATATTGTATTGAAGGAGGGAAGGAGTAAGTAGGGAAGTAGTAAGGAGTAAAGTAGTAAGGAGTAGGTAATAAAGAAGCAAGGATTTAAGGGAGATGCCTTGTATGTCTACTGCAATTTGATTTTTCACTTTTCACTTTTCATTTTCACTTAAAATGTGGTTATTATTGGCATTTTTGTCCGCAGCTCTGCTCGGATTTTACGATTCATTTAAGAAAAAGTCGCTCGACGGCAACGCCGTCATCCCCGTGTTGTTCCTCAACACGCTCATATCGTCGCTCATATTCCTGCCGTTCATCGTACTTTCGGCCACCACCGACACGCTCGACGGCACCATATTCAAGGTGGCAAGCGGTGGATGGGATATGCACAAATATATCATACTGAAGAGCGTCATCGTGCTGGCGTCGTGGGTGTTCGGCTATTTCGGCATGAAGCACCTGCCCCTCACCATCGTAGGACCTATCAACGCCACGCGCCCGGTGATGGTGCTCGTGGGCGCGTTCATAGTGTTCGGCGAACGCCTTAACCTCTACCAGTGGATTGGTGTGGCGCTGGCCGTAGCGTCGTTCTTCATGTTGAGCCGTAGCGGAAAGAAGGAAGGCATCGACTTCAAGCACGACCGCTGGATTTACTTCATCGTCCTGGCGGCCATGCTCGGGGCGGTGAGCGGCCTTTACGACAAGTATCTCATGGCTCCGGCAAGCCACGGCGGCGTGGGGCTTGACCGCATGATGGTGCAGAGCTGGTACAACATCTACCAGTGCTTCATGATGGGCGTGATGCTGCTCCTGCTCTGGTGGCCCAAGCGCAAGCATACTACGCCGTTCCGCTGGGACTGGTGCATAATACTCATCAGCGTGTTCCTGAGTGCCGCCGACTTCGTGTATTTCTACGCGTTGAGCATTCCCGGAGCGATGATAAGCATCGTCTCGATGGTAAGGAGGGGCAGCGTCATCGTGTCGTTCCTGTTCGGAGCGGTGCTGCTGCATGAGAAAAACTTGAAGAGCAAGGTCGTTGACCTCATACTTGTGCTGCTCGGAATGCTGTTCCTTTATATCGGTTCCAATTAGTTTTTCAGCAGACGAGGGACAAGTCACTCGTCCCTTGTCTGCTCGTCCCTTGTCTGCTTGTTTGCTAAAAACACGTCAGTTTGTTTTGCTTTTAGACGTAAAAATAGTATTTTTGCATTCGATTATGACGAAACAAGCGTTTTTTTATGGCATATAACATATTCAAGGGGTTAGGCATAGCCCTGGTTACACCGTTCACATCCGATGGAGCCGTTGACTATCAGGCGTTGAAAAAACTTATCGCATACCAGCTTTCAGGCGGCGCCGACTTCTTTTGCATACTTGCCACTACGGGCGAGACTCCCACGTTGACCAAGGACGAGAAGCAGAAAATAAAGCAGCTCGTGGTGGAAATGGTGGGTGACAAGGTACCCATACTTATGGGTTGCGGCGGCAACAATACGGCTGAAGTGGTGAACGAGCTACAGACAGGCGACTTTTCGGGCATTGACGGCGTGCTTAGCGTATGCCCTTATTATAACAAGCCTTCGCAGGAAGGTCTGTACCAGCACTTCAAAACCATAGCGGCGGCTACCAATCTGCCGGTTGTACTTTATAACGTGCCCGGGCGGACAGGTGTCAACTTGAAAGCGGAAACAACCGTCCGTCTTGCTCATGACTGCCCCAACATCGTGGCTATAAAGGAGGCCGCAGGAAGCCTTGAGCAGGTTGACGAGATAATAAAGAACAAGCCCGACACGTTCGATGTAATAAGTGGCGATGACGCCCTTACCTTCCCGATGATAGCTTGTGGCGCGGCAGGAGTCATCTCGGTTATCGGCAACGCTCTGCCCAAGGAGTTCTCGCGCATGATTCGCCTTGAGATGAACGGGGAAATAGAGAGTGCGCGCAAGATACATCACAAGTTTACCGACCTGTTCAACCTGCTTTTCGTTGACGGCAATCCGGCAGGTGTGAAGGCTATGCTTCACGAAATGGGAATGATAGAGAATGTACTTCGCCTTCCGCTTGTGCCTACGCGCCTTACCACGATGCAGCGCATAAGCGAATGCTTGAAGTTCAGGATTTAGGCCTTTGGCTTTTATAATATTGCAACAGGCGGCATTCCTCATTGAGGAATGCCGCCTGTTGTTATGCCTGATGCGCCATGTCGGGCTACAACAAAAAAACCGCAGGACTTGGTCCTGCGGTTTTTTACTCGCTTTTAATTGTTGTAGCTAATTATTCTGCAACAGTTGTGTCAACGGCAGCAGTGTCAGCAGCAGCGCTGTCAGAAGCCAGTGTGTCAACAACAGCAGTGTCGGTTGCTGTAGTGTCAGCAGCCTCAGCGTTAGCTGTTTTGTTACCACAAGATGCGAATGAAATAGCTGCGATAGCTACGAACATTAAAACTAACTTTTTCATTTTCTTTGCTTTTTAAATCTGTAAAACAATCAGTTGTTTATTAAAACGCTGCAAAGGTAAGTATTTTTTCAATATGTTGTTCTCATTTTATGCTTTTTTTTCGACATGTTTTTGTAACTTTTTCGTAAGTAATTGAATATCAATGGAATACAAATTGCTAACGACTGTTAAACTTTCCGGGGTTATTAAGAAATGTTGTAGCATTACACTATTGTCGAGTTTTTTTCGTATCTTTGTGCCATGCTGCCGCGCCGTAATGCAGGGAAGCTTTTTGCTTGTTTGCGGTGGGTGTTGGATGGGCATATATATAAATAAGGTATAGGAAAATTCAACGGCCTGTTTAGTATAACGGCAGGTTGTAAATCAAAGAGTGATAATGATTGATACATCGGCCTTTCAGGGTAAGACCGCCGCTTATTTCACGCTTGGATGCAAGCTGAATTTCTCGGAGACATCCACATTCGGGCGGTTGTTGCAGGATATGGGTGTAAGCACCGTGAGCAAGGATGCCGACATCTGTATAATAAATACGTGTTCGGTGACGGAGGTGGCCGACCATAAGTGCCGCCAGGCCATACACCGCATGGTACGCGAGAACCCGGGGGCGTTTGTCGTAGTTACGGGATGTTACGCCCAGTTAAAGCCTGAAACGGTGGCGGATATTGACGGGGTTGACCTCGTGCTTGGGGCGAACGAGAAGGCAGACTTGATACAATTCTTGTCAGAAGCATGGTCGGGCGTGAGACAGGACACTTCGCTTCACCGCCACCATACGGTCAAGACGAAAGACATCAGGACGTTCGCGCCGAGCTGTTCGCGAGGCAACCGTACACGCTATTTCCTCAAAGTGCAGGACGGATGCAACTATTTCTGTACTTATTGCACCATACCTTACGCCCGTGGTTTCAGCCGCAATCCGAGCATAAAGTCGCTTGTGGAGCAGGCGCGCCAGGCCGCAGAGGAGAGCGGAAAGGAGATAGTGCTTACCGGTGTGAACATAGGCGACTTCGGGGAGGCCACCGGCGAGCGTTTCATCGACCTTGTAAAGGCACTTGACGGGGTAGAAGGCATCAGCCGTTACCGCATAAGCAGCATCGAGCCTGATTTGCTTGATGACGAGCTTATAGAGTATTGCGCGTACAGCAGGGCGTTTATGCCTCACTTCCACATCCCGTTGCAAAGCGGTTCCGACGAAGTGTTGCGCCTCATGCACAGGCGTTATGACACCAAGTTGTTCGCCCATAAGATAGAGCTTATAAAGAAGGTGATGCCCGACGCGTTCATCGGTGTTGACGTGATGGTGGGCACAAGGGGCGAAAGGCCGGAGCTGTTTGAGGAGACTTACGCCTTCCTGAAGGCTTTGGACGTAACCCAGCTGCATGTGTTCCCTTATTCGGAGCGTCCCGGTACGGCGGCGTTGAAAATCCCGTATGTGGTTTCCGACGAGGAAAAGAAGCGCCGTTCGAGGTGCCTGTTAGCCCTCTCTGACGAGAAGAAAGACGCCTTTTACGCACGCTATATAGGCTCGGAAGCGGAAGTGTTGTTAGAGAAGGCTACGCGTGGACGCTCGATGCACGGTTTTACGCGTAACTATATCCGCGTGGAGCTGCCTCCTTCTCCCGATAATGAAAGCCTTGACAACCAGATAGTTAAAGTCAGACTGGGCGGCTTCAATCATGACAAGACCGCATTAAAAGCTATACTTTGATATGGACAAGACCGCTATTGTAATCCTGAACTGGAACGGGGTGGAGATGCTTACGCGCTTTCTGCCCAACGTGCTTGATTACTCGCGAGACGAGGCCGTGGTATATGTGGCCGATAATGCCTCTACTGATAACTCGCTTGAAGTGCTGAAGATGCACTTCCCCGAGGTGCGCGTCATCGTGCTGGAGAAGAACTGGGGGTTCGCCGAAGGCTATAACCGTGCGCTCGGACAGATTGACGCGGAGTATTACGTGCTGCTCAATTCCGACGTGGAAGTGTCCCATCATTGGCTTACTCCGCTTATAGAGTTCATGGATAACCATGCCGACGTTGCGGCGTGCCAGCCAAAGCTCCTGTCCCTGAAAAACCGTGACGCGTTTGAATACGCCGGGGCTTGCGGAGGCTTCATCGACCGTTACGGCTATCCGTTTTGCCGCGGAAGGCTCTTCGACACCGTAGAGAGTGATGACGGCCAGTATGATTATGCGGCCGAAGTGCTATGGGCTACGGGGGCGTGCATGGTTGTCCGTGCAAGCGACTTCAAGGAGGCGGGCGGCTTTGACGCGCGTTTCTTCGCCCATAGCGAGGAAATAGACCTTTGCTGGCGTATGCGCCTTATGGGCAAGAAGATATATTGCATCCCCGATAGTTTCGTTTATCATATCGGCGGAGGCACTTTGCCGAAGAACAACCCGATGAAGACTTACCTGAACTTCCGCAACAACCTTACGATGCTTTACAAGAACTTGCCCGACGGAGAGCTGCGCCACGTCATGCGTGTCCGCTTGTTTCTTGATTACGTAGCGGCGTTCCAGGCATTGCTTTCGGGGCGTGTGGGCGACTTCAAGGCCATAATCAACGGGCGCAAGGCGTTCAAGAAGTGGCTGCCCGAATACAGGGAAGTCAGGCGCGAGGTGCAGGGCAGGAGAGTGGTGCGCGAAGTTACGGGCATCTACCGGCATTCCATCCTTTGGCAATATTACGCTAAAGGGCACAAGAAGTATGCGGAAATATTGTAAAAGGTGAGAAGGTGAGAAGGTGAGAAAGGTGAGAAAGTGAGAAAGTGAGAAGGTGGGAAGGTGAGACGGTGAGAAAGTGGGAAATAAAGGCATTAAATTATTTTCTCACCGTCTCACCTTCCCACCTTCTCACTTTCCCACCTTCTCACCCTTTCGTAAATCCCAACGACATTACGCTGAACCTCGTTCCTCCGGCCTTCATCAGCTCTTTGGCGCACGATATTACGGTTGCGCCGGTGGTTACAACGTCGTCTATTATCAGTATGTGTTTGCCTTTCACGGTGTTGCCGTCGGTCAGTAGGAACACGTCTTCCACGTTTTCGTTTCTCTGCCAGCGGTTCATTTTCGTCTGGCTGGCTTCAAACGATTTCCTTTTCAGTGCTTTGCTTGTTATCGGTATGCGTGTTACCGCGCTGACACCGCGCGCTATTTCAAGGCTTTGGTTGTATCCGCGCTCGCGTTGCCTCTTCTTGGCGAGCGGAACGGGAACTATTGCGTCGATGCCGTCGAAAAATCCGCACGTTGCAAATTCCTTTGCCGCCATGCGCCCCATCAGTTCTCCCGTTTCAGGGTGGCTGCGGTATTTCATTGAATAAATGACATCTCCGGGGACGGAGTGTGCGCGGTAATAGAACAACGCCGCCGCCCTTTCCACCGGTATGCGTCCCCAGAAGAGCCTTGCCAGCTCGTTATCGCGTGGCGATGCTGGATGGCCGGTGCGTGGCAGCTCGATGTTGCATGCCGTGCACACCACGTCTTCGCCAATGGCAAGGCGGCATCCGCACATTACGCACCGCCTTGGCGCAATGAGGTTGATTAGGCGCGTCAACATGGTGGTTAAATTAAGAATTAAGAGTTAAGAATTAAGAAAACATGCTTTTCGTTGATAGTTTTTTGTTGGTAGCTTTCTTAATTCTTAATTCTTAATTCTTAACTCCTAACTCTTTTAGTAGCTTCTCGCTATGATTACGCGCTGCTTGGCCGGTTTGCCCGATACCATGTCAACGCCCTCGGTCTGCTCCACGCCGAAGGGCACGCAGCGTATTGTGGCCTGCGTCTCCTCCTTGATGCGCGCCTCCGTCTCGGGAGTGCCGTCCCAGTGGCAGAGGAAGAAGCCGCCGTCCTTGATGCGCTCCTTGAACTCGTCATAGTTGTCGCATTCGTAGATGCGCGCGTCGCGGTAAGCCTTGGCCTTGGCGAACATGTTGGCCTGTATGTCCTTCAATAGCTGCTCCACGCGCTCCACGATGCCCTCCATGGGCACGGTGTCCTTCTCCAAGGTGTCGCGGCGCATTATCTCGAGCGTGCCGTTCTCAAGGTCGCGTCCGCCCATCACCAAGCGCACGGGCACGCCTTTCAGCTCGTAGTCGGCGAACTTGAAGCCCGGACGCTTGTTGTCAGCGTCGTCATACTTCACCGATATGCCGGCCTCGCGCAGGGCGTTGATTACGGGCGTCAGCTTCTCGGTTATGGCCTGCAGCTGCTCCGCGCCCTTGGTTATGGGGATTATTACCACCTGTATTGGCGCGAGCATCGGCGGCAGCACCAGTCCGTTATCGTCAGAATGGGTCATGATGAGCGCGCCGATGAGCCTGGTTGACACGCCCCACGACGTAGCCCATACGTACTCGGGCTTGTTCTCCTTGTTGAGGTAGGTCACGTCGAACGCCTTGGCGAAGTTCTGTCCGAGGAAATGGCTCGTGCCGCTCTGCAAAGCCTTGCCGTCCTGCATCATGGCTTCGATGGTGTAAGTGTTCAGTGCGCCGGCGAAGCGCTCCGTCTCGCTCTTCACTCCCTGCACCACGGGCACGGCCATCCACTTCTCGGCGAAGTCGGCGTACACGTGGAGCATCTTCTGCGCCTCGGCCTCGGCCTCCTCGCGCGTGGCGTGGGCCGTGTGGCCTTCCTGCCAAAGGAACTCCGACGTGCGCAGGAAGGGCCTTGTGCGCATCTCCCAGCGCATCACGTTGCACCACTGGTTGCACATCAGCGGCAGGTCGCGGTAAGAGTGAATCCAGTTCTTGTATGTGTTCCAGATGATGGTTTCAGACGTAGGCCTTATTATCAGTTCCTCCTCGAGGCGCGCCGCCGGGTCCACCTCTACGCCGCTCTTGTCCTCCTTGGCGCGCAGGCGGTAGTGCGTCACCACGGCGCATTCCTTGGCGAAGCCCTCTACGTGCTCGGCCTCGCGCGAAAGGAACGACTTAGGTATGAGCAACGGGAAGTATGCGTTCTGCGCCCCTGTCTCCTTGAACATCTTGTCAAGCTGGTGCTGCATCTTCTCCCAAATAGCGTAGCCGTAGGGCTTGATTACCATGCAGCCGCGCACGGCCGACTGCTCGGCCAGGTCGGCTTTGGTCACCAAGTCGTTGTACCACTGGCTGTAGTTGTCAGCCCTTTTGGTCAAGTCTTTCAATTCTTTTGCCATGATAAATTCTTTGTTTTAACGAATTTGGATGCAAAAGTACATAATTAAATTAAGAAATAAGAGTCAAGAATCAAGAAAATGTCACAGCGTGAGCCAAGAATTAAGAGTTTAAAGTCAATGCGCTTTCAAAACGCCTTGTTTCAGGCGGTTTTGTAAAAGGCCGCCTTTTGCGTTGCAATTGGCGGCTTTTTGCACGGTGAAAGACGGCCTTTTGGCGTGCGTTTTGCCGTCTTTTATCAAACCGCTTGTAGAAGGGCGTTGCGTGCGGCCCTGCCCGACATTCAGGAACAAGTAGGATAGACGTGTTTTTTTCTGTGACAAATGTTTGGCAAAACAGGATTTTTGCTTAACTTTGCGAACTAAAAAGAGTGCCGTGCCGATGCTCCGACAAGTGTGCGGTGACAGTTTGACAGGTTGCGGCGCATTCTTTTGTTTAGGTAAATATAAGATGATTTCAGTAGAACATTTGACGGTTGAGTTCGGGGCTAAGCCCCTGTTCGCCGACGTGACGTTCGTCATAGGCGACCGCGAGCGCGTGGCCCTGACGGGCAAGAACGGCGCGGGCAAGTCGACCATGCTCAAGCTCCTATGCGGACTGGAGAAGCCCACGGGGGGCACGGTCACCGTGCCGCAGGGCTCTACCATAGGCTACCTGCCCCAGGTGATGCGCCTGGCCGACGACACCACCGTGCGCCAGGAGGCGCGCAAGGCTTTCGCCGGCAACACCGCGCTGAAGGCGCGCCTTGACGGCATGGAGGCCGAGCTGGCCTCAAGGAGCGACTACGACACGGCGGAGTACATGGCCCTCGTCGACCGCTTCACGCGCGAGCACGAGCGTTACATGCTCATGGGCGCGGAGGGCTACGAGGCCGACATCGAGCGCACGCTTACAGGCCTGGGCTTCCGCCGCGAAGACCTCGACCGCCCCACCGCCGAGTTCAGCGGAGGCTGGCGCATGCGCGTGGAGCTGGCCAAGATACTGCTCTCGCGCCCCGACGTGCTACTGCTCGACGAGCCTACCAACCACCTCGACATAGAGAGCATCGGGTGGCTGGAGCAGTTCCTTGCAACGTCGGCCAAGGCCGTGCTCCTGGTGAGCCACGACCGCGCCTTCCTCAACAACGTGACCGCGCGCACGCTCGAAATCACCTGCGGCCGCGTGGAGGACTACCGCGTGAAGTACGACGAGTACGTGCGCCTGCGCGCCGAGCGGCGCGAGCAGCAGCTGCGCGCGTGGGAGAACCAGCAGAAGGAAATCGCCGACATCAGGGACTTCATAGAGCGCTTCCGCTACAAGCCCACGAAGGCCGTGCAGGTGCAGAGCCGCATAAAGCAGCTGGAGAAAATAGTGCCCATCGAGGTGGACGAGGTTGACCGCTCGGCCATGCGCCTGAAGTTTCCCCCGTGCCAGCGCAGCGGCGACTGGCCCGTGGCGTGCGACGGCGTGGGCAAGGCATACGGCGCGCACACGGTGTTCTCGGACGTCAACCTCTCGATACGCCGAGGCGAGAAGGTGGCCTTCGTAGGCCGCAACGGCGAGGGCAAGTCGACGCTGGTGAAGTGCATCATGGGCGAAATCCCCTTCACGGGCACGCTCAAGCTCGGGCACAATGTACAAATAGGCTACTTCGCGCAGAACCAGGCGCAGCTGCTCGACGAGAGCCTTACCGTCTACGACACCATCGACCGCGCCGTGCACGGCGAGGTGCGCCTCAAAATCAACGACATTCTGGGCGCGTTCATGTTCGGAGGCGAAGCCTCGGAGAAGCGCGTGGGCGTGCTCAGCGGAGGCGAGCGCAGCCGCCTTGCCATGCTCCGCCTGCTGCTCGAGCCGGTCAACCTGCTCATCCTCGACGAGCCCACCAACCACCTCGACATGGTCTCGAAGGACGTGCTCAAGGAGGCCGTACGCGCCTTTGACGGCACGGCCATCATCGTTAGCCACGACCGCGACTTCCTCGACGGCCTCGTAACCAAGGTGTACGCCTTCGCCGACGGGCACGTGAGGGAGCACATCGGCGGAATATACGACTATCTTCAGAGCAGACAAGCAGACGAGCAGACGAGCAGACAAGCTGATAAGGGACGAGCAGACAAGGGACAAGCAGACCAGGCAAATTCACTTGTTGACTTGTCTGCTTGTAACTCGTCTGCTAAAGAATCATACGCCGAGCGCAAGGAGCACATGAAGCAGGTGCGCCGCGCCGAGAAGGCCGTAGAGCAGAGCGAGGCCGAGATAGCCCGGCTGGAGGGGCGCCTGAAGGAGCTTGACGCAGTGCTGTGTCAGCCCGACAAGGCTTCAGACATGACCCTCGTCACAGAATACACCGGGGTGAAGAAGCAGCTCGACGAGGAGGTGGAACGCTGGGAACGGCTGGCCGAAGAGTTGGAGGAAATGACGAAGCCCCTCTCCAGCTCCCCCTAATGGAAGCCCCTCCCCACCCCTCCCGAGGGAGGGGAGAAAGGTCAGCAATTAAAAATTAACCTACGCCCCGTACCCATTCCCCTCCCCTCGGGGAGGTTGGGAGGGGGCTAACACCCAGTAGGTTGGGAGGGGGCTTCTCCTCATTACAATTACAGATGACAGATTGCATTTTTAACTATATTATTATGAAAGTAAAACACATTATTCCGATGGTGCTCTTCGCGGTCGCCCCGATGGCAGGCGCGCAGGCACAACTGAAGTCGGGCATCGACCCGGCCAACCTCGACACGAGCGTGCGTCCGGCGGACGACTTCTACAAGTTCGCCTGCGGCGGATGGATGAAGAACAACCCCCTGCCCGCCGCCTACTCGCGCTTCGGCAGCTTCGACCGGCTGGCGCAGGACAACAACAAGCGCATCAACACCATCCTGACCGACCTGCTCAAGAACACTTACCCCGAGGGCAGCACCGAGCGCAAGCTTAGCGACTTCTACAAGCTCGCCATGGACTCCGTGCGCCGCAACGCCGACGGCGTGAAGCCCGTGATGCCGCTCATAGGCGAGATGGAGGCCGCCAAGACCGTGGCCGACCTGCGCGCATTGCAGCTGAAGTATGCCACGTTCGCCTACGGCGTGCCCATGGGCGTAGGCTTCGGGGCCGACGAGAAGAACGCCAAGATGAACATACTCAACATCTACCAGGGCGGGCTCGTGCTCGGGCAGAAGGAGTATTACCTCGACACCGACCCCGCCACCACCGCCATACGCGATGCTTACAAGAAGCACATCGTGCGCATGTTCAAGCTCTTCGGCTTCAACGACGCGCAGGCAGAGGCCAAGAAGGATGCCATAATGAAGGTGGAGACGGCGTTGGCCAAGGTTTCTAAGTCGCGCACCGAGCTGCGCGACGTCGAGGCCAACTACAACAAGATGACACTTGCCGACTTCGAGGCCAGCTATCCCCACGTAGGCCTGACCAAGATGCTCAACGCCGAGGGCGTAAAGACGGAGTATTTCAAGGAAATGGTGGTAGGCCAGCCCTCGTTCGTCAAGGGTGCCGACGCCGTAATCGCCTCGATGACCGCCGACGAGCTGCGCGCCTACATGGAGTGGGACGCAATACTCTCGGCCGCAGGCTATCTTAGCGACGACGTGGTAGAGGCCAACTTCGACTTCTTCGGCCGCACCATGTCGGGACGCAAGGAGAACCACCCGCGCTGGAAGCTCGCCACGGGCCACGTGGAGGCGCAGATGGGCGAGGCCCTGGGCAAGATGTACGTAGAGCGTTACTTCCCGGCATCATCCAAGGAGCGCATGGAGAAGCTGGTGAAGAACCTCCAGCTCTCGCTGGCCGAGCGCATAGAGGCGCAGGACTGGATGAGCGCCGACACCAAGCGCGCCGCGCTGGACAAGCTCAACGCCTTCTACGTGAAAATAGGTTATCCCAACAAGTGGAAGGACATGTCGGGCCTTACAATCGACCCCAAGCTCTCGTTCTACGAGAACGTACAGAACTGCCGCAAGTTCTGGTCGAAGTGGGACATAGACTACCGCGCGGGCAAGCCTGTTGACAAGGAGGAGTGGTTCATGACACCGCAGACCGTCAACGCCTATTACAACCCCACCACCAACGAAATATGCTTCCCGGCCGGCATTCTGCAAGTGCCCTTCTTCGACCCCGAGGCCGACGACGCCTTCAACTATGGTGCCATCGGTGTGGTCATAGGCCACGAGATGACGCACGGCTTCGACGACCAGGGACGCCATTATGACAAGAATGGAAACATGACCGACTGGTGGACGGCTTCAGACGCGGAGAACTTCAACAAGCGCGCCGAATACTTTGAAAAGTTCTTCTCGGCCATCAAGGTGCTGCCCGACCTCAACGCCAACGGCAAGCTCACACTGGGCGAGAACCTGGCCGACCACGGAGGCCTCGAGGTGTCGTTCAACGCATACAGGAACGCCACCAAGGACGCTCCGCTGAAGACCATCGACGGCTTTACGCCCGACCAGCGCTTCTTCCTGGCTTACGCCGGAGTGTGGGCGGCCAACATTACCGAAGAGGAAATACGCAACCTCACGAAGATGGACCCGCACTCGCTGGGCGAATGGCGCGTCAATGGTGCGCTGCCCCACATCAACGCATGGTATGAGGCCTACGGCGTGAAGTCCGGCGACAAGCTCTACCTGCCCGAGGACAAGCGCTTGAAGCTATGGTAATATGATTAATGAATAATGATAAATGAATAATGAACAATCGTCTACGGCCTGAATTGGCGGTGTATGTCCGATTGTAAGTTATTCATTTATCATTACTCAAGTTTTCACTCTTCACTTTTCACTCTTCACTTTTCACTCTTCACTTTTCATTTTTCATTTAACCGATGTTCCTGACCCTGATTATCCTCGCCGTTACGGCGGCCTTCTTCGCCGTAGGCAAAATACGCTCCGACGTAGTGGCCTTGTGTGCGCTCATACTGCTCATGACCTTCGGCATACTTACGCCCGACGAGGCGCTTTCGGGCTTCTCAAACGGCGTGGTAATCATGATGGTTGGCCTGTTCGTGGTGGGTGGCGCAATCTTTCAGACGGGGCTTGCCAAGATGATAAGCGGACGCATAATGAAGCTGGCCGGAGATAGCGAGCTGCGCCTGTTCCTGCTTGTAATGGCCGTCACGTCGGCCATCGGCGCGTTCGTGAGCAACACGGGCACGGTAGCCTTGATGCTGCCCATCGTGGTGAGCCTCGCCGCCAAGGCCAAGGTCGAGGCCGGCCGCCTGCTCATGCCCCTGGCTTTCGCAAGCAGCATGGGCGGCATGCTCACGCTAATAGGTACGCCGCCCAACCTCGTCATCCAGGACGCGCTCACGGCCGAGGGCTACGAGCCTCTGTCGTTCTTCTCGTTCACGCCCGTAGGCCTGGTGTGCATAGCCGTGGGCGTGGTCGTGCTCTTGCCGCTTAGCCGCATGTTCCTCGGCAAGAAGGGGCGCGCTGACGAGGGCGGAAGGATGAAGGCAAAGTCGCTCGAGCAGCTGGTTAGCGAGTACCGCCTGGCCGACAACCTCTCGCGCTACATGGTGGGGCGAGGCTCGTCGATGGCAGGCAAGACCATGGCCGAGCTTGACATACGCAACCGCTACGGCCTGTCAGTGCTCGAGCTGAGGCGCGTCACCACCAGGCAGAAGGGCTTGATAAGGAACGTCAGCCAGGTGCCGGCAGGCCCTAAGACCGTAGTGCAGGAGGGTGACGTGATATACCTTACGGGCGAGAAGGAGCAGGCCGTGCGCCTTGCCGCCGACTATTCGCTCTCCACTCCGCCCAAGGATGCCGCCGCAGGCGATGACAGGCTCGACTTCTACGACATAGGCATGGCCGAAATAGTGCTACTCCCGGCGTCGAGCCTCGTAGGTCGGCAGGTCAGCGAGGCAGGTTTCCGCCTGAAGTACGGTGTCAACATAATGGGCATACGCCGCAAGGGCGAGTATATAATGGACGGGCTGGCCGCCGTGCGCCTGCATGCCGGGGACGTGCTCCTCGTGCAGGGAACGTGGGCGAGCATCAGCCGGCTCGGCAACGAGGAGGAGAATTGGGTGGTGCTGGGTCAGCCACTCGAGGAGGCGGCCAAGGTAACACTTGACTACAAGGCTCCCCTGGCGGCCTGCATAATGCTGCTCATGGTAGCCATGATGGTGTTCGACTTCATACCCGTGGCACCGGTCACGGCCGTCATGATAGCCGCCGTGCTGATGGTGCTCACGGGCTGCTTCCGTAGTGTGGAGGCGGCGTATAAGACCATCAACTGGGAGAGCGTGGTGCTCATAGCCGCCATGATGCCCATGTCGGTGGCACTGGAGAAGACCGGCGCGTCGGCCGCCATATCCCACACACTTGTAAGCGGACTGGGCGGCTACGGCCCTTACGTGCTCTTGGCCGGCATCTACTTCACCACGTCGCTTCTCACCATGTTCATCAGCAATACGGCCACGGCCGTGCTCATGGCTCCAATCGCCTTCGCCTCGGCTACGGAGGTAGGGCTTAGCCCGTACCCGTTCCTCTTCGCGGTGGCTCTCGGCGCGAGCATGTGCTTCGCCTCGCCGTTCTCCACTCCGCCCAACGCACTCGTGATGCAGGCCGGGCGGTACACGTTCATGGACTACGTCAAGGTAGGCTTGCCCCTGCAAATCATCATGGGCGTGGTGATGGTGTTCGTCCTGCCGTTGATGTTCCCATTTTGAGAAGGTGAGAGGGTGAGAGGGTGATGCAAACTATATGTATTGCAGTATTTTTATATTCCAAACTTCTCACTTTCTCACTTTCTCACCTTTAACATTTTACCTTTCTTTCTTTTCTTTGTAACCGTTTTGTAATACATAATGCTTACTTTTGCCGCGAAATAAATATTACAAGCAATGGATATAAAGATGATAGCCTCCGTGCTGCTTGCCATGTGCGTGGCATTGCCGGCCATGGCCGAGGACGGCGAGGACAAGGTTGACCGCACGCCGGAGGTGCACGGGACCATCCGCGGCAAGTACGAGTACCAGCCTGAAGAAGGGCAGGGCCGCTTCCAGGTGCGCAACGCACGCGTGAGCCTTGACGGCGACTTGAACAAGGTAGTGTCGTACAAGGTTGAAATAGACCTGTCTGACGAAGGGAAAATCAAGATGCTCGACACGTACACGCGCATCAAGCCCCTGCGCGGACTGGACTTCACCATAGGCCAGATGCGCGCCCCGTTCACCATCGACGCGCACCGTTCGCCACACCTTCAGTATTTCGCCAACCGCTCGTTCATAGCCAAGCAGGTGGGCAACGTGCGCGACGTGGGTGCTACAATCGGTTATTCGTTCAACGTTGGCTTCCCCATAATACTCCAGGCCGGCATGTTCAACGGCTCGGGACTTACCAACCAAAAGGACTTCTGGACGAACAACGTTAACTTCTCGGCAAAGGCGCAACTCTTCTTTCCGCGCGGCTTCAACCTTACGTTGAGCACCCAGAAAATCCGCCCCGACAACGTTTCGGTGATGATGTACGACGCCGGAGCTTATTATCATGCCCACGGATGGCACGCCGAGGTGGAATACCTGTACAAGCATTACGGCCACGGGGCGTTCAAGCCGGTGCACGCGCTTGACGCCTTCGTAAGCTACGACATTCTCCTGCGCAAGTGTTTCTTCACGAAAATATCGCCGCTCATCCGTTACGACTACATGAGCGACCATAGCGACGGCCTGCGCTACAACGCCGAAGGGGGCGAGGATGTGGAAGGGTCGCTCATAATCAACGACTACCAGCGTTCGCGAATTACGGGCGGAGTGACGCTAAGCCTCGACCTGCCGTTCGTTTCCGACATACGCCTCAACTACGAGAAGTATTTTTACAGGGACGGAGCCATAGCCAAGCCGTCGGAGAAAGACAAAATCGTGGTGGAGTTCATGACGAGGTTCTGACACGCTTCCGCCGGTGACGCGTTGGATGCTGGAAACTGTTGATAATCAGCGGTTTGCCCGACGGTAATCCGTCTTGGCGCGTCCCATTATATCAAAGGCCACCTTTCGGATTGCGAAAGGTGGCCTTTGGTGTTCTTAAAGGTGGCTTTTGGCAATGCCAAAGGCCACCTTTTGTTTTTGCGTGGAACTCATACTATCATGAGGTCGCTCATTATGGCGTCGCTTATGTATATTCCGCGGCGCGTCAGGCGCAGGTTGCCGCCGCGTTGCTCCATTAGTCCGCGCGCGATGTAGGGTGCGGCTTCCTTCGTCAGGTATTCGGTGAACGCCGCTCCGAGGTGCGCCGTGAGGCGTTCGAGGGGTATGCCGTCGGAGGTTCGCAGAGCGGTGGTCACGATGTCGTTGTATGTCGTGCGCGCGTCCAGCGGCTCGCGTTCCATGGGTATGCGCCCCTTTTCTATTGCGCCGATGTAGGCCTCGAGGTCGGCCGTGTTCCATTGGCGCGAGCGCAGGTCGAACGAGTGCGCCGCCGCTCCGAGGCCTATGTAAGGCTCCTGGCGCCAGTATGAAGAGTTGTGGCGCGAGCGGAAGCCCGGGCGTGCGAAGTTGCTTATCTCGTAATGTTCGTATCCGGCCCGGGCGAGGCGGCCGGTGAGCGCGTCGTACATGGCGAGGCTAAGCTCCTCGTCAATCTCCCTTATCATGCCTTGTTCGAGCATCCTTTGCAGGGCTGTGCCCTCCTCGTACATGAGCGAGTATGCCGATATGTGCTCGGGAGCGAGGCTTAGGGCGCGGTCTACGTCGGCCTGCCAATCCTGCATCGTCTCCCCGGGGAATCCGAACATCAGGTCGATGCTTATGTTGCCGATGCCCGCGCGGCGCAGGTGCGTCACGGCTTGGGTGGCCTCTTCGGCGTTGTGCCGCCTGTGCAGGAAGCGCAGGCGCGCGTCGGAAAAGGTCTGCACGCCCATGCTCACGCGGTTGACGGGCATGGCCTTCAAGGCATCGGTGAAGCTGGGCGTAACGTCGTCGGGGTTGCACTCGATGGTTACTTCGGCATCATCAGCTATGCGGTACACCTTATATATATATGCCAGCAGGCGGCCGATGTCGGCCGGGTCGAGTTGAGACGGCGTTCCTCCGCCGAGGTATATGGTGCCGAACGTGCCGCCGATGTAGTCTTTCCTCAGCTCCATCTCGCGGCACAGGGCGCGGACGTAGCGCGTGCGCAGGTCAAGGCATGTGGTGGAGTAGAAGCCGCAATATATGCAGCGGCTCCGGCAAAACGGTATGTGTGCGTATATTCCGGGCATGTTTTTAATTCATAATTGGCTTTCGCCGACTTTCAGTTCACAATTCATAATGCATAATTGCCTTGCGGTTTGCCTCATGTTTGCGTCATGGCGCTTGCCCGATTATGCATTGTGCATTATGGATTATGAATTGATTAAGCATTGAAATTCGTGCAAAATTACTAATATGTTTTAATTTTTCGTGTCTTTTCGCTTCCATATTTTGCGTATTAGAGTAAAAATGAGTAACTTAGAGGCCGTTATTTGTAACAAACTTAAATCTATAATAGTATGAGAGTTTATCAGACCAACGAGATTAAAAACATCGCATTGCTTGGCAGTGCGGGTAGCGGCAAGACTACTCTTGCCGAAGCAATGTTGTATGAGAGCGGCGTCATCAAGCGCCGCGGTAGTGTGGAAGCGAAGAACACGGTAAGTGACTATTTCCCGGTTGAGCAGGAATACGGCTACTCGGTATTCTCAACCGTTTTCAACGTAGAGTGGAACAACAAGAAACTTAACATCATCGATTGCCCCGGCGCCGACGACTTCGTAGGCCAGGCCATCACCGCCCTCAACGTTACCGACCAGGCCTTGATATTGATAAACGGCCAGTACGGCCCGGAGGTGGGCACGCAAAACAACTTCCGTTATACGGAGAAGCTGAAGAAGCCGGTAATATTCCTCGTAAACCAGCTTGACAGCGACAAGTGTGACTTTGACTCGATAATCACCAGCATGAAGGACATTTACGGCCAGAAGTGCGTCCAGATACAATACCCCATTGAGACAGGTCCGGGCTTCAACGCCCTCATCGACGTTCTCCTGATGAAAAAATACTCGTGGAAACCCGAAGGCGGCGCGCCCATCATAGAGGACATCCCGGCCGAGGAGATGGACAAGGCCATGGAGCTGCACAAGGCTCTTGTAGAGGCCGCGGCAGAGAATGACGAGACGCTGATGGAAAAATTCTTCGAGGAAGAGACGCTTACGGAGGACGAGATGCGCGAAGGCATACGCAAGGGACTGGTCACAAGGTCTATCTTCCCCGTGTTCTGCGTGTGTGCAGGCAGGAGCATGGGTGTGCGCAGGCTGATGGAGTTCCTTGGCAACGTTGTGCCGTTCGTGAGCGAAATGCCGAAGGTGCACAACACGCGCGGCGAGGAAGTGGCCGCAGAGACAAGCGGTCCCGAGTCGCTTTACTTCTTCAAGACGGGCGTTGAGCCTCACATCGGCGAGGTGTCTTACTTCAAGGTGATGAGCGGAAGCGTGAAGCCCGGTGACGACTTGAGCAACGCCGACCGCGGCTCGAAGGAGCGCATAGCCAACATTTACGTGTGTGCCGGAGCCAACCGCCAGCCCGTAGATTGCCTCAACGCGGGCGACATAGGCTGCACCGTGAAGCTGAAGGACGTCAAGACGGGCAACACCCTGAACGGAAAGGATTGCGACAACAGGTTTGACTTCATAAAATACCCCAACTCAAAATACTCGCGCGCCATCAAGGCCGTGAACGAGGCCGACACCGAGAAGCTTATGGCCGCGCTCACCAAGATGCGCCAGGAAGACCCGACATGGGTTGTAGAGCAGAGTAAGGAGCTGAAGCAGACCATCATACACGGCCAGGGCGAGTTCCACCTGCGCACGTTGAAATGGCGTCTCGAGAACAACGAGAAGCTGCCCGTGAAGTTCATCGACGCCAAAATACCGTACCGCGAGACCATCACGAAGGCCGCGCGTGCCGATTACCGCCACAAGAAGCAGTCGGGCGGAGCAGGCCAGTTTGGCGAGGTTCACCTCATTGTAGAGCCTTACGCAGAAGGAATGCCCGACCCCGTAAGCTACAAGTTCAACGGGCAGGAGTTCAAGATGAACATCAAGAGCAAGGAAGTCGTAGACCTGGAGTGGGGCGGCAAGCTCGTGTTCATCAACTCCGTAGTAGGCGGTGCCATCGACACTCGCTTCATGCCGGCCATACTCAAGGGTGTCATGGAGCGCATGGAGCAAGGCCCGTTGACTGGAAGCTACGCCCGCGACGTGCGTGTGGTAGTGTATGACGGCAAGATGCACCCGGTAGACAGCAACGAGCTTTCGTTCATGTTGGCCGCACGCCATGCCTTCTCAGACGCCTTCAAAGCCGCCGGTCCGAAAATCCTCGAACCGATATACGACCTTGAAGTGTATGTTCCGTCCGATTTCATGGGCGACGTGATGAGCGACTTGCAGGGTCGCCGCGCCCTCATCATGGGTATGGACAGCGAGGCCGGATATCAGAAACTTCAGGCCAAGATTCCTTTGAAGGAGCTTGCAAGCTATTCAATATCGTTGAGTTCGCTCACGGGCGGACGCGCTTCGTTCACCACGAAGTTCGCCAGCTACGAGCTTGTGCCCAATGAAATCCAGCAGGAACTCATCAAGGAGCACGAGGCAGAAATGGCCGGTAAGGACGAATAACGCATTCTTTCGCCGTGCCCCGCATGCCTTGCGCTTATGCCGCGGCATGTCGGTAGGCGTACAATTACAGATGACAAGCAAGGGCGTGCCTGCCAAGGTGCGCCTTTGCTTTTGCTTTAAACTGGCGGACATGCCTGCATCTGTGGCGGAGTGTAAATATATAGTTTGCATGTATGCTTATGATTGGACTTATTGTAGTTGATAATTATCAACTACGAATGTATTTTTAGGTTAATATAGATAAATTTCAAGGAATTAATTAACAAAACCAAATCAACGTGTTTGTTTTTGCAATATATTTGCCGACATGAAGAAAACGACGATATGGCTGATAGCAATAGTGATGGGGCTTTCGTTCCTCGTGTTGCTCTTCATGCAATTGAAGTACATCGAGGCGATGGTCCAGATGAAGAAAGAGCAGTTTGACGAATCCGTCAACAAGGCTCTTTACCAGGCTTCGCGCAACCTCGAGCTTAACGAGACATTGAAGTATCTTGAGCGCGATGTCAACGCTTCCGGGCGCAGGCAGCATGTGGGCGATGACGCGGAGGCAGGTGATGAAGGCAAGGACAACGCCGTGCAATACTCTCACCAATATGCCGAGACTGGCGGCAGGGGCATTTCCTACTCGTCGTTCGAGCTTAAGACCATGGCCATGAAGCCGTCTTCCATGCCCAAGGCGATGATACTCCGTAGCGACAAGAACTCCATATCCGAGGCCACGAGGTCTATGCAGGAAATCGTGAAGAACCGCTACATATACCAGAAAGCCTTGCTTGACGAGGTGGTTTACAGCATCCTCTACACCGCTTCGGACAAGCCGTTGCGCGAGCGCATCAACTTCAAGATGCTCGACCAGGACATCAAGACCGAGCTGATGAACAACGGCATAGACATACCTTACCACTTCACGGTGTCAACGCAGGACGGGCGCGAGGTCTACCGTTGCCCTGACTATACCGAGGAAGGCGAGGATTACACATATTCGCAGACCCTCTTCCGCAACGACCCGTCAAACAAGATGGGCGTGGTGAAGATACATTTCCCCGACATGGGCAGCTATATCTTCAGCGGAGTAAGGTTCATGATACCCTCTGTGGTGTTCACCATCGTGTTGCTGGTTACGTTCATATTCACCATTGTGGTGATTTTCCGCCAGAAAAGGTACACGGAAATAAAGAACGACTTTATCAACAACATGACCCACGAGCTTAAGACACCCATCAGCAGCATATCTCTCGCCGCGCAGATGCTCAATGACGAGGCCGTGACAAAGAGCCCCGTGATGATGAAACACCTTGGCGGAGTAATCAATGACGAGTCGAAACGCCTGCGCTTCCTTGTGGAGAAGGTGTTGCAGATGTCTATGTTCGACCGCAAGAAGGCAATCTTCAAGAAGAAGGAACTCAACCTGAACGACCTCGTGGAGAGCGTGGCTAACACGTTCACCCTGCGCGTGGAGCACACCGGCGGACACATAACAACGGAGCTGAACGCCACCGAGCCGACCATATACGTTGACGAGATGCACTTCACCAACGTCATTTTCAACCTGCTCGACAACGCCGTAAAATACCGCGACCCCGACCGTCCGGTGGAGCTTACGGTAAAGACATGGAACGACAAGGAGAAACTTTACTTCTCGGTAAAGGACAACGGCGTGGGCATAAAGAAAGAGAACTTGAAAAAAATATTTGAGAAATTTTACCGCGTACACACCGGAAACGTGCACGATGTTAAAGGCTTCGGCCTCGGACTGGCTTACGTCAAGAAGATGGTAGACCTGCACAAGGGCGAAATCCACGTAGAAAGCGAACGCGGAAAAGGCACGAAATTCATTATATCATTACCAATAATAAAAAAGTAAAAGACCATGGACGAGAAACTTAAAATCCTACTTTGCGAAGACGACGAGAACCTCGGAATGTTGCTTCGCGAATATTTGCAGGCCAAAGGCTATAGTGCTGAACTCTGCCCCGACGGCGAGGCCGGTTACAAGGCATTCTTGAAGAGCAAGTTCGACATCTGCGTTTTGGACGTGATGATGCCCAAGAAGGACGGCTTCACGCTGGCACAGGAAATCCGCCAGGCCAACGCCGAAATACCTATCATCTTCCTTACGGCCAAGACATTGAAGGAAGACATCCTCGAAGGCTTCAAGATTGGAGCTGACGATTACATCACAAAGCCGTTCTCAATGGAAGAACTTGTGTTCCGTATCGAAGCCATCCTGCGCCGCGTGCGTGGCAAGAAGAACAAGGAGAACACCATTTACCACATCGGCCGCTTCACCTTCGACACACAGAAACAGCTGCTCACCATCGGTGATAAGCAAACCAAGCTGACTACGAAGGAGAACGAACTGCTGGCTCTCCTCTGCTCGCACGCCAACGAAATATTGCAGCGCGACTTCGCGTTGAAGACCATCTGGATTGACGACAACTACTTCAACGCGCGCTCGATGGACGTTTACATCACCAAGCTGCGCAAGCACCTGAAGGATGACGACCAGATAGAAATCATCAACATACACGGCAAGGGCTACAAGCTCATCACTCCCGAGCAGGAGTAAGGCCGGTGTATGAAACCGTAAAACATGCAACTCCGCAAACGGTAATCGTCCGTTTGCGGAGTTGTTTTTTGCCTTTTTCCTCTATAATTTGCGTGTTTATATAAAAAAGGTTATTTTTGCCAATGTACTCAAATTTTGTCAATTCCATGAAAAAGTCGTACATGTTATTTGTCGTTTTATTGCTTTTATTATGCCAATGTACTTCAAACAGCGGTGGCAATGATGATGATTTTGAAAACGTAATGACGCGGATTGACACGGCTAACGTTGTTCCTACTCTGAAAGCAATCATCAAAGAGTATGTTGCGACATATCCAGAATACAAATGTTTGGCTCTTGAAAGCAATGTCGTTTTACGTAAAAATCCGGGCATAGATGCGGAGAACGTATATTCGTTAGGCCCTGCAACCATGATGAGGTATGGCGAATATTACGGCAAAAAGCGGCTTTTTCCGTCTTCATACATGGTCGTTGGCGGACGCATGGTGTTCGTCAATTCGTCAAATGACAAACTTGCACGGCAGGACTTGTGCCGCAATTTTTACATGAAGCATCTTGAAATAAAGGGGAACGCCAAGGACTTTTTGGATAGGTTTTGGTTTATAAAAATAGGGAACGACGGCTTTGCGTCAGTGTTATCTAAGGATGTGGGCAAGGATGCTGGCATCGAAAGAGTCGAAAACTCGTCGTATGATGAACTTATGAAAATCATGTATGGCACTGACACAACTGAAAACAAATGACATTTGACATGATTATGAAATATGATGGACAGATATGTAATCAATGAAAGCCTTGCTTCATCAATAATGTTATGGGGCTTATGCGCTTTGAGTGTATATTTTTCATGCGTTACCGGCTACTATTTTTGGTGCGTTGCCGGTGTCGTGATTTTCTTTGTTCTTGCCTTGTGGAAATCAGCTGTGCTTATTACGTGCAGGCAGAAATTGGTCGTTGATGCTGAAGGAATACATTATGCCGAGCGGAAATGGCGTAAACTTGTATGGCGGCATTATTGTTGGAAAGATGTAAGATGCTGTTATTTCAATTATCGTGTAAGTAGAGGTATGGCCCCTCTGATTGATCGTCTGCTTTGTATCGTGACAACAGACGGAAACGGTAATTGGCGGTATGATGACATCTGGCTTGAAGATTTTGAGTTCGCTTTCAGGTTAAGCCGCCTCAAACGGGCTATCGTCGATTTTAGCGGAAACAATGAAGTTGTTGACGATTGCAAAACTTCCGCCAACAGGAAAGGTTGCATCAGGTATTGCCTTATTGTGTTTTTAATTTTGATATTGATTGCTATAGTTTGCGAAATCATGTCTGATTGAAAACCGAAAAGGCACCAACGGTATAACGGCTTGACATTCAATGCTTTGCAAAAGGCCGTCTTTGGCAATCTCAAAGGCGGCCTTTTAGCGTGTCAAAGACGGCCTTTCGTGATGCGAAAGGTGGCCTTTGGCAAAACGGGCGGTTGCGTGCGGTCTTAATACTTGCTTTCTTTCTTCATGAAATATACGTGCAACGCAGCCCCGATTACCACCAATGCGGCGGCCGAGAGGGTGAGGGCGTTATGGTCGGTCCAGCTGAACGCGTAGCCGAGAAGCAGCAGGGCGACACCCAAGCAGAGTATGGCGAAGCCAGAGTTGCGAATGTGTTTTTTTATGAATAATGTGTCCATGTGCCTGCAAAAATACGGATAAAAAATAAAACCGCAGGCGATAATTACATAAAATATCATCTATTGCGAGCCGATAAAGGTAAAAAGAAGTTAAAACTTGCGGTTGCATACATTATAAATGACCTATATGTCAGCGGAAAAGCGTACCTTTGCACCGCATTTTGCAAAATCATAAACAAATTAATCATTTAAGTAGTATGAATCAATACGAAACCGTTTTCATTTTGACTCCCGTTTTGTCTGATGAACAGATGAAGGAAACGGTCGCAAAATTC
>CASFNA010000003.1 GCA_949295905.1 uncultured Prevotellaceae bacterium
CAAGATGGAGAATGTCAAGGGCAACAGCGACAGCGAGGGCTTCGTGAACTTCGAGAAGACCGAAACTTCCATAACCATAGCCATTGGCAATGCTGATGTGACGATAAATGAAGGCAGCCGCATGAAGGGCGACAAGCTTTACATGGACATGGACATATCTGCAGTGGGCGGTGCGATAACTGTTGAGGCCGTGTTCGGTGACAATGATTTCACTTCTACAGGCATAAGCAGGCCTACGATTGTCGTTGACAACGGTGTCGAGGCTATCTACGACCTCAACGGCCGCAAGCTGAACGAGATGCAGAAGGGCATCAACATCGTGCGCAAGGCTGACGGAACAACCGTGAAGGTGTTGAAGAAATAAGCTGAATAAACAACGGATAATCGACATGCAACTCCCGTGCTCCGCAATGGCGCACGGGAGTTTTTTGTGTGAAGGGAGGTAGGGGAAGCCCCCACCCAACCTCCCCGAGGGGAGGAGAACTGGTTGGCCGGGTTGCGAAAGGGGTTCATCCGCAAATCTGTTGGATGAAATAAAAGCCCTATTAATGAAAACACCCAGCTTTAATCCAGGCAGTCGGTAGCTGTCATGCCGCACAGGGATGCGGCATCCAGGAAACTACAGACATGGCAAATCACACAGGCTGCATACACTGAATGCCGCATCCCTGTGCGGCATGACAGCTACCGACTGCCTGGTTAAAGAACTTGATGCCATCCAACAGATTTGCGGATGAACCGTGAAAGGCGGCAAACGGCAATGCGAAAGGCCGTGTTTTGGCGGCTGAAAGGCGGTCTTTTGGAAGGAGAAAGGCCACCTTTTGCAAAACCGCTGACATTCAGGTGGTTACGCATGGACGATGGAATAGGCTATAAGTTGGATGTAAGGCTGATGTGAAAATATGATGTGCTGAAAGCAAAACGTTGCCACATGTTATTGCGTTGTCTTGATTTTTTGCTATATTTGCCTCGCATATCCGTATTCGAATGCGGAATACAGCTTCATGGAATTTGACAATGGGCTATGAAAATCCAAGTCTCATGGATGTAAATCCGTGGCATTCCATTGTCCCCGAAGGGGGCGAACCATGCTTAACCGCATGTGGAGCGACCGCAGGGAGCGGAACTTGCGGATATGATACGATACCACTTTCCGTCCCCGAAGGGGGCGAACATCTGCAATATACACAGACATGAGCTATACAAGACTGCTTTACCACATCGTATTTCGCCCGAAGGACAGCGTGCCTGCGATAGCCGTGGAGCATGAGGAATGTCTGTACCGATATGTCTGGGGCTTCGTGAAATCAAAGGGTTGCGTGCTGTATCGCATAGGAGGTATGCCCGACCATATACACATGTTGGTGCAGATGCCTCCTTCGTTGGCCGTGGCTGACTTTATGCGCGACTTGAAAACATCGTCGAGCATATTCATGCGTGACGAGCATGACAAGTTCCCTCTATTCTGCGGTTGGGGCAAGTCATACTGTGCTTTGACATGTTCCGCATCGGCGAAGGACAGAGTCGTGGAGTATATAAAAGGACAGAAAGAACACCATAAAAAGACGGGCTTCCGTGAAGAACTGCTGTCTTTGCTTGAAGAAAGCGGTGTGGATGTGGATATTAGATATTTTCTCATAGAATAATGAGTGGCTGCTGTTCGCCCTCTTCGAGGACGATGTTAAGTAGTCAGCCTACCGCAAGTTCCGCTCCCTGCGGTCGCTCCACATGCGGTTAAGCATGGTTTGCCCCCTTCGGGGACGGGACTTGTAAGTTGGAAAGTTAGTAAGACTGCCGCCTTTTACGTTGGAACTAATAAGTAAAAGTTAAAAATCAAACGGCATGTAAGTGTCAATGCAGCCGCCTTTTATGATGAAATTAAAAAGGAACAAATAAAAAACTGGCAGCTTGCAAGAGTCAAGACACATGTCTTTAACTTCTTAGTGAGCATGGCGAGCGATAACTTCTATAAATCCTTTAACTTCTAAATATAACCTCTTTAACCTCTAAAAACAACCATGGAAGCCTTGCTGCAATACGTGTGGAAGCACAAGATGTTCCCCCTGAAGCCTTTGGAGACGACCGACGGGCAGGCCGTCGAGGTAATAGACACCGGCCTGCCGAACCGCGACGCGGGGCCCGACTTCTTCAACGCGAAGGTGAAAATCGGCGGCACGGTGTGGATTGGCAACGTCGAGATACATGAGCGCGCGTCGCTTTGGCGCGTTCACGGGCACGACGGCGACAGGCGGTATGACAACGTGGTGCTGCATATCGTGGGCGAGGCCGATGCCGACGCATACACGAGCGAGGGCCGAAGGGTGGCGCAGGTGAGGCTCGACGTGCCGCCGCAGGTGGCCGAAGGCTACGCCGCCCTGCTGCATGAAGACCGCTATCCGCCGTGCCGCGCCGTCATCCCACAGCTCGACCGCCTGACCGTTCACGGCTGGTTGAGCCGCCTGGTGGCCGAGCGCATGGAGCGCAAGACGGCCGACATAGCTGCGAGGGTGGAGCGTTGCGGCGGCTCGTGGGAAGAGGCTTTGTTCGTTACGATGGCGCGCACGTTCGGCTTCGGCGTCAACGGCGACGCCTTTGAGCGTTGGGCAGGGGGCGGATGGCTGCAAGCGGCGGCGCACCATAGGGACGATTTGTTCCAGGTTGAGGCTCTTTTCTTCGGCCAGGCCGGGCTGCTCGACCCCGAGACGATGCCCGCGCGTTACCGCGAGGCGGCCACCGAGGACGGGTATTTCGGCAAGTTGAAGGCCGAATACGCGTATCTCGCCCACAAGTTCGGGCTCCGGGCTATGGACGGCGGCGAGTGGAAGTTCCTGCGTATGCGTCCGCAGAACTTCCCGTACATACGCCTGTCGCAGCTTGCAAACCTGTACCACTCGCGCCGCAGCGACTTGAGCCGCCTAGCGGAGTGCGCCACCGCGGACGACATGCGCCGCCTGCTGCGCACCGAGGCCACGCCTTACTGGCAGGAGCACTACGTATTCGGCGCGCCGAGCCGCCGCGCAAGGAAGGCTCTCTCGGCGGCTTCGCTCGACGTTATAATCATCAACACTGCCCTGCCCGTGCTCTTCGCCTATGGCCGTCACCGCATGGACGAGAGCCTTTGCGGCCGCTCCTTGGACATGCTCGCGCAGCTGAAGGCGGAGAACAACCACATGGTGCGCCTCTGGGCGGAGTGCGGCTTGCAGGCCGAGAGCGCGGCCGACAGCCAGGCGTTAATACAGCTCAAGCGCGAGTATTGCGACCGTAAGGACTGCCTTAGGTGCCGCATAGGGTATGAGTATTTGAGGAAAAGCCCCCTCCCGGCCTCCCCGAAGCCCCTCCCAACCGCCTCGAGGGGAGGAGACTTGATTTGCGGATGAACTGCGAAAGACGGCAAATCGCGATGCAAAAGGTGGCCTTTTGGTGTGTAAAAGGCCACCTTTTGCAGGCTAAAAGACGGCATATTGGTAAGCCGTTGATTATCAACGGCTTATCAGGCTAATGTGATCTATCGGGCATATTGGGCCAAATAAGCCAAATGAGCATGATGAGCCGGATGCGCCATTGCTGCGAAATGGCAGGCAACGGTAAACCAACTCCTCCCCTCGGGGAGGTCGGGAGGGGCTTCCTCTTATTTGGGGAGGGGGCTTCTTTTCATTCTTTTTTATTTTGCATTTCGCTTAACTTGCACTATCTTTGCACCCATCATGGACTATATATTCACTACACGGATGCAGGTGCGCGACTATGAGTGCGACATCGAGGGCATTGTAAACAACGCCAACTACCTGCATTACGCCGAGCATACACGCCACTTGTTCCTGAAAAAGTGCGGACTTAGCTTCGCCGAGATGCACCGGCGCGGCACCGACGCCGTGGTGGCACGCATGAACTTGCAGTACAAGACGCCGCTAAGGTGCGATGACGAGTTCATATCCTGCATCAACCTGAAGAAGGAAGGGTTGCGCTACGTGTTCTACCAGGACATCTACCGCGCCTCCGACAACAAGCTCTGCTTCAAGGGAGTAATCGACCTTGTGTGCCTTGTTGACGGCCGTCTGGCCCACAGCAAGGAGTACGACGAGGCGTTCGGGCTATAGATTTAAGATAAGAAACACCCACCCCAACCCTCCCAAAGGGAGGGAGCATGATATGCAGCGGTGGCATGGCATCGCTTGTTTTCTCAAATTTCACATTATTCCCAGCTCTCTCAAAAGCTCCCAGTTCGCCCTAAATATCATTTAAGATGAACGAAACAGAGACGCTTTCCGCCTTAATCCTCGCTTCGCTCGACCGACTGCAGCCGGGCACGGCAGTGCAGCTGTGCCGCGCGGCGGGCAGCGTGCAGGCTGTAATCGACAACCGGCGCGACATACGCAGCATAGCCCCTGCCGCGCCGCAGCGCGTGGTCGAGGCACTGGCCGACGTCGAGGCGGCGCGTCGCAAGGCAGAGGGCGAAGTGGAATATGCCATGCGCACGGGCGTGAAGACGCTCGTATGGGGCGGCGAGGGCTATCCCCGGCGGCTCGCTTCGTGTGAAGACGCGCCGTTAGTGCTTTTCTTCCGCGGTGAGGGAAGGCTCGACAGCCGCCGCGTAATAAGCATAGTGGGCACGCGCCGGTGCACCGCCTACGGGCAGGACTGCGTCCGTTCGTTCGTCAGCAGGCTGGCCGAGCTGTGCCCGGAGACGCTCGTAGTGAGCGGACTGGCTTACGGAATAGACATCTGCGCGCACCGCGATGCACTCGAAGCAGGGCTCGACACGGTGGCCGTACTTGCCCACGGGCTTGACAACCTCTATCCTCCGCGCCACAAGGACACCGCCGACCGTATGCTCCTGCACGGCGGACTGCTTACCGAACACTTTACCCACACCAACGCGGACAAGCTCAACTTTCTGCGCCGCAACCGCATAGTGGCCGGTCTGGCGGATGCCGTCATGGTGGCGGAGAGTGCAAGCCACGGCGGCGCACTTGTCACCGCGCGCCTCGCCCAAGGGTATGGCCGCGACGTGTTCGCCTTCCCCGGCCGCGTGGGCGACGAGTATTCGGAGGGCTGCAACAACCTAATCCGCGACAACAAGGCCGCCCTCGTGACCTCGGCCGACGACCTTGTGCGGGCCATGGGCTGGCAGGACGACGCCCGGTTGACGGCTGCCCGCCGACAGGGAATAGAGCGCACGCTCTTCCCCGAGCTGTCAACGGAGGAACAGGCCGTGGCCGACCTGCTCGCGAAAGACAACGACCGCCAGCTCGACCAGCTTGCCGCCGCCACGGGAATGGCCGTAGGACACCTCGCCGCCGTGATGTTCTCGCTCGAGATGAAAGGGCTGGTGAAGTGCCGCGCGGGAGGAGTTTACCATTTAATAAGAAGTTAAAGAAGTTATAGAAGTTAAAGGAGTTAAAGGCAAATGCTTTGTTAAAAGGCACTTGGATATGTTCTTACGACCGGCACGGCATACGGCTTTAACTTCTATAACTTCTGTAAATTCTCTAAATTCTAAAACAAAAAAGACAATGAACATACGCGACATACAGTTCGGGCCGCGCCCGCTATTCCTCGCTCCGATGGAAGACGTGACCGACATAGGTTTCCGCCGCCTGTGCAAGAGGTACGGGGCGGCGATGGTATATACCGAGTTCGTCAGCGCCGAAGCCCTTGTGCGCTCGGTCAAGAGCACCGTGTCGAAACTGACAATCAGCGACGACGAGCGTCCCGTTGGCATACAAATCTATGGCCGCGACGCAGAGTCGATGGCCGAGGCGGCCAAAATCGTGGAGCAGGCCAAGCCCGACTTAATCGACCTTAACTTCGGTTGTCCGGTGAAGAAAGTGGCCGGCAAGGGTGCCGGAGCAGGCATGCTGCGCGACATTCCGCTGATGCTGAAGATTACGCGGGCGGTGGTCGATGCCGTGAAAGTGCCCGTAACGGTGAAGACAAGGCTCGGTTGGGACGCGCAGAACATCGTCATCGAAGACCTGGCCGAGCAGTTGCAGGACTGCGGCATAGAGGCTCTTACCATACACGGACGTACTCGTGCCCAGATGTACACCGGCGAGGCAGACTGGACTTTGATAGGCCGCGTGAAGCAGAACCCGCGCATCCGCATCCCGATAATAGGCAACGGCGACATCCGCACGCCGGAAGAGGCCCGGCTGGCGTTCGAGCGTTACGGCGTGGATGCGGTGATGGTAGGTCGCGCCACGTTCGGACATCCGTGGCTGTTCAAGGAAATGCGCGACTATCTCGACGGCCTCCCTGCGGACACGTCGCTTACAATCGACAAGAAAATAGACATCCTCGAGGAGCAGCTGCGCATCAACGTGGAGCGCATTGACGAGTACCGCGGCATACTGCACACGCGCCGCCACCTGGCGGCCAGCCCCGTGTTCAAGGGCATTCCCAACTTCCGACAGACGCGTATAGCCATGCTCCGCGCCGAGACTGTAAGCGAACTCATGGGCATATTGGAGCAATGCAGGGCGTTGTTGAGTACCTGCCCCAACCCTTCCGAAGGGAGGGAGCTTAATTAGCCATTGCTATTTGCTCGATATTTTCCGGTTATCTCATTATTCCCAGTTCTCCCATAACTCCCTTAACCCCCATCAATAAATGACTACCGACTACCAATCGCGTACGCGCCTGCTTGTAGGCGACGATGCAGCCAGGCGGCTTTCAGACATAAAAGTGATAGTGTTCGGCGTGGGCGGCGTGGGCAGCTGGTGCGTGGAAGGGCTTGTGCGTTCGGGCGTGAGGCGCGTCACCATCGTTGACCCCGACTGCGTTTGCCCCTCGAACGTCAACCGCCAGCTCATGGCTACGGCCGAGACTGTGGGCCGTGTGAAGGTTGACGCGCTGAAGGAGCACCTGCTTACAATCAACCCCGAGGCCGAGATTGACGCGCGCCACGCAGCCTTTTGCGCGGACACGGCAGGCCAGTTCGACCTTGCGGAGTATGATTACGTAATCGACGCAATCGACAGCTTGCAGGACAAGATGCTGCTCATACGCACGGCGTGCGATTCTCTGGCCACGCTGTTCTCATCGATGGGAGCCGCCCGTAAGCTCGACCCTACGCGTGTAAGCGTGGCCGAGTTCTGGAAGGTGCAGGGCTGTCCGCTCGCCCGTTCGCTGCGCCAGGGCTTCAAGAAGAGCGGCATGCTGCCCTCGCGCAAGTTCCGGTGCGTGTACAGCGACGAACTGCTTGACAACGCCGGAACGCCCCAGGAGCCTCGCGCCAACGGCTCGATGGTGCACATAACGGCCGTGTTCGGCTTCACGCTGGCCGGCCTTGTAATCGGAGACGCTGTAAAGGAAAGGTAAAAAGGTAAAAAAGTAAAACGGTAAAAGGCCGTCTTTCGCGCGATGAAAGACGGCCTTTTACGTTGCAATTGACGGCCTTTTACGGCGCGGAAGGCCGCCTTTTGCAAGCTGTTGCGTAATGTGCTGAAAGCCAGGATGTTGGCAGTGCTGCACGAAAAAGCCCCCTTGCGGCGCGCTGTGCGCTGCAAGGGGGCTTTGTTCAGGAAAGCTTCGGAAGCCTGTTATTTCTTCTCCGCTTCGGGCAGCATCACCACTTTGACGCTGTTGCCGCCTGCGAAGATTACGTCTTTCATGAACTTGGCAACCTTCTCGGGTGTCAGTGCGTTGACGATGTCCTTGTACTTCGTCACGGTGTCAACGCCGTATTCGTCGAAGTTCTCTATCGCATTGACCCAGTAGCTGTTTGTCTTGGCGTTCTCGTCGGCGCGCTTCAGCATCAGCTCCTTGACTCTTGCAAGTTTCTCCGCATCGACGGTTGTTGCCATCTTCCTGGCCTCGTCGTCCATTATTTTCAGCGCAACGTCGCACATCTCGGGCTTCATCGGGCATACGCCTACTATCGCATTGAACGGCGTGTCGCCTCCGAGGTTTACAAATCCGGCCGCGCCCGTTGAGTAAGCTGCGCTTGCGTCCTCGCGGATAGCCTTAAGGTAAATCATCTCGAGGATTTGTCCTGCGGCGTTGGCTGCCACAGCGTTCTCAAGAGAATACGGCACGTCGAGGTTGTACCAGTATATGTAAGAGTTGGCTTTGGGTGTCTCCATCTTGCGCTTGAACACGTTTTCAACGTTGCCCTTGGCATAGCTTGACACGGGCTTCCACTCCTCCTTTACGCCGTTTGCAGGCAGGGAGGCGATGTATTGCTCGATGAGCGGACGGATGGCAGCTTCGTCGAAGTTGCCCACAAAGGTGAAGGTGAAGTCGCCGGCGTTGGCCGTGCGCTCCTTGGCAATCTGTAGGATGCGGTCATAGTTGACTTTCTTCAGGTCTTCAATCTGCAATGACTCGAAGCGCGGGTTGTGGCTGTAGAGCGTTGCGCTGAGCGAGTCGGCGAATGCCTTTTCCGGCGACAGGCCCTGGTTCTTGAGCGTAGTCTCGAGAATGTTCATCAACTGTCCGTATGCCTTTTCGTCCTTTCTTACGTCGGTAAAGTAAAGGTAGGTAAGCTGGAACAGCGTCTCGAGGTCTTTCGGGGTTGACTTGCCGCTTGCACCTTCGTGCAGGTTGGCCAGCGTGAGGTTGACGTTTGCCTGCTTTCCGGCGAGCGCCTTCTCAAGTTCCGTGCTGCTGAAGTTGCCCAGTCCGCTTGACCCTATGACAGCGTCAAACAACTTGGCGTTGACGATATCGCTTTCGGGAAGCAGTGAGGAGCCGCCTTTTGATGTCGCGCTCATCACAACCTCGTCGTTCTTGAAGTCGGTCTTCTTCAGCAATACGCGTGCTCCGTTGGATAGTTTAAGCTCCTTGTAGCCCAGTGTGGCGTTGTCTTTCTCGCTCACGATTGAGCCTTTCTTCGGCAGTTCCTTGATGAGCGGCTCGTTCTTAACGTTGTCAACCCATGCTGTGAGCTGCTCTCCGTGAACGGTGTCGATAGCCTTCTTTATGCTTTCAGGAGTAGGATAAACGGCTCCTTCCTTCTCGTTGTAAGTCGCGTAAACAACAAGATTGGTGTCTGTTACGCTCACGAGCTGCTTTATCATCTCGTTGGTCAGTTCCACGGGAAGCATCGGCGCAAGCTGCTGCATCGTCATGTACTGGTCTGAAATGGAAGGAATAGGCTCGTTGCCGAGGAAGTGGTCGCGGTACTGGTCGCCCCAGAAGCTGTTTTCCTGCTTGTCGCGGTTGGTGTAGATTTTCTCCAGCCAGCTCATGTATTCGTCCTTTGCGCGGACATACTCGGTGGCGGTGTAGCCGAACTTGGCGGCGCGCAGCACTTCACGCACAGTAGCCGAGATGGCCTCTTCGGTCTTTCCGGGCTTGGGGATGCAGATGAGCGTGAACGCGTCCTTTGTCTTGGAGTAGATGTATTCGCCATCCTGTACGAACGCCTGTACGAACGGACAGTCGGGGTTCTGCGCTATTTCGCCGAGACGTGAGTTGAGCATCTGCGTGCAGAGGTTCACGGCATACTGCTGGAGAAGGTAGAACATGTTGCTCTTCAGGCTGTCAGGAATGGCGTCGTGCTTGAACATTATCTGCACTACATCCACCTGCTGCTCCTTGTCCTTGTCTACGATGATGATTGCCTCGTTGTTGTCGGGCACGGGCTCGTCAACCACCGGAGCGGCGTTCTCTGGCATCTTGATGGAGCTGAACATCTCCTTTATTTTCTGTTCGGTGCGGTTCACGTCAACGTCGCCCACCACGATGATGGCCTGGTTGTCGGGTCTGTACCACTTGTGGTAGTACGCACGCAGGGCTTCGGGCTTGAAGTTGTCAACCACTGACATGAGTCCGATGGGCATGCGCTTGCCGTACTTGCTGCCGGGATACAGTTTCTCGAGGTTGCGCTCGAGCATGCGCTGGCCGGCGGAAGAACGCAGGCGCCACTCTTCGTGTATTACTCCGCGCTCCTTGTCAATCTCCTTGGCGTCGAGGGTGAGGCCGTTGGACCAGTCCTTGAGTATGAGCAGGCAAGAGTCCAATGACGCGATGTTGGCCGAAGGCACGTTGCACACGCGGTAAACGGTCTGGTCAACGGCGGTGTAAGCGTTGAGGTCGGTGCCGAATTCGACGCCTATGGAGCGCAGGTATTCGATGAGTTTGTCGCCCGGGTAGTTGTCAGAGCCGTTGAAGGCCATGTGCTCCAGGAAGTGAGCCAGTCCGCGCTGGTCTTCCTCCTCCTGTATGGAGCCTACGCGCTGGGCGATGTAGAAGTTGACACGGTGTTCCGGATAACCGTTATGGCGGATGTAATATGTAAGGCCGTTAGGCAGTTTGCCAATCCTTACGGCGCTGTCCACGGGGATTGGGGGCAGCTGCATTCCTTGCGCCATAACAGCCGCTGCGCTTGTAACGAATAGCACTGCGGCGACGAAAAGATGTTTTAATTTCATAAAAGTTTGGTTTAAAAAAGGTGTACAAATATAGTTTTTTCCGTGGTCAACGGTATTGACCTTATCTTAAAATTAATGTTTTTTATACTTTTTGCAGGCACAGTCGGGTGAGTGCCTTCAATCTGTAAGAAGGTGGCTTACGGTTCGTTGCCGTATTCGAGTATGTCGCCGGGCTGGCATTCCAGTTCGCGGCATATTGCCTCGAGCGTGGAGAAGCGCACGGCCTTGGCCTTGCCCGTCTTCAGGATTGACAGGTTCGCCTGCGTCAGGCCTACGCGCTCGGCCAGCTCGGAGAGCGATATTTTGCGGCGTGCCATTACCACGTCGAGGTTGACTATTATTTTTCCCATACAATGTTTATGTTTACGTAGTTATCGGGAGTTACGTAGGAGTTATCGCTCGCAAGCTCACTCATGGAGTTAACGGACAATAGCCATGCAAGGAAATGTCGGTTAACTCCCGGCGGCTTACAAGCCGCCTAACTCCCGTTAACTCCTTTCAACTCCTTTTGCCACCGTCATATCGTCAGTTCCTGTTCTTCTTTCATCCTTAGCCCTATGGCGAACGCCTCGGCCACCACTACTGCGAAGAGGCCGAAGATGACGCTTGTAATGTAGGCGGCCGAGCCGTAGTCTACCACGTAGCCCGTCAGGCTGAACGACTGTTGGGCCAGATACGTGTCATAACAGCTGTCGGCCGTGGCTATGGCTCCCGTCGCCACGAGGCACCAGCCCACGACGCGCAGCAGCGTGATGTTGCGCCGCGTGAATATGGCGTTCCTGTTGACGTTGCGCACGAAGAGGATGAAGGCCACGAGGGCGGCCACCGCCGCCGCGCCGTAGAGCAGCGTGTAGAGCAGGCGGAACACGGCCGCGCCCGGCCCGAGGCTCTCGTTCAGGGGAACAATCAGCTGCGTGGGCCAGGCCGTCAGTTGCCTTGATGTGGCCTTGTCGATAACCGTCACGGCGGTGGTTTCGTCCATCCCGGCAGGCAGCAGCGTGATGTGGCTGAAGTTGCTTGGCGTCGTCTCCGTTACCGAACGCTCCTCCATGCCGTGCTTCATGCCGGCCGAGAATCCCGTGAAAAACGTGTTCGACATGGACAGCAGATGGCAGGCTATCACCACGAAGATGAGCGTGCAGAATAGGTTGAGTTTCTTTTTCATCGAGGTTCCGGTTTTGTCCCACCTTCGGTTCGCCGCCGTACGGTGACGGGCGGCTGGCCTTCGGCGCGTTGTTTAATCAGAAAGAGTATTATCGTTATTTGGTTATTATTTATCGTTTTTCGATATGCAAAGATATGGACAATAATTGAATGCTCCAAACTTTTTCAATAAATATTTATCGAAAAACGATAATTTAACTTCCGTTTGCATACCGGCGGCCTTGCGAAAGGCGGCAAATCGCATTGCAAAAGGCCGTCAATTGCACGCTAAAAGGCCGTCTTTTGTTCTCTAAAAGACGGCCTTTTGCAACGCGTTGAGCATCAGCTCATTAGGCTCATTCAGCCCATTGGGCTTAATAAGTTTAATAGGCCAATGAGCCGAATGTGCCTAATAAGCCCGATAATGCCGGGAAACGGCGGCGCGGAAGGCAGCGGCGACAGGTGAAAAAATGCTAATATGGAGCTTGGGCGGTTTTACTTTCGGCCGTCCCAGAGGTCTATATAATAAAGCGACGGCCGACAGGCCGGGCGTTTTTATGGACGTAACACCTAAAAACAGATACGATTATGAAGTCGCTAACGATGATGAAAACCGCAGTGGCGGCCGTGTGCATGTCGCTGCTTTGCGCCTCGTGCGTAATACACAGGCATTACGACGGGCCGCGGCCTCCGAAGAAACACAAGAAGCACAAGAAGCCGAAGCCGCCGCGCCACCACCGGCACCACGCCTATACGGACGGCAACGCGGCAGGCGGCACGTGTTACGCGGACGCGTGGTATCGGGCTTGAACCGGCTTGTAGTAGGCGGAACATACGCATACGGGCGGACAAGCGGATTGGTTTTTCACACAGAGTAAGGCCAATCTGCTTGTCCGCCCGTATGTTTGTATGTACGCCTTTATAAAGCGGCGAACGCCCTCTTGAGCCGCAGGATGAAGTCGTCGGCCATGGCCTTGGTGAACGTCAGCGGCGGCAGCAGGCGCAGTATGTTAGTGGATGCGCAGCCCGTGAAGCAGTGCTCGTCGTAGGCGAGGTGGCGGCGCAGCTCCTTGTGCGGCATGTCGAGGTCGATGCCAATCATGAGTCCGCGGCCGCGCACGTCGGTAATGCGCTTCTCTTCGGCCATCATCCCGCGCAACCGCGCCATGAGGTAGTCGCCTGTCTCGCGTGCGTTGTCAACCATACGGTTGCTCTCCATTACGTCGAGCACGGCCAGCGCGGCGGCGCAGGCCATGTGGTTGCCGCCGAACGTGGTGCCCAGCTGGCCGTATTCGGGCTTGAAGTCGGGCGAGATGAGCACCGCGCCCATGGGGAAGCCGTTGGCAATTCCCTTCGCAACGGTAATCAGGTCGGGCCTGATGCCGAGCCACTGGTGGGCGAAGAAGCGGCCCGAACGGCCATAGCCGCACTGTATCTCGTCGCACACGAGCACCGCGCCGTGCCGCTTGCAGGCGGCTTGCAAGCCCCGGGCAAACTCCTCGGAGGCCATCCGTATGCCGCCCACACCTTGTATACATTCTATTATGCAGGCGCAGACGTCGCCTTTGCTTAGCTCCGCCTCCCATGCCGCAAGGTCGTTCAGCGGCAGGTAGGTAACGTGTCCGTTGGCGTTGACGGGCGCTATGATTTTCGCGTTGTCGGTCGCTTCGACGGCCAGCGACGTGCGTCCGTGGAAGGCCTTGGCGGCCGACAGGATGCGCGTGCGCCCCGTCTTGAACGATGCCAGCTTCAAAGCGTTCTCGTTGGCTTCGGCTCCGCTGTTGACGAGAAACAGCTGGTAGTCGTCATATCCGCACGCCTTGCCCAGCCGTTCGGCCAGCCGCCGTTGCAGCATATTCACCACCGAGTTGCTGTAAAAGCCGAGTTCTGCGGCCTGACGGGCCAACGCCTCTACGTAATGAGGATGGCAATGGCCTATGTTTATGACGGCGTGGCCGCCGTAAAGGTCCAAATATTCCTGCCCCTTGTCGTCCCAAACGGAGCAGTCTTTGCCCTTGACGATGTTGATGTCGAATAAGGGATAAACGTCAAATAGTTCCATAATGAAATGTATAAGCCCCCTCCCAGCCTCCCCGAGGGGAGGGGTTTTGTTTACCTTATGTTGCCGATGCCAGCCAAGCCCCTCCCCTCGGGGAGGACGGGAGGGGGCTTTTGCTTAGAAGGCCGACGGCTTAAGCCTTAGTCCCATGTCCTCCTTCACTCCGAACATTATGTTCATGTTCTGCACAGCTTGGCCTACGGCGCCCTTCAAGAGGTTGTCTATGCAGGACGTTACGAGCAGCTTGTCGCCGTACTTCTCGCAGTGTACGAGACACTTGTTGGTGTTCACCGCCTGCTTCATGTCTATTGGTTTGTCAGTGTAGTGGGTAAAAGGCTCGTCCTTGTAGAAGGCCTTGTAACCATCTACTACGCTCTCGATGCTCGCCTCGGTGCGCACTACGGCGGTGGCGAAGATGCCGCGCGCGAACGGGCCCCGGTACGGAATGAAGTCTACCGGGCCTACGGGAGCGCCCTGGGTCTGCTCCAGGCTCTGGCGTATTTCGGGCACATGCTGGTGCGTGAAGGGCTTGTATATGCTCATGTTGTCAGTGCGCCACGAGAAGTGCGTCGTCGCTCCGGGTTTCTGTCCTGCTCCGGTGCTGCCCGTTATGGCGTTGACAGATATGTCTCCGGCGAGCAGACCCATCTTCGCCGCAGGCAACAGGCCGAGCTGTATGCACGTGGCGAAGCATCCGGGGTTGGCTACATGGCGCGCCGATGATATTAGTCCGCGATTGATTTCGGGCAGACCGTACACGAAGTCGTTGCCCTCGGCGCGGAGGCGGAAGTCCTGCGCCAGGTCGATAATGCGCACCGTGTCGGGCACATGGTGCTCTGCCAAGAACTGCCGGCTCTTGCCGTGGCCGAAGCAGAAGAAGAGGACGTCCACCTCGTCAAACGGCATTGCGTCGGTAAAGCACAGCTCCGTGTCGCCGTAAAGCCCCTCGTGAACGTCGGCCACGGGGTTGCCTGCGTTGCTCTCGCTGTTGGCGAATACGATTTCCGCCTGCGGATGGTTCAGCAGAAGGCGGATAAGCTCGCCGCCGGTGTAGCCTGCGGCACCTAAGATACCGACCCTTATCAAGCCCCCCTCACTCCCCCCAAGGGGGGATGACGTAGCCGTTTGCGTAGTGTTATTATTGTGTTTTGTTGTCATTATGTTCTGCCGTTAATATTCTCTTTTATCCGTTTTATCACGGTTTCAGTAGTATTTATGACTTCTTCATTGGTAAACCTTATTACATTAAAGCCATAATTGTTGAGCCATTGCGTTCTTAGCATATCGTTTTCTTGCTGTTGCAAGGTTGCATGATACCCTCCATCAATCTCAACAACAAGTTTACATTCCAGGCAAACAAAATCAACTATATACTCACCAATAATGTGTTGGCGCCTGAAACTAATGCCGAGTTGCTTTTCTTTCAACAGTTGCCACATTATCGCTTCTGCCTGCGTAGGATGCGCCCTGCTATATTTGGCGTTTTCTTTCAACAGCTCATACACCATGGGATTTGCCGTTTGATAAGAGAACTGCCTGTCTCTTCCAGTATTACTCATAAATACATATAACCGTGTTATTTACAAACAAGAGGACTTGCAACATCCCCCTTGGGGGATTATAGGGGGCTTCCGTGTATTCCGTAATACACTCGGAGCGGCGTTGATAGCACCTTGATGAAGCCCTTTGCCTCTTCGGCCGTCCAGCCGTGCTGCATTTCGCCGTACTCGCCGAGCTTCGATTTCAGCAAGTCGTCGGGCGAATCTACGCCCACGCACTCGAATCCGAGAGGGCGGAGCTTCAAGATTGCCGTGCCGTTCACGTTCCTTTGGCTGCTCGTGAGCATGGCTTCGATGTCGGGCATGACGGGCTCCAGGTACTGGCTTTCGTGCAGGAACATGCCGTACCAGTTGGCTACCTGTTCCTTCCAATACTGCTGCCACTTGCTCAAAGTATATTTCTCCAGCATGCGGTGGGCCTCGATGATGAGCTTGGGAGCCGCCGCCTCGAAGCCCACGCGCCCCTTGATGCCGATGATGGTGTCGCCGACGTTGCAGTCGCGGCCTATGCCGTAGGCTGCGCCCAACTCCTCGATTTTCTGTATTGCGACCACCTTGTCGTCGTATTTCACGCCGTTCACCGCCGCGATTTCACCCTTCTCGAATTCTATGCGCAGCTCGCTCTCGTCATGGCGGGCCACGTGTTTGAGGTAAGCCTCTTCCGGGAGACCCTGCGCCGAGTCGAGCAGCTCGCCGCCGCAGATGCTCGTTCCCCAGATGCCTACGTTGTAGCTGTACTTCAGTTTGGTGAAGTCGGCCGTGAAGCCGTGGGCGTTAAGGTAGTCAACTTCTTCTTTTCGCGACAGTGCCTTGTCGCGTGTCAGCGTGATGATTTCCACGCCCGGCGCCATTACGAGGAACGTCATGTCGAAACGGATTTGGTCGTTGCCCGCGCCGGTTGAGCCGTGGGCTATGGCGTCGGCGCCTATCTGCTTGGCGTAGCGGGCGATGGCTATGGCCTGGAAGATGCGCTCTGATGACACGGATATGGGGTAACAGTTGTTGCGGAGCACGTTGCCGAATATCATGTATTTGAGGCTTTTCTCGTAGTATTCTTGCGTAACGTCGAGCGTTACGTATTCTTTCGCGCCCAGCTTGTAGGCGTTTTCCTCGTTCGTCTTCAGCTGTTCGGCGCTGAAGCCGCCGGTGTTGGCGCAGGCGGCGTAGACCTCGTAGCCCATGTCGTGCGACAGTTTCATCACCGTGTAGGATGTGTCAAGCCCCCCGGAGAAGGCTACCACCACTTTCTTCTTGTCTGGCATAATCGTTTGTTTTTATTGTTTTTCTAAGGAGTAGAGGAGTAAGGAGAGAAGGAGTAAGTACAAATGCCATGCTTATATGGCAAGGCCCAATGAGCCGAATGAGCCTGATGCTCCCTTGGATACACTGGCTGCAAGGCTTTTCTACTTACTCCTTCGCTCCTTTCTCCTTCTCTCCTTACCTTATTTCCTAATCCTCCTCATCACTTCGCCGGGCAGCTCTATGGGCGCGGGTTCGGCCTCGTGCTCGTCCGGGTCGTACAGCATTCCTGTGCAGATGCAGTATTTGCGGCCGGTACGTTTCAGTACATCGACGTTTATGCAACCCTCGCATCCGCGCCAAAAGGCCTCGTCGTCGGTCAGCTCGGCGAACGTTACGGGCACGTAACCCAGCTGTGTGTTCATGCGCATGACGGCCGCGCCGCTGGTAAGGCTGAATATTTTGGCCTTCGGCCAGCGTGTCCTGGCGAGCGTGAAGGTCATGTCCTTGATGCGCTTCGACACGCCGAGGCCGCGGAAGTCGGGGTGGACGATGAGTCCGGAGGTTGTCACATAGTGCTTGTTGCCCCACGTCTCGATGTAGCTGAAGCCTGCGAAGCGGTCGCCGGCGAGGGCTATTACGGCCTTCGTCTCGCGCATCTTTGTTGCCAAGTATTCGTGTGAACGCCTGGCGATGCCCGTGCCGCGCACCTTGGCCGCGGCCGCCATGGTGTCAAGTATGGTGTCAACGTATTTCTCGTGTGAGGCGTCGGCTACCTGGACTGTTATATCTTCCATTGTTGTTTTAGAAGTTAAAGGAGTTAAGGAAGTTAACGCTTGCTGCGCTCGCTAAGAAGTCAAAGACAAATGCTTTGCCTCCTGCGCCATCGCAAACAGCTGTTACCTCCTTTTTGCTTTTTTACCTTTTTACCTTTTCTTACTTGATGTCGGGTATCACTGTGCGCAGCTCTTCGATGACATTGTCGTACAGTTCGCCTTCCTTTGTGACGATGAATATGGTGTCGTCGCCGGCTATCGTGCCGATGATTGACGGCAGTCCGCCGTTGTCAATGTTGTAAGCCAGACTGCTGGCGTAGCCCGGACGGGTCTTGATTACGCCCATGTTGCCGGAGAAGTTGATTGACAGGAAGCCTGAAGTAAGCAGCATTTCCGCAGCCGTCTTTGGGCTGGCCACGCGCTTGTACATCGTCTCGTTGGGCAGCACGTAGAAGTATCTGCCGCTAAGGTTGGTGGCTTTTGCCACCTTCAGCTGTTTCATGTCGCGGCTAAGCGTGGCCTGGGTTACGTTGAAGCCTTCCTTGGCAAGGGCTTTCAGCACGTCGTCCTGGCAGCACAGTTCTTGGCTCGATATGAGCATCCGCAGTGTCTGCAACCGGTTGTTTTTAGATTTCATTTATGTATATTTATGCAATTGTGGGCGCAAAATTAGGTATATTTATTCAAAACTCCAAGTCTTTTTGCATAAAATTGCAGAAAGACTTGGAGTTTTGAAAGCTGTAAAGCAGTAAGGGGAGAAGGAGTAAGTAGATTTGCTTTGTTGCAATGCTGCCCGTGTAAAGACAACTGATGCAAATCTACTTACTCCTTCTCCCCTTACTGCTTTACTGCTCAAAAACCTTATTCCCTGTTGCCTCCGAATATGCGGAGCAGGTAGAGGAAGAGGTTGATGAAGTCGAGATAGAGGGCGAGCGAGCCCATCAGGGCTATCTTCTGCGCGTCTTCGCTCACGTCGTCGGCCTCGACGAGCATGTTCTTTATCTTCTGCGTGTCATACGCCGTAAGGCCGACGAAGATGAGCACGCCCGCATAACTTATTATAAGGCTGAAGCCTCCGCTCTTTATGAGGAACGCGTTGACCAGCGTGGCGATGACGAGTCCGATGAGCGCCATGAACAGTATGCGCCCCAGCGACGACAGGTCGGCCTTGGTGAACATGCCCACGAGGGACATTGCGGCGAACGTTCCGGCGGTGATGAAGAACACCGAGGCTATGGAAGTCATGGTGTAGGCGAGGAAGATGATTGAGAGCGTCGCGCCGTTGAGTACCGAATAAAGCACGAAGAGCACGGTGGCCGTAGCCAGCGAGAGGCGGTCGATGCGTGCCGAGACGTACCACACCATTGCCACTTCGGCTATGAGCAGGCCCCACATCAGCATCCTGTTAGTCACGATGGCCGTCATTATGCCCGGGCTGGTGGCCACGCCGTAGGCCGTGAAGCCCGTTATTACCAGGGCCAGCGTCATCCACACGTAAACCTTGCGCATCAAGGCCGGGAAGGCCACGGCGGCCGCCTGTTCTTTCTCACGTATCAGTTCATAAAGTCTGTCTTCGTTCATAGTTCTATTGTTTTTACATTGTTATTGTTTCCGCGCCGCGCGTTCCGCCATGTGGGCGGTGCCGGCGAATTGGCTGCAAACATACGAAAATAAAACGACAAACGCCTTGTTTTTAATAATTTTCATTGAATATTCACATCTTTTCTTCATCCCCATGGCGCCGCCTGTGGGGTTGCCTCTGCGTGGTTTTCCTCCGCCTGCGTAACGGGTTGGTTTCCAATGCGTTATGAAAGGCCGTCTTTCGGCCTGCGAAAGGCGGCCTTTTACATTGCGAAAGACGGCCTTTGGGAAGGCGGAAGGCCGCCTTTCGGAAAACGGCGGCCGGCATCCGCATGAGCCCCGAGCGTCAGCCTGCGTCGGCAACGCCGTAATCCGCCATGTCTTTACATTTTTAATAAAAAGCGGAAAAATATTTGGAAGGATGCGATTTTATTGCTACCTTTGCAGCGTTCAGAGGAATGAGGGGCTTCGCGAAAGCTCCTCATTTTATTTTAAATGCCCTTTTATGATTGATAAGAACGTAGTTAGAAGTTTGGTGGAAGAGTGGCTGAAAGACAAGGAATACTTCCTTGTGGACGTTGAAATCAGCGCAGACGACAAGATTGTAGTAGAAATAGACCACGCCGACGGCGTATGGATAGAAGACTGCGTACAGCTGAGCCGCTACATCGAAGACCGTCTCAGCCGTGACGAGGAGGATTATGAGCTTGAGGTGGGAAGCGCCGGCCTCGGCCAGCCCTTCAAGGTGCCGCAGCAGTATGTAAACTATATCGGCAAGGATGTCGAGGTGCTCGACGCCGACGGCAAGAAGCACCGCGGCACGCTGACGGCCGTTGACGGCCGCATGTTCACCGTCACCGTGAAGGAGAAGGTGAAGAAGGAAGGCTCGAAGCGCCCGGTAATGGAGGACGTTGAAAAGACGTTCTCGATGGACGGGGTGAAGTACACCAAGTATCTGATAAGCTTTAAATAACAGCCCTCTCCCGGCCTCCCCGAGGGGGAGGAGACAGGGCGGCACGGGCGAAACGGCATTCAGGCCCCTCCCCTCGGGGAGGCCGGGAGGGGGCTTTTTCACAGAAAACAACAATAAATATATATGGCAACAAGAAAGACCGGTGAAGATACCGTGAGCATGGTTGACACCTTCAAAGAATTCAAGGACACAAAGAACATCGACCGCACCACGCTGATGAGCGTGCTGGAGGAGAGCTTCCGCAACGTCATAGCAAAGATATTCGGCAGCGACGAGAACTTCGACGTCATCGTGAACCCCGACAAGGGCGACTTCGAAATATACCGCAACCGCATCGTCGTGGCCGACGGCGAGGTGAAGGACGAGAACAAGGAGATATCGCTTACCGACGCGCTGAAGATAGAACCCGACTACGAGGTCGGCGAGGAAGTCAGCGAGAAGGTGGATTTCAGCAAGTTCGGCCGCCGCGCCATACTCAACCTGCGCCAGACGCTGGCCTCGAAAATACTCGAACTCGAGCACGACAGCCTGTATAACAAGTACAAGGACCGCGTAGGCCAGGTAATCAGCGCCGAGGTGTACCAGGTGTGGAAGCGCGAGGTGCTGCTCGTTGACGACGAGAACAACGAGCTAATCCTGCCCAAGTCGGAGCAAATCCCACACGATGTATACCGCAAGGGCGAGACCGTGCGTGCCGTCATCAAGGAGGTGAACAACGAGAACAACAACCCCAAAATAATACTTTCGCGCACAAGCAACATGTTCCTTGAGCGACTGCTCGAGGCCGAAGTGCCCGAGATTGCCGACGGACTCATCACCATAAAGCGCATCGCGCGTATGCCCGGCGAACGCGCCAAAATCGCCGTCGAGAGCTACGACGACCGCATAGACCCCGTAGGAGCCTGCGTCGGCGTGAAAGGAAGCCGCGTGCACGGAATAGTGCGCGAGCTCAACAACGAGAACATCGACGTGGTGAACTACACCGCAAACATCAAGCTCTTCATACAGCGCGCCCTCAGCCCAGCCAAAATCTCCAGCATCAACGTTGACGAGGAGAACCGCAAGGCCGAGGTATACCTCCGCCCGGAGGAAGTGTCGCTCGCCATCGGACGCGGCGGCATGAACATCAAGCTGGCCAGCATGTTGACCGAATACACCATCGACGTGTTCCGCGAGCTTGACGAAAGCGAGGTTGACGAGGACATATACCTCGACGAGTTCTCCGACGAAATAGACCAGTGGATTATCGACGCCATCAAGGGCATAGGCCTCGACACCGCCAAGGCGGTGCTCAACGCGCCTCGCGAGATGCTCGTAGAAAAGGCCGACCTTGAGGAGGAAACAGTAGACAACGTGCTGAAAGTGCTTAGGGCAGAGTTTGAGTAATTCATGATTCATAATCCATAGTTCATAATTGGCTGCGCATACACAATAGCAAATGTCAATTATGGATTATGGAATGAGATTCGACCACGCCGATACTGAATTATGGATTATGGATTATGGATTATGAATTAAAAAGAGTATGAGCATTAGATTAAATAAAGCAATCCGTGAATTGAATATAGGACTTCAAACGGCAGTTGAATTCCTGAAAAAGAAAAGTAACCTTGGCGAAGTCAGGGACGACCTGAGCTTCAAGCTCAACGACGCCCAGTACAACGCCTTGGTGGAAGAGTTCAAGACCGACAAGGAAGCCAGGAACCAGGCTGAAAAGCTCTTCCCGAAGCACCAGAAGGAGAAGAAACGCTCCGAGGGCGGAGCCAAACCCTCGGGACAAGGCAAGCCGGTGTCAACGCAGAAGTATACAGTGCTCGGCAAGATTGACCTTGACAGCATTGGCAAGAAGCCGGCACAGGCCGCCGCGCCGCAGGCGCAGGGAGCCAAGCCGGCGGCCGTGTCGAAGCCGGTCGAGCCTGCGAAGGCGAAAGAGAACGCACCGAAACACGACGCGAAACCTGCGGCCGGGCCTAAACCGAAGGATGCGGGAGCGCAGGAAGTGCGCCCGAAGCAGGCCGGTGCAGTGGCGGCGGAAGAGAAACCTGCCGCAGTGCAGCAGCCTGTCGAGCACAAGCCGGCCGTGGAGAAGGCCGCCGCAGTGCAGCAGGAGAAGGGTGCAACGACAACTCCGGCAGACGAGGAAAGCAAAATCTTCACCCTGAAAAGCGAGAAGAAGCTCGCCCCGAAGGTCAACGTGCTCGGCAAGATTGACCTTGACTCGCTCAACCAAAGCACGCGTCCCAAGAAGAAATCGAAGGAAGAACGCCGCAAGGAACGCGAGGAGAAGGCCGCCCAGGCTCGTCCTGAAGGTAAGAAGAAGCGTTCGCGCATCACCAAGGAGCGCGTCAACATAGACCAGGCCGCGAAGACGGCCGGAGCCGGAAACGCCGCTGCCGACAAGGCTGGAAGCAAGAAGAAGAACCGCAAGCGCGGACACAAGCCGCTCGAGGTGAACGAGGAAGACGTTGCACGCCAGGTAAAGGAGACGCTCGCCAGGCTTACGAGCAAAGGCCAGAACAAGAAGGGTGCCAAGTACCGCAAGGAGAAGCGCGAGGCTGCGCAGGAACATCTGAAGGAGCAGCGCGCCGAGGCCAAGGCGGAGAGCAAAATCCTGAAGCTGACCGAGTTTGTTACCGTAAGCGAATTGGCCAGCATGATGAACGTGTCGGTCAACCAGGTAATCGGCACTTGCATGAGCGTAGGCATCATGGTGTCAATCAACCAGCGCCTTGACGCGGAGACCATAAACCTCGTTGCCGAGGAGTTCGGCTTCAAGACGGAGTACGTCAGCGCGGAAGTGTCGGAGGCCATAACGGAAGAGCCCGACGACGAGAACGACCTCGTGCCGCGCGCCCCCATCGTCACCGTGATGGGTCACGTAGACCACGGAAAGACGTCGCTGCTCGACTATATCCGCAAGTCTAACGTCATAGCAGGCGAGGCCGGAGGCATAACCCAGCACATAGGAGCGTACAACGTGACGCTGGGCGACGGCCGCCGCATCACCTTCCTCGACACGCCGGGCCACGAGGCGTTTACCGCCATGCGTGCCCGCGGAGCGCAGGTGACCGACATCGCCATCATCATAATAGCCGCCGACGACAGCGTGATGCCGACTACTCGCGAGGCCATAGCCCACGCGCAGGCGGCCAACGTGCCGATGGTGTTCGCCATAAACAAGATTGACAAGCCGGGCGCCAACCCCGACAAAATACGTGAAGACCTGGCCAACATGAACCTGCTCGTGGAGGACTGGGGCGGAAAGTACCAGTGCCAGGAAATCAGCGCGAAGAAAGGCGTAGGCGTGGACGACCTGCTTGAGAAGGTGCTCCTCGAGGCCGAGATGCTCGACCTCAAGGCAAATCCCAACCGTAAGGCCACCGGCAGCATAATAGAGTCGTCGCTCGACAAGGGCCGCGGCTACGTATCGACGGTGCTCGTAAGCAACGGAACGCTGCGCGTAGGCGACATAGTCATAGCCGGAACCAACTACGGACGCATCAAGGCCATGTTCAACGAGCGCAACCAGCGCATCGACCAGGCCGGCCCGGCGGAGCCTGCAATCATACTGGGACTCAACGGAGCGCCCACGGCGGGCGACTCGTTCCACATACTCGAGACCGAGCAGGAGGCACGCGAAATAGCCAACAAGCGCCTGCAATTGCAGCGCGAGCAGGGACTGCGTACGCAGAAGCGGCTCACGCTGAGCGACATCAGCCACCGCATAGCCCTCGGCTCGTTCAAGGAGCTGAACATCGTCGTGAAGGGCGACACCGACGGAAGTATCGAGGCGTTGAGCGACTCGTTCATCAAGCTCTCGACGGAGAAAATCAAAGTGGACGTCATCTACAAGGCCGTCGGACAAATCTCCGAGAGCGACGTGTCGCTGGCCGACGCGTCAGACGCCATCATCGTGGGCTTCCAGGTGCGCCCGTCGGCTGCGGCGCGCAAGCTGGCCGAGCAGGAAGGCGTTGAAATCAACACCTACTCCGTAATCTATGACGCCATAGAAGACGTAAAGTCGGCCATGGAGGGAATGCTCGACAAGGTGGTCAAGGAAGTTGTCACCGGCCAGGTAGAGGTGCGCGAGGTATACCACATATCGAAGGTGGGCACCGTAGCCGGAGCATATGTCACCGAAGGCAAGGTGCACCGTTCGGACAAGGCGCGCGTCGTGCGCGACGGCATCGTGGTGCACACGGGCGAAATCAACGCCCTCAAGCGCTTCAAGGACGACGTGAAGGAGGTAGGCGTGAACTTCGAGTGCGGTATCAGCCTCGTCAACTTCAACGACATTCAGGTAGGCGACATCCTCGAGACGTTCACCGAAATCGAGGTGAAGCAGAAGCTCTAACGGCCTTTCCCAAGGCTTCATACATACCGTCCGGCAGGAGCCCGTCTCCTGCCGGACGGTCTTTTTTATGCTCGGGCGTAACCGGCTGTCAGCCAGCAAGTTATGCAAGGTCTTGTAAAAGGCCGTGTTTTGCATCGCGAAACACGGCCTTTTGCGTTGTCATTGGCGGCCTTTCGCAAGGCGAAAGGCCGCCAATGATATTTTGCATGACATTTTTACGGCAATATTTGTATATTGTCTTAACTTTCTTTACCTTTGCAATGTCACTTGTGCCGAAGCCCCGGAGGGGCGTAGGGGATGAGTGGCGGACATTTATGGAAAGGCGTTTACTATGACGCTTTGTTCTTGACCATTCCGAATCTGGCTGCTCGAATTTCTGTTAAAGACAAGGCAACGTAGATGCCCAATGTGGATATGTATTTCATGCCACGTGAGTCGGAGGTGTTATTGCGCCCGTCGGCCGTGTGTTGGTGTTCATATTGGCGTGGGATTAGGTGTAGCTCGTTCTGCCGGAAAGGGCAATGTCAGAGCCTTGGAGTGGTGGAATGGGCATCAGGCAAGTTTCCACGCTTTTTTCGTTCATGCCCTTTCCCTTTTTACAGGTAAGTTGAATGACACTATTGGGAACATAGGCAAAAAACGTATTTGTTATGAAGAAGAAACATTACTTCAGGTTCGTGCTTACGGCTGCGGTGTTGCTGTTCGGTATTGGCGTCTCGGCGCAAGATTTCACCGTGGACGGTATTGTTTACCATGTTATGTCGGAGACCGACATGACCTGTGAGGTAGCGGAGGATGATTACTATGCCGGGTATTCGGGCGATGTGGTAATTCCTGCGCAAGTGACAACCGACGGAAAGACGTACACCGTTACCGCCGTGGGCGAAGATGCCTTTTTCGCCGACGAGGTGAACAGCGTTACGCTGCCAAACACGGTTACGGAAATCAAGGATGGTGCATTTTACATGTGCAGTAGCCTTACCTACGTAGACCTTGGTGGGAATGTCAGGACGATAGGGGATAGTGCGTTCGCTGGATGTCCGCTAACGGGCATAACATTGCCGTTAACGTTGGAGCGTGTCGGTATGTTCGCGTTTCACATGAGCAAGCTGGCGGCGGTTGAGTTGCCGCCGTCGCTTAAGGAAATAGGCATATCGGCGTTTACAGCCACTGCGCTTACGTCGGTCGTTATACCTAATTCGGTAACCGAAGTTGGTGATGGCGCTTTTTTGCTCTGTGATTTGAAGAGCGCAGTTGTCGGCAATTCAGTAAATACAATCGATGCTCTGACTTTTGCAGGATGTCAGTTTTTGGAGGATGTGACCATCGGCAGCTCGGTGACCGAAATATTGGCAGGTGCCTTTCAGTCGTGTATAAACCTGGAGACGGTCACGGTGATGTGCGCTGTGCCGCCGACTATTAACTCGAATCCTGCGTTTCCGTATGCCCCGGACCCTGTTTTCCCGTTTAAGGATGTACCTATCGGCAAAGCCACGCTCCGTGTGCCCGCAGGTTCCATCTCTGCATACAAGGACGCGGAGACTTGGCGTGACTTCGGCACGATAGTTGAGTACACACCGACGGATGTGAACAATGTAGATACTGGTGCAGGCTTTACCGTCAAGGCTGCCGACGGCATGATAACCGTCAGCGGTGCCGAAGGTGAAGTAAGCGTTTACGACGTGTCGGGGACAAAAGTCGCAGGAGCAACTTCCGATGGCGGCGTGACGATAGTAGTTCCCACGCACGGCATATATATAGTAAAAGTTGGCTGCAAGACAGTAAAGGTGAGCATGTAAGAAAACTTGTAAAGTAAAGATTATAAAACCGGCGATGGGGAAAGAATTGGACCCTGTGCCGGTTTTAGTTTTTTTATACCCCTGTTTCTTGCTTCCGTCACGTTTATTTTTTATCTTTGCAAACTTGCAAAAATGTGTCTGCTAACTACTTGCAGGCAAGTGATTTTACAGCAATGGAAAGTGTGAACAACAAGCAAAACGAGTTTGTGCGCCAGGTGGCCGAGCAGAAATACGAGTTCGGTTTCACCACCGACGTGCATACGGACATAATCGACACGGGGCTTAACGAGGATGTTGTGCGCCTCATCTCGCAGAAGAAGGGCGAGCCGGAGTGGATGCTCGACTTCCGCCTCAAGGCCTTCCGCTACTGGCAGACGCTGGAGCAGCCCACGTGGGGGCACGTCAACGTGCCCGACATCGACTACCAGGCCATATCCTACTACGCCGACCCCATGGCGAAAAAGAAGGACGAGGGCAAGAAGGAGATTGACCCGGAGCTGATGAAGACGTTTGACAAGCTGGGCATTCCGCTGGAGGAACGCCTGATACTTAGCGGCCAGACGGCCGTCGATGCCATAATGGACTCGGTGTCGGTGAAGACCACCTACCGCGAGAAACTGGCCGAGAAGGGCATCATCTTCTGCTCCATCGGCGACGCAATCAAGGAGCATCCCGACCTCGTGCGCGAATACCTTGGCACGGTTGTGCCTTACCGCGACAACTTCTTCGCCGCGTTGAACAGCGCGGTGTTCAGCGACGGCTCGTTCGTCTACATACCGAAAGGCGTGCGCAGCCCGATGGAGCTTAGCTCGTATTTTCGCATAAACGCGAGGAACACGGGGCAGTTCGAGCGCACGCTCATCATCGCCGAGGACGACAGTTACGTGTCTTACCTCGAAGGATGCACCGCCCCGATGCGCGACGAGAACCAGCTGCACGCCGCAATCGTGGAAATCATAGTGAAGGAGAACGCCGAGGTGAAATACTCTACGGTGCAGAACTGGTACCCCGGCGACGAGCACGGACGCGGCGGAGTGTTCAACCTCGTGACAAAGCGAGGCGACCTGCGCGGCAATAACTCGAAGCTCTCGTGGACGCAGGTGGAGACCGGCTCGGCTATAACTTGGAAGTATCCGTCGTGCATACTGCGCGGAGACAATTCCGTGGCGGAGTTTTACAGCGTGGCAGTAACCAACAATTACCAGGAAGCTGACACCGGAACGAAGATGATTCACCTTGGCAAGAACACCAAGAGCACCATCATCAGCAAGGGCATCAGCGCGGGGCACAGCCAGAATTCGTACCGCGGACTGGTGCGCGTGGCCCCCGGAGCCGACGGCGCGCGCAACTACTCGTCGTGCGACTCGCTGCTGCTCGGTTCGGACTGCGGAGCGCATACCTTCCCCTATATGGACATACACAACGACACGGCCATAGTGGAGCACGAGGCTACGACCAGCAAAATCAGCGAGGAACAGCTGTTCTACTGCAACCAGCGCGGCATCCCCACGGAGCAGGCCGTCGGCCTGATAGTCAACGGCTACGCCAAGGACGTGCTCAACAAGCTGCCAATGGAGTTCGCCGTAGAGGCGCAGAAGCTGCTAAGCGTGTCGTTGGAAGGGACGGTAGGATGATGTAGGGAAATGTAGAAAGGCAAATAAATGGAAATCACAATTTGTGATGTTCAATGTGATAAGATAAATATGATTGATATAAATCTGCGATAAGTCATGTTAACGATTAGAAGTCTTCACGCCAAAATAGGCGACAAGGAAATATTGAAGGGCATCAACCTTACAATCCGTGACGGCGAGACGCACGCCATAATGGGGCCTAACGGCTCGGGAAAGAGCACATTGAGCGCGGTGCTTGTAGGCAATCCGCTGTACGAGGTGACCGAGGGCGAGGTGACGTTCAACGGCAAGGATTTGCTCGCGATGAAGCCCGAGGACAGGGCGCACGAGGGGCTTTTCCTCTCGTTCCAGTACCCCGTGGAAATCCCCGGGGTGTCGATGACCAACTTCATGCGCGCCGCCGTCAACGAGAAACGCAAGTATGAGGGCAAGGAACCGCTGAATGCGGCGGAGTTCCTGAAGCTGATGCGTGAGAAGCGGAAGATTGTAGAGCTTGACAGCAAGCTGTCAAACCGCTCGGTAAACGAGGGCTTCAGCGGCGGCGAGAAGAAGCGCAACGAGATATTCCAGATGGCAATGCTCGAGCCGAAGCTAAGCATTCTCGACGAGACAGACTCGGGTCTTGACGTTGATGCGCTGCGCATCGTGGCCGAAGGCGTGAACAAACTGCGCACGCCGGAGTCGAGCTGCATCGTCATTACGCACTACGAGCGTCTGCTCGACATAATCAAGCCCGACATAATCCACGTGCTCTACAAGGGCCGCATAGTGAAGACCGCAGGGCCGGAGCTGTCGAAGGAAATCGAGAAACGCGGCTACGACTGGATAAAGGAGGAAGTGGACGGTATTTAAGTAGTAAGGAGAGGAGGAGTAAAGGAGTAAGTAGAAATGTCTTGTTGTCAAGGTAATAGTTGGCTGGCAGTTGCCCATATTGTCTTCATAGTTGTTTTTGTCAAATCTACTTTACTCCTTTACTCCTTACTCCTTTAACTCCTAAACTTAAAAAACATGCAAAGCGAAAAACAATACATCGACCTTTACGGGCAGTGCCGCGATATGCTTATGGGGCATAGCGCAGAGCCGATGAACGCCGTGCGCGACGCCGCTTTTGACGACTTCTGCCGTCTCGGCTTCCCCACGAAGAAGGTTGAACGGTATAAATATACGGACATTCCGGCGCTGTTCGAGCCAGACTACGGGCTTAACCTCAACCGTCTTGACATCCCGGTAGACCCGTATGAGGCGTTTCGTTGTGACGTTCCTAATCTTAGTACGTCGCTGTATTTCGTGCTGAACGACGGCTTTTACGACAAGGCTTTGCCCAAGGCGCACCTTCTGCCGGAAGGAGTCGTGGTTGGGTCGCTGGCCAAATACGCAGCCTCTCACCCTGACTTCGTTGCCAAATATTACGCGAAGCTCGCCAAGACGGCCGACGACGGCATTACCGCTCTTAACACCATGCTCGTCCAGGACGGCCTTCTTATTTACGTGCCGAAGGGCGTTGTTGTGGACAGGGCGGTGCAGGTAATCAACATCTTGCGGTCTGACGTCGATTTGATGGTCAACCGCCGCGTGCTAATAGTTGTCGAGGAACGCGCTGAAATCAAGCTTCTCTTCTGCGACCATGCCGCTGATGACCGCCGTTTCCTTGCCACACAGGTAATCGAGGCATACGTAGGAGCAAATGCTTCGCTCGACCTTTACTGCCTGGAAGAGACTCATGTTAAGAACGTCCGCGTTAGCAACGTGTTCATAGAGCAGCAGGCCGACAGCCGCGTGAGCCACAACGTAATAACGCTTCACAACGGTGTGACGCGCAACCGCACCGACCTGACATTCGCAGGAGAGGGCGCCGAGTGCGACCTTCGCGGCTGCGTGATAGCCGACAAGCACCAGCATGTTGACAACAACACGCTCATAGACCACCGCGTGCCTCGCTGTACGAGCCGCGAACTGTACAAATACGTGCTCGACGGCAACGCCGTAGGCGCGTTCGCCGGCCGCGTATTGGTGCGCCACGGGGCGCAGAAGACGGTGTCGCAGGAAACCAACCAGAACCTCTGTGCCACCAAGGAGGCGCGCATGTACACCCAGCCCATGCTCGAAATATACGCCGACGACGTGAAGTGCGCCCACGGAAGCACCGTAGGCCAGCTCAACGACGCGGCCCTGTTCTACATGCGCCAGCGCGGCATTCCGCTCAAAGAGGCCAAGCTCTTGCTCGAGTTCGCCTTCATAAACGAGGTAATCGACGGCATAAAGCTCGACCCTCTGCGCGACCGCTTGCACTATCTTGTGGAGAAACGCTTCCGTGGCGAGCTTGCCAAATGCGAGGGTTGCAAGCTGTGCAGGTAAATAATTACATCATATATGTTCGACATAAACCAAATACGCAACGACTTCCCGATACTCGGCCGCACGGTTTACGACCGTCCGTTGGTCTACCTTGACAACGCCGCTACTACCCAGAAGCCGCGCTCCGTGGTAGAAGCCATCACCGAAGAGTATTATAACGTGAACGCCAACGTGCACCGCGGAGTGCACTATCTGTCGCAACAGGCCACCGACTTGCACGAGGGAGCGCGAGAGACGGTGCGCCGTTTCATCAATGCGCGGTCAACGAGTGAAGTAATATTCACACGCGGCACCACGGAGAGCCTTAACCTCGTGGCCTCCTCTTTCTGCGACGAATTCATGCAGGAGGGCGACGAAGTAATCGTAAGCGTAATGGAGCACCACTCCAACATAGTGCCGTGGCAGCTTCAGGCGGCCAAGAAAGGCATCTCAATCCGCGTCATCCCGATGACCGACGAGGGCGAGTTGAGGCTCGACGAATACGAGCGTTTGTTTACCGACAGGACTAAGATTGTAAGCGTGACGCACGTCAGCAATGTGCTCGGTACGGTCAATCCGGTGGACGAAATCATACGCATTGCCCATGAACACGGTGTCCCCGTGATGGTGGACGGCGCGCAGAGCACGCCCCACTTCGCCGTGGACGTGCAGGCGATGGACTGCGACTTCTTCGCCTTCAGCGGCCACAAGATGTACGGTCCGACCGGTGTCGGCGTGCTTTACGGCAAGGAAGACTGGCTCGACCGCCTGCCGCCATACCAGGGTGGGGGAGAGATGATAGAGAGCGTAAGCTTCGAAAGGACGGTGTTCGAGCACCTTCCGTTCAAATTTGAGGCTGGAACGCCCGACTACGTAGCCGCCCACGGCCTTGCGAAGGCAATAGACTACATTACGGCTCTCGGCCTTGACAACATCCAAAGGCACGAGCAAGAGCTGACGGAGTACGCCATGCGGCGGCTCGCCGAAGTCGAGGGAATACGCATTTTCGGCACGTCGGAGCGCAAGGATGCCGTGGTTTCGTTCCTCGTCGGCAACATCCACCACCTTGACATGGGCACACTGCTCGACCGTCTCGGCATCGCCGTGCGCACGGGCCACCATTGCGCGCAGCCCCTGATGCTGCACCTCGGCATACAGGGCACGGTGCGCGCCTCGTTCGCCCTTTACAACACGAAGGATGAAATCGACGCCCTTGTGGACGGAGTGAAGAGGGTCAGCAGGATGTTCTGAAAGAACAGCCCCCTCCCAACCTCCCCGAGGGGAGGTGAAAGCCAATCATACAATCCCCAATGATGGGAGCAATATCACCTGCGTTTCCTTGTTTCTGCTATCTTTCTCCTCCCCTCGGGGAGGCGGGGAGGTGGCTGCTCCTTGCTTTCCTCACTGCCACCACGAACCACACGCACGCCAGAACCCTTAACACCAAAGGATAATCAGCAGGCAGGGTGACGGCGAAAAACGCCATCTGGGCTTCCGTCATGGCGCGTGCGCGGGCTTCGCTTATGTCCTCGCCGAGCACGTTTGAATAGTACCTGCGCAGCATCCGTTGCGGCAGGCTTATGTAACGGCCGAGCCTTTTCACCATTTCGGCGCACTTGTTCGCCGTACTTTCGTTTGCGGTCAATGTCATTTGCTTTTCCATATCGTCTTGTTTTATAGTTTCGTTTCTGGTTGCAAAATAAACACCTATCCGTGCACAATAAGTTCACTCGTGTAACGTCTTTAGTTAAAGAAAAGTAAAATAGGAGTGAAGGAGTAAGGAGAGAAGTAGTAAGTAGCTTTTTTAAAGGAGAAAAGGAGTAAGTAGGGGAGTAGTAAGTAGATATGTTTTGCTTGTCATTGCGTCCCAGTTCTCTCCGTTATCCCAGTCCTCCCATAATATATAATAATGTAAAGCTATGCTGAAAAGCCACATGAACAAAGGCCTCATTGAGGCCGGATGCGACGAGGCAGGGCGCGGATGCCTCGCCGGGAGCGTGTTTGCCGCAGCGGTAATCCTGCCCGAAGACTATGTGAACGACGCACTCAACGACTCTAAGCAGCTCTCGGCCAAGCGCCGTTACGAGCTTCGCGCCGAAATAGAGCGCGACGCCCTGGCTTGGGCAGTAGGCGTGGTTACGCCCGAAGAAATCGACGAAATCAACATACTCAACGCCAGCATACTGGCCATGCACCGCGCACTCGACCAGCTCGCGGTGCGCCCCGAGGCCATCATCGTTGACGGCAACCGCTTCAAGCCCTACCGTTTCATTCCCTATACCACCGTAGTAAAGGGCGACGGCAAGTATCTGTCCATAGCCGCGGCCAGCATCCTCGCCAAGACGTACCGCGACGACTACATGGACGGCCTGGCCCGTGAATACCCCCAATACGCATGGGATGTGAACAAGGGTTACCCCACGCGTGCCCACCGCCAGGCCATAGCCGAGCATGGCATAACGCCGTACCACCGCAAAAGCTTTAAGTTAATAGCAGACAAGTGGCAAGCAGACGGCAGACAAGGTGATTTGACTTGAAAATAATTGTTATGTAACAATACAAACATCCTTGTCTGCTCGTCTGCTTGTCACTTGTCTGCTAAAAAATAAAAACCAATGCGCCACGACAAACTTGAGCGCGAGCTGCGCCTGCTCCTGCTGCTCGCCGAGAACCACAACTACACCATAGAGGAGCTTTGCGGCAAGGTTGGCATATCGCGCCGCAACCTTTACTACTACCTTGAGTTCTTCCGCGACAGCGGCTTCAAGGTGGAGAAGCGCGGCGCGTACTACTCCATCGACCGCTCGTCGCCCTTCTTCGACCATCTCGTGAGCCGCATATCCTTCACCGAGGAGGAGGCCGTGCTGCTGCGCCGTATGCTCGACAAGGCCGAGCACGGCAACGCCCTCATAGCCAACCTGAAGCGCAAGCTGAAACAGTTTTACGACTTCGACATACTTGCCGACGAGCAGCTGCGCGAGCACGCCGTGCAGAACATAGGCCCTCTGTACGACGCCATCAAGCTGCAACGCCAGGTGATATTGAAGGGCTACTCGTCGCCGCACAGCCAGACCGTGCGCGACCGCTTCGTGGAGCCGTTTCTCCTGTTGAACAACAACAACGAGGTGCGCTGCTACGAGCCGTCCAGCGGCATGAACAAGACGTTCAAGGTGAGCCGTATGCAGGGCGTGCAGGTGCTCGATTCGGAGTGGGCTTACGCCGACCGCCACCGCCGCATGTACACCGACGTGTTCATGTTCAGCGGCGAAGAGCTGATGCCCGTCGAGCTGGCGCTCGGCCCGCTGTCGTACAACATACTGCGCGAGGAATATCCGCAGGCCATGCCCTACGTCGCTGATGGCGGCGGCGGCCGCCACACGCTGCGCCTCGACGTGTGCAGCTATGCCGGCATAGGCCGCTTCGTCCTCGGCCTTTACGACGACATCCAGGTGCTCGGCGGCGACGGTTTCAAGCAATATCTGGCCGCGAAAATAGCCTCCATGCGGCCGCCCGTGTAATTGCCTGCATAACAGTCTGTGTTCCAGCGCGTTGCGAAAGGCCGTATTTTGACTTGCAAAATACGGCCTTTTGCATTGTAAAAGGTGGCTTTTCGCAACGTGAAAGGCCACCTCTTGCGATTCATCCGCAGTTCATGTGTATTGTGTATAGGTGAATATTCCGTCCCCGAAGGGGTAAAACCGCTGTGCGGACACACCTCTTCGAGGCCCTATTACAACGGATGCCAATACACACAAACTGCGGATGAACAGTTTTTCGTGCCATCCGCAGCAATCAAACGTATTATCGTTGCAGATATATACGATGCGGCCATGTAGGCGTTTCATGCAAGTGCGTCATCCTGTTACGCAAAAAGCGCCGCAGCTTGTATTGCAGGCTGCGGCGCTTTTTGTGGCGTTTCATTTTCCTTAATCCTTCATCTTGTCACCTTTTGATGAATTTCTTTCCGTTGCGTATGTACAAGCCTTTTGCCAGCTTTGTGTCGTCAGTGCCGGCATAGCGTCCGTCGATGGTGAATATGCGGTTGTCGGCAGGGGTTGCAGCAGCGTCAAGCTGCATGGTCACGCTATCTATGCCGGTAGTGGTGCTCGGCATGACGCGCACTTCGTCGAGGAAGAACGACTTGGCATCAGACGAGAACGTGATGTTTACCGCACCATAACCTTCAAGCTCCATGCTGTAATTGGTGAAACTTCCGGCTTTCAAGTCTGCGCTGGCTGTAGCCGTGGTTGCTCCCGATACGGTGATGTTTATTTTCGGGTTGGTTGCCGGCATTACGGCTGCTGCTTTGAATGTAAGCTCGGCCTTGCCGTCAAGTTGTATTGCAGGTGTGGTGCCCGAGCCTGTAAACATAGCGCACTTGCTTGCTCCACCGCCGTTACCCGTCCATCCGTCGTTGTCGGTAAGCAGCTGGCCTTTGCCTATGGTTGTTGAGCCCAAGTTGACAAACGCGCCGTCGTTGCCTCCGCGGCCTATGCACTTGTCGAACGACTCGTAGAACAGCGGCCCGGCCTGCACGCCGAAGCTGAAGCTGATTGTGCCGTCGGCATTCTGCGTGATGTTGGTTATTGGCTTGTTCATGTAGTTTGTGCCGTCGTTGTTCTTGGTGTAGACCGTTGCCGCAGGCGTGCTCTCGTTAGTCAGGCTGTTGTTCGAGCCGTAAGGATAGGCGTCGCCTGCAACGTATTGTGTGTATGTGTAATAATTGTTGTCTGCCGGTATTACGGTGCAGCGTTGGTGGTTGGGATTGTCGTTGGGGCCGTTGCTGTTCCATACGCTTTGGTCGTAGTCCACATGCGTTACGAGCAGTCCCCTGCCCGGCAGTCCTGTGTCCCAGCGTCCGCCCGGCTGGCGGTTGTCGAGAATGTAATATTCATCGGGATTGACGTCGCTGCGGATGATGTACGACTCTCCGCCGTCTTCAAGGCTCTTCATGCCGCTTATGTCAGTGGCTTCGGTCAGCTCTATCGGCTGCTTCCAGCCTATCCACATCTGTTCGGCTCCTGTGTAGCAGGCCGGGGTGAAGCTGTCGCCGTTGTAGCTGCCGGATGACATCAAGTCCCAAGCGTTCATGCCGTAACCGCCGCTGTAGTCAATGTCGTACAAGTCGGCAAGGCCGAGGCAATGTGAAAATTCATGGCAAATCGTTCCGAGGCCGTCAATCTTCGTTCCTGTTACTCCGTGTGAACCGTATATGGGTTGGCATTCGCAGCTGCAAGCGTAGTCGAACACGCGCACGCCGTCGAACATGAGATAGTTTCTGCCAGTCTCGTCTACTACGGCCGACTTGTGTGGCCATATCGTTTCCTCTTCTCCTCCGTTGGCTTGTCCAAGTCCGGCGTAGATGAAGAACACTTGCTCTACCTGTCCGTCGCCGTTCCAGTCATAGTCCTTGTAGTTTACATCCTCGTCGGCAGCTCTAAGCGCATATCGCCACATCTCGTCTGCGCGTGCGTCCTGATATGGATTGTCTCCGCCGTAGTAAGCGTAACTTTCGGGCATGGTGTATGGTCCTGCCACGTCGAACGTAAGGTTGAACACGCCGTTGCTCTGGTCGCGGAAGTAGTCGCTTACCGAGCCTACGAAGCCCACTGGGTCGGTAAAATTTTCCTCATTCAATATTCTGTTGTAGAGTTCCGGCGTGCCGTGCGTGAACTGTCTGTCGGGAAAGTCGATGAGGATGACGAGGCCCTTTTTCGAGCCTGTGTACTCTGACGCACGTGTAGCCACGCCGCGTGCAGGCGCGTTCTGCGTGCCGCCCTTTATCTCGACCGGCTTGCGCATGGTTTCTGCGCGAGCTCTTAGCTTTGCCATGTCGGCCAGTTCGTATCTGGCCGTAGCGGCGTTTTTTACAAAGCGGCGGCCGTCTTCGGCCTGCCAGTAGTTCAAGAACTCGTCACCGCGCAGCTCCACGCGCACCGTAGAGCCGTCGGCCAGTGTCACTGTCTTCCACTGTCCGCGCTTGGCCGGAACGGCCATTGCGCACAGTGCGGCCAGCGTCATGGCGATGGTTGTAAATGTCTTTTTCATAATAAAGTATTGTTTAAAAGGTAAAAAAGGATGAAGCCGCGGCGTGCTTTGCGTCCTGGCTCCATCCTTCTTATGTGGTTAAATAATCAACTTACTTGCGGTTCAGTTTTACAGTCGGATTTAATGTAAACTTCTTTACAGCCTTGAACTTGATGTTCTTCTTGACTGCGCTTGACGCTTTCTGCTTCATGCCGTTGCCTTTGAACGAGACGTTGGCCATACGTGCCGCAGCCATTGACTTGTTTGCCCTGTCCATTGCCTGCTGCGTTACGGCGTCGGGCAGTACGAGCACTTGCGTTGCTTCGTTTGCATTGGCTTGTCCGGCCATTCCGTCACCATACATGCTTGCGAAAGACCAAAGCAGTTCGCCGGCGTCAAATGTTATTGTTCCGTTAACGAGTGAGCCGTTTAACAGCCCCTCAGCCTTGAGCACGTCGAATGTCTGCTCTCCATATTGGGGATAGATGTAGTCGTAGTTCAGGCCGCCTACGGTGCATATCAGCATGGCGTCGCCATTGTCGTAGAAGCCCATGGGCTGACCTTGGATGAATACGGCGTCGGGGTCGTGAGCGTCAATTGTGATGCTGTAAGCCTGGCTCTCGTCGTAGCCGAATTCGCCTTCATAGCCATAGATGCCCGGCGCATACGGAGTTACCACGCGGTAAACGCCCGGTGTCTCGGTGTTTTCCTGTACTTCTACTGGATATGTGACGGGAGGTACCGGTTCGCCTGTCTGCGCGTCTGTCAGGTTCAGGATGAATATGTGGTCAGTGTAGAGACCGGTACCGAGTGATTTCCACTGGCTTGCGCCGATTGCGAAGTTGAACGTCGTGTAGGCGATGTTCTGCTCTGCAAGCACGCCTTCGTCATTGTATGCGTAAGCTACGGCTACCATCGTGCATTCGCCGCTGTACGAGCAGGGTATGCGCACCTCGCCGCTTGCGGTTACGGTTGTCATGTCAACCTGTCCGCCGAGTACCTGGTTGAGCGCGTTGTTTACGTCGCTGCCTTCAACTATGCCCACGCGCACTTCGTTCACGTCCTCGCCCATCGTGACGTTGCCCATAGCGTAGTTGTTGCCGTCCTGGCTTACGAATGCGCCGAGATAGTTTACGCTTACGCTGTAATCCTTCGGGTTGTAAACGTAGTCGGGGAAGGTGATAGTGATTACACCGTCATAGTCTGCTTGGCTGTTTCCCATCATTTGGTTGGGCTCTATATAGAACGGCGCAAGCTGTACAACGCCGGGCAGGCCGTTGTCCTGGTATGCGATGACGCGGTTGTGTGTGACATTTCCGGGTACTCCGCCTACTGTGAGTAGAGAAGGATGCCATATCCAAGTGTTATATCCTAAGCCGAATATGTCTGACCCAAGGTCTGTCTCGTCAAAGTAAACCATATCAGCTTCACTGACGGGTGTTCCATTGGGATAGGTGTCGCCGACTTCCAATATTTCGAATTGCAGGAAGTCAGGGCCTGTAGTGCCTGACAACATGTCATAAGGACGCATTACGCGGAAGCGGTTTGGGTCGGAATTAATCTGCCTTATTTCAACATCGATATTGTTGATGCCGATGTAAGCGTCTGTGAACTTACCTGTTCCGATAACCGTGTAAGGCGGCCACATCACGATGTTGAACGAATAGTTGGAGTCGCCGTAAGGCGTTGTGTAGTCGGCATCGGCCAAAGCCAGCGTCACATCATAGTAAGTGTCGGGCTCGATTTGCGAGGGGTCGTAGTCTATTGTGATGTTGGCCTCGCTCTCGCCGGCCTTGAATGTTACCGTAGAGGGTATTGTGAGCGTTCCGCTCTCGTCGGTGGTGGTAAGGTTTACTGTAAGTTCTTCAGCCGTGTCTATACGGTTGATGGGCACGATGAAGTGTGCTCCGTTGTCAGCAATTGTCACCGACGATGCCAGCGAGTTGCTGAAATACACCTGTTGCCCCTTGGCCTTCTGCGCCACGTAGTCATACTCCTCGGTGCATGACCCCAATGTGAGGGTCAGCACTGAAAGGAGTGACAGGATGCAATAATTGAATATTTTGTTCATTGTAGTCTTTTTTTATTATTCGTAACTTGGGTCAGGGTTGTTGTAGCCGCGTACTCCGGCGTTGCCGTTCTCCTCGCTCTGTACTATGCACCAGTTGGTCCAGCCGGGACGTCCGTCGGTGATTGCGTAGCTCTGCGGGTCGTGGTTGCTGCCGTCGTATGCACGGTTGACAGAATAGTTGAGACGCTTGATGTCGTAGAAGTTCAAGCCTTCGCCCCAAAGTTCTACGCGCTTCTGGAATACGATTTCCTCCACTACGTCTTCCTTCGAGCCTGCATCGCATGTGTATTGCGGGTCGCGGTAGCTCTTCATGAAGTGCTCCACGAGCTGTGCTCCGCGTGCGGGCTCCTGCTGTGCTGCTGCCTCAGCCTCGATGAAGTACATCTCCTCTACGCGCATCAGCGGGAACGAGCTTACGTTGCCGATGGTGTAGTCGGTTATGTTGCCGCTGTTGGGGCGGAATTTCAGTGAGGCATAGTCGGCCAGTGCTGCGCCCACGCCTTCGTCTATGTAATCGTTCTTTCCGTAGAGAGGGGTGCCTTCGGGTGCTTTCCACTCCAGCTTGCGCCAGTCGGTGTCGCTTATACGGTCGTACATCGCTGCGTCGATGAGGTTGGAACAGTCGGTCGAGCCGTAGGCGATGGGGCCTGAATATCCGTAAACGGCCTCGTTAGATGCGAACGCAGTCCAGCAGAGCAGGTTGCTTACATTACCCGTGGTGTACTGTGCGCCCCACATCCATTTCGTTATGTCGTTGAAGCCGGAGATTGTGCTGAGCGATTCGTCCTCGGTCATGGGCGACATGCCCGACTCGTCAATAGCCATGCGGGCGTATTTCTCGGCGTCGCCATACTGCTCCAGCCACATGTAGAGGCGGGCCTTCAGGCCATATACCACGTCAAGGTGGGGCATGTTCTTCTCCGAGAGTGCCAGGTAAGGTATGTACTGCTCGGCGTTGTCAAGGTCTTCAAGTATGAAGGCGGCCATTTCCTCACGTGTGGCACGCGGGTTGTTGCGCGATTCTTCCTCCGTGATGTTCTCCCTTACTATGGGCACGGTCAGTCCGGTGATGTCGTTGCCTTCGGGGCTTAGCGGCTGTGTCTCGTTGTTCTCGAGGAACTCGTACTCACGCGCCATGTCGAGATATATCATCGCACGGAAGGCGAGGGCTGCTCCGAGGTAGCCTTTCGTCTCGTTGTTGGCAGTCTCGGGGTCAACGCTCTTGATTACCTTGTTTGCGCTGTTTACAATTCCCATCTGGTATTCCCATTGGAACTGTGCGTAAGCGTACTGGCGTCCCATTCCCTTGTTGTAGTACCAGTACCAGAACTGGTTGTAGTTTGCACCGTTAGGATTCAGGGCCATGTCGCCCGATTGCAGGTCACGTATGCGCATAAGAGCGCCGTAGCCCCATCCCCAGTGGTAGCTTTGTGTCCACAGTGCGGTGATGTTAGAGGCGCATCCCCTGAGCAGCACCTCTACGTTGTCAGAGTTGCCGTCCTCCACCTGGTCGGCAGTGATGCCGTCTGTGGGTACAGTCTCGTCGATACAGCCGGTGAACGTCACCGTCGAGGCTGTCATCATCAGAGCGCTTAATCCGTATATTAGTATTTTCTTCATTGTCGTAATTCCTTCTTTTGTTTGTGATTAGAATGTTACGGTTATACCGCCTGAGAGCGTGCGTATCGGCGCATAGTAAGCCGAGCTTGTGCCGCCCGATATGCTCTGGCGCGGGTCGAGGCCCTGGCGTGCAGACCATACCCAGAGGTTGCTGCCCGAGAAGTAAACGCGCAGTCTGCTTACGCCGAACTTCGTAGTCCACTTTGAAGGCAGTGTGTAGCCTACGTTGATGTTCTGTAGGCTGAGGTAAGAGCCGCTTTCGAGCCAACGGTCGCTTGACGCGCTGAAGCTCATGTCGCCGTAGACGAGGCGTGGTATGTTGGAGCCGGTGTTCTCGGGCGACCATGCGTTGAGCAGGTCGGCATGGATTGAGCTGCCGCCGCTCGACATGCTCATGAGGCTTTGGTAAGAAGAGTCATACACCTTGCCGCCCAGCTGGTAGGTGAAGTCGATTGAGAAGTCGAAGCCTTTATAGGTGAGGCTTGTGCCGAAGCCGCCGTATGCCCAAGGCAGAGCCGAGCCGCAGAGATACTGCGAAGCCTCGCTCGAGTTGGTAGTCTTCTCGTTGACGGTGCGTGTTATCGGGTTGCCGTCCTTGTCGTAAGTGGGGTTGCCGTCAGCGTCGAGCACGGGTTTGGTCACCCTCTTGTAGAACATGGGCTCGCCGGTCTCATGGTCGATGCCTGCGTACTTGGTGAGATACCATGTGTACATCGGCTCGCCTTCGCCGTAGAAGTAGTTGCCGTTGCTGTAACCGCTAACTCCGTCAACGGTGAGCGTCTTGTTCTCGGCGGGCATAGATGTAATCTTGTTCTTGTAGGCGGTGAAGTTGAGGTTGATGCCCCAGGTAAGGTCCTTCGTGCGGATGATGGTTCCGTCCAATTCTACTTCGACACCCTGGTTGGTCATGTCGCCGATGTTGTCGTAGTAGCCTGAATAGCCGTAAGAGCCTGGCAGGGTGAAGAATGCAAGCATGTCTGAAGTCTTGCGGTAGAAGTATTCAACGCTACCTGACAGCCTGCCGCGGAACAGGGAGAACTCTACGCCGGCGTTGAAGTTGCCGCCCTTCTCCCAAGATATTTCGCGGTTACCCTTGTTCGAGGTGGGCAGTACCGATACGTTGCCGTATGCCGGGCCGATGGTATAAGTGTCGGTGTACAGGTAGTTGCCGATGTTGTCGTTACCCTGCTCGCCGTAAGAAGCCTTGATTTTCAGTTCGTCAAGCCAAGGAGCGTTGAACCAGCTTTCCTTGCTGATAATCCATGCGCCGCCGACAGACCAGAAGTTACCCCAGCGGTTTTCGGGAGCGAAGCGTGAAGAGGCGTCGCGGCGGTAAGATACCGAGCCGAAATACTTTTGGTCGTAGTTGTACTGTACACGTCCGAGCCAGCCTTCCGTGTTGTAGTCGGTGGTGTAAGAGTTCATGCCGTTGTCAGTAACAGCGCCTGCAAGTTCGTCGTTGCTCGGCGAGAACTGGTTTGAGCGGCTTCCGTACAGATAGTAGTAGCGTGTGCGGTAATAGTCGTGGCCTACCATCACCTCGACATCGTGCTTGCCGAAAAGGTGGTGCCAGTTAAGGATTTGCTGGTAGTCGTATGACCATGTGCGTGTGTGGAATTTGCTCACGCCGCCGTTCATCGAGGCGAACTGGCCGTAATAAGGCTGCGTGGTCTGCGTCTCACGGTATTCGTTCACCATCACGGTGTTCATGGAAGTGAACTTGAAGTCCTTGAGGAATCGTACCTCGGCGTAGCCCGTGGCGTTGATGGCGTTGCCCTCGGAGCGGTTTTCCTGCATCTCGTTTGCGTTGATGGGGTTGGTGCCGCTGAATACGGGGCGAGTGATGCCTATTACCTGTCCGTCACCCCAGTCATACATCTTGCCGCCCGTGTTGGGGTCGGTCATGATGTTGCCCTGCCCGTCGCGGATGTAGAGCGGGTAGATGGGGGCGATGGTGTTCACGGCGAAGATGTTGCCTGATGAAGAACTTGAGCCTTCGTCGCCGAGGTAGTCGGTTGTAGAGTGGGCATAGCTGAAGTTACCGCCCATCTTCAACCAAGGCTTGAGCTGGTAGTCCGCTTTCAGACGGCCGGTGAAGCGCTCGTACTCGGAGCCTACGGTGATACCCTCGTTGTTGAGGTAGCTTGCCGAGCCGTAGAACGAACCTTTGGCGTTGTTGGCCGTTCCGGTAAGGGTGTATTCCTGGCGAAGGCCGTTGTGGAAGGTTGCGTCGCGCCAGTCGTCAGGCATAAGGGTATACTCGTTGCCGCCGTAGCTGATGACGCGGCCGAGCGTTGCGTTGGGGTTGATGCGCCCGTCGGTGCCGATGAGGTACTGGCCGTTAGGCACGGTAAACACGTTGTAGCCCAGACCGTAGCTGTTGTTGGCGGTGAGGTTGTCGCGCGCCCAAACGTGAGCGTCAGCTTCCGAGAGGGGGAAGTTGGGGTTCTGCTGGTTAGGCGTCATGGCGTAGTTCTTTAACGCCAGGTAGTAAGTCTCGTAGTATTTTGCCGGGCTGTCAACCGTCTTGTAGTCGGGTATTCCCTTCTGGTTTGAGCCCCACTTCGCGTCAAACGTCAGTGACGACGTGCCCTCGCGGCCGCTCTTCGTCGTGATGATGACAACGCCGTTGGCACCGCGTGAACCGTAAAGCGCGGCCGAAGCGGCATCCTTCAGCACCGTCATCGACGCGATGTCGTTCGGGTTGATGTTGTTCAGCTCGCCGTCATACGGTGCACCGTCAAGAATGATGAGAGGGTCGTTGCCGGCGTTGATTGAGCTGATACCGCGGATTTTTATGTTGAAACTCTCCGTACCGGGCATACCCGAAGCCGAGTTAATCTGCACGCCTGACACCTTACCCGTCAGCGCGGAGAGCGCGTTGGCGTTGGCCGTCTTCGTGATTTCGTCAGACTTCAGCACTGCGGCGGAGCCTGTGAAGGCCGACTTCGTGGTGGTACCGTAGGCCACGACCATCACCTCGTCAAGGTCGGTGAGTACGGGTTGCAGCACCACGCGGACGCTGCGGCCCTTGACCGTGACCTCCTGCGTCTCCATTCCGACGTAAGACACTTGCAGCTTGTTGTGGCCTGACGGCAACGACAGCGAGAAGCGGCCGTCGGCGTCGGTCACGGTGCCGGCCTGGGAGCCGACCACGCGCACTGTCGCACCGATGATGGGTTGCCCGTCCTCCTGCGACACCACCGTGCCCGTGACTGCTGTTTGGGCCAATGCCGTACCCAACCATAGGAACAGCGCGGCCAAAATCATTGTTAGTCTTTTTTCCATAAATACTCTCTCTAATTAAATAATTAAATTATACTTTTGTTACAATTTGCAAAATTAAAGATTATTTCAATATAAACGAAACAAAAACGAAAAAAATGCAGTTGCACATCTGCTTTTTAACAAAACACTAACAATTTCACACGATTTGCCGCTATAAGTGTTACTTTGACAGTCATTTTTCTGTCATTTTGCGAAGTCCGACCCTGAATAAATAGTGTATAAACATCACCTATATACATACATTTTGCTACAAACATATAGATTTTATCGGGTTATACTTCATCTTTGCGGATATTGGCCTGCAAAACATGGCAAATCGTTTTTACAGCTGTTAAGGCACACGGAATGGCAAAGTGTCACTTGAACAATGTCAGGGAAAAACACTGAAACTGGCCGTCAAAACAGCCCTTGGACGGCTGCCGCCCCGCGGTTGGCAGCCTAATGGTATATGAAAGGCCGTCTCCCTGCTTGCAAAAGGCCACCTTCCGCAACATGAAAGGCGGTCTTTTGCAAGCAGGGAGGCATGTAACGACACCTCCGAAGCAGCGAATTCCTATGTCTTTTTGCATACAAAAGAGGCCGTTTCGGCCGTTGCCCGGGCTGAAAAAACTGCACATTTGCCGCCAACCTGCGCATAATCCGCTGGCAGACAGGCGTTTGCATTTGCACGCGTTTTCTGCCGTTATTCCGGCACAAGGCGCATTGATTTTACGGCGACGGCCTTCTCACGCTCCATAGGAAATCAACTTGTAAGCAAACGCGGCCGCATTGTGCCAATATGACACGCGGCAAGGCAACGGCCAGACATACCTTAATTAATATATGCGCGCGCACGAAGCATCACTAATTTATTTAATTAGAGAGAGTATTTATGGAAAAAAGACTAACAATGATTTTGGCCGCGCTGTTCCTATGGTTGGGTACGGCATTGGCCCAAACAGCAGTCACGGGCACGGTGGTGTCGCATGAGGACGGGCAGCCCATCATCGGTGCGACAGTGCGCGTAGTCGGCTCCCAGGCCGGTACCGTGACCGACGCCGACGGCCGCTTCTCGCTGTCGTTGCCGTCAGGCCACAACAAGCTGCAAGTGTCTTACGTCGGAATGGAGACGCAGGAGGTTACGGTCAAGGGCCGCAGCGTCCGCGTGGTGCTCCTTCCGGTGATGACCGACCTTGACGAGGTGATGGTCGTGGCTTACGGTACTACTACGAAGTCGGCCTTCACCGGCTCGGCTGCGGTGGTCAAGTCTGACGACATCGCCAAGATTTCCAGCTCGAACGCGTTGTCGGCGCTGACCGGCAAGGTGTCGGGTGTCCAAATCAATTCCGCTTCAGGCGCCCCCGGCGAGGAGTCGTTCAACATCCGTATCCGCGGTATCAGCTCGATTAGTGCGGACAGCAAGCCGCTCATTGTAGTCGATGGTGTTCCTTATGACGGCGAGCTGAACAACATCAACCCGAACGACATCGCGTCGATGACCGTGCTGAAGGACGCCGCATCAGCTTCGCTTTACGGTGCGCGCGGTGCCAACGGCGTTGTCATCATCACGACGAAGAGCGCAGAGCAGGGCCGCACTTCCATCACTGTGGACGCGAAGTGGGGTGCAAACACGCGCGGCGTGGAGTTCTACAACACGGTTGAAAGTCCGGCCGCATACTATGAGACTTACTACAACGCCTTGAAGAACTACAGCAGGCTTCAGGGCAACGACGCTTCGGCGGCTCACAACTGGGCGGTGAACAACATGTTCTCAGGCGCTTACAACTTGGGTTACAACGTTTACACCGTGCCCCAGGGACAGAGCCTCATCGGCACCGACGGCAAGCTGAACCCGAACGCTACGCTCGGCCGCGTGGTGAACGGCTACATGCTTTATCCCGACTCTTGGCGCGACGCCGTATACCAGACGGGTCTCCGCCAGGAATACAACGTGACCGCGACGGGCAGCAACGCCAACGGCTCGTTCTACGGCTCTGCCGGATATCTCAAGAATGAGGGTATCGCTGTAGGCTCCGACTATAGCAGGTTCACGGGAAGGCTGAAGGCTGACTACCAGCTCAAGCCCTGGCTCAAGGTGGGCGCCAACTTCAACTATGCCCACTACAACTCTAACTATCTGGCAGACGACGGTGGCAGCACCGTGGGCAACGTGTTCGTAGTAAAGAACATCGCCCCCATCTATCCGCTCTACATCCGTGACGCGCAGGGCAACATCCTGCAAGACCCCAAGACGGGACTCCGTATGTATGACTTTGGTGACGGTAGCGTGACCGGCGTGACACGTCCGACCCTGACAAACTCGAACCCGATTTTCGCAAATTACTTCGACGAGAACCAGCGCGAAGGCAACAGCCTTGACGCTACAGGATTCTTCGAGATACGTTTCCTCAAGGACTTCAAGTTCACATCTAACAATTCTGTATTGCTCGACGAGACGAGGTTCACTTCTACGCAAAACCCGTTCTACGGACAGTTCGCTTCATCCAACGGTGCGGTTGACAAGCAGCACGTGCGCACTTGGTCGTACAACTACCAGCAGCTCCTCAACTGGCACCACCTCTACGGAAAGCATGATGTAGAGGTAATGTTGGGCCACGAGTATTATCGCACGCGCAACTATACGCTTTACGCAAGCAAGAGCAACATCTTCTCTGTGACCAACAGCGAGTTGGCCGGTGCTGTTACAAGCGGCTCCGCAACCTCTTACACGGGTGACTATAACGTAGAGGGCTGGTTCGGACGCGCGCAGTACAACTACGACCAAAAGTATTTCGGCTCGTTCTCTTACCGCCGCGACGCTTCGTCACGCTTCCATCCCGACCACCGCTGGGGTAACTTCTGGTCAGTCGGCGGCGCATGGATTATCAGCAAGGAAAGCTGGTTCAACGCTCCTTGGATTGACGAATTGAAGTTCAAGGCTTCTTACGGCGAGCAGGGTAACGACAACATCGGTTCTTACCGTTACACCGACGTTTATACCATCGCTCCTGCCGGCGACGGCGTAGGCCTCGTGCCCTCAACCGTCAAGGGTAACCCTGAAATCACATGGGAGAAGGGCGGCAACTTCAATACAGGTTTCGAGTTCTCACTCTTCCGCGGCAGGCTCTCGGGTAGCATCGAATACTTCTACCGCAAGACCACCGACATGCTCGACTACTTCGCCCTTCCTGCATCTTCAGGCTACGGCGGCTACTACGACAACATCGGCGACATGCGCAACCAGGGTGTCGAGGTTGAACTGTTCGGAACTCCTATCAGGACAAAAGACTTCGAGTGGGGCATCAACCTTAACTTCACCGCGTATGACAACAAGATTCTTACCATCGCCGACGACAACAAGACAACCGTCGTAGAAGGCGCGCCCGGATACCAGAGCGGCCAGTTCTATTATGGAGAAGGCGAGTCTCTGTACACATTCTACATGCCTAAGTATGCCGGTGTCGATGAAGAAGGCCGCGCCCTCTTCTACCGTGACGTTTACGAGAACAAGGTTGACGCCAACGGCGACCCTGTACGCGAATACAAGGGACGCGAGGTTACTACAGACCCGTCAAGCGCTACAAACTATCTTTGCGGCACTGCGCTGCCTTGGGCGTACGGCGGATTCGGTACGACATTGTCTTACAAGGGATTCGACCTTTCTATCGACTTCTCTTACCAGATTGGCGGACAAATCTATGACTCTGACTACGCAGGCATGATGAGCATGTCAAGTACGGCAAGAGGCGGAGCCATCCACGCCGACCTGCTCAACTCATGGTCGCCCGAGAACACCGGTTCAAACATACCGCGCCTCGTAATAGACGACGTCAACGCTACGACGACATCAGACCGCTTCCTTACCGACGCTTCATACCTGAGCCTGCAAAACCTCAACTTCGGTTACACGTTCCCGGCTAAGTGGACGACAAAGCTCGGTGTCAACAAACTGCGCCTGTACCTTACCGCAACCAACCTGTGGCTGTGGTCGAAGCGTCAGGGTCTTGACCCGCGCCAGAGCATTTCTGGTAGCGCCTCAACGGCTTATTATTCCGCGATGAGAACCATCTCCGGCGGTATCAGCATAACTTTCTAAAATAAAAAGAATACAAGATGAAAAAAATAACAACAATATGTTTGGGCGTAGCTCTCATGGCATCGTCTGTTTCGTTTACAAGCTGTATTGACGAGACATTCCCCACTGACGGAGCTACATCCGGGCAGGTAGGAGAGTCTTCACAGGCGGTGGAGGCTTTGGTCGGAGGACTCAACTCATACGCCACACAGCAATGGACAACGCAGTGGATGCCGAGCTTCGGTTATCCGGCCCTTATGATTATACGTAACATCCAGTCTGGCGAAATGGCATACGGTGACGATGTTTCCGGATGCGGCTTCATCAACTGGGTTGCAGACCTTTATCTGTCACGCGAATATCTGGTAAACCAGTTCCTCTGGTATTATGAGACTGCATACGCAGGAGCGGCCAATAAGGCGATGAACAGCATCGACGTCAACGCCAGCGACGAGATGAAAGGCTATTACGCGGTTGCCTTGGCATACCGTGCCATGCTTTACCTCGACATGGCGCGTGAATACGAGTGGAAAGAAAACGACAAGACACAGCCTGTAAGCCCCGAAGGCAACAGCATTGCAGAGCTTACTGTGCCCATCGTTACGGAAGACATGACAGAGGAGGAATGGAAGAACAATCCGCGTGCTACACGCCAGGAGATGTCCGAGTTCATCCTTGGTGACTTGCAGCAGGCCGCTGAATGGATTGGTTTCTTGCCGAACAACAGCAAGACAATGCCTCATCTCGATTGTGTGTACGGCCTCATGGCGCGCTATTACATGTGGATTGAAGACTATCCCAACGCTAAGAAATACGCCCGCATGGCCATCGACGCATCATCGTCAGCGCCTCTTACAAAGGAACAGGGACTTAACACGACTTCCGGATTCAACGACATCAACCAGTTCATGTGGGGTTCGCAATATACCACAGGCAACGTGAACAACCTTTATTGCTGGACTGCAAACATGAGCAACGAAATCACTTACGGATACACGGGCACACAGCTCGGCACATATGTAAGGATTGACGCCAACATGTACAACCGCTTGAACAACACAGACTGGCGCAAGTTGCTGTGGAAAGCGCCTGCGGGTTCTGCACTTGACGGCGACAATACCTACATTGACGATGAAATCGGAGCCAGCCTTCCCGAATATGCTTCGCTGAAGTTCCGCCCGGGTAGTGGCAGCACCAGCGACTACAGCACCGGCAACGTGACAGCGTTCCCCTTCATGCGAATAGAGGAAATGTACTTTATCGAGGCTGAGGCGGCTGCTCATGACAATGCCGCAGAAGGCGTACGCCTGCTTGAAGAGTTCATGAAGCAGCACCGTGACCCGGCTTATACATGCCGAGTAAGTGATACGGAAGGTGTTGTCAACGAAATAGTATTCCAGAAGGCTATCGAGCTTTGGGGTGAAGGACAATATTGGTTTGACGTGAAGCGTCTTGGCCTGCCTGTAGAAAGGAACTATAATGGCACCAACCATACAACAGCTTACCTCTACAACTCTACGACGGCGCTTCCCGCATGGATGAACTGGCAAATCTCACAACTCGAGGAAATGAACAACAGGGCGGTCAACGGCAAGAACAACCCGAACTGCTCTGGACTTTACAGCCCAACTTCACAACAATAAAAACAACGAATTATGAAAAGAATATTTAAATTTTCGGCAATGCTCTTTGCTTCGGTCATGGCTCTTGCATTGGGTTCTTGCACCGAGGAATATGAATACTCTGGGGCAAAGGCCGAGGGCGAGCAGGTTTATTTCAGCAATGAGCTGCCGTCAACGGTAAACCTTTCACAGAGCGAAAGCAGCGTGCAGATACCAATCAACCGTATCAATAGCGAAGGCGCCCTGACCGTTGATTTCGACGTTACAGTGTCTGCAGACAGCAAAGTGACTGTTCCCAATTCTGTTACGTTCGCCGAGGGAGAGACTGAAGCTAATCTTACCATAAGCTATGACCCTGCAAGCATTGAGCTGGGACATTATGACAATGTTACCATCTCGATAAAGGATGCCAACTATACGACGCCTTACGGTAATTCTTCTTACACTTTCTCGATAGGTCTTTCAGAGTGGGAGACTCTCGGCGAAGGACTCTACAGGGATGGAATATATCCGTCTTTCTATGGCTTGGATGCGCTTACATACAATGTGGAGATACAGCAGAGCGTAATAACTCCGGGTATGTATCGGATTGTCAGCCCGTATGGTGCAGGAACGTCGTTCTATGAGAATTACATTGAGACGCAAATGTTGGCATGGGCGGGAATGACCAATACGGATATGGTAATCAATGCTACCGACCCGGATTATGTTTTCATCACTGGCGACTTCTATCCCGGAACTGATGACGGTATGGCATCCAGTGGATACGGTGTCATGCACTTGTTCAGCATTGTAGACCAGGCTGTTCAGGAATATGGTTCTCTTGAGGCTGTCAAAGCCAATGAGCCCAGCTTGTTTGGCAAGTTGCAGGACGGAGTGATAACATTCCCTGCCATGGGAGTATATGTCAATTTTGACAGCTCGCTCGAGCCTTTAGGCTATCTTGACACAAGCTCGCTTACGATTGCCCTTCCCGGCTATGCTTTCGTTGACTACTCTTCATCGTTCACTTACACAGGACGTTTCATCGACATTGCTGACAACTATTATGCACAAGGCACAATCACGCTTGGCGAGGACGTTGCGAGCGCAAGGTATATCCTTGCTGCGGAGGGCGATGACGTGCAGGCTATCATCAACGGACTGAACGACGGCTCTGTAACTCCGCTTGAGACTATAACAGGCAGTACGGATGTAAGCATACCGCTTGAAGACAGTGGAGTTTATACCATGATAATCGTGACATATGATGAATCAGGCACGATGCGCGGCAGCTCTACCACAACGTTTGAGTTCAACATTGATTCCACTAAGGCTGATTGGCAGCCGCTTTACAACGGTACGTTCACACACAACGTGGAGCCGGCATTCATTACCGTAAGCCAGACTGACGATTCATTCGTAGGCAATCCGTTGGTCGACGCAGAGGGCTTTGTTGAGCAATATCAGACAGTGATTTACCAGGATATGAACAATCCTTCAAGTTACAAGGTAGAGCCGTATATCATGAACGGCCTCAGCCTGCCGTTCACGATGGACGCTGAAGGAAACATCACATTCCTTGATGTCATGACAGGCTTCTCTGTTCAAGGCTACGGCGACCTTTTTGCAGGAGACGCGATAACGGCGATAAATGGAGAAGGCAATGTTGGTACCAGCTGGTTTGATGCGGAAAACAACCAGTTCGTATTTGGAACGGTATTCTATTTAGGTGAAATCGGCCAGTGGATGGGCGGTGCTTATGAGACGTTCGACATAACATCGTCTGCCAGTGCCCCGGCCTACAATAAGTATGGCAAGGCACGGTTCATAGGCAAATTGCCGAATGCGAAAACCGGTGGAGCAAAGCACTTCAAGTCTTCAGGCGTTAAAACGTCGAAGGCTGACATCAAAGGCAATCTTGTAAAGAAATAACAAAGAGATTTCCTTGAATACGACAAAACCCGGAAGTCTTGTCAAGGCTTCCGGGTTTTTAAGCTTACTTTTAAACAATACTATCAAAACATGAGAAAATTATTCTTGACAGCGTCATTGGCACTGATGTGCGCAGTGGCTTCAGCAGTCCCGGCAAAGCGCGGAATATGGAAGAACGTTACCACGGCGGACGGCACTACGGTTAGGGTAGAGCTTCGCGGTGACGAGTTCTGCCATTATTGGCGTGCAGCCGACGGACGTGCTTTCGTTGAAAACTCAAGCACCGGCTTGTTCGAGGCTGCCAATGTGGACGCCATGATGAAAGCTGCTGCGCAGAAACGCATGACGGCCAACGAGCAGAGGGTACGCCGCGCGCCGGCCAACCGTGTCCAGCTGGGTGGCGACCACGAGCCTTACACCGGCGACAAGAAGGGCCTTATAATACTTGTTAGCTTCGCGGACATGCCTTTCAAGGCAGAGCATACTCAGGCTCTCTATGACAGGATTGCCAACGAGGAGAACTTCGCCGAGCCTTCCATGGGCTTTGTCGGTTCGGTGCACGATTACTTCCACGACCAGAGTTACGGCCAGTTCAACCTGACGTTCGACGTTGTCGGCCCGGTAGCCATGCCAGAAGGATATGCCTACTACGGCAAGAATGTCAACGGTGGCGATGACACGCGTGTAATCGGACAGATGGTCAAGGACGCATGCCTTGCCGTAGCCGACGAGGTTGACTTCAAGGACTACGACTGGGACGGCGACGGAGAGGTTGACCAGGTGTTCATCCTTTATGCCGGACGCGGCGAGGCTTCGGGCGGCGGTGCCAATACCATCTGGCCCCACGAGTACAGCCTGCAATATGCTACAGGCAGTGTGCTTAATGTCGATGGCATGGTTGTAAACACTTATGCCTGCGGCTGCGAGCTTGGTTCGAGCGGCGGAATAGACGGTATCGGCACAATCTGCCACGAGTTCTCACACTGCTATGACACACGGAACGACGACGTCCTGACAGCCGACTACGGACTCGGCTCTTGGGGGCTCATGTCGGCCGGCAACTACAACGGCAACAGCTTCATTCCTGCCGGATATACTTCGTACGAGAAGATTTATGCCGGATGGGTTACACCTACCGAACTGAAATCCGACTGCGAGGTTACCGGCATGAAGGGCATCAACGACAACAAGGAGGCCTATATTATCTACAACGACGGTAACAAGGACGAATACTACCTGCTGGAGAACCATGACGGTTCCGGCTGGGACCGTGGCCTGCCTGGCACGGGACTGCTCATCCTGCACGTTGACTTCGACCCGTATATCTGGGCTTACAACATTGTGAACAGCCCCATCGCGCAGAGCGGCACCAATCCTCACCCTCATTGCACCATAATACCCGCCGACAACAGGCGCGACGACAATCCCGGCGACTTGTGGCCATACCGCTCTTACACAAGCCTGACCAACACTACCACGCCGGCGGCGGAGCTTTACAATGTCAACTCCAACGGCTCGTACTTTATGAACAAGCCGATAACCAACATTGCGAAGAGCTCGGACGGCACGATTTCGTTCACTTTCGCCAACGAAAACGTATCGACAGGCGATTATGAATTGCCCGAATCGTACATCTTCTACGAGTCGTTCGACCAGTGCGCAGGCGATGGCGGCAACGACGGCAACTTTAATGTCAACACGTCAGGCCCGGTCGTATACGACAATGACGGATGGTCGTCAACGTCGTCGATGCAAGCCGACAAGTGCGCAAGATACGGTTCGTCCATGATGACAGGTCAGGCCACCACGCCGGAGATAACCATCAGCGGCACGTGCGAATTGTGGTTCAAGGCTGCTCCGTATGCCAACGACGGCACTACGTTGACCGTCGAGGTGGCGCAGGGCGACGCGACGCTTGGCAAGTCGTCGTTTACCATGAGCGTAGGCAAGTGGGCTGCATTCAACACCACCGTAGAAGGCGACGGCCCGGTTAAGCTCCGCTTCATGACAAGCAAGGGCCGCTTCTATCTCGACAAGGTGTGCGTGTCGGCTGAAGGCACGGGCACAGGCATAGCCGACACTGTAGCAGACAGCGCAGTAGGCCAGCCTGCCGACAACCGCATATTCAGCATTGACGGGCGCTATGTGGGTACCGACGAGGCTAAGCTGCCGAAGGGCCTGTACATACGCGGCGGAAAGAAGTTCCTGAAAAAGTAAAAGCGTTGAAGGAGTAATGACCTTTTTGAAGGTGGGTAAGCGTGAAGGGCTTTCCCACCTTCTTTTTGCCTGTATCCTTCCGGCCCCCTTCATTTGTCTTTCCTTCCTGTTGTCAGTCCTTGTTTCCGCCGCTTTTCCCCATCACCGTTTTCATCATATTGTCTATGCACCTGCGTTTCTGGCTAATGTCCGGGTGCACATAAAGGTTGAGCGTTGTGCTAATGTTCGAGTGCCCGAGGATTGAGCTTACCGTCTTGTAGTCGAAGTTGCTTTCTATGCAGCGCGTGGCGAATGTGTGGCGCAGGCCGTGGAATTTCATCGGCGGCAGCCCGAGCGTCTTCATTATTTTCTGGTAGTAGCTCCGGTAGATGCGCGGCTCTATGGGCTTCGTGTCGTTTGACAGCACGTAGCTGCCTGGGCAGGCCAGCCTTGTAAAGGGCTTTATGATGCGCGCCAGTTCGTTGCTTATGGGTATCTCGCGCTGCGAGCTGGCCGTCTTGGGCCGCCCTATTACCACTTTGGTGCGCTTCCTGCCGTCCTCGTATACGTATATGCGCTCTATCGTGCGCCTTATTCTTATTACCCGCGTCCTTGTGTCTATGTCGTCCCATTTCAGCGCGCATATCTCGCCTATGCGCATCCCGGTGCACAGGCAGATGTACAGCCCGAGGCTGCGGAACGATATGTGGCGGCGCAGATGCGCCATCAGCGTCCTCTGCTCGGCGTGCGTGAGCACCGTCAGTTCGTGCCGTCCGTCGTCCTTGGGCATGTGTATGTCCCATTCGCGCCAGTCTGTCAGCCCCTTTTTCCGGCCGTAGGCCATCATCATCTTCAGCACGAGCAGAATGTCCTTTATCGTGTGCGTTGACAGTCCGCCGTCGGCCAGTTTCATCACGAAAGCCTGCATATGCGCGTCGTCTATCTGGCGCATCGCGCCGAATGCCGGCAGGATGTGCTTCTCGGCGTTGCTTACGTATGTGGCCAGCGTCGATTCCCTTACTGTTTGTTTCTTCATCTCGCGCCATGCGCGGTAAACGTTTTCGATTGTTGTCTGTTCCATGATGTTATTAATTTTAAAACAAGTGCCGTTAATATAGCGTTTTCGGGTGCCATATGGGGTGTCCGCGGTGAAAATCTGCATTATTTGCTTGGGCTGCGGCTGCATGTAGGATAACGCGCTGTAAGCCAGCGTGTTGTGAAATGCCGTCTTTTGGCTTGCGAAAGGCGGCATTTCAGGCTGCAAAAGACGGCCTTTTGTCTTGTGAAAGACGGCCTTTCGCGGCTCATCCGCAAATCTGTTGGATGACGACAAAGCGCGGCAGGGCGTCGAAGACGTATGTCCGCTGCGCGGAAATTGACAATTAACAATGAAAAATTAAACCTCCATGTCGGCTTTCACCGCAAACTTTCCGTCCCCGAAGGGGGCGATATTTGCACCTATACACCGTACACCCAAACTGCGGATGAACCTCCTTGTGTAAAGCCCACGTTGACTTAGGCTGCGCCTCTGAAATAAAAATAAATGCTCGTTTCTCTTGCATTTATTTTGTATTTCTCTCGGCTTGCACTAACTTTGCATAACTTAGGCTGCGCCTCTGAAATAAAAATAAATGCTCGTTTCTCTCGCATTTATTTTGTATTTCTCTCGGCTTGCACTAACTTTGCATCAGATTTCTAAGATTATACGATTATGGCAAAGAAAGCATTACTGATGATACTCGACGGATGGGGTATCGGAAAACACGGTGAAGGCGACGTTATCTTCAACACGCCTACTCCTTATCTTGATTATCATAACGCTGTAAGCCCCCACTCGCAGCTACAGGCTTCGGGCGAGGACGTAGGCCTGCCCGACGGACAGATGGGCAACTCGGAGGTGGGTCACCTCAACATCGGTGCGGGGCGCATCGTATACCAGGACCTCGTCAAAATAAACCGCGCCTGCAAGGACGGCTCAATATTGAAGAACCCGGAAATAATCAATGCATACGGCTACGCCCAGAAGACGGGCAAGAAGCTCCACCTTATGGGCCTCACCAGCAACGGCGGCGTGCACTCATCGCTCGACCATCTGTTCAAGCTCGTTGAGATAGGCAAGGAATACGGCCTGAACGACGTCTACGTGCACTGCTTCATGGACGGCCGCGACACCGACCCGAAGAGCGGCGCGGGCTTCATACGCGAGCTTGAGAGCGTATGCCGCGAGAACGGCGCGCACGTGGCAAGCATCGTGGGCCGCTTCTACGCCATGGACCGCGACAAGCGCTGGGCGCGCGTCAAGGAGGCTTACGACCTGCTCGTAGAGGGCAAAGGCAAGCAGGCTACCGACATGTTGCAGGCCATGGAGGAAAGCTACGCCGAAGGCGTGACCGACGAGTTTGTCAAGCCAATACACAACTCTACCGTTGACGGCACAATACAGGAGGGCGACGTGGTAATCTTCATCAACTTCCGCAACGACCGCGCAAAGGAGCTTACGCAGGTGCTCACCCAGCAGGACATGCCCGAGGAGGGAATGCACACCATCAAGGACCTGCAATATTACTGCATGACGCCGTACGACGCGTCGTTCAAGGGCGTGCACATACTCTTCCCCAAGGAGAACGTGGAGGACACCCTCGGCGAATATCTTAGCAAGCAGGGCAAACGTCAGCTGCATACGGCAGAGACGGAGAAGTACGCCCACGTTACGTTCTTCTTCAACGGCGGACGCGAAGCTCCCTACGAGGGCGAGGACCGCATACTCGTGCCGTCGCCAAAGGTTGCCACATACGACCTGAAGCCCGAAATGAGCGCATACGAAGTGAAGGACAAGCTCGTAGGAGCAATCAACACGCAGGAGTACGACTTCATCGTGGTGAACTTCGCCAACGGCGACATGGTGGGCCACACCGGCGTGTACCACGCCATAGCCAAGGCCGTATGGGCAGTTGACCACTGCGTCAAGGACGTAATCGAGGCCGCAAAGGCCAACGGCTACGAGGCCATAATAATAGCCGACCACGGCAACGCCGACAACGCCATCAACGCCGACGGCACGCCCAACACGGCACACTCGCTGAACCCCGTGCCCTTCATCTACGTCACTGACAACAACAGCGCCACCGTGAAGAACGGACGCCTGGCCGACGTCGCGCCCTCAATACTGCACATAATGGGCCTCGAACAGCCTGCCGACATGACCGGCGAGAACCTCATCGAGGACAACATAAAGTAATGTTTTGCGGCCTTGCGGTTATACGGTCGTAATGTTTTGCGGCCTTACGCATTCCGCATAAAGGCGCAAACCGCCGCTGCATATCGGCACAAAGCAATACCGCCACGGCTTCAACCGCCGCGGCGGTATTGTAGTTTTCATGCGTACCGCCGCGCTACGGTACGCCATACATCCAATAATTCGTCGCCCATAATGTGAAATTCAGGACATTTTTTCTCCTTGTAATATTATTTTCAACAACCACATTTTTGTAACTTTGCACCCTTGAAAAGGAAGTTTGAGGAGACTGCAAATGATTAAGATAGGTATCGACATAGGCTCTACCACGGTAAAGGTGGCCGCCGTTGGAGAGACTGGCGACATCATATTCTCGCGCTACGAGCGGCATAACGCTGACGCGCGCGGGGTGGTGGTGCGCCTGCTCGGCGAACTGCAAGAAGCCTGCGGCCAGGCCGAGGCGTGCGTGAGGCTTACCGGCTCTGTGGGCATGGGCTTCGCCGAGGCGTGCTCGCTGCCGTTTGTGCAGGAGGTGGTGGCCGCCACGAAGGCCGTGCATAAATATCATCCCGAGGCCGCCTCGCTAATCGACATAGGCGGCGAGGACGCCAAGGTCGTGTTCTTCCGTGGCGGACGCGCCGCCGACTTGCGCATGAACGGCAACTGCGCGGGCGGCACCGGGGCGTTCATCGACCAGATGGCGGTGCTCCTTGATGTCGGCATCGGCGAGCTTGGCAGCCTTGCCTTGCAGGCCACGCGGACATATCCCATAGCGTCGCGGTGCGGCGTTTTCTGCAAGACCGACATCCAGAACCTCGTTGCCAAGAATGTCAACAAGGCCGACATAGCCGCCTCAATACTTCATGCCGTGGCCGTGCAGACGGTTGTTACGCTGGCTCACGGATGCGAAATCACGCCGCCCGTGGTGATGTGCGGCGGTCCGCTGACGTTCATCCCGGCCCTGCGCAAGGCCTTCAAGGATTACCTTTCGCTCTCCGACGACGACATAATCCTGCCCGACAAGGGAGAGATGCTCCCGGCGCTGGGCGCGGCCATGTCGGCCGTTGACGGCGAACAGCCGCGCAAACTGGCCGGTTTCATCGACTTGTTTGGTTGTAGTGCCCGCCAGGACTGTGGTCAGGGACTCGCCTTGAAACCCATCTTCGCAGGTGAGGAGGAGCATTCGGCGTGGCTCGGGCGCATGTCGCGCCATAAGGTCGGCACCTCGAAGCTGCGCGGAGGAGCGCAAGACGTGTTCATAGGCATCGACTCCGGCTCTACAACCACCAAGCTCGTGGTGACCGATACGTCGTCGCGCGTGCTCTATTCATATTATACATCCAACAAAGGCAACCCAATAGAGGCGGTTGAAGAAGGGTTCAAGATGCTCCGGGAGGAATGCGCCCACACAGGCACCACGCTCTACGTGAAGGGCAGTTGCTCAACGGGCTACGGCGAAGACCTTGTCAAGGCGGCCTTCCAGCTTGACGGCGGCATCGTCGAAACAATAGCCCACTACATGGCGGCGCACAGCCTCGACCCCGACGTTTCGTTCATTCTCGACATCGGCGGACAAGACATGAAGGCCATGTTCATCACCAACGGTGTAATCGACCGCATCGAAATAAACGAGGCCTGCTCGTCGGGCTGCGGCTCGTTCATAGAGACCTTTGCCAAGACCCTTGGCTATACGGCCGCCGGGTTCGCCTCGTTGGCGTGCCGTGCGGCCGCCCCGTGCGACCTCGGCACACGCTGCACGGTGTTCATGAACTCCAAAGTGAAGCAGGCTTTGCGTGAAGGGGCGACGGTAAGCGACATCGCCGCCGGACTGGCTTACTCCGTAGTGAAGAACTGCCTGTACAAGGTGCTGAAGCTAAGGGATGTGTCCCAGCTCGGCAGTCATATCGTAGTGCAAGGCGGAACGATGCGCAACGACGCGGTAGTCAGGGCATTGGAGCTGCTGGCAGGCGTCGAAGTGGCTCGCTGCGACATGCCCGAGCTGATGGGAGCGTACGGCTGCGCCCTTTACGCCAGGCGTTACAGCCATGGCGGAGTGACACTTGACGACATCTTGGACAAGGCCGGTTATACGTCGCGGACGCTCCATTGCAAAGGCTGCGACAACCAGTGCCTTGTGGTAAGATACCGTTTTGACAACGGACATGACTACTTTTCGGGCAACCGTTGTGAGAAAGTGTTTGCCAACGGTGGAGGAGACAGGCCGCAGAAAGGCATCAACGCTTACGAGAAAAAGAACCGGCTGCTCTTCGACCGCGACCCGGTGAAGGGACGTGGGGCGATTACCATAGGCATTCCCCGTTGCCTCAACATGTACGAGGACTATCCTTTCTGGCACACGCTGTTCACCAATTGCGGAATAGGCGTGCGTCTTTCTGCAAGCTCCGAGTTTGCAAGTTACGAGCAAAGTGCGTGCATGGTTATGTCTGACAACATCTGTTTCCCGGCCAAGCTCGCGCACAGCCACATCCAAGACCTCATCGATAGCCGCGTAGACCGCATCTTCATGCCGTTCGTTGTCTACGAGCGGCAGGACGGCGGACAGAACAGTTACAACTGTCCCATCGTGACCGGCTACGCCGAAGTCGTCAAGAGCGTGCAGGGCGGAGGTGTTCCCATTGATTCGCCTACAATCAGCTTCAAGGACAACAGGTTGCTTTACAGACAGTGTTGCGAGTATCTTGCCACGCTCGGAGTAAGCGACAAGGCCGCAAGCCGCGCCTTCAGCTTGGCCGTCAGCGCGCAGGACGCTTACGCGAAAGACATCGCCGCCTACGACGAATACGTGCTGCGCAAGGCCAGGGAACGTGGAGCCATGGCCATAATGCTGGCCGGACGGCCTTACCATGCCGACATGCTGATACAGCACAAAGTGTCCGACATGCTGGCCGACATGGGTGTCTACGTGCTTACCGACGACATAGTGAGAGGGCGGAAAGCGGTTTCAGGTGATGTACATTACTTGCCGCAGTGGGCTTACCCAAACAGGATTATGGAAGCGGCAGAGTGGACTGCAAGGCAGGAAGGCGTAGAGTTTGTTGAGATGACATCGTTCGGCTGCGGCCCTGACGCGTTCCTCACCGACGAGGTGCGCGACATGCTGATGCGCCACGGCAAGGCTCTTACCTTGTTGAAGCTCGACGACATCAACAACGTAGGCTCGATGAAGCTGCGCGTGCGTTCACTTATGGAGAGCCTGAAGCTCGCCGGAAGCGGTGCGGAAGGCGGCAGGAAAGACATTGAGTTCAATACTACACAAGAGTTTGACGACGCCTGCCGTGGGCGCAAAATCATAGTGCCGTTCTTCACGCCGTTCATCTCCCCGCTCATACCGGCCATCATGAAGGTAGCCGGTTACGACGTTGACAACCTGCCGTTGAGCGACACCGAGTCGTGCGAATGGGGCTTGAAGTATGCCAACAACGAGGTTTGTTACCCGGCTACGCTCATCGTCGGCGACATAATAAAGGCCTTCAAGAGCGGCCGGTACGACCCGGCGAAGACGGCGGTGGCCATGACCCAGACAGGCGGACAGTGCCGTGCGAGCAGCTATGTGCAGCTGATTAAGAAGGCACTTGTTGACGCAGGCTATGCCGACGTGCCCGTAGTGGCGTTCACCTTCGGCGGTTCGATGGGCAACAGGCAGCCCGGTTTCCGCGTGAATTGGATGAAGATGCTGCCCATTGCGCTGTATGCCGTGCTTTACAGCGACTGCATATCCAAGTTCTATTACGCTTCGGCGGTGCGTGAGAAGCAACCGGGACAGGCGGCGCGCCTGCGCGACCTTTACCTTGAAGCAGGCGAGGGACTCATCCTCGAGGGTCGGTACGACGACCTGGTAAGCTACCTCGCCATGGCCGCCAACGAGTTCAACCGCATTTGCCGCGACACGGATTGTCCCAAGGTCTGCGTCGTAGGCGAGATATTCCTCAAGTTCAACCCCTTTGCGCAGAAGCATGTCACCGACTGGCTCATGGCCCAGGGCGTAGAGATTGTGCCCCCACTGCTGCTCGACTTCTTCATGCAGAGCTTCGTCAACAGGCGCGTTGACGAGGCGGTCCACCTTCGCCGCCGCTCCATCATGGACTTTGCCTACGGCCTGGCGTACAAGCGCATACGGAAGCACATAGAGCGGGTAAACCGTGCCGCGTCGGCCTTCAGGTATTTTACGCCGTTTGCCGACATCTTCGCCGAGGCCGAAGAGGCCCGCAAGGTAATCACCCTTAGCGCGCAGTTCGGCGAAGGCTGGCTGCTGCCTGCCGAAATAATGTCGTGCGCAAGGCAGGGAGTCAGGAGCGTGGTTAGCCTCCAGCCCTTCGGCTGCATAGCCAACCACATCGTGTCGAAGGGTGTGGAGAAGAAGATAAAGGCGTTCTTCCCCGACATGAACATCCTTTCATTGGACTTTGACAGCGGTGTGAGCGACGTCAACATAACCAACCGCCTGCTGCTGTTCATCGACAACCTGAAAAACAACGGTTGACAGCCTCACTGCCTGTTGACGGTCAACGCCGTTGCAAAAGGCCGTGTTTCGCATTGCGAAACACGGCGTTTTGCATTGTAATTGGCGGCGTTTTGCTTTTGTGTTTACGGGAAAATGGATTAAATTTGCACATTGATTGAAAACCAGACAGTTATGGACGTAAAGATAGAGGAGAGCTGGAAACGGCGCATCGGAGCGGAGTTCGACAAGCCTTACTTCGTCTCGCTGGCCGCCTTCGTGCACGACGAGTACCGCCACCACAAATGTTATCCGCCTGCGCGGCTCGTGTTCAACGCCTTCAACCTGTGCCCGTTCGACCGTGTGAAGGCGGTCATCATAGGCCAGGACCCTTACCATGAGCCTGGGCAGGCTCACGGACTGTGCTTCTCGGTGAACGACGGTGTGCCATTTCCGCCGTCGCTTGTCAACATATTCAAGGAGGTGCAGGCCGACACGGGTGCGCCGTCGCCGCAGAGCGGCAACCTTACACGCTGGGCCGAGCAGGGCGTGCTGCTGCTCAACGCCACGCTGACCGTGCGCCACGGAGCCGCCGGAAGCCACCAGCATCACGGCTGGGAGGAGTTTACCGACGCGGCCATCAGCGCGGTGTCCGCAGGCCGCGAGCATGTGGTTTTCATCCTTTGGGGCAGCTACGCGCAGGGCAAGGCGCGGCTGATAGACACTTCGCGGCACTTGGTGCTGCGTTCGGCGCATCCCTCGCCGCTGTCGGCTTACCGCGGTTTCTTCGGCAATCACCACTTCAGCCTTGCCAACCAGTATCTCGAAAAGTACGGTGTTGAGCCGATAAGATGGTAAAGACTGTTCATGATTCGCAATCCATCATGTATAATGTGATGCGCGTCTTGTTTATGGCGTATGTCCTGTTATACGTTATGAATCATGAACAGCGGATTATGAATAAAGCATTATGAATTGAAATATGGATTGTAGTATCATTCAAGTCGGCGACGTGCTTGTGTCGTCAGACGTTATAACGGAGTATTTCTGCTGCGACCTTGAAGCCTGCAAGGGCGCGTGTTGTGTAGAGGGGGAGGCCGGCGCGCCCGTAAGCCTCGATGAAATAGGCGGTATCGAGGATGTGCTCGGCACCGTATGGCCTGGCATGTCGGCCGGCGCGCAGGCGGTGGTCGACCGTCAGGGCGTGGCGTACAGCGATGTTGACGGCGACCTTGTGACGAGCATTGTGGACGGGCGCGACTGCGTGTTCACCTGCCATGAGAACGGCCTGTGCCTCTGTCTGCTGGAAAAGGCGTACCGCGAGGGGCGCTCGAAGTTCTGCAAGCCTATAAGCTGCGCGCTTTATCCGGTGCGCGAGAGCCGCCTTTCCAACGGCCTTACCGCCCTGAATTACCACCGCTGGAGCATATGTGCGGCGGCGAGGAAGAAGGGTGAGGCCGAGGGACTGCGCGTTTATGAGTTCTTAAAGGAGCCGCTCGTGCGCCGCTTCGGGCAAGAGTGGTACGGCCAGCTTGTAGCTGCGGCCGGCTTTGTATTGGACAAGGCGGGCCGGCGGAGCCGGTAGTCTGTAGCAACGGCGGCGGGCCGGCAAGCTGTATTGTGTGCTTGCCGGCCCGCCGCCGTCGCTTTTTTTATGGCAGGGCTTGCCGCCTGCGGTCACGATTTTCTGTAGCTCATGGGCGACATGCCGACGTGTTCCTTGAAGTATTTGCCAAGGAACGACTGGTTGGGGAAGTTCATCTCCCGTGCTATTTCCTTTATGCTTTTGGTGGTGTTGCGCAGCTGCGCGCGCAGCTCCATCGTGACATAGTTGTCAATCCACTCGTTAGGCGTGCGCCGGCTAACCGTCTTCACCGTCTCCGACAGGTATTTGGGCGTGATGCACATCTGTTCGCCGTACCATCCTACGCGCCTCTCCATCTTGTAGTGTTGTTCGACGAGGCGTATGAAGTCGGCGAATATCTTTTCGGCGCGCATCTGCCTTTCGCCCTGGCAGTCGGGCAGCCTGCGTATGGCGTTGCACAGCTCGCAGACCATGGCCGATATGATGTGCCTCACCACGTCGCGCCGCAGTCCGTTCTCCTCGTCGGTCACCTTTGTCTTGACGAGGCGGTAGTATTCCATCATGTTCTCGGTTTCGTGAGGGGTGAGGCGGAACACCGGGTGGTTGCGCGAGAATATGATGAGTGACGACAGCTCGTGTATGTCCTTGAGAACCTCGTGGAAGAAGTCGGGCGACATTATCAGGCCGACGCTGCGCTGGGCCGGGTCTATCAGGTAGCCGTCAACCACCTGGCCGTCGTGTATTATGAGTACGTCGTTGGGGCCTACGTTGTGTTCCACGGTATTTGCCATGTATTTCGATTCGCCCTCAAGGCACAGGGCCACCACGATGTTGCTGGTGCGCCCGGGGCCGGTAGGCAGGGGGAAGTCTGTCAGTTTGTCGAAGAGCAGCAGGTCGCCGTCGAGGTGAGCTGTGCCCGTAAGTTCCGCCAAGTCTGCTATTGACGGTGTAGGTAGTTCCATATTTCTTATATTCCGTTCATTTTCGGCAAAAATAGCGAATAAATCAATTAGTTCCAACTTATATCGGATAAAAAACGGCTTTCTGCGGCATAAAAGTGTCTGCCGCCAGGCTTCCCCGGCGCAAGGGGTGTGGTGTCCGTCCGCCCTGCCGCCGTCAGCCGCCGTGCGGCGCGCCTGTGGAGTGCTGGTTTGCAAAAGGCCGTCTTTCACAATGCGAAAGACGGCCTTTTGCGCTGCTGTTTACGGCCTTTTGCATGGTGAAAGGCCGTCTTTTGCAGCGAGGCTGCCATCGTGCCGGGTTCAGGCCTTTTGCGTGCCGTCGGCCCGACGGTGGCTGTATATATGCAGGAATGCCGCCCCGTGTGTCGTCGGGGCGGCATTCCGTATGCAGTAGCAGCGGCTTGCGGCCGCAGCCTGGCTGCTTTCGCGCGTTCACGCTACGGCTGTGCCCGTAACGTCTTCGTCTTTCTTCTTGGCTGAGTAGCTTACGCTTAGGATAACGCCGATGTATGCGCAGTTGATTATGGTTGACGTTCCGCCCTTGCTGATGAGCGGCAGCGGCTGGCCGGTGACGGGCACCAGGCCTACGGCCACGGCCATGTTGAACAGTGCCTGGACAACCAGCAGCATGGCGAAGCCCATGATGAGCAGTGCCGGGAAGGTGTTGGCGCAGCGGTTGGCGATGGTCGCCGTGCGGAACAGGAGCACGATGTATAGCATACATACGAACACTGCGCCTATCAGGCCCAGCTCTTCTACGATGATGGCGTAGATGAAGTCGGAGAAGGCTTGCGACAGGAAGTCGCGCTCTACGGAGTTGCCGGGGCCTTTGCCGATGACGTTTGACGAGGCTATGGCTATGTTGGCGTGCGACGTCTGTGCGTCGCGGCCGTTGATGTCAACGTCCTCCGGTGCCACGTATTCGCTGCTCAGGAAGTTGTCTATGCGCGCTTTCCACGTGTCGAAGCGGTGGAACACTTTTTCAATGGCGTTCTCCTTTTCGGGCGCGGCCTGCTCCACCATGGCCTGCTTGGCTCCTTCAGGCTGTTCTTTTTGCTCGTCGTGGCCGAACACCATTACCATTGTGACGACGAGGGCGATGGCCAGCGTCACCGCGCCGAGCAGCTTGCCGAGTTGCTGTCCGGGCACTTTGCCTATGAACATCATGAGGAATACCACCGTGGCCAGCAGCACCGCCGTTGACAGGTTCTCGACCATGATGAGCGGAATGATGAGCGCACACACCACCATTATGTATTTGAAGGCGCGCTTGTCGGTGCCGGCCGGCGTCTGCATGGCGCTAAGTATCTGCGCCGTGGCGAGTATTATTGCTCCCTTGGCGAGTTCGGACGGCTGGAACTGGATGCCGAGGAACTCTATCCAACGCTGCGAGCCGTTGGTGCTTTCGCCGACGAAGAACACCACGATGAGCAGTATGAGCGAGAGAAGCAGCGCGAACGGCGTCACGATTTTGAAGTAACGGCACTTTATGTTCATCGTGCATACCATCACCACCACGCCTATCGCCAGCAGCACGCAGTGCTTGAGCACGGGGCCGAGGTAGTTGCCGGTCTTGAATGACAGGTTGCTCGACGCGCTGAACACCTCGACCACGCTTATCAGGCAGAGGAAGAAGAACACCGTCCAGATGACGGCGTCGCCCTTGAACTTATTTCCTTGTATCTTGTCTTTGAGCATTTATGACAGTTGAGAGTTAAGAATTAAGAGCCGTATTAATTGAGAGTTAAGAATTGAGGGTTAAGAAAATGTGCCTTGCAGGCAAATCTTACAAAGCATGTATTCTTGATTCTTAACTCTTGATTCTTGATTATTCAAAGCGCCCTGACCAGTGTCTTGAACTGCTCGCCGCGGTCTTCCATGTTCTTGAACAGGTCGAAGCTGGCGCAGCACGGGCTTAGCAGGACGGTGTCGCCGGGGCGCGCCATCTCGTAGCAGGCCTGCACGCAGTCCTTCATCGAGTGCGTGTCGCGCACGGGTATGCCCATCGAGTCGAAGAAGTTGTGCAGCTTCGTGTTGTCAGCTCCAAGGTAGACAAGGCCTGCGCACTTCTCCTTTACCAGGTCTTTTATGGCGTTGTAGTCGTTGCCCTTGTCCTTTCCGCCGAGAATGAGTATTACCGGCGTCTTCATGCTTTCCAGCGCATACCAGCACGCATCGACGTTGGTCGCCTTCGAGTCGTTGACGTATTGCACGCCCGCCACCTTCGTAACCTTCTCCAGGCGGTGCTCCACGCCGGGGAAGTCGCTCAGGCTCTTGCGTATGTATTCGTTCTTAATCCCGGCCACGTCAGAGGCTATTCCGGCGGCCAGCGAGTTGTATATGTTGTGCTTCCCGGTAAGGCTTAGCTCCTCTTGCTCCATGTTGAAGGGGGTGGGGCGCTCTATCTTGTACTGCCCTTCCTCTATGTAGCCGATGGAGCCGACCTCTTTCAGTTCGGAGAACGGGTACTGGATGGCCTTTATGTCATACTTTTTCAGCTCGCGGCGGATAACCGGGTCGTCGTTCCAATAGATGAAGGCGTCGTCCACGGTTTGGTTTTGCAGTATGCGCATCTTGGCGTCCACGTAGTTCTGCATGCAGTTGTCGTAGCGGTCAAGGTGGTCGGGCGTGATGTTGAGCAGTATGGCTATGTTGGCGCGGAAGTCGTACATGTTGTCAAGCTGGAACGAGCTAAGCTCGATGACGTAGTATTCGTGCGGCTCCTCGGCCACCTGGAGTGCGAGCGAATTGCCTATGTTGCCGGCCAGCCCGACATCGTAACCGGCGCTCTTGAATATGTGGTAGATGAGCGAAGTGGTCGTAGTCTTGCCGTTGCTGCCGGTGATGCAAATCATCTTGGAGTGCGTATAGCGTCCGGCGAACTCTATTTCGCTGATTATGTGGATGCCTTTCGCCGCGCATTTCGTTACCATCGGCGCGTCACAGGGTATGCCGGGGCTTTTTATTATTTCGTCGGCGTTGAGGATTTTGTCCTCCGTGTGGTGTCCTTCCTCCCACGCTATGCCGTGCGAGTCGAGCATTTTCTTGTACTTGTCCTTGATGGCCGACATGTCGGAAACGAACACGTCGAAGCCTTGTTTCTTGGCCAATACGGCGGCTCCTGCGCCGCTTTCTCCTGCTCCGAGTATTACTATGCGTTTCATGTTGTCTGTGTTAAGCCCCCTCCCTGCCTCCCCGAGGGGAGGGGCAAAGTTTCTTTTGTTGCTGTTCTTTCTTCATTCTGGCAAGCTCCTCCCCTCGGGGAGGCAGGGAGGGGGCTCTTTTTTTATCTGACTTTCAATGTTATTATGGTAAGTGCCGCGAGGATTATGGTTACAATCCAGAAGCGTATGGTGATTTTCGACTCGTGTACCGCGCCCTTGGGCTTCTTGAACAGGTACTTGATTTCGGGGTCTAGTTGTGCGTCCTGCGTGCGGAACGTGTCGTGCAGCGGTGCGCGCTTGAACATGCGCTGCTTCACTCCGCGGCGCGTTCCGAGCTTGGCGTACCACACTTGCATGATTACGCTCAGGCTCTCCACGAAGAATATGCCGCACAGTATGGGCAGCATCAGCTCTTTGTGGATGATGATTGCGCAGACGGCTATTATGCCGCCGATGGTGAGCGAGCCGGTGTCGCCCATGAAGATTTGCGCCGGGTAGGCGTTGTACCAGAGGAAACCTATGAGCGCGCCGACGAACGCACACATGAACACCACAAGCTCCTGCGAGCCCGGGATGTACATAATGTTGAGGTAGGCGGCGTATTCTATGTGGCTCGACACATAGGCGAATATGCCCAGGGCGACGCCTATTATGGCCGAGTTGCCGGCGCACATGCCGTCCATTCCGTCGTTAAGGTTGGCTCCGTTCGACACCGCCGTCACCACGAATATTGTCATTATGACGAACAGCACCCATCCGGCGGCCGTCTTGTACTTGCCGCAGAAGCCCATCAGGTTGGCGTAGTCGAGGTTATGCCCTTTGACAAAGGGGATGGTGGTCTTGAGCGACTTTTGCGCCTCCGGCCTGTGTTTCACTACTATTTCCTGTCCGTCCTGCTTCTCGATGGCGAGGTTTTCGTTGATTTTGGCGTCGGGACTGTACCACAGGATGAGGCCTACGATTAGTCCGATGCTGATTTGTCCCACGATTTTGAAGCGTCCCGGCAGGCCTTCCTTGTTGCGCCGGAAGATTTTGATGTAGTCGTCCATGCCGCCGAGGAAGCCGAGCCAGAGCGTAGTGACAATCATCAGTATGAGGTAGATGTTGCGCATGCGGCCCAGCAGGAGCACGGGTACGAGTATGGCTACGATGATGATTACGCCGCCCATCGACGGCACCCCGATTTTCTGAACGCCGAAGGGGTCGATTTTGGCGTCGCGCTGCGTTTCGGTGATTTGCTTGCCTTTGAGGTACTTTATGAACTTTTCGCCGAACCATGCCGAGATGACCAGCGCCAGGATTAGCGCCAGCAGCGAGCGGAACGATATGTAGCCCCACATGTGGGCGCCGGGGATGCCGAACTGTTCCAAGAACCGGAATAGGTAGTATAACATGCTTTTTTAGAAGTTAAAGAAGTTATGTTCAGAAGTTAAAGAAGTTATATAAGTTATCGCTCGCCGCGCTCGCTTAGGAGTTAAAGGGCGTATGCCTTGCCGTTCGGGCGTTGCTTGATTTTTACTTGTTAATTTTTAATTTCTCAACTTGCATGCGGCAGCTTTGCCGTCCTTTGTTGTTTAATTTTTACTTGTTAATTTTTAATTTTCCAACTTGTGGTCTTTCGCCTTGTAAAAGGCGGCCTTTTGGCGACCGAAAGACGGCCTTTCGCGGTCTCGTTCATGGCCTTTTGCAAAGCCGCTGATTATCAGCGGATTGCCGGGCGGCCTGCATTGCCGTTTTTATTTGGCTTATTTGGCTCATCAGGCTTATTGGGCTTATAAGCCCTAATGAGCCCAATGGACCAAATAAGCCCAACGGGCCTGATGAGCCATTGCCGCAAGTGCAATCCAAGCTCCTCCCCTCGGGGAGGGTGGGAGGGGGCTGTTTGCCGTCTGGTTACTGCTCCGCGAATATCTCCTTGAGCACCTCCTTGTCGTCGAAGTGATGCTTCACGCCTTGTATTTCCTGGTAGTTCTCGTGCCCCTTGCCGGCCACGAGCACTACGTCGCCCTTTTCCGCCATCATGCAGGCGGCGCGTATGGCCTCGCGGCGGTCTACGATGCTGACTACCTTTTTCATCTGTTTCGCGTCGAGTCCGGCCAGCATGTCGTTGATGATAGCCTGCGGCTCTTCGAAGCGTGGGTTGTCGCTCGTGATGATTACGCGGTCGCTCTGCTTCACGGCTTCCTGCGCCATGATGGGGCGTTTGCCCTTGTCGCGGTTGCCGCCGGCACCGCATACGGTTATCACCTTACCCTTGCCGCCCAGCACTTCGTGTATTGCCTTGAGCACGTTTTCCAGCGCGTCGGGCGTATGCGCGTAGTCTACGATGGCCGTGTAGCCCTCTGGCGAGTGCACGGGGTCGAGCCTTCCGCTCACGCTGTGCAGCGTGCTCATGGCCACGAGCACGTCTTCCTTGTCCTGCCCGAGCATCACCGCCGCGCCGTATACGGCCAGCAGGTTGCTCACGTTGAACTTGCCGATGAACTGTACGCCCACCTCGCGGCCGTCAATCTCGAGGTACATGCCGCCGAAGTGGCACTCAAGAATCTTGGCGCGGAAGTCGGCCATGCGCTGCGTGGAGTATGTCTTGACCGTCGCCTTGGTGTTTTGCACCATCACGAGGCCGTTCTTGTCGTCGGCGTTTGTTATGGCGAAAGAGCCTTTTGGCAGGCCGTCGAAGAAGGCCTTTTTGGCGTTGCGGTAGTTCTCGAACGTCTTGTGGTAGTCCAGGTGGTCGCGCGTAAGGTTGGTGAATATGCCCCCGGCGAACTTCAGTCCGCCTATTCGCTTCTGCGCTATGGCGTGCGAGCTGCACTCCATGAAGGCGTACTGGCATCCGGCTTCCACCATGCGGCCGAGCAGCTGGTTAAGCTCGATGGGGTCGGGGGTGGTGTGCGTGGTGGGCAACTGCTCGTCCTCGATGTAGTTGCACACGGTAGACAGCAGTCCGCAGCGGTAGCCCAGCTTGCGGAACATATTATATAATAAGGTGGCGATGGTGGTCTTTCCGTTGGTTCCCGTCACGCCTACGAGCTTCAGTTTGCGCGAAGGGTCGCCGTAGAACGCCGTCGCCACTTCGCCCACTGCGTCTTCCGTCGATGCCACCTGCACGTAAGTTACGCCATCGGCAGTCTCCTCCGGCATGTCCTCGCACAGTATGGCGGCCGCCCCCTGGGCCACGGCCTTTGGTATGAACGTGTGCCCGTCCACTTGCGTTCCGCGCATCGCCACGAACAGGTGGCCGCGTTCCACGCGTCGCGAGTCGATGTCAACGCCCGTTATTTCCACATCCGTGCCGCCCGTAACGCCTGTCGGGCGGATGTTCTTAATCAGCTCTTCCAGTATCATGCTTGTATGGTTTTATAGTTCCAGGTTGAGTGTGCAAGCCTCGCCCTTCCTTATCTTGTGCCCCGGCGGCAGGCTCTGCTTCTTCACCTTGCCGCGTCCGTAGAGCCTTACTTTCACTCCGCGGCTCTCGAGGACGTACACTGCGTCGCGCGCTCCCATGCCGCTCACGTCGGGCACGGTGCCCTCCGCATAGCCGGTTCCGCGCGTCAGGGTCACCGCCTTGCCGTCGTTCTCGGCCTTACCCCATATAGATTTGCCGCCCACATGCTGCCAATCCCACGTCTTCCTGGCGTTCACGCCTAAGTATCTGAGCACATGGTCGGCTGCGGCGAGGTTCCCGTTCTTCACGTCGGGCACCAGTACGGACAGCGAGTCGCGGGCGTCGGCCACGTCGAGTTTGAGGCTTTGCGCCATGATTCCTTCCGCTATGTTGTGGAATACAAGCGCGCTGAAGCCGCTCGAAGCCGGCAGTCCCGGCCTTTGTATGCACACTATGCAGCTGTATCGCGGCGCGTCGGCCGGGAAGAAGCCAACGAAGCTGAGCAGATAGTTCATCGTTCCGCTCTTGTAACCTGCCGCGCCCTTCGATATCTGGGCTGTTCCCGTCTTGCCTGCGACCTTGAACGAAGTCGAGCCTGCCTTCTTTCCGAGGCCCTGGCTGACAACATGCTCAAGTATGGTGGTTATTTCGCGCAGTGTCTTTTCCTTGCAGATGCTCTGCTTTACCACCTGCGGCGGGAACTCTTGGATTACCTGTCCGTCCTTCATCACGGCCTTGACGAAGCGCGGACGCATCATCGTGCCGCCGTTGGCGATGGCGTTGTAGAACGTAAGTGTCGAGATTGGAGGTACTTGTGTCTCGTAACCTATGCTCATCCAGGGCAACGCCGTCTTGCTCCAATTGGTGTATTGGCCGCGCTTGTTCTTCTTAGGCATGCGGATGCGGGGCGGCGCATAGCCCACGATGGGCAGCTTCAGGTCTTCGCGCATACCGATGCGGTCAAGGCCCTGGACAAACTTTTCGGGGTTCTTTCCGTAGTATTTGTCGATTATGCGGCTTACTCCGATGTTCGAGCTGTATTCCAGCGTCTGCGGCAGAGTGAGCACCTGGTAGCCTCCGCGGTGCCAGTTGTGGTCGCGCATCTTGGCTCCGTACATGTCCCAAATTCCGCTGCCGGTGTCTACCGTGTACGTGGTGTCTACCACTCCGTCGTCCAGCGCCACCATGAGCGACGCCGTCTTGAACACCGAGCCGGGCTCGAGCAGGTCGGAAACGGCGCTGTTCTTGATTTCATAATACTCCCCGTCGGCGCATTTCGTCATGTTCACTATGGCCTTGATGTCGCCTGTTTTCACCTCCATCACTACCGCGACGCCCACGTTCCCGTTGATAAGTTTCAGCTCGTCTACGAGCGAACGCTCGGCAAGGTCTTGTATGTTGACGTCGATTGTGGTTACGATGTCGGCGCCGTTGACGGGGTCTTGTATGGTGATGTCAAGGAATTCGCTGCGCACTTTCTGGCGGCTTATCTTGCCCATTTTGCCCCTTAGGATTGAGTCGTACGACAGTTCGAGGCCGAACTGCGCCGTGTCCTTCGCTCCGTAAAGGTCGCCTATGGTGCGCTTTGCCAGCGAACCGAAGGGGCGTTGGCGTGCGTTGAACTTCTCGTAGTGGAATCCGCCCTTGTTGGCCGACAGGCAGAACACGGGTAGCTTCTTTACTTCGGAGAACGTGTTGTAGCTTACGCGCTTGCGCCATACCGGCCAGTGGCGGCTGCCCTTGGTGCGGCCTTCCTCAAGATGCTTCTTGAATTCCGCCGCCGTCTTGGTCGGGAAGATTTCGTGCAGGCCGTTGCATATGCTGTCAACCTTTGCCTCCCAAAGCGAGTCGCGCTGCTCGTTCTCGTCGCCTCCGGCCTTGAAGTCCATGTACATGCGGAATTCGGGCAGCGAACTGGCCATCAGCCGTCCGTCGCAACTTAGTATGTTGCCGCGCACGGGCTTTACGTCTACGCTGTCGCGGGTGAGCCTTGAGGCCACTTCGAGCCAGTATTCGCGCTCCACGGTGGATATGTAGACCACCTTTATGAGCACCAACACCGCGAATACCAGCATGGCATAGGCCACTACCTTGTACCGCTTGATAACCTTTTTCCTGTCAAACATGCTACTCATTTTCCGGCACTGTTATGATGTAAGGCGGCTGGTTCGGTATGTGCAGCACGCTGTCCTTGTTGCTCTTGAGCATGTTCAGGACGTTGCTTTCGCGGCACATTTCGGTAAGCTGGCTTGAACTTGCCAGCGCCTTGTACTTTGCGTCCTTCAGCTCTTTTTGCAGTTCGTTAATCTCTATCATGTCCTGTTGGCAGCTGTACCTGTTGGACACGTATATCATCGTCATGAAAGCGACGAGTATGATTACGCCTATTTGTTTCCTCATCACCTCCGCCGTGAGGAAGTCGCCGCCCAGAATCTTGCGCAGGGTGTAGCTGGCCGAGGGCAGTGCGTCCTCCTCCCGTGCCTGTTCCCTTATCGCCTTTGTCAGCTGCACTTGCTTTTTCAGCTCTTCCCTGGCAGTTTCCGCGGCCTGCTGCCGCTCTTGTTTTACGTTTTCCTTGTCGTCCATTTGTCAGTTGTTGGTTCTTTCCGCCACCCTCAGTTTCGCGCTGCGGCTTCTCGGGTTGCTGTCTATCTCGTCATCGCCGGGCGTTATGACCTTGTTGTTGACGGCCTTGAAGGGTGTCGCCGTGCGCCCGAAGAAGTCCTGCTCGGCCATGCCTGCGGTGTCGCCGGTGCGTATGAAGTTCTTTACTATGCGGTCTTCGAGGCTGTGGTATGTTATTACCGAGAGCCTGCCGCCCGGCCTGATTAGCTGTGTTGTGGCGTTGAGCATGTCGGAGAGTGCGCCCAGTTCGTTGTTGACGTGTATGCGCAGTGCCTGGAACATCTTGGCTATGTCCTTCTTCTCGCGCTCCCGTTTGAATACGGATGATGTCGCCTCGACCAGCTCCTGCGTCGTTGTTATCGGCTTTGCGCTCCTTGCCTTGGCTATGGCCGACGCTATCCGGCGCGAGCTTTTCAGCTCGCCGAAGAGGTAGAAGATGGTCGCCAGCTGCTCTTCCGTGTATCTGTTCACCACGTCGGCTGCCGTCTCGCCGTCGCGTTTGTTCATGCGCATGTCCAGCGGAGCGTCGAAGCGGAAGGAGAAACCGCGCTCGGCGTCGTCGAAGTGGTGGCTCGACACGCCGAGGTCGGCTATGAGCCCGTCGATGTGTTCCACGCCGTAGTAGCGCATCCAGTTGCTTAGGTACCTGAAGTTGCTCCTCACGAACGTGAAGCGTGCGTCCCCGGGAACGTTCGCCTCGGCGTCGGCGTCCTGGTCGAAGCCGAACAGGCGGCCTTCCGCGCCGAGCCTTTTTAGGATTTCGCGGCTGTGTCCGCCGCCGCCGAAGGTCACGTCTACGTACACTCCGCCGGGGCGGATGCCGAGTCCGTCAACGCTCTCTTTCAGGAGCACGGGCACGTGGTATGTCTCTGCTGTGGTTGGCATTGTGGTGTCATTGGTCGTTGTGCGCGGCGTCGGAGCGGTTGGGCTGCGCCGTGTCCGCGCTGTGTTTCATTATGCTTTCGAGGGCTTTGCCGAACTCGTCCTGGCTCATGAAAGGTTTTTCGGCCTGCTCCGCGCCCCATATTTCGATTACGTCGTCCATGCCGATGAACCTTACCGCCTGCGCCGCCCCGGCCATCTTGATGTGCCTGCGGCTTAGGATGAAGCGGCCGTTGGCGTCGAGCGTGACGGCTTCCGCGTCGGCTACGAACTGGCGCAGCACGCTCTGGTGGGTAGGGTCCCATCGGTTGAGGCGCGAGCGCAGCGTGTCCATCTGGCTGTTCCATACGCTTTCGGGATAGAGCACCAGGCACGGCTGGAACACGTCCTTGCGTACTATGAGACGTTCCTCGCCGCCGCATTGCAGCTCTTTGCGGAACGCCGCAGGGAGGAACACGCGCCCCTTGGAGTCGATTTTAGCTTCTATGTTGCCGAGAAAACGCATTTCTGTCACGTTGTATGTTCACCCGGCAAAGATAAGTATTTTTCCCCACAACCCACCACTTTTCCCCACAAAAGTGCTGATTTTTATCTAATAAGGAGAAAAGGAGTAAGTAGAGGGGAAGTAAGGAGTAAGTAGAGGTGAAATAAGTAAAAATGAATATTTATTCAATTTGTGCGTTCTTGCCAAGTGCTTACCTGTCCGTTTGACGCTCCGGGAAGGCCGTTGCCGCTGGCGGAAGCGTGCTTCGGCGCGGATTATGCCGTTTTCTTGCAGTCTGTGTAAAGGCTTGATGTACAGCGACTTGTGATTTTGTGAAGTTTTGTGAAGTGGATTTTTCCATGTGGAAAGCCGCAAAATGCAGGCAAAAAGGCGGTGTTTCGTCAGCCGGAAGGCCGCAGACGGCTGTGCGGAAGACGGCCTTTTGCAAGTCGGAAGGCCGTCTTTCGCAACATCAAAGGCGGACTTTAATCGCTGAAACGGCTAAAAACGGCCATTTCATCGGCCGTTTTCCGTATTCCGTTTTCTGTTTCGCCGATTTCTTTTGTCGCGTCTTTTTACTTTTCATTGTGTATGTTTATTCGTTTCTTTTGTATTTATATGCAGCTCGTCGCGCCGCCGCGTACCGTTTCCCTGGCGTTTCCGTATATGTTTTTTTAACTTCCCGTCGACCGGTTGTTGCTATTTTGTTGCAAAACAATGTTATTTCGGATATTTTTTTATAAAATGTGTCTTATTTTGGAAAAGTTGCGTTATTTTTGCATTGTGTTAGTAGAGAGAGCATGAATGTAATAACCGAAAAGACCATTGACGTGCGCGAGATACTCAATGGCAAGATGGGAGCAAAGGCCAAGTATGTGCCTGCGTTCGCCGTGAAATGGCTCGAACGCATCCTCCATCAGGACGAGGTAAACGACTTTCTTTGGCAGAACCGCCACCTTACGGGTGTGCCTTGGCTTGAGTCTTGCGTCAAGTACCTTGGCACAACGCTCGACATCGTTGGCGAGGAAAACATGCCGGCAGACGGCGACGGCCGCCTGTACACTTTCGTAAGCAACCATCCGCTCGGCGGACAGGACGGCGTGGCCCTCGGCGCAATACTCGGGCGGCACTACGGCGGACGCTTCCGCTACCTCGTGAACGACCTCCTGATGAACCTTCCCGGCCTTGCTCCGCTCTGCGTTCCCATAAACAAGACCGGCCACCAGAGCCGCAACTTCCCGGCAATGGTCGAGGCCTGCTTCCACGGCGACAACCATGTGATAATGTTCCCGGCCGGCATCTGCTCGCGCCGCATCGACGGCCAAATACACGACCTGCCGTGGCGCAAGACCTTCATAACCAAGAGCGTGGAGACCCACAGGGACGTTGTGCCCGTGCATTTCGGCGGACGCAACTCCGACTTCTTCTACAACCTCGCCAACATATGCAAGCGCCTCGGCATCAAGTTCAACGTGGCAATGCTCTACCTGGCCGACGAGATGTACAAGAACCGTAACAAGACCTTCCGCGTAGCCTTCGGCAAGCCCATACCATGGCAGACCTTCGACAAGTCAAGGACGCCGGCTCAGTGGGCGCAATACGTGCAGGACATCGTCTACAAGCTGTGACACCGCACGGCAAAAGGCATACACAATATCAACAACAAGCATCAACCCGTAAACAAATATGGAACAAGAGATTATCCGTCCGATAGACAAAAAGCTGCTTAAAAGCGAGCTTACGCCCGAGCGCCAGCTGCGCATGACCAACAAGAGCAACAACGAAATCTACATAGTGACGGCACACAACGCCCCCAACGTGATGAAGGAAATAGGACGCCTGCGCGAAATGGCGTTCCGCGGAGCCGGCGGCGGCAGCGGCAAGAGCATGGACATCGACGAGTTCGACACGTGCGACAACTGCTACAAGCAGCTCATCGTCTGGAATCCGGAGGAGGAGGAAATCATCGGAGGGTACCGTTATCTCTTGGGATGCAACGCCGACATTGACAAGGACGGCCAGCCCGTGCTCGCCACGAGCCATATGTTCCACTTCTCGGAGAAGTTCATGCGCGAGTATCTTCCTTGGACGGTGGAGCTCGGACGCTCGTTTGTCGCCCCGGCATACCAAAGCTCCAAGATGGGCGCAAAGAGCCTTTTCGCCCTCGACAACCTGTGGGACGGTCTCGGAGCGCTCACCGTAATACGCCCCGACATCAAGTATCTTTTCGGCAAGATGACGATGTATCCCTCTTATGTACGCAAGGGCAGGGACATGATTTTGTACTTCCTCAAAAAGCATTTCAACGACGCCGACAACCTCGTCATACCGATGAAACCGCTCAAAATAGAGACTGACGAAGCCGAGCTGGCCGCCCTTTTCAGTGAAAATACGTTCAAGGACGACTATCGGATACTTAACCGCGAGGTGCGCAAGCTGGGCTACAACATTCCGCCTCTTGTCAACGCGTACATGGGATTAAGTCCTACGATGAAGATGTTTGGCACCGCCATCAACTACGGTTTTGGCGATGTTGAGGAAACCGGCATACTAATCGCCGTCGATGAAATACTTGAAGAGAAGCGCATACGCCACATCGACTCATTCATTAAGGAGCATCCCGAGGCACTGAAAATCACCTCCGGCGCCAATGCGGTGATTTATAAGGAAAAGGAATAAAGGTGAGAAAGTGAGAGGGTGAGAAGGTGAGACCTTTTGTTTGACGGTGAGAAAGTGAGAGGGTGAGAAGGTGAGAACATACACAAACAGACTTTTCTCACCTTCTCACCCTCTCACTTTCTCACCTTTAATATATATCCTTTCTTTATTACGGCCTCTATGCTAACCGTAGGGTCTGACCGCAGGGCGCGCCGCAGGTAAGTGATTTGCACGTTCAAGGCCATCGAGTTGGCGTAGGAATCGTCGCCCCAAACCTCCGTAAGCAGCTCTTCGCGGCTTACAACCTCGTTCTTCCGCCCGGCCAAAAGCCGCAATATTTCCGCCTGGCGGCTGGTTATTATAACCTTCTCCGCGCCGTGCCGCAGTTCGTTAAGCGAGTAGAAAAATGCGGTTTCACCGATGTTTACCGCCTCGCTGGCCGCCGGTTCTACCGCAGGAGGCTGCTTCATTTCGTATATCATGTTCTTCATGAACTCGTGGCGGATGCCGTCTATGCGCTTCTGTATGATTATTGTCTTCATCTGGTACGCAAGGCAGAAGGCCAGCACGAGCACAAGTACGGTGCTGCCGACGAGCTGCCAGCCCATCGCGCTTAATGTTTCGCCCGGCTTTACGGCGATGCTGAACGCCACGGCCTCGAACTCCAACGGGTTGGTGGAGTATCTTACGTTGAGTAGTTTGCTGAAAGTGCCGCTCACGGTGAACACCGGTTTCACCATGCAACGCCTTGTCTTGTAGAACGTCATGGCCTGCGTGGTGTCGTGTCCGGCGGCCATGAGCAGCGAGTCAAAATGATGTTTGTCGAACTTGCGGTTGTTCGACGCTACGTATCTGTTCTGCAAGTCCATTGCGTCGTTCACGCTCATGTCCTTCAAAATCCTTCTTTTCTTCTTGCCGGGCAGTATGAACGTTACGCAGGATTTTACATAATTGCTGTCGGCTTTGTCGCTTGTCTTCTTGCTGCGGAAGTCTATTGTGTAAGTCTTTTTTATCTCGTTTTCTATTGTGTCGCCGCCTTCAGTCGTGTCGTAGCGCCATTGCTGTTCTTTCTCGATGGCCTCCGTGCACGCCGTTTTCAGTTGTTCCACGCGCATGTCGGTTACCAGCCTGTACTGGTTGAGCAGCCAGTAAGCCTGTCCGCAGATGATAAGCACCATCGTGGCGATGCTCAACGCCCATACCGTCTTTATCCTTTTGTTCATCTTCGAGTATGTTTTTTCTGTGTGCAAAAGTAGCAAATTCCACGCACGTGCGTACATCTTATAATATTTTAGTAATACGTCCGGTAATACGCGAGTAATAAAAATATGCGGTTTCATCGGCTTATTGTCTTTAATTTTGCGGCAAAACCATAAATACTTTACGTTATGCAAAGACTTTTGTTATCACTTCTCGTGCTGCTTGCCGCCACGCTTGGCCGTGCGCAAATCGCCGTTCTGACTCCTGCCGACCTTGAACTTGGCGAACCGTGCGACACCGCCCGTTACATTGTTTATTACAACCTGTCGATGGTAGAGGACACGGTCGGCGCGCTCGACAAGGCCGTCAAGGAGATGATGCGCCTCGAAGTGGGCGACCGCGTGCAGTCTTTCTACAGCTACAAGGCTTTCCAGGCCGACTCGGCCAACGCCGTCGTTATGAAAAACGGCGGCAACGAGTATCAGGGCGGTGGGCAGGTTACGTGGCGGCTGTACAAGAATTACCCTGCCGAAGACAAGACCTCGCTTTTAGAAAAGTTTGGTATGGACCGCTTTGTGTGCACTGAAGACTACGCCGCACCTGTCTGGCAGCCAGTGGCCGACAGCTCGGCGGTAATCCTCGGGTACCGATGCAGCATGGCCGTGACGAATTATAAGGGGCGCACATGGTACGCCTGGTATGCCGAAGACATACCCCTTGATGCCGGGCCGTGGAAACTTGGCGGTCTGCCCGGCCTCATATTGCGAGCCTACGACGCGCCGCGACATTATGTGTTCGATGCCGTCGGCATGTCAGAAGTCGCTCCGCCCGCGCCTATATATTATAAAGGTGTGAAGTATGAGGCCGTCAGCCGCAAGCAGCTCGAAGGCATCCGCCGCCGCTACTTTGCCGACCCTGTGGGCTACATCACCACGAACCCAAACATAAAGGTGCAAATCCGTGACAAGCAGGGCAACGATTTGCCCAACCCGAAGAACGAGCCTTACAACTCTATTGAAGTGGAATGAAAAAACAGCCCCCACCCAACAGAGGGAAAGCCCCCTCCCAACCTCCCCGAGGGGAGGTGCCGGATAGCGGGCGAGTGACGGGCCGACAAGGAGGAATGCAGCCTTTGTAGGGACATAATTTATTATGTCCGCACGTTTCGTAGAAACGTATTTACAATGCGTTTAATTGCCAAAGATACGCCCCTTCGTGGCGTTCGGACATAATAAATTATGTCCCTACAAAGGGTGTTTTCTCACCTTCCCGTAACTGCTTGATAATCAATGCCGTTCTAAAAGGCCGTCTTTTAGCCTGCAAAAGGTGGCCTTTTGGGCGGTGAAACATGGCCTTTGGGAATGTAAAACATGGCATATTATGTTGAAACTGATAAGAATATTATTCGTTGTTGCCGTCTTTGTGCTGTCCGCCTTGCCCTCTCTCGCGCAGACAAAGGTCACGGGCTGCGTGGTTGACAGCCTCTCGCGGCAGCCGCTGAAGGGTGCGGCGGTGACGCTGACGCGCGGCGGACGGGCGGTAAGTTTCGGTAAGACCGATGAAAAGGGGCGTTTTTCTGTTGCTGCGCAAGGCGGCGACAGCCTGCAAGTGACGTTCCTCGGCTACGCGAAAAAGCGCGTTGCGGCGGTGAAAGGGCGCGAGATGGTGGTGGAGATGACGCCAAAGGCGTTTGCACTAAAAGAAGTTCAGGTGAAGGGTATGCCCGTTTTCGGGCGGCAGGACACTACCTTCTTCGACCTGAAACGTTACGTTTCGGCAAGCGACAACACGCTGAAGGACGTGCTCAAGAAACTGCCCGGCGTAGACGTTGCCGGCGATGGAACCGTCAGTTTCAACGGAAAAGACATCTCGCGGTTTACCATTGAAGACCTTGACCTGGCCGGAGGCCGCTACAACCAGCTCAACGAGCTGCTTAAAGCGCGCGATGTAGACCGCGCGGAGGTAATCGAGCACGACCAGCCCGTCAAGGCTTTGCAGGGCAAGGTGTTCACCGACGACGTGGCGATGAACATACGCCTGCGCCCCGAGGCGCGCGACAAGTGGGCCTTCACGCTGCGTCCCGGCGCGGTGGTGGCCACGCCCCTGGACGGCACGAGGCCGCAGGGAGGAGCCGACGCGCTGCAAATAGGCAAGCGGCGGCAGCGCATGTATGCCGCCATGTACGACCGTTCGGGGCGCGACCTGATGCAGGCGGACGCCCTCCTGGCTACCGGCGGCACGGCGGCCTACGGCGTAGGGCAGCAAGTACCGCAATGGTTTGCCGCGCCGCAGCTCGCCGCTCCCATCGACGCGGAGCGTCTGCGCTTCAACAGTTCGTATAATTTCGCCGTGAAACAGACGCGCAAGACCAAGGCCGGGAGCGAACAGCGGTTGACGGTAGGCTACCTGCACGCCGACGAGACGCAGCAGACGGGCAACACATCGACCTACTATTTTGACGGAAAAGAGCCTGTAACGACCGATGAAACCGCCAATTCTGCCATGCGGCGCGACCGCCTTTACGCCGACTTCAACCACAATACGAACACCGCCGAGGCTTACGGCAACGAGTATTTTATCATTGAAGGCACGCTCGCTGACGGCTCTACGCGCATAGATGGCGGCGAGGAAGGCGGCGTAAGGCAACGGGTGAGACTGCCCGAGCTGCACGCGCGGAACACGTTTACGCGCCTCTTCAGCCGCGAAAGGCATTCGTGGCAGGTGTATTCAAACGTCGATTTCCACTACGCGCCGCACGAAATGACCGTTGACGGACGGCGGCAGAAACTCACGAACATACTCTATTATACCGACAACTACGCCCGGCTGACGCTTAACCGCCGCTTTCTTACCCACCGATACGACCTCGGCCTCGCCGCCGAGCACCTTAACCTGCAAGGCGGCCACACGCGCCTTACGGTACACTCCGCGCCCTCCTGGCAGTACAAACGGTTGGGGACGGTAGTCAGGATGGACATCCCGATGAAATGGACGGTTTTCACCGACCGCGGCGAGCATTACCTTGACGCTTCGCCCTCGCTGCAAGTTACGGTGAAGACCGGCACGCGCGGCGAGCTGGACGTTGGCGCGGGCTACTCCATGCGGACAGGAGGGTGGGGCGACTTCGCCGTCAGCCGCTACATGAGAGACTACCGCACGTTGGTGGAGAACTGCGGAGCGGTACCGCGCACGGGCGTGTTCTACGCCAACGCTGCTTACAATTACAAGCGGCCGGTGGCGGAGTTGTTTATGAGCGCGACGCTCGGTTACAACCACAGCCACGGCAACCTGATGACCGACATGTCGATTGACGGCGGCCGATATACGCTCACCACGGTGAGGCGCGGCTGGCAGCAGGATGCCGTTTCGGCCAAGGCCGTGGTGTCGAAAGGCTTTTTCAGTCTGCACCTGAAGACCAAACTCGCCCTGCAATACACCTTCGGCGCAGGCCGTCAGTTGTCGGGCGGCGAGGTGACCGGCTACACTTCGGGCGCATGGCAGGCGTCGCCCGAGGTGGTGTTCACGCCGCGTTTCGGCATGTTCACCTACCGCGCGGCCTTCACTTTGAACCGCATGAAGACCGATGGAATGGGCGGAAACAGCCTGTTCGGCTGGAAACAAAACTTCGCCTACACGCAGACAATAGGCCGTATAGACATCACCGCCGCAGCCGTGCACTACCGCAACGAGCTGCAACAGGGCGCAACGGTCTGCACGCTGCTGGCCGACGCCTCCGTGGTGTGGCGCATGAAGAAAGTGCGCCTGTCGTTGGACGTGCGCAACATCTTCGACAAACGCCGCTACGCCGTGACTACTTACAGCGGCGTGATGTCGTCAACCGACTGGTACGAGCTGCGCCCGAGGGAGGCGGTAGTAGGCGTGCAGGTAAGTTTGTAGGCCACCTAAAAGCCCCTCCCGACCTTCCCAAGGGGAGGGGCTGGGTATGCTTTTGCGGCACGGGCGCATACGGCTTATTAGGCTAATCAGGCTCATTGGGCTTATAAGGGCAATAAGCCCCATGGGCAAAATGAGCCAAATAAGAACGGCTATGCAGGCCGTTCGCTAACTGCTTGATTGTCAACGTACTTGTAAAAGGCCGTCTTTTAGCTTGCAAAAGACGGCCTTTTAGCTTGCAATTCATGGCCTTTTGGAACGCAAAAGGCCGTCAATTGGAAAACAACTTTTTCGCCATTTATTTTGCATTTAGCCTGATTTGTGCTAATTTTGTGGCTTGAACAAAATTTAAATCATCATGCAACAGAACTTTTTAATCTACAATACGCTGACCCGTAGTAAGGAACGCTTTGAGCCGCTGCACGCCCCCAACGTGGGCATGTACGTCTGCGGCCCTACCGTCTACGGCGACCCGCACCTCGGGCACGCGCGCCCCGCAATCACATTCGACGTGCTCTTCCGTTACCTGAAGCACCTTGGCTACAAGGTAAGGTACGTCCGCAACATCACCGACGTGGGCCACTTGGAGCACGACGCAGACGAAGGCGAGGATAAAATAGAGAAAAAGGCGAGGCTGGAACAGCTGGAGCCGATGGAAATAGCGCAGTATTACACCAACCGTTACCACGACGCGATGCGCGCACTGAACGTGCTGCCGCCCAGCATAGAGCCGCACGCCACGGGGCATATCATCGAGCAGGAAGAGCTTGTGAAGCAAATACTCGACAACGGTTTTGCCTACGAGAGCAACGGAAGCATATACTTCGACACGGCGAAATACAACGAGAAATACCATTACGGCATACTCTCCGGCCGCAACCTTGACGACGTGAAGGACGCCAGCCGGCAGCTCGACGGGGTGGGAGAGAAGCGCAACCAGGCCGACTTTGCCCTGTGGAAGAAGGCCCAGCCGGAGCACATCATGCGCTGGCCCAGCCCCTGGAGCGACGGTTTCCCAGGCTGGCACTGCGAGTGTACGGCAATGGGCAGGAAGTATCTGGGCGACCACTTCGACATACACGGCGGCGGAATGGACCTCGTATTCCCCCACCACGAGTGCGAAATAGCGCAGGCCGTGGCATCGCAAGGCAGCCAGATGGTGAAATACTGGATGCACAACAACATGATAACCATCAACGGGCAGAAGATGGGCAAGAGCCTCGGCAATTTCATTACGCTGGAGCAGTTCTTCAAGGGAGAGCACAAGCTGCTGTCAAAGGCCTACTCGCCCATGACAATACGCTTCTTTATACTCTCCGCCCACTACCGTGGCACGGTGGACTTCTCCGACGAAGCCCTGCAAGCCAGCGAGAAAGGACTGTCACGCCTGATGACAGGCATCGCCGACCTGAAGCGCATCAAGCCCTCCGCCGAGAGCAGCGCGCAGGTGAAGGAGGCTGTCTCCACACTGCGCCAGAAGTGCTACGACGCGATGAACGACGACATGCAGACACCCATTGTGATAAGCAACCTCTTCGAGGCTTGCCACCTTATTAATATTATACTCGACCACAAGGCCGACATATCGGCCGCCGACCTCGCAGAGCTTGACGGCACGATGCGCCTCTTCGCGCTCGACATTCTCGGTCTGAAAGAGGCCGACGCAGGCGGAAGCAAGGAGCGCGAGGAAGCCTTTGGCAAGGTGGTTGACATGGTGCTCGACCTCCGCGCCAAGGCAAAGGCAGCCAAAGACTGGGCTACGAGCGACCGCATACGCGACGAACTGGCCGCCGCCGGCTTCGAGGTGAACGACACCAAGGACGGCAGCGTGTGGCGGCTTGACAAATAGGCAGCCCCCTCCCGACCTCCCCGAGGGGAGGAGCGTGGTCGTAATTCAAGGTTATACATATATGAAGAAGGTGAGAAACATCTGCACAGCTATCCTTACTCCTCCTCTCACGGGGAGGTTGGGATGGGCTTCGTGGCTGTTTCTCACATTCTTATTATGCCTTTTCCTTTCTTGTTCCAACGGCAAGAAAATCTATGTAATAGGCGTTTCGCAGTGCAGCGAGGACAGCTGGCGCGAAAAACTTAACGTCGAGTTGCGAGACGCTACGTACCTGTACGACAACATTATGTTGCGCGTCGTGTCGGCGAATGACGACGACAAGTTGCAGACAAGGCAAATAAACGCCTTTACGGACGAGGGCGTTGACCTGCTGATTGTTTCCCCGAACCAGATTAATACGGTGACTCCTGCCATCGACAGGGCCTACGACAGCGGCATACCCGTTATCCTTCTTGACCGCAAGACGGGAGCGGGCAAGTACACGGCGTTCATCGGAGCGGACAACGAAAAGATAGGACGCACCATCGGAGAGTACATCGCCATGCGCCTTGGAGGCAAGGGAACGGTCGTTGAAATACGCGGACTTGGGGGTTCGTCGCCGGCCATCGAGCGCCATAAAGGTTTTGTATCAGCCATAAGCAACTATCCCGGCATACGCCTGTTGGCCAGCGAAAGCGGCAACTGGTTGCAGCAAAGCGGCGACTCGGTAGCTTCCATGTTATTCGCCAAAGGCATCGTGCCCGACTACGTTTTCGGACAGAACGACCGCATGGCGCACGGCGCGTGGCAGGCGGCCAAGCGGTTCGGACTGGCCGGAAGGATGCGCTTTGTAGGCATAGACGCGCTTCCCGGCAAGGGCGGAGGCATCAAGCTGGTGCGCGACGGCGTGCTCGATGCGTCGTATATATACCCTACGCGCGGCGACCTTGTTATGCGGCTGGCACTCGACATACTTGAAGGCAGGCCATACGAGCGCGACAACAGCATGAAGGCCGCCCTCGTAACGAAGGACAACGCGGAGACGATGCTGATGCAGGCGGAGGAGATGAGCCACATCAGCGGACGGCTGGAGAAGCTCCACGGGCGCGTTGACTTCTTCTTTACGCAGTACAGCCACCAGAAGGTTTACTTCCTGCTGTGCGCCATAATCCTTTTACTTGTTATCGTGGCGTTCGCCGCTTTCTACCGCATGGTTATGGTAAGGCGGCGCATGGAGCGCGAGGCTGCGGAGGCGAAGATGGCTTTCTTCACCGACATGAGCCACGACCTGCGCACTCCGCTGACGCTCATCGCCGACCCTGTGGAGCGCATTCTCGACGACGAGAACCTTACCGGGCGGCAGAGGCACATGCTCGGCATAGTAAGGCGCAACGCCGCGTTGCTGCTTAAGCTGGTCGGCGAAATACTGGATTTGCGCAAGATACAGGGCGGAAAGATGGAGCTGACGGTGACGGAGTTCAACCTTGCCGACGCGGTAAGGCTGTGGGTTGACGACTTCAAGCCGCTGGCAGCGTCATATGAAGTGACAATCGTGCAGAAGGCCGACGGCGACCTGACCGTCAAGGCCGATTATTATAAGGTGGAGCGCATCTGCTACAACCTCATAAGCAACGCCTTGAAGTACAACCGCAAGGGCGGAACGGTGACGGTGGAGGCCGTCCGCCGGGGCGGCAACGTGGAAATAACGGTGGCCGACACGGGCGTGGGCATACCCAAGGATGTGGTAAGCCGCGTGTTCGACAAGTTCTACCGCGTGCGCGGCGGAGGCTCCGGCACAGGCGTGGGGCTGGCCGTTGTCAAGGCGTTTGCCGAGCTTCACGGCGGCTGTGTGTCGGTGAAGAGCGTCGAGGGCGAAGGCTCCGAGTTCAAGGTTGAGCTGCCGCTTATGGCGAATACACCTAACACCCACCCCAACCCTCCCGAAGGGAGGGAGTCTGAAATGCCTTCAAGGGAATGGTTAAATGACGTTGAACATAAACCAGTACATACGGAGCAAGGCATGTCAAGCCCCCTCCCTTCGGGAGGGCTGGGGTGGGTATCGGGTGCTGATGGTGTGGTGTCAGAGCCTGATGGTGGTGGGGCTTCCCGTCCCCTCATCCTCGTTGTCGATGACAACGTTGACGTGCGCGAGTACGTTGCGCAGCTGCTGGGCGGCGAATATGACGTGCGCCAGGCCGCCGACGGCAAGGAAGGGCTTGCCGCCGCGCTGAAAACTGTGCCCGACCTCATAGTGTGCGACGTTATGATGCCCGTGATGGACGGCCTCGAGATGTGCCGCCGCGTCAAGGCGGAGACGGCCACGAGCCATGTGCCGGTAATCCTGCTGACATCTAACGCGCAGGAAAACCAGCGCGCCGAGGGCTACGACTGCGGCGCGGACGCTTACATAACGAAGCCTTTTTCGAGCAAAGTGCTGCTCTCGCGCGTGCGCAACCTCTTGGAGAACCGCAAGCGGTTGAAGTACGTCTACGCGTCGGGCGCGGACGATGAGGCTAAGGACGCCGCCGACCCCGACAGCCGATTCATGGCCGACTTTGGCCGCGTGGTGCGCGAGCGCATGTCAGACTCGAGCCTCAGTGTTGAGACAATCAGCTCCGCCCTCGGGCTTAGCCGCGTGCAGATGTACCGCAAGGTGAAGCAGCTTACAGGCCAGTCGCCCGTCGAAATAATACGTATTACGCGCCTGAAGAAGGCCGAACGCCTGCTGAAGACCACGCAGATGACCGTCTCCGAAATATCTTACGACGTGGGCTTCTCCTCTCCTTCTTACTTCTCAAAGTGTTTCAAGGACTACTTCGGAGTGCAGCCGGGCGAGGCTCGCGCAGCCGATTGAATGCCAGACATTTGTAACAGGCTTTCCAAAAGGCCGCCTTTCACGTTGCGAAAGGCGGCCTTTTGGCGTGCAAAAGACGGTCTTTTGCCGTGTGAAATGCCGTCTTTTAAAACGTCGTTGTTTGTAAAAATTGTTCAAACGGTGTCAATTTTGTTGCATGAACGTTTTTTTACAGCAGTTGAAATAAAACTTTCATGCCTCCTTGGCAGTGCGGAGTATCTTTGCGCCTGTCGAGCGGATGCCATTGGCAAGACGCTCCGCAATCATGAAAAATACCTTGTGGCACAGGCCGTGTTACCGTGAGAAGGAAAAGAAACAAACCTAAACCATAAAAACAAGAACCATTATGAAGCACGAATTTAAGTGTTCGTCCATGTGCAGGAACGTTGTTTCCGCACTGTTCATCTCGGCAGCCTGCATAGGCGTTAACGCCCAGGAGCAGGGCGACGGCGGCAGCAAGTCGTCAAGCAAGGAGGAAGGCAACCGCAACGTGATGCTCAACGCAGCCAGCGCGAACGGCCCGCGTGAAATACAGATAGGCCTGCCTTCGGCCGACGTCAACGTACTTGAGAACGGTATGCCCGTGACTTACGCCACCAATCCGCACAGTGTCAACTCGCTGTGGCGTTCGGATGCCAGCCTTAGCCACGTGGGACTGCTCAAGATTTCGGAGACCGCCATTACCACGGGAAATATCGGCTATGCCGTCAACTCGTTCACGCAGCTCGGGCAAAAGGGCTTCAACGGCACCCTCAACTACAAGAGCAACCATTTCGGTATGCAGGAAATCTCGGTCAACCTGAACGGCGAAATAGGCCGCGGCAAGGGCTGGTATTACAGCGCGAGCATGTATCAGGACTTCGACCCGGGTACGTTCAAAATCAAGTCTACTCCTTTCCAGGACCGCACCCAGATATACAAAGTGGCCCTGACAAAGCGTTACGACGGCGACCGCGGAGAGCTTACCGCCATGTATCATTACAGCAACAGCCACCCCGTTTACAACTACGCCACGCAGTCTGCGCCGTTCGTCTACGTGGGCGACGGCAGCGTAAAGGAGTTCGGCGACTTCAAGCTTGGTACCACGTCGTTCCTTCCCGTTGACAACGACATGGTGTATCGCGACATGCGCACCGGCCAGCTTAAGACCACCAACCTGTATGACGCCACGCAGAACATCGGCAGCGAGTTCACCCTTATGAACAACTACCGCTGGGACAACGGCCTCGAGTGGAAGACGGTGGTGAAGTACGACCACGCCACAGGCTCGCTGGTGTACCAGACTCCGATGTCGCTCGACCAGAACACGGAGGGCATCAACTACATGTACCGCGCATCCGACGGCTCAATGAAACCGTATGATGGGCAGTATGTGCAGAGCCGCATGTCGTGCCTCAACCGCGGATACATCGACGAGTTCATGTTCACCACGGAGCTGGCAAAGCACTTCAAGAACAGCACTCTGCGCTTCGGCCTTAACGAGTGGTACTACGACATAGACTATACGTCGAACACCACGATGTACGACCAGTCCGTACCGGCGGACGGCAGCTATCCCGTGCGCCTCTACAATCCCGACTACGCCGCGTCGGCAACGCGCGTGTACGGCGGCGACGGCTACTTCTATGACTTCAACAGGAACGCCTCGGAGTATTACAAGGGCCACGAGAACAAGCTCGCCTTCTATGCCACGCACGACTGGGACATCACTCCCAAGCTGAACGTCTACTACGGAGCGCGCCTCGAGTGGCAGTCGCTAAGTGGCGAGAACGCCGCCGTGCGCAACTCGTCGGGCGAGTATGTCAACCGCTTCGCCAACTATTATCTCGGAGCTACGGCTGCCGACGGCACCAAGATTGCGCCCACTCCGCTCGACTACGACTGGTTCAACTACGCCTTTACGGCGGCCGCCACGTACAAGCTGACCAAGAACTTCGGCTTCACCGGCGACTTCACCTATATCACGCAGCACCTGCGCCTGGAGAACTTCGCCTCGGCCACGCTGCCCAACACCGGCCGCATAAGCGTGCCCCTGGGACGTATCGGCATATATTACAACAACTCTTGGCTGAGCCTTACGTCGCTGTTCTCGTATATATCGAAGACGAACAACAACTCTACGCTCAACCTGCAGCACGTCACCGCAGGCGGAAACAACGAGATTGTGGCCGCTCCACTGTCATACGACATCAAGACCCTGGGCTGGACAACCGACGTGGAGGCGCGCCCGTTCAAAGGTTTTGACATCCACTTCCTCTTCACTTACCAGAAGCCGACGTACAAGAAATACGAGACTTCGGTTACGTTCAGCGACGGGTACGTGGGCAAAATCAACGCCACAGGCAACATCGTGGCCGAAATCCCGGAGGTTATCGTCGAGATAGATCCGAGCTACATGATAACCAAGGACTTGAAGATATGGACCAGCTTCCGCTATTTCAGCAAGACTTACGCCAACCTCAACGATGCCTATTACTTCAACGGCCGTTGGGAAACGTTCGGAGGCTTGAACTGGCAGGTGAACAAGCGCCTCTCGCTCGGTTGCACTGTGGTGAACTTCCTCAACCAGACCGGAGCCAAGGGCACCATCGCCGGAGCGGAGCTTATCAGTAAGGACGAGGCCGCGCAGTATGCCAACCACGTGATGACGGGCAGCTACATACGTCCGTTCACCGTAGAGTTCTCGGCCAGCTTGAAGTTCTAAGCTTGCGGTCATGAGGTCTTTGGGTTATGCGGTCATACGGTATGCAGGCCATGCCGTATAACCTTAAGATCGTACAACCGCACAACCCGAATTTCATTTTGCGGCATTTTATCTTCTAAAAGGCTGTCTTTTACCTTCTAAAAGGTTATCTTTGGGAACGCAAAACACGGCCTTTTGCAACGCCGTCCGTAACATCTTGACATCCAGGATGTTACGTTCGGGCGTAAAAATCGTGAAAACATAACATCCAAACATACGTTACATGAAGACTATATCTTATCTTATCGCCGGCCTGGCGATGGCTTTCGCCCCGGCAACAGTTGGCGCACAGCAGGCCGACGGACTTACTTTTGAACATCACGGCGACACGCTCACCGTAGTGCATATCGGCAAACAAGCCAAGTACCTGATACTCCCTATCGAGGAACTTAGCGGCGAAGCCAAGGTCAACGCCGACCCGCTGACGGGCGACGAGGTGCCAATGGACGTGCGCTTGGCCGTGAACAACACAGACTATTACGTGCCTTTCCCCCTCCCGGCGGGCACGAAGACCGTCACCGTGCGCCGCGCCCCGGCCTCAGCACAGTGCTGGGCGAAGATGAGCCTGAGCGACACTTTCGACACCACCAACACCGACTATTACCGCCCCCTGTACCACCACACGCCGCTGTACGGCTGGATGAACGACCCCAACGGCATGGTATACAAGGACGGCGAGTACCATCTCTACTTCCAGCACAACCCCTACGGCTCTAAGTGGGGCAACATGCACTGGGGCCACTCCGTAAGCCGTGACCTCATACACTGGCAGCATCTCGCCCCGGCCATTGCCCGCGACACCCTCGGCCACATCTTTTCGGGCAGTACGGTGGTTGACAAGGATGGCACCGCAGGCTATGGCAAGAACGCCATGATAGCCCTGTACACCTCGGCAAGCGACGAGCGCGGCCAGATACAGAGCATGGCTTGCAGCACCGACAACGGCCGCACGTATAAGAAGTATGAGCATAACCCCGTGCTGACACCGTTCGACGGGCTTAAGGATTTCCGTGACCCGAAGGTGTTTTGGTACGCTCCTGACAAGAAATGGATAATGATAGTCTCCGCCGACAAGGAGATGCGCTTCTACTCTTCGCACGACCTGAAGCAGTGGACATACATGAGCGCCTTCGGCAAAGGCTACGGCGCGCAGCCCAACCAGTTTGAATGTCCCGACTTCGTACAGATGCCCATCAACGGCGACAAGAACAACATGAAGTGGGTGATGATAGTAAATATCAATCCGGGCTGCATGTTCGGAGGCAGCGCGACGGAGTATTTCGTCGGCGATTTCGACGGAGAGAAGTTCACGTGCGACACCAAGCCCGACGTAGTGAAGTGGCTCGACTACGGCAAGGACCACTATGCCGCAGTGTGCATATCCAACACCGGCGACCGCACCATAAGCATACCATGGATGAGCAACTGGCAGTATGCCAACATAACGCCCATCCGCCAGTACCGCGGAGCTAACGGTCTGCCGCGCGAATTGTCACTCTACACCAAGGACGGGCAGACATACGTGGCTGCAAACGTAGTGAAAGAAGCCGCCTGCCTGCGTAAGGACAGCACCCTGCTCGGCGACCTCGCGGTGAACGGCAAGCGTGAGTTTACACCGATAGTGAAGGACAACGACGGCGCATACGAGCTGACTATGACCGTTACTCCTGCGCAAGCTAAGACATCGGGCTTCACGCTTTCAAATGCGAAAGGCGAGAAAGTGAAGGTTTACTTCGACGCCGCCAACAACCGCCTCGTCATGGACCGCACCGAGAGCGGCATCACCGACCTGTCACAAGTAGGCAATTACGACGTCCACGCCAAGGAGACTGACGACCACCGCAAGCACCTCTCCGTGAACTACAAGAACGACTTTGCCCTCGGAACATGGGCTCCCCTCTCGCTCTGCGACGGCAAGACATACCGCTTGGACGTGTTCGTTGACAAGTGTTCGGTGGAAATCTTTGTTGATGGAGGCCGCATTGCGATGACCAACCTTGTGTTCCCCACCGAGCCTTACGACACCCTGACGCTCTACAGTGACGGCGGCGAGATGCAGGTTAGGGGATTGAAGACGTATAAGTTAGGACTGTAACGTCTGAAAAAAATACGGAAATGAGGAACATCATAATGTCAATCATAATGGCGGGAGCGGCGGTTGCCGCCCCCGCACAGGTTGAAACGCAGCCCAAGAACATACGCATTTCGACCGATGAGACCGACCTCGTGCTGCAAGTTGCGCCCAACGGGCGGCTTTATCAGGTATATTTCGGCGAGCGGCTGAAGCACGAAAGCGATTTGAACAGCCTCGAATGGAGCGTCCATGCAGGCTCTGACGGCTCGGTGTCAGAGCGC
>CASFNA010000004.1 GCA_949295905.1 uncultured Prevotellaceae bacterium
GCTTATCGTATAGGCGTCAGTTCGAGGGCAGTAGAAAAACAAATAGCGAAGTTGCGTTCAATGGGGATTTTAGCTCGTGAAGGTGCAGATTTTGGTGGCTATTGGCGCATCATCGTAAAACCATAACAGAGAGGGCGTGACACATGACAATCTTTATCTTGGTATCCATCTTATTGGTTGCAGCTTTGGCGATAGCCTTGCTTATGGGCGTTTCTCCTGCGAGCCAAAAAGTCAAAGTCCGGACGATGTATGTCGGAGCTGCGCTTATGCTCGTAGTCGCTCTTATCGTCTGCGACTATATTGACGCTTTACCGGATTTCCCGTCCAAGTTCCGATTTCATACAGTATTAGTGCTTGCCATAACCGTAGGTTATCTCTGTATTTCCATTGCCTTTATGGAAAAGTACAATGTCCTAAAGCGTAAAAACCACGTACTTGAAGAAGCCCTTACTGAAAAAGAACAAGAGAAAGTATCCATTCTGATGGAACGTCAGAGCGAACAGCAACAAGCACTCCAAAAAGGAGAACTTGAATGGTTTGCCGGAAAAATCAAGATGTTCAGCGAAGAGGAGCAAAAGGCGATTCTTGCCAGTGCCTACGCATTTGCAGAGCACGATTTGATTCTTCCACCCTCAATCACAGTCCAGCCCAATGAAATGTGCAGCCAGCAAGAACTCATGTATTTCGTTTACTCCGCTTTCTCCAATATGGGCAAAAAGCGCAGCGGCATTGTGACTTTCTTAAGCCAGGTTTTCAAAGCATACTTTCCTGCTGGTGAGAGTTCTGTCTCAAAGAAGATGCCGGGATTGGATAAGGTTAAGGAGAGAAGGGAGAAAGAAAATAAGTCTAAGTAAAACACATATTGAAGTATATTTCAATATAGAGTTGTTCTTCAACATACATTTGTTAGAAAAGCATTATAATTGGAACTGAATTTCAATTATAATGCTTACCTTTGCATTCAAACATATCATAGAAAGTATGAATAAAGATATAAATCGTTTGAAGGTGGTTTTAGCAGAAAAGAAACGCACCAATAAATGGCTGGCAGAACAGATAGGGAAAGACCCCGGAACTGTATCTAAATGGTGTACCAACACTATGCAACCGAATTTAGAGACGCTTGTTAAAATAGCGGAATGTTTGGATGTGGATGTAAAAGATTTACTTTGGTCAATAAAAGATTAGTCATAGATGAACATATTTTCTTTTTTTGCAGGAGCTGGTTTTTTAGATTTGGGATTTGAGTTACAAGGTAATTATAATATCGTTTTCGTAAATGAGTTTTACAAAACATTCAATCGTATCTATCGGTATGCCAGACAAAATATGGGATTGCAAGAACCAAGATTTGGCCATCACATAGAAGACATAACTGAATATGTTGACGGTAGACATGAGGATAGGCTACAAAAGCTCATAGAGTGGGTTGAAGAATCAAGAGAAGAAGAACTTACTGGTTTTATCGGTGGTCCCCCATGCCCGGATTTTTCTGTTGCAGGGAAAAATAAAGGTCGTAATGGTGAAAATGGTAAATTATCAGGAACGTATGCACAATTAATATGTATTGCACAACCTGATTTTTTCCTTTTCGAAAATGTCAAAGGATTATATCGAACAGCACGGCATAGACAATTCTTTGAAGAATTGAAACAGCAATTTAGGGCACATGGCTATTCTTTAACAGAGCAACTTGTAAATTCGTTAGAATACGGTGCTCCGCAAGATCGAGATAGAATCATTTTGATAGGTTTCCATCAACATGCTATTGATATGTTACATCTTCAAACGGAAAATGGGACATTGATAAACTTCCCTTGGGAAGCTCATAAAATTTACAACTTAGAGGAGGTCAAAAGACTTCCTTGGCCTGATAAATCTCCTTATCAAGAAAATGCACCCAGTCCTATGCCCGATGGGATTATAGAAAATTTAACTGTACAGCATTGGTGGACTGAAAACAATGTCATGCATCATCCGAATGCAAACATGTATTTTCAGCCACGTGCGGGAATTATGAGATTTAGAACAAAAGATGAAGGTGACGTAGAAAAAAAATGCTATAAACGCTTGCATAGATGGAGATACTCCCCAACTGCAGCCTATGGAAATAATGAAGTGCACATACATCCATATCTTCCAAGAAGAATATCTGTAGCAGAAGCATTGGCCATTCAATCATTGCCTGCAAATTTTATTCTGCCACTAGATATATCACTAACAGATGCTTTTAAAACTGTTGGAAACGGTGTGCCTTTCGTTTTAGCTAATGGTATAGCAGAAAGTATCTCAGATTATATTAATCACCATTTAGAAGAATAGCTTATGGATTTAAACCACTTAATAGACCTGATTGGTCAATTACCCGAAAATAGCCAAATGAACTATGTGCGAGGGGAAAGTGCTTGTACTTTTGTCCGGATAGACAAAAGTGAAATTCGTTTGTATGCAAAAACGCCAGAAGGAAAGGATGTGACCTTTGCTGAATCTTTTCTAAGCGAACTGGCACAACGAATAGAACCCAATGTGGCATTCAACACAAGTCAGCTTCTTAATAATAAAGGATCTAATAGAGCTGTAGTCGATAGTATTATAGCCAATACTGCAGAATTTTATTGGATTACTAAAGATAGAGCAAAATTTACGGTATGGATTCCTTCCAAACCACATGAGCCAGGAATCTTGGTAGAATGGACAGATTTGGATTTCATAAACCGAGAGACTTCCCTTTCACATCAAATACAACCAGTATCTCCGAAGACAGTAAGAGACTGTTTTATACATTTTTGGAAGATGACTGATGAACATGGCGCAGATTATGAAAACTACATATCATTATATGAAAGCACTGTTAATCCATACATTAAGGCAGAAATCAATTTCAACAGTGTTTTTGAAATAACAGATTATAAGCAATACAAACAGATATTAGATGCCATTATTAGCAAGTATGGTGAGCTGTCCTATCTATCTAGTCCCGGCTTAGGAGGCGACAAGTATCGTGTATATTCCACACACAAGCATTATGCAACTTTCCTAAACATTTTGCAGGAAACTGCAAAAATAACAAGACAGAAGCCTAAGATACTACATCATACCCTAAAAGTACGTTCTTCATACCGCCCCTACATCACCGCCATAAAATCAAAACCATTTCTTTTATTGGCAGGTATCTCCGGAACGGGCAAGAGCCGCATTGTACGTGAATTGGCGCGTGCTTGTTGGAATGAAGGCACCACAGAATTTGAAGCTCAGAAGCCTAAGAACTTTGAGATGGTGCAAGTGAAACCGAACTGGCACGATTCCAGCGAACTGATAGGTTATGTAAGTCGTGTCAGCGGCAAGGCTGAGTTTATTACTGGAGAGTTCTTAAGATTCATTGCCAAAGCATGGGAAGACACGGACACACCCTACTTTTTGTGTCTTGACGAGATGAATCTTGCACCCGTAGAGCAATATTTCGCAGAATACCTGAGCGTGATAGAATCGCGCAAGAGCCACGAGGATGGTTCGGTAACGACCGACCCGATATTGGAAAAGGTGGATGAGGAATGGTATTTCAATCTGACAGCCTCACTGACCATGAATGAGGGTATACGGAAGAAATTCAACGGGGAAGGCATCTGCATCCCTCAAAACCTCATTGTCATCGGCACCGTAAACATGGATGAGACTACCTTCTCCTTCTCACGCAAAGTGCTTGACAGGGCCATGACCATAGAAATGAATGAAGTAGATTTGGATGCAGGATTGACCGAGCGTTATGAACACATTGGGAAACTGGGCCATGAAGAACTTATAGGGACTGCTGTGGAAGGAGTGGATGTGTATTCCGACAACCAAGAAGTTTGTGACAAGGCTTTAATTTATCTGAAAGCGATCAATGCTGTACTGGAGGGAACTCCGTTCAAGGTAGCTTACCGCACGCGCAACGAGTTCTTGCTTTATATTGTGAACAATTTGCCTTATAACAAAGATGAAGGAGGCAATGAACTGGCGGAAGGATATGTGATAGCAAGAGCGTTGGACGAGGTAACGAACATGAAAATCCTGTCGCGCATCGAAGGTGATGACACCAAAGTGACAGATAGCTTACTTGACAATCTAAAACGAGCCATAACCGAAGAACTGGCAAACATATCAGACGGATTCCCCATTGAAAAGTCAGTATCTTTAAAGAAGTTGGATGAGATGAAACAACGACTGGTATCCGGCTATACAAGTTTCTGGAGCTGACGATGGAACTTTTGACTATACGGCACAGGGATTTCGAGTTGAGCATTGAATGTACAAAATTCGATGCCATTTGGGAAAAGGCTAGGAACAATGTGGGCGAAGAAGCACTTCAATCCTCTTATTCATGGTCTGACGGAGTGGAGTCTGTCGTTTTGTTAAAAGGTTCTGACAAGGAAATGCCAATAAAGCAAGGCGTTCGGGCGAAAGCCGTATTTTTCGACAATACGGACTACCCTGTATGGGTGGACTTTAAGGATTATGTAAAAGACGCGCAGTTTGGCTCTATCCTGCAAGGCGACAACGAGCGTTTTACCTTCCATCGGCACATCCTTGCCGGCTACCTGAACTATGGCAACGAAATAGGCCGCAGTGAAATCCGGTTGATATATAAGGTAGGCAGCGAAACGCGCCGTTTCAACTTCTCTTTTGAAGTACTCAGCAGCAAGCTCGATTACCACGAACATTGGAAAGCCATCATTGAGGATATTGAACGGGAATACCGTATGCTGTCACTCGACTATATGCGAAGAACATTCCACGGATTTACGCCTGACAAGAACGGTAAGACACCGGAAATAATATGGTGGAGCATATTCGCCGGAGAACAACAGAAATTCATCAAGGCCTGCAAGAGCATCATTGAGCGTCCACGGCACAGGCTGCACGGACATCAGACCTATCTGAAAGCGGACAAGCTGAAACATATTCCGGTATCCATCGAAAACGAACTGGCTGAACATCGGCTGGAACCAGCGCACCTGTATCGTGTGGAAGAGCAGGTACAAACGAACGACACTTCGGAAAACCGTTTCCTGAAATTCGCCCTTGCGCAAATAACCGACAAATATGAAGTGTTGAAGAAACAGATTGAAAGCGTAAAGGGCGTGTCGGAGACCATGAAGTCAGAAATGCAGGCGGTGTCAACCACGTTGAAGCGGCTGCAAAACAATCCGTTTTTCCGAACCATCGGACGCTTCAAGGGGCTGAACCAAGAAAGTCTTGTCTTGCAGAAGGCTTCGGGCTACAGCCAAGTTTACCGCACATGGAATATGCTACGGCGTGCCTATTCGCTCAACGACGGCATTTACAGACTTCAGACAAAAGACATCGCCACGCTGTATGAGATATGGTGCTTCATAGAAGTGAGCCACATTGTGAAAGAGCAACTGCATCTGAACGATGAAGATATAGACCATCGCAACCGCATGGAGATGAACGGCCTGTTCACATGGGAGTTGGGCAAAGGAGAACACTCGCGCATCTTGTTCAAGAAAGATGACGTGGAACTGGCGGAGCTGGTGTATAATCCGAAAAGCACAGAAAACGACAATGACTCAACAGGCATAAAGGAATTAGTTACCAAAACTGTTCCGCAGAAACCGGACATCGTTTTACGGCTGACCAAGAATGACTTGCAAGAAGGAATGAAACTGACTTATCTTTTTGATGCGAAATACCGCATCGGTGGAAAAGTAAAAGGTGTAGATGTACCGCCAGACGATGCCATCAACCAGATGCACCGCTACAGGGATGCCATATACTACAAGGACTATTCGTCTGATGCGCTCAAAAAGGAAGTGATTGGCGGCTATATCCTTTTCCCCGGTGATGGAGAGCCAACAGAAGTGGAAGTTTCCAATTTCTACAAAAGTATTGTGGAAGTAAATATCGGAGCCTTCCCCTTGCGTCCGAAAGATGAACGCAACCGGAATTTGTTGGAACATTTCATTGAAGGCCTGATAAATACAAAATCACAGGAAACAATATCGCGTGTCATTCCGCAAAAGGGTACTTTTGTAGATGTAGGAAACCGTGTACTCATCGGATTGGTCGGCAACAGTGTTCGCCGAGGCTATACACAAAGTTTCCTTGACGGAACAGCAACCTTGTATTATACGGGCAAACAATTCCCAACAACCATAGCATTACAAAACCTGCATTTCTTCATACCTTACATTAAAGGGCAAGGGATTCGGGATGTCTATGAGATTGTCAGAGTACGCACTATAACCGCAAAGGAAGCAAAACAGACAGAAAGTGATGAAGTGCCTGCAGATGATTTACGATTAGCTTTTGAGCTGCGGTTTAGCAAACAACTGTTCTTTGATTATCAAAAGATTGATACACGCAAATTAGTCAATTACACTTTTATTGATACAAAGTTTGACAATTTGAATAAGATAATTATATAAAATAGAATTGATATGAAAGAAAAAATATTAACATCAGAAGAAATCGCAAAATCATGGGCAAATATTTTTTGTTTCAAAAAGGAAAAAAGGCAAGAAAAAGGCCTTAGATCTCCACAAATAGGTGCATTACATGCATTAATGGCGCATATTGAAGAAGATGAGAAAACTGGAATTGTAGTTATGCCTACAGGAACAGGAAAGACTGAAACAATGTTATCTTTTTTGGTCGCAAATCAATGTCGAAAAGTCTTCGTCATTGTTCCATCTGATTCTCTCAGGACTCAGACATACAAGAAGTTTAAAAAATTAGGATTATTACGCCATTTAGGAGTAGTTCCGTCAAATATAAATCTTCCCATTGTGAAAATGGTAACAAAAAATGTAACTGACCCGGAATGGAGAACTATTGTTAACGAAACCAATGTAATAGTTACAACCATGACACTAGCTGCAAAAATATCACCGGAAACAAGGAGTTATCTAAGAGAAAATATTTCTTATCTTTTTGTAGATGAAGCACATCATTCTAAAGCTGAAACATGGAATGATTTTATAAATATATTTCCACCATCGCATGTCTTATTGTTTACAGCAACGCCTTTTAGAAATGACGGTCAAAAATTGCCAGGGAAAATAATATTCAATTTTCCTTTAAAAAAGGCACAAGAACAGCATTATTATGAAAAAATTGACTACTATCCGATTGTTGAATATACAATAGAGGAAGCAGACAAGGCAATAGCGCATAAAGCTATCGAGATTTTGAAGAAAGATTCTGATAATGGATATGACCATATCATCATGGCTCGATGTAAAAATAAAAAACGGGCACAAGAAGTTTATAAAATATATCAAAAGTACCCTGAATACTCTCCTGTTATTGTATACTCAGGCATGAAAGGAGGTATAGGTATATTAAAAGCCATAAAAGAAAAGAAACATAAAATCATTGTATGTGTCAATATGCTAGGAGAAGGATATGATCTTCCTCAGTTAAAAATTGCAGCAATACACGACGACAAACAAAGCTTAGCTGTTACCCTGCAATTTATAGGACGTTTCACAAGAACAAATGACAATAAATTAGGACGAGCAAGTTTCATTACAAATATAGCATACCCACCTATAGCATCTGAAATAAATTGTTTGTATCAGAACGATGCAGATTGGAACTACATATTGCCTAGAATAAGTGCTTCGGCTTCAAATAAGCAACAAGAACTAAATGATTTTTTAAATGATTTCAAAGGAGAATTGAACGAAGAAATTTCTTTGGATAATATTCGGCCAGCTTTGAGTGCTGAAATATATACAACCATTTCCACTACTTCATTTTTTCATAATTGGAAGGAAGGAATATCTAAGATTAATGTATATGACTATATTTTACACTCAAGTTCAAATGACACTTTAGTGATTGTACTGGGCAAAAAATCTCATGTACAATGGGGTGATACTAATACTGTAAAAAATCTAACATGGGATATTATTATTGTATATTTTGATGCATTATATAAAAGGATATATCTAAATAGCTCACTAAAAATTAATGGATACAATTTTTTGAAACACATATTCTCGTCTGTAAACAAAATCCAAGATGAGAGAGTATACAGGGTTTTTGCAAATATAAATAGATTACGACTGTTTAATGTTGGGGCAAGACTCCCACAAGGAAAAGATATATCTTTTCAATCCTATTTTGGCAGTAGTGTGCAGGATGGATTAGACATGCTAACACAAGGTAAACTTCTTAAAAATAATATCTTTGGTATAGGTTTTAAGGATGGATGTAAAACAAGCATAGGATGTTCTAATAATGGGAAAATATGGTCTAGAGAAAGAGCAGATTTATTGCATTTCCAAAAATGGTGTAAGGAAATAGGAAGAATCGTAACAGATGAGAGCATAGATACCAATGTCGTGCTTCAAAATACATTAAACTTTGAAGAGATGAAAATATTTCCTAACGTACATCCAATTAGCATTGACTGGAATCCAGAGATATATGAACGCTATTCACAACTTATACATATAGCAAACGCCATTGTTCCGTTTGATGATTTAGAATTGGTTATAGAACCTACTACTAAGATTGGAGAAAATATTATATTTTCTATCCAAAATGAAGAGTATTCATGCACGATTAAGATGGAGTGTGATAAAAATAGTTCAAAGTGTATTTATACTATTACAGCAGGGAGTCCTATAAAATTTATAATTGGAGATACAGAAGTTAATGTAAACGAGTTTTTTGACCAATATCCAATAACTATTTTTTACGCAGACAATAGTATCTCGTATGGCAGGAACCTTTGTAAGCCTAAAAATGAAGCTTCCACTATTCCTGACGCTCTGATTACTCCTCTAAATTGGGAGGGGGTAGACCTTAAAAAAGAATCACAGAAATCAGCTCCATATAGGACTGATTCTATACAATTTTATATGGTACAACAAATTAAGCATTCATATGATTATCTTATTGATGATGATGGAAAAGGAGAAATCGCGGATTTGGTTGGCATAAAAGATTCACCTAATTTGATAGATATAACTTTATATCATTTGAAATATGCAATAGACGGACGTGTTTCAGAATTATTAGACAATTTATACCAGGTTTGTGGGCAGGCTCAAAAGTCAATTCGTTGGAAATATCTTAGTGGAGACAAAGTGTTCACACATATATTAAAGCGAAATGATAAGAAAATAAAGCAAAATAAAAGCAGTATCATCTTAAAAGGAACTTCAAAGGACATATTGAAACTGAGAGAAGAGGCAACAAACCGCAAAGAGATACGCTACCATGTAGTTATAGTCCAACCAGGAATGAGCAAATCTCAATGTTCATATGAAATGAAAATATTATTAGGTATAACAGTTCAGGTTTTAAAGCAAATGGCTAATATTGATTGTAATGTCATTTGTAGTAAATAATAATGGACAGACTAACAAAAGAACAACGCCATCGCAACATGGCTGCAATACGTGGGAAAGACACTAAACCTGAAATACTGGTGCGGAAATTCCTTTTCAGCCGAGGCTTCCGCTATCGGCTCAACCATCCACGTCTGCCCGGTCATCCTGATTTGGTGCTGCGTAAATACCGCACGGTCATCTTTGTGAACGGCTGTTTCTGGCATGGTCATGAGAATTGCAAATACTTCCGTCTGCCTAAAACAAACATAAAGTTTTGGCAAAAGAAAATTGAACGGAATAAGGAACGAGATAAAAAGGAACAATGCCAGCTCGCTGCTATGGGCTGGCATTGTATCACTATATGGGAATGTCAGCTGAAACCTAAAATCAGGATGCAGACATTGGAATCACTGGCATACACCTTAAATCACATTTACCTTGAAGACCGTAAAGTAAAAACATACGAAATACCAGAAGGCAACAATAATCTTATGGCTGCAGAACCCGAACCTACATACGGAAAAACAAAACATCCATAGAATTTGCCAGATTATTCCGTACTTCTTTTCACATCAGTACCCATTATGTCCATCAGATACTGATGTTGCTCCTTTACCGCTCGATACATGGAATAATGTGCGAACGATTCTTCCTTATACTTCATACTGCTGACGGAAGCAGCCACAGCCCATGAGAGAATGACAATGACAACAATTATCACATAACGGAGTTTGAGGTGATAACCACGCAAGAACAGACCGTTGACATTGGGAGGAATGATGGTCAGCGGACACCTCAGTTCATTGACTCTGGCAAGTATTTCATCCTGCCGTTTAAGGATTCTCTCCGTATTGGCTTCAATGCTCATACGATTCGTGTTGTAATCGCAAACATGGACATAGAGATAGTCAATCAGACTGGACTTCTGTTTGAGCAGGTCTATCAGTTTGGGTATCCACTTGGAGAAGGGAATTTTGTCCGGCTGTTCTTTCCGTACAGACTTCTTCAATATCGACAAGGCATCGTTCCAACAGTTGCAAAAACTTTTGGCAACGCTGTTGTAAACAGTCCGCTCATCAATGGGAGATACCGAAGACCGTACCTGCTGAGATGAGTTGTTGTTCAGCTTATCAACGCTTTCTTTCAATTCATTGACACTTTGACGCAAATTTGCGAGATTTGCAGCTATCACATCTTCTTTCATTATCTTCTACGTTTAAAAGGTTTATAAAATGGTTCGTCCTTTTGCTTGTTCTTGTCTTTCTCATCACGCCATCCGAGACTGTTGCTTGTTCCTCCGCCACCAGCATTGGAAACGATTGCCTGATGGGGTTGAATGAGCAATTCCTCCGTCAGACTTCCTAATGTCGAACAAAGACTGTTAAAGCTCAAGTCACGGTCAAGCGTGGAGCCAGCTAAGCTAACGCCGTCTTGACTGAAAGAAATACCACACACATTGTCTGATGCTTGATTTCTGTTAAAACGGATGTCTATGCTCCGGACTTTCAGCGCGGACAGGAAGTCTTTCCATGAATGGGACTCGGCCAACGCATCCAAAGTTGCGGAACGGAGATTGTGTTTCCGTATTTGGTGAGGTCGTAATCTGCTTTTATTCCTTGCCTTGCTGTTTTTGGGAGCGAAATAAAGTCCGTACTCCTCCGTCAGCGCACAGCATACTTTCGTGCTACGTATCCTTTCGTTGCTGTCGGGAATGAGGTTGCCGTCATTGTCTATCCGGTTAAACACCAAGTGACAATGAGGATGCTTGGTATCGTGATGCCGGGCTATGATATATTGCGTGTTGCGGATGCCCATCCGCTCCATCCATTTCCGGGCAATCTCCACCATGAGCGCATCCCCGTTCTCATCGTTAGGGAAACGTGCCGCATCGTTTGGCGAGAAAGCCAGAGAAACGTGCTTTACCGGACTTTTCACTTTCGGGCGCATGGATGCCTGTATCTGAAAAGAGTCCGCAATGGTCTTGTTGCTGACAGCGCAAACTCCCTCATGCGCCAACAGCGTGGCACTCTTCTTCTTGTTCTTTTGGTCGTTGGCATAGTTCACGATACCGCCGAAGTCAACTCTCGTTTTAATGTTCGCTATCATGGCTGTCGTTCTTTATTTGTGCAACAATCCTGCTGATTTCCGTGATGATGGTGATGCAATGCTGGCTGACTGCCTCCAACCCGTGAATGTGCATCTGATGGGCAATTTGATTGACATTGTTGGCTATGCCGGAAAGGTCACGGATGGCAGACAGCAGTTCGGGACTGATGCGCTGGGATATCTGGCAGTCCATTGCCGCCTGATGGCAAAATTCATTGACAGACAGTCCGGCCTGCTCCGCCTTTGACTGAATATAAATGTAGTCGTTCTCGTTAAACATGACACGGAAGCATCTCGTGCGTTTCTGATAACTCGCCAGCTTCGGGCGACCTCCGGGCTTTTTGCTTTCTGTATTCATATAGCTTATTGATGTTGATTTTTTGAGTATTTTGAGTGGTCAGCTTTGCCGCTTGCCGCAAAGGTTTTAGTGACACTAAAACACAAACTGGCCACTCAAAAAATCTTTCTGTACTTTCCTTGTTCAATCCGGCATAGTTTGCCGCTTCTGATAAAAGCTTCTATCCATTTTGCTGCCGTGCTTCCATTCTCTCCCAAAGCCAAGACCGCCGCATCGTAGTCCTTCTTCGTGAACGTCTCGGGCAACATATTATAAAGGGTATTCCTCCGTGCCGCCACACCCGTCTCTTGCAAAATGGAAGCGGTCTGTTTGTTCTGACTTCCTGACAGATTCCGATAAATAAAAACGGAATGATAGAGCAGCGTGTCGCAGATGTTCATGGCAACAAAGTAGTCCGATTCTTGGCAAACCAACCGGACAATGCCGCCAGAATCCACCTGTACATTGTACACGTTTCCCAAATGCCGGACAGCGGTAAGCACCATCATGATGCGGTAGGCAATAAGTCCCATGCGCCTGACTATACCCTGCATCCTATTGTCCACCTCGTCACAGCATTCTTCATTCACACGGCTCAGGTATTCAATGAACTGTTCCTGCAAAACAGAGGGAAGGGAGAATGAATAGCTGCCATGCTTCAAGAACTCTTCATGCAAATGGCAGAAGCGGTCGCCCAATATCCTGAACATAGCGTTCTTTGATTGGGAAATATCGTTTGTGGCAAACACGTTTCTGATGCCACGCTTGAAGCGGATGATGTAAAAACAGAAACGGCTCATCAGTCCGTTCTCTGCATCGGGTATCAGCCGCCTTACCTGTTCGGGCGTTCCGGCCAAAGCCACTGACACCCTCGGATTGCTGACCTCGCAATACTCCCTGTCCTTGCGTCGGCTCAAACTGACCAGCTCATGATGGAACGCCTTGCGCAGTACATCGGAATAGTTGCCGTAGTCCGACTTCAATGTCTGGCTTAGTGTGTCACCTTCCGATTCGAACAACAGCCCGACACCGTCATTGTCGCCCAATATTTTCAATAAGGAACTTGCGCTGCTGTTGGCCGGGATGATAAGCATACGCATAGGCGGCTCGGTCGGCATAGTCGCACCATCCGACTTCTTGCTTTTGATATAGGCGTTCATTGCTTCCTTATATTCCTGCTCCATCCGTTGCGAAAGTTCGTGGAGATTGCGGTTGATGGGAGCCACCAGCTCGCGGCATAAAGTCAACGCGCCCTTGCCCATACCTGCATCAGCTACGACAAACAAGTAAAGGTTGGGGTAAACAATTCGCTCGTCATACACGCCACAGACATTGTGGAAGCAGACCGACAGGCATACAATCGCCCCAATCAGAATAGTGTCGCGGTCATCTTCTGAAATGGAGTTGCCGACAACCTCACTTAAAAATGGCGGAAGCTGCTCGAACACACATTCAGGAAATTCCGGAAGCTCATCAGCCGATTTTATCCATTTGCCCTTTTTACCATTTTGGATATTTGGTAAAATGGATAAATGCTGTTCCTCTGCCGGACTCAGCGGAATACCAGCCTGGCCAGCCAAATGAAAGAATGAACGAATGGTAACCCCTTGTCCTTTGGCTTGCAGGCAATGGGTGTATTGCTTGTCCGTTTGTTCCCTTTGATAGTCCGGATGAAACCGACTGATACGGTGATAATATTCTCTTCCGTTCTCGCCTAATCCGTCAACCAAGGCAAAGCCCAATTCCACCCAATCCTTATATTCAGGTGCGATGTCAATGGCACGTTGTTCTATTTCACGAATGATACGTTCCACTTCTTCCTCTTTATTATCAGAGGCTACATTTGGAGGCGGAAGTAATCTGGGCAATGCTGGAACACTATTTTCAAAAGGGACATTCTCCCAATCTTGGGCGGAAAATATTTTCTTCGACATATTCGTTGTATTTAGGGTTAATGTATGCTTGTGGGTCGTAGGGCAGGAAACAGGCACGTGCCACATCACTTCCAGACATATCCACCATTGGCAAGCCCGTAGCACGGACACAGTTGGCAACGGCCTTGAAGAACCTTGAATGTTCCCATCCTTTCAAATCCACAGGTATAATCCATTTCAATCCATTTCCCGAAGGACTGGCAAACAGTAGTTCCGTATCAAAATACTCATGATTGAGAAGCCGTTGCTTCACCATTTCCATATCTTCCACATGGTCAAAGTCCAAACACATCAGCCCGGAGTGCATTATCAGTTCCTTTTCATTCCGCTTACGGAAAAGACCGGAGAAAGTACAATAGTCAAAGTGGGCGGCCTTATATCTCTTGGCATCAACAGGAGAAGCCATTGAACGCAGAGCTTCCGTTTGCGGACGGGCATAATGGCCGACCACATAGCGGTATACATCCACAATGCCTATCGCCCTTAGCGGCTCAGTGTTTTGAATGGGCTTGCGGAAGAATGAAAAGCAATAGTCTGTCGCTTCCATATTACCTGATAATCTTTTTGGATTTGACAAATTGTTCAGCCTCCTGCATCAGCTCGGCCTGAGTCTTATGCACCTTGTTCTTCAACCAGTCATCTATTTCTGATTGGAGAAAAGCCAAAGCCTTATTTATCTTATGTACGGGTATCTGCTTGGCCGACACCCATCCATAAACCGTCTGCTTGGCCGGATGTGAGGGCAGATAGGCACAAAGCTCATCTATATCCATCCATTTAGGTGAATCACTTGCCTGCTTATGCTGCAAGGCTTTAACTGTAGATTTCAGTTCTTCAACTGTCTTAATCAAATAGGACAATGCGTTCGGCATTTCCTCGAATGAATTTACGGTATAACTCATATTCTTTCGGTTTTAAGTTGATGCCGCAAAAGTATAGGGATGCTTACGGGGGCTAAATAGGTGCTTGATTGCCCCCAATCCGCCCCTTATTTGCCACCTACAGATTTAAGTTTCATTAAGGCTGGAATTGCCGGATTGAATAAGTAAAGGGAGAAAAAAGCCGAAATTAGGGCTGGTAGCAATATAGTGTTGGAGAAAGGAAAAGAAAACCCCTCAAAAAGCAGGGTGCTTCATGAGGGGCAAACGGTGGTAAAAGAGGTGGCTATCTTTATAACTCATTGATGCTCAATGGTGCAACTTTTCACCTTTACTTATATTGGCTCAAGTTGTCAATATGCAGCGTATTGGCCGCTTTTTCTTTTGCCGCATCCACAAGATGGGTGTAAATCTGGGTGGTCTTTACATTTGTATGACCCATTAAGGACTTAATCGTATAGATATCCACGCCATTTTCAAGCAATAACGAGGCGTAGCTATGGCGTCCACAATGGAAGGTTACGTGCTTCTTTATACCCGATGCCTCTATCCATGCTTTCAATGGTATGGAAATCCACGAAACATCAGTCAGACCCTCGAATACCAGACGTTCATCATCGTCAGGCCGCTCGCCGCATAATTGGAGAGCCTGTGCCGTGACGGGCTTATAATCGGGGCGTTTGGTCTTTTGCTGAACAACCAAGGCTTGCCATGTGCCTTTGCTTGTCTGCTGAATCTGTTTCCACCGCAGGGCTTGAATGTCACTATGCCGTAATCCCGTGAGGATGGAAAAGAGAAACGCACGTTTCAGAACATCATCTTTGCAAGGCGTATCAACCAGCATCTGCACTTCATTCATGGTAAGGGCGACACGAGGTTTTTCAATCGAACTGATGCCTTTTACTTTTGCGCTGATGTCAACCGTGAGATATTCATCAATAAACGCTTGTTTCAGTCCGGCCTTGAGAATAGAGAAATAGGTTGAAGCTGTGTTTTGCGAGATAGTTCCTTTCTTGTTGCCTCCCATCGGGGCACGGAGTAGGAACATTTTGATGTCTTCAAGCAGTTTGACGGAAATGGATTTGAAGGGTATCGGATTCCCTTGCGAATAGATTTTCAGCAACTCGCCCACACGCATCCAATTGACGATAATCGAATTGGAGCTGTTTGGGTGGCGTTTGCTGATGATGCCGTTGAAATACTTGATGAAGTCCTGTTCGCCACGTTCGTTCTGCGCAGCAATTTCATTCTCCTTGTCTGTATAGAGAATGGCACTGTCGTATTCATGCTGGCGCAGCTTACGGACGTTATCCGCATAGATGCAGGCCTCTTGGTCAATGGTGGAACGGCACTGGATGATTCCGTTCAAATCACGCTTGGGCTTGTAATTGAAACTTCCGTCCGGCAAAATGCGGGCGATGGATGACTTATCCCAAATAGGCGTGGATATAGTCCGGTTGATGGATTCCACCACACGGCTTGCTCTGGTTGAGCCTCGTTTGTAAACCGGGTACGATTCAATAATCAGATACCACTCCTCTTTGTATCTCGACCGTCTGAGCTTGACGGTCACTTTGGTGTTGGGCAATGCTTTTTTCATTCTACTCTGATTTATAAAGGTTATCTATTTCTTGTTTGGGTACATACACATAGTTTCCTATTTGTCGGGAGGGGATGGAGTATTTTCTCACGTGAGCCCATACGGAACTGTCATTGATGTGATATTTCTCGCATACTTCGGTGATGGTATAACAGTCTTCCGGTTCCATGCTGTAGAGTTTGGGAGTAGGCTTTTCTTTTTCAACTGCACTTTCAGGCCTGCTAAGGAACAGCCTTTCCATGTCGGAACGCTTAATTCGTGTCAGCCTCTCGCCGATATTGATTGCAGGAACTCTTCCCTCTTTTATCAGCCGATACAGCGTACTGCGTTCTACGCCGAACATGGCAACGGCTTCTTTGACCGATATGTACTCTCTGATGTCAGGAACCAGTTGAGCAATAGCTTCCAGCCTTGCGTTCTTTAGCTTCTCATCCCTTTTACGCTTCCACGCTACATTGCTGCACCTGCGCGAACAGTAGTAGCTGTCGAGTGTCTTTGCGACAAAGACTTTGCCGCAGACTTTACACTTTCTTTTGATTTCAAATCCGATTGTTGGCATATTATCTACTTTTAAGTATGTATAAGTGTGGATAAGTGGGATTTTGTTCCACATTATCTACTTTTTTGTCTTGTTACAAATATGTCGCAAATAAGAGATAAAAAAGCCCATAGAAAAGGCATAGAAACCAAGAACCCTATAAACGCAAAAAGCGTGCAACTCATTGAGCTGCACGCTTTTGCTTGCGATTTAGTATGTCTTTACTTATCGGAATCACTTGACCTCCTCAAAGTCGGCGTCCTGAACGTTGTCGTTAGCCTTGCCACCGTCCTGCTGCTGACCTGCGCCGGCGTTGCTGTTGCCGGTGAAGCCTTGGCCTGCGCCCTGCTGTGCGCCGCCTGCCTGCTGGTACATCTGTGCGCTGGCAGCCTGCATTACGGTGTTGAGGTTGTTGATGGCGTTGTCTATGGCCGTGATGTCGCCGCTCTTGTGGGCGTCGCGGAGCTGCTGGAGGGCTGATTCGATGTTGCCTTTCTGGTCGGCAGGAATCTTGTCGCCGTTGTCCTTCAGGAAGTTCTCGGTGGTGAATATCATCGAGTCTGCCTGGTTCATCTTGTCCACGCGCTCGCGCTCCTTCTTGTCGTTCTCGGCGTTCTGCTCGGCCTCTGCCTTCATGCGGTTGATTTCGTCCTGCGTCAAACCTGACGAAGCCTCGATGCGGATGGCCTGCTCCTTGCCTGTAGCCTTGTCCTTTGCGCTTACGTTGAGGATACCGTTGGCGTCGATGTCGAACGTTACCTCAATCTGCGGAACACCGCGGCGTGCCGGAGCTATACCCTCAAGGTTGAACTGGCCGATGCTCTTGTTCTGTGCAGCCATCGGGCGTTCGCCTTGCAGAACGTGGATGGTTACGGCCGTCTGGTTGTCAACGGCAGTTGAGAACACTTCGCTCTTCTTGCAAGGTATGGTGGTGTTGGCATCGATAAGCTTTGTCATTACACCGCCCATGGTCTCGATACCCAGTGTCAACGGTGTCACGTCGAGCAGCACGATGTCGCCTACGCCGCTCTCCTTGTTGAGGATTGCGCCCTGAATGGCTGCGCCTACGGCTACCACCTCGTCGGGGTTGACACCCTTTGAAGGCTCTTTGCCAAAGTAGTTCTTAACCAACTCCTGCACTGCCGGGATACGGCTTGAGCCGCCCACGAGGATAACCTCGTCGATGTCCGACGTTGTCAGCTTGGCGTCACGTATTGCGTTCTGGCACGGAACGAGGCAAGCCTGGATGAGCGAGTGAGCCAACTGCTCGAACTGTGCACGTGTCAGCGTCTTTACCAAGTGCTTGGGCACGCCGCCTTCGGCCGTAATGTACGGCAGGTTGATTTCCGTAGAGCTTGAGCTTGACAGCTCGATTTTAGCCTTCTCGGCAGCTTCCTTCAGGCGCTGCATTGCCATCGGGTCCTTGGAAAGGTCTATGCCCTCGTCGGCCTTGAAGCCGTTTACGAGCCAGTCGATGATTACCTGGTCGAAGTCGTCGCCGCCGAGGTGGGTGTCACCATTGGTAGAGAGCACCTCGAACACGCCGCCGCCGAACTCAAGTATTGATATATCGAACGTACCGCCGCCAAGGTCGAACACAGCTATTTTCATGTCCTTGTTAGCCTTGTCAACGCCGTAGGCCAACGCGGCTGCCGTAGGCTCGTTGACGATACGGCGCACGTTAAGACCTGCAATCTGTCCGGCTTCCTTCGTAGCCTGACGCTGCGAGTCGGAGAAGTATGCCGGCACGGTGATGACAGCGTCGGTAACTTCCTGTCCGAGGTAGTCCTCGGCGGTCTTTTTCATCTTTTGCAACACCATTGCAGAGATTTCCTGCGGAGTGTATTTACGTCCGTCGATGTCTACACGGGGATATCCGCCCTCGTTGACAACGGTGAACGGCACGCGCTCTGCCTCCTTGCGGCTCTGGTCGTAAGTCTCGCCCATGAAACGCTTGATGGAGTAGATGGTGTTCTTCGGGTTTGTGATGGCCTGTCGCTTGGCCGGGTCGCCTATTTTGCGCTCGCCGTCCTTAACGAAACCTACTACCGAAGGCGTAGTGCGCTTGCCCTCGCTGTTGGCTATTACAACAGGTTCGTTGCCTTCGAAAACGGCAACGCATGAGTTTGTCGTACCTAAGTCAATTCCAATAATCTTTCCCATAATAGTATCTTTTTTTGTTATTTTTTACTGTTTTACTGTCGTGCAGTATTCAGGGTTTTCGGTTTCAAGGCCTTATGTGTAGAACATCCGGCCTTGTAACCTTTTTACCTTGCAACTACACTTGAAGTCACTTCACAATCAACAAAACATGTGCCAACGGTGAAAAAATGTCAACCGGCGTGACATTTTGGCGCATTGTGTGGCAGTATTTCCTACCATGTTGCCATCTTGCATGCCACATGCCGTTCTGCAAAAGGCCGTCTTTCGTTTTCTAAAAGGCCATGTTTTGCAAGCCAAAAGGCCGTCTTTTAGCCTGTAAAAGACGGCCTTTTACAACGCATTGGAAATCAATGCGTTACGCAGCGGCATACAAAAACTCTTTCCGCGCGGTGCTTACAGGCACGCAAAAGCCCCGCAGGGCGGTCTCGGAACGCCGCGCCATGCAGGGCTTTCGCTGCTTGAAGCAACTACATTTACTATATTATTTAACTTCTTCCAACAGAAGCACGCGGCTCGACCAGCTGTTCAGCTTATTATAGTCAACGTCGTGCGTGTAGGGTATTTCCAGCCCGTTGTCCATAAGGAACTGCCCCGTGAAGGCCTTGCCCTCGAACTTCAGCGGCTTGTTGTCAATGCGGTCAAGCTCGTGCACGCGGTAAATCCTGGCCGGGTCGAGGCCTGCCATCTTGACGCGCGGCAGGTGCTGGTTGACAAAGGTCTCCGTCTTCCACCAGTAGAACACGGCCCTGTCCTTCGCCTCCGACACGTACATGAGCGACGCTACGCCGAGTTTGTCGTAGGGAGAGACGAGGCGGTACAGGTCGCCGAACTGCACCACGGGCCTTATTTGCTTGTATTCGGCAATGGCATTGCGGCACAGGGCCTTCTCCTCTTCTGTCATGTTCTTGGGCTGGATTTCCATGCCGAGGCGGCCGCTCATGGCTACGTCGATGCGGAACTTTATGGGAATGTTGCGGAAAGTCTGGTGGTTCGGGTTCGAGCCGATGTGCGAGCCCATTGCAATGGCCGGGAAGAAGTAAGACGTTCCCCATTGCATGTAGATGCGTTGCAGCGCGTCGGTGTTGTCGCTAACCCAGAACTCGTCGAAGTAAGGCAGCACTCCCCAGTTCGCCCTCGCGCCTCCGCTGGCGCAGGCCTGTATTACCAGGTCGGGATATTTCGCCCTTATGCGCTGGCATACGCTCTCAAATCCGCGGTGATAGTTTATGTACAGGTGGCTCTGGTTGTCCTTGGTGAGGTATGACGAGCCTGCGCTCTGTATGCCCATGTTCGAGTCCCACTTGATGTAAGCTATCTCGGGATACTTCGTCATGAGGTTGTCAACGATGCCGAACACAAAGTCCTGCACCTCGGGGTTGCCCAGGTCGAGCATCAGCTGCGTGCCTCCGCGCCCCGTTACGGGCTCGCGCTTGGGCGCGTTTATTATCCATTCGGGGTGTTTCTCGTACAGTTCGCTGGTGGTGTTGGTGGCCTCCGGCTCGAGCCAAATGCCGAATTTCACGCCGTTCTTCTTGGCGTCGCGCAGAAGTCCGTCTATGCCTTCGGGCAGCTTGCGGCCGTCAACCGTCCAGTCGCCCAGCGCGGCGTTGTCGCTGTTGCGCTGGTATTTCGAACCAAACCAGCCATCGTCCATCACGAACAGCTCGCCGCCCATCGAGGCGATGTCCTGCATCATCTGCGCCATGCCTTCCTGATTGATGTCGAAGTAAACGCCTTCCCAGCTGTTGAGCAGTATCATTCGCTCCTTGTCGCCGTGCATCAGGCGGTGCTTGCGGCCCCACCGGTGGAAGTTGCGGCTCGCTCCGCCAAGGCCTTCCCGGCTGTAAGTCAAGGCGAGCGCGGGCGTTGCAAATACCTCGCCGCGCGACAGGTTGTAGGCCGAGTTTTCCTCGTTTATTCCGGCGAAGAAGTGGTGATAGTCGCTCTCGTCGGTGTCTATGCGCAACTTGTAGTTGCCTCCGTAACAGAGAGCCGCGCCTATAACCGCGCCGGAGTTCTCCCTCGGACGGCCGTCGAGGCTGAACATCACCTCGGCGTGAGCCGTGTGCGAGTTGCGTAGTCCGTCCTTGTTCTTAATCACTTTCATGCCGGGCTCAAGCCGCTCTTGGCACACCTGCGCCTCGTTGGCCCACGCGCCGTAGAGCGACGAGAGCCATACCGTGCCGCGGCGTATGGGCAGATAGCCCGAGGCGAACTGGTTTAGCACCACCGTGCCCCTCTCGTCGTGGCGTATTTCCGTCCAAGTCTCTATTACGTCGGCGTCGCCGTACGTCTTGTAACATACATCCACGTAGAGCGGATATACCTTGTCTTTCATCGTTACGGTGGTAACCGTGGCGTTGCCTTCGGTCTTTTTGCCGACCTTCACCACCTCCATTTGCAGCGACAGGTTGCCGTCCGTATGCTTCACTGCCAGCGCGGTCTCGCCCTGGCAGATGGTTCCGTAAACGGGATATGCCGCGTAAGATGCGCCGCCTGCGGCGTTCAGGGTTGCTATGTCGGCGGCAGTGAGGCGGTCGCCGTAATACAGTTGTTTCAGCTCCTGCCCCTCCGTGGCATCTAATATCAAAGAGGTATGCGGCGTGGAGATGTCTACCTTCTCGGCCGCAATGTTGCCGCAAAGCGACAGTGCGCCTGCGAGCAGACATAGGTTTTTCGTAAAGTTCATCATTGGTCGTATAGTTTTCAGATTATTTTCCGTCTGCAAAGGTAGTGAAAATCCGGCTTACCGCTTTGCACTATTTTATCAGATGATGATACAAAAGCCACAAACCTTTTTCCAATACGGGTTCATCCGCAGTTCAGGTGTATGCGATAACAGCATTGCCTTTTGCTTTTGCCATAGCATTTCATGTGTACATCCTGCCACAATCCAGGCAGTCGGTAACCGTCATTCCGCGCTCCGACGCGGAATCCAGTGTATGCAACCTGCGTCTTTTGATGCCTTAGATTTTTTCCGGAGTCCGCGTCGGAGCGCGGAACTGAAAGTCGCCGTTAAGGCAATGACGGTTACCGACAGCCTGGATTAAAGTAGGAGGCGTACATAAAATGCTATCACAAAGACAAAAGAAGGTACAGTAATACTATACACCTAAACTGCGGATGCCACGCGAAAGGTGGTCTTTCGCCTTGCAAAAGGCCATGAATTGCAATGCAAAAAGCCGCCTTTTAGGAGCTAAAAGACGGCCTTTTGGAAACACGTTGATTTACAACAAATTACACATCTTTTGCATGTGGCATGGCGGATTGTCGCAAAAAAGTATTATATTCGCATCCGAATATGCAATAAAAACACGTAAAAAGCCTTGTACGACCATGGAAAAGAACAACTACGAGCACCACATACTGCGCGAAATCACACCTCTTTCAGACAAAGACTGCTTCTACATTGTTGACCGTCACAAGACGGAATTCACCTACCCCATGCACTGCCACGCGGAATACGAGCTTAACTTCGTAGAGCACGGCACGGGCCTGCGGCGCATCGTCGGCGACTCGGTGGAGACCGTAGGCGACTATGACCTTGTGCTGATAGCCACCACCGACCTCGAGCATGTATGGGAGCAGGGCGACTGCAAGTCGGACGACATTAGGGAGATAACCATCCAGTTTGCGCCGCATTTCTTCGACAGCCTCGTCAACACCAACCAGTTCGACCGCGTGAAGGTGATGCTCGACAAGGCGCGCAACGGCCTCTGCTTCCCCGTACAGGCGATAATGAAAATTTACTTCCTGCTCGACACCCTGCCCGAGACCAAGGGCTTCTACGCCGTTACGCAGTTTCTCACGCTGCTCTACGAGCTGTCCTTCTTCACCGACAAGGCCCGCGAGCTGTCCTCATCGTCGTTCGCCAAGGTAAACCTCCAGGCCAACAGCCGCCGCGTACAGAAGGTACAGCAATACATCAGCGAGCACTACCAGGACGAGATACACCTTAACACGCTGGCCGACATGGTTAGCATGACGCCGGCCGCCTTCAGCCGCTTCTTCAAGCAGCGCACGGGCAGGAAACTGTCCGACTACGTCATCGACATACGCCTCGGCCACGCGTCGCGCCTGCTGATAGACACTACCATGTCGGTGGCCGAGATTTGCTACGAGTGCGGTTTCAACAACCTGTCCAACTTCAACCGCATATTCAAGCGCAAGAAAAACTGTTCGCCCACGGAGTTCCGCGAAACGTACTTCAAGAAGAAAGTAATCATCTGACAAAAATGGGTCATCAGCAGTTTGGGTGTACGAGCATTCCGTTAGTAATAAAAATAAGCGCAAATAGGACACCGCCCTTGTAGGGGCATAATTCATTATGCCCACACGTTTCATAAGAAACGTATTTCGCAGCCAAACGTCATTCATACGCTCTTTCAGAGCGTTCGGGCATAATGAATTATGCCCCTACAAGGGTGGTGTCATTTTATGTAGCTTGTCATGATGGATGAAAAATTATGATACACCTAAACTGCGGATGAAACTCAATATACAGTCTTTCGCATTCCAAAAGGCCGCATATTGCACGCTAAAAGGCCGTCTTTTATAAGCTAAAAGACGGCCTTTTGCAATGCGTTGAGCATCAATATGTTACGCAGGTGGATGTCGGCGTGCGCTTATTTCCTCACGTATTTCCTTCCGTTTACTATTACGATGCCCTTGTAGTCGTCGCCGACGCGCATCCCGGCGAGGTTGTAGGCCTGGCCGTCGGCGGCATGCTGCCCGTCGACTGTCACCTCGTTGATGCCTGTCGGGATTTTAGTGCCGACGTAATTCCCGAAAAAATCCATGTACGTCTGCGTCCAGTCGGCAGGCGTGCCGTGGCCAAGGAAGGGGTTGATAATGTATCGGTTATCCTCCTTCTCCACGTTCTGCAAGAGGTTGTAAGGCGCGATGTTGGTGTGCGCCGGGTCGGTAGTATCTTGCAGGCTGAAGTTAGTTATCACGGGGCAGGTTACCCATTTGGCGAAGTTCTTTGTGTCAAAGTATGAGTTGAAAGCGTCGCGCTCTTCGTCAGTCCAGCCCAAAGCCTCCTGCGCATCAAGGAACTTCTGGCGCGGCCAGTTGACTATCTTCATGCCGTCGGTGAAGTCGGCGTGTCCCGTTATGCTCGGTGCGATGGCACGGAAAGCCTGCGTCAGTCCGGCGGCAACGTATGCGAAGCATCCGCCTTGCGAACCTCCGGCGGCGAAGATGGCGTCCACGTCCACCTTGTCGCGGCTCTTCACGAAATCAACGGCGCGCACACAGTCAAGATAAGCGTTGCGGTAGTAGTGCTCGCGCATGTCTCCCCAGCCGTAAGAATAGAAGTCGTAGCCGTATTTGTCATCGCGGCAGAGCATCTGTCCGCGTGTGGATAGGACGAACTCGCACCACTCCTTGTTGTCGTCTCCGCCCATCGGCGCGGGCAGGGCGGACGTTCCGCCGTCGGTGCCCTGATACCTTATGACGGTAGGATAAGTGCCTGAGGCGGTCGGCTCGGCGTAATATCCCTTGATTGTCACAGGCTCTCCGCCCTCCTCGTCGGCCACGCTCTTCATCTCGACAAGGTACACCTTGCGTGCCGCCGTGCTGTATTCCGGCTGTTCGGTCATCTTCACGTCCATGCCTATTCCTGCCAGTTCGGCCTTCGCCTCGTCCCAATACTCCTTGAAGTCGGGCTGCGAATCGTCGGGCGAAACTATGCCCGTGGGGTCATAACCGATGTTGTATGTACACACATCGTTGCCGTTCACCGACGCAATGAGCTGGTAGAAGCCCGGCTCCATTACGTCTTTCATTTCCATAGTCTCGGTCACAGTGCCGCCGGCCGGTATCGTTACGTCGGTTGTGTTAGTGTAATATACGCTGTGCGTGCCGGTCTCTTCGTCCACCATGTCGCGGTAGAGGGTTACGGTGTAAGGCACGGTCACCTCTTCGGTCTCCACGTTAGTCATCGTCATTGTCAAGTTCGGGGTCTCGTCTTTCTCCCAAGCCTTGATGTCGGCGTCGTCAATCTGCGATATTACAAGATACTCCTTATTGGGGTCTATGATGTCAACGCGCGTTGCGGTGTACTTGTTTCCGCTTACGCGCAGGCCGCTTTCTTTCAACGCCGAGACGTTAGCCTCGGTCAGGGTGTACTCGTAATAGTTGCCCTTCATGCCGGTAATGTTCTCGAAGCCGTCCAAAGCCGTCCAGTTGGCAAGCAGCCTTCCCGTGGCCGACTCTACTCCGAGACCGGTTATGTAGACACGCACTTTGTCGCCGGCTTTCATGCTTGCGGGCATGGCAGACTTGTCTACAAGCACCGAGTTGTTGCTGCCGGTCACCCAGCTAATGACTTCATTGCCCGTCCAAACGGTGGTTGCGGCATTGCCTTTCTCCACTCCCGATGGGTAGACTTTGTGCCGGAGCACCACCGACGTGAACGTAAAGCCTGCGCCTTTTACTATGAATCCGTTGGCTTTGAGCTCCGTTGCCATAGCTTCTGTTACGGGTATTACGGCTTCGTAGGGCAGCGTTACGCCTGCAAGAGATATGCTTTCAGTGTCAACGAGTACGCCCCACGACTTGTCGTTGAGCATGAGCTGCGGCGAACTTGATGTCGAAGAGAGAGCCGATACGGTGACAACGATTTCATCGCCTACAGCTGTCTGCTGGCATTTTGACGCGTCGATGATTTGGTATCCCTCCCAGTTATCGGTGCAAACCTGCTCTCCCGTGTAGAGGTTTATCGGCACAATGGTAGGCTCTGTGGGTACATCCGGGTCTTCAACGGCCTTCAGATGAGCTTTGAAGAAGTCCATGTAAGCGTTATACCAGTCGGCAGGCGTCTCGTGCTGGCACTCGGGGTTGACTATGTAATGCTTCTCTTCGGACTTGAAGTTGTTGTAAGGCGCGAAGTTGGTGTGCGGCGGGCAGACGGGGTCTTGCAGTCCCATGGCCGACGTTACGGGGCAGGTTACGAGCGTGGCGAGGTTCTTCGTGTCGAAATAAGACAGGAATTTGTACATCTCTTCGTCGCTCATCGAGAGCTTTTTCTGCATGTCACGGGCTACGTTTGCAGGCCAAGAGCCTACGCGGAAGTAGTCGGGGAAGTCGCCCATGAACTGTATGCTCGGCGCGATAGCGTTCAGGCGGCCGTCGCCGAGAGCAGCTCCGGCAATGGCAAACGCGCCTCCCTGCGAGCCGCCGGTCATGAAGATGTTTTCCTTCTGCACCTTGCCCTTGGCGCAGTCAAGCTCGTTTGAAGCGATAACAAAGTCGATTGAGCGCACCACGTCCATGTATGCGCCGCGGTAATAATAGGTGTCCTTGTCGCCAAAGTTGTACGCAAACCATTCGTTCTCCTTGTAATCCTCGCCGTAAAAGGCGTTTTCCCGTTTGTAGGGGTCGCGGTTGTTGACGAGCTGTCCGCGGTTGCTGATGTTCAGCTCTATCCATTCGGGGTTGCCGTTTGTTTCGGGCCAGTAGATTTGCGACTCTCCGTTGCTGTCATATCCGTTCTGGGTGATTACCACGGGGTATGTTCCTTCGGCCTTCGGCACGGCGTAGTAGCCTCGTATGGTGACGGGTTTGCCGTCGCCGTTGCCGATGGATTGCATCTCGACAAAGTACACGTTGCGTGCGCCTGTTGACAAGTCTTCCTGCAAAGTCAGCTTGGCGTCGATTGGAATTGCGGTGAGTTCGGCCTTGGCTGTGTTCCAGAACTCCTCGAAGTCGGGCTGCATGTCAGGCGCGGAGACTATGGCCGTGGGGTTGAAGCCGATGTTGAAGTCGCGCACGGGGCCGTAGTTGGCCTCGACGGCGGCATGATAGAAGCCGGGATTGAGCGTCAGGGGGAAGGTGACGGTCTGCTCGCCGCCGGCAGTAACGGTAACTTCCTTAGAGCCTTCAGATACAAATTCGCCGGCATCGGTGAACAATCTGTAGCTTACAGTGGTAGTAACGTCAGAGCTTTCAAGGCTGCTAAGCGTCACGCCAATAAGCGGACTTTCGCCCTCTTCCCAGCATTTTACGGTCTCGCTTGTCAGCGTGCATGTCATTGAAGGTATTTGCGCAGGGTCGATGAGGTCAACCTTCGTCAACGTATAACCTATACCTTTAATTATGCAACCGTTCGCCTGAAGCTCCGCGAGCATGTCTTCAGTAATGGTGAAGTCGGTGTATGACGCGGCAGGAGAGAGCTGCACGCCCTGCTCCGCGCCTGGCATTGTACCCCAAGAAGAGTTGTTGAGCATTATCTGCGCGCCCGTCTGGGTGTCCTTGTATGTGCAACGCATCTTCCATCCGGCTTGCGCGTCGGCGAAGACTGACGCTTCCATACGCTGATAGTCGCCCCAGGCAGGGTCGTCAAATACCGTCTCGCCCGTCCAGATGTTATGTACCGGGTCGCCCTTCTCGCCCTCGGCAAGCTCCTGTTTGTGTATGAGGTCGATGCTTGTGGCGGTGAAGCCGCAGCCGGTAACAATACAGCCGTTGGCCCTGATTTCGTTCACTACGTTTTCGGTCAGGGCTATGCGGACCTCGTAAGGCAGCGCAGCGTCCTTCTGAAGGTTGAGTCCTACGGGCGGTTCAAACTGCGCCCAGCCTGCGGTCTTGCGCAAAGATATTTGCGGATAGCTTGCGGTCTGCGATACGGCGGTGACCGTCACCGCGATTTCATCGCCCGTAACGGCCTGCTGAAGCAGGTCGGCTGCAACTGACTGGCCGCCGGCCCAACCGTCGGTCACTTCCAGCGTGCCGCTCCACAACGGGATTCTCACGTCCTTTGTCGCTGCATTCATGCACAGTGCGCACAATAGCAGCAACATGGTAAGTAAAGTTTTTCGTTTCATTGTTATTTATTTGTTTAGGTGATAAATTATCGTTCAAGGATAGTTTCCGCCTGCAAAATTATTGCAAAAGCGGTGAAATGCCAAATACTATTTTGTCGGTTAATGGTACTTTTCCCGTTTTCCACACAATCGTCGGGCGTTGAACGGGAACAGGCAGCAGGCCGTCTTTACGCCGGGGTGGCCGAGATGGTTTTCCAATATGCGGCCTTTCGCACTGCAAAAGGCCGCAAATCGCACGCTAAAAGGCCGTCTTTTAGACTGCAAAAGACGGTCTTTTGCAAAGCATTGAATCTCAAGGCGTTACGCAGGCGGCGTTTCCATGCCTTGCAAGGGATGGCTGAAAGGGGCGCAGCCGGTTGCGACGTATATAATAAATAAGGTATAATGAGGCTGACGTATGCGCATGTAGAACGCGCCGCAGGCATGTTTTCATAGAAATAAAAGGAAAGTATTACTTTGTGATAAAATTGTATTTGTGATTGATTTCACAAGTTTGTAACTTTGCAAACGAATTTACCTTACGAGTGGAATTAACCGTTTAAACAATTTATAATGAACCTGAAATCGAGAATAATCTTAGGCCTATGCCTACTGGCTACGGCCTCATGGCAGGCAGAAGCTTGCGCCGCAACGGGCGGAATGGCCGCAGGCGGCTCGGACAAGGAGTGCAAACATACGCCGGAGGCCCGCGAAATGCTGTCCGTGCTGCGTACTTTGCCGGAGCAGGGCGTGTTCATGTTCGGCCACCACGACGACCCGATGTACGGCATCGGATGGGTGGGCGACGAGGGACGGAGCGACGTGAAGAGCGTATGCGGAGACTACCCGGCGATAATGTCGTTCGACCTCGGCCACTTGGAACTGGGGCACGACAACAACCTTGACGGCGTACCGTTCGACAAGATACGCCGCGAGAGCGTGGCGCAGTACGAGAGGGGCGGCATGGTGTCGTTCAGTTGGCACGCCGACAATCCGCTTACGGGCAAGGACGCGTGGGACGTTTCAGACTCCAGCGTAGTGCGCTCGGTGCTCCCCGGAGGCGCAAACCATGCGAAGTTTATTGTTTGGTTAGACCGCGTAGCCGACTTCCTTAATTCCATAAAGACCGAGGACGGCGTGAAGGTGCCCGTGCTCTTCCGCCCGTGGCACGAGCATACGGGCAGCTGGTTCTGGTGGGGACAGGCGCTTTGCACCGATGATGAATACGACGCCCTTTGGCAAATGACGTACCAGCGAATGCGCGAGAAGGGCGCAACGCAGCTCATTTGGGCTTACTCTCCAGGCATAGAGCCGCGCGACGAGGCCGAATACCTGCGCCGCTGGCCGGGCGACGGCATCGTTGACGTTATCGGCGTTGACGCTTACCAGTATGAAGACCGTGCGGCGTACATAGAAAATCTCGACCGCTCGCTGCGCATAATGACCGCCGTAAGCAAGAGCCACGGCAAGCCGATGGCCGTAACCGAGACGGGCTATGAGTCGGTGCCGGATGCCGAGTGGTGGACCAAGACGCTCATGCCGGTCATCGAGAAATATCCGATAAGTTACGTCTTGGTGTGGCGCAACGCGCACGACAAGCCCAAACACTTCTACGCCCCTTATCCCGGACACGCCTCGGTGCAGGACTTCCAGAAGTTCTACAACGACCGCCGCACGCTCTTCGCCAAGGACATGGGGAAGGTGTTGAAAGGTAAAACGGTAAAAAAATAAAAAGGTAAAACGACATATCACATGAAAAGCTTTGACGAAAAACTGAAAGAATTGACGGCGCGCCACGAGGCGTTGCTCACCCGTAAGAACGAGCCTATGGACGAAGGCAACGGCGTGTTCACACGATACAAGTACCCTATAATCACCGCCGCGCACACGCCTTTGTTCTGGCGGTACGACCTTGACAGGCATTCCAACCCCTACCTGATGGAGCGCATCGGCATGAACGCCACGCTCAACTCGGGCGCAATCAAGCTCGACGGAAAGTATCTGCTGGTAGTACGCGTTGAGGGAGCCGACCGAAAGTCGTTCTTCGCGGTGGCCGAAAGCCCTAACGGAGTTGACAACTTCCGCTTTTGGGACTATCCCGTCACCATGCCGGATGACACCATCCCGGCCACAAACATATACGACATGCGCCTTACAAAGCATGAGGACGGCTGGCTCTACGGCATATTCTGCGCCGAAAGGCATGACGACTCGGCTCCTGCCGGAGACCTCTCGGCAGCCACGGCGACCGCCGCCATTGCGCGCACCAAGGACTTGAAAACGTGGCAACGACTGCCCGACCTCAAGACAAAGAGCCAGCAACGCAACGTTGTTCTGCATCCCGAGTTTGTCAACGGTAAGTATGCGCTCTACACAAGGCCGCAAGACGGCTTCATCGACACCGGCAGCGGCGGCGGCATAGGCTGGACTTTGGTTGACGACATAACCAACGCCGAGGTGACGGAAGAGAAAATCATAGACGCACGCCACTACCATACCATCAAGGAAGTGAAAAACGGCGAAGGGCCCGCTCCCATCAAGACACCTTACGGTTGGCTGCATCTGGCACACGGAGTGCGCGGCTGCGCGGCCGGACTTCGCTACGTATTATATATGTACATGACCGCACTCGACGACCCGACGCGCGTCATCGCCCGTCCCGGCGGTCACTTCATGGCTCCCGTCGGCATCGAGCGCGTGGGCGATGTGTCTAATGTTCTCTTCTCAAACGGCTGGATAGCCGACGAGGACGGCACCGTCTACATCTATTACGCGTCGTCGGACACGCGTATGCACGTGGCCGTATCGACCATCGACCGCCTCGTTGACTACTGCATGAACACGCCCGAGGACGGACTGACAACAACCGCCTCGGTGGAAACTCTCAAGAAGTTGATAGACAGAAACATGAAGACAATGAAGAATTTATAATGAAAAATGAATAATATTGCTGCGCCATTGCGTGCAGAACAAGCGATTTTTCATTAATCATTATTCATTTAGCTTATGGTAAGGCTTAGGGAAAAGATTGGTTACGGCTTCGGCGACATGGCGTCGTCGATGTTCTGGAAATTGTTTGGCGCGTACCTGATGATATTCTACACCGACGTGTTCGGTTTGCCTGCCGCCATGGTGGGAACGATGTTCCTCGTTACGCGAATATGGGACTCCGTGTTCGACCCGATAGTAGGAGTCGTGGCCGACAGGACAAGCAGCCGGTGGGGAAAGTTCCGCCCCTACATACTCTTTTTGGCCGTTCCGTTCGGAATTATAGGCGCTCTTACGTTCTATACGCCGCCTTTCGGCGACACGGGCAAGCTCGTTTACGCCTACGTTACGTACTCGCTGATGATGATGGTGTACTCCGCCATCAACGTGCCTTACGCCTCGTTGCTCGGCGTTATGAGCCCAAATCCCAACGAAAGGAACACCCTTTCGACGTTCCGCATGATGTTTGCATACATCGGAAGCTTCATAGCCTTGCTGCTGTTCATGCCCATGGCAAACGCATTCAGCGGTCACAGCGACAGCGTGGAGGCGCAACAGACGGGCTGGTTCATGGCCGCAGCCGTCATCGCCGCGGCGTGCGTGCTGCTCTTCTTCGGCTGTTTTTCGTGGACAAAGGAGCGCGTAAAGCCTATCAACGACAAGAAAACGTCGCTCAAAACGGACATCCGCGACCTGCTGCACAACCATCCCTGGTGGGTGCTTTTCGTCGCCGGAGTGGGCGCATTGGTATTCAACTCGATACGTGACGGCGCCGCCGTGTACTACTTCAAGTATTACATAGTGGAAGAAAACTTTGAGACGGTGTCGCTCTTCGGCGTGTCTTTCGTGCTAAGCGGCCTGTTCCTGGCTCTCGGACAGATGGCAAACATCGTGGGAGTGGTGCTCGCCGCGCCAGTAAGCAACCGTTTCGGGAAAAAGCGGACGTTCGCTTTCTCGATGCTGATGACGGCCGTGTTGAGCATCGTCTTTTACTGGTTCGACAAGGACGACATAGTTCTTATCTTCGTGTTCCAGTGCGTCATCAGTATGTTCGCAGGCAGCATATTCCCTCTGTTGTGGTCGATGTACGCCGACTGCGCCGACTATTCGGAGCTTAACACCAGCAACCGCGCCACCGGACTAATCTTCTCGGCCTCATCGATGAGCCAGAAGTTCGGCTGGGCAATAGGCACAGCGCTGACCGGATGGCTGCTTTCCTACTTTGGCTTCGAGGCCAACGCCGTGCAGAGCGCGGAGACTATAGACGGCATAAAGATGTTCCTGAGCTGGCTGCCTGCCGCCGCATCGGTAGTGTCGGTCATCTTCATACTCTGCTATCCGTTGGGAGAACAGAAGGTTGCGAAAATCATCGAGCAGTTGAACATTAAACGCAAGCAAACAAATGAACAATAAGATAACCACGCTCCGCACTGAAGTGGAGCATGAACTGACCACAGGCATACTGCCGTTTTGGATGGAGAAGATGACCGACAACGTGCAAGGCGACTTCTACGGACGCATCGACGGCGACGACAAACTGCACGCCGACGCACCCAAGGGGGCCATTCTCAACGCGCGCATACTATGGACTTTCTCGGCGGCTTACCGTCTGCTGCATAGGCCGGAATACCTGGAGACGGCCACGCGCGCCAAGCGTTACATCATAGACAAGTTTTATGATAAGGACTTCGGGGGCGTGTACTGGTCGCTTACGGCCAATGGCGAGCCGCTCGACACGAAGAAACAAGTCTACGCGCAGGGCTTCGCCATCTACGGACTGAGCGAATACGCACGCGCCACTGGCGACCGCGAGGCTCTCGACTATGCCGTAAAACTGTTTGAAACGGTAGAAAAATACAGCTTCGACCGCGACCGAAACGGCTACATCGAGGCGTTTACACGCGAATGGAAGCCCATCGAGGACATGCGCCTTAGCGACAAGGACGAGAACACGAGCAAGACGATGAACACCCATCTGCACATTCTCGAGCCTTACGCCAACCTCTACCGCGTGTGGAAGGACGAACGGCTGGAGCGGCAGTTGAGGAACATGCTCGACTTGTTCACCGGCAAAATACTCAACAAAAAGACGTATCACCTCGACCTCTTCTTTGACAACGACTGGCGCACCGACGGCAACATAATATCCTACGGACACGACATCGAGGCGTCATGGCTGCTCCACGAGGCCGCGCTTGTGCTCGGAGACGAGGCTCTGCTGAAGCGGATAGAGCCTGTAATCACGAACATCGCCCGCGCCGCCGACGAGGGACTGAACCCCGACGGCAGCATGATTTACGAGCGTTTTACGGCTGAAGACCGCACAGACCGCGAACTGCACTGGTGGGTGCAGGCCGAGAATGTAGTGGGGCACGTCAACCTCTACCAGCACTTCGGCGACGAAAAAGCACTCGACACGGCCATGAAATGCTGGCAGTTCATCAAGGGCAAAATCATAGACCACGAGCACGGCGAGTGGCACTGGAGCCTGATGCCCGACGGAACGGTCAACCGCCGCGACGACAAGGCCGGCTTCTGGAAGTGTCCCTACCACAACGGCAGGATGTGCATGGAAATAATCGAACGCTTTGCCTGACGCTGGTGAAAGCCCGGCAGGCTGTTAGACAGAAAGGAGACAGACCATGAAAATACTTAAAATCATTGTTGTGGCCGTTGCGGCCTGTGCCGTACAGCTGTGCGGCGCACAGCCTGTAAGCGGCCAGTTCATACCTGCCAACGACCCCGGCATAACCTACATGGGACGCATAAGCAGGCGTTACAGCCCCAACGTGGCGTTTACATACCCCGGCGTCAGCATCCTTGCCGACTTCAAGGGCACGTCGCTCGCCATGGCGGTTAAGCCTGGCAGCGGCGACTTCATGGTCGAGATAGACGGCGGACTGCCGTTCCGCATACACTTCGGCGAGGCCGATTCGCTGTGCGTCTTGGCCGAAGGGCTGCCCGACGGCACGCATCATGTACGCCATAGAGGGACACGAGTTGCGGCCTGTGTTCAAAGGACTGTACGTAGACGAGGGCAAAGAACTCGCCCCTGCGCCCGTGCTTCCGCGGCGGCGCATCGAGTTCATAGGCAACTCCATCACGTGCGGATACGGCATAGAGTCAGAAGATAGGGACGCTCCGTTTACATACAATACGGAGAACCATTATTACACTTACGCCGCACTGACGGCCCGTGCATTGCAAGCGCAGCACTTGGTTGTGGCCCGTTCGGGCATAGGAGTGTACCGAAACTACGGCTCACCGGCCTCCGGCAGCGGCGACGGCGAGGTGTACCGCTTCGACATGTCGCCGCAGACAGGCTCGCTCGGCTATGCGCCGGGCTGGCATCCCACTATGCGTCAGCACCGCAAGATGGCCGTGGAGCTTACGTCATACCTGAAAAAACTTATGAACTGGTGAACGGCCGCATCGCGGTTGAATATCAGGACTGTGTTAGTTTTTTGATGTTAGTATAAAGGTTGATTTACAGGTGACGGCCTTTCAGCGTGTAAAAGACCGCCTTTTACCGCCTGAAAGGCCGTCTTTCGCAAGCTAAAAGACGGCCTTTTGCAAAACATCTGTGTATCAGGCACTTAATGAAGGCATGGCATACACGCCGCAAACAGTGCCGGAATGGCCCCGTTGCATTATCCATGCACAAGACGACTGCCGGTAGCCCGGCAAACAGACTGCCGCAATGCCCGGCAACATACGCAGCCGCAATGCAGAACGTGAATAAATGTTTCTTTACCACCGATTTGTTTTGTCCGTATTCATAAAATTCCTATCTTTGCATGAGGCAATCCGCATCCGCCGGAACAAAGGCGCAAGCCGCCTTCCGAGCGGCCTCGCAAGGTACGGCGTATGCACCGTCTTTACATCTGTATATACAACCTGAACGAAAAACTGTAATGCTATGATTAACCGTCAACTGTTACATCCCGAGAGCATCGTAGTGGTAGGAGGCTCGAACAACGTGCACAAACCCGGAGGCGCGCTGGTGCGCAACCTAATCAGCGGAGGCTACCAAGGCACGCTGCGCATCGTCAACCCGAAGGAAGACGAAGTGCAAGGCATCAAAGTGTTCCACGACGTGAACGAGCTGCCGCCAACCGACCTGGCCGTACTCGTAATCCCGGCCGGCATGTGCCCGGACAATGTGGAAATACTGGCACGTGACAAGAACGTGCGCGCGTTCATAATAATATCAGCCGGATTCGGCGAGGAGACCAAGGAAGGAGCCGTGCTCGAGCAGCGCATACTGTCAACCTGCGAACAATACGGGGCAGCACTCATCGGCCCCAACTGCATCGGACTGATGAACGCATGGCACCACAGCGTGTTCACGAAGCCCATACCCACGCTGCACGAACAGGGCGTTGACTTCATCAGCGGAAGCGGCGCCACGGCGGTATTCATACTCGAGTCGGCCGTGATAAAGGGACTCCCGTTCAACTCCGTATGGAGTACCGGTAACGGAAAGCAAATCGGCATAGAGGACGTGCTTGCGTATATGGACGAGAACTTCGACCCTGAACGTGACTCGCACATAAAACTACTGTACATAGAAAACATCAACGACCCAGACAAACTTCTACTGCACGCTTCATCGCTGATACGCAAGGGCTGCCGCATAGCCGCCATCAAGGCTGGAAGCAGCGAGAGCGGCAGCCGTGCAGCATCGTCGCACACAGGCGCAATAGCCAGCAGCGACTCTGCGGTAGAGGCGCTGTTCAGGAAAGCAGGCATAGTAAGATGCTTCTCGCGCGAGGAGCTGACAACGGTAGGCTGCATCTTCACGCTGCCCAGGCTGACAGGACGCAACTTCGCAATAGTAACACACGCCGGCGGCCCCGGAGTCATGCTGACCGACGCCCTGTCAAAAGGCGGACTCAACGTGCCGAAGATAGAAGGTCCTGACGCCAACGAACTGAAGTCAAAACTGTTCCCCGGCTCGTCCGTAGCCAACCCGATAGACATATTGGCCACAGGCACTCCCGAACACCTCGGCATAGCCATCGACTACTGCGAGCACCGCTTCAAGGACATTGACGCCATCTTCGTAATCTTCGGCACACCTGGACTTGTACAGCTTTACGAGGCTTACGACGTGCTGCATAAGAAGATATTGGAGTGCAAGAAGCCTATCTTCCCCATCCTGCCATGCCTCAACACCGCTGGTCCCGAAGTGGCCGAATTCCTTAAGAAAGGGCATGTCAACTTCAGCGACGAGGTTACGCTCGCTACATCTCTTGTCAGTGTGATGAAGACCCCGCAGCCTGCGGACAGCGGAATAGAGCTTGCCGGGGTTGACGTGCCGCGCATAAGGGACATTATAGGTTCAATCAACGACAGCGGATACATATCGCCCGACAAGGTTCACGAACTTCTGGCGTGCGCCGGCATACCGATGGTGCCCGAGAAAGTCAGTGCCGACAAGGCCGAACTGACAGCCTTTGCCGAGAGCATCGGCTACCCTGTAGTAGCCAAAGTGGTAGGGCCTGTACACAAGAGCGATGTCGGCGGAGTCGCGCTAAACGTGCGTACAGCCGAACACCTCGGTCTCGAGTTCGACCGTATGATGCAGATTGAGGGGGCGACAGGCGTGATGATACAGAAGATGCTGAAAGGACGCGAGCTCTTCATCGGTGCGAAATACGAGCCAAGATTCGGCCACATAGTGCTGTGCGGTCTCGGAGGAATATTCGTCGAAGTGCTTAAGGACGTGTCAAGCGGACTCGCGCCGCTGTCATACAGCGAAGCCACGTCCATGATACATTCGCTCCGCGCATACAAGATAATAAAAGGCACACGCGGCCAGGCCGGTGTCAACGAGCGTAAATACGCCGAAATTATCGTCCGGCTGTCAACACTGCTGCGCTTTGCGACAGAGATTAAGGAGATGGACATCAACCCCCTGCTCGCCGACGGAGACGACGTTGTGGCCGTAGACGCGAGAATACGCATCGAGAAAAAATAACAAATTAAAATCAAGAATCAAGATTTTACAGCCCGGAGAACGTCAACTTCATATTGTAATACAAATAAAAAGCATGTCCTACCGACTTTAAAATCTTGATTCTTTACCATATAAATAATGGTGTAAGGGTGAAGATACTTGTAATAGAAGACAACGCCGACCTGCGCGAAATCATAGTACGCTCGCTCGAAAAAGAACGTTATGTGGTAGAAGCGGCCGCCGACTACTCGACGGCGCGTACCAAGGCGTTCATCTACGAGTACGACTGCATACTGCTTGACATAATGCTTCCCGACGGCAACGGGCTTGACCTGCTGCGCGAACTGTCGTCGCAAGGCAAACGCGGGAACATCATCATCATATCAGCCAAAGACTCAATAGACGACAAGGTGAGCGGACTTGAGCTCGGCGCGGACGACTATCTGGCAAAGCCTTTCCACCTTGCAGAACTGCAAGCGCGCATACGCAGCGTGCTAAGGCGCAACTCACACGGAGGAACACGCGACATAAAGATTGGCAACGTGACAGTGCACACCGATACGTTCACCGTAGACGTTGACGGCAGGGACATCGAACTGGGGCGCAAAGAGTACGACATACTGCATTATCTTGTCAACCGCGCCAACCGCCTGATTGACAAACAGACACTGGCCGAAGCCGTATGGGGCGACGATGCCGACCAGGCTGACAACTTCGACTTCGTCTATGCGCAGATGAAAAACCTGCGCAAAAGGCTGAAAGCGGCAGGAGCAAGCATAGAAATAAAAACCGTTTACGGCTTCGGTTACAAGCTAATCGAAAGTTGACTGGCTGGCAAACGGGCGGGCAGACCTTGCCAACCGGCATCCCGTACACCGCCTACCAAAACGTGAAGTCCATGAAGCTGCAAAACGTCATAACCTTCCGCATGTCGATACTAAAGGCCGTAAGCATAGCCTTATGGGCCGTATTCTTCTATTTCGCGATAATAAACGAAATCAACGACAAGACTGACGAGGCACTGACAAACTACGCCGAAACACTTATTACGAACTATCTCGCCGACGGGAATACCGCCGTCGCCGACTCGACAGGCGGCGGAAGGCACCACATGCGCAAAGTTACAGCCGAATATGCGGCAAGCGTAAGCCATATAAGGTACAAGGACAAGGAAATGTTTTTCGCGTCAAGCGGCAGATACGCACCGGCACGCACTGTAACATACATTTTCCGCACGGACGACGGGCAGTGGCGCGAGCTTGTAGCGTTCACAACCACCATTGACAAGGACGACCTCAAGCGAGCCATACTCTATTGGCTGGTAGCACTGTATGTGGTGCTGCTGCTCGGCATCATCGCAGTCAACATGTGGACGGTAAGGCACAGCATGAAGCCGCTGAAGGCGTTGCTCGACTGGTTCGAGGCATACCAGCTGGGACGCGGCGGCAAGCCGCTCGGCATAAAGACAAAGGTGACCGAATTCAGGAAACTGAACGACGCGGTCAGCCGGAGCGTTGAGCGCAACGAGCAACAGTACGAGCAACAGAAACTGTTTATAGCCAACGCGTCGCACGAAATGCAGACTCCGCTCGCGGTATGCACCAACCGTCTCGAAATGCTCCTTGACGAAGACAACCTTACCGAAACGCAAATGGCCGACATAATAAAGACCTTGCGCACCCTGAAAAACCTTGCGGCTACCAACCGCTCGCTGCTGTTATTGTGCAAGATTGACAACCGCCAGTTCGCCGAAGGCGTCACCGTCAACCTGAAACTGGCGACAGAAAAAGCCTTGCAGGGGCTTGAGACCGTATATTCATACAGGCACATAAGCGTAAGCACGGACCTCGAAGCAGACACGGCGGCCACCATGGACGAGTCGCTTGCCGGCGTACTTGTCGGCAACCTGCTGAAAAACGCCTTCGTACACAATGTAGAAGGCGGACACATAACAATATCGTCAAGCGGCAACGTGTATTCCGTGGCGAACACAGGCGCGCCCGCCCCGCTTGACGAAAGCAAGATATTCGAGCGTTTCTACCATTCAGCCGACAAGAAGTCATCGACCGGGCTCGGCCTCGCACTGGTCAAAGCAATATGCAACCTGTACGGGTTCAAGATAGAATACGCATTCCGCGAAGGCCTGCATACATTCACGGTGACGTTCGGATGACGTTCACACGCATTAAATCCTGAAATAAAGTTAAAAACCGCCGGTGCCCGTCCATTTTCAGATTCATTTCAGAAACATACGCAATCTTTGCATCAGAGAAAAGAACAAAGATGTACAACAACCCTAAAAAACAAAAGATTATGAAACGTATCATCCAATCCGCAGTATTAGCATTAGTATGTATCGTGGCGTTCTCGGCAAACGCAATGGCTGACAACGACAAGCCTATAAACGTAAGCCAGCTGCCGACGACGGCACAGCAGATGCTCAAGAAGCACTTTTCAGCAAAGAAAGTGGCACAGGCCAAGATGGAGACAGGCCTCTTCGAGAAGAGCTACGACGTAGTGTTCAACAACGGCGAGAAGGTGGAGTTCGACCGCCGCGGCAACTGGACAGAAATCAACTGCAAGATGTCGGCCGTACCCACAGCCCTCGTTCCCGCCAAAATCAAGCAATACGTCAAGTCAACCTATCCAGGGACGAAGATTCTCCAGATAGAGAAAGACGACAGCCAGTACGAAGTGAAGCTGTCAAACCGCCTGGAGGTGACGTTCAACAAGAACTTCCAAGTAACCGACATTGACGACTGACAAGCCCCAAGCCCTCCCGGACTCCCCCGCAGGGAGGGTTCCACTGACGTAATTCACCAAACGTGTGAATGCCGTTTCCGCCCTGTGGGGGAGGCCGGGAGCGGCATTCAAGCGCATCACAACAATGAGAACAATCATCATGTCGCTGCTCGCCGCACTGGCAATGCTCGTGCCTGCAACGGCCTGCGCCAACACCGGCGACGGCAAGGCCATATCTCCCGACCGGCTGCCGGCTGCGGCGTTGCAGACCATAAAGACCCATTTCCAAGGCCGCAAGGTGGCCCTGGCAAAAGTGGAGGCCGAGCTGTTCAGCAAGGAATACACCGTGATATTCACCAACGGAGAGAAGATTGAGTTTGACGGACGCGGCCGCTGGAAAGAAGTAAAGTGCAAGCGGTCGGCCGTACCGGCGTCGCTTGTGCCCCAGCCTATCGCCAGATACATACGCGCCAACTACCCGGACTGCCGCATACTGGAGATAGAACGCGACGACGACGAATACGAAGTGAAACTGTCAAACTATGTGGAAGTCACTTTCGACGCCCGGTTCAACGTCATAGACATAGACTGAACACAAGCGCCAGACTTGCAAAATGGAGATGATTTGACCGTATGATTTGACATGGCTGTAACGCGCTGGCTGTCAGCGCGTTTGCCAAATGCCGTCTTTTGCAATGCAAAAGGCGGCATTTTACATTGCAATTGACGGCCTTTCGCACGCCAAAAGGCCGCCTTCCGGTTCGTCCGCAGTTTTGGCGGATGAACATATGATATTATTCCTTGTCTTTGATTGTTCCATTCATAAAAGCCGACAGCATGGATTAAAGCAGGAACATGCCGCCAAACGCCTTGACAAAGCATACACCCAAGCCTCGGACAAACCGCCCTGCGAAAAGCCGCGGCCCGGCACTATGCGCAGGGGAACACCGGCTTTGCGATGATTTTTCAAGCCAACCATTATCACTTATAGATTAATTTACTATCTTTGCAACAGAAAACCAATAATGCTATGAATAAGATTTCAGACATCACACACGTACACATCAAGCTTAAGAAGCAGGCTGTGAAGGACATGGTGTTCATCTGCCTCGGAATACTCCTGTATTCGTTCGGCTACACGGCGTTCATCCTGCCCGACCAAATCGTCATGGGCGGCGCAGCCGGTATAGCCGCCCTGCTGTTCTACGGGTTCAAGATACCGCCGGCAATCTCCATATGGAGCATCAACGTCATAATGATTATAATAGCCTACCGCACGTTGAGCAAGCAGTTCACCGTGCGCACCATCATCGGCGTAACCATCATATCGGCAATGATTGGCGTGCTGCAGCCCATCTTCGAGGCTTACCCCGTAGTCACCGCAGGCGAAGACAAGTTCATGCACCTGCTCATCGGCGGCGCGCTGAGCGGCGCCGGCCTCGGCCTGGTGTTCTCACACAACGGCTCCACCGGCGGCACGGACATACTGATAGCGATGCTCAACAAATACTTCCACATGAACTTCGGCCGTGCCATCCAGCTTATCGACACTTGCATCATAGCCTCGTCCTACCTGCTGTTCCACAGCATGGAGCCAATCGTCTACGGCATCGCCTTCACCTTAATATATAGCTACGTGTGCGACTACGTGGTCAACGGCTCGCGGCAGACGATGCAGTTCATCATCATCTCAAAGAAATACGAGCAAATCGCCGACATGATTAACAAGGAAATACACCGCGGCGTGACCGTCATTCCCGGCAAAGGATGGTATTCTAAACGGGAAGTTGACATACTCATAGTGCTGGCCCGCAAGTACGAGTCGCACGGAATACTATCGACAATCAAAATTATCGACCCCGAAGCCATCGTCTCGCAGACATTCTGCCACGGCGTCTTCGGCGAAGGTTTCGACACTCTTAGCGTAAAGAAATAAACTTTCAATAAGTTAAAGGAGTTAGAGAAGTTAACGCTCGCTGCGCCCGCTAAGAAGTTAAAGACAAATGCCTCGTTGATTGTTTCTGCCGACAAGGAAAACAAGAAGCAATGGTAATGTCTTTAACTTCTTAGCGGGCGCAGCGAGCGTTAACTTCCCTTACTCCTTTAACTCTTAAAACAAACTTCTTTAACTTCTAAAAAAAAGATTAAATCCTTTTGCCCTTTTGGGTTATTTGCCTACCTTTGTAAAACGGTATGCGCGCACCTTACCAGGCCGCGCGCATGCCGTTTGCACATTAAAATATTTGACGACATGAAGAAAACGGTATTCTTTTTACTCGCAGCTACGCTGCTTATGCCCGTAACTATGATGGCCGACGGATATACAGAACTATGGAAAAAGGTTGAGGAAGCGGCAAAGAAGGACTTGCCGAGGACGCAAATCGAGCACCTGCAAACCATCTCGGCCAAGGCCGAAAAGGAGAAGAACTACGGCCAGATGCTCAAGGCCGAGTGGCAGGAGATGTACACTTGGGGCACAATATCGCAGGACTCGCTCGCTCCGCAGATGAAGCGGCTTGAGCGTAAGGCCGCCGCCTTCGAGCAGACCGACCCCGCCCTGGCCGCCGTATGCTACGCCGCGCTCGGCAAGACGAGCGCACAACGGTGGATGCGCGGCACAGAAATGGATACCCTCGCGCGTACATATTATGACAAGGCGATGGCCGACCCGGCCATGCTCGCCGCAAAGAAGGCCGGCGACTACAGCCCGTTTGCAGTGGAAGGACGCGACGCAGCCCTCTTCGGCGGCGACCTGCTGAGCCTCATAGGCTACACAGCCGAGGCATACAAGGCCATGCACGACTATTACGCCACTACCACTAACCGCACCGCCACGCTGCTAACCGCCCTCGACATGGTGAGGCAACAGGCCGAGCGGAGCGGCGACACATACGTCAGGAAGCTGAAAGGCTCGCGCTATGCAGCCTCGCTCGACTCGCTCATCAGTCTCTACGGCGACCTTGACGCGTGTGCGGAGGTAGCTATGGAGAAGTATGTCTTTTATGAAGGTTGCCAGGATGTGACGGTGGAACAGCGCGTCAACTTCATCAACAAGAGCCTCTCGCGCTGGGGCGGATGGCCGCGCATGGACAGGCTGCGCAATGCCATGAAGCTGCTGACAAACCCCATGTTCCGCGCCACTTTGGAGCGTAACGTGGTGCTGCCGGAAAAGCCTTTCACCGTGAAACTTGACGTGCGCAACATCAACAGGCTCGCCGTCGTACTGACACGGCTCAACACCGACGGCGGCGAACAGCGCACGCCGCAGGACAGCAAAGACCTGAAAGCCCTGAAGGCGTTGGCCGTAAACGGTACGGAAAAGGCCATTACGCGCAACTATACGGCGCATGAGGCTTATGAAAACGTAATGGATTCCATCGTCGTTGACGGCCTTCCCGTAGGCGTCTACCTGCTAAAAGTGCTGGCTGACAACAAGAGCATGAAGGCCGACTACCACCTGCTATACGTCACCGACATGTACATAGCCCACCAGAAACTGCCCGGCAACAAGTTGCGCGTGGCCGCATTGAGCGGCACAACGGGCCAGCCCGTGCCCGGAGCGAAGCTCTACGTAAAGTCGCGCAGCGGCAATGAACGCACCGTAAAGTGCGGCGCCGACGGCGAAGCGGTGCTTGACTATGTCAATATGGATTACTCTAATATGCGCGCCAGCACCGATACGGACAACGCAATGCCGTACACAAGTGCATATAGCAACTTCAACTGGTATGACGCAGACAACGACCGCACCATGGCTTCGCTCTTTGCCGACCGCAAAATCTACCGACCAGGGCAGACTGTACATATAGCTGCGGTTCTGCGTAACATAAAAGGACTGGAACAAAAAGCCGTCAGCGGCAAACAAATAAAGTTGACCCTGCGCGATGCCAACTACAAGGCCGTGGCCGAAAAGACCGTCACCACCGACGCTTACGGCACGGCTTCAGTCGACTTCGTGCTGCCGCAAGGCGGACTGACGGGCAGCTTCACCGTCCGCACCGACAACCAGTTGGGCGGCGTGGTGACGTTCCGCGTGGAGGAATACAAGCGTCCTACGTTCGAGGTTGAGTTCGACAAGGTGGACGAAGCGTATGCCGACGGCGACACCGTGACCGTCACCGGCCGTGCCAAAGCATACTCGGGCGTAGCAGTGCAGGGCGCGAAAGTGAAGTACACAGTGCGCCGCAAGCAGGCTCTGTGGTGGCGTTTCAACTACGTGGGGATATACCTTAACGAGGCCGACAACACTGTTTTGGCCGAAGGAGAGGCCGTTACCGATGGCAACGGAGAGTTCAAAATAAAGATGCCCATGCTGCTGCCTGTATGGGAAGAAGGCTGCGGCGTCACACTCGACGTGTACAAGCGCATGGCTCGTTTCTATAACATCATAGCCGAGGCGGACGTTACCGACGTTGCCGGTGAGAGCCACGAGGGTCAGCTGTCGTTGCCTTTGGGCAACAAGCCTACGGCCTTTGGCTGCGATTTCCCCGAAAAGACACTGCGCGACAGCCTGAAAACAGTAACCTTTACGCTGCGCAACTCTGCCGGAAACGACATCCCCGGCGACGTGACTTACACCGTAAGCGGCATTGACGGAACGTTTACCGCCAAGGCGAACACCGCCACAAGCATCACATGGAACACCGCGGCGCAGCTCAAGTCGGGCAAACATACGCTCACTGCGATATGTGGAAACGACACCATACGCCGCGACTTCACGGTGTTCAGCTATGAAGACACCGTGCCATGCGTCGAGACTCCCGACTGGTTCTACATCTCCGGCGACGAGTTTCCGCGTGACGGAAGTCCCGTTTACATGCAGTTCGGCTCGTCAGATACCGATGTTCACGTTCTTTACACCGTCATTTCGGGCGACAAACTGCTGAAGAGCGGCACGCTGGAGCTTGACGGCGAGGTGACAACACGCAAGCTGACGTATAAGGAAGAGTATGGAGACGGCCTGCGAATAAACTTGATTTGGGTGAAGGACGGCGAGGCTTACAGCCACAATGTAGGCATACGCAGGCCGCTGCCCGACAAGCGTCTCATAGTGAAATGGGGCACTTTCCGCGACCGCTTGACGCCGGGACAACAGGAAGAGTGGACGCTCAACATAACAAAACCTGACGGAACACCGGCCGACGCGCAGCTTCTCGCTACGATGTACGACTATTCACTCGACCAATTTGCACCCTTCTCGTGGTCGTTCCCGTCGTATATGTCAATATCATTGCCTTACGCTTATTGGTCAGTTTCTGATTATTACCAGATTGTTCTCAACAGAAGCATGGAGCTGAAGCTGGCCAACGTGCCCGCGCTCGACTTCGGTTATCTCGCCGTTACGCCTTCGCCCAACTATACAAACGGCAACGTAGTTGTTGCTGTCGAAGAGATTTCCAACGGCCCGACGAGAGGCTTGACCCTTAGAAAAGCTGTAAAAGGCGCAACGGTAAAGAACACTGCACCGGTTGTAAAGAAAGATTCTGCAACGGAATCAGGAACCCGTATTGGCGGACTTAACATCGGTGCGCCTTTGGAATTGAGCGAAAATGTTGTTGTAAGTGATGCCGCAGGCGGCGATGCTGACGACGAAAAGGATGCCGGAGTGCAGCTGCGCGAGAACCTGAACGAGACCGCTTTCTTCTATCCTGCTCTCCAGACGGATGCCAAGGGCAACGTTTCGGTGAAGTTCACGCTGCCCGAAAGCGTGACGACATGGCGCTTCATGGGACTTGCACACGACAAGGACATGAACAACGGAATGGTCTACGGCAAGGCCGTTGCCAGCAAGAAGGTGATGGTACAGCCCAACATGCCGCGCTTTGTGCGCGTCGGCGACCAGGCGACAATCGCCGCACGAATATCCAACACGTCAGAGAACGCCGTCAAGGGAACGGCCATAATGCAGATGGTTGACCCCGAAACAGAGAAGGTTGTGCTGGAAGTAAAGCAGAAGTTCGAGGTAAATGCGGACTCTACTTGCAGCGTATCGTTCAACTACCGGCCTGATGCAAACCGCCCGTTGCTCGTCTGCCGCATCTTCGCCGAGGGCAAGGACTTCAGCGACGGAGAGCAACATTACCTGCCAATCCTGCCCGACGCGGAGCTTGTAACCAACACCGTGCCCTTCACTCAGCACGAGCCGGGCGTGAAGACAATAGACCTGAAGCAGCTGTTCCCCGACGGCGGACGTGACGAAAAGCTGACCGTGGAGTACACCAACAACCCGGCATGGCTCACAATACAGGCTCTACCTTATATAAACAACGCGCGCGAGGACAACGCTATAAGCCTTGCCACGGCTTATTATGCCAACAGTATAAGTGCATACCTTATGCAACAGTCGCCCAGGATACGCTCCGTCTTCGAGCAGTGGAAGCGCGAGGCTGGTCAGGAGAGCCTGAAGAGCAGTTTGGAAAAGAACCAGGAGCTGAAGAACATTGTGCTCGACGAGACTCCGTGGGTGGCCGACGCCGACCGCGAAAGCGACCAGAAGCAGATGCTTGCCAACTATTTCGACAGTTCGACGCTGGCAAACAACCTCTCGACAACGCTTGAAAAACTGCGAAAACTACAAAGCACGGAGGACGGTTCGTGGTGCTGGTGGCCGGGAATGAACTACGGTTCTTTCTCTGTTACGGCAACTGTGGCTGAAACGCTTGTGCGCCTTGACAAAATGACGGGCAAGCAGAAGGACACCAGGAAGATGCTCGATGCCGCGATGAAGTTCCTCGGCAACAGGGTAGTCGAGGAATACGAGGAAATAAAGAAGAACGAGGACAAGGGCGCTACGCCATATGTCTTTGTGAACAACGCCGTGCATTATCTGTACATCAACGCCTTGGACGGCAGGCAGCTCTCGCCGAAGGAAAGCGAGGCGGCCGACTATCTGCTGGAAAGCCTGAAGAAGAACAACACTGCCTTGCACCTGTATTACAAGGCACTGATGGCCGTCGTGCTGGCGAAACGCGGCGAAACGACGCGCGCCGAAGAGTACATCAAGAGCCTTGACGAGTACACCGTGGAGACGGAAGAGATGGGACGCTACTATGATTCGCCGCGCACGGGCTACAGCTGGTTCGACTACGGCATACCTACACAGGTCGCAGCAATCGAGGCAATGACGCTGGTCAACGCGCAAGGCTACGCCGCAAGCATCGAGGGCATGAAGCGTTGGCTGCTCATGCAGAAGCGAGTACAGGGATGGGACACGCCCTACAATAATGTCAACGCCGTCTACGCGTTCCTTAACGGCAACATGGCGGCACTCGAAAGCAAGGCCGAAACGACGCTCGCCATCGACGGCAAGCAGCTCGAACTGCCGCAAGCTACTGCCGGACTTGGCTACGTCAAGATGGCGGAAGAATACGAAGGCGGTAAAACGCTGACAGTCAACAAGTTGTCAAAGGGCACATCTTGGGGTGCAATATACGGCCAATCGGTCTGCAAAACGTCGTCAATTGAAAGCCAATCTGCGGCCTTTCGCATTACGAGGGAAATCCTCGACGCTGACGGCAAGCCTGCAAAGGCCTTGAAGGTGGGCGACCGCGTGACCGTTCGCATCACCATCCAGGCCGACCGCGACTATGACTATGTGCAGGTGAAAGACAAACGCGCGGCCTGCATGGAACCTGTACGCCAGCTTAGCGGCTACCGTTCGGGCTACTACTGCGCGCCGAAGGACAACGCCACAAATTATTACTTCGACCGCATGAGCAAGGGCAAACACATCATAGAAACAGAATATTACATCGACCGCACAGGCCGCTACGAAACAGGAACGTGCACCGCCCAATGCGCATATGCGCCTGAATATTCGGCAAGAGCCGCCTCACAGACGGTTGAAGTGAAGTAAAACAAGACATAGATAATGATGAACAGGAAAACAATACTGGCCGCCGTGCTGGCCGCCGTGTCGCTCGACACGGCGGCGCAGCGCATCTCGGCCAAGCAGGAAGTCATAGATTGCGGCAGCGTGATGTACGAGACTCCCGTCACGGCGAAGTTCGAACTGCGCAACAAAGGCAGCGAACTGACAATCGACACCGTGCGTACAAGCTGCGATTGCGTCGTGGCCGAATACCCGAAAGGCACCATTGCGAAAGGCGACAACTTCACGGTAGAGATTACATTCGACGCCCGACAGATGGGACATTTCTACAAAGAGGCGGCAATTTACAGCAATGCGTCAGACAAACCGTTCTATCTCACGATGAAGGGTGTCGTGGTTGACAAACTGGCCGACTACTCGGGAGTTTACGACTATACGCTCGGCAGCGTGCGCACAGACAAGAACAACATCGAGTTTGACGACGTTAACCTCGGCGAAACGCCCGTTGAGAAAATCCACATCATCAACAGCGGCAGCGAGAGTGTAACCCCCGTGGTGATGCACCTGCCTAATTACATCAGCGCAACAGTGTCGCCCGAGACCATCGTCCCAGGACGTACGGGCGTGGCAACGTTCACACTCAACTCTACGAAACTGCGCAGCTACGGCCTTACGCAGTCGTCGGTCTACCTCGGAATGTTCCCCGGCGACAAGGTAAGCGACGACAAGGAAATATCCGTTTCGGCCGTTCTCCTGCCCGAGTTCAGGAACATGTCCGAGACGCAAAGGCGCAACGCGCCGGTTATGAAGCTGTCAACCGAGACGCTCGACCTTGGCTCTTTTGAAGACAAGGACGACAAAAGCGGCACCATAATAATAGAAAACCAAGGCCGCAGCAGGCTCACCATCAGTTCGATGCAGATGTTCACAACCGGCCTTAAGGTGCGCCTCAACAAGTCAAGGCTTGACCCCGGCGAGTCGGCAAAGCTTAAAATCACGGCTTACCGCAAGCAACTCAAGAACGCAAGGAGCAAACCGCGCGTGCTGATGATAACCAACGACCCCAACAAGTCGAAAGTAGTCATACACGTAAACGTCAAATGAACAAAGCAGTTTAGTCATGGAACACCCTGAAAACAGCAACGAATACAAAGGTCTGGCGGTAAACGCCGGAGTAGAACAGCCTTCCATTGTAAACCCTTACTTGAAGCGCGGACGCTTCAAACGGCACGAGATGTCAGTAGGAGAAATGGTCGAAGGCATACTAAAAGGCAACATCACGGTGCTTAGCCAGGCCGTAACACTGATAGAAAGCGTCAATCCCGACCATTACGCCAAGGCCCAGGAAGTTATCGAGAAATGCCTTCCGCACAGCGGACAGTCCATCCGCATCGGCATAAGCGGCGTGCCGGGAGCAGGCAAGAGCACGTCAATCGACCAGTTCGGCCTGCACGTTCTCGACCGTACCGGCGGCAAACTGGCCGTCCTTGCGATAGACCCAAGCTCGGAACGCTCCAAGGGCAGCATCCTCGGAGACAAGACACGCATGGAAAAACTGTCAGTTCGCCAGGATGCGTTCATCCGTCCCAGCCCCACTGCCGGGTCACTTGGCGGTGTGGCGCGGAAGACCCGCGAGAGCATAATACTTTGCGAAGCGGCAGGCTTCGACAAGATTTTTGTCGAGACGGTAGGCGTAGGACAGAGTGAGACTGCCTGCCACTCGATGGTTGACTTCTTCCTCCTAATCCAGCTTGCCGGCACAGGTGACGAGCTGCAAGGCATCAAACGTGGCATCATGGAAATATCCGACGGCATCGTAATCAACAAGTGTGACGGCGAGAACGTTGACCGCTGCCACCTGGCGGCACGCAACTTCCGCAACGCCCTGCACTTCTTCCCGGCGTCGGAAAGCGGCTGGCAGCCGAAGGTTATGTGTTACAGCGGCTTCTACGGCACGGGAATAAAGGAAGTATGGGACATGATTTACGAATACTTCGACTACGTGAAGGGCAACGGTTACTTCTCTTACCGGCGCAACGAGCAAAGCAAATATTGGATGTACGAGACCATAAACGAGCACCTGCGCGACCATTTCTACAACAATCCGGCCATCCAGCAACGGTTGGAAGAAGCCGAACGCTCCGTGCTTGAAGGGCGGCGTACAAGTTTCGCGGCGGCCAACGGTCTGCTGGACGAGTATTTTAACAATATGAATTTATAACATCAAACTGGGTTATGGAAGTTAAAGCCTGACGCAAACCACATTGTCCGGCTTTGGCTTCCATAACTTCTTTTACATCTTCAACTTCCAACAACAATGCAAATAGAGATTGACAGCGGCAGCGGCTTTTGCTTCGGAGTAACCACAGCCATACGGAAGGCCGAGGAGGAACTGGCCGCCGGCAAGACGCTTTACTGCCTCGGCGACATCGTGCACAACGGCATGGAGTGCGAAAGGCTGCGCCGCTTGGGGCTGGTAACCATCAACCACGACGAGATGGAGCGGCTGCACGGCGTAAAGGTGCTGCTCCGCGCCCACGGCGAACCGCCCGAGACATACGCCATGGCGCAGCGCAACGGCATTGAAATAATCGACGCCACATGCCCCGTTGTGCTGCAACTGCAACGCAGGATTAAGCGGAAATACGACGAGAACAAGGACGCGCAGATTGTGATTTTCGGCAAGCCGGGACACGCCGAGGTGTTAGGACTGGTGGGACAGACGGAAGGACGGGCCGTAGTAGTGGCCGACCTTGACGGCGTGAAACGGCTCGACTTCACGCGGGACATATACCTTTATTCGCAGACGACGAAGTCGCTCGATGAATTCCACCGCATAACTGACTACATCCAGGAACACATCGCTCCGGGAGCGACGTTCCGCAGCTTCGACACCATCTGCCGCCAAGTGGCCAACCGCATGCCTGCAATCAGCGCGTTCGCCATGCGCCATGACCTCATACTGTTCGTTTGCGGCCGCAAGAGCAGCAACGGCCGCGTGCTATTTGCCGAATGCCAGCGCGTAAACGGCAACAGCCACCTCATAGAAGGGCCTGAAGAAATCGACCCCGCATGGCTCGCCGGTGTCGAGACTGTCGGCATATGCGGTGCCACGAGCACGCCGAAATGGCTCATGGAGAAGTGCCGCGACTGGATAACAGAAAGGTGAGAAGGCCGTCCTTCCCACCTTTTTACCTTTTCAACATTTCCCTGACAAGATGCCTCATGGCAATCACGGGGTGGTAAAATATCATGCGCGGCCCCGAGTAGCGCATGACTTCTTTCATCTTCAGCCGCATGTCCGTGCGGTAACAATGCACCTTGCACAGCCTGCATGTAGGCTTTCGCTCGCCGAAGCGACATCTTGACAGCCTCTCTTCGGCATATTCCGCCAAAGCCCTGCATCCGCCGCAAAGACGGCAGTTTCCCTCCTTGCGGCGGCAATACAGGCGTATCATGAGCCTTACGGTGCGGCGTTCATCGTCTATTCTGGACATAAACTTTTATCATGTTCTGTTTTGCGTCCATCAAAAAAATGACGGATAGTTACAATAGCCATAGTTGCAATCTGTTCAATCAGGTTGTGGGTGAATCCTGATATGCCGTCTTTCAGCTTGCAAAAGGCCGTCAATTGTACACCAAAAGGCCACCTTTTGCGTTGTGAAAGGCCACCTTTTGCGTTGTGAAAGACCGCCTTTTGCAACGGGCCTGACAGTCAGGCACTTGGCGTGTGGTTTCAGAATACCGGCAGACCGTACAACTGGCGGACGAGCGTCTGCGCCAGACGCAGCTGCCCCCGGTCGCCCGGGTGAAGCAGGTCGGTAGCCTTGTCGTGGAAGAAATGCTGCTGCGCCGCCACCATGGGGTTTAGTCCGCTCACGGCGTTGAGGTCGATTACCGGCACGCCCCATACGTTGCCGGCCTCTTTGACAGCCTCCACATAAGCGTCGAAATATTCTCCGTACAGGTTCTGCCAGCTCTCGTCGGGCTGTATGTTGGTGTCGCCGAATGCCGCTGCGGCGCGGTGGATGGGCGTGAGCAGCACAATCTGCTTGTCGGGGAACAGTGTCTTGAGCTTCTGCAAGGCTATGTTGATGCGCCCCTTGAACGTGTTGCCGTCTGTCGAATACGTGCGGCGCTTGCGCCTGTACTGCTTCTTTTCGCCGTGCACGGCCGCCGTCACGGCGCCTTCCTCCTCGTCATACCACCGTCCCAAAGGCACTCCTGCGTTGAAGTCGTTTGTCCCGATGAACACTATCACGGCATCAACGCTGTCGCCATGTTCAGTTGCAAGCAGCCCGGCCTGCCTCGGCACGTCGTCCCACTGGCGGCCGCTCTTGCCGTAGACATAAGGCTCTATGGCGAGCATCTGTCGCAGGTAGTGCCAGTATTTGCGCGGAATGTCGGCCTGGTTGTTCTTCGGGTCGGTCATAGAGTCGCCTATGAACCCTACCCTCTTGCCATACCACGGGTGGCAGGCGGCCTGCTCCTGTACGACTGAATTTTGGCAGGCGGCGTTGCATGCGCCGTCCTGTGCAGTCACGGTGGAGCATGCCAGCACTGCGGCGAGCAGTGCAAAAGTCTTGTTAATCATATCAGAATAGTTTTTAAGAGTTATATCCGAACAGTTCGGTAGACAGGTATCTCTCGCCAGTATCGGGCAACAGGGTCACTATGTGCTTGCCCCTGTTCTCCTGCCGCATGGCTATTCTCACCACCGCAGCCACCGCCGCGCCCGACGATATGCCGGCAAACAGCCCTTCAGTTGCAGCCAACTGACGCGCCGTGCGCATGGCGTCGTCGTCAGATACGGTGACTATTTCATCCACCACAGCGGCATCGTATGTCTTGGGGATGAAGTTCGCGCCTATTCCCTGGATTTTGTGCGGCCCGGCCTTGCCCGTGGACAGCAGCGGCGACGACGCAGGTTCAACGGCCACTATGCGTACCGCGCCGTTGTGCTCCTTCAGCCTTCGCCCTGTGCCCGACACCGTTCCGCCTGTGCCTACGCACGCTACGAATATGTCAACCCTGCCGCCCGTCTGCTCGATGATTTCCCTGCCGGTCGTCATGTAGTGGCATAGGGGGTTGGCCGGGTTGTCAAACTGGCCGAGCGTCACCGAGCCTTTGACCGCCGCGCGCAGGCGTAAGGCCTCGGCCACTGCGCCCGCCATGCCTTCAGCCGCAGGCGTAAGGCGCACCTCCGCGCCGTAAGCCGCGAGCAGTTTGCGCCGTTCCAGGCTCATCGTCTCGGGCATTGTCAGTATCAGCCGGTAGCCCTTTACCGCCGCAACGAGCGCCAGCCCGATTCCCGTGTTGCCGCTCGTAGGCTCTATTATGGTAGCTCCGGGATGCAGGATGCCCCTTGCCTCCGCATCCTCTACCATCGCCTGGGCCACCCTGTCCTTTACGCTTCCGCCGGGATTGAACATCTCCGCCTTGGCCATGATTGGCGTTTCAAGCCCTGCGGCGCGTGATATCCGGCCAAGCTCCACGAGCGGAGTGCGCCCTATTTGTGGCAATATATTGTTCATGCAATGCATAAATTACGACTCATAATCCACAAACGCCTGTCGGCATTTGTGTTGTTCACTTCTCACTTTCCATTTTTCTCACTTTCCATGTCGCGCCTTGACTTCGACTTGGTTACGAGCCATACGCCTATGGCGACAAGCACAACGGCGGCCGCTTGGGTAGGCTTGAACACGCCGATGCCCGTCAGCACGCTCACCGTGACCGACACTACAGGCTGCACATAGTTGTATATGCTCACCACAGTGGGGCGCAGCGTGTGCTGGCCTACCATCATAAGAATGTAGCTGACGTATGTTCCGAAGAACACCACGAAGCCCGTTTCAAGCCATGTGCGCAGCGGTATGGCCGCGTAATCCACGCTTGACACGTCGCCGAACGTGAACGGCAGTATCATCACCGTTGCGTATGTGAACATCCACTTGTTGACAGTTATCACCGAATAGCGGCGTATCAGGCCGCTGAACAGCGACAGGTAGAGCGCGAACGAGAACTGTGCGCCGAGGCAGAGCAGGTCGCCACGCAAGTCGCCCACCTTGCTGCTGGCCGCCGCCGCGCTTGTGGCGATGAGTATTACCGCGCCCGCGCAGCCCAAGGCCACGCCTCCGGCCTTCTTCGCGGTGATGGGTTCTTTCAGTATGAAAAATGCCAGCAACATGGCGAAAATAGGCATCGACGTGGTCACGATGCTGGCGTTCACGGGCGATGTGATGCTCAGCCCCATGGTGTAGCAGCACTGGTTGGTGACCAAACCCAGCACGGCGGCACCGGCGAGCATGGCCAAATCCCTGCCGCCGACGCGCTCCTTCGGAACGAAGAACGATGTAATCCAGAACAGCACGGCTCCACCCAACACGCGGAACGTGACCATCTCCAGGCCGGAAAAGCCGTGGGTCATGGCGTCTTTGCCCAGCGGAGCCATCAGTCCCCAGAACGCGCACGCCATGAAGAGGCACACATGGGCTATCAAAGGACGGTTGTTAGTCATAATATATAATGTGATTGTTTGTTTGAAACAGCAGGCTCGCCATACAGGCTCGCCGCTCCCGTAGCGTAAGACAAGGGCGATGGCGGCCTTATTCAGCCGCTCCGCGCCCCTTAATCGTTATCTTGCAGTTGTCAAGGCTCTCTATTACGGCCAGCGACTCCACCCTCACGCCCTCGGCGCGCAGGCGTTCGCCGCCATGCTGGAAAGCCTTTTCTATTATGAACCCCATGCCAACGAGTTCGGCACCGGCTTGGTTTACGAGGCTCATTATGCCCATGGCCGCGTTGCCGTTGGCCAGGAAATCATCTATGAACAGCACCCTGTCACCCTCGTGCAGGAACTCGCGGCTAACGCATATGTCGTAATTGCGCTGCTTGGTAAACGAGTAAACGCTCGCCGTAAGCATGTCGTCCATGGTTACCGGCTTTTTCTTTTTAGCGAACACTACGGGCAAATCCATCTGGTAGCCGGTAATTATGGCCGGTGCTATGCCGCTCGCCTCGACGGTAATTATCTTGTTTATGCCGTCCGAGGCGAAAAGCCTTGCAAACTCTACGGCTATCGACTTCATCAGCAACGGGTCCATCTGGTGGTTTATGAAGCCGTCCACCTTTAGTATCCCACCCTCGAGACACTTGCCGTCACGCAATATCCGGTCTTCCAGTTCTTTCATTTCCTTGCAATTGAAATAATCCATGCAAAGGTACGTAAAAAACGGACAACGGCAAAGGTTGCAACCGGTTGTTTTGCGAAAGGCCGTCTTTCGCACCGCAAAAGGGCATCTTTCAGCGGCCAAAAGACCGTCTTTTACAAGCCGAAAGACGGCCTTTCGCAAACCGCTTGATTATCAGCCACTTACCGAAACGCCGCCAACGCCTTTGCGTACAACCCGCAAACGCAGCACAAGTGAGACAACTTGTCAGTTTTAAATGCCATAATGACACATGTTATATACGGGCACATATTTTGAACTGACGGTTTACGGATAACGCAAACCACGCAATCAAGATAAAGAAAGGAGAACAGAATATGACATTCGACAAGTTTACAATCAAGGCGCAGGAGGCCGTCCAGGAGGCGGTCAACACCGCGCAGCGCGGCGGCCAACAGGCCATCGAGCCGGTACACCTGCTGAAGGGCGTCATGGCGAAAGCCAAGGACGTGGCCAACTTCATCTTCCAGAAACTTGGAGTGAACGCCGCACAGGTGGAGAACGTGCTCGACCGCGAAATCGGCCGGTTGCCCCGCGTGCAGGGCGGGCAGCCTTATTTGAGCAATGAAAGCAACGAAGTGCTGCAACGTGCGACCGACATTTCGGCCAAGATGGGCGACGAGTTCGTCTCCGTAGAGCCGCTTTTGCTGGCTCTGCTTACGGTCAACTCTACCGCGTCGCGCATCTTGAAGGACGCCGGATGCACGGAGAAGGAGATGCGCGCGGCCATCAACGAGCTGCGCCAAGGACAGAAAGTGCAGTCGCAATCGGCCGACGACAACTACCAGAGTCTTGCTAAGTATGCCAAGAATTTGGTGGAAGAGGCGCGCCAGGGCAAGCTCGACCCGGTAATAGGACGTGACGACGAGATACGCCGCGTGCTGCAAATTCTCTCGCGACGGACGAAGAACAACCCTATACTTATAGGTGAGCCGGGTACGGGTAAGACGGCCATCGTCGAGGGACTGGCCGAGCGTATAGTGCGCGGCGACGTGCCCGAGAACCTGAAAGACAAGCAGCTGTACTCTCTCGACATGGGTGCGCTCGTGGCCGGAGCCAAGTATAAGGGCGAGTTTGAGGAGCGTCTGAAGAGCGTAATCAAGGAAGTTACCAACTCCGAGGGTCGCATCATCCTCTTCATCGACGAAATCCACACCCTCGTCGGGGCAGGTGGCGGTGAGGGGGCGATGGACGCCGCCAACATACTGAAGCCTGCATTGGCGCGCGGCGAACTGCGCTCTATCGGCGCGACGACGCTCAACGAGTATCAGAAATACTTTGAGAAGGACAAGGCTTTGGAGCGTCGTTTCCAGACGGTGATGGTAGACGAGCCTGACGAACTTAGCGCAATCAGCATCCTCCGTGGCCTGAAGGAACGCTACGAGAACCACCACAAGGTGCGTATTCAGGACGATGCGTGCATAGCCGCCGTCAAATTGTCGGAGCGTTACATATCAGACCGCTTCCTGCCTGACAAGGCCATCGACCTGATGGACGAGGCTGCGGCCAAGCTCCGCATGGAACGTGACTCCGTGCCGGAGGAACTTGACGAAATAACCCGCCGCCTGAAGCAGCTCGAAATAGAGCGCGAGGCCATCAAAAGGGAGAACGACCAGCCCAAAATCGCACAGCTCGACAAGGATATTGCGGAGCTTCGCGACAAGGAAAAGGCCTTCCGCGCAAAGTGGGAAGGCGAGAAGGCGCTCGTCAACAAAATACAACAGGACAAGCAGCAGATGGAGCAACTGCGCTTCGAAGCCGAGCGTGCAGAGCGCGAAGGCAACTATGAGCGCGTGGCTGAAATACGTTACAGCAAGCTGAAACAGCTCGAAGACGACATCAAGAGCATACAGGCGCAGCTGCGTTCTACGCAGGACGGCAACGCCATGATACGCGAAGAGGTGACCGCGGACGACATCGCCGAGGTGGTAAGCCGCTGGACCGGCATACCCGTTACGCGGATGATGCAGAGCGAGAAGGACAAGCTTCTGCACCTTGAAGAGGAGCTTCACAAGCGCGTAATAGGGCAAGACGAGGCCATAGAGGCAGTAAGCGACGCCGTAAGGCGCAGCCGCGCGGGCCTGCAAGACCCGAAAAGGCCGATTGCGTCGTTCATCTTCCTCGGTACGACGGGCGTAGGAAAGACCGAGCTTGCGAAGGCTTTGGCCGAGTATCTGTTCAACGACGAGACGATGATGACACGTATTGACATGAGCGAATACCAAGAGAAGTTCAGCGTGTCGAGGCTCATCGGCGCGCCTCCTGGATACGTAGGCTACGACGAGGGCGGACAGCTGACCGAGGCGGTAAGGCGCAAACCTTACTCCGTCGTGCTCTTCGACGAAATCGAGAAGGCGCATCCCGACGTGTTCAACATCCTCTTGCAGGTATTGGATGACGGCCGCCTTACCGACAACAAGGGGCGCACGGTGAACTTCAAGAACACCATCATCATAATGACTTCAAACCTCGGGAGCCAGTACATACAGTCGGAGTTCGAGCACATAACCGCCGCCAACCGCGACGCTGTTATCGAGAAGACCAAGAAAACGGTGATGGAGATGCTGAAGAAGACCATCCGTCCGGAGTTCTTGAACCGTATAGACGAGACCATAATGTTCCTTCCGCTGACGCAGGAGCAAATCGCCGACGTTGTAAAACTCCAGGTAAACGGCGTTAAGAAGATGCTGGAGCAGCAGGACGTTACGCTCGACGTCACCCCGGCGGCCATCAGTTTCCTTGCATCGGCAGGCTTCGACCCTGAGTTCGGAGCGCGTCCCGTAAAACGTGCCATCCAGCGTTACATGCTCAACGACCTGAGCAAGCAGCTCCTTGGCGGCACGGTTGACAGGCAGAAGCCCATCGTCGTGGACGCAGGAGACGGCGGACTTACTTTTCGTAATTGACAATTGAAAATGGAGAATGGAAAATTATGATTACCCAAAGAGGTTAAAGCCTTCAATGGTAATCATAATTTTCCATTCTCCATTTTCAATTGTCAATTAATATTTAATTGTTTACCGCCGTCCACGCCACGCTTGCCGCCATCCATCCTACAAGCAGCAGCAACAGCATGAGCCACCAGCCGATGAGCACCTTCAGGGTGTACCAAGCCGTGCGCAGCAGGCCGAAGCCGTACAGTTGCTTGTAGTCGTAGAGCAGTACGAGCAGCAAGAGCCACGTTGGCATGACGTACATGTTGTCAATCCACCGGCTGCCCTGTGTGGCGACGATGCACACTATCGACACCATCATAAGCTGGCTGGCTATCAGGATTTGTGCGAAAAAGCACTCGGTGAGGTTCATCTTCGGGCGCAACGGCGACCGGCGGAACACGCGCATGGTTATCAATGCGAAGAGGCAGTGGCTCAAGACGAGTTCTATCGCCTGGTTTTGGCGGAAGAAATCGGTAACGTTGTTGAACGCATCGGTAAAGTTATTAATCCCCTCCAGCACGTATTGCTTGGCCGGATAGGCACCTTTGCCGTCGGAAATGTCGGCCTTATGCTCGGTCAGACGCGACGCGGCGTCGGCATAAATCTCGTCCATCGCACCCGGGGCGACAACGTGCTGCGTTACGACAAACGCCGCCGTGACGAGGAAGAGCATCTTGACGGGAGGGAAATATGGTGCCTGGCGGCCTTCGAGATAGTCGCCAATCATGTGGCCGGGGCGGTAAACGAGGTGCCAGAGCGTGCGCGGCAGACTGCGGTTGCCCAGTCCCCACACCTCCAAAGTCTTGCTCAATGCGTGGCGCAACGTGAAGCGCGACACCGAGGCCGACTGTCCGCAGCGCGGGCAGAAGTTGCCGGTGAAGGCCGTGCGGCAGTTAAGGCATACGTGGCTGTCAGCCGAAAGCGGCTGCGGCGTCACTCCCTTGCGCTGCCATGCGGCGAAGCGCGAGGCTTGGGCGCGCACCATTCGCCATGCCGCCAAGGCCTTTTCTCTTATCGTTTTGAAAGGATTTTGCATGTTGTAATATACCAAAGATATGTAATAACGCCTGCAAAGTTACAAAATAAAAAATGCCCTGTCATCCCGACAGAGCAGATTTTTTCACTTTTTGAATGTCTTAGTCTTTAGTATCAATGTAGCATGTAATTCTGAAAATCTCTTCGTTACGGGGGCAAAAGTAGGCAAAAAAGTTGACCTATGTCAAAATTTTGAGGTTTTTAGTCAAAAAACTTACGTAAACGTTTACGGCTGGCAGCACTTCCGAAGAGCACCTTACAGCATCATCCCACGCATCTGACGACAACACGCAACGCGCCCTATACAAACAAGAAAAGGCCGCAGATGCAGCCTTTTACGGCCATGCACATAACAGGCTGGCACACAACAAGTTGCGAAAGGCCGTCTTTCGCATTATAAAAGACGGCCTTTCGCCTTGCCATTTGCGGCCTTTCGCACGGCAATTTGCGGCCTTTCGCAAAACCAATGGTAAAAAGGTGATAAAACGGAGGCGTAAAACGGCGTTTTTCTTTGCCGTTTGTCACGAATTATGTAACTTTGCATAAGGCAAGCCGCACGCGGGAGAACGGGAACAAACAGGCTTTCCGCCCGTTTGCACCGCTCTTAAACCATACTACACAACATCTGTAAACACGCGAATGAAAGAATTTGTAATATCCGAAGCCAAGGCCGAAACGGCCGTACTCGTGGGACTAATCACACAGGAACAGGACGAAGCCAAGACCAAGGAATACCTTGACGAGCTGGAGTTTCTGGCCGACACCGCCGGAGCCGTGACCGTAAAACGCTTCACGCAGAAGGTGGCCGGGCCTAACCAGACCACGTATGTGGGCAAGGGAAAGCTCGAGGAAATAAGGCAGTACATACGCGCCGAGGAGGAAGCCGAAAGGGAAATAGGAATGGTGATTTTCGACGACGAGCTGTCGGCCAAGCAAATACGCAACATCGAGAACGAGCTGAAGGTGAAAATACTCGACCGCACATCGCTCATCCTCGACATATTCGCCATGCGCGCACAGACGGCCAACGCGAAGACACAAGTAGAGCTGGCGCAGTACCGCTACATGCTGCCGCGCCTGCAACGGCTCTGGACCCACCTTGAACGACAGGGCGGAGGAAGCGGCTCGGGAGGCGGAAAAGGCTCCGTAGGACTGCGCGGCCCGGGCGAGACACAGCTCGAAATGGACCGCCGAATAATCCTGCAACGCATGTCGCTGCTGAAGCAACGCCTCGCCGAAATAGACAAGCAGAAGACCACCCAGCGCAAGAACCGCGGACGGCTAATACGCGTCGCCCTCGTAGGCTACACCAACGTGGGCAAGTCAACGCTGATGAACCTGCTCGCCAAGAGCGAGGTCTTCGCCGAGAACAAGCTCTTCGCCACGCTCGACACGACCGTCAGGAAAGTCGTAATAGAAAACCTGCCGTTCCTCCTTGCAGACACCGTGGGCTTCATCCGCAAGCTGCCCACCGACCTGGTTGACTCGTTCAAATCGACGCTCGACGAGGTGCGCGAGGCCGACCTGCTGGTACACGTCGTGGACATATCGCACCCCGACTTCGAGGAACAAATCAAAGTGGTGAACAACACGCTGAAAGACCTCGGCTGCGCAGACAAGCCCTCGATGCTCATCTTCAACAAAATAGACGCCTACACATGGATTGACAAGGAACCCGACGACCTCACCCCGGCCACCAAGGAGAACATAACGCTCGACGAACTGAAGCGCACCTGGATGGCGAAACAGGGCGACAACTGCCTCTTCATATCGGCAAGGAACAGGACGAACATCGACGAGCTGCGCGACACTCTGTATAAGCAGGTGCGCCAGCTGCACGTACAGAAGTACCCGTACAACGACTTCCTCTACCCCACCGACGTTGAGACGGAGAATTGAAAATGGTGAATTATGATTACTTTTAATGGAAAGTTGAGAATGCAGAATGGATAATTATGATTACACTTGCCATCGAGCAAAAGCCGATTGACAAAGGTTGTCATAATTTTCCATTCCCAACTATCAATCATCAATTAACTATAACGACCATGTACGATTACAGACAGCTTACCGACGACGAAATCATAACCCTCGAAGATAACGGATGCACGGCCGAAGACTGGACATGCGTAAACGTGGCCGACGACTTCAACCCGTCGCATATAAAAGATGTCAGGTTCTGCGGCACGGTCAACCTCGGCGTGTTCGAGAAGAGCATAGAGGTGACGCAGGGCTTCTATGTACATTCAGGTGTGCGCAACGCCACGCTGCGCAACGCCACCATAGGTGACAACTGCCTAATAGAGAACGTCGGTAACTACATCAACAATTATATAATAGGTGAAGAGTGCTGCATACGCAACGTGTGCACAATGGAGACAACAGCCGAAGCCACCTTCGGCGAAGGCAACACCATATCCGTGCTTAACGAGGCCGGAAGCGGCAACGTGGTGCTCTTCCGCGGCCTTACGAGCAACATTGCCGCGCTGATGGTGAGCCGCCCGGAGGACAAGGAACTGTCGGCCGCGCTGAAGGCGATGGCCAAGAACGACGTGGACAGCCGCCTGACGGGCACCGGAACGGTAGGCGACTTCGTGCGCATCATCAACACCACGGAAATAACCAACACAAACATAGCCGACAACTGCGAGGTGAACGGGGCGTGCCGCCTTAGCGACTGCACCCTGGCGGCAGAGGCCGACGACAGCGTTTATATAGGTTCGGGCGTAATCTGCGAGAACTCCATCATAGCTGACGGCTCGTCGGTGCTGAACAGCGCAAAGCTGTTCAACTGCTACGTGGGCGAGGCCAGCCAGATAACCAACGGCTTCACGGCGGAGAGCAGCCTGTTCTTCGCCAACTCGTACATGGCAAACGGCGAGGCGTGCGCCGCCTTCTGCGGTCCCTTCTCGGTGTCACACCACAAGAGCACGCTGCTCATAGGCTGCGCCACTTCGTTCTACAACGCCGGTTCGGGCACCAATTTCAGCAACCACGCGTACAAGATGGGCCCCATTCATTACGGCACATTGGAGCGCGGAGTGAAGACGGCCAGCGGCTCGCACATAGTCCATCCGGCACGCATAGGCGCGTTCTCGGTGTGCATGGGCAAACTTCAGAACCATCCCGACACAACCGCCCTGCCCTTCTCTTACGTCATAGGCGAAGGCCGCGAGACGCACATCGTGCCCGGACGCAACATCGCCACCGTGGGCCTTTACCGCGACACGGCCAAGTGGCCGCGGCGCGACATCCGCATAAAAGGCAGCCGCAAGAGCATCATCAATTATGACTGGCTCAGCCCGTTGACGGTCAATGAGGTTGTAAAAGGCCGCAAATTGCTCGCCAATATGCGGCAAAACGCAGGCCAAAAGACGGCCTTTTGCACGGCCGATGGCAACACGCTGACAGTCAATGCGTTAGAAAAAGGACTGCAACTGTACTCCATGGCCATTGAAATGTTTATCGGACGTGTGCTCGAAGAGCACGGACTTAGCGCCCCGACAACGCCTTACGGCACGGACGAATGGACCGACCTGGGCGGCCTGCTGCTGCCAGCCGCAGAAGAAGAACGCCTCACAGAGAAGATAAAATACGGTATGCTCGACGGCATACAGGCTATAAACGACATGCTCGAAGCCTACAACGAGCGTTACGCCGACTACCTGTGGACGTTCGCCGTGAGCCTTATGAAGGAATGGCTGGGCAAGGACGAACTGACCGAAGACGACATAATGCAGCTGCGCCAGCGCGGCGAGGCTGCGCGCCAGGCATGGCTCGGCATGATAAAAGAAGACGCGGAGAAGGAATACCGGCTGGGCGACGTTGACCGCCAGACGCTCGACAAGTTCCTCGCGCAGCTCGGATAATTGACGAGTTGACAAGGAACAGGCAGACAAGTGGCAAGGCAATTGCCTTTGACTCCTTAGCGAGTGAAACGGGCGATAACTCTTCCAAACTCCCTTAATCCTAAATAAGAGGCATCAACATTCATCAAATAGTCACATTTATGGCAAGACTCAAAACAGCGCTTTTTGTATTACTGCTCGCCTTGACGCTGCCGCTCGCGGCAAAGGAATACAAGTATCAGACCGTTCCCGGCGACCTGATGAATACACGCATCTACATGCTTGACAACGGACTGACCGTCTACCTCTCGGTGAACAACGAGAAACCGCGCATACAGACGTACATCGCCGTGCGCACGGGAAGCCGCAACGACCCGCCCGAAACGACAGGCCTGGCACACTATCTTGAGCACCTGATGTTCAAGGGAACACGGCAATTCGGCACCACAGACGCGGCCGCCGAAGCTCCGCTTCTCGACTCGATACAAAACCGTTTCGAAGTGTACCGCACGATAAAGGACTCGCTACAGCGCCGCGCTTACTACCACCAGATAGACAGCCTGTCGCAGATTGCCGCCAAATATTTCATCCCCAACGAGTACGACAAGCTGATGTCGTCAATCGGAGCGCAGGGAACAAACGCCTACACAAGCAACGACGTGACCTGCTACGTGGAGGACATACCGGCCAACGAGGTGGAGAACTGGGCGCGCATACAGGCCGACCGCTTCCAGAACATGGTAATACGAGGCTTCCACACGGAGCTTGAGGCCGTGTACGAGGAGTACAACATGGGGCTTGCCGACGACAGCAACAAGCTCTTCAACGCGCTCATGGCCAAGCTGTTTCCCGGTCATCCGTATGGTACACAGACAACCATCGGCACGCAGGAACATCTGAAAAACCCGTCAATAGTAAACATAAAGAACTACTTTAAGCGGTATTACGCACCTAACAACGTGGCTATCTGCATGGCAGGCGACTTCGACCCGGATGCCGTAATGGCCGTCATCGACAAGTATTTCGGCTCATGGCAGCCCACCCCCAACCTCTCGCAGCCGCAATACGCACCTATACCCGACCGCACGGCACCGGCCGACACCACCGTTGTAGGCCAGGAAGCGGAGAACATATACGTAGGATGGAAGTTTGACAAGGCGGCCTCACTCCAGGCCGACACGCTCGACGTAATAGCCGACATGCTGTCGAACGGCAAGGCCGGACTGTTCGACCTTGACCTCGACCAGCAGATGAAATGGCTCGGCGGAGGAGCTTTCACGCTGCCGCTGGCAGAATATTCGGGCTTCATCATGGCCGGTTTCCCGAAACAAGGGCAAACTCTTGACGAGGTGAAAGCCCTCATGCTCGGCGAAATAGACAAGCTGAAGCGCGGCGAATTCAGCGAAGAGCTGGTAAAAGCGGTGGTGAACAACAAGAAGCTGAACTTCTATACAACCCTGGAAAGCAACGCCGGACGCGCCGACATGTTCGTTGACGCATTCATAAACCGCAAAAACTGGAGCGACGTTGCAGGCAAACTCGACCGCATATCGGGAATAACGAAACAGCAAATAGTGGACTTTGCGCGCCGGCACTTCGCCGACAACTACGTGGCCGTGTACAAACGCACGGGCGTAGACTCTACAATCAAGAAGATAGACAAGCCCGAAATAACGGCAATTCCAGCCAACCGGGAACTACAGAGTGTGTTCGTAACGGAGATAGTGAACTCAAAAGTAGAGCCAATCCAACCAAAATTCCTGGATTTTGAGAAGGATTTGACGAAGGCGACGACGAAGAACGGCCTGCCCGTGCTCTACGTTAAGAACACCGAGAACGGGCGTTTCACGCTGAACTACTACTTCGAATTCGGCGAGGAGAGTGACAAGTGGCTGCCCTATGCGGCAAGTTACTTCACCTATCTCGGCACAGACAAGCTCACGGCCGAGCAGCTGAAGCAGAAGTTCTACTCGCTGGCCTGCGACTACACGGTAAGCGTTGGCACGAGGACGGCAAGCATTGTGCTCAACGGACTGGCCGAAAACATGCCCGAGGCGATGGCGCTTATGGAGGACTTCATTGCCAACGCAAAGGTTGACACGGAAGCATATGACAAATATGTAGGCGTGGAGCTGAAGTCGCGCGCCGACAACAAGCTCGACCAAGGCGTGAACTTCAGCCGCCTGCAAAGGTACGGAATGTACGGCGAATACAACTCGGCACGCAACATTCCGTCGTCAAAGGAACTTCAAGAGATGGAGCCGCAGCGGCTGGTAGACATGGTAAAGGCGTTCAACGGCTACAAGCACAGCGTGCTTTACTATGGCCCGATGGAGCTTGGCGAGCTTACCGCCACCGTAGACCGTCTGCACAAGACGGCCAAGACGCTTGCCGACGTGCCCGAAGGGCGGCCTTACACCATGCAGCTGACACCGCAGAACGAGGTGTACATTGCCCCGTATGACGCGAAAAACATATACATGGTGCAGTATCACAACGAAGGACGGCAGTGGAGTCCCGACCGCCAGCCCATAATCGAGCTGTTCAACGAGTATTACGGAGGCGGCATGAACACCGTGGTATTCCAGGAGTTGCGCGAGACCCGCGGCCTCGCTTACAGCGCATACGCCAACTACACCATGCCAAGCTACAAGCATGAGCCGGAGTACGCCTATACTTACATCATATCGCAGAACGACAAGATGACGGACTGCATCCGCACTTTCAACAGCATATTGGACACAATCCCGCAGTCGGAAAAAGCGTTCGAGCTTGCAAAACAGTCGCTCATGAAGTATATCGCAACGCGGCGCGTCACCAAGGCAGGCATCCTCAACGCCTACCTCCAGGCAAAGCGGCTCGGCATAGACTACGACTTGGCAAAGAAAGTGTACGAAACCGTACCCTCGCTGACGATGGACGACATCGTAAAGTTCGAGCAGGAGACAATGGCCAACAAGCCTTACCGCTACATAATCCTCGGCGACGAGAAGCAGCTCGACATGAAGGCGTTGGAGAAAATCGGCCCAATCAAACGGCTGACAACCGAGGAAATCTTCGGGTATTAATGTCTTATCTTCACCCAATGACAGATTTTTAATTTTTCATTGTTAATTTTTAATTTTCCAAAAGGTGACCTTTTGCAATGTGAAAGGCCACCTTTTGCGTTGTAAAAGACCGTCTTTCAGGAGGCGAAAGACGGCATATTGGAAAGGCGTTGACAGTCAACGGGTTACAGAAACGTCTTCTATTACGTTAAAATTAACGTGAGTCCGGTATAAGAAAACATCCTTTGTAGGGACATAATTCATTATGTCCGCACGCCGCGAAGAGGCGTATTACACAAGCGCAGCAATGAAAAACGTTCTTTCAGAACGTGCGGACATAATGAATTATGTCCCTACAAAGGGTATTTTCGCTGTTTGTGGAAAATAGAAGTTATGCCGAACTCACGTTAAAATTAGACAAGAAAAGGCCATTATATTTCCTCCTTTAACCCAAAAAGAGTATATTTGCAAGTACGAACAAGATGACACAACCATGTCTGAACAAGAATTGAACAAATACCGTTTCAGCCCCGACAGCAAGCCTACCGACGAGATGCTGGCGCAAATAATGAGGGAAGTAGCCGAGGAAGCGAGGACAAGCAATAAAGCTGCCGCTGACGCTCACTTCGCACAAATGCGCCGAGACATAGCCGAGCAGCAGGCCGTATGGGCTGAAAGAATAAGCAGCATAGTCAATGAAAGGAAGTGAACGACGGCCTAAAAGATTGTGTAGACCTCCGAATAGGCGCAAGTTTTGCCGCCCTGAGACCTGTTTTCTCGATAAAATTGCATAACTTTGCAACAGTAAAAACATATAAACAAAACATTATGGCAACACCGGAATTCAAGTACGCCCCCATGTTCCAGATGGGCAAAGACGACACGGAATATTACCTCTTGACAAAAGACGGCGTGTCGGTAAGCGAATTTGAGGGCAAGGAAATCCTGAAAGTAAGTCCCGAAGCGTTGACAATGCTGGCCAACGCGGCCTTCAGGGACGTCAACTTCCTGCTGCGCCGCGCGCACAACGAGCAAGTGGCTAAAATCCTGACAGACCCCGAAGCGAGCGACAACGACAAGTATGTGGCACTCACGTTCCTGCGCAACGCCGAGGTGGCTTGCAAGGGCAAGCTGCCTTTCTGCCAAGACACTGGCACGGCAATCATACACGGCGAGAAGGGACAACAGGTGTGGACGGGCTTCTGCGACGAGGAAGCTCTGTCGAAAGGCGTGTACAAGACGTACACGGAAGAGAACCTGCGCTACTCGCAGAACGCGCCCCTCTCGATGTACGAGGAGGTGAACACGCGCTGCAACCTGCCCGCACAAATCGACATCGAGGCTACCGAGGGCGAGGAATACAAGTTCCTCTGCGTGGTAAAGGGTGGCGGCTCGGCCAACAAGACATACTTCTACCAGGAGACAAAGGCGCGCATACAGAACCCCGGTACGCTCGTTCCGTTCCTCGTTGAGAAGATGAAGACGCTCGGAACGGCGGCTTGTCCTCCTTACCATATTGCTTTCGTAATAGGCGGAACGTCGGCGGAGAAGAACCTGCTGACCGTAAAGCTGGCTTCAACCCACTACTATGACAACCTCCCGACGACGGGAGACGAGACGGGACGCGCCTTCCGCGACGTGGAGCTTGAGAAGCAATTGCTCGACGAAGCACACAAAATAGGTCTCGGAGCGCAGTTCGGCGGAAAGCATTTCGCACACGACATCCGCGTAATCCGTCTGCCGCGCCACGGCGCTTCATGCCCAATCGGCCTCGGAGTAAGCTGCTCTGCCGACCGAAACATCAAGGCCAAAATCAACAAGGACGGCGTTTGGATTGAGAAACTGGACGATAATCCCGGTGAACTCATACCCGAAGAGCTGCGCAACGCAGGCGAGGGCGACGCCGTGCGCATTGACCTGAACCAGCCGATGAGCGAAATCTGCAAGATACTTTCGCAATATCCTGTGTCTACACGAGTAAGCCTCAACGGCACAATCATCGTGGCGCGCGACATAGCCCATGCCAAGCTGAAGGCTCGTTTGGACGCAGGCGAAGACCTGCCGCAGTATTTCAAGGACCATCCCGTGCTCTACGCCGGCCCCGCAAAGACCCCGGAAGGAATGCCTTGCGGCTCTATGGGCCCGACTACGGCCAACCGCATGGACCCGTATGTTGACGAGTTCCAAGACCACGGAGGCTCGATGGTGATGATAGCGAAGGGCAACCGCACCCAGGTTGTTACCGACGCATGCAAGAAGCACGGCGGTTTCTACCTCGGAAGCATCGGCGGTCCGGCCGCAGTTCTTTCCATGAACAGCATCAAGAGCATAGAATGCGTCGAGTATCCCGAGCTTGGCATGGAGGCAATATGGAAGATTAACGTGGTTGACTTCCCTGCTTTCATCCTCGTGGACGACAAGGGCAACGACTTCTTCAAGCAGCTGAAGCCGTGGACTCCGACGTGCAAATGATTTTATTAGCAGACAAGCAGACGAGTTACAAGCATATAAGTGAAAAGTAACAAGTAATGAAAAAACAGGCGGCGGACAGGCAAATGGAATACATTTACTTGTCCGCCGCTTCATTTTTGACAATGACAACTACTATGTTCAAGCGCATTTTCACCGCCGCCACATTATGTTTTTCGATGGCGGCGGCAACCAATTCAGCCGCACAAGAGCAGATACGGCCATACAGCGAGTGGGAAGCCACGCAGTTTGTGGCCCTGAGCGGATACCAGCCTATCGACTATGTGACCGCCGACAACAACTGGGAAATAACCTACAACCTGCGCACTCCGCAGACCGCCGGTGAACTCCGCGGCAAAGGAATACAGTGTTCCGACAGCCAGCTGATGCTACTCGAAGTCGGCGGAATTATCGAACGGACAGGCGGAAAATGGCATACGGCCATACCTATACTTGACAAGCGGCAGACCGACTCGCTGCGTATTTTCAGCAAAACAGTGACCGACGACATCTACGGAAAGAACAAACAGGACTTCATCACGCTGGCAAACACCATAAAAGACATGGGTTGGCAGGCCAACACTTTGTCCCTTATGTTCTCTTATTTGCTTGACGGCAGGATGTGGACGAAGCTCCTCCTGTTCGACGATGCAGGCCAACACGCCACCTGGAGCGGCTGTTACTGGATACTATACGAGCCGAGACATGGCACGAAATACGGCACCAACGGCTACGGCGAGCAGGATTTGTGCCTGACATACACCGACAGCGACATCGCACCAAGCCCCGGCACGATGGATGAATGCGCCGATGAAATAAGACGGAACGGCAAAATCAACGACCCGGCTCTTGTCAAAAAGCTTATGAAATACGGTATGGTTGATGCGCAGGGCAACGCCTTGTTCCCGATAATTAAGCGTCAAGACGACGCTTTCCACCAAACAATCAACCGCCTGACGGAAAACATCAGCGCGGCGTTGAAAGGCTATTGCGGCTCAATGTCGTCACAATTCGGCTTCAAAGAAGAAGCCGTAGCCACCGTAGCCCTTTACCATGAAGTGATGTGGGAGCTGATGGACAGAATGGAGAAGGACAGGATTTTCACTGTGCCGGGCAACCTTAAAGACAGCAACAAGCGTGGTGACGGCATCGGAAACCTGATATTCTATGTGGAAGGAGGCCTGATGCAATAATCCAGAAGTCCGTGTCCGGGCTTCTGGATTTTATCTTTTATCATTTCAGCAGGCGGTAACCGACGATGCCGCCGAGGATTGACGCGGCGAAAATACCAAGCTTGGCTTGCAGCAACATCGTGTCATCGGTGAAGGCAAGGGTGGATATGAACATTGACATCGTGAACCCGATGGAGGCCAGGAAGCCAAGACCGGCGACGCGGCGGAGGGTCAACGCCCCGGTCTTCTTCGCCACTCCGAGGCGCACGAGGATGTAAGTGGAGAGCATGATGCCGAGCGGTTTGCCGAGCAAAAGCCCCAAGGCTACGCCCCAGGCGACGTTGGTTGAGAAGACGGTCTGCACATCCAGCCCGGCGAAAGACACCCCGGCATTAGCCAAAGCGAACACAGGCATGACGACGAACGACACGAACGGGTGCATGGCGTGCTCCAGACGCTGCGACGGAGGGATTGCATCGCGCGTGTCGTTCATCATGTCCGCGATTACTTCCACCTGCTCGTGCTCAAGCGTCGAGACGTTGTTTGGCTTAATGCCTGCGAACCGCCGCAGGTTGTTTGCCGCCCGTTTGATGTACAAAGGCTCGGGCAGACGGGCGTCGGCAGGGATTACGAAGGCGGCCAATACGGCGGCTATTGTGGCGTGGATGCCCGACATCAGGAAGGCTACCCACACTCCGCCGATGCCCAAGAGGCCGTAGAACACGACGTTCTTTACGCCCATCTTGTTGGCAATATACATCACAAGGAGGAACGCAAGGCCGACGGCGATGTTGACGACGGATATTTCCGACGTGTAGAACAACGCTATAACGACCACCGCCCCGAGGTCGTCAACGATGGCGAGTGTCGTCAGGAACACCTTGGCGGCCAGCGGAACGCGGTCGCCGAGGGCGTAGATTACCGCCAGGGAGAACGCTATGTCGGTAGCCATAGGTATGCCCCAGCCTCCGGCCGACGGCGTTCCGGCGTTCAATACGGTGTAGATTAGCGCAGGGACAAGCATACCCGCCACGGCGGCACCTATCGGAAGGATGGTGTTGCGAGGGTCGGCCAGCTCGCCGCCGATGAACTCGCGCTTGAGCTCAAGCCCCACGACGAAGAAGAACATCGACATCAGTCCGTCGTTAATCCAGTGGTGCAGCGAGTAGTATAGGTACGGCTCGCCGTTGAACACGAAGCCGAGCTTATGCTCGAACAGGTGGAAATACCCCTCGCTCCACGGCGAGTTGGCCAGCAGCATGGCTATGACGATGCTTGCGCCGAGCACAATCCCGGCCGACTTTTCCCTCTGCATGAAATGCTGGAGCGGCATGACGATGCCGCGGCTGATTTTCTTCTGGTATTTACTTGTCATAATCTTGCAAAAAGTTATGCGCCGTAAAGGCGCGGCAAAAAGAAGAGGGTGCGCCATGCTTTGCGCTATGACGCATCCTCTTTTGCTTTAGTTCAGTAACAGGAAGTCCGCTTAACCATTAATTAAAACATCCATATCAACAACTTGTTTTTATACCTTCCCTCTCATCTTAGTGAAAAAACATCTCCATGACATCAAACATTTACCATCTTTCGCCGGCTCCCCGTTACTCGAAAGTACATCACACGTTCATCAGTTGTCTAATATATCAGAGTTGTTCTGACATTTCCTTCCATCATGTTCGAGACCGTTGACAACTTATGTTGTGTTTCTTGTTTTCTGTCGTAAAGTTAGTGATATTTTCTTACAGTTCCAAATATTTCGGCAATAAAATGCTTTAATTTTACATTTTTTTATCAATTCACTATTATAAATATGCACAAAAGCCCTGTCATGTGCATGTTTTCAGGGACGGCCATACGGTCTTGCAACCATCAGGTTATAAGGGCTGCAAGGGTTTACGGCTGCAACCGCAAACCCAAACCGCAACACCCCACGGCCTCACTCGATGAATCCCTGCCTTCTCAAGGCCTCCATCATGCCGGCTGACATGGCCTCGTTGTCCTTCTTGGTGTAACGTATGTCGGTGAACACCTGCGCCAGCGTCTCCTTGCTGTTTATGCGGACGAACTCGCGGTTCTCCTCCAGCGCCTCCTTCGGGCCGTAGTAGCGGTCGATGTCTGAAGGCGAATAGTCGTGGTATGTCTCGCCGTGAACGAACGACTGGAGCGGCAGGCGGTCGCTCAGCGGCGGCTCCTCGGCCGGCCACCCCACGGTGAGCGTTGCCACGGGCATCACCAGCTTGGGCAACTGCAAAGTGTCTATAATCATCTGCGGCATGTATACGGTAGTGCCGAGGAAGCACAGGCCGAGGCCCTCTTCTTCCGCCAGGTTGCAGAAAGTCTGCGTGTACAGCAGCGCGTCGGTGGCCGCGTTGATGAACGAAAGGAAGTTGTCGTAGCCCGGCTCGGCCTTGCGGCAGCGGCACCAGCGGCTGGCGCGGTTGAAGTCGGCGCACACCGTCAGCACCACTGGCGCCTGGGTGACCATCGGCTGGTTGAAATGCGCCGGCGCGAGCCGCTCCTTCATCTCCTGCGAACGCGTCACAACGACGCTGTACAGCTGCATGTTGCCCATGGTCTGCGTGCGCGCGGCCTCGGAGATGAGCCGGTCCAGCAGTTCGCCGGCCACTTCCTTGTCTGAATATTTGCGGATGCTCCGCCTTGTGTTTATGGTCTTCATGTCTTTACCTTATTATTAATGCAAGCGCAAAGTTAGTCATTTTCCGCCATACCGCAATGCCTGCGGCGGCGAAAAAGAATGCAGCCCACGAAACCGCCCTGTACAGGCGGCTTTGCAAAAGGCCGTCTTTCGCATTATAAAAGGTGGCCTTTTGCACGCTAAAAGACGGTCTTTTACAATGCGAAAGGCCACCTTTTGCAAAACGGCCTGCCGACATGCCGCGCACGACTTACAATTATTTACCAAACAAGCACAAATCATTACACTTTAATCAGCATCCGATGCCCGTCGTAACAAAAAAGCCGCCGACATGCTTGGAACTTTAAGATTAAACTTGTATCTTTGCAATAGTTAAGTTCATTTATCTTCAACTAAAAACTTATATCATTATGAAAAAGTTATTGATGGTGGCGCTCTTCGCAATAGTTGCGGTAGGCGCAAGTGCACAGAAGAACTTTACAGTATGGTGGGGCGGCAACGTTTCCAATGTTACTGACGGCGATTCTGAGTTCAAGGCATTGAACATCGGCGTATCATACACAGCTCCAATAGCCGACGCTTTCGACTGGTCGGCAGGCGTTTCTTACACCACAAAAGGTGGAAAAGGCTGGGACCCGGGCTTCATCCAGTTGGAAGGAAACGGCGCATGGAACTTTGTAGAGAATGAAGAAGCCAAAGTCGGAATCTTCACCGGTCCTTACTTAGGCTTCATGGTTTCAAACGACGAAGATGCCATAAGGCCATTTGAAACCAATACCGTTGACTTCGGATGGCAAGGAGGTTTAGTAGCTGGTTGGAAATTCCTGTCTCTGAAAGTCGGTTACGAATACGGTTTCTGTAACTTGGCTAAGAAAATCGACAGCAAGCCAGGCGACTTTTTCTTCCGCATAGGTGTAAGGTTCTAACGTCGTCAAGGACAAAACAAAGCGTCACGGCCAGCCGGCCGTGACGCTTTTTGCATACAACCGGCGCACAACGCGGCATAACACGACACACAACACAACAAGACGCACATTTTTTCAGCAATACAAGCACTAAATATTACAAGTTAAACCAACAGGAAAACACATCAGCACCAAAACGCGGAAAACCGATTTGCAAGAATTCATCAAAAGCACTACCTTTGCCAATGTAAAGTTTATATATCATTAACTTAAAACACGTTCAACGCCGAGCAACGCGGCAAACGGCGCCAAGTATGAACCAACAAGCACGGACAAGACAACAAAAGAGATACCGGCAAAACAAAAACTCAATATTAAACAACCAACAATCAACAAACAAAAAGATGAAAAAAAGATTCGGTTTTATCGCGACAGCCTTAATGGCTGCACTTTTCATGACAAGCTGCGCAAGCTATCAGAACACAGCACCGGTCATGAGCGTTACAAGCAACAACATCAACACCTACGTAGCCGCAGACCTTGACTACGCAGGAGCAAAGCGAGTAGAAGGCACAGTTGAGACACAAACCCTGTTCGGATTCATCCACCTGAAGAAAAACGGAAACAAAACGCTGAAGTCGTCAAACCGCTACAAAGGTCTCGACAAGCGCGAGGCACAGGCCCTCTATCGTGCAAAAGAGAACTCAAAGGTAGACATAATCCTCGAGCCTGAGTTCGAAAAGGAAAAGCACAGCTACTTCTTTGGCCTGTACAAGACAACCAAGACAAAGGTAACAGGATGGGGTGTCAACATCAAAGGCATAAAAGAAGACCCCAACAGAGTTGTAAACGCTTTAAGATAAGGCACACAAAAAAGCTTGGAATGTTTGTTCCAAGCTTTTTTATTTTCCACAAACGCCACCGCCGGACGGAATATTCCACAAAACAAACACCAAACTTACGGCCATAAACAAGCCTTCGCCAAAAGCCCACTTAGCCTATAGCGCATTGTACCTGCTTATGAGTTTGCGGCGGAAGAAGCGGCCCACCTTAACATAGTCTATGTCCTCGAAGGGCGGATAAAAGCGGCATATGTTGTCGCAGACCTCAATCAGGTAATTGATATTGATGATGAACTTCTGGCTCACCTGCACGAAGCAGTCGTCTATACCGAGCAAAACGTCCTTGTTGACGCTGCGCTTCAGCCGCAGCGGACGGTCGCTCCCGGCCACTATTACAGTCCATACACGCGCCTCGTGGTCGTAATGGAACACGCAGATGTCGCGTATCCTGACCAGGCGGAAGTCAACGGCGTTGGTATAGAACAGCAGCTTTCCGCCGTTGCGCTTTACCGCGTCGTCCTGCTTCTTGCGCGCCGCGCCGTCACGCCGGTCTGCAAAGAAGCGCGCCATTATTGTGTCAAGCTCGGCCTCGTCGACAGGTTTCAGCAGGAAGTCGAACGCCCTGTTCCTGAACGCGGGCAGCATGTAGTCGCTGTAAGCGGTGTAAATCACGACGTAACACCAGAAGTCTGTCTCCTCCTTCAACCGCTCGAGAAACTGCAAGCCGGTCATGTCGGGCAGCTCCATGTCAAGGAACAGCAGCTCGGGCTTATACCTCAAAACCTGCCCTATGCCGTCTTCGCCGCAGGTGGCGGTGGCCGCCAGCGTCACGTCTCCATACTTTCCAAGCTTCGCGGCCAGGTCTGTTATGGCCGCCGGAGTGTCGTCTACTATTATAGCGTTCATGTCTTATCAGTTCTTTTCAATGCCAGCCAGCCCCGGAAGCCTCATTCCCAAGGGCATGGTCACAGTAACCTCGCACCCTTGCACGCCGCCTCCGGCACCGTGCAAGTTCCTTATCGCGAGCCTTATTTTCCGCTTGCTGCCGTGGTTTATCAGGCTGATGGTGCTGCGGATAACCTTCAGTCCCGTGCCGGTCGACGACGGGTCGCCGTGCCGTATGTCGAAACCCGTGCCGTTGTCAGTCACCGCTATGCGGCAATCGCGGCCGTCCACGGTCACGTCCACGCGCAGGCACTTGCTCCCCTCGCGGCGTTTAAGGCCGTGCTTTATGGCGTTTTCCACGAGTATCTGTATGAACATGGACGGCACGTTGATGCCTTCGAGCACGTCGTCGGGCGGCGCGCTGACGCTGAAGTCAAGCCCGCCGTCCAGGCATTTGCTCTCCACGCTCACGTAATACCTTACGAAGTCAAGTTCCTCTTTCAGCGAAACATAGTACCGGCCTGACATGTTGAGGTTGGCGCGGATGAGCCTTACCAGGCCCATAAGTTCGTCGGCGTCGTCACGGCTTGCGCCTGATATGCGGTTGTTGAGCACGTTGAATATGAAGTGCGGCGATATGCGGGAGCGCACGTTGACAAGCCTCAGCTGCAAGAGCTGCATGTGCAGCTGCAGCCTGCGCTTTCTGGCGTAGGTGTAAACGTAAAGCAACAGCAGGGCGAGGGCGGCCGCCGTGAGCACGCCTATGTACAGGCCGAGGCGCGCTTCGTGTATGTCGGCGTCCTTGGCCTGCATCTCCATCTGGTGGTTCAGCTTCAATGTGTCCTGCGAGTAGCGTATCATTATTTCCGAGGCGCGCATGTTCGCAATGTTGTGTTTCAGCGAGTCGTTGCGGCTTATGTTGTCGCTAAGGTTGCGGTACGCGGCCTTGTAGTCTCCCTTCCACACGTAATACTCGCGCAGGTAGCGGCTGCGTATGTTCTCCATGTTGAAGTCTATCGTTGCCGCAGTGTCCTCCTGTGCGAGCAGGCGGCTCACGGCGGCGTTGTCGCCGGCCTTGAGCGCGATGCCCATCTGTATGGTGTGGCAGTAGTAAATGGCCGTGGCGTCGCCTATCCTGGAGAAATAGGCATAGGCCTCGTCAACCAGCCGCCGCGCCTCCCGCGTGCGTCCGAGGTTGAGCATCACGTCGGCCATGTTGACCTTGCACAGGTACATCTCGTAGCTTATCTGCATACCGTTGCGCTCGAGCAGGCGGCGCATACGGTTGAAGACGGCCTCAGCCCCGCGGTAGTCGGCCTTGTAGTAATAGTAGTTGCCGTAGTTGTTGAGGAAGTAGAGCTGCATGTTGAGCGGCAGCAGGCCGAACTTTGCATCGGCCGTGCGGTAACATTCGCCTGCAAGGTCGAAGTCTCCAAGGTTGAGGTATATGCGCCCGAGGCCCATGTAGAGGCTGGCGTATTCTCGGTCGGGCAGACGCAGCGAGTCGGCCAGGAACAAGGCGCGGCGGTACCACCACGCGGCGTGGGGCATGTCGTTGGCCGCCACGTAAGCGTCGCCGAGGTTGGCGCACACGTCGGGCAGGCGGTATTCGCTGTCGCTGCCGAAAAGCAGCCTGTAGGCTTCGCGGTAAGCGCCGATGGCCATGCCCGGCTCGAAGTGCAGCTTGTAATAGTAACTGCCCTTGGCGTTGAGCAGGAAGGCGGCCATGCCGCGCACCCTCGGCGTCTGCCTCTGCGCCGAAAGGAATCCTTGCACACGCTGCCAGTGCAGCGCGGCAGTGTCGGGCACGTCGCGCTGCACGCTGTACCGCATCATGCGCAGGTACCAGTCGCACCAGGACAGGCTGTCGGCGGCGCGCTCCATGCCGTGGCGTATCATGCCCAAGACGTGCGGAGAGTTGACTGCCATGGAATCGTCGGCCGCGGCAAGCATGGCGGTAAGGCTGTCGGGACGGGAGTCGGCAGGCTCATGCGGGCCGCCACACGACATTGCGGCTACGCACAGCATGACGGCCAACACGCCGAACATGCGCCGCGCGAAAGCTGCAAGACAAATCCAATTAGCCCCCTGCAAGTATTTGTTTTTCATCCTATAACTCCTACACAAACGTGTTTAAGGCAACCGTTCCGGCACGGTACATCGTGCGGATTGGCACCTGCAAAGATAAGAAAAAATACTTAAAACATGGTAATTGGCAGCTGCCAAATAAGGCTTTTATCATTAAAATGAAACAAAAAAAGCGGCAAATGCAAAACATTACATCGCTGACGGTATTGCGAAAGGCCGTCTTTCGCAGTGCAAAAGGCCATGAATCGCAACGCAAAAGGCCGCCTTTTAGAAGCTAAAAGACGGCCTTTCGGAAACCTGTTGACTGTCAACGGGTTACAGACGGGCGTTATTTCACGTTGCCAACCTTTACAAGATACTCGGCTATTTGCACGGCGTTGAGGGCCGCGCCCTTGCGGATTTGGTCGCCGCTAAGCCAGAACGTCAGCCCGTTATCGTCGGCCAGGTCCTTGCGTATGCGGCCTACGTAGATGTCGTCCTTGCCCGCCGTGTCGAGCGGCATGGGGTAAACGAGGTTCGCGGGGTCGTCCTCCACCGTCACGCCGGGAGCTGCGGCCATGGCCGCGCGCGCCTCCTCGACGCTTACGGGACGCTCGGTCTCAACCCATACCGACTCTGAATGCGCCCTGAGCGACGACACGCGCACGCACATTGCGGAGCACTTCACGTCGCTGTGCATGATTTTTCGCGTCTCGTTAAACATCTTCATCTCCTCCTTCGTGTAGCCGTTGGGCTGGAAAACGTCGATTTGCGGAATGACGTTGTACGCCAGCTGGTGGGGGAACTTGCTTACCGTCACCTCCTCGCCGTTGACCAGCTGGCGGTACTGCTCCTGCAATTCGGCCATCGCCGCCGCGCCCGCGCCGCTCGCGCTCTGGTAGCTTGCTATGTGGATGCGGCGTATGTGGCTAAGCTTCTCGATGGGCTGCAACACCACGACCATCATGATTGTGGTGCAGTTTGGGTTGGCAATGATGCCGCGCGGACGGTTGAGCGCGTCCTCGGCGTTACACTCGGGCACAACCAAAGGCACGTCGTCGTCCATGCGGAACGCGCTCGAGTTGTCAATCATCACGGCCCCATACTTCGTAATGTCGGCCGCAAACTCCTTCGATGTGCCGGCTCCGGCCGAAGTGAAGGCTATGTCTATGTCCTTGAAATCGTCGTTGTGCTGGAGCAACTTCACCTCATACTCCTTGCCCTTGAAGGTGTACTTGGTGCCTGCCGACCGTTCAGAACCGAACAACACAAGGTTGTCAATGGGGAAATCTCTCTCTGCGAGCACACGCAGGAACTCTTGTCCTACGGCTCCGCTCGCGCCTACAATTGCTACGTTCATATTATCTTTCAGTTTTGGTTATATCTGTTTGAGGTTAAAGAAATTACAGAAGCCATGGAAGTCAAGGCCGTATGTATTGGAGTGTGAGAACGTTTTGAGCAACCGCAACATACAAGGCATACGGCCTTAACTTCCATGGCTTCCGTAAATTCTTCAGCTTCCAAATGCCCGTTTTTTGCCTGCAAAAGTACAACTTTTAAGCCGAACGTTGCAAAATGATGATTTTTTTTTGCAATTTTGCACATAAAATCGCAACTTAGATAGCATTTCATGCCCGATTTATCACAATATTTTCCCATAACGTCGCCCACGATGATATTCTTCGTCGTGCTGTGCATAATACTCTTCGCCCCCATAATCATGGGCAAGCTGCGCATTCCGCACATCGTGGGAATGGTGCTCGCAGGCGTAGCCGTGGGGCCTCACGGGCTGAACATACTGGCCAAGGACAGCTCGTTCGACCTCTTCGGGCACGTCGGCCTGTACTACATCATGTTCCTTGCAGGGCTTGAGATGAACATGAGCAACTTCCGCAAGAACCGCGTGCGCACGTTCACCCACGGCATAATGGCCTTCGTAATACCCATGGCCATGGGCTTCATAATCAACCGCTCAATCCTGCATTACAGCGTGATGACATCCATCCTGCTGGCCAGCATGTACGCCTCGCACACCATAATAACCTACCCCATCGTAATGCGGTACGGCCTTACGCGCCAGCGAAGCGTCACGATAGCCGTAGGGGCGACGGCCATCACCGACACGCTGACGCTGCTCGTGCTCGCCATTGTCGGCGGAATGTTCAAGGGCGAGATAACGGGCGGCTTCTGGCTGATGCTGTTCCTGAAGATTGCCGCCGTGTTCCTTATTATAATGTACGTGTTCCCACGCATTGCCAAGCACTTCTTCCACAGGCATGAAGACAACGTGGCGCAGTTCATCTTCATGCTCGCCATGACCTTCCTCGGCGCATGGCTCATGGAGCTTATCGGCATGGAAGGACTGCTCGGAGCCTTCCTCACCGGACTTGCGCTCAACCGCTACGTGCCAAACGTGTCGCCGCTGATGCTCCACCTCGAGTTCGTAGGCAACGCAATATTCATACCATACTTCCTCATAGGCGTCGGGATGCTGGTCAACGTCAAGCTGCTCTTCGGCGGACTGGCCGCATTCCATGTGGCCGGAGTCATGATACTGGTGGCGCTCACGAGCAAATGGATAGCCTCGCTGTTCACCCAAAAACTGTTCGGCATGCGCGGAGTGGAGCGCGAACTAATCTACGGCCTTAGCAACGCACAGGCCGGAGCAACGCTTGCCGCCGTAATGGTGGGCTACAACCTCATAACGCCCGACGGGCAACGCCTGCTCAACGACGACGTGCTCAACGGCACGGTAATCCTCATCCTCGTAACGTGCATCTTCAGTTCGTTCATGACCGAGCGCGCCTCAAAGCGCATCGCGCTCGAGTCGCAAGCCGCCGTTCCCGAGGAGGATACGGGCGACGACGAGAAGATTATGGTGCCGATGAAGCACAAGGAAACCGCCGACACGCTCATAAGTCTGGCCACCATGATGCGCAACCGCGTGCTAAACCGCGGAATAGTGGCGCTCAACGTGGTCTACGACGACACCAACCGCCTGAAATACCAGGAACGGGGGCGCAGCCTGCTGGAACACGTCGTTAAGACGGCCAACAGCACAGGGGTGATGGTGCAGACGCAAGTGCGCATAGCGACGAACATCATAAACGGCATAAAACACGCCTTCAAGGAATACAACGCGTCCGAGATAATAATGGGAATGCACAGCGGCGACGAGGCCGCAGGCAAGTTCTGGGGCGAGTTCATACCGGGACTTTTCTCGGGATTGAACCGCCAAATCACCATAGCACGCTGCCTGCGTCCGCTCAACACGATACGACGCATACAAGTGGCGGTGCCGTCGCGCGCCGAATTCGAACCCGGTTTCTACCGCTGGTTGGAGCGTCTCGCCCGCGTTGCGGAGAACCTTGAGTGCCGCATACAGTTCCACGCGAAGCGCGAAACGCTGTCGCTCATCAACCAATACGTGCAGAACCGGCATCCGAGCGTGCGCGCCGAATACACCTACATGGCGCATTGGATTGACATGCCGAAGCTATCCGAAGGCGTGGAAGACGACCACCTGTTCGTCGTAATAACGGCGCGCAAGGGCACAATCTCGTACAAGTCGGCGCTTGAACGCCTGCCCGAAGAGCTTACAAGGCACTTCTCGGGAAAGAGCCTCATGATTATCTTCCCCGACCAATACGGCGAGCCGGTAGGCGCAATGACGTTCGCAGAGCCACAGCACCACGAGCAACGCAGCGCATACGAGGTGCTGACAACGTGGATAAGGCAGAAGTTTAAATAGGGTTATACGGTTGTACGGTTATGAGGTTATACGGTTTCGGATTAAGACATTTGGAACTTTATACCGCTAAAACCGTAAAACCTTATAACCGCAAGACCGTAAAACCGCAACAAAATGATTGACATCAAAGGCATAACCAAGAGCTTCGGCTCGCTGCAAGTGCTCAAAGGCATCGACCTCCGCATAGAACAGGGCGAGGTGGTGAGCATCGTAGGGCCGAGCGGAGCAGGCAAAACAACGCTCTTACAGATAATAGGCACGCTCGACAAGCCCGACGGCGGCGAAATAACCATCGACGGTACAGACGTAAGGAAGCTGTCGTCGAAACGCTTGTCAGAGTTCCGCAACAAGCGAATAGGCTTCGTTTTCCAGTTTCACCAGCTGCTGCCGGAGTTCACGGCGGTGGAGAACGTCATGCTCCCCGCACTCATTGCAGGAGCTTCAAAGGGCGAAGCCAAGAAGCGCGCGATGGAGCTTCTCGACTTCATGGGGCTTTCTGAACGTGCCGGACACAAACCTGCCGAGCTGTCGGGAGGCGAGAACCAGCGCGTAGCCGTAGCCCGGGCACTGGTAAACAAGCCGGCCGTAATACTGGCAGACGAGCCTTCGGGCAGCCTCGACTCAAAAAACAAGGCCGAGCTGCACCAGCTGTTCTTCGACCTCAGGGACAAGACCGGGCAGACGTTTGTCATAGTAACGCACGACGAAAACCTTGCCGCCATCACCGACCGCACCATCAAGATGAAGGACGGGATGCTGGAAACGGAGAACAGCCCGAAGCAACTGGAGCAACCCGAACACCCAGACCATCAAATATAAAAAGCAAAGAAATCATGGACTTCATAAGATTAGGAGACTACAACCGCATGACCGTAGTCAGGACAGTTGACTTCGGCGTTTACCTCGACGGCGGCGAAGAGGGCGAAGTGCTGCTGCCTGCAAGATACGTGCTCGACGGATGCAAGGAGGGCGACGAGCTTGAAGTGTTTGTCTACCTGGACAGCGAGGAGCGGCTCGTGGCCACCACGCAGACACCGCTTGCCAAGGTGGGCGACTTCGCCTGCCTCGAAGTTGCGTGGGTCAACGAGTACGGAGCGTTCCTCAACTGGGGACTGATGAAGGACCTTTTCTGCCCCTTCCGCGAGCAGAAGATGAAGATGGAGAAGGGCAAAAGCTACATAGTCCACGTACACATAGACCACGAGAGCCACCGCATAGTGGCCTCGGCAAAGGTAGAACACTACTTCGACCCGTCGTTTCCGCCATACCGCTACGGCGACGAGACCGACCTGCTCGTATGGCAGAAGACCGACCTCGGCTTCAAAGTCATCATAGACAACCGCTTCCCCGGCCTCGTATACAAGAACCAGATATTCAAGGACATACGCACGGGCGACCGCATGAAGGGCTACATCGAAGCCGTGCGCGAGGACGGAAAGATAGACGTGATGCTGCAACCTACGGGATGGCGCATGACGAAGGAGACGGCCGACGTGCTCCTGGACTACCTCGAAACGCACCAAGGCGTATGCCTGCTCACCGACAAAAGCCCGGCGGAAGACATCTACCAGGCGTTCCAGGTGAGCAAGAAGAGCTACAAGAAGGCCATAGGCGACCTGTACAAGCGGCGGCTAATAACAATAGAAGAAGACTGCATCAGACTAAACAAGGGCGGCAGGCGGCGGTAAAACGGCGGCTGCGCACGGCATGACATAAGGCACTTCCATAAAGGAACGTGCCTTTTTTCGTTTATATCAGGAAACAAAACAAACAACCACAACATAAATGACATGGCAACAATAAACATAAAGATTTCGCCAGAGCTGATGCAGGCCTGCGGCGGAGACATACAGATTGAGCTGTGCAGCGACGGCACTGCCGCCTGCGGCAGGCACGGCACAAGGCGCGCCGAGCCTGTAGGCGCATACATCGAGAGGCTTGCCGGGCGCATGGAGGACGAAGGACGGCCGGGCACGGCGGCCAACTACCGGTGCGCGCTCAGGAGCCTCGAAAGGCTGTGCGGCGGCGGGAAGCTGACCTTCGAGCGCATTGACGAGGCCACAATGCGCCACTACGAGGCGCGGATGAAGCACGACGGGCTTAAAATGAACACCATATCCTTCTACATGCGCACGCTGCGCGCGGCATACAACATGGCCGTAAGCGAGGGGCTGACCGTTGACCGCCACCCCTTCCGCAGCGTTTACACGGGCATAAGCCCTACGGGCAAGCGCGCCGTAGGCATGGACACGATTAGGAAGATTAGCCGCATGCAGACTGGCACAAGGCGCATGGCCATGGCCAGGGACATGTTCATGTTCAGCTTCTACACGCGCGGCATGGCCTTCATCGACATGGCCTACCTAAAGAAAGCCGACCTGAAGGACGGCGTACTGACCTACCGGCGCCGCAAGACGGGGCAGACGCTCACCGTGAAATGGGAGCAGTGCATGCAGGACATCGTCAACGCCCACCCTGCGGAGGGCAGCGCATACCTGCTGCCCATCATACGCGACGCGCGGCGCGACGGCCGCAAGCAGTACAAGAACATGCAGAACGACATCAACCTGATGCTGCGCCGCATGGCGCGACAGCTGCACTTGAGGGCCAACCTTACCATGTACGTGGCGCGCCACTCGTGGGCGAGCATAGCCAAAGACATGGACATACCCGTAAGCGTGATTAGCGAGGCGCTGGGGCACAGCTCGCTCAAAACCACGCAGATATACCTGAAGTCCATCAACAGGACGGCGATAGACAGGGCTAACGCCAAAATCATAGGGCGCATGTAGCGGCGGCTTTGCAAAAGGCGGTTCATCCGCAGTTCAGGTGTATGATATGTAAAAAAAGGCAAGCATATGCTGCTAACTATAAGTGAGGCTGTCGCCGTTAAGGCAATGACAATTACCGACAGCCTGGCTAATGGTAAAAAGTTCCAATTAATATACTTTACACACCATACACCTGAACTACGGATGAACACCAAAGGCCGCATTTCACACAGCAAAAGGCCGTGAATTGCAACGCCAAAGGCCGTCTTTTAGGGGCTAAAAGACGGCCTTTGGGAAACAGGCTGACAGTCAACGGGTTACAAGCATGTATGGAAACTGCCTGAAAGAAACGAAAAAGCGCGGAAGGCATGAGTCCCTCCGCGCAGTAATTAAGAAGTTAATCTCAACGCGGACGTGCCTCACGGCAAATCCGGACGCTGACATCCCCGGCGGCACGTTGCACACCGCACAGCCGCAGGCGTCAGCCCGCGGCATCGGGGAAAAGGAGAAGACTGTGGACTTTCACAAGCCCGGAACGAGGCGTCTTCTCCTACCTGCAATCGACTAATTGGATATAATGCATATCGTGACGCGGTTCATGTCGTTCTCGGCGAACGGCTGCACGGTGTCACCCTTGTGCGACACGCGCACGCGCGAAGCCTCGACGCCACACTCGCCGGTAAGCATCACAGCCACCGCCTCGGCGCGCTTGGCCGACAGGCGCTCGTTGATAGCGGCCGTGCCCGTGCCTGCGTCGGCATAGCCGGTGACTTCTACAATTGCTGTTTTATGATTGTTTAAATATTCGGCAAGCACCCTCACCTTGACCTTCTCGGCATCCGATATCACGCTCGAGTTGATTTTGAAGAACACGTCGCTGCGCACGGGCTTCTCCTCCACCTTGGGCTGCGGCGCGGGTTCGGGCTTGCTCTCCTGCACTGTGGGCTTCGGTGCAGGCGGCGGAGCCACCGGTGCAGGCGCAGGCCTGCGCACGTTCTTCGTCTTTCCGAGGTTTATGGTGATGCCGGCCATGACGTTGAAGTACCAGTCGGCGTTGCCCGCACGCTTAGAGTTATAATGGTCGGTCAGCACGTTGGCAGCCCCTTCCAGCCCCAGGCTCACACGGTCGCTCAGGCGGAAGTCAAGCCCCAGGCCGCCCCGGCCCACGGCACGCACCTTCGTGCCCGTCCAGTTGTAGCGAAGGCTGTAGCCCTGCGCGGCCAGGTCGTTGGCCTCGCCGTTGCCGAAGGCCACATTGGCAGCCCCTCCGACGAACGCCGTGAGGCTGAACACACGGTCGGGATTGTAGCCGCAGACAGCGTTCGAGAGGTTGAACATCACGTCAACCGCCGGCGCCACATAGTTATACTTGTACGTAGTCGTGACAAAGCGTCCGCCCGTCTCGTACCCGTTGATGCCGCCCTTGCTCTGCCATGCGCCCACGGAGAGGCGCGCCGAGAGCCACGGATTGAACCTGTAGCCAGCCGCCACCTGCACGGTGGGCGACAACAGGTCGGCGAACTTAGCCTCGCCGAGCGTATACTGTGCGCCCGCATGGGCGCTTACAAACCAGTGGGGGTTGAACTCCACGCGTCCCGGAAGGCTGTCTTGAGCCTGCGCGGACGCGCCGATGGCGCAGGCCAGCAAGGCCGAAGCCGTAAATAATCGAACATGGCGCATAAGCAAAATATTTTAAAGTGTCAAAAATTTAGTCATTCTTATAGTTGTTCTCACGGGTCTGTTCCGACACCGTAAGATACCACTGCCCTGACACACGCACGGGGTTGACAGCACACTTGATGGTGTTCGGCTGCGTGCTTCCCTCCGGCTTTTCAAAGAATTCAACGGTATACCTTACCTCCGTATCGCTGTCACTGTACATCAGCAGCCTGTCAATCTGATAGGACAATACGGGAAAGTCCTTCAGCGTCTGCCTCAATTCGGCCTTGCGCCCGTCAGACAGCGGACGCACGGTACCGTCGCCATACTCGTACAGCTGCGACAAGGCGCCTTCCGTATCGCCATCCTTCAATGTGTCAAGATATTTCCGGGTAATGTCAAGCACCTCTGCCGTATCCTTCGCCGAACGCTCCATAGACTGGCTCATGCGCGGATTTGCCGGTGCGTCGATACTGCGTTTTTCCTTATTCCCTCCGCATGACGACACCATAAGTGCCGCAGCCAGCACGGCGGTAAATGCAAGATAATGTCTCATCTGAAAACCTCCTTAGTTGTTAAAGGGAGCGCTCCCCGACATACAAGGAACGCTCCCTGGTAAACCTTATGCCTCACACGCCACCGTGTCAAATGGCGGCATGCTCTGCGCCCGGATTAACGCCTTGCCGCCGTAGCAGGCACATGGCCGCGCGGATACAGGCGAACCTTTACATACTCGGTGATTTCGCCGAATGCGTAACGTATCGTGGCAGGTATGTAGACATTGCACTCCTCCTCGATGTTGGAGCCGCCGTTGTTCTTGAATATCAACTTAGTACCGTCTACCGACTTAGTTATAGAGAGGGAGACGTTGCCGTTAGTCGCAGCCTTAATCTGGTCGGAAGTCATACTGTTGCTGTATCCGAGGTTGTCATCCACAACGATGTTGCCGTTCTGGACTTTCATTCCAAACCTTACTGCCGTCAAATCGAACTGCGGGTCGTTAACTCCGTACCATGTATACAGTGCAGACGCGTACTTCTCAAACTCGTTCGTCATGTTTACTGTAGTCTTCGCAACCGTGTATCCGCGGAAGTCGGTCATTGTGAACGCCTTGCCACAGTCTATTGAAGAACCTGAAATCAAGCCTTCCTCGAAGTAACCCTTCACGTCAACATTGACACGCAGCGGAGCTACAAGGCAGATAGAATAGTCCTTAACCTTCACAACATTCCACTCGTTGTACTTAGCCCAGATAGAAACATCCACCTTCTTCTCATGAGTTCTCTTAGGAGCGCGTCCGTCGGGTTCGTTCTCCTGTGACAGCGGGTTGATGAGGTCCCAGTTTGCACGGTTGTTGGGCGATGCCACGAGGCTCACGTTCTTATGGTTGTTGCCGTCTGCGCACCAAGACGTGTGGCCAGTGTTCCAAGCCATGCGGAGAGCGTTGTCCGTACCCTTCATCAAGCGGTAAGCGCCAAATGAGCCGTAAGGAGTGTTCTCTGTTTCAAGAGGTTCAGCGCCTGAATAGTTAGGAGCGTAACCGCTGATAGGCTGACCCGTTGCGAACTGGATGTCCCAAGAGCCGCACTCAGGCAGGTTCTTCACAATGTCACCGCTGGTGTTAAACGCGTTCATCAAGTCGTTGCGGTATTCTACAAGAGTCTTACCATTAGCGGCATCCGTTCCATACTGTATCGGAAGAACATCGTAAACATTGTACTTCTCGAACCAATACTGGTCATAATATCCTGCAATTTCAGGAGCCTTTGGCAGATTTATCGTGAAGTTCCAATTCATTACGAGGTTAGGATACTCCTCCGGGAGGCTTGACTTGAATGTCACCTTAACCGTGAATGTCTTGTTGTTGGCAGGAACGATTGTAGCAACATCCTCCGGCGCAAGTGTCCAAGTAGCTATTATCGCATCGCCTTGCTCATTGGTAGTAGGCTTGAATATAGGCATATTGTCCGCCATCGGAGTGTACTTGTTGCTGCCTACGAGTTCAGCTGTTATGTCGCTTGCCCTGTAAACCTGCTCAAAAGTCTGCTGTGACATACCTGTGTCGGAAACCTTGCCGTAAATCTGATTGACTACCCAATCCCATTCAAGAGAAGCCTTCATGTCGTCGCAGCTCAGCTCAGCTTCGTCTGTGCGGTCGTCAAGAGTAATGTCGTCAAGCGTCTTGTAAGTCCACTTAACCTTCATATAACGCTCGTCAACGAGCTTATTGTTAACCGTATCGCATAACATTACGCGCACGATTGGCTCCTTGCCTATAGCCGCACGGTTGTCGGTAGTACCGTCGGGAAGATTTGAAGATATTACACCGTCAGAAGTAATCTTGGCGAACTTCTGCTGGTCAGTGTTGTGGTCGGCAGCTGTAGTATAAGGCTTCGTCGGGATGGCAAAACGGAACGCGAGACCGTACGACTTCAATTCGTCTTTCGTTATCTGGCTGTGCGCCTTATCAGCCATGAAGCAGCCGGTAACAAGTTCAGAAAGATTGTACGTCTCATTGTAGTTCACTTCCTGCACGATATACTTGGTGTCGTTGTCGATTTGTGCCGCCCATACAGCCGCGCTGTCGGCATAGTGGTGCATGTCATCGCTCGGATTCCAAGTAAGCTTTGCGATTTTCGGGCTGAAATCGGTCTGTACGAGACGAGAGTTCTCTGAATAAACGTCTGTCGTAGAGCCGTCCTTGTTGAAACGCGGAACCTTCAAAGCCACGATGTAAGTCTGGTTTTGGCCCAGTTCAAGAGATTCCGTAGTGGTCTTCTTGAGATAAACACTCATGAGACCGTTCTCAAAACTCTTAATGCCGTTAAACGTCACAGGCGAGTTTTCAATCACACCTCTAACCTCAGCTTTAGCAGCCACATAGTCGATGTTGTCCACATCAATATCCTTCAGGGTTACCTGGCTCGGGCTGAGACGGTATGTAGCACTGGTCGTGCCGTTGTCAACGAGAACGTTCTTGGCACCAGTAAGAGGTGTAAGTCCGCTCGTTCCAGGAACTACAGGAACGTAGTTGAGCACCTTGAACTCAATGGCTTCGATACCGCCGACATAGAGTTCGGGAACAAGCGAGATGCTGTTAAGCAACTTCTCAACGAAAGCCGTAAGGCTGTTTACGTTTTCATTGATTTTGTCGGTGATAAGACTGTTAAGGTCGTTAATCTTGCCTTCAAGTGCAGTCTGAAGTTCGCTCAAGTCTCCGCTGGTAGCACAATCTGCCACTTCGGCCTGCAATTCCTTAATAGCAGACAAAGCCTCATCGATGTTTGAGCTAAGAGTCTCAAGGTCATACTTCTCGAGCAGCTCCTTCATCTTGTTCAAATCTTCGGAAGAAGCAAGACCGGAAAGCTCCTCCTTGAGCTCGTCTATCTGGCCCTGATAGTCTGCTGCAGCAATCTCTTTCTTATAATTCTCAAGGGCTTCAGCCTGCGCCTCAAGGTCTTTCTGGACAGCTTCCTTGGCTATTTCGGCAATATCAAGGCTCTCAAGGCCCTCAATACGGGCCTCAAGCTTTGCCAGGTCTTCCTTCAGGCCGGCAATGTCGCCGGTAACAGAAGCCATTGTAGCAAGAGTCTCCTTTATGCCCTCAATGTCCTCCGAGTAGTTTGCCAAGGTTTCGTCAACTTGTGCAATCTTTGCCTCGTAAGCACTTTTCAGCGCGGCAAGGTCGCCTTCAAGCGTGACAACCCTTGCCTCAAGAGCTGTTACCGTAGCCGCGTCGGCCTTCTCGTCTATGGCATTCTGCAGCTGGGTCTTGGCATCAGAGATTTGGGTCTCTAAATCAGTCTTAGCCGCGTTAAGCTCTTCGGTAAGAGTTCCCCGCAAGCTTTCCAATTCGCCCCGCAAGTTGGTGACGTCGTCACGCACGCCGTTGATGTCGTCGTCATAGTCCTTGCAAGAAACGAACATGCCCACTGAAGCCACTGAAAGTGTCATCAGAAGCAATGCACTAAAAAACTTTCTTTTCATTTGACTAATTGAATTTAAATTAAACGTATATGTATAAAAGTTCTTACCTTAGCCACGGAATACCCACCTCTTAGCAAGAGGTAGGTAGGCTTTGCGGCCGGAATTCCTTTTAAACAGGGGCTTTCGGGGAAACAAATGACAAACGGTTTAAATTTTACCGTTTTTCAAAAAAACTTGCACTTTTACTTGCACAATTGGGTTTTTATCTATATTTTTGCAGCGAGAAAGTACCTACCTCTTGCTAAGAGGTAGGTACTTTTTATTTGCCTGCACGCCAACGACACCGGAATACGCGGCCTTTCACCTATTTATATTATATAAGCGACGGCCTCGGAGGGCAAAAACATGCAGGCTGACGGCGGACATATGCGCCTTTATGCTTATCTTCGCACATTGAAATTCAAACATAAACATAACGGAAATGGACAAATTCAAGAAACTGGTGGCCATCGAACCCGTCAGCATGACGGCAGAGGCGGAGGCGCGCCTGACGGATTACGCCGACGAGGTGGCAATGCACACGGACATACCACAGGGACAGGACGAAATAACAAGGCGCATCGGCGATGCCGACGCTGTGCTGCTAAGCACCACGTCAAGGCTGCCGGCGGAGACGCTGGCAAGGTGCGGAGGCCTGAAATACGTGGGCATGTGCTGCTCGCTGTACTCGCCAGAGAGTGCCAACGTTAACATCCGCTACGCCGAAGCTCACGGAATATGTGTCAAGGGCATACGCGACTACGGCGACGAGGGCGTGGTGGAATACGCCGTGAGCGAGCTTGTACGCTGCCTGCACGGGTATGGCATGGAGCCGTGGACGGGCGCGCCGAGCGAGATAACAGGACTGAAAACGGGCTTCGTGGGATTAGGGAAGTCGGGCGGAATGATAGCCGACGCAATGAGCCGTTTCGGCGCCGAGGTGGCATACTTCGCCCGCAGCGAGAAGGCATGGGCCAAGGACAAGGGCTACCGCTTCATGCCGCTGGCCGACCTGCTCGAATGGAGCGACGCCGTGTTCTGTAGCCTCAACCGTGGCACGGTGCTGCTGCACGAGGCGGAGTTCGCACGCCTTGGCAACCACAAGCTGCTCTTCAACACGGGGCTTTCGCCTGCATGGGACGAGGCTCCGTTCGCCCGTTGGCTCGACGGCGACAACCTCTGCCTGTGCGACACCGTAGGGGCGGCGGGCGGAGAACGCTTCGCCGACCATCCGCACATGCGCTGCATGAGGGCGTCGGCAGGCATGACGCGCCAGGCATACCGCCGTCTTAGCGAGAAGGTAATAGCCAACATCGAGGCGTTTTTGGAAGAAACGAGCCGCTAAAAGCCGCCAACGGCCATGCAAAAGGCCGTCAACCGCAGGCCAAAAGGCCGTCAATCGGAACGCAAAAGGCCGTCTTTCGCAATGCGAAAGACGGCCTTTTAGTATATCATTGATTATCAATCAGTTAGCAAAGCACTTTTATTCATGGCATATTAGGCCAATCAGGCTTATCCGGCTTATTGGCCTAATGAGCCTGATAAACCCTGTAAAAGAAATACGCCAACCATAAAAAGCATTCAATGAAACCTCCCCTCTGAAAGGGTTGGGGCAAGTATCAATACTCCACCTTGTCTTCTTTCCTCGCCCACTCCTCGAACACCTTGATGGCTTCATCCCTCATCATGGGCACGGAAGGCAGCCTGCGGCTGTCGCGCGGCAGGGCAAGCTCGTCGTAGATGAACGAGTCGTCGAAGCCTATGTCCCTGGCGTCGGCCTTGGTGTTGGCGTAATACACACGGTCGAGCCTTGCCCAATAGATTGCGCCGAGGCACATGGGGCACGGCTCGCACGAGGTGAATATTTCGCAACCGGCGAGGTTGAACGTGCCCAACTGCTGCGCCGCGCGGCGGATTGCGCTCACTTCGGCGTGCGCCGTAGGGTCGTTTGAGGCCGTAACGCGGTTCACCCCGGTGGCTATGATTTCGCCGCCGCGCGCTATGACGGCACCAAACGGGCCGCCGCCGTTGGCTACATTCTCCTCAGAAAGCCGTATGGCCTCGCGCATGAGTTCATCGTTGGTCATTTGAAGCCCCTCCCAACCTCCCCGAAGGGGAGGAATAAATTAGTATTATAAACGTAAAAACCCCTCATGGCCTGTTACGTTTGGAGGAACAGGATTGCGTCAAACGCAGTCTTATTCCTCCCTTACGGGGAGGTCAGGAGGGGCTTCCTATTTAGAATTCCGCGTTCTTCGGCGTGCGCGGGAACGGGATTACGTCGCGTATGTTCTGCATTCCCGTAATGAAGAGGATGAGCCTCTCGAAGCCCAGGCCGAAGCCTCCGTGGGGGCATGTGCCGTACTTGCGCGTGTCAAGATACCACCACATGTCCTTCATCGGGATGTTGCGCTCGTTGATTTCGTTCATCAGCTTGTCGTAGTTCTCCTCACGCACGCTGCCTCCGATGATTTCTCCGATTTGCGGGAAGAGCACGTCCGTGCCCTGCACCGTCTTGCCGTCTTCGTTGATTTTCATGTAGAACGCCTTGATGGCCTTCGGGTAGCCGGTCATGATGACAGGCTTCTTGAAGTGGTGCTCCACGAGGTAACGCTCGTGCTCGCTGGCCAAATCCATGCCCCACGATACGGGGAACTCGAACTTGTGACCCTCTTTCACCGCCTCTTCGAGTATGCGTATGCCCTCGGTATACTCCAGGCGTACAAACTCTTCGCCGACAACCGAGTTGAGACGCTCCAGCAGAGACTTGTCAATCATCTTGTTCAAGAACTCAAGGTCGTCCTTGCAGTTGTCCAAAGCCCACTGCACGCAATACTTGATAAAGTCCTCCTCGAGGTCCATCAGGTCGTCAAGGTCGATGAAGGCGACCTCCGGCTCTATCATCCAGAACTCCGCAAGGTGGCGCGGAGTATTTGAGTTCTCTGCACGGAACGTCGGGCCGAACGTATAGATTGCGCCCAACGCCGTGGCTCCAAGCTCGCCTTCAAGCTGTCCGCTGACGGTCAGAGATGTCTGTTTCCCAAAGAAGTCGTCGTCATAAATGATTTTCCCGTCCTCGCCTTTCTTAAGGTCGTAAAGGTTCTTCGTAGTAACCTGGAACATCTGTCCGGCACCCTCGCAGTCGCTGGCGGTGATGAGCGGCGTGTGGAAATAGAAGAATCCGTGGTCGTGGAAATACTTATGTATGGCTATGGCCATATTGTGGCGTATGCGCATTACGGCTCCGAAGGTGTTTGTGCGCAGGCGCATGTGGGCGTACTGGCGCATGTACTCGAAGCTCTGTCCCTTCTTCTGCATGGGGTAGTCGCTGCCGCAGAGGCCGTAAACCTCCAGCTCGCGGCACTGCAACTCTACGCTCTGGCCGGCTCCCTGGCTCTCCACCAGCTCGCCGTTGACGCTGATGCACGCCCCGGTTGTTATCTGTTTCAGTGTTTCCGCGTCAAACTTCGTCGGGTCAACAACCACCTGCACGTTCTTGATGGCAGAGCCGTCGTTCAAGGCTATGAAGTCAACCGACTTGCTGCTGCGGTGGGTACGCACCCATCCGCGCACGTTGACGATGGCCCCGAAGTCTGTGCGCTGGAGCACATCGACAACTTTTGTCCTCTTGATTTTTTCCATCTTGTATTTTAGAAGTTAAAGAAGTTAGAGAAGTCAAAGAAGTTAAAGACATTACTTTTGCGAACATATACCTCTTTACTTCCCTTCTCCTGTTACCTTTATATATATTAGCAATACATTCTAAGCCCATCCCTTCGGGAGTGGTTTGGGGTAGGTCAATCACTCAAACGCGCCCATGCGCAGCATGTCAACCTCCTTCTCGGTGAGGAAACGCCAGTCGCCGCGGCGCAGGTTCTTCTTCGTCAGCCCTGCAAACTGCACGCGGTCGAGCTTTACTACACGGTAGCCAAGATGCTCGAAGATGCGGCGCACGATGCGGTTCTTGCCGCTGTGGATTTCAATTCCTACTTGGCTCTTGTCCGTAGGGCTTGCATACTCTATGGCGTCGGCATGCACTTCGCCGTCGTCGAGCGTTATGCCGGTGGCTATCTGCTGCATGTCGTGCGCGGTGACGTTCTTGTCCAAGAACACATGATATATTTTCTTCTTCAAGAACTTGGGGTGAGTGAGCTTGCTGGCAAGGTCGCCGTCGTTGGTGAGAAGCAGCACTCCGGTGGTGTTGCGGTCAAGACGGCCTACGGGATAGATGCGCTCCGGGCACGCGCCTTTTACCAAATCCATCACCGTCTTGCGCTGTTGCGGGTCGTCGCTGGTGGTCACGGTGTCCTTGGGCTTGTTGAGAAGGACGTACACCTTCTTCTCCATCTTGACGGGCTGGTCGTGGAACTTCACCTCGTCGGTACGCAAAACCTTGGTTCCGAGCTCGGTCACCACCTGTCCGTTGACCGTAACCACGCCTGCCTGTATGAACTCGTCGGCCTCGCGGCGGCTGCAAACGCCTGCGTTGGCGAGGAACTTGTTAAGGCGGACGGGCACCGTCGGGTCGATGTGCTCTTCCTTGTATTCAATGCGTTTCTTAAGACTGTACTTTGCGTTGGGGTCATAGTCGGGCGTGCGCTGGCGGTTGTAGCCGCCACGATTGTAGCCGCCCGGGCGCGCCTGTCCGTACTGGTTGCGCTGGTAGCCGCCACGGTTGTAGCCTCCGGGACGCTGCTGATAGCCGCCTTCCTGCTGCCCGGCGTTGTAGCGCGGACGGTAACCTGCCTGCGGACGCTGGCCGTACTGGCTCTGACGGGGCTGGTAACCGCCCTCTGAATCAGCGTTATAGCGCGGACGGTAGCCCGTCTGCGGACGCTGGCCGTACTGGCTCTGACGGGGCTGGTAGCCCTCCTCGCCTTCCTTGCTGTAATGCGGGCGATAGCCCTGCGGACGCTGGCCGTACTGCGACTGGCGCTGCTGGTAGCCGCCTTGGCGGGGCTGGTAGCCCTCCTGCCGGTCGGCATTGTAGCGCGGACGGTAAGGACGCTGCTGCTGGCTTGACTGCTGCAGCCCGGCGCCAAAGCCTTCGGGGCGGAAGCCGCCCTCGTCTTTGTTGTAACTCCTGTTGGGCACATAGTTGCGCTGCACGCGTATGCGCGGACGCATCGGCCTGTTTCCACTCTGATTGTTAAAGTCTTCTGTCTGCTTGTAGCCGTCACGGCTGCCTTCGGTCTGACCGGCAGACAAACTGTCGTTCTTGTTTTCCAATTCTTCTGACATGATTTTTTCTGTTAATGCCTCACGGCGGTTAGTATTTCGGTTATACGGTTTTTGGGGTTATGAGGTTGTACGGTTATCGGGTTGTTTAGGACAAAGGCCATAGTGTATTATACTGTTTTTATATGTTTTATTTCAACTAAAACCGTATGACCTTATAACCGCATAACCTTAAAACCGTATTTACATTCCCGTATAATTGTGCGGTGTGACGGCCATCAGCTCGGCCTTCACGCTGTCGCTTACGTTCAATCCGCGGATGAACTCGTGTATTGTCTCCTCCGTCATCTTATTGTTGGTGCGCGTAAGAGCCTTCAACGCCTCGTAGGGGTGCGGGTAGGCTTCGCGGCGGAGGATGGTCTGTATGGCCTCGGCCACTACCGCCCACATGTCGTCGAGGTCGGCGTTGAGCTTCTCCTCGTTGAGGATGAGCTTGCGCAGACCCTTCAGCGTGCTCTGAATGGCTATCATTCCATGGCCGAGGGGCACGCCTACGTTGCGCAGCACGGTCGAGTCGGTAAGGTCGCGTTGCAGGCGGCTTACGGGCAGTTTGGCCGCAAGGAACTGCAATATTGCGTTGGCGATGCCGAGGTTGCCCTCGCTGTTCTCGAAGTCGATGGGGTTGACCTTGTGCGGCATCGCGCTCGAACCTACCTCGCCTGCCTTGATTTTCTGCTTGAAGTATTCCATCGAGATGTACATCCAGAAGTCGCGGTCGAGGTCGATGATGATGGTGTTCAGGCGGCGCAGGGCGTCGAATATGGCACCGAGGTTGTCATAGTTGCTGATTTGGGTGGTCCACTGCTCGCGCTGCAAACCAAGCTTCTCGCTGACGAACTTGTCGCCGAAGGCGCGCCAGTCGTACTGCGGATAGGCAACGTGGTGGGCGTTGTAGTTGCCCGTCGCGCCGCCGAACTTTGCCGTTGCAGGGCACTCCTCGAGCTGCTTTAATTGCTCCGTGAGGCGGTAGACAAAGACCATCACCTCCTTGCCCAGCCGCGTCGGCGATGCCGGCTGGCCGTGGGTCTTGGCGAGCATGGGCACGTCTTTCCACTCGTCGGCGTACTGCCGGAGCTGCTCTATGAGCTCTTTCAGCAAAGGAATGTACACCTCGTGCAGGGCCTCTTTCACCGAAAGGGGCACGGAGGTGTTGTTGATGTCCTGCGAAGTAAGGCCGAAGTGGATGAACTCCTTGTACTTGTCAAGGCCGCCGATGGCGTCAAACTGCTCCTTGATGTAATACTCCACGGCCTTCACGTCGTGGTTGGTCGTGGCCTCGATTTCCTTCACACGGGCGGCTCCCTGCTCGTCAAACTTCAGGTAAATGTCGCGCAGGCGCGGAGCCAGCGACAGGTCGAAGTCCACAAGCTGGGGCAAAGGCAGCTCGCAAAGGGCTATGAAATATTCTATCTCTACACGTATGCGGTAACGTATGAGCGCGTATTCCGAGAAATAGGCGGCAAGCGGCGCCGTCTTCGAGCGATACCGCCCGTCGATGGGCGATATGGCTGTAAGCAAATCCAAATCCATAAATCTAATACGTATTAACGGCTGCAAAATTAATAATTTTAATTGATTCGGGCGCACGCAGGCGCGATAAATATCTGCCCGTTAAGGCTTTTTTAGCATCAATCAAGCCCCGGCCGGGGCTTACAGCGGGGCCGTTTTCAAGGCCGAACGTAATCCGCTGGTTTTCAACACGTTACAGAAGGCGTTGCAAAAGACCGTCTTTTAGCGCGTAAAAGACGGCCTTTCTGGCGGTAAAAGGTGGCCTTTTGCAACGCGAAAGGCGGCTTTTTGCAGGACAGCAAAAAATAATTGGCCTTGTTTTGGCAAATTTATGATGCCGTTACGGCTTTTTTTTAGTAAGTTTGCAAATAAAGAAACGCATAAACATACAACAACCGAACATACATTAAACCATAACGCCATGTTAGCAAAACAATTATCAGTGTTCCTCGAGAACAAGTCGGGCCAGCTGACCGAAGTGACCGAAGTGCTCGGCAAGGCAGGCGTCAACCTCTCGGCGATGAGCATAGCCGACAACTCCGACTTCGGCATACTGCGCTGCATAGTGTCCGACCCCGACGCGGCCAAACGCGCACTTGAAGAAGCCAAGTTCACCGTCCGCGTGAGCGACGTAATAGGCTTCGACTGCCCAAACACGAGCGGCTCGCTGGCAAAAGTGCTCAAATACCTGTCTGACAAAGGCGTGTTCATCGAGTACATGTACTCGTTCGCCTGCGGCGACGTGGCCCACATAGTAATCCGCCCGACCGACCTTGAAAGCTGCGAGCGCATCCTCGCCGATAAGAAAGTGGATTTGCTGGCAGCCAACGAGCTGTACAGGCTGTGACACTTCACGGCCCGTCATGCCCACGACAAGCGCAAGACGCACGCCAAGGAGCGGCCTTCCACACACCGAAGAGCCGCCTTTTAGCATATAAAACGCACAAAACCGCACTATTTTTAAAGAAAACACGAAAAAAAGTCCGTAAAATTTTGCAGGAACGAAAAATTGCCGTATCTTTGCACTCGCTTACAACAAGTAAGGGCGCTTAGCTCAGCTGGTTTAGAGCATCTGCCTTACAAGCAGAGGGTCGGGGGTTCGAATCCCTCAGCGCCCACAACAATCCCAATCACCTCAAGAGGCGGTTGGGATTTCTTTTTTACCCCAATCATACGGCAGTTTTTTCCAACCATACATGAGTTCGGTATAAGGAATTACCCTTCAAACAAAGGTACAGCTACTTGTTTTTTCGTCCAAAACTGTTACCAACCGACTGCTTGAAGTGGGATTTTTTCATTTTATCTTATACCGAACTCACGTAACCATACAACAGTTCATGCTCCGACGTACTGGAATACGCCGCCAACCCGGCAGCAAGACATGGCTTATGGACACAAAAAATCCCGTCACACAAAGTGTAACGGGATGTCATCGTGGGCGCTGAGGGATTCGAACCCCCGACCCTCTGCTTGTAAGGCAGATGCTCTAAACCAGCTGAGCTAAGCGCCCTTACTTGTCGTAAGCGAGTGCAAAGGTATGTCTTTTTCATGAAACTGCCAAATTTTCAACCGTTTTTTTAAAGAAAAGTATAAAAAAGAAGGTAAACAATAGCCAAAAGGATAGCAATCTACTACAAAACAAGCGCAGGCAAAAAGAAAAAAAAGATGCCCCGCCAATGGCGGAGCATCCTTGTGTATTGTACGGTAAGAAGCCGTTACTTTGCAATCTCGACAGTAGCGCGGCGGTTGTAAGAAGGCGGCACGAGAGTGTCAACTCCACCCTTAGCTACAATCTGGATGTTCTCTTTCTTAACACCCATCTTCACGAGTTCGTCAGCAACACGCTCTGCACGCTTCTGCGAAAGTGCGCGGTTGTAGTCGGCAGGACCTGTCGCGCTGTCGGCATAACCGGTCACAACGAGCTTAGCGTTGTTGTCCTTCGAATAGTCGGCGAGGTTCTTCACGTTAACAAGGTCTTTCTTGGAAGCGATAGCCGACTTGTTGAGGTTGAAGAATACAGATACCGGATTGGTGATGTATTCCTTCTCCACCTTAACCACAGGCTCAGTCTTCTTGTTTGCAAGCTCGTTCTTCAGACGCTCGTTCTCTGCCTTCTCGTCAGCCAGCTGGGCGTTGAGCGCGTCGATTTGCGACTGCGAAAGAGCCTTGATTGCGTCCACATCGGGCACCTTGTTCCATGTTCTCTTGCCAAGGTTGAAGGTAACACCTACCTCTGCATACGCATGGTTGGGGTGGTTCATGATGCCAGAGCCCATCTCTGCGGGCATTCCGCAGATGTCGCTCTCGTAGCGGTTCCATCCTATTTCAAAGTTGATGGCGACGCGCTTGCTAACCCAAAACTCGTTCAAGATACCTACGCTGAGACCCATTGCGTACCTGTTGTACGTGCAAGAACGCGCCAGGCCGGCACCGAAGAACGGGATGAAGTTCCATACACGGTTCTCGTTGTAGCCGCAGAAGAGGTTGCTCAGGTTGAAGAGCACCTGCTCATTGACCATCCAATAACGGTTAAGGTTGCCTGCGTTGTCGCCGTCCCATACGGACTTGCCCCATATGCCTTGTACCTTTGTACGAAGTCCAAGGCCGGGAGTAAACCACTTACCAATGCCGATTGAGATTCCGGGGTTGGAACGGAACTTCTTGAACGGGCTCTTCGAGAGACCCATACCGTCCTCGTAGTTGCCGTACCATGCGTCCCATGTCACACCGGCCTGGATGAACCAGTTGCTCCAGAACGAGTTAGTCGCAACGCTGTACTTCTCCGTAATGTCTGCGTTCTGTGCCATACCGGTCACAGAGACACACGCAAAAATCAATGCGATAAATAATTTCTTCATAACTCTTAATATTAAACAATCAATAAAACATTATACTGAACCTCCTCTCTATGAAGGCTCTACATTGCAAAGATAGTAATAATTTTTTAACAATCATCGCTTTTTGCGAATTTATTTTACACTTTTCAATGCTTTTACCGACCAAAATGCCACTTCTAAGGACATTTCAACCAAAGAGCCTCTCAATGTCCTGCTGTTTCAACATGGCAACAACAGGCTTGCCGTCTGGAGCGTAGTTTACGTTGGAGCATGTAAACAGCTCGTTTACAACGTTCTCCATCTCGACATTGTTGAGCACCTGGCCGTAGGGTATTGCCGCTCCTCGTGCAAGCTGGAGAGCCAGCAGGCGGCGCACACCGTCGGCCGCGGAGGCTCCCGTCTCGGCGTATTCGGCCACCATGTTCTTGAGCATCTTGACAAAATCAACGCCGTCGAGACCGGCCGGAACGCCGTTGACAGAGTAGCTGCCGCCGCCCAGAGGGGCAAGGTCGAAGCCGAGGCTGTCGAGGTCTTCGCGCATCTTTTGCAGCAGAACGTCCTCTGACGGTGTGAATGTGACCATCTCGGGAAACAGCATCTGTTGCGAAGCTCCGCCCCGTCCGTCCATCTGGGCCATGTATTTGTCATACAGTATGCGCATGTGCGCGCGGTGCTGGTCTATTATCATAAGGCCTGACTTTACCGCCGTCATGATGTACTTGCCCTTGTACTGGTAGTGTGCCGGCGACTTTTCTTCCGCCACATCGGAGCTTTCGTCCGCGCCGACGGCCGTCCCGAACAGTCCGCCGTCAGCCTCGGGAGCACCGGGCAGTCCGTCGTCCTCACGCTCCAAGGCAGCCCCGTACAGCTGTTCCCAACCGCCGGGCGCACCTGTGCCGTGGTCTTTCGGAACGTATGCCGGCGTGCTTTTGAACGGGTTGTAAGACGGGTTGTAGTCTACCTTCGGCGCAGACGGGAAGGTGTGCCCGGGGTCGAATACGGGTATGTCGGGCTTGCCCTCTGTGTCGAAGTCGATTGACGGCACGTCGTTAAACCGCCCTATGGTGTCCTTGACGGCAGCCAGGAGCACCTGCCACACGGTCTGCTCGTTCTCGAACTTAATTTCGGTCTTGGTAGGATGGATGTTCACGTCGATGTCTTCGGGGTTGATTTCAAAGTACAGGAAGTACGGAACTTGCTCCCCCTGTGGCACGATACGCTCGTAGGCGGTCATCACGGCCTTGTGGAAATACGGGTGCTTCATGTACCGCCCGTTGACGAAGAAATACTGGTGAGCCCCTTTCTTGCGCGCCGACTCCGGCTTGCCCACGAAGCCGGTTATGCTGCATATGGTGGTCTCTACGCCTACGGGCAGCAGGTCGGCATTGAGTTTCTTGCCGAAGATGTCAACGATGCGCTGGCGCAGGTTGCCGCTTTTCAGGCTGAACGTCTCCACTCCGTTGCTGTGGAAGGTGAAATTGACGCCGGGATATACCAGCGCTATGCGCTCGAAGGCGGCGAGAATATTGTTCAGCTCGGTAGAGTTCGACTTCAGGAACTTCCTCCGCGCAGGCACGTTGTAGAACAGGTTTTCCACCGAGAAGTTGCTGCCCACGGGGCACGACACGGGCTCCTGCCCTACTACCTTCGACCCGGCTACCGACAGGTGCGTGCCTATGTCGTCGCCCTTGGCGCGCGTGCGCAGCTCCACCTGCGCCACGGCGGCTATGGAGGCAAGGGCTTCGCCGCGGAAGCCCATCGTGCGCAGTGCGAACAGGTCGTCGGCCTTGCGGATTTTGGACGTGGCGTGACGCTCGAACGACATCCGCGCGTCGGTCTCCGACATGCCGCAGCCGTCGTCAATAACCTGTATTGAAGTGCGCCCGGCATCGGTCACGAGCACGTTCACCGTCTTTGCGCCGGCGTCGATGGAGTTCTCCACCAGTTCCTTGATTACCGACGCGGGACGCTGGATTACCTCGCCGGCGGCGATTTGATTGGCCACCGAGTCGGGCAGCAATTGTATTATGTCGCTCATCGTATTATAATATATTTCAACTGCAAACGTATGTTGCAAAAACCGTGCCGCAGACAGGAGGCGCGGCAAAAGGCGGCAAAACGCAGCACGAAAGGCCACCTTTCACAAGGCGAAAGGCCGCCTTTTGCACCGCGAAAGACGGTCTTTTGCAATGCGCAATGCAACACATTGGTTTCCAGTAAGTTACGGATTGGATGAAAATTCATGGCTGACCGACAATTTGTCAACCCCACATTGTCACACGGAATACCGCCTGCCGTCACATGGAGAGCAGCATCTTCCACACCATGACGAGGACTACGAGCAGAACGAGGATGGCTCCGTACGTAAGCACCAAGCCCCCGGCCAGGCGGCGTTCGCGTCGGCGCGAGGCATGGCGCGTGGCCGCGAGGAACGTGCCGCGCAGCCTCTCGTGCCCCTGCGGAGCAGGCCCGCCCATGCCAAGCCCGGCCTTGGCGCGTTCCTCCACGGCCTTGAGCTTGTCTTTGCGCTCGTCAACGAACATGCAACGATGGTCGAATCGGCGCGGCTTGCGCTGGTTGAACAGTCCCATGCGTCAGTCCTCCATCATTTCACAGCCTCAACAGGAGGCTGCCCAACGGCTGCTTTCTCAGGCTCGGCGACAGGCTCCGGCGGAGCCACAGGCGGCGCGGCCGACGCTTCGCCTGACACAATGCCGCCATTGCCAATGAACTGCAACGGGGCGGCACGCCGCTCTATGTTGCGCAACTCGGTACCCTTGGCCTTGCCGCGCCAGTTGAATATGTCGTATTTGTCGCGCGGACGGATGTAGTCGAACCATACGAACGACGGCAGCTCCTTCTTGTCGGGCGGGATTTGCGTTATCGGGTACATCCTGCCCGTCTGCTTGCACGTCCATATGCGTTGCAGCTTCCGGTCCTTCATGAACATGCGCATGGTGTCCGTCTCGATGTAGCCCATGTTGGTGAACGAGCTGTCGCGGTCGTCCTGCATGTAGTAGATGCACCGCACGTTGCCCACAGCCTCGGTCATGCGGATGGCCCCGTCCTCGAAGAAACCGAACATCTCGCGCGACGACACCTGGTTGAACTTCAGGCTGTCGCGCAGCATCTCGGCCGAAAGCGCCTGGTTTATGACGTGCGCACGGTCTATGGTCGAGTCCTTCAGGAACACCTCGATTACCTCGCCGAGCAGCTGGCGGTTGGCGTTCCATGTGATGGGGTCCTTGTACATGGTCATGCAAGAGTCCTTCGTGTTGTACACAAGCGAGTCGCACACGGCCTGCACGTCGGTGCGGAACGCCCTCACCTTGTAATAGCAATGCGCCTTGCGGTAGACCGAGTCGGTATCGATGTTGAACGTGTAGACCTTCATCGTGTCCGAATGCACGAACAACGTGTCGCCCTGGGAGTAGTCCTTCATCACGGCGCTGTCGGTCGCAAAGGCGTAGCCCGTGCTGTCGTTGTACCAGAAGTAGTTGCTCGTCATGGCGTTCTTGTTCACCGTATCGTTGTACACTACGTTGCCGAAACCTTGGCTCACCTTGGTCTTGTCGTCGTTGAACAGGCTGTCGGCGGTCAGCGTCCTGCCGTTGTTCTCAAGCGTGGAACGGCCGTACAGGCGGGCAAAATCCTTGTTGGTGTCGTAATATCCCTGCGCCGTATGGATGACGCTCTCGCCCGACGTTATTTCCGACGGCCCCACGATGTGCGCCAAGGACGTGCGCGTGTCGTAGTGCAGGGTGTCGGTCTCAAGCACGAACTTCGGATTCTTCAGGTTCACCGAATAGTTGAACACGGCAACGCGCGTCTCCGTATCATACTCGCCCCAGTCCGAAACAAGCACGTTGTCCTTGTCAATCATCTTGCCGCCCTCAAAGAAATAGCCAATGCCGTACAGGCGGTCGTAGTTAAGGCTGTCGGTATAGAGCTTGGTCTTGCGGTGGGTCAGCACCACGTTGTAACGCGCCTCGGCCATCTGGTCGTTGCCGTCGTAATACGCGTAGTCGCTGAACAGCGACAACGTGTCGCCCTGGTACATCTTAACATGCCCGAAGGCGCGGAACGAATTGCTCTCCTGGTAGAAATAAGCACTGTCACAATAGAGCTTGGCTCCCTTGTGGCTGAACGCCACATTGCCGTTGAGCACCTGCGCGCCCGGCACCGGGCCGAACTGGTCGAAGCGCAGGCGGTCGGCATGGATGAGGTAAACGCGCTCGTTGGTCTTGGGCCGCGCCTTCTTCTTAGGGGCTTGGCGCGACTGCACCAAACCAAGTCCAAAAAGGCACAGGACTGCCAAAATCAGCACCCTGTGCCCTCGGAACAAAGCCTTGATATTCTCGTTTGTCGTCATCTGACCCAACCTTCGTATTTGAAATCGCAACTCTTGTAACGGTCGTTGATGCGGACGTATGTCGTCTTTATCTTGTCCTTAATCCACTTGTCGATGAATTCCTCCTTGCGTTTGGCGAGGACGATGTTCTTCATTGCCTGGAAATCCTCCGTGATTGTGGCGCGGTGCGTCTCCACACGGTTCTTAAGCTTCACCACGGCACACAGCGTCTTGCCGTTCTTCTCGCTAATCATCTGGAACGGAGCCGACACCTCGCCCACCTTGAGCGTATCCACCACCTTCGCTATTTCAGACGGAAGGTTGCGCATCTGGAAACGACTCGTCATACGCCCGTCGTCAGACATGTTGGCCATGAGCCCATTGTTGTTGCGCGTGTCCTTGTCGTCAGAGATATATGAAGCAGCCTCGTCAAACGTAAACTTGCCCAAGCGGATATTGTCCGCTATGGAGTCAAGCTGCGACTTGGCCATGTCTATCTCCTCCTGTGTAACCCTCGGCTTGAGCAGGATGTGCCTGACCTTTATTTTGTCGCCGCGTTTGTCAATAAGCTGGATGATATGAAAACCGAAGTCTGTCTCAACAATCTTCGATATTTTCTTAGGGTCTGTCAGGTTGAACGCCACGCTCGCAAACGTAGGGTCAAGCATTCCACGCCCCACATAGTCCTGAAACTCACCGCCCTGACGCGCCGTTCCAGGGTCTTCCGAGTAAAGACGGGCCAGCGTTGCAAACGATGTCTCACCCTTTGTGACACGTTCCGTATACTCGCGAAGCTCGTTTTTCACCCGGTCAATCTCCTTTTGGGACACCTTCGGCTCGCGGGTTATGATTTGAACCTCCACCTCTGTGGGTATTATCGGGAGGCTGTCTTCCGGCAACTGACTGAAATACCTGCGCACATCGGCCGGAGAAACGGTAATGTCCTGCACCAGTTGTTCGCGCTCACGGTCAATCATCAGCCTGTCACGGAAATCGTCGTGCAGGTTCTGGCGCAACTCGGAGAGACTCATGTTCTTGTATTCCTCAAGCTTCTCCTTGCTTCCGCCCACCATCTGAAGCCAGAAGTTAATCTGCTGTTCCACGCTGCGTGCAACGTCAGACTCGGTCACTTCCACCGAATCGATAGCCGCCTGATGGAGGAACAGTTTTTGCACGGCAAGTTGTTCGGGTATGGCGCAGTCAGGATTCCCTTCCCACTTCATGCCGTCCAACTCGCTTTGCAGCCTTACATTCTCCACGTCAGACAGGAGTATTGCTTCGTCACCTACCACCCAAATGACCTCGTCAACCACACTGGCCGGATTGGGTGCCGCATCCACGGAATCAACCTTGGCCGCCTGAACGCCGCCTTCATCACCGTCTTTCACCGTACTTGCGTTGACACCAGCGATGAAAAACACCGACGCGGCAAGCCACAAGGCCGTTTTGCCTGTTATCTTCATATGTCTATCTGCTATGCTTGTTTACTGTTTCCAATACGTCGCGGTACACCTCGACAGGATATTTCCTCCTTAATTCAGCCACCCATTGCTTCTCCAGCATTTCCTGGTAATCCGCCGTAACAAGGCCGCGCACGTCCTCGTAGCTGTCGGGTTTCTTCTTCAGAAGCTTGCCATAGACGGCATCGATGGGAAAATCCTTAAGCTGTGTGACGGCCGTGTCCTTCTTGAACACCATCTTGTCTATGAACGCATTGTCGCCTTCCTTGAAGATGCCTTTCTCCACACGTATGCGCAGGACGGAATCATTGTTGAACGTGGAGCGCAGCACGTCGGCCCACTTGCTGAACGGAACGTCCTCGACACACTCGCGGACGGCTTTCACATCGTCCTTCTGCTTTACGTGATACACCATGCCTTTGTATCTCGGCTGCGTCCAATAGTAACGCTTCTTGTTCTTCTTGAAGTACGCCTCAAGCCCGGCCTCGTCCTTGGCAGCCTTCTCCCACACGGTGCGGTTGCTTACCTCGTACAGCAGCAGGCCGTCATGGTACTCCTGAAGGAGATATTTCAAGTCGGCATCCTTGGCCGAAAGCTCTTCGGCCTTTTGGCTTATGACATCTTCCTTTGACAGCTTTCCGCCGGAAGATTTCACTATTTCGTCGATTTTCCTGTCAACGATGCGCTCGCGCAACCCCCTCGCTTCAATGAAGCGGATTATGTTGTTCTTGAGCGTATCGAACGGTTCGAGCTGCTTGCGCGCCTTCATCAGGATGATGTGGAACCCCACGGGCGACTTCACCACACCGCTCATCTCGCCGGGCTGAAGGGCATACGCAGCATCCTCAAACTCCTTGAGGGTCTGTCCGGGCTGAAGCCACGGCAGCTCTCCGCCATTCTTCGCCGACCCGGGGTCTTGCGAATAACGGCGCGCCAGTTCGGCAAAATCGGCACCGCCTTTCAACACATTATATATAGAATCGGCACGCTGGCGAGCCTCTTCAAACTTGGCGGCAGGAGCTTTTTGCTCCACATACATTAATATATGTGCAGGTTTTATCAGTCCGCGTGGGCCGATGTGTTCCTTGGTACGGTCATATATGGCCTGGGCTTCCGCCAAAACAGCCGCGCTGTCGGCAAAAACGGGGCGCACCTCCTGGTCGCGGTACATGGCAAACTCCTTCTTAAAGGACGACAGAGTGTCGAGCCGTGCGTCAAGGGCGGCGGCTACTTTCAGCTTGTAATTGATGAAAAGGTCAACATACTCGTCAACTGTCTTCTTGTCGATGACATCGGCCGAGTTGTTTTTATTGTAAGAATACTCAAACTCCGAGCGCGTCACCGGCACGCCGTTGATTTTCATCACGACGGGGTCCGACTGCTGTGCACAAGCCACGCTTCCGCAAAGAAGCATGGCGGCGATGGTGGTTAAGAACTTCATCTTATCTAAGGTTATCCGCCTACACGCGACAAGCAGACACGCGACAAGGCAAGGCCTCATGCCGCCTGCCACCTGTCAGCCCGTCTGCTTGTCACTTGTAAGCCATGTATCATTCAGGTCTTGAATAATTGGGAGCCTCGCTTGTGATGGAAATGTCGTGCGGATGGCTCTCCAATACTCCGGCATTGGTTATGCGGACGAACTTCGCGCCGTGCAAAGCCTCTATGTCCTTGGCGCCGCAGTAGCCCATGCCCGAGCGCAGTCCGCCCACAAGCTGGTAGACAACTTCCTGCAACGTTCCCTTGTAAGGCACGCGGCCGGCGATGCCTTCAGGCACGAGTTTCTTCACATCCTTGGTGTCAGCCTGGAAGTAACGGTCCTTCGAGCCGTTCTCCATGGCCTCGAGGCTGCCCATGCCGCGGTAGCTCTTGAACTTTCGGCCGTTGAATATGATAGTGTCGCCGGGGCTTTCCTCCGTTCCGGCAACGAGCGAACCAATCATCACGCTGTAGCCTCCGGCGGCCAGAGCCTTCACCACATCGCCCGAATAGCGCAGTCCGCCGTCGGCGATGAGGGGTACGCCTGTGCCTTCAAGCGCGCAGGCCACGTCGTAAACGGCGCTCAGCTGCGGCACGCCTACGCCTGCCACAACGCGCGTGGTGCAGATGCTGCCCGGACCGATGCCCACCTTCACCGCGTCGGCACCGTTCTCGACGAGCATCCTGGCGGCAGCTCCTGTAGCCACGTTGCCCACAACGATGTCAACGCCTGGGAACGCCGCCTTTGCCTCGCGCAGCTTCTCTATTACGCCCTTTGAATGTCCGTGGGCCGTATCTATTACTATCGCGTCGGCATTGGCCTCGACAAGAGCCTGTATGCGGTCGAGCGTGTCGGTGGTAACACCCACTCCGGCGGCCACGCGCAGGCGGCCCTTCTCGTCCTTGCAGGCCATGGGCTTGTCCTTGGCCTTGGTTATGTCCTTGTATGTAATAAGTCCTACGAGCTTGTTGTCAGAGTCAACCACGGGCAGCTTCTCGATTTTGTTCTCCTGCAATATTTGCGCGGCGTCGCTCAAGTCGGTGCGCATGTGCGTGGTGACAAGGTTCTCGCTGGTCATCACGTCGTCAACCTTGCGGTCGAGACGGCGCTCGAAACGCAGGTCGCGGTTGGTCACGATGCCTACCAAGTGGCCCTCTTCGTCAACCACGGGTATGCCTCCGATGTGGTACTCGGCCATCATGTCGAGAGCGTCCTTCACCGTAGAGCCGCGGCGGATTACGACGGGGTCGTATATCATTCCGTTCTCCGCACGCTTCACGATAGCCACCTGCCTTGCCTGGTCGGCTATCGACATGTTCTTGTGGATGACGCCGATGCCTCCCTCGCGGGCTATGGCTATGGCCATGGCCGACTCGGTAACGGTGTCCATCGCCGCCGTCACGAACGGGATGTTCAACGCTATGTTGCGCGTAAACTTGGTTTGCAACTCTACCGTCTTGGGCAATACTTCAGAATAAGCCGGGATTAACAGGACGTCGTCAAAAGTCAAGCCGTCCATTACAATTTTATCTGCAACAAATGATGACATATATTACTTGAAAATTTATTGCGTGCAAATTTAGCAAAAAAATTCCATACATGCCGCCTGTCTTTCCATTTAATTGCGGTTTTAATGCAATTTAACCCATTACGCACCGCCGTCCGCATGCCTCGCAAACTCCGTCGGAGCCATGCGTCCAAGCAGCCCGCGCGGCACGCTCCGGCGGCTATTCTTACTGCGCGCGGCGGCAGCCGCGCAACCGCCTGACGGCCAGCGTGTTTCCAATATGCCGTGTTTTGCATTCCAAAAGGCCGTCTTTTACACGACGAAAGGCCACCTTTCAGCGCGCAAAAGACCTTTAGATTTGCAGGCGCAAATAATGAGCAAACAATATTATCTTTGCTGTTAGAAAGCGTTAACCGCAGGAGGGGAGGTGAACATGGCAAAAGACAGAGCCTCAAAGGGCTAAAGGCCGTATCCGTACCTTCCCTCCTTCCAGCGGACGGGGTCCAATTAGAATGCAAGGATTTGCTGCCTGTTAAAGGTCTTAGACGAGTCCGCTCGTGGTCAACGCAATAATTAAACAATGGCACAAAGGTATGAAGAAAAAAGTATTTATCGGCATCGACGTGTCAAAAAA
>CASFNA010000005.1 GCA_949295905.1 uncultured Prevotellaceae bacterium
CGAGAGGAAAATGGCCGAGGGGAAACATTACGGATGCGTGCTCAACGCCGTCAAGTTCAAGCTCGTACTAAGGATGTTCGCCGTTGTAAGGAACGACAGGGAGTATGTCGCAGACCATTGCCAATATGAAAGGTTGATGTCAGAAATGAGCAAAACGGCAGCTGCTGACATTAACCTTTCTTAATAAAACTTTTAACAATATATATTTGCATAAGTCTTAGAATACGGCCTTTTGCACGATGAAAGGTGGCCTATTGGAAGGCGAAAGACGGCCTTTGGCTTTTTAGCCGTTCATTGGCGGTTGTGTGAAATTTATGTTACGTGTCATTATTTGCTTGCGTGTATTTGCTGTTTTTATTACATTTGCCGACTGTTAAAACCGTGGTTCGGATAATTATGTAATAATGATAAGCATCTGCGTAAATGGAAAATATCAGGAAAGTTACGGCCGGTGATTGCAAAGACGTGTACGCGCTGATTTGCGAAATGGAAGAAAATAGATTGCCGTTCGATAAGTTTGAACGTATATTCAAGGGTCAAATGGCTGATGACGGTTTCGTCTGTTTGGTGTGTAAAGACGGCGGCAAGGTAATCGGATGCGTCAACCTGCGGATGGAGTGGCAGTTGCACCACGCCGCGAGGATATGCGAAATCATGGAACTGGCCGTCGCTTCGGGATATAGAGGCAACGGTGTAGGCCGCCGTTTGTTTGACGCGGCTTGCGCTGAGGCTAAGGCCAAGGGGTGCGTTCAGATAGAAGTATGCTGCAACCGGTTGAGGACTAAAGCCCACCACTTCTACGAAACGTGCGGCATGAACAATTTTCATTATAAGTTCTCGCTTGATTTCAATGCAGGAGGAAAGTATGGGAACAGGCTCGGCCGGTGAGGATGTAAAATCTTATTTCCCGCTTTTTCTCAATGTAGCCCGCCGCATCTTCGGCAAAAGCGAAAAACAATCTGCCTGACAGCAGCACGGAATAATGATAAAGCCTAATGACCGATTGGGGTTAAGAAAACGTCATGACACGCAGTCATGACGTTTTTTTAACATGTGATTTGTGTTGTTGTGCCGTCGCGTCGGTGCCTGGCCGGTGCAATGGTGTCAGGCCTGTTCGCTTGCGGAAAGGCGTTTGCTGCGTTTGGTTATATGTCGCTTGAATCTCGCAAGTTCGTATTTCCGTATTGTAACCGGCTTTACATCAGCATGTTGTGGCGCATGCACTGTGAACGAGGAACGGACAGGAAACAAAACCGTTGTTTTATCATGTACTTGTTCCTTGTCCGTTCCGTATTGTTAGTCTATGTTTCCCTTGTTCGGTATTGGCTTGCCGTTGTGGAATGGAGCGTGTCCGTCAGGGTGTTGCAAGGGGAAGGTATATGTTGCATGGAATGTCTTGCAGTCCAAATCCGGGTCTCGGTGCTTGATGCGGTTTGATATGTCCGTGCAACTTGTCTGTTGGAAGATTTTACTCTTCCCATGTGCCGTTTCCTCCATTGTCGCTTTTAACGCGCCTAAGGTATTCGGAAGGAGTCTCGCCGAATTCTTCCTTGAAGCATTTGCGGAAGTATGAGGTTGTGCTCATGCCGACACGGTAGCCCACTTCCTTTATCGTGAACTTGCCTTCGAGCAGCAGGGCTTCGGCGTATGTCATCCGCAGCTTCCTTATGTACTCGTTGGGTGAAAGCCCGGTCAGGGCCTTAATCTTGCGGTAGAGCGTACTTGTGCTGATGTTCATGTTCTCGGCAAGGTTGTCCACATCTATTTTGTCGTTTTGCATGTGCTCCTTTACGTGTTCGTCGATGCGGTCGAGGAATTCACGGTCAATCTTGCCCATCGCTTCGCGCAGCATCGAACGCTTTTCCTGTATGGCATGGCTGTTGTCCACGCCCGTTACGCTGTAAGCCAGGGCGAGCATCTTGCGCTGTTTCAGCAGGTTTGACACACGGCTCGCAATCAGCGAGCGCACGAACGGCTTGGTGATGAACGAGTCCGCGCCCGACTCGTAGCCCTCTTCCTTCGATTCCATGGAGTCTTTCGCCGTGAGCAGTATTATAGGTATGTGGCTTGTGCGGATGTCGGCTTTCAGGCGTTTGCACATTTCCGTGCCGCTCATGTATGGCATCATAATGTCAGAGATAATTATGTCGGGTACGTGGTGGTAAGCGGCGTCAAGTCCTTCGCGGCCGTCTTCGGCCGTGATTATCTCGAACTCGTCGCTGAACGAGTCGGCTATGTAGTGGCAGATGTCGCGGTTGTCCTCCACGATTAGCATTATTCTCTTGTGTTCGCTGTATTCTTCAGCCGGCTTGGCCTGCTCCTTATGCAAGTTGTCGGCCGGAGTGTCGTATGTCTTGCGGTGTTCCGCCCCGTCGTAAGTCTTGCCGGCGTCGAGCCTTATCCTGAACGCGCTGCCCGCTCCGGGTTTGCTTTCCACTTCGATGGTGCCCTCGTGCAGCTCGACCATGCTTTTCACCAAAGACAGACCTATGCCTGTGCCTGAAGCCTGGTGGGCACTGTGTTCCTGGTAATAACGGTCGAAGATGTGTGGCAGGGCGTCGGCCGATATCCCGTGGCCGGTGTCGGTCACGGCTATCTCGACAAACTTTCCCGGTGTCTTGCCGCCGTCAACGAGCGACACGCTGATTACTATGCGGCCGCTCTCCGTGTATTTCACGGCGTTCGATACGAGGTTGTCTACAATCACGTTGATTACCTCGCGGTCGAAGTATATGTTGATTATTTCTTGCGAAGACTTGAATATTATGTCCACGTTGCCCTTCTTATCAAGCTCGCAGTATTTCGAACACATTTCCCTTATTACGGCGACGATGTTGCCGCGGCCAACGAGCAGGTGACGGTTGCCTGTCTCCATCTTGCGGAATTCCAGCAGTTTGCTGACAAGGTCGTTGAGGCGCATGGCGCTGGCGTGTACAACCTTGATGCTGCCCAGCACGCTGTCGGACAGCGACTTGTTTTCAAGCAAATCTCTCAGTGGCCCTATGATAAGCGTCAGCGGAGTGCGTAGCTCGTGCGTGATGTTGGTGTAAAACCTCATGCGCTCATTGTTCAGCCGTATCTCGTTGTCGTGGTTTTTCTTGTCGGCCTCGTACAGGTAGCGCAGGTGGATTGTGTGGTTGTAGAAGCGCAGCACCACATACAGCAGGCATACGGCCATGACAATGTAGGCAAGTTTCGCCCATTGGCTGAGCCACCAAGGCGATTCCACCACGACGGTGATTCCGGCCACCTCCTTGCTCCATGGCTGGTTGCGCAGCCTGCATCGTACTTTCAGGCGGTATTTGCCCGGTTCGAGGTTGTGGAATGTCACGTTGTGCTGTGTCGTAGTGGTCCATTCCTTCTCCACCCCTTCCATCTTGTAAGAGAATTCCACTTCGCGCTGCATGGCGAAGTTGTGCGGACTGAAACCTATCGAGAACGTGTTTTGCATGTAGCTGAGCCTCACTTCCTCGCGTCCTATTATTGAAACGATGCTGTCGCGCTCGTTTTCGGGGTTGTAGACCATGAGCCTTGTTATTACGGGAGGCGGCGACACCTTGGTTTCAAGCACGCTGTCGGGCGAGAAGTAGCACAGTCCGCCGTTTGAACCGAAGTATATTTTCCCGTCGTTTCCCGTCGCCACGCTTTGTGAAAGGAAGTTTCCCGTAGGAATGTTGTCGTCGTAGCTCCAGTTTACAAACTTCTCGCTGTTTTTCCGTTTGCAGCTTACGCCTTTGTTGGTGCTTACCCATATGTTGCCGTGCCTGTCTTCCGCAATGGCGCGTATGTGCAGGTTGGCCAGGTTGTTCCCGTATCCGTAGGTCTTGTATTTGCCGCCGCCGTTGGGGGCGAAGCCCACCAATCCCTCGGCCGTACAGGCCCACATGCGTCCGTCGCTGCCGCGCATCACTTGGTTGACTGTGTTCGATGTGAATCCCTTGCCGGTGTCGTAGCTGGCCAGCGGTTTCATATTGGGTGAATAGACGAGAAGCCCGTTGCCGAACGTTGCCACCCATATGCGTCCGTTGTCGTCGCGTGCGATGGAGCGTACCAGGTTGCCCGGCACGTCATAGTGGCGCTTTACGTGTCTGCCGTCGCCGTCGGTGACGTAGATGCCGTTGCTTGTGGATATCCACATCGAGCCGTCGCCGTCTTCGTAGAAGGCGCGGACATCGGTGTGCGTAGCTATTGCCGGCACGCGCTCAAGCCTTCCTCCCGAGTAGAGGTAGGCACCGTCGTTGAAGCATCCGAACCACAACCTTCCCCTGGAATCGCGCAGGGCGGCCTGCACCGAGCCGTCTTTGCCTACGGGTATGACACCCGTGCGCCGTCCGGCCTTGTCGAGAATGTTCACTCCGCCGCCGTCTGTGCCGGCGTATATGTTGCCCTTGTGGTCGATGCAGAGGCTTAGCACAGACTTTATCGTCAGTCCTGTCTCCGTGCTGTATGGCTTGTAGCCTACCTGGTTGAACTGCGGTTGGCTGAATGCCAGCAGGTCAACGCCCTCGCCGTATTGCCCCAACCAGACGTTGCCGTAGCTGTCGGCCACCATGCAGCGCACCGAACTGCCGCTTATGTGGCTGTTGTCGTGCCCCTTGGTGATGTATTCCACCGGTGCCACAAGCTGTCCGCCGTCGGTGAATCCGAGCATGTAATAGTTGATTATTGCTACTCCGCCGAACTCGGTTGCCACCCACAGGCGGCCGTCGGGCATCTCGCTTATGTCGAAAATACGGTGCCTCATGCGCCCGTTGTCGGTGAAGTGGGTGAAGCTGCCGTCGTTGGGATTGAAGAGGTCGAGGCCGTTGTTCGTGCCTACCCATATGCGTCCGGCGCGGTCGCGGTAGATACATCTTACTTCGTCGCCTGCAATCGAGCCAGGGTCGGCGGCGTCGTGGCGGTGGCTGACGGCAGTGCGCGTTTTGAGGTCAATCACGGAGAAGCCGTGGCGTGCGTGCCCCACGTAGAGCCGTCCGTTGCCGTCGTCGGCCGCGCACCACACGCAGTTGTCGGGAAAGCCTTTCACGTTGCCCGTGTTGTAATGTGTGAATCTGCCGCTTTTCTTGTCAAACAGGTTGACGCCTTTCCAGTAAGTGGTGACCCAAATGTTGCCGTCGCCGGCGCGTGACAGTCCCGTCACGTCGTCGGTGCTTATGCTTGTGGGGTCGCCGGGGGCGTGCCTGTAATATGTGAATTCGCCCGTGGCGTAGTTGTAGGCGTTGAGTCCGAAGCGCTGCGTGCCAATCCACATCACGGGGTCCGTGGCGTCGTCGAGCAGGCAGTTAAGCTCGTTGCCCGTAAGCCCGTTGCCGGCAGTGCTCTTGTAGAAGGTGGCATAGCCCAGGCCGTCGAAGCGGTTAAGTCCTTCTTCGGTGGCAATCCAGATGAATCCGCGCTTGTCGAGCGCCATTGATGACACGTAGTTGCACGACAGGCCGCTGCCTGCGCCAAGGTTGCGCACGCTGAACGGCGCCCCGAGGGCTGCCTGCGCGGCTGACGCCAGCAATGCGGCGACGGTGAAAAAGAGTCTTGTCAAAGTGCTTCTTGACATAATCATGCGTTATGAAATGGCAGGCATGGCGTTGCCGCCAGCCTGTTTGCTTGGTTGTAAATAGTGTTTGTCTTTGCAAAGGTAATGGATTTATTTAAATAATGTATAATAAAAAAGGATTAAGAATCAGGATATTTAATGGCGGAAATGCTGCAAATCCGGCGTTTCTCCATTGTCTTGCCGCTTTAGCCTTCAGTTCCCATCGGCGGCAGGCATCAGGCTGCGGCCGTATCAAGCCGTTTCCAATGGTTTTGCAAAATGCCGTCTTCCGCATTCCGAAAGGCGGCATTTCAGGCTGCGAAAGGCGGCCTTTTGCAAGGTGAAAGACGGCCTTTTGCACGGCCCGGCGTAACACGCTGTAAGTCAGTGCCATGCGTATTCGCTAAAAATTAAAAATACTTAATACGCTTTGCCGTGGCTGGCATCCGCCATGCCGATTGCGTGCCAGGAAGGATAGGAAAATCGTTCATTTTGGAGGCATATATCGTTTGTGATTGATTTGCATACCCTGTTTGAACGAATTTTTACCCCATAACATTGCGTGTGTGCGTATATTTGTAGCGCGATTTTCGAAGGCAATACCTAAAAAGCACCAAAAACATTGAAAATTTAATAACCTAAACGTTAAAAGATGAAGCATTTTATTTCAGCGATGCCCAAACGCGCTCCGCTATGGTTGTTGGCGGCGATGTTTGGCTTCACACTGCAATCGTGCAGTGACGACGACGATTTCTCAGCCGTTGACAACCAGCAACCGCAAATTACACTTACCGACCACCTGCAAGTGGAAATCGGAAGCAAGTTCACAATCTCGGGCAACATCAAGGACGCCGACGGTATCAGGAGCATCAACCTCAAGTGCGAGCAGATGTATCTTGACAAGACCATCGACCTCGTGGAAATCTACGGCGACTCGCTCATTTACGACTATGCCCTCAATTACAGCTACGACGCTCCCGACGAATGGACGGAGGACATGCAGCTGAACGTGGACGTTACCGTTAAGGACGTTGTCGGCAACGTAAGCTCGGCAAGCCTCCTCGTCACCCCGGACGGCGACTACACGGCTCCTACGTTTACGGCCAACTTCCCGTCGGAAATCACGGTACAGCTGGCCGACCCGGTACTCTCGCTCAACTACACCGTGACCGACAACAAGGGGCTGGAGTATGTAAAGGTGGAGATTCCCGAACTGGCTATCGAGGACAGCATTCCTACGGGCGACGTGAAGGAGTTTGCCCTGTCAAAGGAATACCAACTGCCAGGCGAAGCCCATTCATACGCAATGACCGTGACGCTCGGCGACCAGTTCGACAATACCAGCGTGTTCAACAGTACGGTCACCGTTTCGGCCGACTTCCCGAAGATGTACCTTTCAGACGTCACCGACGAGTCGCAGCTAACCACCGACCTCTTCGGCGTGCCCATGCTGATTGACCATCCCGAGGAGTTCGTATACGTGGCACATTATTATAATAGCAAGCCCGGAACAGAAATATGGTTCTTGCCGCAGAAGACGAGTTTCGCCCCGGTACGCTTCGGTCTCGACCCGGCAACAGGTACAATAACCAACGACCCGGCAAAGGCGCAGGCTATCGTACTTGACGAAGTGGCTTACTACGAAATCAATTTCAACACGCAGACCGGCGAGTACAGCTGCGCTACCTACACGCCCGACGACGAGCCGTTCCCGCAAGGACAGGTGTGCCCCGACGGTATTGGCAGCGTTGCCGGCATGACTTACGAGCTTGGATTGGCAGGCGCAGGCCTCCCCGGAGCTGGCAACTGGACCACTACGGAGCCGTACATGCTCACATGGGATACGGAAAATCCGTACCACTTCTATGGTGAGATGGAGCTTACGGCTGGCACGGTGGTAGAGTTCACCATCACACCGAAAGACGCTAACGGATGGTGGATAGAGCCGTACTGGCGCTTCGAGAACGGAGAGAAGGATTCAGGCGAGAACGAGTACAACACCAAGAACGGTGGCAACAACATGTCGAAAGTGACGGTTCCCACAACGGGTAAGTACCGCTTCGATTTTGATACGCACTTGCTGCGCTCGAAATTTCAACTTGTCAAATAATAATTAACCAGAATAATCGAGTAAAATGAAAAAAATTGTTTTAACCATAATGGCATCGATGCTCGCCATCTTTGCCGTCGCGCAGAACGTAAAGGTTACGGGATGCGTCGTCTCAAGCTCTGACAACGAGCCTCTGATAGGCGTTACCGTTAGGGTTCCCGGCTCGTCGAGCGGTTCCATTACCGACTTCGACGGTAACTATACAATCGACGTTGACAAGAACGCTACTCTCGAGTTCACCATGATTGGCTTCAAGAGCCAGCAGGTGAAGGTTGAGGGACGTTCCGTAATCAACGTGGCTCTCCAGGACATGGCCGCCGACCTCGACGAGGTTGTGGTCATCGGTTACGGTGCCGTTAAGAAGGGCGACCTCACCAGCAGCATCTCTGCCGTAAAGGGCGAGCAGCTCGAGAAGCTCTCTACAGGTAACGTGATGAATGCACTGCAAGGCCAGATTACCGGTGTGCAAATACAGAACGCAGGTTCGCCGGGTTCTACTCCCCGTGTAATCATCCGTGGTGTGTCCACCGTCAACGGTTCAGACCCTCTCTATGTGGTTGACGGAATGCCTGTAGGCACCAACATCAACTTCCTCAACCAGAACGACATTGAGTCCATGCAGGTGCTCAAGGACGCGTCGGCAGCAGCTATCTACGGTACCCGTGGTTCTAACGGTGTCATCCTCGTGACCACCAAGAAAGGCAAGGCGGGCGCTGTAAAGTTCAACGCCAGCGTAAACGTCGGCTTGCAGACGCTCAACAAGCCCGACATGGCCAAGGCTTCCGAATATGAAAAAGTGTTCAAGACGCGCTATATCAACGACGGCAACGAGCCTACTTACAAGGGTATTGAAAACATTACCGACGCCCAGGGTACAGACTGGTGGGACGAGTGTATGAATACCATCGCATTGCAGCAGAGCTACGACTTCGGCTTTTCTGGCGGTAATGACAAGCTCATCTACAGCGCAAACATCGGCTATTACAAGCAGGATTCGCAGTACAAGGTAGGCCAATGGCAGAAACTGTCGGCACGTTTCAGCATGGAGTACAACTTCAACAAATATGTGAAAGCCGGTGTTGACCTTACTCCGCGTTATGAGAACTGGGACAACACACCGTCGCTCATGGGCGCAATCATGAGCATGGACCCGACCACACCGGTCTACAGGCCGAAAGAAGAGTGGACCAGCAACCCGTACAGCAACTATGCACGCTCCAACAACAACCAGGAGTGGAACCCCGTTGCAAACATGTACCGTCTCGACTCCGGCGCCGACGAGTATGCAATCCTTGCAACACCGTATGTCAGCATCACTCCGATAAAGGGTCTTACCATACGCTCGCAGTTCGGTCTTAACGCACGTTTCCGCCTTACCGACACCTTCAATCCAGATTTCTACATCGACAACCTCGAGCAGAATACGAACAACAATGCCGAGCGCAGGATGGAGAACTGGGTTGACTGGAACTGGACCAACACTATTACATATATGACGACAATCGCCAATGACCACAACCTCAATGTCATGGGCGGTTACACCATGGAGCGTTTCCAGAACTACTGGGCAAGCGCCTATGCGGAAGACATACCGTCAAACGTAGAAAGCTTGAGATACCCCAGCGCAGGTACAAACAACATGAAGGCTTACGGTACTAACTCTTACTCTTCGCTCATATCTTACCTTGCGCGTGTGATGTACAACTACAAGGAGCGTTATTATCTTACAGCTTCTGTCCGCGTCGATGGTTCGTCACGTTTCTCCAAGGACAATCAGTACGCTACATTCCCCGCCGTATCAGGTGCGTGGCGTGTTACTGCCGAGCCGTTCATGCAGAACCAGACGTTCCTTGACGATTTGAAAATACGTGCCGGCTGGGGTAGGGTTGGTAACCAGAACATTGACAACTCTGCTTTTGTTACTACAATCGGCAACGCTGACTACGTGTTCGGTCCCAACGCAGACCGTGTTACGGGTACAATGATGAGCGCAATGGGCAACACCGGCCTCAAATGGGAAACTGTTGAAGACTGGAATATCGGTGTTGACATGACTCTTTTCAAGAGCCGCTTGAAGATTACGGCAGATTACTTTGAGAAGAAGTCGCATGACATGCTCCTGAAGGCAGACAACCTGCTCCTTCTCGGATACTGGCAGTGGAACTCTCAGCTGTGGCAGAACATCGGTAGTATCAGCTCTCGCGGATGGGAACTCAGCATTAACTGGAACGACAATATTGGTGACTTCCAGTATGGCGTAGGTGTAAACCTGTCGCAAATCAAGAACAAGGGCGAGAAATTCCTCGGCGAACCCATTTACGCAGGCAGCTACAACGGCGACTATATTACACGCAGCGAGGAAGGGCATGAGTTGAGTCTCTTCTACGGATACAAGACCGACGGACTCTTCCAGAACAAGACGGAAGTGACATCTTACACCAATCAGTACGGCGAGCCGTTGCAGCCCAATGCGCAGCCGGGCGACATCCGCTTCGTAGACCTTAACCACGACGGCGTAATCGACGAAAAGGACAAGACCTACATCGGCAACCCGTGGCCGGACATTATGATGGGTCTTAACCTCAACGCTTCTTGGAAAGGCTTTGACCTTGTAGCGCAGTTCTACGGAACATTCGGCAACGACATATTCAACACGAACTGGGCGCGTTACTCTGGCAACAGCGGACAGAACGTATATGCCGGAACTTTCGACAAAGTATGGGACGGAGAAGGTACAAGCAACAAGATTCCTCGCCTGTCTGTCAACGACTCTAACATGAACTATACACGTATTTCAGACTTCTATGTAGAGGATGGTTCTTACTTCCGTTGCAAGTTGCTGCAAATCGGATACACATTGCCGAAAAAGTGGTTTGCAGACAAACTCACGGCACGTCTGTCTTTCTCTGTACAGAATCTGTTTACAATCACAAGCTATTCAGGTGAAGACCCTGAAGCGGCGTCTATGGGTAACGGCATCACCGAGACTGGTATCGACTGGACTGGTTATCCCAACCCACGTACATTCCTCTTCGGACTGAACCTCAATTTCTAACCTAATGATTAAACGTTTAAAAATAAATATTATCATGAAAAGATATATATCAGGTTTTATGATGGCCGCAGCACTGACCATGGGAACCGTATCGTGCTCGGACTTCCTTGACGAGCCGATTCTCGGCCAGCAAGACCTTGAAAACTATTTCTCGAGCGAAGACGAGTGTAAAAGCATCATAACAGGATGCTACCAGACGCTGGGTTATGACGACTGGTGGCAAATATACAAGTTCTACAATGCCGTAGACATGTGTACCGATGACGAATGGATGGGCAACACCACCCAAGACCCGGGTGAATACCGTGACCTTGCACACTATTCCGGCAACACTGTCAATGCGGGAAACTCTTGCCAGAACTTCTGGCAGTACCGCTACAAAGGCATCGCCCGTTGCAACCTTGCAATAGAAAAAATCCCCGGTGTCGAGTTCAACGACACCAAGTTGCGTGACCGTTATGTGGCAGAAGCAAGGTTTTTGCGTGGATTCCAATACTTTGATTTGGTAAAGAACTTTGGAGGTCTGCCAATAGTAACGTCTGCGTTGACCATGCCTACTGACATTCAGGGTATAACACGTTCGTCTGTTGAAGACACTTATGCTTTCATTGAGGAAGACTTGAAGTATGCAATAGAGAACCTGCCGAAGAAAGCTGAATACGCCCAAGAAGACCTCGGACGCGCCACGAGCGGTGCAGCCAAAGGCTTACTTGCGAAGGTTTACCTCTATCAGGAGAAATACGAAGAGGCTGAACCCTTGCTGCAAGACCTCTGCTGCCGCGGCTCATATGCCGGAAATACGCCAGAGTATAGTCTGATGAAGAACTTTGCTGACGTATGGAGCATGGACCACAACAACAACGACGAGAGCCTTTTTGAAATCCAGACAAACAGCGACCTTACTTATAACCTTGGCTGCCGCTTGCCGGTTGTTGTCGGTTCACGCGACGATGGCGGCTGGTCATGGGGTATGCCGACGAGCCATCTCGAGAACGCTTACATTGCCGCCGGCGATGAAATCCGCTTGCGTTACACGATTCTGCATGACGGAGAGACCGACGTGCCTGGCGACCCGACATGGAACGAGGATAATCCTTATCCTATTTCAGCCAAGAACCATAAGTCTGGCCGTTCCAACTTCAAACTTTACATTCCAGTGGATAAACGTCCGTCGCCATACGACGCACCTCACATTCCTTTGAACTACCGCTTGCTCCGCTATGCAGACGTTCTGTTGATGTATGCAGAGGTAGAGAACGCTCTTGGCAATGACAGTGAGGCCCGTTGGGCTCTCAACGAGGTTCGCGGACGTGTAGAGCTGCCCGAAGTTACAAGTTCAGGCAATGAACTGCGTGACGCTATCCGCCTTGAGCGCCGTCTTGAGTTGGCATTCGAGGGCAACCGCCTGTTCGACTTGCGCCGTTGGAAGGAAGACAATGGCAAGCTTGCCATCCAGAACTTGATGGGACCGAACGGAAGCTTCGTGCGTTACAACCTCGAAGAGTCTACTGACCCATACGAGACTACCAACCAGCAGGAAAACAGCAACAAGGGTTACACCTTCAAGGAGGGACGCGACGAGCTGTTCCCAATACCTAATTCTGAAATCACAATTTCAGGTGGCAGCATAGAACAAAATCCTGGATATTGATGAAAAACTTTCATTATCATTTTGTGCTTTTAGCGGCTTGTGCCGCACTTACAGTCGGATGTAGCGATGGCGAGTCGTCTACATCCGACCGTCCGATACCTACGGTTGATGCAGATATTGAGATGTCGGTAAATATTGACTGTTCTCAGGTTTATCAGACAATCGACGGTTTTGCTTCGTCTGACGCATGGAACATGGACTATGTCGGCAAATACTGGAACGAGGCCGACAAGGAAGGCATTGCCCGGCTGCTCTTTTCGCAAGGATTGGACGCTAACTATCAGCCTGACGGCATAGGCCTTTCCATGTGGCGTGTCAACCTTGGCGGAGGTTCGGCCGAGCAGGGTGAAGAGAGCGGAATCAACGAGCAGCCCGAGCGTCGCGCCGAGTGCTATCTCAATGCCGACGGGACGTATAACTGGAACAAGGCTTCAGGCCAGCAATACTTCATGCGAAAGGCGCTGGATTATGGTGTTGAAAGCTTTGTACTGTTCAGCAATACGCCACCCGTCTATTACACAAAGAACGGCCTTGGATTCTCTGACAGCGGCGAGAATGCCAACCTGAAAGACGACTGCTACGGTAAGTTCGCCGATTTCTTGGCGACGGTGGCCGACCATTTCAATTCAGAAGGTTATCCTATAAAGTATGTAAGCCCTGTGAATGAACCGCAGTACAACTGGAACGGAGGGCAGGAAGGCAGCGGCTGGCTTAACTCGGAGGTGGCAAGGCTTGTCAAGGAGCTTGACCAAAGCCTTACGGCCAAAGGATTGGCGACAACTGACATAATGGTCGGCGAGGCCGGAGCGTGGAACTACCTTTACGAGACTGCAAGCGATGTAGGGCCGCAGCGCAGCGACGTTGTCACCAACTTCTTCGACCCTTCATCTCCCAACTACATAGGAGACTTGCCGCATGTACCAGCCCTGATAGCAGGACACAGCTACTGGCTCGACACTTCATGGGAACAGCTGCAGTCAACACGCAGGCAAGTGGCCGATGCCGCCAAGGCGCGCGACTTGAAGCTGTACCAGACGGAGTGGTGCATGATGAGCGAAAAGTATGAAGGAATAAGCAATTACGATGCGGCTTCATACATGGACCTTGCATTGGCCATGGCGCAGGTAATCCATACAGACCTTACCGTTGCCAACGTGGCTTCTTGGTCATACTGGACGACATGTGAGCGCGAACGCTGGAGCCAGAAGAGCCGCTTCTACCTGATACGCCTCATCCCGGCCGGCGGCGATTACGGCGAACTGACCGAAGGCGGCACCTATGCGGCTTCAAAGAACCTCTGGGCGCTTGGCAACTACAGCCGCTTTATCCGTCCGGGGTACAAGAGGGTCGGCGCAACGACTGAACAAAAAGGCAGCGACTTCCTCGTCTCGGCGTACGTGTCGCCTGACAATGACAAGCTCGTAATCGTGTATGTCAACCTCAAGAAAGAGTCAGTGAAGGTTGACAATGCCATAACAGGCGTGGAAGCTCCGGCCAATGCGGAGCAGTACGTTACTTCGGAGCAGCGCGACTTGCGCAAGGTTGGGGCAGAACAGCTCACCGTGGTGCCAGGACGTTCGGTCACGACGATTGTATATGACATTTAATTTAGTGTTTATAGGTTGTGGGGGAGCCAAGCTGTAAGCCGGTCAGGTGATAAATACCAGCTGGCAGCCTTTGTTGGCTTGCAGTCTTGTCCTGCCCATACAAGCTATAAAGTCAAGACATTAACATTAACCTGAAATATTGTTATTCTGGATAGCCTTACATCAAAATACAAATTCCACTAAACCATGACATCGTTACTCTCCTTATTTCTTGCGGTTGCCTTGTCTGCCAACACGGACGGCAAAGCCACCACGTTCAAGATAGACACCAATAGCCCGGAGCAGACAGTCGAGCATTTCGGCGCGTCAGACGCCTGGAGCATGAAGTACATAGGCCTATGGCCTGAGAGCGAGCAGCGCAAGGTTGCCGACTGGCTGTTCTCCACCGAAACCGACGCCACAGGCAAGCCCAAGGGCATAGGCTTGTCGATATGGCGCTTCAACCTCGGCGCAGGAAGCGAGGAACAAGGCGACAAGGCGCAGATACAGCCGTCAACGCGCACCGAATGCTTCCTCAATGCCGACGGCACTTATGACTGGTCAAAGCAGGAGGGGCAGCGCCGCTTCCTCGAGCTGGCCAAGGAACGCGGCGTGCCTTACCTGCTGGCGTTCCTCAACTCGCCGCCCGTATTCTTCACCCAGAACGGCCTTGCGACCAACACCGGCCGCGGCGGCACGCTCAACCTGCGTGACGACTGCTACGACGACTTTGCCAAGTACATCGCCGCATCGATAGAAGGGCTTGAGAAGCACCACGGCCTGCACATTGACTACGTAAGCCCGCTCAACGAGCCTGACGGCCACTGGAACTGGCTCGGCCCTAAGCAGGAGGGCACGCCGGCTACGAGCCGCGAGGTGGCGCGTGTAGCGCGAGAGCTTGACAGGCAAATCAGCAAGCGCAAGCTTACTACGAAAATCATCGTCAACGAGAGCAGCGACTACCGCTGCCTGCTGGGAACGCACATGACCGACTGGCAACGCGCCTTCGAGCTTAGTTCGCTCTTCTCGCCCGACAGCACCGACACCTACGTTGGCAAGTGCAAGAACGTGCTGCCGCTCATTGCCGCCCACAGCTACTGGACCAACACTCCGCTCGACTACATGCGCCAAATCCGCCAGGCGTTGCGCGATTCCGTGCGCAAGTACGGCATAGACTTCTGGCAGACGGAGATTTGCATCATGAGCAATGACGAGGAAATTGGCGGTGGCGGCGATTACGACTTCGGCATGAAGACCGCCCTCTACGTTGCCCGTGTAATCCATAGCGACCTTGTTGACGCCAACGCGCGCAGCTGGTCGTGGTGGCGCGCCGTGGGCGGCGACTACAAGGACGGGCTTATCCGCGCATATACCGTGGACGACATGAAGACGGGCTACGCCGTCGATTCCAAGCTGATGTGGGCGCTCGGCAATTACAGCCGCTTCGTCCGTCCCGGTGCGGTGCGTTACGGCATGGAGGCTTGTTCGTCCGACGGCACGGTTGTAGCCGACGGCTGCAACGATGTGCACGGCATAATGTGCTCGGCCTACCGCAACAAGGACGGCCGTTGGGTAATCGTGGCCATCAATTATTCTGAAGCCCTCAAGCCGTTCAACATCGCAATGGGCGACGGCAGCAGTCACACATGGAATATGTACCGCACGTCCGACGTGTCGGGAGAAAGCCTCATGCCGGTAGGTTCTACCGCCGGGCAGGCGGTGCTTGCGCCGAGGTCAATCACGACGTTTGTCGCCGAATAAGCCTTAATCCAGGGCAATAATTGGTGCCTGCCGGCGTTGTATCTGTAGGGTCGCAATGCTGTAAGCGCCCTGAAAACCGTAACTGAAAGGCCTGTACGGATTTCATTCAAGTGGCTGTGCCTGCGTTGCAATGAAAAACTTTAACCTTGCGCGTGGATTTTGCTTACATTCCGAAAGGCCGTCTTTCGGTTCGTTAAAGACGGCCTTTTGGCGCATAAAAGGCCGTCTTTTGCATGGCTGAAGACGGCTTTCCGCAAAAGCAATGCTGCGCTTTCATGACATTAACGAAACATAACCATAAAACAAGGACATGAAGAAATCATCACTTTTCAGTGCGTTGGCTCTTTCGCTCGCACTGATTGTAGGTTCGCCGGGAGCTTCGGCCGCCCGCAAGGGGGGCACGTTCACCACGGGCGACAAAACCTTCCTGCTTGACGGCAAGCCGTTCATCGTCAAGGCCGCCGAGCTGCATTATCCCCGAATCCCGCGCCAATATTGGGAACACCGCATCAAGATGTGCAAGGCGCTTGGCATGAACACCGTGTGTATGTATGTGTTCTGGAACATCCACGAGCAGCGCGAAGGCGAGTTCGACTTTACCGGGCAGAACGACATAGCAGAGTTCTGCCGCCTCGCCCAGAAGAACGGCATGTACGTCATCGTGCGCCCAGGGCCTTACGTATGCGCCGAGTGGGAGATGGGCGGACTGCCCTGGTGGCTCTTGAAGAAGAAAGACATACGCCTGCGCGAGCAAGACCCGTATTTCATGGAGCGTGTCGGCAAGTTCATGGAGAAGGTGGGCGAGCAACTTGCACCGCTGACCATCCAGAACGGCGGCCCCATCATCATGGTGCAGGTGGAGAACGAGTACGGTTCTTACGGTGAGGACAAGGCTTACGTCTCGGCCATACGCGACATCGTGCGCCGCTCGGGCTTCGACAAGGTGGCGCTCTTCCAGTGCGATTGGTCGAGCAATTTCACCAAGAACGGGCTTGACGACCTCGTCTGGACGATGAACTTCGGTACAGGCTCTAACATCGACGACCAGTTCCGCCGCCTGCGTGAGCTGCGCCCGCAGTCGCCTCTGATGTGCTCCGAGTTCTGGAGCGGATGGTTCGACAAGTGGGGCGCGCGCCACGAGACACGCCCTGCCGCCGACATGGTGGCCAACATCGACGAGATGCTTTCGAAGGGCATATCCTTTTCTCTCTACATGACCCACGGCGGAACGTCGTTCGGCCACTGGGCGGGAGCCAATTCTCCAGGCTTCGCCCCCGATGTCACGTCTTACGACTACGATGCCCCCATCAACGAGTATGGTGCCGCCACGCCAAAATATTATACTCTGCGCGAGACCATGCAGAAGTATTCTGACGGGCGCCTGCCATCAGTGCCCAAACCTGTTGCGCCCCTCGTAAGCGTGCCCAAGTTTGCTCTTACAGAGTATGCGCCCCTTGCCAATGGCATTGACAAGACTGTCGAGGGACGCTCTCCGCTTACCTTCGAAGAGCTTGACATGGGCTGGGGCACGGTGGCTTACTCCACTGTGTTGCCGGAAGTGGCGTCTGGCAGTGTGCTCATGCTCAATGGTGCTCACGATTACGCCCAGGTTTACATCGACGGCAAGTATGTCGGCAAAACCGACCGCGTAAGGAACGAGACCACGCTCGCCCTGCCGCCGCTGAAGAAGGGTAGCCTGATGACCATCGTTGTAGAGGGCATGGGCCGCATCAACTTCGGCCGCGCCATAAAGGACTTCAAGGGGCTTACCGGAGACGTGGTTGTGCGTGCAACGGTGGACGGCGACGAAGTGTCCTGGAATCTGAAGGACTGGACGATGTACACCTTGCCCGATGACTATGGGACGGCCGCCAAGGCTCTTTCTCTTGGACATGCCGCCAAAGCAGGAGCGCAGTCTCTGGCGTTCGGTGTTCAGGCCGGAAGGCAGGCTCCGGGCTATTACCGGGGTTATTTCAACTTGAAAAAGGTAGGCGATACTTTCCTCGACATGGAGACGTGGGGCAAGGGACAGGTTTACGTCAACGGCCACGCCATTGGCCGCTTCTGGAGCATAGGGCCGCAGCAGACGCTCTACGTACCTGGCTGTTGGTTGAAAAAGGGCAAGAACGAGGTCGTAGTTCTCGACGTGGTAGGCCCAAGGCAGGCTGAGGCGTGGTGCCAGGACAAGCCCGAACTTGACAAGCTCCAGCTTGAGAAGAGCAACCGCCACAACAACCCCGGCGACCGTCCTGACCTCAATTCGGCCACTCCCGTGGCTACGGGTCAGTTCTCTTCGGCACGCGAATGGCAGACGGTGGAGTTCGCATCTCCCGTAAAAGGCCGCCACATAGCCATCCAGTGTCTTAGTGCCGGCGGTGAAGGCGATGTGGTTTCGGTAGCCGAACTTTACGTTCAGGATGCCGGCGGCAAGCGTATTGACCGCAATTCCTGGGTTACGAAGTACGCCGACAGCGAGGATGCCGACAACGGCAACCACACTGGCGACAAGGCTTTCGACCTGCAAGAGTCAACCTATTGGAGCACCGTCAGCGGTTCGGGGCTGCCCCATCTGCTCGTTATCGACATGGGAGCGGAGCAGACTGTCAGCGCGCTTGAATATCTGCCATGCACTACGCAGGGCGATGTGAACGGTGTTAAGGACTATAAAATATACGTATACTAAGTCTTTGTATCATGCAAGGCATTGTAGAGGTATTCCATGGAGGCCGTCTCGGCGGTTCTCCGTGGTTTGCTTCCAATGTCAGGGGTGCGCCTTGAGGCGTTGCAGGCATAAGCATGACAATATCCCTGGCACTGGAACTTCAAAGCCTTGCGACAGTAAAACCTTATAACTCTTATATCCTCAAACAGATGAAACGCAGATTGTTCACATTTATCATGGCGTTTTGCCTCATGTCTGGTGCTGCTTTTGCCGCGCCGGTCGAGGAAAAAGACTACGCCGCATATCTGTTCGTTTACTTCACAGGCAACAACATCGAGGAAGAAGCCATACGCTTCGCCGTAAGCACGGATGGTTACGAGTATTGGGCGCTTAACGGCAACCGGCCAGTGCTTGACTCGAAGATAATCAGTTCGACTGGCGGTGTGCGCGACCCCCATATCCTGCGTTGTGAAGACGGACGGACATTCTATATGGTTGCCACAGACATGGTGTCGGGCAACGGTTGGGCCTCAAACCGTGCCATGGTGTTGCTCAAGTCTACCGATTTGGTTAACTGGACACATTCCGTGATAAATATTCAGAAACGTTATCCCGGCCAGGAACAGCTCAAGAGAGTCTGGGCTCCGCAGACCATTTTCGACCGCGAGGCCGGCCGATACATGGTGTATTGGTCGATGCAGCACGGCTCGGGGCCTGACATTATATATTATGCCTACGCCAATGATGACTTCACCGACCTTGTGGGCGAGCCCCGTCCGCTGTTCGTTCCGAAAGACAAGAAGTCGTGCATTGACGGCGACATAGTATTCAAGGACGGCGTTTACCACCTTTTTTACAAGACGGAGGGTCATGGCAACGGCATAAAAGTAGCAACGACACGTTCGCTGACATCGGGCAAATGGACGGAAAGTCCCGACTACAAGCAGCAGACCAAGGAGGCCGTGGAAGGCGCAGGAACGTTCAAACTCATAGGTCAGGACAAGTATATACTTATGTACGATGTCTACATGAACGGCCGTTACCAGTTTACGGAGACTACCGACTTCGAGCATTTCAAGGTTATTGACCAGGCTGTCAAGATGGATTTCCATCCACGTCACGGCACGGTCATACCCATAACGCGCGCCGAGCTGAAGCGCGTCACTGACAAGTGGGGCAAGCCCGAGGCCATAGGAGAGTTGGCGCAGAACCCCGTCATTCCCGGATTCCACGCCGACCCGGAAATCCTTTATTCCGAGAATACCGGACGTTATTACGTCTATTCCACCACCGACGGTCAGCCGGGGTGGGGCGGATGGTACTTTACGGCGTACTCTTCAGCCGACCTGAAGGACTGGACTTACGAAGGAGTGGTGCTCGACTTGCGTTCTCCCCAGGTGCCTTGGGCTAACGGCAACGCATGGGCTCCTGCCATGGAAGAGCGCCTTATAGACGGTAAGTACAAGTATTTCTTCTATTACAGCGGCAATCCCAACGACAATTCGGGCAAGCAAATAGGCGTGGCCGTAGGCGATACGCCCGTCGGCCCGTTCAAGGATATGGGCAGGCCTATTGTCACCGAGTCGCCAGCCGGTGGCGGACAGCAGATTGACGTTGACGTGTTCATCGACCCCGCGTCAGGCAAGCCATACCTTTATTGGGGCAACGGCTACATGGCCGGTGCCGAGCTTAACGACGACATGGTGTCCGTAAAGAAAGAGACGGTGAAGGTGATGACTCCCCGCGGCGGTTCGCTCAAGGATTACGAGTACCGTGAAGCGCCGTATGTGTTTTACCGTAAGGGCGTGTATTACTTCCTTTGGTCGGTTGACGACACAGGTTCTCCCAATTATCATGTAGCCTACGGAACGTCTGATTCACCCCTTGGTAAAATCAAGGTTGCAAAGAATCCGATAGTTACCATGCAAGACCCGGCCAAGGAAATCTACGGCCCGGCACACTGCTCGGTAGTACGTAAGCCCGGCATGGACGAGTGGTTCATCGTCTACCACCGCATCAACAAGAACTACATAGGCAAGGACAAGCAGCCCGGCGTACACCGCGAAGTCTGCATCGACCGCCTGGAGTTCAACGATGACGGTACAATACGCCGTGTTTCATTGACCAACTGATTTTCTACGGGACGGCGTCGGGTGCGCCGTCCCGGTTTGTTGTTACCACCTTTAAATGCTAATACATCATTGACAAAACCATGAGATTGCTCTGTAAAATATTCATTTCCATGTTAATAATGCAGGCATCCGTCGCTGCCTGGGCGCAAGGAGGAAAGCATCTGAAGCACAGGACGGCCGTGCCGCGTGACTCAATCCTGCTTAGCGACCCATGTATATTGGCCGATGAAGCCACCGGAACGTATTATATGACGGGCACTGGAGGCCTTATGTGGAAAAGCAAGGACTTGGACTTTTGGGACGGGCCGTTTGCCGTCGCCCGTCCCGACCCGCGTTCTTGGATGGGTGGCAGGCCGCAAATCTGGGCTGCCGAGCTGCATGAGTATAAAGGCAAGTATTATTATTTTGCCACGTTCACCAACGACTCTGTGACCATTGGCAGCTACAAGGGTATGCCCATACCGAGGCGTGCCAGCCACATTCTTGTGGGCGACCGCCCCGACGGGCCTTACCTTCCGGTTGGCGACGATACGTATCTGCCTGCCACGAAGTGCACTCTTGACGGTACGTTCTGGGTTGATACGGACGGCAAGCCATACATGGTATATTGCTGGGAGTGGATTCAGAACTGGGACGGTACTATCGAGAAAATAGAGCTGAAGCCCGACCTTGGCGGTTCGGTGGGCGAGGGCAAGATTCTGTTTAGGGCGAGCGACTCGCCTTGGAGCCGTGAAGTGGTTGAAGGCAAGGAAGGCCCAAACCGCGTGACCGACGGCCCGTGGCTGTTCCGCACAGGAACGGGACGCCTCGGGATGCTGTGGACAAGCTGGATTGGCAATGTCTATACGCAGGGCGTTGCATACTCGGAGAGCGGAACGCTCGACGGTCCCTGGGTGCAGGAACCTGACCCTATAACGCCTCCGAACCACGGGCACGGTATGCTGTTCAAGGATTTTAACGGCCGTTGGCTCATGTCTGTACACAGCCACAAGGATGTGGACGGCAGGTTTGTACGCGTCCCACAACTGTTTGAAGTAGACCTTTCTGGCGACAAGCTCGTGCTGAAACGCCACATCAAAGGCAAGGCCGCTGGCCGGGCAAAGTAAAGGCCTGTCAAATCTCGCAAGTTCATATTTGCGTCTTGTAACATGCTTTAATTCAGTATGTTATGGCTGATTTGCAGGTAACAAGGAACGGTATGGAAACAAAATGTAACCTTTTTCATGCCTATATTCTTTACCCTTCCATGATGGACGCAGAATGCTGTGAAACCAAAATGCCGTCTTTCGCATTCCGAAAGACGGCATTTCAGGCTGTAAAACGTGGCCTTTGGGAATGTGAAAGGCCGCCTTTCGCATTTCTTCCGCCGGATAGGCGTATAGTAAAATCCCGTGGGGTGGAGTCTGTTTAATGTTAGTTCGGTATAAGAAACATCGGTAATCATCCAACTTCAAGCTGTCGGTAGGTAACCGTCATTCCGCGTCGGAGCGCGGAATGACGGTTACCTACCGACTACATGGGACAAAAGAAAAGACAAGTTCTTCTCTATTAGTAAAATTGTTCTTTATATCGAACTCACGTTGTTTACATTTTTGTAAACAACGTGAGTGACAGCGAGGACATCGTGAGCAGTACGCCTACGGCCGCTACGCCTGTCCATCCGAGCGTGTCCCAGCCGTAGCCGGCAAGCAAGGTGCCGGTAGCTCCGCCAACGAAATACGTGGTCATAAAGATTGTGTTCACCCGGTTTGACGCGCCGGGGCATACTTCGAAAATACTTGTTTGGTTGCTAAGCTGTATGCACTGCATCCCGATGTCAATCAGCAGTATGCCTGCAATGATGCCTGTATACGATTCTCCGCCGAAGTAAAGCGACGTCCATGCGGCAAGGATAAGCGAGCAACCTATATAGTTGAACCGCCTTATGCCCACACGTTTAACCCATCGGCCTACGAAAGAGGCCGTCATCGCACCTGCCACTCCGCATAGTCCGAGTAATCCGACGATGTCGCTGTCGGCGGAAAACGGGGGCTGTGCCATTTTGAAGGCAAGGCAGCTCCACAGCGCGAGAAACGAGCCGAAGGCCAGTCCGGAACGCAGCGAATACACGCGCAATGCTGGATGGTCTTTAACAAGACCGTAGAGCGACTTCATCAGGCTGCCGTAGCCGCCGTTGAAGGTCGGCTGTATGTCGGGCAGCATCTTGTTCACTGCTACGGCGCAACCTACCATCAGCACGGCCGCTATCAGGTACATTCCGCGCCATCCCAGCACGTCGCCTACAAGGCCGCTTACCACGCGTGACGCAAGTATGCCCGTTAGCAGGCCTGAAATGACGATGCCTACGTTGCGCCCCTTGTTCTCCGGCTCTGAAAACTGTGACGCTATCGGGACGAAGATTTGTGGAACTATCGAGCAAACGCCAGTGACGAGCGCGGCCGCCCATACGGCATGGATGTCGTGGAGAAAAGCCATAGCTGTGAGCGACACGGTCAGCAGGGCGAAGTTGAGCAGTGTAACCTTCTTGCGGTGGCAAAGGTCGCCAAGTGGGACGATGAACAGCAGGCCGAGCGCATATCCTGCCTGGGTCATCATGGCGATGAGGTTGGCCTTTAGCTCCGACACTCCAAGGTCGGCACTAATCAGTCCAAGCAGCGGCTGGTTGTAGTAAAGGTTTGCCACGGTCACGCCAGCCACTATGGCGAGCGTCCATAACATGTGTGCAGGAAGGCCGCCGTTCTCCCTTAGTTCTGACTTTGTCATTCGGATGCTTTTCATGATAAGGTTGTAAAATTAGTTTCCACATACCAGTGAAATATGGGTGATGTGTATGGATTTTTAGTGGAAACCGGTTGCAGGGCAATAAAAAGCGGCCCGAATGAAAAGCATCCGGGCCGCTCTTGTTGCTTATTTATCTGTCGTTTAGAACAGTGTCAGCGAGTACAGATAGACCACCGCCGCAGGCATGGCCATTAGCGAAGAGTCGAAGCGGTCGAGCATTCCGCCGTGGCCGGGCAAAATGTTGCCGCTGTCCTTTATGCCGAGCGTGCGCTTGAAAAGGGATTCTACGAGGTCGCCCCATGTGCCGAACACCACGACTACAAGTCCCAGCCCCATCCATTGCGGCACGGTCAGGCCGGTCTCGGAGTTAAGCCCGGTTTCGTAGCTTCCAATGAAATAAGCCGCGATGAGCACGATGATTGCGCCGCCGATGGAGCCTTCCCAACTTTTGCCCGGCGAGATGCGCGGAAACAGCTTGTGCTTGCCTAAAAGCGAGCCGGTGCAGTATGCGCCCGTGTCATTGGCCCAAAGGAATATGAACACGCAGAGGGGTATGAGGTAGTTGAAGGCTATGTCGCCGTTCTCCGTGGCGTTGAAGGCCAGCACGTTGACGGTGGAGAAGGGTAGGGCGATGTACATCTGTCCGAGCATTGTGTAAGCCCAATCGTTGATGGCGTTCTCCGTCTTGGCGTAAAGCTCGCTGATGAAGAGGTAGACAAGCGTCAGCAAGTATGGTATGAATACCGCTCCCGTTGGAACTACGCCGCTACAGAATCCGCCTACGGCCAGGAAAAAGTACACTCCTGCAATGGTGCTGATAAGAGGGTTTACCTGTACGCCCTTCACTTTGTTCACCAGTCCGCAGTATTCCCATATCGTCAGGCCGGTAACTAAGGCGAAGAGAAACTCCATTTCAAATGGACCCATGAAGCAGACGACTATTGCCGTCACGAAAATAATGCCTGTAATGCTTCTTACAATGAGGTTTTTCATATCGTTAGGTATTGTTGTTATTTGTGAATTTAAAGAATTTAGAGAAGTCATAGAAGTTAAAGCCAAATGTTTCTACATCTCAATGTATAAAAGGTAATGGCTTTAACTTCTATGACTTCTCTAAATTCTTTAAATTCTGTCTTCTGTCTTCTCATCGCCGGTACTTACTCCGGCCTTGGCTTCTTCGCCGTCAACTGCGGCCTGCGTGGTGGCTTCTTCGCCGCTGTGTTCAGGCTCTCCGCCACCTTGGCTTTCCATTATCTCCTCCGAACGGCTTACCCACGGGCGCTTGCCGAATATTTTTTCTACGTCCTCGGCGAAGATTACCTCGCGTTCAAGCAGCATTTCGGCCAACTGGTTGTGCCCTTCCTTGTGTTCGTTCAGCAAGTCCTTGGCACGCTGGTATTGCTCGTTTATCATTTTGAGCACCTCGTCGTCCATGATTTTTGCCGTTGTCTCGGAGTATGGCTTTTGGAAGTTGTACTCGTTGTTGTTGTAGTAGCAGATGTTGGGCAACCTGTCGCTCATGCCTGCGTAGGCAATCATGCCGTATGCGCTCTTGGTGACACGCTCCAGGTCGTTCATCGCTCCGGTGGATATGTGGCCTACAAACAGTTCCTCGGCGGCGCGGCCTCCGAGTGTGGCGCACATCTCGTCAAGCATTTCCTCCTTGGTTGTAATCTGGCGTTCTTCGGGCATGTACCATGCCGCTCCGAGCGCGCGGCCTCGCGGAACGATTGAGACCTTTACCAGAGGATTGGCGTGCTCGAGGAACCACGATATCGTTGCGTGGCCTGCCTCGTGCAGTGCTATGGTGCGGCGTTCGCCTTCAGTCATCACCTTTGTCTTCTTTTCCAGTCCGCCTATTATTCGGTCAACAGCGTCGAGGAAGTCCTGGCGTTCTACGTTTGACTTGTTGTGGCGCGCCGCGATGAGTGCCGCCTCGTTGCATACGTTGGCTATGTCGGCGCCGGAGAAGCCCGGAGTCTGCCGTGCAAGCATGTCAACGTCTACGCTGGCATCTATCTTCACGGGCTTCAGGTGTACCTTGAATATTTCCTTACGCTCGTTAAGGTCGGGCAGGTCAACGTTGATTTGCCTGTCGAAACGTCCCGCGCGGAGCAGTGCCGAGTCGAGCATGTCGGCGCGGTTGGTGGCCGCAAGGATTATGACACCGCTGTTTGTACCGAATCCGTCCATTTCTGTAAGCAGGGCGTTGAGCGTGTTCTCGCGCTCGTCGTTGCCTCCCATGGCCGGGTTTTTGCTGCGTGCACGGCCTACTGCGTCGATTTCGTCGATGAAGATGATGCACGGCGACTTCTCCTTTGCTTGGCGGAAGAGGTCGCGCACACGGCTTGCGCCGACACCGACAAACATCTCTACGAAGTCGGAACCGCTCATTGAGAAGAACGGCACGCCGGCTTCGCCTGCCACGGCCTTGGCCAACAGTGTCTTGCCGGTGCCCGGAGGGCCTACGAGCAACGCTCCCTTGGGTATTTTTCCACCAAGGTCGGTGTATTTTTTCGGGTTTTTCAGGAAGTCAACTATTTCCTGTACTTCCTGTTTGGCGCCGGCCTGTCCTGCAACGTCTTTGAAGGTTACGTTTATGTCGGTGCCTTTTTCGTACATTTTCGCCTTGCTCTTGCCTACGTTGAACACGCCTCCGGCACCGCCTGTGCCTCCTCCGCCCATGCGGCGCATGAAGTAAAGCCACAGGAAGATGAACAGCAGTATGGGGCCGAAACTTAACAAAATGTTGAACAAATCGTTGCCGCGCTTGTTCTCATAGTTCAGCTCGCCCTTGAATTTTCCTGCTTTCTTTTCAGCTTCAACAAACGTCTCCACCTTGTCAACGCTGCCGAATTCGGTTGTCACATACGGGTTTCTGCCGGTCTGCTTGGCACCCTGCTTGAACACATCGCGCGTGTTTTGCGGGTTGACGTACATCTTCAAGGTGCTTTCGTCCTTGTTTATTACTATCTTTGATGCGTAACCTTTGTTGACGTAAGTCTTGAATTCGTCGTAAGAAACTTTCCTGCTTGCGCTTCCGCCAACAGTGTCTCCGCCGAGGAAGTACATTCCCATGAGGCCGAACAGTACGAGCATGTAAATCCAGCTCATGCTGAATTTCGGCTTCTTGTTGTTTTTATCTTGTTCCATATTGTCCATTGATATTTTGCCGTAAAGAATCCTTTACAACTTAAAGAAGTTCAGAAAAGGCGGTCAGTCCACGTCAGGAAGCCTTGTCAGCTTGGCGTCTTCCCAAAGGTTTTCCAGATTGTAGTATTCCCTTGCTTCAGGAAGAAATATGTGTACCATCACATCCGTGTAGTCCATGGCCACCCAGTGAGCGTGTGTCAGTCCGACAACGTGTACGGGCTTCTCTCCTGCGTCAACTCTTGCAGTTTCCTCTACCGAGTCGGTTATGGCTTCAACCTGCGATGGCGAGTTCCCTTGGCATATTATGAAGTAACGGCAAATAGAGCCTTCAATGCCGCTAAGGTCGGCGATGGTGATGTTCGAGCCTTTTTTTTCCTGGATGCCTTTTGTTATTGTCTCAACTAATTTTTTTACTTGTTCCATTAAGAAAATAAAGTGTTGTTAATGCAAAATATTGGTGCGCCTGCTGCAAGCGATGGTCGTAACCGTCATGCCTTGACAGAGCGTTGTTTATTATGCAAAGGTACACGGATTTATTGTAAAACAATGACAAAGCCTGATTATTTTGAGTTTTTTTAGAAAAAAGTCGGATAAAATATTGCTGGTTCAAAAAAAATGCGTACCTTTGCACACGCAAAACAGCAATAAGCGACAGCTTAAAAGCTGGTTAAGCATTGGGATATGGTGTAATGGTAACACTACAGATTCTGGTCCTGTCATTCCTGGTTCGAATCCGGGTATCCCAACAAAGGCAAGGCATCTTGGTTACAGGGTGCCTTTTTCATGTTTTTTCGTTGGTGAAAACCATTCTATAATTTGAATTTTGTTATCTTTGCATATGTATTTTTATATTCTGACTAATACCATGCAAAGATTTGTTCTTGTTTTATGCTTGTCTTTATGTGTGGTGTTTAGCTTTGCCAAAGATGAGGTTGTGGTAGAAGGACTGGTTGTTGACGTTTTGACAAATACTCCGGTTATAGACGCTACAATAAAAGTATTCAATGCTGTTGACAGTTCTTATGTTACCGTAGCGAAGTCAAACATTGGCTACGGTGAGGTTGCGGGCGACCGTCCTACGGAAAACTTTACTTATACCGGGCGGTATCGGGTGGTGTTGCCACGCGGAAAGTATATTTTCACTGTAAGCTGTGTGGGATATGATGGCACGGATATTACTGTTGACCTTACAACACTTAAGAAACGCGAGTTTAAAACAGATGTGCCTGCCGTTTATCTGCGGCGTGAGTCAAAGAAACTGGACGAAGTTGTCGTTACCGCGTCAAAGGTGAAGTTCTACCATAAGGGCGACACGCTTGCGTTCAATGCCGATGCCTTTCAGCTGGCGGAGGGCAGTATGCTCGACGCCTTGATACAGCAACTGCCGGGGGTAGAGCTGCGCGACGATGGCGAAATATATGTCAACGGGCAGTATGTGGAGGAGCTGTTGCTTAATGGAAAACATTTCTTCGACAACAACAAGCAGCTCATGTTGCAGAACCTTGGGGCTTACACGGTGAAGGACATCCAGGTGTACAACAAGCGCAGCCGGTTGAGCGAACTGGCCGGGGCCGACTTGGACAGAGGCTCGTTTGTGATGGACGTTAAGATGAAGAGGGAGTTCATGGGCGGCACTATCCTCAACGTAGAGGGTGGTTATGGCAGCGAGAACCGTTACCTCGGCCGTCTGTTCGGTATGTTGTTTACTGCGACGGGGCAGTATGTCGCCTATTTCAATGCCAATAACCTGAACGACAGCCGCAAGCCCGGACAGCAGACCTCATGGACGCCTGACAAAATGCCGACGGGAGTAAGGAAGACCATTTCGGGCGGATTTGACTATAACATAAAGACTCTTGACAAACACTGGGAGCTAAGCGGAAACGTAAATGGAGAAACTACGCGCGAGACGGACGGTACTGACATCGTGAGGGCTAATTATCTTGTTGACGGCAACACTTACGACTATGGGTTCAACCGTTCGCGTAACAAGTCGTGGACACTTGGCACCAAACACAAGTTTTACTACAAGACAAAAGGCGGATACGGTATTGCTATGGAGCCGTTCTTCAAATATGACAATTGGAATTATTGGGGTGAGGATGTCAATGCCACGTTTGGTGAGAAGTACAACGACATGTCAACCGACTTCATACAAAACATATACGGCGGCGGCAGCACCGGAGCTTTGGCGAGCCTTATAAACCGGAATGTAACGATGAACCGGCAAAAGGGACACTCGGTCTCTACGGGAGCGGCGTTGTGGCAGGGTATCAAGATACCCGGTACTAACGACATGCTCGTGGTCAACCTTGTTGGAAAATACGATAACCGCCATGACGAACGCTTCAACCATTATGACATAAACTTCGGCCAAGACCCTGTGCCAGCCCGGACGGCCAACAGGTATTTCAAGAATTATCCTGCCTTCAATTCAAGCCTTTCGGGCGAAGTCGGCTATACAAGTACGCTTGCAAAGAATATGCACTTGGCGTTTTCTTATCGTTACGACCATATCTACGGTAAGGAAACTTCAGACCTTTACCAACTTGGGAGTTTGGACGACATTGACAGCTTCATGCTCGGCAAGCTGCCTTCGGCCATTGATTACGAGCTGTCGTTTGACCGCAACAACAGTCTCCTAAGCCGCAATACGGAGAACAACCACAAATTCACGTTAAGCTACGTGTATGGGGGAATGGGCAGCGACGTATGGATTCAGGTAAGTATTCCCGTTACCCTGTCAAACCGTAAACTTGACTATCGGCGCGCGGCTGTGGATACAACGGTTACGCGCAGTTCGGCGGTATTCGATATAGGCAACACGTTCTTTTATCTGAAGACAGGCAAGAACAGTAGTCTGCAATGGAATCTCGGCCTGAAGTCGCGTGTCCCCGACCTCGTGTCGATGGTTGACATTACCGACGATACCGACCCGCTTTATATAAGGAAAGGTAACGGTAAGCTAAAGAACGCGCTGATTTTCGACACGAGCCTGTCATACAATTACAAGAACATTTGGATGAGGGCGCATTATACTACGACATCCAACGCCATTTCACAGGGATATACTTACGATACGGCCACGGGCATACGTGAAGGCAGGTATTATAATGTCAACGGCAACTGGAGTGTTGACGGTGCCTTGGACTGGTTCAAGCAGACAAAAGGGTTTACATTGAGAAACTCTTTAAGCTCCGCTTATGTGACAAGCGTAGACCTGATGGGGCAGGACTCGCCGCAGCTTGTCCGAAGCAAGGTCTATAACCTGTGGTTCTCTGACAATGCGTACATGTCGTACCGTTTCGGCAAAAGCGAGTTGGGTGTCAACGTAAGTGTAAGGCATGACCGTTTTACGTCAAACCTGGCAAACTTTACCAGCCAGAATACGTGGACGGTGAAGTCTGGCGTGAACGCCACGTTCGACTTGCCTGCCAACTTCCAACTGGCTACAGACTTCACCGTGTACAACCGCCGCGGATATACCGATGCGGCCCTGAATACCGACAACTTTGTATGGAACGCGCGCCTTACTTACCGTGCGTTGAAAGGCAAGCTACTGCTTATGCTTGACGGGTATGACATGCTGCACGACCTTAGCAACGTGTCATATACAATCAACGCGCAGGCCCGCACCGAAGTGTACCGCACAGTGCTTCCGCGTTATTTCATGTTCCATGTACAGTGGAGGTTCAACAGCAATCCAAAAAGGAAACAATAACAGTCCTTCATCTTTCATTTTCAACCGTACGTATAATCCGCAAAACGAAATGTTATAGCGTTTCAAAACGAAATGTTATTTCCACAAAACGAAACGTACACTTGTAAATCATTTTCCCGTTTCTTTACTTCACAATAAAAAAGCACCGAGAAACATAATTCTTCGGTGCTTTTTTGCTTTACTTTTATCAATATCGCAACGCTGTTCTAATGCCATTATAAAGACATTATATCATGCGGCGGTATTTACGTGGGGCTTGCTTTGACGCTTATACAACATAATGTCCGTGTATTTCGCGGAATAATTCATGTGAGCGTTAAACTCCACCTTTTGGCAGTCCTCAAAAGGATTTCCGAGCGTCTTGTTGTTGCCAAGCCATTCGCAAAGCTCTATTATCGACGACTTGTTGGAGGTGAAATAAACGAATGGCTTGTCCTTTAATACGTTCAGGACATCCAGATAGTCAGAGAGCCGCCAATACATTTTATACGTGCCGACTTCCGTTGACAAATAAGGCGGGTCTACAAGAAACACCACACCGGGAACATCCTTGTACTTAGCATAAAGTTCCTTGTAGTCACAGGACGTTACCGTCAAGCCGTCCAAATAATCAGGGCAAGGCGGATAGTCGGTCTTGCGGATGTTGTTGTAAAACGTTTCCTTGCGCATGGCCTCAAGGCTCGTGACGTACTTCATCGAAAACATCAACGCCGACGACACGGTGATATAGTCCACATAACCCCATTCCTTTTCCGCCCTTGCGATACGCTCCAATATCCGTTCACGGGCCGCGCCCTTGATTGGCTTGTCTTTTGGCACATCTGCCGCCAGCCTCCTAAAGTCGGCCAACAGGGCGTTTGTCTGCGGTATGGCCTGCAACCGTTCCCTGTAGCCGTCAAAATCATTATACACAACCGTAGCGTCCGGCCTTTTGCATTTGGTGATGTGCGACAGCAGGCCGCTTCCGCCGAACAGGTCAACAAAAACCGTCTTGTCCCTAAACTGTTCCAACACCTTTATAAACTCCTTGGCAAACATCCTCTTCTGCCCCACAAACGGCAGCGGAGCCGACAAATACATCTTCCTCATACGTTCAAATCGAATTTTATGTTTTCCACCCCGGACAGCAAGTCTTCTGTCCGGGATATGTTGTTTTCATAGATATGCACGTTGCCAAGGTCAAGCGTAATGGACTTCAGCGGCAGGTCTATCTGCCTTGCCATCAAATAAAGGTGGTAAATGTCCGACGGCAGACCGAGGTTGGCGTCACTGCTTCGCTGGTAAGCAGATACAACCAGCTCACCCTCGTCTATTTGGAACTGCACGAGGCTCAAGCACGGTGCTTGGTTCGTTTCCACGCCCGTTGCGCCGAGAAACAGTACGTAGTTCTTGCTATTGCGTTTCTCCTTGTTGATTTTGGCGACAAGCGGTGGCAACTTCTCAAAATATGTTGGATAGCTGTTCACCAGCGTATGGCCGCAATAATCCCACCACGTTATGCCTGCCTCTCTGTATCTTTCAACGTCGCGCTCGCCCTGCATGAACAGGCCGAGTTCCGCCTTCAGCTTCCTGCGCGCTATGCCGTGGCTCTCGAATATGTCGAGCAGGTCGCCCGGTGAAAGCGTCAGCCGTTCGTTCAAAAGACACTTGATGCACCCTTTCTTGTTTTCCTGGACTTTGCCCGTCTTGAGTATCTTGTCCAGCATTTGGTAATATTTGTTCATCTCAAATTTCTTTGGTTGTCGCAAAGATAGCTCTTGTACGGCATACGGATGTGGGGCCGCGGCTTTTTACGCTGCAAGGCTTTTGCACCCGTCAGGGTCAAATTTTACCCCCCCCGAAAATGTTTTGGCCGCAGTCGGCCTTGAAACGCTTTACAAGGCTGTACGCCTTCCGCTCGCTTATGCCATACTTCTTCGCGAGCACGGCCATGGTGTAGGTCACCTTGCAACCATCGCCGAGCATGGTTGTATAGTCCGTATACAAGTCAATAAACCGTGCGTCGTCGAGCCTTATGCCGGCCATGCGCAGCCTGTCAAGCAACTCCCTGTTGAATTTCAATATCTCAAACACTTTCATTTCCGATATTTTTTGTACTTTTGCAACATCTCACCTACATAACTACCAAAAGCCTGAACGCGACAGGGTCTATGCTCCCGGTCGTGCGTTCAGGCACGCTTGTTGTTAAAAGTAGGTGAGATGATTTTTAACAGGCCGGGGGCTTTTATTTTCCTCCCGTTACAGACTTGGCCTTACTATCCTGTGTGGCTTTTGCTATACAAAATTAGCCTTTTTCGTGAAGCCATGCAAATGGTACGGTAGATTTTCGGTGCATTCCCCTTGCATTCTACCCTGCGTGTACCGCACGCCGTTTCCTTACGGCCTGCCTGAGGTCTTTGACGACCGTGCGCGGCATGATTTCGGAGTACACCTGCGTCGTCCGCAGCGAGGCGTGGCCGAGTATCTTCTGCACCGTGGTTATCGGCACGCCTTGGTAGACAAGCAGCGTGGCACAGGTGTGGCGGGCCGAGTGGAAGGTGGCGCGCTTGCTTATTCCTGCTGATGACATGACGCGAGCGAGGACCACGTTGGTATCGTGGTTGCCGTATATCTTTGCCAGACGGCCGATGTCACCGTACCGTTCGATTATGCCCAACGCCTTGCCGTCGAAGAGCAGGTGCAGGGGCAGGCGCACCTCCGTGCCTGTCTTCTTGGTGAAGAAGTGGAGCCACGGCTTGCCGCCGACGCTCTCCATCCAGCCGGGCTTCATGCGCACGAAGTCTGAATACCTTAGCCCCGTGTAGCAGCAGAATAGGAAGGCATCGAGCACGTGCCGCCGCCCCTTGTCCGCAGGCTTCAGGTTTTCGAGCCGTTTTAATTCTTGGGGCGTAAGCCACTCGAAATGTCCTCTCTCGCCCTTTATCTTGTATTTCCTGAAGGGATAATCGTCGACCTTTACCAACCCGTGGTTTATCGCCTCGTTGACGATAGTGCGCAACTGCCGCATATGTTTGCCAACGGTGTTCGTGCTTTTCCCCGTATCCCTCAAATACTGCTCGAACGCCTTTAGAAAACTGTATGTAAGGTCTTTGATAGAAAGTCCTTGTCTGAACCTGCACGCCGCCCTGACCGTGCTCCGAAGGTTCGCTTTCGTCTTTTCGCTGCGGTCGCTTTCGTCTATCATCTTCTTTGCGAACGCCTTGAATGTCATGTCGGGCACTTCCCTGCCGCAGCTCTTAATCATCGCCAATGTCGGCGTAGTACCTCGCTTCCACAGCTCTATCTCCACATTCTGCAAATCCAAGACGAATTGCCACAGCATCAGGTTGAGCCCCTCGGCCTGCGGATGGTTCACCACAAGCTTGTGCTCTTTGTCCCACCACTCGGGTTTAAGGTAAATATTTGTAGTCATGTACACTTTGCGCTTGTTAAGCGTTGCTTCCACCTGCACCAACGCTTTGCCATCATTGTTCAATGTTTTCTTACGGTTGAAAACCAGTCTGTATCTTATCTTTTCCATGCAGGCAAAGGTAACAAATTATTAAAAATTTCGAGTTCAACATTTGCGGCGGAACTCATGCCCGTGGCGACGGCTGAAAAAAACGGGTTGATGCCAAAAGAGCAATATATGGCATATGGGAATATCAGCGGCAAAAGTTTTAATGAAGTTCTCACCCCTGGCCGTTATGTTTTCGCGAAGTCCGACCTTTCCGACATATCAAAAAAGCCTAAGTTTTCCGGCTATGGCATATTGGAAGTTTTTAAAATTCCAGGCCACGAGTATGTTTTACAACGTATAACATACGAAAATCCAGGCGAGGGGGAAAGTCTCGAACTGATAAACAGGTTCTCGACAGACGGAGGGGGAGAGTGGAAAACCCTTTCCAACGACAGCTTTTACCTTGGCTCAAGAGGCTTGGCTGTAAAAGCTGTCAAAAGCGACAAATCCGGGAGGGAATTCTATATGAGAATTACCGGCTGTAACAATGGAATTAAAGATGCCTTTTTATCGTTTAAGAATGAGAATGGGAAAATATCCCCAATCCTCACGAATATCACAGATAAAAGTCCGGTAGTACATCTATCGTATAAGGACTTCGGCGATTACACAATTATATATTTCTGGCATAATGCCTGTTTCATTACAATAAAATTTGAAGACATCAGGAGGGGTACACCTGAATGTACCATCCTTGCGTCGGAATCTGAAATTCCCGAAGACGTTGTATTGGTAGAGTAGCCTTTTATGGCTACTCTACCAATAGGGTTTGAGCACTTTCAGGAGGATTTTCTATAAAATCCGTAGATATGACGGAGCCGGTGAATATCAATATTGACGCGTTCCCCCATGCGGACATCGATATGTAAAGCACGCCGTCGTCGCCTTTGTAAGTGTAAGCGGATGTTTCTCCATACACCCCAAAAACTTTAGGCTTAGTGTTGTTCCATGCTGTTTTTACCACCCCGACCAAGCAACCGAATTCGTTGTTCCTGTCAAGGCCGATTAAAGCATTAAATCCACTATCGAAAACTACTTTCAACCATTTGGCGGAAGAAGTCCCATTGTTTTTCACCAAAAGCGGCAACATCTTTTTCGCCATGGCGGCTGACATCGCGCCCTGCTTTTCAGCCGTCGCCACGGGCATGAGTTCCGCCGCGACTTGTACCAAGTCGGCCTTCGATATGAATATCGGGTTGCCGTTGGCATCCCTTGCAACTATGCTGCCAGCGTCCTGCTGCTGCGGCAATGCAGCCAGCATGTCCTTGAATGTGATTTTTTCTGTCATGTCTTCTTGTTTTTTAAAGTTTGTTATTGGTAGCCCATGTGTGTTTGCACCCATGTGCCATACGTCCCAAGCCTGGCGTTGTAATCCCGTACCCATACGAGCATCCACGCGTCGCCACGCGAGCTTAGCCCGGCCGTGCCGCCGGAAGGCACTGTACTCGAGCCCGAGTACAGTATCGTGGGCATGGCCGTGCGCGGCGCGGAGCCGTAGGACGCGCCGCTGTCGCCTATCGTCTGGCACGGCTGGCATTTTACGTTCACGCCGCCGCTGTTAGCTCGTTTTATTATTATCACGTGCCCGTCGTCGTCGAGCTGCATCGACGGGAGCGTTACCGTTATCGCATCCGTGTTGCCGCACACTATATAGGTGTCCTGCCTCGTCAGCGTCACGTCAGCCGTAACCACCCTGTTCTTTATCGCGAGGCCGCGCACGCAGCCACCGTCCATGTCGAGGGCGATGCTGTCCTTCGTGCCTGAAGAGCGGACGCTCGCGCCTATGTTGGGCGGTTGCAGGTACCATCCCGCGCCCCAATCCTGCTCGTTGGTGAAACGGCCTACGGCCATGGCCCCTCCTGCCGGGGTGGCGTTCGCGCCTATCGACGCGTACATGCCTTTGGCGGCGTTGCCCGCGTGCAGGGTGGTGTCAGCCGCGTTGTCGCTCGCGCCGAGGGTGTTGCTCCCTATGCGGAAGCCGCCTATCGTCCCGGCGAGCGCGTTCACCGTGCCCGTGACCGTCACGTTCTCGAACGTCCCCGTCTTGCATGTCACGTTGCCGCCCTTAACCTCGAACAGCACGCTGCCGGACGCGTTCCTCATCGTTATGCGCCCGTTGTCGCCGTTCACCTCGACCGTCTCCACGCCGAGGTTCTTGACCAGCGCGTACTGCGCGAAGAACAGCCGCGTCGCCAGCATCCCGAACGACGAGAACGCCGCCCAGTGCGTCGTGTCCGGGTTCTGCTCGATGTCCTGCTGCGGGGCGAGCAGCGAGTTTCCGCCCACGGGGTAGCTCCACATGTACACGTCCAGCGTGGCGTTCCCGTCCCCGTCCTCGCCCTCCAAGGCCAATATGTCCCCGTTTCGGAACGTCAGCGCGCCGTTCCATTCCGTTTCCGGCCGCACTGTGTACGGAGGTGTGTCGTACACTATGCTGTACGCCGCTGTCACGCTGCCGCTACCGTCCACGCCCGAAGCCGTGACCTCCAGCGTGTACGGGGCTTTCCTCTGCGCCGATATGCACCCGGCGAACTCACGGGCCATGTCCCACGGATTGTTTTTCAGCAAGGCCGTGCTGGCCTGCGCAGTCCTTATCGTGCCGCCGCGCTCGTCCCTGAACACGGCGGCGAGCGTCGCGCGTCCCGGAGCCACGCCGTTGACGCTGTACTCCACTTCCAGCGTGCCGCCCGTCTTAAGCACCCCGAACGCCGTGCACGGCACGGTCGTCCCGGTCTCCAGCGCAAGCCGCGCGGCGGAGGCGTCCTCGCCCGACGCGCCGTCCCTCACCGTGCTGAACGACTGCACGGCCAGCGTGCTTCCGCCCTCGGAGTCCTTCAAAGCCACCGAGACCACAGTCACCCTCCCGGCGTTGTCTTCCAGCGCGTCCGTTATGTCGTATTCCGCCGCCTGCGACTCTCCCTGCCACACCGTGTTGCCGGTGTCGCCGAGCATGGCCACCTCCATGAAGCCAGCGTACAGGGCCGTCACGCCCTCCGTGCCGGTCTTGTACGAGGAGAGCGTCACGCCCGTCCTCGTCAGCCCGTCCTCGTCAAGGGGGATGGTCTCGCCCGTGGAGCACTTGACCGCATACCGCACGTACTCGCGCTCCGCAGTTATCCGCAGTTGCCCTTCAACCCTTACGCCCATGTGCTTATATCTCTATTGTGTTCGACACGTAGAAATTTATTCCATATCCTGCCGACGCCACGTCCTGGTAGCCGAACGTCACGCTCTCCGCCGTGAACGTCGCGCCCTCCTTGCCCGGCAGCGTGTAAGGCTCGCCGTCGTTGTCCTGCACGCTCCACGTCCACGCGCCGGCCGCCACCTCCACGCCGCTGTCGCGGTACTTCGCCTTGGGGGTCACGGTCGCCGTCTGCCCCGGACTTATGGCGTTGCCGTCCATGCCCGATATGTCCCACGCCACTACGACGGGGTCGCTGTAGTCCGTCACCGTGCAGAAGCCCGTGGCCACCGTGTCCGTGCCTTTCTTGGCGGTGCACCTTACGCGTGCCTGGTAGTCCACGTCGGCGGCGACCACCTTCTGCGACGCGCCGGACGACGCGTTGGCAAAGGCTTTTTCCGTGCCGTCGGCCTGCACCATCTTCCACTCGAACGTATAGCCCGACAAGTCCGTCACCTCGCTGCCCTCGTTCCACAGCGAGGCCGTCAGCGTCGTCTCGCGGCTCTCCTTCGTCAGCGTGCCGTCGCCTACCACCAGGTCGTATGAAGAGCCTGTGCTCTTCTGTATCACCACCTCGGTGGAGATGCCGCTGAAGGCTATCTGCGAGCCTCCTACCTCTATTGTGCCCTCCACGCTAATTCGGTCGTTGTCGTAGCCCGACAGCGGTACGAGGTTTTTCATTACGCGCAGGGCCTCGACCGTCCTTGCCGCCCCGTCGTAGTTCGCCTGGTAGGCCGTGTCGCGCTCGAACACGCCCTCCATCCCCTCGTTCGTCGAGAGGTTGTCCTCCCCGAACGTCAGTGCCACGCCGTTGTATTTCCACGCCAGCGTCTGCGGCTTGAGCATCGCGCCGTCCGACACGTTGACGAGCACCGGCACCACTGCCGGCTTCTTGTCACCGGCCAACGCCTCGTAGTCCGGCGTGAACACGCCAGCGTCGTTGTACCGCTGTATCAGCGGCGTGTTCTCCACGCGCAGGTAGCCGTTCACGCTCGTACCGTCGCGCAGGGCGATGATTTTAAGCCCTGCCTGTATCTGTTGTCCCATATGTCGTTTCCTCCTCCGTTATGTTGTCAGTGTCTGTAGCTTCCGCGTCCCTGCTCTCGTCCGCGGCTTCAGTTCCGCCGCCGGCAACGGGCTTCCCCATCAGCTCCTTCAGCTCCCTCGCCGTGCTTACCACCTGCACGCTCTCTACGCTGCCGAGCATCTTCAGCTCCTGCGGAGCAAGTATCAGCCTGCCGTCGGGCATGCGCTCGTGGTACGCTTTCTTCACGCTCTCGCTCTTGATGTCTTTCCCGCTTACAAGTATGTACATATCCTTCATTATTTTTAAAGTGAACAATCAATTCCCCGGCTCATTAGCCCCATTCGGCTTATCATGCCCATTCGGCCCATCCTCTCATTCGTACTCCGGCGCTATCACTATCCTGCCCTCGCCGTCGGTAACCAGCCTGCCGTCGCCGTCGGTCACGGCCTTGTGCCTGTCGTAGAACTTCACATCCGCCCACACCCCTACAGGGTACGACGGGTCGAAGCCCTTGTCCTTCGGCACGAATTCCACCTCGCGCCCGGAGCCGAGGAACACGTCCTGCGACCCGGCCTTGGCCGACCTGCCCTTCCATTCTATGCGCAACATCGCGTCGACCTGCCCGTCGGACATGACGCCGCGGTTGTCGTAGGCCAGCACCTTGTAGCCCGTCGGGGTCGAGAAGTCAGGCGCGCTCCTGAAGCCCTTGACCTGCAACAGGTCAACCTTCAGGCTCGGCGGCAGCTCGACGTTCACCAGCGTCTCCGCGCGCAGGCCGTCCTCGGCGGCGGACTGCGGCCTGTCGCCGTCGTAGTACGCCGCCCTGACCCTGAAGCGCGCCGTCTTGAACATGCGCGCGTCGAACGTCAGCGTCCGAGTGAACACGCCGTCGCCGTCACGGCACGCCAGCCACAGCTCCTCGTCCTCGTCCGTGGGGGCGTGCCAGTCCGCGTCGCCGTCCGACATCACCTCCCACCAGTACGCCGCGTTGCCTTCGCCAACGGCTTCCGCGCCGCCGTACAGCTGCGCCGTCAGCGTGTGCTGCCATGTGGTCTCGGCGGCAGGGTTTATCTTCCAGCTCGACGGGCAGTCGAGCCTTACCGTGTAACTTTTCGATTCGTACACCATTGTGTACAGGCTGGCCGACATCTCCAGCCTCACCGTGGTCTGCGTCCTCGCGTCGGTGAACTTCGCCACGCAGAACACCTGCACCGGCGTGTCCGCCGGCACGTTCTTCTTCACCTTAAGCGCGCCTTTCGGGAAGCCCGTCGCCGTGCCGTCGCCTATGTCGTAGTCCGTACCGGCAGTTATCCTGTTCGAGAAGTCCCCCGCCGGTACGCCCTCGTACCACTCCACCGCCGTAAGGGCCTGCCGCCCGTCCTGCAAACCGTCGGGGTCGCTCGCCTCCACGTAAGGCATGAGCACCAGCGGCACGAGTGCCCTGTCAGGCTCGTACTCCTGCGTGTCCGTGTTGTACGTCTGAACGGTGTTGCCGCTCAATACTTCAACGCGGCTGTGCACCGACAACGGGTCTACCGTCGTGACCACCGTCTGCACCTGTGTCCTTGCTCCCATATTATCTGAATTTTATAGTCGTTTCCAATCTTTTCGTCCCTCCGCCGACAGGCACGAACACCCTGCACGTGAACGCCGCCTCCCTGTAGTCCGCCCCGAAGCCGGAGCCTACGCCGTGGGCGTCGCCGTTGTCTATGTGTATCGCGGACTTCCTGCCGCCCACGTACTGCGGCTTCCACGTCTTGTCGTCGGCGGCGCGGCCCGTGTCCCTAAGCCATTCCACCTCGGTGCCGGCCAGAGCCATCACGTCGTCAGTTATGTCGATGTCGCCGTAGTACACCGTGGCCTCCAAGTCCGTGTCGACGCCGCTGCGGCGGAATATGTAGCCGTCCCCCGATTCGAGCGTCAGGTAGTAGTTCGGGTCGCCCTCCAGCATCGCCCACGCCGCCGAGTTCCATTTCGGCTCTTCCGTGGTCTTGTCCGCAAGGCAGCCCCACTTGCAGCCCAGGTGGTACACCGTGTCCTGCTGCAACGTCACGAACTCCTGGCCCGTTGACGGGTTCTGCCACCCGTGCGTCATGTACCTGTACGGAGCGTCCGACTGGGCAACAGCCAAGCTCCACTGCCCCCTGTCGTTCTTCTTCGTTATGAGCCTTCCGTTGCCGTCGAACTCGTAGAAGTGCCGCGCCACCACCACGTCCGCCATCACGCCAAGGTCGCCCTCCGCAACGGGTATCTGCTCCAACGCCTCCGTCTTGGGCAGCCTGCCGATGGCTATGCCGTAGTTCCAGTCCTCCAGCATCGGCTTGAACACGTTTTGCAGGAACATGATGCGCCCCTCCCTCGACGACAGCAGCCAGCTCTGCGCCCTCTCGTTCACCTCCCCGGCCTCCGTGTCGGGCACCGTGGCGTTGCCCCTGCGCGTCATGTTGTAACCGGCCACGGGCGCGTAGTTCTTTCCGCCGGGCACCTCTTCGTCGGGATATAGCGCCACTGTAAGTGTGTTGTAGGTCAGGTTCACAGCCAGCACCCTCATCCACGACGTGAAGTACTCCGTGCCGCCGGCCTTCAGCGTGTTCACGATGGAGAAGCACACGTCGTCCTCCTGGAATGTCGTATTGTCGAAGGCCGTCGCCTTGTCAAGCGTCAGCCTGTAAGTCCCGCCGCCAATGTCCTCAACGGCGGTTATCTTCCCTGCGTCGGCGAACGAGTACTCCGCCGCCATCGCCTGCACCTGGTTTATTATGAGGTCCATCACGTGCAGCGAACCCCTCACCTCCAGCCTGTCAGTCTGTATGCGCCCGTCGGCGGTGATGCCGCTTCCCTTGCCGGCCAGCATCGAATCGACGAACTCGCCGAACTCCGCGCCGCCAAGCAGCTTCAGCAAGTATTTGGTCGCATCGGCCTTGTCTTTTCTGAGGAAGGTGGCGAGCGAGCGCAGGGCGGACAGGACGTTGTAGTCCGTCGGCTTCTCCATATCCCCTGTGCGCAGCACTTCGGGAAAAGTCCCGGCCACTTTCGCCACGTAGTCCATGGCGTCGTCCACACTGTCCCCGATTGCCTCCAGCGTGCCGCGCGACGCGGCGTCGCTTATTTCCAGGTCGACCTGCGACGGAAGGTTGACCTTCCTTGTCAACTTCGTTATGCGGCTCGCCCTGAACCCTGTGTCCGGAAAATATTTCTCGCTCTCCAACCGGACCCTCCGGCCGAGGTACAGGTCTATTCCCTTACTTTCGATATATACGTGGTCCGTGGGGCACTTGTAGCGTGCCACGTCCACGGCGTTGTCGCTGTTATACTTGTCTACCGCCTCCTTGAACGCCTGTTCGGCCAGGGGATAGTATTCGTCCGGCATGCGGAAGTTCCATGGTATATACTTGTCGCCGGTCTTGGGGCGCAGTGTGTCGTTGGGCAGTTGCGTGCCGTCGCCGTAGGGCCACACGGTTATCAGCTCCCACTCGCGTGTCTCGCTGTCGAAGTTGGCCTCGAAATAATAGGTCCCGTCTTCCTCGGCGCCCAGCCCGGCGAGGTCGCCGCCTTCCTGGAAGGACACACGCTTGACCTTGCCGCCTATTTCATATTCATTGGGGTCGAAGGGCAAGGCGTCGTCCTTGAAGAACCACACGGTGTACGGCGTGCCGTCGTCGCTCTTGCGCTCCTCGCTGCGCACGGAGCTTACCGTGCCCGTGTACCTGGGATATATGTCCTTGAACGCCGCCTCCTCGAAGCGATGCCACACTCCGTACTTGTCAACGTTCACGTCCACGTGCTTTACGCCACCGGGCAGCTGCAATCTCGTGTGGCCGTACTTCTCCGGGTCGATGTTCTTCGTGCTGCCCTTGGGGTACAGCCTGGTGTAGAACTTGGCGTTGTCGGCCTTGTCGCAGCTTAGGGATGTGAGGCCCTTGCCGTAGCCCAGGGCCACTTCCTCGCCGCGTTCGCAGCGGCAGAGGTTGGCGTACATGCCGTCGAACCACCATTCGACCTTGGCGCCGGCCTTTTCCGCCAAGGCCTTCAGGGCGTCGCCGCAATACGTGCCGTCGTAGTCCATGACGATGTAGTCCGTCTCCACCACCTTGCCAGGCTTCAGCTCCACGGCGCCGTCCATGCCGGCGTTGATGCTGTCGATTATCACCTTCATGTGTTCGGACGCCGGGGCGGTAAGCGTGAACACGGCCTCGTCGCCTCCGTCGGTCTGGTTTAGCACGAGGAAGCGGTTGGCAAGGTTCTCAAGGCCGTACATCTTCACGTCGTACTTCCATTCCACGGTGGACGCCTGCCCGGGGCGGTACGCCTCCATGAGCCAGTAACGCCCGCCCATGAAGTCGGCGTAGTCGCCCACCTCGAGCTCCACATGCCGGTACAGCGTGAACGACAGCGAGAGCACGTTGTCCCCCTGTAGTTCGTGCGTCTGCGTCGAGTTGTCGTCGCAGGGCGCCTGTACCTTCACCGTACCGTCTTTGCCGTATATCGTTACCATAATGCCGTTTTAAGCGTATTATAATGATGTTATAGTATCTTTTCAAAGCCTCCCCTTGGGGAGGTTCGGTGGGACTGCTTGGGCAGGTCATATGGCAGGTTCCGGCTCGCGGAAGGTCACCGTGAACCGGCTCGCCTGCTTCCCTTCCTGCCAGAGGTAGGTCAGCGGCTCGTATTCGCCGCAGTCCTTGTAGAACACATGGAGCGTCATGCCGAGGTCGGGCAGGCCTATGTCGAGCCATCCGCCGTCGCCACGCTTCAGGAAGGCGATGAACGCCTTGTACCGTGACAGCCACGCCTCCCGCGTGTCGGCGAACAGGGCGAACGTGAGCTTCACGTCGCGCGCCTGGTTCCTCACGTCCAGCGTGGCGGAATACTTTTCGCCGTCCTTCTCGCGGATGTCCACCGCCACGTGTTCCTTCGTCTTGGCTGGGGCCATGACGGCCTTCAGGTTGTCGCGCCCTCCGCTTTTCTTCTCGCAGAGGAACGCCCCGTATTCCTTCCAGATGTCGGTGTCGTTGACGAGCACCTTGCCTTCCAGTATGCTTAAAGCCATATCTGCTATTTTTTATTCTAATCCATAATTTGGCTTGCGCCTTTCCCCTCCCCTCGGGGAGGTTGGGAGGGGGTTCGTCACTTCACCTTCACCCCGTCCCTGAGCATCGTCTTGATGTCGGCCTTTATTTCGCCCAGGTGCCTCGCGCTCGCCCCGGTGTTTTCCTCTATGCGCTTGAGGTGGTCGACGGCGGTGCCCATCTGCTCGCTAACGTCGCGCATCTGCCAGTCGATGCTTGACAGGTGCATGGCGCTCGTAGTCCACAGCCCCTCGAGCTTCGTGCCCTGCTCCTGGCTCATGGCCGTGTAGGCTCCCGGCTTGCCTGTCTGCGACGCGCCGCCTGACGAACTCCCTTCGTAGCCCATAGCCTCGGCCAGCTTGTCGCGCTCGGCCATGGCGTCGGCCACGATGTCGTTCCATTCCTTGCGCAACTGGTCGAGTTCTCCGCCCTCTTCGGTAGACAGTACACCATCCTCCATGGCTTCGGCGAAAGCGGTGTACCACTCCTGCAACCTGTCCTTGAACATCGTTCCGACCTTGTCGGAGAGTACGGCGCGCATCATGTACTCCGAAAAGTCGTCGGCAAAATCCTCCGCGCTCGCATCCATATCCATGAGCGTGTCGATGAAGCTGTCATACATATTGTCGAAGCTGATTTGTGTCAGCGTCTCGCGCAAGCTGTTCTCGATTTCCTCAATCTTGCCGGCCTGGTCGGCGTAGTCCTCAAGTGCGGCCAGCATCTTCGCTCCGTAGCCGCCTTCTCCGATATCCTGGATAAGCTGGCGAATGTCTACGTCGGCAAGCATCTCTGCCATCTGCTCGGGAGTAACGGAAAGGAAGTCGCTCCTCGACTTGATTTCAAAACCCGCGATTTCGTTCATTTTCTGCCACGTCTCCCAATCATTGTGCCCGGTGTCGAACGACTGGCCGTGCCCGGATATTCCGTCCAGCCAGTCGTTGAAATACTTGCTCCACGAGTGGTGCTTGCCTTGGTAGTGTGCCTGCGCGGCGGCTATGTCGCGGTAGTTCTCGTTCACCTCCTGCTGGTATTCCTTGGCCTGTTCGGCGGCGGCCACGCTCTCGACCGCCCCGTTGGCTTCCTTCATGGTGTCGTTAAGGCGGTCGAGGCTGTCTATGAGCGCTTCGTTGCGCGTGGTAAGGCGTTCTATCGTCTCCTTGGTCTCGGCAGTATTGTTGCCCCACGAGCTGAAACCTCCGAAAGTCACGGTGTCGAGTATTCCGCCCAAGCCGTCAACCAACGACTTGACGGGCTTGGTTATTATGCCGCCGCTGAAGATGTCGTCGAGGATGCCGTTTATCGAGCCGAGAATGGTGTCTGAAAGGTTTGAGGCTATTCCGCCTACGCCGCCTTCGGCGAGCATGTCGAGCATCCCGAGTATGGCGGAGATGATTTCACCGGCGAGGCCGCTGTCGCCAAGTGCGGCGGAAAGGGTCTTGGCGGCCTCGCTGTCCTTGCCGAGCAACGACTGGAAGCCCTTTACAATGGCGTTGCCCGCCTTTTGCGTGACTTCTCCTTTCTTGCCGAACAGGGCGAGGTTGTCAAGCGACATTACTCCATGGCCGATGCCTTGCAGGCTGCCTGACGACAATCCTCTTAACCCTTCGGCAAGCCCCTCGAACATGGCCTTGGCCTCCGTTGCCGACGAGTTGAGCGACGTGGTGGTCTCCTGTACTTGCGCGCCGAAGCCCTTTACCTCTTCCGAAGCGGCGTTGAACGCTTCTTGCGCTTCGTCAACGGCGGCCTGCGCGGCGTTGATTATTTCTTGGCTTAATCCGCCAAGTTTTGCAGCATCAAGCGTTGATTTGGCTTCAGCCAGTTTTTCTTCGGCAATGCGCGCCTTGTCAACGGCTGCGGCATATCCGCGCATGGCTTCCTGGTACGCCTTGATGTCGTCGGAAACACGCTTGAATATGTCGCCGTCCCATGCGGCGTTGGCGTTCTCAAGCTTTTCTATGAGCTCATAAAGAACTTGTTGCTCTTCGAGGCTTGATTGCTTGAATGTGTCGGAGTTGGCAATCTGCCGGAGACGGTCGATGGTGGGCTGCAGCTGGTCGCGGAACATCGTGCCGAAGTCTCCGAATACGCTGCCCCAGTCGATGTTCTGCTTGATTGCATTGATTTCAACCTGCTGCAAGGCGCGGTCGCGTTCAGCCGTAAGCGACAGCCTTTCTCCCTCGCTCTGTGCGTTCTTTATCTTCTCTGCGTACTCCTCGGCTATGGCAAGTTTCTGTTGCTGGAACGTGCCGTACTCCTTCAGGTAGTCGCGCATTGCCTGCGCCTCGGCGGCATATACTTCGTTGGTCTGCCGTTCGCGCTCTTTTGCGGCGTTGTCTGCGGCTTCTTGCAGCGCGTTTTGCTGCTCCTTGGTAAGTCCTTCAGCACCAAGCCCTTGCAAGCCTGCTTCCTTGTTCTTTTCCTTGAACTCGGCTTCTTGTCTTTCAATCTCGGAGATGCGTTTCTTGTAATCATTGTCGATTTCGGCCAACTTCTTCTCCGTGCCGTCGCGCATCAGGGCGATTTCGTCGTCTTGGTTCTTCTGCTGGAGAGTGAGAAGGGTCTTGCCGGCGTCGGCCTGCGCCTTACGTTGCTCCTTGGCGAGCCGTTTTCCCTCCTTCAGTCTTTCTCCGGCCTCGCGTTCCGCGTCCTTGCGGTTTTGCTCGTAAGACTGTCCCTGCGTGGTCTTCGCCACGGCAGACTGACGCTTCAGTATTTCCTCTTCGTAGTCCGCCATCGTGGCTTCGTTGCGCTTATACGTATCGTTGTGGCGTTGCCAGCGCGAGCGGCGTTCCTCGAAGGCCTCGACGGTCTTCATGTATTTCTCGTAGCGAGCCACGGCTTCCGGGTCAAAGTCCGCACCGCCGTTTGTGCGCGTTGAGAATATTACGTACTGGTTGCGGTCGGCCTTGCCTTGGGCGCTGTCCATGTATGCCTTGGCGGCATCGTACGCCTTTTTGTTCCGCTGCATCCAGTTGTAGTCGGCTGCGGAGCCGCGTAACTCATCAACGTTCTTGGATGCGAGGTCTTCCATCCTTTCCTGGTATGCCCTCGCATAGGCTGCTGACATGATGTCCTGCGCGAGCTGGCGGTACGCGGCGGAGGCGTTGCCGGCCAGTATGGCCTCCTGCGACAGGCTCCCGAAGTACGCAGGATACTGCGACTGCAGTTCCCTGACGGCCGCCGTGCGCTCCTTCATCGACGCGCCGGCGTTCTGCGTCATGGCGTAGAGCACGCGCAGGCTTGCCGCCTCCTTGGCCGCCGACGACCTGGCGTCCGCCATCGACTTGTTCAGCCTTTCCTGTTCGAGCCTGGACGCCTCGAGGGCGTCCTTCGACTTGAACAGGCCGCCGACCCAGTTCACGATGTCCTTGCCGTACATCGACAGCACCGTGATAGCGACCATGAGGGCGGTCTGCCATGAGAAAATAGATGATACAAGCTGACGCCATACCGGCACCGTGCTTTGCCCTGACGCCTTCAGCTGCTCGTTGGCGTCCCTGGCGCGCTTGATTTCGTCGGTCAGGATGGGCAGGTTGTTAGATATGGCGAGGAAGAACATGTTTAGCCCCATCGTGGCGGCGGGCAGTTCCCTCGCTATCTGCTGCACGCTCATGTGCAGCCCGTTGTACTGCCTTGTGGCCTGGGCCGCTCCCGACGGGACGGCGGTTGTGTTTTCGGCGGTCTCGCCGAGTTGCCGCATCTGTTCCTTGAGTTCCTTCACCTTGGCCTCCACCTTGTCGATGGCCGCGGCGTTCTTGCTTTGGTCAAAGGCGCCGTCTGCGGCCTCGCCGGCCTTCTTCATCGCGGCCAGCTGCGTGTTCAACGCCTTTACCGCCGCCTCAAGGATGCGCACACGCTCGCTCGAGCTTGCAGCCTTGCCCAGCAGCCCGTCCAGTTTGCCCTGCATCAGCTCCAGCCCCGCGCTCACGCGGTCCTTCAACAGTATCTCTATCTCTACAGGTTTTGCCATCTTCTTTATCGCCTCGTCGTATTGGGCCAATCAGGCTCATTGGGCCTATTGGCCTATTTCGCTTATTAGACCCGTTGGGCTTAATTCTTAACTTTTAATTCTTCATTGTTTAAGGTTGCTCTGAAAAAAGCCTACTATGTCGTCGGCCTCGTCCTCCGCGCTCTTGCCGCCTTTCGTTTTCCTGACGTAGCGCGGAGCGTCCGCCAGCATCATTATAAGCGTCTGGTAATTCACGCCCTCAAGGATGTATCCTACGCTCCATCCCGTGGACGCAGCTATTTGCCAGACGAATCCGAAGGGGCTATGGGACTTCTCGTACACAGTCCTTAACTCCCCTTCCTTGCTTGGCTCAGTCTCGGTTTCATCGGGTTCGTCCGCTCCGCCGACCTGATAATGCTCGTAAAAGGGTCCGTGCCGAGCAGCAGCACGAACTTGCGCATACATGCCATGAGGTACCGCGTTTCCATCCAGTGCCTTATCCACCACGCCGCAGGGCGGAGGAGCAAGTGGCGGCTCCACCAGCCGCGGCACAGCGTCAGCGCCACCATGAGGCTTATGTCCTTGCCGTGCTCGGCAATGAAGGCCATCTCCTGCTCCTTGGTAAACTTTTCCATCTCGGCGGCCGTCACGCCCAGCTTCAGGTACACCCCGGCAAGGCGTATCAGGCCGCCGAGACGGGGACGGCGCATTGTCACGCGCAGCTTTACCGGCTTCTTGCGCAGCGGCAGCCGCAGTTCCTTCAAGGGGACGGACACGCCGCCGTCAAGCAGCGCGGCCGCCCCCTCGCGTTCAACAAGCCTCCTTGCCTTGTCGTCCATTGCCAATCCGCATTACTTAGCCGTTGTTGCCGTCGCCTTGCAGGGCGTCCGGGTCTGCCTGCTTCGCCATGCCGGCTGCCGCAGCAGGCTCCGGCAGCTTGTGCCCGGATGTCCACACTGACGGAATGGCGTCGCTGTTGAACGTTCCGTAAGGGGCGCCTCCGCCTTCCGGTATCATTGGTTCCAGCGAGCATTCTATCTTCGCCGTCTCGGTGAGCGTGAGGTTGCCGCCGAGGTTGGAAAGCAACAGCGCGTTGGGTATCAATATGCTCTGTCCGGACACAGTGTCTATCTGCCACGGGCCTTGCAGCTGTATCGTCTCCGAGGGTGCCGTCCATCCGACGGGTGTCGTCCTTTCATCATCCCCGGCCGCGTAGTGCAATGCGCCTCCAAGCAGCATCTGCATGTTCTCGTAGTCCAGCTGGATGATGTTGAACTGCGGGGCGACGGTTCCGTTGCTCTGCGGTATCACAAGCACCGGAGCGCCGGTTACCTGTTCGGCGTTCACCCTGGTGGGCTCTCCCTTGGAACCGTTGTTGTTCCATGACCCCTTTTCGATGTAGCCTACAGGTTTGTCGTTGAACAATACTTTGGCTATGCCATACATGAATTTCTTACTTGCCATCTTCTTTTCTTTTTTGAATGAATAATGTTGTCAACACTCCCAGTACAGCCCCGCCGCCGAAGCCGTAGAAAAACGTTTTAACCGGGTTCGAACGCTGTTTTACTTCCTCTTCGTACAGGCCGGCCACCTCCTCGTAGCGTTCCCGCCATAGGGAGGAGGTGCTTTCGTAATACTCCACCAGCATTTGTAGGCTGTCGCAGCTCGCGTATACTGTGATTACGTCCTTGTCGCGGCTCACTTCAACATTCGCCTGCCCGCTCTTGCTGCTGTACTTCGCCTGCGGTGGAAGTTTCAGGAGGCTGTCAGCCGGTATCGCCAGCCTCACCTCCGACTTCGGCACCGCCTCCGTCCACTTCAGGCGGACTTCGCTCGTCTGGCTGTCCGCCGCCGTCAACGACGTTTCCGTCAGCCTCGCCCCCTGCGCTTTCCTGGTGCTCGCGCATCCCGCGAAGCACAGGGCAATCATCATGGTGCTTGCAACTGTTAGCGCGGTCAATGGCCTTCCTGAGCCGGGCCATCTCGCGCTTCGTCGCCTGCAGGTCTTTCCTCGTTCCATTCAGTTCTTCCTTTAACGGTTCCACAATGTTGTCTACCAATATCCGGGTGGCGTGCTCAGCGTTGTCTATCCGCACGGTCTCGGCGTCCGCCTTCGCCTTCTCGGCTTCCGCGTTGGCCTTGCGCACCGTCGCACGGAGCGTCACGATGCCAATCACGGTCGCCAACAGGCTGCCACCCAGTACGAAATTGAGAATCTCGCTGAGTTCCATCTGATACTTCTTAACTCTTCATTCTTAATTCTTCACTCTTTTCGCTATCAGCCCTATGAGCCATTGCACCAGCCCCGTGTCGGCGATTCCGTTGGCCACAAGCGACGCGCCAAGGCCGTACAACAGGGCTACATACCATTCCACGCCGGCCACAAACCCGGTGTCAAGCCACCACAGCAGCATCGCCGCCACGAGGCCGACCGCCCAGCTTACGACCTGTGTCAGCAGCCCCTCCATCTTCGGGAACAACACCTTTATGCCCTCGGTCAGCACCACCACGCAGCCGGCAAACCCGGCAAACGTGGCTATCATGCCGTCATAATCAACACTTGCCTGGGTGTCGCCCGTCCCGGCCATCGCTACCGACACCAACCCGAGCGTCAGCGCGAAAAACATCATCAGTCTTTTCATCTCTTAATTTTTAATTCTTAACTTTTAACTCCTATCTCTTCCAGCCATTTTGGCACGTCGAAGCTCGGACAGGCCTTGGCCGCCAGCTGGTTGTGGCCCACAATCGGGATGCCGGGGAAACGCCTGTGAAAGTCTTTCACGTATGACGCCAGCGCCGCTTTCTGCGCGGCAGTGCGCGTGTCCTTAGGCGTCTTGCCGTCCTTCGCCACGCCGCCCACGTACACCACGTGCCGCGCCGTCGAGTTGTACCCGGCCGCGCCGTTCGTCACCTCCCAGGGGTCAACGTTCGCGTCCTCGTTGTTCTTCACCAGCCTCTCCACCTTGCCGTCAAGGTGTATCATGTCGGTATAGCCCACCTGCTTCCAGCCCCTGCCGCCCTTGCTCACAGGGTCGCAGTGCCAGTGGCGTATGTCGGCCGCGCTCACCTCGCGCCCTTCAGGGGTCACCGTACAGTGCAGCACCAATCGTTTCAGCTTTGCCATGGCTTACTCGCTTTTTGCCGTTTGGGTTATTGTTATGTTTGCGGTTTTACCGTTGTTGGCCTGAAGGGTCAATGTTAACGTTCCACTTTTCTGCTCTCCGTCGTTAGCCTCGGCAGAAATGGTTACCGTGTTGCCCTTTTTACTGGCACTGAATCCGTCGGGTACAGCGCCTACGGTATAAGCTCCGCTCGCCGTCACCGTCACGTCCTTGCTACCGCCTTCGGCCGGGATGGTGACCGAAGTCGGGTCAACCGAAATCGAACCGTCGGACGATGCCTGGTAACCGCTCCGTATGGCCGCGCCGGCGTCGGCTTTCTTGAACATGCAGATAAAGTAATGGCGGAAATTAATTTTGTTGCGCTGGTACTCCGGGTCTGTCGAAGCTTCGCTATAATACATCTTCGTCGAGCCAGTGGCCTTGAACACCCTGGGGACATAGAACGCGAACGAGCACTGGAACTCCCCGGCCTCCGCAGCCGCTCCTACGGCTTTCTTCTTTCCGGCCGCAGTATAAAGCGGAGTGTTGCCGAACTCGTAGATGTCGAAGCCGTACAGGCGACCCACCTTGCCTTCCGTCTGGTTAAGGTTGTATTGTTCCTTGAATTTCTGGTCTGCCATCAACAGGTCGTTCACGTGGTCGCTGCACAGTACCAAACGGCGTTTGTCTGCCGGTACATGCATCTTGTCAAGGGTTGCCTTAAGGCGTACCAGGTCCGCTGGAACAAGGCGCAGCCTGCCTGTGTCCGCGTCGCGCTCGCCGGTTGTCACCAATACCGGTGTCGTATCCGTGTTTTCCGTCGGACACAGCGCATGGGCGGCTTTGGCGAACTTCGCGTCGTTGATTGCGTTGGAGTGGCTCTCCTTGACGCGGCTCATCTTGTCGTAGCTGATTGCGTGCAGCTCGTCGTCCGTAATGGGAGTCACTTTCGTCTGGAACTTGTCAAGGCCGATGGGAATGTCCTTGTCGTCCAACGCCTGCAACGGTATCGGGTAGGTCGTATTGTTTATCAGTACTTCTGGGTCTACACCAACGTCAACCAAGTGGATTACGTCGTTGTCAACCAACGATGAACTGTCTGGCACCCCGTCCAACCATGTCCCTTCCAGTAGGCCGCGAAGAGCTTTCACCAGTTCTCCGGTCCATATTTCCCTGTAAACACCTTCGCGCAAGGCCCCTTCAGGTGCAGGCCGACCCAGCACCATGGCTAAAGCGTTCATACCAACAGCTCCCAGTACCGGCGACAGGCCGGCGGCCATTGCCAAAGTGCCGCCCGTCAAGCAGTTGAACAGGACGGCCGCAAGCATTGTCATGATTTTCTTGTTCATTTCCTTTGTCGTTTTTTATTGGTTTCACTTCAAATCTCACAGTCCATGCCATATTCGGCCTTGTACAGGCGCTTGTATTCGTCCAGCTGCTTCTCGCGCATTTCTTCCAGCTTGTCGGCAGGGACCTCGCTCAGTTTCTTGTAGGTGGCCGTGGTTACGGCAGGCGCGCCTCCTTGGTGCCCCACGACCGCGCTCAACTTCACTTGCGGCGACATCGCACCGAAAGTCTTTTCCAAGTCCTCCACGCCGATTTTCTTGCCCAGTTCCACGAACTGCTGTTTTTTATCCTCGCCGATGCGTTTCTCCGCTATGGCTTTTTCGACGACAGATGTTATTCGCCCAAGCTGTAGCGTCTCGTTTTCCTTGCGGAGCTTGTCCGCATCTTCTTTTGCGGCTTTCAGTTCAGCGAGCTTCGCGCTGATGGCCGCCTCGTCCGCCGTTTCCGGCAGGCCCAGTTGCAGGGCCAGCGTCTTTTGTTCCATTGTTTTTTGTTTGTTTTGTTTGTTTATTAATAATGGCAGGAGGCAGTCGCCGTCCTTTCCCAGTTCCACTCTCACTCCGTCCTTTGTCAGGACCATGGCGTCGTCGTTCGCGCCGATATCCACCAAAGACACCTCCGACAGTTTGCTCCGGGTCACCGTGGGGCGCATCTGTCCCTGCGCTATGTGCTCGGGGGCGTCGCTCGTCTCGATGATGTCTATGCACGCGCTGACCATCCTGAGGCTGCCGAACTCAAACTGTTTCTTGCAGCGGCGGCTCAGCTCGGACGCCTCGTCGAACACCGGTTCCCCGGTCACCTCGCCGTCCTCGGCCTTGACGTCCTTCATATAGCCTATCACGTTACCGCGCTCGTGCATGTACAGCAGTACCGGATTGCGCCGGTATTGCCCGATGTCCATGCCCTCGGTCAAGACTCTGTAGCCGTAGCAGTTGATGCTGTCATTCGTAATCCTTACTCGTTTTCCACTCATATGCTTTTGCGTTTTGCACTGCAATATTACGGCATAAAACGGCGGCTTCCAAAAATGTGTGAAACGGTTGCACGTTTCCGCGCAACCGCTGCGCATCTATTTTGAGGGCAACCATAAACTGTGCAATTTTGCAGTGTAATCCATATATCATTATGAAGAAAGCAGACATTGAAAAGAAAAAGTCGCTCGGCCGGGCGTTGTACCTTTCCGGTATGGAGCAGACCGAGATAGCCGACAAAATCGGGGTGTCGCGCGTCACCGTTTCCAAATGGTGTGCCGCGGAAGGATGGAAGGAGGCGAGGGCGGCCAGGAGCATCACGCGCCCGGAACTGGTAAATAAACTGCTGCTGACCATTGACAGGCTCATCGAGCAGGTGAACACATCCGATGACGCCAACCTCATCGCCGGGCTCGGCGACAAGCTGGCCAAGCTGTCGTCGGTCATAGAGAAGCTCGACAAGAAGGCCAACGTGGTGGACGCCATCGAGGTGTTCATGGCATTTTCAAAATGGCTGGAACACCGGGCGCAGGCCGACCCCGAACTCACGCCCGACCTTATCAAGGCCATCAACAAGTACCAGGACAAGTACATTGTCGAAAGCATGGGCGCAAGCCTGGGGAGGTGACGCATGGTTACACAGGCGGAAATCAAACAGGTGTACGCGCGGTGGGTGGAACATAGCCGGCGCGTACAATCATTTACTGACACTTCACTGCTGGTCGTGGAAACGCCGGTGGAAAAGGACAGGCGCATCCGCCGCCTGCAGAAGGACTATGCCGCTTTCTGCGAATACTACTTTCCGCACTTCCTGCAGCTGCACGACAAGGTGACGGGCGAAGTCGTCCGCACCATACACAACGCGCCGTTCCACAACACGGCGGCAGCCAAGGTCAAGAACACCCCGAACCTGAAGGCGGTGTTCAAGTGGCCGCGCGGACATGCCAAGTCCACCCATTTCGACATATTCATGCCGCTCTGGCTGATGTTCCAGCCCAAGCGGCTCATCAACTTCATGGTCGTGGTCGGCAAGAGCGAGGGCAGCGCCATCCGCCTGCTTTCGGACATTCAGACCGAACTGGAGTACAACGCCCGCATCACCGCCGACTTCGGCGAGCAGAAAAGCGTGGGCGACTGGCAGGAGGGCGAGTTCACCTCGCAGTCCGGCGTGAAGTTCCTGGCCTGCGGACGAGGCCAGTCACCGCGCGGCCTTCGTGAACGTGAGGCACGCCCGGACTACATCGTCATCGACGACCTCGACGACGACGAGCTTTGCCGCAACGAGAAGCGCGTCAAAGACCTCACGGACTGGGTGAAGGAGGCCCTTTTCGGCGCGCTGGACGTAGGGCGCGGACGCTTCCTCATGGTGGGCAACCTCATTTCCAAGACTTCCGTGCTGGCGAACATCGCAGCCACAAAGGGCGTGTATGTGTCGGAAATAAAGGCGGTCGACCGGGACGGCAACCCCGTCTGGAAGGAGAAGTGGACGAAGGAGGAGGCGCAGGCGTACCGCGACTTCGTGGGCTACCGGGCGTGGGAGAAGGAGATGATGCACAATCCAATCAATGACGGCACCATATTCCGCCACGACTGGATACGCTTCAAGAAGGTACTTCCGCTTGAAAAATACGACCAGCTCGTGTGCTATACCGACCCTTCGTTCAAGTCAACCACGGCCAACGACTACAAGGCTTCGCGCTTTTGGGGGAAGATAGGTCCCGAACTCCACCTTCTCGACTGCTATGTCCGGCAGGACACCGTGACCGGCATGGTACGGTGGCTCTATGACCTGCATGAGCGCACGCGTGACAGGGCGGCCGTCCTCTTTTTCATGGAAGCGAACTTCATGCAGGACATCATCCTGGACGAGTTTGCCGAAGAGGGCAACCGCCGCGGCTACCAGTTGCCCATCATTCCGGACATGCGCAAGAAGCCGGAGAAGCTCCAGCGCATCGAGGCGGTTTCGCCGCTGTGGGAACGCGGCTTCGTGTTCTACAATGAAGCATTGAAGGACACCCCGGACATGCAGGTCGGCATAGAACAGACACTTGCGCTCGAACGTGGAAGCCGGGCGCATGACGATGCGCCGGACGCTGACGAGGGGGCAATCTGGATTCTACAAAAACATACAAGGCAACAGATTTACAAACCGAGGCTTGGCATGAGGCGCCATTCCTCAAAAAACAGCTGGTAATATGTTCAGACTTATAAAGGATTTGATTTTCGCATGGCGGTACAAATGGGCCGTGAAAAAGGCCGTGGAGCTTTCAAGACTCTACGGCATGAAGTTTTATGTGATTCACCTGAACGGCAAAATCAAAATCGTGCCGAAAAGGACAATCAAGGAATTGGTGGCACGCCGCCGGTTCCGCAAGGGGGTGACCGTGCAGGACATTGAGAAACGCGCATTGTTCGTAACCCATTGAAAGGAGGTGCTTATGTTCATCACAGACAATGATTACAAGGTGGTCATCGGTGACCAGGCACTAAAGGTCGTTTCACAGGTCAGCGCGGAAAACCGCGCCAACGCCGAGTTGGAGGCGCAGGAGGAAATGGCCGGGTACCTGCGCCCGAAATATGACTGTGCGGCCCTGTTCGCCGCAGAGGGCGACTCGCGCAACCGGCTCGCGGTCATGTATTGCTGCGACATCGCGCTCTACCACATGGCGGCATCCCTGCCGCAGAAGATGGGCATTGAGATACGCAAGGAGCGTTACGAACGGGCCGTCAAGTGGCTGGAGGGCGTGCAGGCCGGGAAGATTGTCCCGGACTTGCCGTTTGCTTTGGACGGGGACGGACAGCCTGTCGCAGGAACGATAATGTTCGGATGCCAGAAAAAACAATGTTATAATTGGTAACCATATGGGAAAAAGGAAGAATACGGCGGCACGTGCCGGTGCGGGTACGTGGCCGACACTGCATACAGCTTACGGCGACTTCAACCTTGCAAAGGGAAGCGACCGCAGGAAAGTAAGGAAGATGGTCGTCGAACTACAGCGCACAACGGACGCGCTCACACGCAAGGACATACGTGACTGGCGCATGGCGTGGCAACTGGCCATCAATGTGGACAGCCCCAACCGCAAGCCGCTTTACGACATATACCGTGACGTGGACATAGACCTGCATCTGTCAGGATGTGTCGAACAGCGAAAGGGCTTTGTCATGTCGCGCTCGTTCAAGCTCGTCGGGGCGGACGGCAAGGAGGTGGAGGAAGCGGCGCACTACTTCAACCAGGCATGGTTCCGCCAGCTAATGAAGCTGTCGCTCGATTCGGTCTATTGGGGACACTCGCTCATCGAACTGGGCGACCTCGTGACGGACGGGGACGGCTGCGTATGCTACGACGGGGTGAAGCTCATCCCACGCAAGCACGTTATACCCGAATACGGCCGTGTCGTGACAGACCTCGGGCAGGACTGGACTACCGGAATTGATTACCGCAAGCCGCCGTTTACGGACTGGCTCATAGAAGTAGGGCAGCCGGACAGCCTCGGGCTGTACCTGAAGGCTGCGACACAGACCATCCCTAAAAAGAACGCATTGGCGTTTTGGGACACTTTCGCTGAAATATTTGGTATGCCCATGCGTGTCGCCACAACTACGACGCGTGATGAAAAAGAGCTGGCAAAGATTGACCGCATGATGGACAGCATGGGAGCGGCCATGTACGCCGTGCTGCCGGAAGGAACTAACGTTGAAGTAAAGGAAAGCACCAAGGGCGACGCCTTCAACGTATATGACAAGCGCGTGGACAGGGCGAACTCCGAACTGTCCAAGCTCGTCATCGGGCAGACCATGACCATCGAGGACGGCTCCAGCCTCTCGCAGTCGCAGACGCACCTCGAGGTATTCGAGAACCTTGTCGAAAGCGACCGCACCATGCTGGCCGACATCGTGAACAACCAGCTAATTCCACGCATGGCAAAGCACGGTTTCCCCGTCAAGGGGCTGCGCTTTGAATGGGACGATTCGGTGGACTATACCCCGGAACAGCAGGTGGCATTTGAAAAAATGGTGTCCGACCGCTACGAGGTAGACCCGAAATACTTTGCCGAGAAATACAACATGCCGGTCGGGGAAAGACGCAACGCACAAATCCCATCCGGTAAGGAAGAAGATGATGATGACACCAGCAAGAAACGCCAAAAGAACGCGCACCGTTTTTTCGACTGAGCCCCGATGACTACTCGGGGCTGCACGGCCGTTATGCCGCCTTGCTCGGCGACCGCGCGCTGCTTGCCGACACCGACCCAATAGGCGGCGACTTGCGGAAAGAGTTGGAGGAGGCGTTCCGTGGCATGATGGCGGCTCTCTACAAGGAGGAGGGCGCGACGCTCCGCATCGGCCTGCTGGCCGAACCGGAGGCGCAGGCCTTCATCGGGGCGCACGCCGGCGCGCTCGACTCGTCGTTCAAGACCGTGGAAATGTCGGACACCATGCGCCGCAGGCTGCAACGCTCCGATTACGTGTTCTCCGGCATGAAGGCGTTTCACGAACTCAACGAGGCGTTTCCGTCGTTGCTCGACGAGAACGGCGATAGAAAAACATTCGAACGTTTTTTGAATGATGTCCGAAGCGTCGACGCCACATACAACCGCAACTACCTGCGCTCGGAGTTCAACTTCGTGCAGGCTTCGGCGGAAATGGCGGCCAAGTGGGAACAGTTTATGCAGGACGGCGACCGCTACTACCTGCAATACCGCACGGCCCACGACGACAAGGTGAGGCCGACACACGCCGCCCTCCACGGCGTCACGCTGCCGGTTACCGACACCTTTTGGGACGAGTTCTATCCGCCAAACGGTTGGAACTGCCGCTGCACCGTTGTGCAGGTGCGCAAGTCGCGTTATCCGGCCACGCCGCACGACGAGGCGATGGCTCTCGGTGAGGAAGCCCTGGAGTTTGACAAAAAGGGGATGTTCCGCTTCAATCCCGGCAAGCAGGAGAAGGCCGTGCCGGATTATAACCCCTATACCATAAGCCGATGCAAGGACTGCGACATCGCCAAAGGAAAACTGAAGCTCGCAAAGGCTTTCATCCCCGACAACGAACTGTGCCAGGCGTGCCAGCTGTTGAGAAGTTGTTTGGAACATAGGGAGAGTAAGGCTTTTCGCGAATATCGAAAGGATGTCATCAATTCAGCCAAAGCGATAGACAATAAGAAATGCCCGAACTTGCAGACAAAGAGCTATTACCAAACAAAAAAATCGCTTAAACGCGGAATAGCCCATGCGTACAACATCGAGGAAGTCGAAATGTTTGAAAGTGTTGAAGAGTATGTGGCGAAGCTGACATTCATCCGTTACAGTCCTCTTGGAGAGGTCAAGGATATGACTAATCCCAAAGACATCGCCAATGTCAAAAAGAAAATACACCGTGGTGTGACGGGGTACAATGTCTATGAAGTCTCCATTAGGGGTGAAATATGGGAGGTAAAGACCGAGGTGTTCAAAGATAAAACGGAAACTTTATATGTGGCAATAAAAAAAGGATAAACGACTGTCCAGCGAGGTTCAAACAACCCCCATTAGGAATCAGAAGCCTATCCTCATTGCAAATATACGAATAAAAATCCATGTACGTATGGGCGTGCATGGATTTTTTATACATTATTCACCCTCGAACATGCGCTTGGCCTGCCTCTCATCGGGCAGCATCGCCTCCAGCAGGTCGCACAGGCCGTAGATGAAGTCGTACTCGTTGCTCACGCGCTCCTTGTCAACGGAGCTGATTGCGCGCACTATGTCGGTCACAGTGCTGAGCCACATGGAAACGGGGAAGGGATTGTCCATTTCCACGACAAACTTGTCTTTCTCGAACTTCACCATAGTTTAGCCCTCCTGTCCGTCAAAGTCCAACATAAGTTGGGTCGGGGTCTTGTGCTTTGCGCTGGCGCACAACAGCAGCCTTACGCCAAGCAACGTGGTAAACCATCCGGGCTGCGTCACGCCGTAGAGCCAAATCTTACGCGCCATTACTCGCTTGGCGTTCAATCGGCGTACATTCTGACTGCTTTCCGTACGGCTCCCGATGCAGCCGTTCACGTCGTTGATGGAATACCAACATTCACCATCTATTTCTATCATCCTTATCTCACCGCCGTTGTACCGTACACGACTGTATGGTATGTCACGCGCATCAATGTAATAGCCTTTAGTCGGTTGGCGCATTCCATAATAGCCACGCTTGCGGATGGACGGCAAGACTTCTGCTGTTACCCACTTACGGAACGGGTGGGCTTCAGGTTTACGGGACTGAAGAGCTAAAACGTATAAACCGGATTCGTTGATTAGCCACATCTCCTTGTCTCCAAACTGCGTCGGTAATACCGACGTAGCTTTTTCATCGTCGTCCAGTCGTTGTATTGCGTCCCGATTGTTCTTAATGCCAAGGACATCACAAACATCTTTGGCCACAAACCACGGTTCGCCATTGATTACTTGCACACGGATAGGAGTGCTTTTCTGATTGAAGTTAAACACTTCCACCAATCCCGTAGATTGGTTTTCTTGATTTTTGTTCATAATTGTAGTTAATTGAATTAGAGCGTTGCGCGGACTGAAAAAGACGGCGTCCACTTCCCGTCGCTCTAAATCCTAACTACTGGACTTGCCTGCGCCATTACAACGCGGGCACGGGGTTGGAGCCGTCGTATCTGTACACCTTACATACAGGCATGAAAAATGCCCGTATGCGGTGCATCGGACAGACTTGGCTGTCCAGTAGTTTTAGTAATTTAGAGCACCGCAAATGTACAGCATTTTTCTCAATCCGCGGCACGCCTGCCGTGGTTTTTAACTTTTTTAATCTTTCAGCGCAGTGACTTGAACGCAACGCACTGGTACACCTCTATGTTTTCAACGATGTCCTCGTGGTTGTGGTTGGTGTCGCTCTCCACAAGGTCGAACTCCTTGAACGTCTCGCCTTCCATGCACGCGAGCGAGGCGTGTATCTCCTCCAGCAGGTCGAACACAGCCAAGCTGTCCTCCTGGAACGGGCTGCCGTCACTCACGCTGCCGCCCCAGTCAGTCACCACGTGCAGGGCCACTTCCGGCTCTGCGCGGTATTCCACGCCGTTCACCAAGGCGTCCCATTTTATCGGCCTGAACTCGACGAACACAGCCGGGCGCGCCCAGCCCTCCTCCTGCTCGATGAACTCCACGTTGTGGTTCCACAGGTCTATGTGCCTTATCGCTCCGCCGCCTACTTCCTTCAGCCTCTCGCAGAGCATCTTGTACAGTTCTTTTCTCATTTCCTTTTCATTGTAAAGTCCACATTCCTGAAATATGCTTCAAGGTTTTCTTCTATTATCTCCCTTACCGCACGTTCCACTTCCGGGCTTGTGCCGAGGAAACGCCTGCGCGGTATCTTCACCGTCGAGCCTTCCTTCTTCAACGCCATGCACTTGTAGAACTCGGCCTCGTCGTTTATATGTAGCGTGTTCTTGTCGCGGCGCATCGTGCCGTCCTTTCTTCTCGCAAACTGCAATGCTCCGGCAGCCGTCATGTACTTGTGCCAGAAGTAGCCCTTCATCCTGCGCGTCACCACTATCTCGCCGCCGTCGTTGTGGATGGCCGCGTATGGCAGGTAGGTGTAGAACGTTATGCTGTCATCCGTCGTGCGGCTGCGGATGCTGCGCCTGAGGGTCCCTGTGTCTACGAGCAGCGCACCGCCCTGCCTTACCGGGCTGCGCCGCCGCGCCCACGACTCGCTGAAAAAAGCCTGGCGTTCGAAGTTCTTGTCGAACTCGTCGCCAAGCTCCACGCGGATGTCGTCAAGCACGAGCCTGAAAATCCTCCTTACTTCATCGTTCATTTCCGTCATTCCCGCCAAAGTTAAAATACAGCTGGGTGTCCTCCGGCATCTCGTTCTTGGGGTCGGCGGACGCTTTCAAAAGGTTGTAGAAAGTCCGTTCACTGACACCGTAGACAGGATATATGTACCTTCGCCATATCTCCCTGTTTGGGAGACCTCTCTTGACGTGCTGGTCATATATCCTATTGATGTCGGCTACGCGCTTCTTGTAACTTACTCCGTGCCGGTTCCCCATACTGTATTCTTGTCAGTCCTCTGTTTGTTCTTTTTCTTCCTTGTACGGACGTATGTCGAGCGTCATCTCGCAGCTCACCGTCACACGTCCGCTGCCCTCGCACTGCGGACAGGTCTCCACCTTGCGGACGATACGCCCTGAAACGATTTTGCCCGTGCCGCGGCATTTGCGGCACAGGGCTACTTTCGGCTGCTTCTTCACTTCCTTTTTCATGCTGCGTCCTCCTTCTTCGGCTCTACGAAAAACGTTTCGTCCTGTGACACCTGTATGCCGCACTTGGCCATCTTGCCGCCCATGTCCTCAACGTCGCGGTCGGCCAGCAGCTTGTCCTTGGCTATCTCCTCCGTCTGCCTTACGTAGCTGGGCAGGAACTCCTTTACCAGCTGCAACGCGCTTGCCCAGGTGAAGCCCTTGAGCGTCTTCAACTTCGGGGTGCCCGTGCGGAAGCCAATCGTGCCGTGTGCCATCTCGAGGCTCTTCTTTTTCGAGAACAGCTCGGCCTGGTTTTCCGTGGCGAACGCCTGAAGCGTGTCGAAAGCCCTGCCTTTCGCGTCCTCCAGCTCGGCCAGCTTGCCGGCGTACTTCTCGCGGATGCGCGCGCATTGCAGCTCGATGTCAGCCGTTATCTTCGCACTCTCGGCAGCCGTCTTCGCGTATGTTGCGAACGCCTCGTCGGCAGCTTCCCTCGTTACTCCCGTGATAATCACTTTCTTTGCTCTCTTTGTTGCCATTGTCGTAATTTGTTTATTTGGTTGAACAATATGTTTTCAATATTCTTCCATTTCAGGAAGCTCGTTTGCGAGCTTTCCGCGCTCGTCCTCAATCTCGAACCACAGGCTCTCCAATACGTCCATATAACGGGCGTCGTCGAGTTCCTTGCAATACTGGTGTATGTGGTCCATCAGTTCCTTCACTATCTGCCTGTTCGTCATCGTCAGTTCGCTTTTTCATGGTTTGACATGTCCACTATCACGTATTCCTGCCGCGGCGCGGCTTCGGGTCTGCAGGACGTTTTCAAGCCTCCCTTGCGCTTGATGGAGCGCAGCTTCACGCTCAAGGCTTCCAGTTCCGGCTGGCTTATCCTTGCGAAAGGCTTGCCGGCTATCCTCGCGTCGCGGCAAAAGTCGTTCACGCGCGCCCAGTCGGCGGTATCGATTCCGAGCTGCTGCATCAGCTTCAGGCAGGTGCTCCGCCAACGCTTCAGCTCCCTGCGCATGGCCTCGCGGCGTTCGTCGTACCCGGCCACGCGCTCCATCTCGCGGCACATGGCTCCGTATTCGGCCTCCGTCATCTGGCGTAGGTGTACCGTCCGCCCGTTCGTGAACTGGTACACCAGCGTCTCTTTGTCCGCGCCTTTCAGCTTCTTCAGCAGGGCGTAGAACCTTGCGTAGTTCGTTCCTTCCTTCATGGTTCACACGTTTAGTGTCATCTCGAACAGCACCTTTATGCCGCATGAGCTGGCAACGTCGAGCTCCAGCTTCGCGCCCTTGCTAAGCTCCCAGCCCTTCAGCATGTAGATATAACCGCAGCACACCAAGTTGGCTATGTCCGCCCTCATGTGTTCGCGCCAGTCGGCGTCTTCCGGCAGGCCGTTCCTGAACGGGTTTACCGGCTCGAAACCCAGACGCTTCAATACCGTTTCCGCCTCGGCGAACGCCTGCTTGCGCTCCTTGATGTCGTGGTGCGCTATCGCACCGCTGATGTACACTTTCTTGTTCATTTGTCCGTCTCCTTTATGTTTACCTTGCATCCCGGATGCCATTGCACTATATAACTGGCAAACACGGGGTCTTTCGTCTCCACCACTATGCGGCCCCTCGTCTTGGCCCTGCGTATGCGCAGGTCGCTTTGGATGTTGCGTTCCGTCCACTCGTCGGCGATTGCAGCCGCTTCCTTGCGTTCCAGCAGCAGCTGGTACGTCTCGTTCCCATTGTAGCCTTTAATTCCCATATCGTAAATTCTTAACTCTTAATTCTTCACTCTTAACTTTCAAAGCCCGTTGCTCGTCTGTATCAAGCCGTCCTTCCACACCACGTAATAGCTCCCGGCCTCGCCGATGGAGCGGCCGAGGCAATAAGCCTTGTAGCCCATCACGCGCACCTTCATGTCGCTGATGTAACGCAGGCGCAGCGCGTCGCTGCCCAAGGGTGCGCTCTTCTTCTCCTGGCTGACGTATATGAAGCACTTTTTCGGGAAACGCCGCATCAGTTCCACGGCCTTTTCATAACTGAATCCCGCGCCGTCCTTTGCGACCTGGAACGAGTCAACGATTACGAACTTCGGCGACTTCGGCTTGCGCAGCCGCGCCACAAGCTCCTCGTATGTGTCCTCCGTCGCCACCCTGAACTTGCCCTGCACCTCGTTCATCTGCAGGTAGCCCATACGGCGTTGGAAGCTCTGGTTCACGCGCTCCTCGTAGCTCATGTACAGCACCGTTCCGTACTTGCACAGCTCCTTGCCGAGCTGCATCACGAACGAGCTCTTGCCCTGCGCGCTCGCGCCGCTGATGAACCACGAGGCGTTTACCGCAGGGAAGCCGAACGGCTTGCTCCACTTCTCGCCCCACGGCAGCGTCACCCATTTCTTGGCGGCTATCTCTTTCGGACTGTACGCGCGCTTCATTGTCTTACTTCCCTTTTTGAAGTTCGGCTATCAAACGGTCTGCCCACTCGACGGACTGTTTCAAGTCGTCATCGATTGTAGTGAGAGTATAGTGTGTTACCCGGCGCAGGAATATCTCCTTGGCCAGCACGTAACGCTGTTGTTCCTTAGTGTATTCTTGTACAAGTTCAGCCACGCTGACAAGCAGCTCCGCAATCCATTTTTCAAGAGTTTCGTTCTCGTTCATGTCTTTATGTTTTTATAAGTTGTTGGTATCCGTCATTTTAAGTTTTTCTATCTCTGTGTAAACTCTCCTAAGCCCTCCGCGCGTCTTGCGCACTATCTGCGCTATGTCCGCGCCTTCCGGGGCGTTGACCTTGGCGACGATGCGCGCCTGCGCCATCAGGAAAGCCTCGCGTTCCTTGCCGTCGTCTGGCGTCACCTTGCTGTAGCGGTCGCCGTAGCGGCTCAACATCTCCGTGTAGCCCACTTTCTTGCACTCTATCGAGCGGTTAATCTTCTCCTTCAGGCCGTCGGCTCCCATCATGTACCAAGCGCAGCACCGCTCCGTGGCGTTCCAAAGGGCTTTCAGCTCCAAAAAGGCTTCATACTGCAAGTCGCCGGCCTCGTCAAGTATTATGAGCGGAGTTTCTATGGAGCGCAGGTAATACACCAGGTCGTCGTACACGTCGGCGTACCGGCCCTTGCTGTCCACGCCGAACTCGGCGGCTATCTTGCGCACTAATTTCAGCTTGGTCTTCACCTGCGAGCAGTCTATATACACGGCGTTCCTGTGTGTCTGCACGTAGTACCGGGCCGTAAACGTCTTGCCGATGTTCGGCGCGTCGCACAGGATTGCCGAGAGGCACGACTTTTGCGACAGCTCCAGCTGCGCGGTGATGTACTCGAACGTGGGTGTCTTGGCGGCCTTCCATTCCATGCCGCCGCGCAGGTTTACGCCCAGCCGCCGTGCGATGCCTATCCAGTTGGCGTCGCTCAGCACCCTGTCCGTCTGTCCGTTCTTCACGGCGCTGTACACCGAGGTGGTGATGCCGAGGGAGGCGGCGTGCTTCGCGTCGCTCGGATAGTTCGCCCGGTTCGCGGCTATCGCCTCCAAAATCTTCTTCTTTTGCGCTTCTGTAATCATTATTCAAACGCTGTTTAATTGTTGTTATAATATCATTCTAAAAATTCTCACGCGCCCGATTGGCGTAGTCCATGTCCGGCACATATTCACAATCTTCCGGCTCGTCCGGCATAGTTGGAGGCGGTAGCACTATGTTTTCTTCCCCAGCCTCCTCTTCCGCACCCTGTGGCGGCACTTCCAACTTTCCGACTTTCGTAATGGCGTTGTCACGCAGGTACTTGTTGAAGTGTGACACGTATTTCTGCTGCTCGATGTAATTCGCCACGTCCTCGTCCGTCTGTTCGGCGTACACGCGGTTGTATGTCTTCACGGGCCGCACCTTGTCGATGTACCGCTCGCCTTGGTACAGGAACACGTCGGTCGGCTTGCCCTCCTCGTCAGGCAGGTAGTAGGCCGTCACCTTGCGGTTGTTTGGTTCCAGCTCCTCCAGCACCTCCGGGCCGCTAAGCCACCAGTCGGCGCAGGCCACGCGCACCGTGGAGTTGCGCCGTATGCCGGTTTCCACCCTCTCGCCTATGTACCTGGCAAGTGTCAGGCTGTCGTAGGGGCGCAGGGTCGGGTTTATCTTCGCCACGAGCACGTCCCAACGTGTCATGCCGGGGTATTTCTTCTGATTGGGGTGCAGCGAGTGGTTCCACTCGTAGCAGTCCCTGCGGTCGTCGGCCACCAGCTCCTCGAAGGTGTAGTATTTCTTGTCCTCCCACGTATGGTTGCCGCTGTCGCTGATTTTCTTCTGCTCCACACGGCGCGCCCCCTTGTTGTACCAGCGGCCCACGTTCTCGTGGTTCTTGTGGGCTATCGTGGTCTTGAACGCGCCGTTCAACGGCTCGGCGTATTTCTCCTGCGAGTTCTGCGGGGCGCAGAAGTGTACGAACTTGAACACCTCCCCGGCCTTCAGGAAGCCGCCCTTGTACTTGCTCATAAGGTGTTGCTCCACCTCTATGCCTGCCGGGATGCCCCAGCCGTGCCGTGCGATGAGCCGGAACATGTCGCGGAAACACTCCACCACAAGCGCGTCGTCCTTGTCGCGCCCGTAAGCCAAGCCTATCCGGCACTGGCTCACCACGTCGTAGGCGTAGTATGCGTGTACGTACTCGTTGCCCTTCATGCGGCGCGGCAGGTCCACGTCGTCCATCGTCACCTGGCTCAATGACCATTCGCCCCCGTGGCGGTGCATGTGCGGCATCTGCTCGTGCATGAATGTTGAGTAGCCGCGCAGGGCGTGCTCCACCAGCATGTGGTTGGCCTGGTTGTTCAGTATGTTGCGGATGGTGCTCTCGCTCAGCTCCTTTGGCTCTCCGTCCTTGTCGGCGAAGTCGTCCGGGTTGAACAGCTCGCCGGTCTCCAAGTCCCATACGTCCAGCTCGCCGCACACGAACCGTATGTACATGTCGTGTACGTCGCTGCCGTAGGGCTGGTTGGGCAGCACCCTAAGGCTCATCACAAGGCGCTCGTCCTTGTACGTCACCTTGCGCCTGTTCTGGTTGCCGAACTTGCCGGTGATAAGACACTCGTAGCCGTACTTCTTGTAGTCGTTCACCTTCTTGCGGAAGCGCAGCGTGCTGGCCGGCAGGTCATGCCCCAGTTCCTCGCGCAGCGTTTCGATGACATGTGCCATCTTCCCCCAGTCGTATTTCTCGCCCATCAGCCTTGCACAATCCTTGCCGTGCTCGTACAGCCAGATGCAGGCGTTTAGCACGGATGCGTTCACCGCGTACTTCCTCGCCAGCTCGTCAGTGGCATGGCTGCTCCTGTGGCCGGCGGCCCAGTCCATGAAAAAGGCCACCGCCGCCTGGTCAAGCTCGTAGTTCGACATTATCCAGCCGCGTATGCGCGCCTCGTCGCTGTCTAATTTATCCTCAACCTCTTCACGGCAGGTAGTTGGCAGGCTGTCTACGGCAACCCAGGCGTATTGTCCTTTTGCACCACCGCCACGGCGTACCACGTCGATTTTACGGCGTGTTACGTTCTTCTCATAAGCGGCTTTTGTCATGAAACCGCCGTCTATGAGTTCGCGTGCCGATATGCAAAGTTTGTTGCCGTGATACTCCAACATAACCGCCTCCTTATCTCAATGCCTTTGCCCAGGCTTGTATGTCATCGATGTCGGCCATCGCCACGTTGTCGTAGTGGCGCACCTTCTTGCCTTTATGGAACACGTCGCAGCCGCCGTCCTCGCGCGAGAACTCCAGCATCGTGTCAAACGTCGGGTAATTGCGGAAGTAGCCGTCAGCGTCAAACAGGGTGTTCTCCACCACGCATTCGTCGGCCATCAGTATGCCCCTGTGCTCCAGCGCGGCCTTCCTTATCCGCTTGGCCAAGTCCGACTGGCCCCTGCTCGGGTTGAACGACAGCGCATACCATACCATCGTACCCGTAACGCCGAACGTCTTTTCCAACAGCTCGCGCGTCTCTTTCGTCACATGAATGTACTTTTTCATATCTTAATCGTAATTTTATGGGTTTACTTTCAAAATGTCCCGGATATCCTCCCGGACTTCCGGGCTTTTCGCTAACTTTGTAGCGCACTAAAAAATAATATTATGTACGAAATGAATATCACTTTCACAGTTGACTCAAAGCGTCCAGATACCACCGATTGCCGCAATATTCTTCAAGGTTACACTCAAATGGCTTGCTGCACGATGGAGGCATTGGGCTTTTCCGGCAAGGGGTCTTTTTGCTTTTACCATCCCGACGAGGAAAGCGAGATGAACGATATTGACTATCTTGCAATGCGCATTGATATGAAACGTACTTGCAAAAGGCTTCGTTCAGTTGCTTGTTTGTCTCAGATAGCTCTTGCATTAGCCGCCATGAGCGATGGACTAAACGGTTTATCTTGGCAATGCCTGATACATGAGCCGAAAATCCTTCATTCTCAAAACGTTTGTGATTGACGAACCGGCCAATACCGCAGTGTGCGCGTCTTTTGGTTGCGGCGTTCAAACGTTCAGCATACTTCTCTTGGCTTTCGTAATTCTTCATAACTCTTAATTTTTAATTTAGAATAGTGGGGCGCGGGGAGTCGAACCCCGGCGGCCGTCCTACGCTTTGCTTCTTCCTGCCGCGCTTTCGCTGCCGCCCCTTGCCCGTCTTTCCGGGCCGTCATCCGGGCCGTCACCGTGCCGCGGAGGTCTGGAGACACCTGTATGCTTTCCCGTCGATGTACGTGACGGTGCGTTTCATGTTCCTTTCGTATTTTACCAGCTCGTTCTTTATCGCCGCGGCTGGGTGGTTAAACTCTATCCTGCCGCCCTTGACCTTGTACACGATGTTTGTCAAGGCTGTACAGGCGTATCCTTTCATATCCTGGTAACGACGGCCGAAGACATTGGTGTATCTTGCCGCCATGGCGACGCCTTTTCCCGTAAATCCGTAAAGCATGGCTATGAGACCCGCATAGTTGCCTGTACGCACGGCGTTGGCCTGTTCCATGATAAAAGCCGCAGTCTCGTCGAGCAGGCGCAGCTGCGTGTCTTTGTCCAATCCGGGGTGCATCCTGTCGTACAGGCGTGAGGCGCGGTCGCCTTTGCTCTCCACGAGGAACTTCGCGCCGTCCCAGCTTACCGTCACGTCCTCGGGCATGTCGCCGTATTTTATCTCATGGAGGGCGCAGAACAGCAGCCGCTCCGGCCTTACGTTTATTTTCCTGCCGTTGAAGAATATGCTTACAAGGCCTCGTGCGTTGCGGCGGAGCACATGCCCCGTGGCCGTGTTCCTCACCTGCGGAAGCCTCTCCCGGCTTATCTCAAGGTTGGGCTTGTCAGGCAGCCTGTACCATTTCTCTTCCATCGTCATTTCCGTTTTGTATGTTAATACTCCTCTATCACAGGCTCTTTCTTGCACCCGTAGCACGTCATGAGGTTTCTTTTCATGTTCTCGACATACGCCGCAGGCGCGCTGAACACTACGCCGTCCTTCTCGTTGTAGCTGAAGCTCACGCAGTCGAGCATCAGCAGGTGCGCTACCTTCTCCTTTGCGCCCTGCGTTTTCCATTCCTTGATTTCCTCGTTCATATTCTTTAATCTTAAATGTTCGTTAATCTCAGCCCTTTTTCGTATCTTTGGCCGCTCGTTAATTACTTAACACGTTGCAAAGATAGTGATTTCTTACGAATAACGAAAGAAATAACGAGATTATTTTCGATAAAAACGTAAAATATGACTAATAACGAAACAATCCACGATAGAATAAAACATCTTGTGGAAATAAAGGCTGGAGGAAAGAACACCGTATTTGCCCAAAAATTAGGCGTAAGTGAAGCTAATATACGGGGATATACAAAAGGGGTTATTCCTAAAGCTGACTTTTTAGAAAAAGTCGTGATAACTTACGAAGTCAATGCCATGTGGCTCCTTACTGGCTTGGGGTACGAAACATTGCCTAATTCTAATCCAGGCAATCCGATTTTAGCAACCACAGAAACAAAAATAAAAGATTTTTTTGGACAATTGGAGCCATATATCCAAAGTAAGGATGCTAAAATTATACAACAGGCAGAAGAAATTGGTCGATTAAAAGAACAAATAAGGCAAATGACAATAGAAAAGGAAAAACATGTACCGAATGCCGACACTTCCAATATTGCAAATGCCGGGTAGGGGGAATGCGTGTCATTTGGGGACATAGTAGCGACCACGAATAACCTCCAAACGTATTCCCTTGATACCCATAAGTTTCCGACACCCCCGCCTATGCCCCGTTCGAGCTTTCGCGTACCCAGTTCTATGGCGTCGCCCTCGTCCGCGGCCTCGTCCGCCTCGAATAATACGAAATGTTTACCCCTGTACCCTCTAAATCCGCCCGTTTCCGTGTTTCCCCCTCGAATATCACCGCCCAAACCGACAAAATTTCCCTGTTTTCGGGCGCTTTATGGCGTCCGTCCTCAAAAAACAGTGGCTTTTAGGGGGTATCTATCGGCGCGTTTTTCGGGGCTATCGCAGAAAAAACGGTATTTTTACCCCCTCTCTATCCTACACCCAAAAACCATGTTTTGTCCGTCCAGTTCATAAATTTTGTCCGTCCACTTTGTCTGTCCAGTTGTCCTTCCACCCCGAAAACCGCCCCATTCGGGCACAAAAAAAGGAGACCATACAGCCTCCATTGCCAACGCCTCACGAAAAGCGTTTTATTTGCGTTCTAACGCCGTCAAAACTCACTCTTTGCCACCGCTTCCACGACCGCACGAAATAAGCGTAGATTGCTTAATTACAGCGCGTTTCGTGATGATTGAGCCGCCTCCCGACAGCCCGGCGTGCAGCAGATAATTCTTCGTCGCACCCACCTGTTCAGCCGTCAGCACCGTATAAACCGCCGAAATGCTGCTGAAATACCAGTCCTTGCGCTTCGTCCCCTCTATTCCGTGTATCAGATGTACGTGTATAACCTTTGCCATATCCAAACGTTTTATAGCTGCAAATATACCAAATAATCATTATATGGAATAAAATCATGAATAATATTTTATAAAAGGGCATGAAAAAAGGCGGCATCCACCGCCCTACAACACCCATCCGTCACCGCTCCGCACCTCGCCATTTACCCATGTAAACCCGATGTAAGCCTATTATAAGCGTCATGCAGCCCCGATGAGCCTCAACACGCTGTGAAATTAAACCAAAATTAAACCCATGTAAACATTTCGTTTTGCGCCGCCATTCTGGCATTATATTCGTAACTATTTGACACACAAAGCATTTCGCAGTTTTACGCCATTCTCGCCTTTATACGCTTCGTTCTGTGCCCCATATACGGCCTTGTCTTTCAATATGTTGTGAGATGAAAGATGCGCTCTGCATCTTTCATCAATATTTCATCTTTCTGTGTCAGGTGAATGATGGTGAAAGATAGGATTGGGCATCTTTCACCATGCAAATTGTTGGTTTTCAAAGCGTTATTGCGCTGGTGAAAGATTGGAAGATAAATACATGTGTTCCCTAATGTGTGGCTTTGTTTGCAGCCCTGTATCTGCCCTGTTTGCAAAAGGCGGCAAACCGCATGGTGAAACATGGCCTTTCGGCGGCTCAAATGCGGCCTTTGGCAGGCCGGAAGACGGCTTTTTACTTGCACTTGGCGTACCATTCAAGCAGCAGGCCGCGCGGTACGCCGTGGTTTACGGCCGTGTCAAGCGCGTTTTTCGCATCCTCCCTGCGCCCTTGCCGTATCAGGATTTCAACCTTTGAAACGGTGTAGTTCTTGTTGCCTGGGTCGCGTTTCAGGGCTTCGTCAAAGTCGAAGAGGGCCGTGTCATACATCTTCATGTCCTTTTCCAGTTCGGCTCTTGCCGCATACGCTACGGCGTTGTCAGGGTGTATTTCAATCAGGTTGTTCAGCTGGTCGAGCGCGTCGTTCGGGCGTTCCAGCTTTATGTACGTGTAAGCCAGCCCGAGCCTTGCTGCCGCATTGTCGGGCGACAGGCTCAAGAATTTCTCGTAATCGTTCTTCGCCAGGTCGTACCGCCGCAGGTTGTTGTTGGCGTAGGCGCGGTAATACAGTGCCGCCAGGTTGTTTCCGTCTTTCTCAAGCACCTGTCCGCAGGCGTCTATCGCGTCTTTCCATTCAAGCAGTTGCAGGTTGACCGCCGCCTTGCTTAGCAGCAGTTTAGTTGAACTTGGAAATATTTTCAGTTCCTTGTTCACCCTGTCCAGCGAGTCGCGCCATTGTTTCAGCGATTGTGCCGTGACCGTTGTGACAAAGGATAGGAGGATGAGTAATGACGCAATGTGCTTCATGAAAAAGTGTTTTTTATAATTAAGGGTTAAGAGTTAGGAATTAAGAAAAATACACTTATATAATTAAGTTCAAAACTATTTTTCTTAATTCCTAACTCTTAACCCTTAATTTTTTAGTTTTCAGCGTCGATGGCCTTTATTTTCTCGCGTACAAGGTTCATGTCGTCCTTGAGCTTCTGCACCTTGCGGTTCATCTCGTCAATGAGCGAGTTGCCCTTCTTGCTCGACGCGTTGAGGAAGCCGATGTTGTTTTCGTAAGTCTGTACTTCCTGCTTCAGCTGTTCGTAACGGCGCATCAGGCGCGAACGTTCGTTGTCAAGCGCGTCGGCACCTTTCTCGGCCACGTTCTTCAAGTTGCTTCTGAACTTGTCAAGACGGCGGCGCGCCGTAGTTATGTTCAGTTCCTTATAGAGCCTGTCGAGGATGTCGTGGTACTCCTTGTAGACGTTGTCCTTCTCCTTGAAGGGCACGTGTCCTACGGCGTTGTATTGGTCTACAAGCTCGCGCACCTTCTCTTGTATGTCTTCCTCGGCGTTGTCCGCCAATGCCTTGAGCTGGCTGATGATGTCGCGTTTCTTCTCAAGGTTTGCGCGTTCCTCGGTGCGTGTGCCGGCGTTGGCGTTGTTGCGCGCGTCGAAGAAGTGGTTGCAGGCTGTGAGGAAGTCGCTCCACAGCTTGTCTCCGAGCTTTTTCGGTACCATGCCTATTGTCTTCCATTCCTTCTGGAGGGCTACGAGCTTGTCGCTTGTTGCCTTCCAGTCGGTGCTGTCTTGCAATGCCTGTGCCTGCTCCACAAGTGCTTTTTTCTTTTCGGCGTTTTCCGCAAACTTCTGCTTCAGTTCCTTGAAGAAGTCAGCCTTGCGGCCGAAGAAGTCGTCACATGCGGCGCGGAAGCGCTCGAAGATTTTGACGTTCATCTTCTGTGGGGCGAAGCCTATTGTCTTCCATTCCGCCTGTATGGCGATTATCTCCTTGGTTTTCTTGTCCCAGTCGCCTGCGTTCTTTATTTCTTCCTTGGCAATTTCCTCCACCTTTTCGCAAAGTGCGGTCTTCTTGGCGAGGTTCTCCTCTTCCTTGGAGCGCAGCTCTTCGAAGTGCTGTTGGTGGCGTTTGTTTATTACGGTAGACGCCGCCTTGAAGCGTGCCCATATCTCTTCGCGCAGCTCTTTGGCCACTGGGCCGGTCTCGCGGTACTCCTGATGCAGTTTCTGCAACTGGTGGAACGCGCTGATGACATCGTTCTCGTCACCCAGCTTTTCGGCCGCCTCGCACAGGCGTGTCTTTATTTCAAGGTTTTTCTTGAAGTCGTATTCGCGTGCCTCGTTGTTCAGTTTCAGCAGGTCGTAGTATTGCTCTACGTACAGTTGGTAGTTGCGCCACAGCTCGTTCGCCTTTTCTGCCGGCACAAGCTTTATTTCCTTCCATTCCTGCTGCAGCTTCTTGAAGTCCTGGTATGACTTGTTCGCTTCGTCGGGCGAAGTCACCATGGCCTTGATTTTCTCTATGATGTCAAGTTTTTTCTTCAGGTTTTCCTGCTTCTCCCTTTCCTGTTCCAGGAATATCTTGGCACGTTTCTCCTTTATGACACTCATTTCCGCCTTGAAAGCGTTTTCGTATTCGTCGGGTGTGACCTTGTAGCTTTCGGGGTCGCCGCCGGCTTCGATGTAGGCTTTCATTTCCGCTTCTCTCTCGGCTAAGTGCAGTTTGTAGAACGTAGTCTTGAGGTATTCCACTTCGTCTTTCTGCGGGTCGTCGTCGCTTGCGGCTATTTCCTTCAGCCGTTCTATTACCTCTTTCTTGTTCTTGTATACTTTCTTGGGTTCGGTTGCACCTTCGGTCATGGCGGTGTTTTCCACGGCCGCCGTAGCATCCATGGCTTCGGCTGCCTCGTTGCCGTTGACGTCGGTTCTGCCGTTATCTGTTTGTACACTGTTATCGGCCGGAGCCACGTTCAGTTCTTCTGTTTTCTCTTGACCGAGAGTGTTTACTTGAGAGTCCATCATTCTAACTTTTTTCTTAGTTCATGAATCGGTTTTCCATGTTTTATTATAGGTGTGCAAACTTATATAAAATTATTGTAAAAGCCTAATCAAATTCGGAAAAAGTGGCCTTTTCGTGTCTAAATGAGACGCTTGTGGCGGAAAATCCACCACGATATGCCTGAAATCAGGGCCGACACTACTATTGCAATAAGGAAGCCGAACTTGTTGTGTTCCATGCCGTTGACCAGGTTCATTCCGAAGATGCTGGCGATGAGGGTGGGGAACATCAGTATGATTGACACCGAGGTGAGCGTACGCATCACGGTGTTCATGTTGTTGTTGATGATGCTCGAGTATGTATCCATCGTGGACTCGAGGATGTCGGAGTATATGTTCGTTGTCTCGCGCGCCTGGCTCATCTCGATGTTCACGTCCTCGATGAGGTCGGCGTCAAGCTCGTCCACCTGTAGCTTGAACTTCAGTTTGGCCAAAAGGTTCTCGTTGCCGCGGATTGACGTGATGAAGTAAGTCAGCGAGTCTTGCAGGCGCGACAGGCCGATGAGCGACTCGTTGTTCACCTCGCGGTCGAGGTTGCGCTTGGCTTTCTCTATGAGGTTGTTGATTTGCTTCAGCCGTTTGAGGTACCATACGGCCGACGAGAGGAACAGGCGGAATATCATGTCAACGTAGTCGGTGAAGCCTTCGCCGCGCTTCTGTTGGTAGCTTACGAAGTCTATCATCATGTTCGTCTCGTGGAAGCACACGGTTATCGTAACGTCGCGCTTGTGTATGATGCCGAGGGGCACGGTGGTGTACGGCGTGCGCGAGCGTATTTCCTTTACGAAGGGGATACGCAGGATTATGAGCATCCAGCCGTCGTCGTACTCGTAGCGGGCACGCTCGTCGTTGTCGCTGATGTCGGAAAGAAAGTAGTCGGGTATTTTGAATTCTTCTTCAAGAAGACGCTGGTCGTCTTCCGTTGGACATGTCACTTGTATCCAGCAGTTAGGCTCCCACTGGCCAATCTGCTTCAAGCCCTTGTTGGTGTTCCAGTATGTTCTCATTTGCTAATCCTCCGAAAATGTTACGCTTGGTGGGAAGACCGCTCTTGAGAGCCATGCCTCCTCACTTTACAAGTTCATTTTTTCCGCGTGATAGTCGTCCATATAAGTTTTGAATTTCTGTTTTGCGGTGCAAAATTAGGCAAAAAACGTAAGAATGCAAAATAAAACGGTTGAAAAGAGTTTTAATTTTTCCATTTCAGGCGTGGTTGTACAGGCTTTTCCCGCTGAACCAGCGCGACAGGTTGAGCCTGTCCATGACGTATGCTACGGCGAGGCTGCCTGCCAGTACGAACACTACGGAGAACACGGTGTAGAGCGACGCGGTAGGGTCGAAGGCGAAGAGTGGCACAAACTGCTTGGCCAGGATGGTGAACATGGGCGAGAAGAGCAGCACGGCCAGTGTGTTTGAGCCTATGAAGCAGGCTGCGCGCAGCGCCTTTTCAGGCAGCTTGCGGCATGTTCCCAGCGCGAGGCTTATGGCTAAATACGTAACGATGACGCCCGTCAGCGTCTGCTTGTACATCTCGCCGGGGCTTGCCATGCAGAATATGGCAATGGGCGCTGCGGCCAGGAGCGACGGGCGGAACACCTGCATGAACTTCATTCCGCTCTGCCTTACCAGGGCTCCGGCCATGAAGTACATCGCGTTGCTCATCTGCACGATGTGCGTCAGCTCCACGACGGCGTAGAACGCCACGCCCAGCACGCACATCAGCGTCACCGTGCCGAGGCGCGGCCGCAGGCGGCTCACGGCGTAATATATGATGTAACACACTATGAGCGTGTGCAGATACCAGTACGGTCCGAGCGGATGCAGCAGCAGTTTTTCGGCGAACACGGCAACGGTAAGGTCGTTGATGTGTTCGCGTATGGGCAGCATGGAGGCCGCTACGACGTAGCCTGCCTCCATTACGGCATACGGAATGAACAGCCACTTCAGCTGGTTGAGCATACGGCCGGGGCTCTTCGCCATGTTGGCCAGGTAGCCGGAGATTAGCAGGAAGGCCGGCATGTGGAAGGTGTAGACCACCTGCTTGGCGTAAGGATACTTGTCGCCTACGTACACCAGATGGAACATCACCATCAGGATGATGAACACACATTTTAGGTAATCTATCTCTCTTACGCGGTTTTGCATTGTGTCTGTAAGCGTGTGTGCGGCTGCAAGGCGTATGGATAAGCTGTGCCTGCGCCGCGTTTGACCCATACAAAATTAATGCTTTCGCCCGTTATACAGGCTGCTTTGCCGCTGTTTTTATGATATTTTACGTAAAACGCCGCAACGGGCGTTTTACCGTGGTTTTGCAAAAGACGGCCTTTCGCGTTCCGAAAGGCCGTCTTTTATACGGTGAAAGGTGGCCTTTTGCATTGTAAAAGGCCACCTTTCAGAAAAGGGGTGTCGGCACTACTCCGGCAGTATGGCCACCGATATGGGCGCATAGTCGGCCGGACTGAGGCGGCGCAGGCCTTGAGATGCCGTCTCGGTGCCCCGGTATGCGGTCGTTCCTCCGAAGTTATACAGCCGCTTGCCGACGCATTCCGTCGCGCCGTACCAGCTGAACGTGCCCAGCATACGCAGCGGTTCGGGCGTGCCGTCGTTTACGGTGTAGCGCGTTACGGTTTTGCCTTCGAAGGCGTATATGCAGCCGTCGGCCACACCGATGAATTTGAAGTTGGTTGAGAGCGAGTCTGATTTTTCGCATACCGTGGGCAGTAGCGTGCCGCCCTTGACGGCGTATGCCGTGTGCATCAGGTCGTCCATGAGCCATGTTGTGCCGTCGCCGTCGTGTGTCACGGCCGTTTCGCCAAGGTATTCGCCGTGTTCTGCCGTGCCGTCAAGTGCCGCCGTTACGTTGCCGTTGCCATCCTTGCCTATGGTGTATGTCTCTATTGTGCTGCCTGTCACTACGTACAGTTTGTCTCCTTCGGCCGCCGCCGCGAGCACCTCGCCGCTGCGCTGCGCTATCAGAGTCCATGACGTGCCTGAAAGATAGTATATGCCGCCGTCGCCTGCTATCGTCGGTACTCCGTTGACGCACGCCCCGGCACCCTGGCAGGGTATGTCGGCGTATCTGTGTTCCGTGCCCGTCAGTGGCTCGTAAGCGCGGAATTCGTAGCTCGGTGTGGTCTGCTGGTAGCCGAGGTCTTCATGCTCGATGATGCCTCCTCCGTAATAGATTATGTCGCCGTCGGTGAAGTGCAGGCCGGCGGAGCCTTCGTTGCCGAGCTTCCCGAGGTCTTCAAATATAATGTTCTGCTTCACCCTCAGCGTGTTGACCGACTGCTCGCCGCCTATCGAGAACTTGCCTTCGGCCACGCCGTCGGCGTCGAATATTACGTAAGGGTTGGCCGTGTAGGTCTGCCCCTGCTTTATGTATGTTATCGGCTCTTTGCCCGGTGTGGTGGCGTCGGGGTCGGTGAAGGAGAATGCCGGGCTGGCCGACGCGAGCTGCTGCATGGTGCTTGTCGATTCGCGCCCGTTGTATATGTCAACGTATATGCCGCCGTCCTTGTAGTATGCCGCCGTAAGCACCACTCCCGGAGCTTTGTTTTCCTCGTTTGCCGGCTGGCGCACCACTATCTGCATAGAGTCCGCCGCGGCTCTCGTGCCGGGCGCTTCGCCGAAGCGTATGTAGCCTGTGCGCTCCTTCCCGGTGAGGTTTTTCGCCGCAATTACTTGTACGCTCTCGCCGCCTTTGCCGCCCATCTGCGACAGCTGCAGCCAGTCGGCCGACGACGTGGCCTCCCATGGTTCGGCTATTGGTATGGTGACAGGCTTCTGTTCGCCGTCAGACGACAGTTGGACTATGCTTTCGTCCACGGGCGGAGGCGTGGGGTCGGGGTCCGGGCCGCCGTTTTCATCGTCCGTGCACGCTGTGAATGCCAGCGCGGCAAACATCGCGGCGCTGATTAGTGACAGTCTTCTTAACTTCTTCATAATTGTTTATTTTTTGCAGGTCTGTAGTTTCAGGTCTGCAAATAAAGCATATTCCCCGTAATCTGCAATAACGGTTTCCCGTTATTTCGTAGCCGCGTCATCGTCTTTCATCCTGTTTACGGCGTATGCTAATACCGCAGTTTTCAGGCTTGTTCATTACCCGTTGAAAACCAGAATGTTGCCAGCTGCTATGCAAAAGGCCGTCTTTCGCCTTGCAAAACACGGCAAACCGCACGCTAAAAGGCCGCCTTTCGCAGCGCGAAAGACGGCCTTTTGTAAAATGTGTCGGCACAAGCCGCAATGTTATTTCTCGGGAATTTCCTCGAGAGTCTTGACGAGCAAGTCCCAGAACTTGGTCGTTGACGGCCAGAAGGCGCGTTCGTTCGGGGTGTGGGGCGACTTCAGCGTCGGGCCGAACGAGCAGATGTCCAGTCCCGGATACTTCGAGAGGATGATGCTGCACTCCAGTCCTGCGTGTACCACCTGTACCGTAGGCTCGTTGCCGAAGAGGTCGTTGTAGATTTTGCGCATACGCTTTATGAGTTCGCTCTTCGTGTTCGGGTCCCATCCTCCGTAAGCTCCGCTAAGCTCGACCTTCATTCCGGCCATGTTGAAGCAGCTCTCGAGCGATGTCGCCAGCTCGTCCTTCTTCGTCTCGCTCGAACTGCGCGCCAGGATTTTCACGGCAGCCTTGCCTCCGTCGATGTCAACGATGGCGAGGTTTGACGATGTCTCGACGATGCCGGGTATTGAGGGAATGTAGCGCCATACGCCGTCGTGAGCCGCGTAGATGGCGTCAACGAGGTTGTCCTGGATTTCCTGCGGCACTACGTTGGCAGGCAGTTCGACGTCTTCCAGCGTAACTTCTATTTCGCCCTCGATGTCCTTGTACTCGTCGTTAAACGTCTCGCGGTAGTCGGCGACAAGCTCTTCGAGGTCGGCCTTGTTCTCCTTCGGCAGTGTGAGTACGGCCTCGGCCTCGCGCGGGATGGCGTTGCGCATGTTGCCTCCGTGCCATGATGCGAGGCGCGCCTCGTCGTCGGCTATGGCCTCGCGGACTATGCGCACGAGCATCTTGTTGGCGTTTCCGCGGCCTGCCGAGATTTCAAGTCCGGAGTGTCCGCCCTTCAGTCCCTTTACGGTAAGGCGCACGGCCATGTCCTCCTTGTCGGTTTCCTCCTCCTTGTATTCCAGCGTTGCGGTGATGTCAACGCCGCCCGCGCTGCCTATTATGAGCTCGCCTTCCTCCTCGGTGTCGAGGTTGAGCAGTATTTCTCCTTCAAGTTCGCCGGCCGGCAGGGCGTTCGCGCCGTACATGCCGGTCTCCTCGTCGGCTGTGATGAGTGCCTCGATAGGGCCGTGCTTCAGGTCTTTCGCCTCCATTACGGCCATGATTGCGGCTACTCCGAGGCCGTCGTCAGCACCGAGGGTCGTGCCCTTCGCCTTAACCCATTCGCCGTCGATGTATGTCTCTATGGGGTCGGTCTCGAAGTTGTGGGGGCTGTCTTTCTCCTTCTGCGGCACCATGTCCATGTGGGCTTGCAGTATTACCGTCTTGCGGTTTTCCATGCTCGGGGTGGCAGGCTTGCGCATGACGATGTTCTCGGCCTCGTCCTTGAAGGCCTCCACGCCTGCGCGTTTTGCGAAGTCGAGTAGGAACTGCTGCACTTTCTCGAGGTGGCCCGACGGGCGCGGAACTTGTGTCAGCGCGTCGAAGTTGCGCCAGATGCACTCAGGTTTCAGGTTTTTGATTTCACTCATAGCTATTAAATTTTTAAAGGGTTATTGTGTTTGAAGGTGAGAGGGTGAGAAGGTGAGAGGGTGAGAAAACTCCGCTGCGTGGGATTTTCTCACCTTCCCACCTTCTCACCTTCCCTCTTTTTCTCCGTGAACGCCAACGCCGCCCAGCTGTATATGCCGAGAGCCACTACGAGCAGGGTCTGCACGGAGTGGACGATTAGCACGAAGTAGAGCGCGTCGGTGTCGGCCACGCCGTAGAGTATGAGCATGGTCTTCACGGCGAAATGCCACGGGCCGGCTCCGTTGGGCGTGGGAACTATTACGGCGATGCTGCCCACTACGAACGTTACCAGCGCGCATTCAAGGCCCAGGTGGGCGGTGAAGTCGAAGCAGAAGAACGTGAGGTAGTAGTGCAGGAAGTAGCAGAGCCAGATGGCCAGTGTGTAGACTATGAACCGGGGGGTGTTCCTTACATCCTTCAGCGACACCACTCCCTGCCATATTCCGCCAACGGTGGCTTTTACCTTATTATATATTGAGAGTTTTTTCAGCAGTATGTGTAGCAGCAGCAGGGCTGCCACGGCGCAGGCTGCGGTTACAAGGTAGCCGGTGGTTGAGAACTTTCCGAGGATGGAGTCCATGCTCGTGCCCGTCTTGCTGAAGAACGTCGAGAACATGCCCATCTGCATGAGAAGCGTCAGTACGCACACGGCGGCCATGAGCAGCATGTCTATGGCGCGCTCGGTTACCACCGTGCCGAGAGCCTTGGCGAACGATACGCCGTCATATCTCTTGAGCACTCCGCACCGCGTGAACTCGCCGATGCGCGGCACTACGAGGCTTGCCGCGTAAGAGAGGAAGATGGAGTGTACGGCCGTGCCCGTCCTGGGGTGCTCGCCGAGTGGCTCGAGCGTCTGCCGCCAGCGCCATCCGCGGAACATCTGCGCAAGTATGCCGAAGGGGAAGGAGAGCAGCATCCACGTCCAATCCATGCCGTGCAGCAGGATGTCGTCCACGCTGCGGAAGTCGAAGTCGCGGTACATCCAATACAGGATGGCTCCTCCGAACACGAGCGGAAGCAGTATCTTGACGGTACAGTTGACGATGGATGATGTTTTCACGCCTGTTGAATGATTTTCATGCAAACTTACAATAAAAAATCCAAACGGCGTTATGCGCGGTTGATTTTTTTATTCTTTAACCCTAATATGCCGTCTCCGCCAGACAATGGGCGCGCCTTTCACGCTGCGCCCGGTCGCGTCTGATGCGGCGGCCTGTAGTCATTGCGGCCTGAAGGTGTGGCGGAAAACCGCGGCGTCTGCTGCGGTTTTGTAACCCGTTGGCTGTCAGCGTGTTTCCAATATGCCGTGTTTTGGTTTCTAAAAGATGGCATATTGGGCGGTGAAAGACGGCCTTTTGTAAGGCGGAAGGCCGCCAGTTGGAAAACAGCTGTCGGCGGCCTTCCGGCATGATTGTAAGCCGGTGCTGACATATTGTCAACCTGTGGAGGCGTTTACGCAGTCTTGGCATGTGGAAATTGTGTTAAAAATATGCGCAGAGCTTTGGTCGGTGAAACATAATGTCGTATATTTGCAAGGAATAAACGAAAAACCTTAAACCTATGGATTTACCTTTTGCAGAATCTTGGAAAATCAAGATGGTTGAGCCAATCCGCAAGAGCACGCGCCAGGAGCGCGAGCAGTGGATACGCGAGGCTCACTACAACGTGTTTCAACTCAAGGCCAACCAAGTGTACATCGACTTGTTGACCGACTCTGGTACTGGTGCCATGAGCGACCGCCAGTGGGCGGGCATAATGACCGGCGACGAGAGCTACGCTGGCGCCGATTCGTTCTTCTTCCTCAAGGATACCGTCGAGCGGCTTACGGGCTTCAAGTATTTCATACCGACTCACCAAGGACGCGCAGCCGAGAACGTACTGTTCTCGTATCTCGTGCACGAAGGAGACATCGTGCCGGGCAACTCGCACTTCGACACAACGAAGGGACACATCGAGGGACGTAAGGCCGTTGCGCTGGATTGCACGGTAGACGAGGCCAAGGACACGCAGCTGGAAGTGCCGTTCAAGGGCAACGTTGACCCCGTGAAGCTGGAGAACGCGCTGAAGGAACACGCCGACCGCATACCTTTCATAATTGTGACAATCACCAACAACACCGCAGGAGGACAGCCCGTGTCAATGGAGAACCTGCGCCAGGTGCGCGCCGTGGCCGACAAATATGGCAAGCCCGTAGTATTCGACTCGGCACGTTTCGCAGAAAACGCGTACTTCATCAAGACGCGCGAGAAGGGCTATGCCGACAAGACCATAAAGGAGATAACGCGCGAGATGTTCTCGCTGGCCGACGGAATGACCATGAGCGCCAAGAAAGACGGCATCGTCAACATGGGCGGATTCATTGCCACAAACAAGCAGGAGTGGTATGAAGGGGCCAAGGGATATTGCGTGCAGTTCGAGGGTTACCTTACTTACGGCGGCATGAACGGGCGCGACATGAACGCGCTTGCCATCGGACTTGACGAGAATACGGAGTTTGACAACCTCGAGACGCGCATACACCAGGTTGAGTATCTTGCCCGTTTGCTTGACGAGTACGGCATACCTTACCAGCGTCCGGCCGGCGGCCACGCCATATTCGTTGACGCGCCGAAGGTGCTCACGCGTGTTCCAAAGGAGGAATTCCCGGCACAGACACTTACAGTTGAGCTTTACCTTGAGGCCGGAATACGCGGATGTGAGATAGGATATCTGCTCGCCGACCGCGACCCCGTTACCCGTGAGAACCGCTTTACGGGGCTTGACCTGCTGCGTCTGGCAATCCCGCGCCGTGTGTACACAGACAATCACATGGCCGTGATAGCCGCCGCGCTGAAGAATGTGTACGACCGCCGTGAGGAGATTACACGCGGAGTGCGCATCACTTGGGAAGCTCCGCTCATGCGCCACTTCACCGTGCAGCTTGAGAGACTCGGATAACCGGCGGCAGCAAGTTTGCCGATTCCATACAAATAAACGGCCGGACAAGGTTTAATCCTTGTCCGGCCGTTTGTCGTTTTGGTATGGTTACGGGGACAGTCCCGTTCTTGTTATGGCTCCTGTTGCGCTTCCTCTACGCAGGTGTGCCTGCTGTCAGCCTTCTTTTTCCATGCGGCAAACAGCACGGCGGACAGTACAGCCACCGCTATTGCGGCGATGTTGCCTACGATTACGGGCAGTCCGAAGGCTGTGTCTGATGTCAGCAGGAAAGCCGTGCATACGGCAGTCATGAACATGGCAGGCAGTAGCGTCAGCCAATATGCCTTGCGTTTACGCGCAAGGTATACGGTTACCGTCCACAGGGTGAATACGGCCAAAGTCTGGTTGGCCCATCCAAAGTAGTTCCATATGACGTTAAAGCCGTTCTCGTCGGCTATGTTGAACCACAGCAGTCCGAGTGCGGCGACGAACAGCGGTATGCAGATGTACATGCGGCGGCGTATCGAGTGCTGCTCCATGTGTATGAACTCGGCTATGATGAGGCGTGCGCTGCGGAACGCGGTGTCGCCGCTCGTGATGGGTGCGGCAACCACTCCGATTATGGCCAGCGCCCCACCGAACGCCCCGAGCCATCCGCTTGACACCGTAGTGACCACCTCGGGGGCTTGCAGCGTGGCCGGAACGCCAAGCTCGGCGGCCGCTCCTCCGTAGAAGAAGTACGACGACACGGTGGCCCAGATGAGGGCTACCACACCTTCGGTTATCATCGCGCCGTAGAAGAGCGGACGGCCCTGCCGCTCGCTCTTCATGCACCGTGCCATGAGCGGACTCTGCGTAGCGTGGAAGCCGCTGATGGCTCCGCAGGCTATGGTGATGAACAGGCATGGGAAGATTGTGCCCGACTTGGGGCTCATGTTGGCGAGTCCGTCGGTCAGTTCGGGCAGCTGCGGCCACTTGACGAACAGCACAGCCATGAGAGCAACGGCCATGAACAGCATGGCTATGGCGAAGAACGGATAGATTTTACCTATGATTTTGTCGATGGGCAGCATCGTGGCGAGGAAGTAGTAAGCGAATATTATGACGCACCAGGCGTACACCCAGGTGAGCGAGTCGCCGCAAAGGTCGCCGAGGATGAGCGCCGGACTGTAGACGAACACCGTGCCTACCATGAGCAGCAGGAACACCGAGAATACGAGCATCACCTTCTTTGTGCGCTTGCCGAGGTATACGCCTACAAGCTCGGGCAGGCCGGCTCCGCCGTGGCGCACGGACAACATGCCGCTAAGATAGTCGTGCACGGCACCGGCGAAGATGCACCCAAGTACAATCCAAAGGTAGGCCGAAGGGCCGAACTTGGCGCCCATTATCGCACCGAAGATAGGACCTGTGCCTGCGATGTTGAGAAACTGAATCATAAAAATCTTCCATCCCGGCAGCACAACGTAGTCTACGCCGTCGGCCATGCTTACCGCGGGGGTGGGGCGGTTGTCGGGAGCGAATATGCGCTCCACCACTCGTCCATAGGCAAAATAGCCCACAATGAGGGCTATCAAGCTGACAATAAATGTTATCATCCTACTGAAATTTTAGGCTAAATAGTATTTTCGTTTGTGCAAAAGTACATAATTTTATAAATAACAGCAACAATTTTGTGTATTCTTTCATTTTAAATACTTTAACGGCCTCCGTGCACTTTAACCGCTGAAAAGCCTTGTTTGTCGGAAAAATATATTACCTTTGCACGCGGTTCACAGCACGTTTGCACTGTGAAACCATGTTTTAGGCCCCGTAGCTTAGCTGAATAGAGCGTCAGATTCCGGTTCTGAAGGTCTTGGGTTTGAATCCCAACGGGGTCACACCGACGGCCACATGAAGCATGAAAGATGGCTTCATGCGGCCTTTTTCGTGTCCTTTCGCTTTATGAACGGCCGTAAAACTGTAAGCATTTTGCCGCGCGACCGTAACGATTTGCGTGTATGCGGATTGTAGGTTTACGGTCTTTTATGTAAACAAGTGTGTTTCCTTTCAATTCAAAAGGCCGTCTTTCAGCCTGCAAAAGACGGCCTTTTGAATTGTAAAAGACGGCCTTTTGCAGGGCTGTTGGCCGTCTTTATCTTAGTCGTGAGGCCGGGGCAGATGTGTGGATGGCGGTGTGTGGATGGCTGCCGGTTTTTAAGAAGTTTTTAAAAATGTGCTTAAATTCATGGCGGAATGGGCGCAATGAATGAAATAAAATTGCTACCTTTGTAGCTTGATGGTTGTTGACACATTATCAACTGGAAAAATAAAAACACTTGTAACACTATGGACATAATTGAAAGATTTTTGAAGTATGTTAGCTTCGACACGCAGTCGGCCGAGGAAAGCGACAGCGTGCCGAGCACGGCGAAGCAGCTGGTCTTTGCCAAGTATCTGCGCGACGAGCTGAAAGAGGAGGGCTTTGACGACGTTGAGATGGACGACATGGGCTATGTGTACGCCACGCTCAAGTCGAACATGAAGAAGGACGTGCCCACCATCGGCTTCATCAGCCACTACGACACGTCGCCCGACTGTAGCGGAAAGGACGTGAAGCCGCGCCTCATCCGCAACTATGACGGGCAGGACATAGAGCTGTCGCCAGGCATAGTGTCGTCGGTAAAGAAGTTCCCCGAGCTGCTTGCGCACAAGGGCGAGGACATCATCGTGACCGATGGGCACACTCTTCTCGGTGCGGACGACAAGGCCGGCATAGCCGAGATAGTTCAGGCTATGTGCTGGCTCCGCGACCATGACGAAATAAAGCACGGCGACATACGCATGGGGTTCAATCCCGACGAGGAAATAGGAATGGGCGCGCACCACTTCGACGTTGAGAAGTTCGGCTGCGAATGGGCGTACACGATGGACGGCGGAGACCTTGGCGACCTTGAGTTCGAGAACTTCAACGCCGCTTCGGCGAAGGTTGTAATCAAGGGTGTGAGCGTGCATCCGGGCTACGCCAAGGGCAAGATGGTCAACGCCAACAGGCTGGCGGCCGAGTTTGCGGCCATGCTTCCGGCCGACGAAACGCCCGAGACTACCGAAGGTTACGAAGGGTTCTACCATCTGCTGGGCATCGAGTCGAACATAGAGCAGGCCAAGCTGTCCTACATCATACGCGACCACGACCGCGAAAGGTTTGAGGAACGCAAGGAGTTCATCGCCGACTGCGCGCGCAGGATGAACGAGAAGTACGGCGAGGGCACCGTCGTGGCCGACGTGAAGGACCAGTATTACAACATGAAGGAGAAGATTGACCCCAACATGCACGTAATAGACATCGTGCTGAAGGCCATGCAGGACTGCGGCGTTCCGCCCAAGGTGGAGCCTATCCGCGGCGGAACGGACGGCGCGCAGCTGTCGTTCAAAGGCTTGCCGTGCCCCAACATCTTTGCCGGAGGTGTCAACTTCCACGGTCCTTACGAGTTTGTCTCCGTTCAGGTGATGGAGAAGGCCATGCAGGTTATCGTAAGGATATGCGAGATTACAGCCGAATATAACGATTAGATGCGGTTATGAGGTTTTGCGGTTATACGGTTTTACGGTGTCGTAGATGTGAAACTATGTGATTGCTTGGCGTTTTTAGTAGTTGCGCCATGTTATAATCACTTTCATTATGGTCTTTGGCGTTGCTGCTGTATACCGTTATGACCGTAAAACCTAACAACCGTAAAACCCCATAGCCGTACAATATATGTCCGAACTTCCTTATCTTGTCAAAGACCTTGCGTTGATTCTTGTCGTGGCCGGAGTGGTCACAATTGTGTTCAAGAAGCTGAAGCAGCCGCTTGTTCTGGGGTATGTCGTGGCCGGATTCCTTGTCAGCCCTCACATGCCTTACACCATGTCGGTGGTTGACAAGGCCGACATTTCGACATGGGGAGACATCGGCGTGATGTTCCTTTTGTTCTCGCTGGGTCTTGACTTCTCGTTCAAGAAAATCCTGAGGATGGGCATATCGCCGGTAATCGCCACATGCAGCGTGGTGTTCTGCATGATGATGCTCGGCATTGTGGCCGGACATGCCTTCGGATGGAGCCGCATGGACTGCATATTCCTCGGCGGAATGCTGGCCATGAGTTCAACCACCATCATATATAAGGCGTTCGACGACCTTGGCCTTCGCCAGCAACGCTTCGCCGGACTGGTGATGAGCGTGCTGATACTTGAGGACATACTGGCCATCGTCCTTATGGTGATGTTGTCGGCTCTGGCCATCGGCGGCAATCCTGACGGCGGCGAGATGCTGGGCAGTGTGATGAAAATCGGCTTCTTCCTCATCCTCTGGTTCGTCGTCGGGATATTCCTCATACCGTGGATGTTGCGCTCCATGCGCAAGCTGATTAACAACGAGACGCTGCTCATTGTGTCGCTCGGCTTGTGCTGCGCCATGGCCGTATTGTCTACGAAGGTAGGCTTCAGCAGTGCCTTCGGGGCGTTCGTAATGGGGTCCATACTGGCGGAAACGGTTGAGGCCGACCGCATAATAAAGCTCGTGGAGCCGGTGAAAAATCTTTTCGGGGCGGTGTTCTTCGTGTCCGTGGGAATGCTTGTTGACCCACATGTCCTTGTAGAATACGCAGTGCCCATTGTCTGCCTGGTGCTTACGATACTTGTAGGGCAGGCCGTGTTCGGCACGTTCAGCTTCATGCTAAGCGGCCAACCGCTGAAGCCTGCGATGCAGTGCGGCTTCTCGATGGCGCAAATCGGCGAGTTCTCTTTCATCATAGCGTCGCTCGGCCTGTCGCTCGGTGTCATCGGTGAGTTCCTTTATCCCGTAGTGGTTGCCGTCTCGGTAATCACCACTTTCCTAACTCCTTACATGATACGCGCCGCCAACCCGTGCTATGGTATGCTCGAACGGCGGCTGCCCGGGCGGTGGATTGCCGCGCTGAACAACGTCACTTTGAGCCGCCGCCCGGCCAATACGGGGCGCAAGTGGAAGAGCCTGCTCGTGCAGATGCTGCGTGTTACTGTAATCTACGCCATACTTTCGGGCGCGGCCATTGCCCTAATGTTTACGTTCTTCCTGCCTTTCATACGCCATGTGCTGCCTCACTGGTGGGCGAACGCCGTGTGCGGGCTTGCAACCCTGCTCATTATAGCTCCTTTCCTGCGTGCAATCGTGATGAAGAAGAACCACAGCGAGGAGTTCAAGGCCCTGTGGGCGGAGAGCGTCTACAACCGTTTCCCGTTGGTGTTCACCATCCTTGTGCGCCTTGCCGTAGCTTCGGCGTTTGTCTTTTACATATGCAACTACCTCACGCGCTTCACCAACGCCCTGATGATAAGCATTGCCCTGGCGGCCGTCGCGTTGATGATAATATCGCGTTCGCTCAAGAGGCGCAGCATAAAGATGGAGCGGATGTTCCTGCAAAACCTGCGTTCGCGAGAGATTGCGGCCGAGGTTATGGGGCGCAAACGTCCCCTTTACGAGGGCAAACTGCTCGACCGCGACGTGCATATTGCCGACTTCGACGTGCCCGAAGACTCGCTTTGGGGCGGCAAGACGCTGCGCCAGCTCGGTCTAGGGAGCAAGTACGGTGTGCATGTAAGCAGCATATTGCGTGGCATATTGCGCATTAACATACCCAACGGTGACACAATCATCTTCCCGTGTGACAGGATTCAGGCCATCGGTAGTGACGACCAGCTTACCGCTTTCGGTTCCGCGCTTGTAAGGGAGGTGCGCCAGAAAGACCCGGACATAGAGAAACGGGAGATGAAACTGCGGCAAGTCGTGATACGCGAGGGCGGCGCTTTCGCCGGAAAAACCATGAAGGAGAGCGGCATCAGGGACAATTTCAACTGCATGGTGGTGGGCATCGAAGAGGGCAAGGAAAACCTTTCGCGCGTTGACCCGTCGCGTATCCTAATGGCCGGAGACATCGTCTGGATTGTAGGAGAGGAAGAAGACATCATGCGTTTCAACGCCGAAAACTGAGCCGTCGGCACACGGCTGTTTGCCGTCATGCGGCAGTTAGATTTACAAAAGGCCGCCTTTCACGTTGCGAAAGGCGGCCTTTTGTCGTGTAAAAGACGGTCTTTTGCAATGTAAAAGGCCGTCTTTTGCAAATACGTTTTGCCAGATGTGGCATAATCGTTGTAAGCAGATTGCTATATTGCTGGCTGCCAGGCAGTTGCAGCCTGATGCTCGCTGCGCGTGCAGGCGTGCCGTCAATACCATTGTACGGCGTTGCTGAAGCCGCTCCGCTTGTCGTACTTCAATGCGTCAGTGAGCGTCGCCGCGTTGCATCGGAACGAGAAGTTGTACGACGTGTAAGGAGCAAGCACAACCGAACAACTCATGTTGAAGCAGTGCAAGTCGCGCTGAAGCGAGGCCGTAGTCATTGACATTGCGTGGTTCTCGAAGTCGTAACCGGACGAGAAACTGATGTTCCAGCCGTCGCTGATGCGTATGTTTCCACTGAAGTTCAGTGTCTGGGTGAAGCGGTATGGATAGCGCATTGTCTTCTTGTTGAACTTCTCGCGCCTTGTGTCTTCGCGCATTGATATGCCGTAACCGAAGGTTAGCGACCACGGCATGGAGAACTTCATGTATCCGTCTTCGTCGGTTTCGGCCTTGCCTGCATTCTCTTTTTTCGCGCCGTGCTGTCCGCGGACGAGGTCGTCGTCAACGTTTGATTCTATGTCGGTATTGTCATATTCGTCATCCTCGTCGTCTTCTTCATCGTCCTCGTCGTCGCCTCCGCCAAACCATTTCTTGATTTTGTCAGGGGTGAGGGTGAATGAAAAGTTCTGCGACATGCCCTGGAATCGGCCGAATCGGCCACGGCTGTACTCGGTGTGTGTGCCCACGTAGGGGTTGCCGTTCTCGTCAAGGTCGTAGGCGTAGGTGGCGAACACGGCGTTAAGGTTGAACGTATAGCTCTTCCACCACTTCAGGCGCAGGCGCACCTGGAGGTCGCTCCACGGGCGTTCCTTGTTCGCCATGTTGTAGCCCATGTTGAAGCCAAGTTCGTCTATGATGCTTATTTTCTTGAATCCGGTTGAGTCTTTGTCCGACTTTATCTTCATCTCGATGTTGTTCGAGAGGTCGAAGGTAAGGCTTCCGGTCTTTCCGCGCGACGGCAAGCCGAACACGCTGTTCTGGAACGGACTGTATTCCACCAGCTCCACGCTGCCGTCGGGGTTGGTCTTCTGGTATGTCTCGTAGTAGCGCGAGCCGTTGTCGGGTGCGTAGGCGAAGGTTATCGTAGGCGTCATGACATGGCGTATGGCTTGGATTTTGTCGCCGAAAATCTTGCGTGACGGTGTCCAGAATCCGTAGAGCTTTGTCGATGCGTTGAGGCTCATGCGCCAGTCGTACACGTTGTAGAAGCCGTATGACGTGTCGCGCACGGCCTCCTGGCTGCCTTCGTCCCATGACTGCATCACCTTGTTGGTGTACATTCGGTCGGTGAAGTTGAACGAAGGATTTATGTTTATGTAATTAAACAAGGTGAAGTTGGCCTGTATTGGAATGTCGTGCTTGAAGCCGTTGCGCCAGTCCTTGATGAGGTTCGACTTGAACAGCAGGTCCTCCTTCGTGTCTATGGAGTTCTGTATCTGGCCGGTGTAGCTCATCGAAATCTTCTCGTACCAGCGTTCCTTTCCTGCGGCGTGCTTGCGCTTGAAGGGGTAGAAGCGGCTTACCGATATGTTGAGGTTGGGCAGTTGCAGGCTTATTGTGGAGTCGAGCATGTTCTGGCTTAGGTTGGCCGTACCGCTGAGCGTCATGCCGATGCTTGAGAAAGTGCTGCTCCAGCTTACGCTCGAGGTTCGCAGGCTTTGTGTGTAGCTCTGCGGATTATACATGCTGTTGAGGTTGTTGCGCTCGTATGAGGTTGACGCGAAGTTGACGCTTGCCGACAGGCTGGTGTACGGGTTGGCCTTTGAGTCCTGGCGGTGGCTCCATTGCAGCTTGAAGCTGGTCTGCTCGCTGTAGTCAGGCAGGCCCTTGTCGCCGTTCTTGGTGTTCTGGTAACTGAAGAGGAGACTGCCGCTGTACTTGTACCTTTTGCGGTAGTTTGACGCCACGCTTACGCCCCACGAGCCTTTGGTGTAGATTTCGCCGAGCAGCTTCAAGTCCCACTTGTCGCTCATGGCGAAGTAATATCCGCCGTCGCGCAGGTAGAATCCGCGCGAGCTTTCGTCGCCGTATGTCGGCATGATGAAGCCGCTCGAGTAGCTTTTCGTGAACGGGAAGAAGCCGTAGGGGATGGCCAGCGGCAGCGGTACGTCGGCTACCACAAGGTAGGCCGGGCCGAAAACGACGTCCTTTCCGGGCCTTACTTTGGCGCGCGATAAGGCTATGTAGAAGTCGGGATGTTCCTGGTCGCACGTAGTGTAGCGTCCGTGTTGCAGGTATAGCACGCCGCTCGAGTCGCGCTTCGACTGCTCGCTCGACAGGTAGCCGTCCTGCTGTGCCGTGTAGACGCTATTGATGAAGCCCTTTTTCGTCTTGAAGTTGAACGACATCGTGTCGCTCTCATAAGTGTCCTGCCCCATTACAAACACCGGCTTGCCGTCTATCTTGCCCGTAGAGTCGGCCGTACCCGTGGCGTGGACGAGGTTGCTGTCCATGCTCATGTATATGCGGTCGCTCTTGAGGTCCATGTTCTGGTACTTCACGTTGGAGTTGCCGTACAGGTAGGCGCGCTTTGTCATGGCGTCGTATACGAGCGAGTCGTCCGACATGAAATCTACCGGTGCGTCCAGGCTGTTCGACTTTCTGCGGTTTATGCTGTCAAGCCTTATGGAGTCGTCAATCTGCTTGTTGTGCTTGTATATGGCCAGTGTGAGCGAGTCCATCTTGGTCGTGTCTGGCTCGTCCGGCATGTCCGCCGTGTCCGCCGGAAGCGTGTCGCCGGCGGCCGGTGCGTCCGCGCCTTGCCGTACGGCGGTATCGCTTACGGCCGTAGAGTCATTGCTGCTGCCGTGCTTGCCGTTGTTCTTGAAAAAAGGCATGGTGGGTTCTGCCATCACGAAAATGAAAGCAGACAGCAGTATGAATATGACGGTTTTAGTTCTCATTGCAAATGCAGGGTGCAAATTTACGGAATTAAAACTTAATAACACGTCATATGCCGTTTTTTCTTTGTTATTTTAACTTTTGGGCGTGCGTGCGCGTGAAGCCGTCCGGCCTGTCCATATGTGCTCTCCGGCGCATGTTCAGGCGGCGATGACACCGTTTTACGCGCCTTTCTATGCAGCCTTTGTAACTTGTTGACAGTCAATGACTTCCCGATATGCCGTCTTTCGGCCTGCGAAAGGTGGCCTTTTATGATGCGAAAGGTGGCCTTTCAGAAGGAGAAAGGCCACGTATTGAAAGGTGAGTGTTTTTGGTTTCTTATTAAATGACAGTTTGTCTGTTATACGTATTGTCTGTCGAATAGGTCTAATTGCTTGGATTTCTTTTGAGGTTTTATATTTTTTATAATGTGGCCAGGGCCGTCAACTCTCTCAGCTTCATAATTTATGTCCGGGTCTGTAACCTTAGCCAAAGCTTGAGCGATATGCCACATGAATACAGGAGGTACGGCGTTGCCTATTGCACGGTATTTCCTGCAATCGCTTACAGGTGTAAAGTCAAATGTGTCGGGGAATGATTGTATCCTTGCACATTCCTGCGGTGTTAATCTCCTGTATCTTTCTCCTATCTTTAATACCGGGTCGGTAGAGTTTAGACTGACTTTTGCAAGGTGTGCGCTTATCGTGTTGCAAGGTTCGTTTATGTCTTGGGTTCGGCCTTTGTTCATCTTATCCCTGACAAGCATCATACCTTTTACGGCTCTTTCACTGAAAAACCATTTTTCATCTTTGTCGGCGTCGGCGTCCAATACAGACCTCAAAACGGCTTTTGTTTTTATGGTGGTCGGGGATGGGAAGTTGAATGTCTCGTAGTCGGTTTTGTCTCTGAAGCCTACAATTATGACGCGTTCGCGTTTCTGCGGTACGCCGTAGTCAGAAGCGTTGAACAGCTTGTATTTCACTTTGTAACCGGCTTTGCCAAATTCACTTAATATCAGTGGAAATGCCTTTTTCTTGTTGGCGGAAAGCAATCCTTTGACATTTTCGGCCACAAAAGCCCTCGGCCTTTTCGCTTTCAGGATTTTCACCATTTCGAAAAACAGCATTCCGCGTTCATCCTTGTATCCGAGACGTGGGGGGTTTTGTGCCGATATTGAGAATGACTGGCATGGAAAACCGCCTGTGAGAATGTCAAAGTCGGGCAGGTCGTCAACGTTTATATCGCGTACATCCTTTATTTCGCACTTGTGTGGGAAATTGTTGTTGTATATTTTGGTGCAATAAGGGTCGTTGTCCACGGCGTATATTATGTCAAAAGGCAGTTTAGGGTAGTCGCATCCCAAGTAAGAAAAGCCGCCAGACATGCCGTAGTCCATGCCTCCACATCCGCAAAATAGTGAAACAACTCTCATTCTTGCCATATTAGTAACTTTGTTTTTTCACATACGGAAACGTTGAAACTGATTTCCGCACCGTTTCTTGGGGTCATGTTGATTTTGTCTTTCTTGTATAAACCTACAGGGTCCTGAAGTATATATATGGTCATTTCTTTTCTTGAAATCATCAGTCTGTATACGAAATATCTGTCATTCGTTGAGCTTGCAGTGTCCCATTCGTTCGGTGTCATGTGAAACGAATAGAAGTTGATTGGTTTGTTGCTGATGGTCGTCTTTACTTCGATAAACCGTTTACGTTGGTCTAATTCTACGCTTTGGATGTCATATCCGACGGCGAAAGATGTGGGAATCTTTTTTATAAGGTGTATAAGGTCTTCCCTGCCGCCTTCTTTTACTCGTACTTTCTCATGCCCTATGACGAGGGCTTCTCCAAGGTCGCCAATCTCTTTCGTACTTGATGTATTGATGACTTCTTCTATTTTTTCCCTTATCAGGTGCAGGTAGTCGGTTTCATCATCATTTTCATGGATGTAGTTTCCTATGTCCGTCTTGAACAAGTTGACATCAAGCCCTGTGTTTACATATTCAAACCATGTTGTCTCTATAGCGGAAAGTTCTTGTATACTAAGGTTTTTCTGATAAGCGCGGTCATATCCGTGGAATGAATCCGTATCGCTGATTATGGCTTGGATAGACTCGTTTTCAGCCCTGTTGATGTAATAATAGTTATGGCTTTCCTTCAAAAGGTTGGCCAATACCATGTAGTCAAGAATATCGCCGGCATATCTTATCACATCGCCAGAGGAATTGTATTTTAGCCTCTTCTTACGGTTGGTGATGATTAGGTCGATTACTTCCTCAACATCCCTATTGTCCCTTATGACGCGCAGGTCGTTGAATATGCAATGTGTGGCTTCCGCTTTGCTGATGCCGAGAGGTTTGCCTGTATATGCGTCGGCTTCATGCAATACCTTTAAGATATATTGGGCCGGTTTGAATTTTATCCTTGCGTCTATTATTTCTTTTGCATATTTGGCCTTGATGTGTCCCCCTGGATATTGAAATTTAAGTAAAAAGAACTTGAAAAACTGTATCAAGTCTCCGCTTGATGATAGGAATTTTGCTATGTTGCCCGTCTTTGTCGTTCCTTTTCTTTTGTCTTCTATGTAGAAGCCGAACAGGGCGGCGATTTCCGTGCGCCAGTTTTGTATGGTCTTGTTTGCCACGGATTCATTTCCGGGGTACATCCTTATAGCATCCGATATGTTGGCATTGTATGTCTTTATTGGGGCTTCGTCAAGGTTGCTGCATACGTTTGCGATGTAAAGCAGCACGTTTTCCACATCGTTTTTGAACCTTGGACGTACATGGTGAAGCCTGAAATAAAACTCTTCCGGTACATTGTATATGTTAGGCTGCCTGCCTGTTCCGTTCATGAGAGCATTGTTATTGCCATCCAGACTTTCTTTAAGTTTTACGGCAATAGCCTTGGCAAGCAATGGCGGTACTGCGTTGCCGACCTGCTTGTATTGGCTTGTCTTGCTGCATTTGAACACATACTTGTCTGGAAAAGACTGTATTCGTGCTGATTCCCTGACTGTCGGGATGCGGTTGTATTGGTAATGAAAGTGATGCCTGTGCCCCGTATCTATGGTCATGCTTGGCTTATTGCTGTTCATACGGGTCCATGCTATGTGTACTTTCCTTGTCTGTTGCAGCTCTTCGGGAAGGTCTTTGTAGTTGCCCCCGTCAGGTACAAGGGCAATGATTTCTTTTGTTTTTTGTTCGTGTTCTGTCGCGTCATGGTTGTATATGCCGCTGCTGCCGTCCCTCATAAGTCTTTGATAGTCGCTTGATGGTGACGACGTGTACGCTGTGCCTTCGGGTAAAGAGTGTTCGGGCAGGTCGGAAATGGCATCTTTTGACGTGATTGGAGTATTGGTCAAGATGTCCGGGAATTGGAATTGCCTGCCGTCTTTCATTCCTACAAACACGGCCCTTCTGCGTTTTTGAGGCACACCGTAGTTGGATGCGGTGAGCACTTTGTATACGACGTTGTATCCCAAATTCTCAAAGTCTTTGACGATGGAGTCTTTTATTGTGCCGTTACCCATGCTAAGTATGTTTGGCACATTCTCCATGACAAATGCTTTTGGAGACAAGGTTTTGACGAACTCGACGAAACTTTTGTACAGTTCGTTTCTCTTGTCGTTGACATCTCTTTTCCCGGCAACGGAAAACCCTTGGCATGGTGGCCCTCCGACTATAACGTCGACTCTGCTCAATCCGTATCGTTTTGATATTTCTTTGGGGCTTATCGATGACAAGTCTGCACATAAAGTGTTGACTTCAGGATTGTTGAATGTGTATGTAGTAAGGGCGTCTTTCCAGTTGTCAATGGCCAATAAGCATTTGTAGCCAGCCATCTCGAATCCTAAAGACAGTCCGCCGCACCCTGAAAATAGGTCTATGAATGTATGTGTCGTTTCCTGATTGTCCATAGTCGTACGCTTGTGCAAAGATATGTCAAAGTTGTCAAAGCGGCAAAATATTTCCTATTTATTTTCTTGCCGTCTTTTACGCAGTGCTAATGACGGTCTCATATTTTCTGTGTTTTGCATTTGATGAGAGATGCTTTTAGACGATAGTTCTTGTTGTATGGTAACTTGCTGACAGTCAATGACTTTCCAATATGCCGTCTTTTAGCCTGCGATAGACGGCCTTTTACAGACCAAAAGACGGCCTTTTGCAATGCGGAATACGGCATATTGGAAAACGGGTGGCCGTAGCCGGTCTGATAAATAATGATAATATGCTTGCCGGGCTGTGCGTAATGTCGTGGAAAATGACTAACTTCGCACGCTGGAAAGCGTTTTTTCCAAGAGCATACAAAGACATAACGAACAAATAACACAGCAATGAACGAAACACAGACTACATCGAAGGTTTTTTTTACCGACTTCCGCTGCCGCCCCGACGAGGGGCGCACCGACAAGCTGAAGCGGCTTGTCAAGGCGGCCGGGATTGACAAAATCGACATGGACGGCAAGTTTGTCGCCATAAAGATGCACTTCGGCGAGCTTGGCAACCTTAGCTTCCTGCGTCCCAACTACGCTCGCGCCATCGTTGACGTGGTGAAGCAACTTGGCGGAAAACCGTTCCTCACCGACTGCAACACGCTTTATCCCGGCAGCCGCAAGAATGCCCTTGAGCATCTTTACTGCGCTTGGGAGAACGGCTTTACGCCGCTCACAGTGGGTTGCCCCGTCATCATAGGCGACGGACTGAAGGGCACTGACGACGTAGAAGTGCCCGTCAGGGGCGGTGAATACGTAAAGAAGGCCAAAATAGGACGCGCCGTGATGGATGCCGACGTGTTCATATCGCTCACCCATTTCAAGGGGCACGAGATGACAGGTTTCGGCGGAACAATCAAGAACATAGGCATGGGCTGCGGCTCGCGCGCCGGCAAGAAGGAGCAGCACTGCAACGGCAAGCCCGTAATCGACCAGGACGCGTGCCGCGGTTGCCGCCGCTGCATGGCCGAGTGTGCCAACGACGGCCTCGTGTTTGACGCTGAACGCAGGAAGATGTCTATCAATTATGACAACTGCGTAGGCTGCGGACGCTGCATCGGCGCATGTAACTTCGACGCCATATCGTTCTCTAATGACGCTTCGGTAAAGGATCTTAACTGCCGCATGGCGGAATATACAAAGGCTGTTATCGATGGTCGTCCCAACTTCAACGTGTCGTTGGTGTGCGACGTTTCGCCGCTGTGCGACTGCCATTCGGGCAACGACGTGCCAATACTTCCCGACCTCGGCATGTTCGCTTCGTTCGACCCGTTGGCCTTGGACCAGGCATGTGCCGACGCATGTCTCCGCCAGACGCCTCTGCCCGGCACGCAGCTTACCGAGCACATGGCCGCTCCCGGATTCTGCGACCATCACGACCACTTCGACAATGCCAACCCCAACACAGAATACAAGTCGTGCCTTGCCCATGCCGAGAAAATCGGAATAGGCAGTAGGAAGTATGAAGTTGTTAGGGTAAAGTAAAGGTTAGGAGGTGAGAAAGTGAGAAGGTGAGAAAATCGTTGCGATTTAACAATAATGTATTTCTCACCTTCTCACTTTCTCACCTCCTAACCTTTATCCAAAGATTTCCTCCATTTCCCTGAACCGTTGCAGTCCTTCTTCGCCATGTTTGGCTACGCTTCGCTCGGCCTGTTCGAGCGTTTTCTCGCGGTCGAGACGGGTTTTAGAGAAGAACTTGTCGGCATAGCAGATTAGTTTTTCCTCCAAAGTCTCGGGCAGCAGGTCTTCATGCGGTAGCGGAAGAGCCTGCTCCTCAATTTCTTTAAGCGACAGTCCGGCCCCCGTGTGGCGTTCGCACACACGGGCGTGGAGCGGGTATCCCTCGGCGCGCATCATCTCCGCACCCAGCACTCCGTGGCGAATGTAAGGCTCTGTGCCGAAGCATTGTATGTCGGGAGCATTGGTTTTGATGATGCCAATGTCGTGAACCATCGCGGCTTCAAGCAAGAACTGGCGGTCAAGATGCAGTTCGGGATGCGCCTCGGCTATGGCCAACGCCTTGTCGGCCACGGCCTTGCTGTGCGTCACGAGTATCTTTAGAAGTTTTGGAGAGTCCTTATAATACTTATCAATGATTAGGTTGTAGTCCATTTCACTTGTTTGGGTGAATTGAAAATTGAGAATGGAGAGTTGAGATTTATGATTACCTTTTCTATTTTGCCTTTATCAATGGCATAAGGTAATCATAAATCTCAACTCTCCATTCTCAATTTTCAATTGAATAAATTACGAATTTATCCAGTCTCTTTCGATGTAAGCGATGACGTCGCCACGGTTAACACGCGAGCCTTGCTTTGCCGCAATCTCCACGAGTTTGCCGCCGAGCGCCGCCGGTATGGCCTCGAACTCGCCCCACGGGGTGTGTATGTAGCAGAACGTCTCGCCCTCCTTGTAGTGCTGGCCGATGTACGGTTCGAGGCACGGAGTACACTCGCTGCCGCCCTCGAAGTCGAAGAACACCTGTCCTTTGCACGGTGATACTATGGCATCAGCCTTCGCGTGCTTGAACGCCGCGATTTCTTCTGGCTTGAGAGTAGCGCCGAGTTTTGCGTCCTTGGCTTTCTGGAGGTCGGCCAGGAAGCGCTTTTTAGCCGCGCCGCTCTTGTAGTCGCGGTACTGCTCGGGGTGCATTGCAAGCTCGAACAGCTCTTCGTCGTCCTGTCCGTATTCCCATCCGTGCTCGTCCATCTCCTTGCGGAAGTCGTCGAGTGCGTCGGGAATGAGCGTGTGCGGGTCGGCTTCCGTGAACTCGCGTCCTTGCTGTTTTGCCAGCTCTATGATTTCGGGGTCGATTTCGCCGGGTATTTTTCCGCTCTTGCCGAGTATCATTCCCCACATCGAGTCGTCCATCATCACGAAGCGTCCCTTGCCCTGTGCCATGGTGAGCAGGTTCAAGAGGGCGATGTTCTTGACGTATTGTGAGAACGGGGTAACAAGTGGTGGGTAACCTACTCGCGGCCATACGTAAGCCACTTCGTCGAAGAGCTTGACGAGCATTTCGTCCGTTGAGTATTCGGGTTTGCCCTTGCTCTTGAGGATTGAGTTGATAGAGCGGTGTACGCCGGCCAGGTCTGCCATCATGCTTCCCATCATTCCGCCAGGCAGTCCGCAGCCAAGCAGCAGCGAGCTCATCTGCTTGTTGCCCGGGTTGATGAAGTAGCCCAGCCAGTCGTCGATGAACTCTTGAGTCAGCGTGCGTGCCTGCATGTATGCGTTCATGTTGATTTCGGGCACTTCGAAGCCCTCGTTCTTCAACATGCTCTGCACCGATATGATGTCCGGATGCACCTTTCCCCATGACAGAGGCTCGATGGCCGTGTCGATGACGTCGCCTCCGTTTTCGCACACTTCGAGGATGGAAGCCATAGACAGGCCCGGTCCAGAGTGGCCGTGATACTGTATTATTACGTCCGGGTGTTTTGTCTTGATGGCCTTGGTCAGTTTGCCGAGCATTGCGGGCTGGCCTATTCCGGCCATGTCCTTGAGGCAGATTTCGTTGGCACCGGCCTCAATCAGCTGGTCGGCTATGCCGCTGTAATATTCTACCGTGTGTATCGGCGATGTTGTGATGCAGAGCGTGGCCTGGGGCGTCATGCCTGCCTCGTTGGCCCATTTGATGCTCGGTATGATGTTGCGTACGTCGTTCAGTCCGCAGAATATTCGCGGAATGTCCACGCCCTGTGCGTGTTTTACTTTATACATGAGGCGGCGCACGTCGTCGGGCACGGGGTACATGCGCAGTGCGTTCAGTCCGCGGTCAAGCATGTGTGTCTTTATTCCAACCTCGTTGAACGGCTTGCAGAAAGCCCTTACAGCGTCGTTGGGGTTCTCGCCGGCAAGCAGGTTAACTTGCTCGAAAGCTCCTCCGTTGGTTTCCACGCGCGCGAAGCAACCCATGTCGATGATGGCCGGAGCCACACGTTCAAGCTGGTCTTTCAGCGGCTGGAACTTGCCAGAAGACTGCCACATGTCACGATAGACAAGACTGAATTGGATTTTCTTTTTCATAATTAGATTTTTTTGGTTGCATGAGCCTTTCAGGGGCGCATGTTAATGTTGTTAAACTTGCTGCAAAAATAGGAATTTTTCCGAATAGAAAGGCTTTTAACATGGAAAATCGTATGCCTTTTGGCAAATAAAATGATTTTTAACTAAAAAGCAGGCTGACATGCCTCGTTTTGTAACGCCTACCTCGCAAACATGGGCTTTACGGCCGCTTTCAATCCGTAAGCATGCTTTTGCGTAAGCCGTATATATGTGTTTGATTTGCAGCAATATATGCGGCACCTTGCAAAAGGCCGTGTTTTGCGCTGCAAAATGCCGTCTTTTACGCGTTGAAATGCCGCCTTTTGCAGGGCGAAATGCCGTCTTTCGCAGAGTGCATGGCCGGGAGGCGTATTCCGCCCGGCGGCTTTGCTGTGCCTGATGCGCGGTGTTCAGAACTTCAGGTTGACGCCTACCATCACCGTGCGGTTCCTCAACGGCACGCTGAAATAGCGGTAGTTGGAGCCTTGGTAGGACGATGTGGCGTAGCTCTTGCGGTTGAGCAGGTTGACGGCTGTCAGCGTTACGGCGAGCGTCTTGGTTAAGTCCATGCGCGCCCCGGCGTTCAGGAAAATGTCTGTGGAATAGCGGCTGTGGGCTATTTCGCAGGTTGTCCCGGCCATGTCGGCATACATGCGCAGCTTGGCCGTTGGCGTTACGTCGAGCCGCAGCGAGCAGTAGGCGTTGCGGAGCACGTTGTTTGACGGTGAGAAGGCGTCTGCCCGCTTCCATGTCAGGTTGCCTGCCATGGTGAGGTTGGCCGTGAGCCACCGCAGCTTGTCCCACGACACGCCGGTTTGCAGGCTGGCCGCGCTGTAGCGTATGTAGCCTTCCGTGCCGTTCTGCGAGGCCAGCGTCTTGTTGTAAGAGTACAGGGCGGAGCCTTTGAGGGTGAGCCTTGCGCCGCGCCATACCTTCTTCACGTTGGCCGCCGCGCTCAATGACGTGCGCCGGTTGCCGCGCCAGGCGGGTAGGATGAGCGTCATGTCGCCTGCATAGAGGTATCGGTCGTAACGGTCTTGGCGGCTTTGTTGCCAGCCAATGTACACGTTCCACGACAGCATCGTGGCCGTGTTGAGCCACGACAGGCGCGCGTCGGCCATCGCCGTGCGGCTGAACGACATGCTGTCGGTGCCCGCCGTGTAGGTGCGGTAGTTGTTCATCATCACGCCGGTGAAGGGCACGGCCTGCGTGTCGGCGTCGCGGTTTATGCCCACGGAGGCGTCAACGGTCATCATCGTGCCCAGCTTGTAGTCGATGTCAAGCATCGGCGAGAACATGGCCTTGTGCCTCTTCACGCCGCCCGTGGGGTACGAATGCGACATGTATTCTACCGGCAGGGTTAGCGTCAGCGTGCCGTCAGGCAGGTTGTATTCGTATTGTGGCTCTATGGTGTGCAGCCAGTAGCTGCCCGTCATGCCGCCGCCGAGGCCGCTTGCGGCGGTCTCGTTACGCTTGTATTCCATGATGTAGCCGAGGCTAAGGCTACCGCCTAAGAGGCCGATGCTTGTCCCGATGCGGTTGCGCGTGAAGATGTTGCGCAGCCTTACGGTGCGCTTTATGTCGCCGCCGTCGCTGTCAAAGGCTGCGCCGAGCCGCTCGCGCGAACCGTAGAAGCGCACTATCGACGACACGTCAACGAGCAGCGCCCCCGTGTTTACCGTGGCTTCGAGCACGTTCTGCACGCTGTACCGTCTGCGCCTCACGCGCTCCTGCAACGCTCCAAGGTTGCTGCCGCCACTGTTCAGGGCGTCGCCGAGGGCGAGCATGGCCTGCGCCTCGTCGGTAAGGTACAGCCTCTTTGAGTTCAGCTCGTAGCGCAGCGCGCCCTTCACTTGTTGCTGCTTGTCGTGTATGTCGTTGCTTTCGAATATGCTTACGGTGTCTTCACCGGTTGTGTATCGGTTGAAGGTGCTGTCCTGCCGGTGGCCGCTGTCGCGGTAGTAGAGCACGTTCAGGCGCAGCGTCTGCTCACGGGTGAAGGCGTGCAGGTAGTTAAGTCCGGCGAAGTAAGACTTGTTCCGCAGGTAATACAGCGGCGACACGGGCGGCGTCTGCGCCGTGGGCGAGTAGAGGAAGGGCGCGGGCAGCGGCTCGTCGGTGTACATCCCGGCGTAGTTGCCCATGCTGCGCGTCAGGCCGTCGAGGCTTATTCCGCAGTTGTTCATCATTCCCGTCAGCAGCAGCTGGTTCTTGCGGTTGATGTTGATGGCCGTCAGGCGGTTGTCCCAAGTGGCCGGACTGCCTCCTATGCTGCCGTCGGCCTCGCCGAAGGGGCGCGTCTTGTAGCCTTTCTTCAGCTTCAGGTTGAGCGTCGCGCGGTCGTTGTTCACCTTGCCTTCGAGTGCCTGTATGGGCTGGTTGCGCTCCATTATTTGCACCTGGGCGACGGCCTCCGCCGGCATATTCTGCGTGGCCTGGTTGTATTGTGCGCCCATAAGGTCGAGCCCTTCGATGTTCACCTTGTTGATGGCCTTGCCCTGATAGCTGATTTGTCCGTCGTCGCCAACCTCTATGCCGGGCATCCGCTTCAGCACGTCCTCTATGCTGCGGTCCTGCTTCTGGCGGAAGGCGTCAACGTTGTAGAGCAGCGTGTCCTTACGCCGCGTTATCGGGTCGGCGGTCACGGTGACGTTTTCCAGCTCTACGGCCTTGCGCTTCATCCTCGCGTCGTAGCGCGACTTGCCGTCTTGCAGGGGTATGCGCATCGTCTCGTAGCCGAGAAAGGCGAATTCTATTTGCCGTCCGCCGTTTATGGCTTTCAGGCTGAACGAGCCGTCAGGCTTGGTCAGCGAGTAGGCCAAGAGCGAGTCCTTGCCGTCGAGCAGCTTACAGGTCACGTTGCCAACGGGCTTCCCCTCGCCGTTCGTTACAATCCCGGTGTACGCCGACTGGCCGCCTTGCGCCATGGCGTTGGCGCACGTAAGCATGGTCGAAAGCAGTAATATGATAAGGTGTCTCACCATTCTAACTCAAGCATGTTGCTCGGACGGGGTGCCATTAGCTTGTCAAAGTCGGACCCTTTATTTACAACTTCCATAACACCGCTTTCAATAGCGATAGCCATATAGTTCTCTTTTTCGTTACGATACGCCGCCAGTGCCTTTTCTCTTGTTGTTTTTTTGTACTTCTTATTTTTATAAAGATACATTATTTTTGGGGATATTGCATTCGAAATGCCATTATTTGTAAATATCCAATTCAGCCCGTCATCATATAATTGCATGATAAGTCCCGGCAGACCGCCGAACACATACGGACCGTAAGGCAACGGTATGCTCTCCGCATACCATGCTATTAAGTTACGTCCGGCGTATCTACATGTCGCCTTTTTGCATGGAATGTTGTTAATCAGGGTGTCTCCTGCTTGCAGAGCCCAGTCAATTTTTGGCGTGGAATAGGTATATTGATATCTGTTTAGTGCCTTTAGCTGTATTGTTGTTTGTGTATTTTTCAAATCAGTTAACATTACATAATCGAAAATAGTTTTTCTTACAAACATGTAAATATCGTCATTCGCTTTTTCGTTATGAGCGTTTTTCTTGCTTTCGGCAAGGAAATCGTTTATAGAGTCCGCCTTTAATCTATAATAATCTCCAAACCATGTGTAGTTGTCAGATACCATCAATAATGTTTGTCCCTCCCTGTACTTATCTTTTTTAGTAGAATCAGGCAAAAATCTAACTTTGTAAAATATATTGATGTTTGCAGTATCGTAAACTGCACGGTTTGTAGTTTTATAAGCATACATGCCTCCGTCGGGGCTTGTCATATACGCATGTCCTCCTTGCGCATACCCGGCACAGCATAAAAATATATAGAATACTAAAGCACTAACAGATTTCATAATATTCGGAAGTTTATGTTATGTAAAAGGCCGTATAGCCGATACCACAGCTTTGCTTGATTAGTCGCAGCCTGCAATGCAGCCTCCATTAGGACGTTTTGTCAACCATGCAGTATTAGGATCAAGAAAACCTTGATTGATTAAGTCATTAAATTCGTCAATTGCGTCTTGACTATTATCAGCACGCATGGTTATTACGTTTCCGTCTCCAACATGAATGTAATACTTGTAGGCCGAAGCCGTTTGTGGGGCTATAACTGCCCCTAGAGCCAGAAAGGCTGCAAAAGCAAAAACTCTTAATGCTTTCATTGTTGTTTTGTTTATAAAATGCCTACTTTCCGATAGGCTAATAGTGTTTGAGGGTGGCTTGGAAAAGCTGCAAAAGCAGAAGCCGCTCGGCGTTGCAAACAAGTGATGCAAGGCTCGTGCATGGACGTCCAAGATGCGTCGGGTTACAAGGCTGATTGTAGGAACCACTTGCAAAAGTATAAAATTAGTGAATAATAAAAAAGAGAAGATGTATTAATCTATTGATATTTAACCAAGTTTTAATATGTTAAAGGCCGCTGTGAGCTTAATGTTTCGTTTTTCTTTTAATCTGCGCCGACGGCTTACACATTGATTTCCGTTGACGCTCCACAGCGGCGTTATTCTAAAATAAAAGTCTGTCGGTGTAAATACGGCAAGGAAAAGTGTGCAAAGGCAAATCGTTGTAACACTGAATGTTACGCTGAATGATGGCTGATGTGTGCAACGTTTGCGGCCTGAAAACGGGGCAAAGACGGCTTTTAAGGGTGGCAAAGGCCGTCTTTACGACCCTTGATGACGGCCTTTAAGCACCTTAAAGACGGCCTTTACCATGCTCAAAGATGGCCTTTGGCGGGTGTAAGAGCCGTTAAGAGTGGAATAAAAGGATGCTTTTGGTAACAAAAAGGACAATGTCCGGGCTGTCGGTTTTTCTATTTTGACAGAAAAGACGGACGTTTTTGAAATGACGTTTTGCAACCGAAAACGTATTTCCGGTTGACAAATGAAAGACGGGCTGACCGCCGTCAGAACTGGTAACCGAGGTTGATGTAGAAGTAAGCCTCCCTCGTCTTGCTTGAATAACCGAGCGACGCGCCGAGCGGTCCGAACATGCTGTCGTAGAAATAAGCCAGTTCGCAGCCCGTCAGGGTGCGCCTTTTGAGTATGTCGCGTAGCTTGTCGTTGTGCTGTGCGGCAGCCACGCGCAATATGATGTAGTTGTTGTCGGCGATGCGTTGTTGCGCCCTCAGCTGGCAGGCCAGCATGGCGTTCCCTGCAAACTCTACGTGCCCTACGCCGGCGAAGGGCATCTGGTGGGCGAGATACTGGCCTGCCGTCATGCCGCCGATGGCGTTGCGCATGATGAGCGGCGCGCCGTCGCCGAGTATGATGCGGCCGTAGAGCATGGGCTGGAGCGTGAAGCGGCTGTTGAGCGGAAACGACATGCGCCACATGCAGTCGGCTATGCTCAGGCCACCGTGCCCGTCCCAGCTTATGAAATTGTCCGTATAGTAGCCGAAGCCAGCCTTCAGCCTTGCTCCGCGGGTGGTGAAAAACCAGCGGTCTTCCGAATTGTAGTTCAGGTTGAAGACGTAGCTGTACATGTGGACGTTGTCGAGCCGTTCAGGCTTTGTTTCCTCTCCGAAGAGCACGTCGTGGAAGTCGAAGAAGTCCATGTGCAGGTTTACGTCGCACGAGAAGTTGCGTATGTTGAAGCTTAAGGCCTGCAAGTTCACTGCGTGTTGGTTGTATGTGAAGTTGTAGTCGCGCTTGCCGCCCTCGTATATGTTTATGTCGTCGTGGCGGAAAAGGTACGACAGGCCGATGCGTCCGTGGTGCATCGGGCTTACGTTGGCGTCCACTCGCGCCATCATGCGCTTGCCCAGGCGGCCTGTAAGCTCGAGCGTTACGGGCAGCCGGGTGGGCAGCCGGTGCGACATGTTGGCCTGCAAGGCCAACATTTCCTCGGTGTCGAAGCGTACGCCGAGGTTTACCCGGCTCGTCTTTCGCTCCCCGGCTGATATTGTGAGGATGTATTTGCCGTCGCTCTTGCTGATGTTGTAGCCTGCGTTTGTGTACAGCAGGTTTGTGCCGAGGTCGGTTATTACCTGTTCCACTTGCTCCGCCGTGACGTCCCTTCCGCGTTCAAGGCCGTACTTGGTGGTTACGTAGTTGCGGTCTTGCGCCGATATGTTGTCAAACTGTATGGAGTCAATCCTGAAGCTAAGAGCCTTGCTCTGCGGCACCTTGCGGTGCAGGCGGTCGGGCTGGTAGCTGTCGGCCAGCCCCAGTGTGCGCTTCAGCTGCATCAGCTTGTCCCACTGCTTCATGGCCGCCTGTTCGCCTCTTGCTATGAGGGTGTCGATGGCCGTTCGTGTAAAGCTTGCCGACGAGTAGCCCTTCACGTTTACCTTTATGGGTATGTCAGTCATCGCCCAGTTCTCCGCAAACTTGTTCTTGCAGTTCTGGTCGACTATCTGCATCAGTATGTTGGGGCCGCTTTGCAGCTCGTCGGCCGTTCGCGGGTCGCTCTGTACCGACACCCCGATGATTATGTCGGCGCCCATCTGCCGGGCAACGTCGGCCGGATAGTTGTTGCGCAGCCCTCCGTCGACCAGCACCATGTCCTTTTTCTGTAATTGAGAATTGACAGTTGGGAATGGAGAATTATGATTACCGCTATTCGTCTCATTGCCGGTTGCTTTATTGCAGGAGTAATCATAATTCTCCATTCCCAATTTCTCATTCTCAATTAAGGTTGTCATTCTCACCGGCGTGAACACTCCCGGTATGGCCATGCTCGCCCTCATGGCGGTTGGCAGGTAGCCGTTGTGGAACACGTATTCCGTATTGTCTACGATGTTCGTTGCCACACAGGCGAACGGTATGGGCAGGGTGGCGAAGCTGATGGAGTCGTGCCAGCCTACGGTAAGCCGTGTGAAGAGCTGCGAGAGGTTGCTGCCGCTGATTAGTCCGCCCGATGCAGTGTGGCTTTTCCGTGCTATGGAGAGCGGGCGCGACAGTATGTAGGTGTTCTGTTTTTCGCGTTCGGCAAGGCTTTGGCTGCGCATGTCGGCCTTGTCTGACAGCAATACGTTCCAGTCTTGCACGCTTACGAGCGAGTCAAGCGTAGCCGCATCGTAGCCAATGGAGTACAGTCCGCCGATGAGTGCGCCCATAGACGTGCCCGTGATGATGTCAATAGGTATGCCGGCACGCTCCAAGACGCGTAGCACTCCGATGTGAGCCATGCCCTTTGCGCCGCCTCCGCTGAGGACGATGGCGACCTTTGGACGGAGCACCGACGCCGAACTGTCAGGCATCCACACCAAACTGTCCGTCACACCCACCCCCAACCCCTCCCCAAGGGAGGGGCTTTGAATAGTGTCTTCAGGTGTTAAAGAGGTAATACCCACCCCTAACCCCTCCCCAAGGGAGGGGCTTTGGTTGGCATAGTTGGATGCTTGTGATAGTACAGGAAGTGTTAATATAAATAAGGTGGAGCACAAAATAAGACGCAAACGGACGCCTGTCACCCGTCCGTTCATTGTAGAACGGACTTTGCTTATTATGTTTCCGATTATAGATTTATGTCCTTGCATGGTGTCAAAAGCATATTAAGCTCCCTCCCTTTGGGAGGGCTGGGGTGGGTGTCTGCTTCTTTATTCATGCCTTGCAAACCTCTCTTCGGCCAGGCGTTCATACTTTGTGCCGGGTCGTCCGTAGTTGGCGTAGGGATAGATGCTTATTCCTCCGCGCGGAGTGAACAGCCCCGTCACCTCTATATACTTAGGGTCCATCAGGCGGATGAGGTCTTTCATTATTATGTTTACGCAGTCTTCGTGGAAGTCGCCGTGGTTGCGGAAGCTGAAGAGGTATAGCTTCAGGCTCTTGCTCTCAACCATCTTAACGTCGGGTATGTAGCTGATGCGTATTTCGGCGAAGTCGGGCTGTCCGGTGATTGGGCACAGTGATGTGAACTCCGGGCAGTTGAATCGCACCCAGTAGTCGTTCTCCTGGTGTTTGTTCACAAACGTTTCGAGCACGTCGGGGGCGTAGTCCATGCGGTATTGGGTGGTCTTTCCAAGTGCATTAAGCGAAGCCCCCTCCCTGCTCCCCCATTGGGGGAGTGATTGGTTGGCACATTGCGAAAGGTTTTCAGATATGTTGTCTTCCATTATTTTGTCGTTAAGTAAGTTTTTGTCAATAGTGAAGCAAGCCGGCCCCCCTCCCCTTATAGGGAGGTCGGGAGGGGCTGCTGTTTTATAGGTTGAATATCTTTAGTACGTTGTAACTTATGCCTTCGTCATACACGTCTTCGCCCTCGTGCTGCTTGGTTTTGCGCACGATGCGCACCGTAAGGGGCAATACTACGATTTCGTAGAGCGTCTTCAGCACCACCTGCGATATGATTAGCGACACCATTTCGCCGGCAGGCACGACGCCCGAGAGGGCCAGCGGAAAGAACACCAGCGAGTCGGCGGTCTCGCCGAAGAGCGTGCTTACCACGGCTCGCACGGAGAAATGCTTGCCGCGCGACGATATTTTCATGCGGCTCATCACGTAGGCGTTGATGAAAGAGCCTACCAGGAAGGCCACGAACGATGCCGCGGCGATGCGCGGAGCGAGGCCGAACACGGCGTGGAAGCCCTCGTCGTTGTGCCAGTAAGGCGCTCCGGGAATGGCGTCGGCCAGTGCTCCGAAGGCCACGAAAATAAGGTTCATCGCGAAGCCCAGCCATATTAGCAGGCGCGCTTTGCGGAAACCCCACACCTCGCACACGCAGTCGTTGATGATGTAAGACACGGGGAAGACGAGCAGTCCACCCGTGATGTTGACAGCTCCAAAGGAGATTTGCTTTGTTTCAAGCACGTTTGCCGTGATGAGGCAGACGCAAAACAGCGTGCTGAAAAGCATGAACAGCACGCTTACCTGTTGTTTACGTTGTTCCATTTCCTTGTTTTTAAAGAGGTTAGACAAGCACTCTGTAAATATATTCCGCCTGCAAAATTACTGCATTTTCCCGTATTTTGCATTTCTTGTCGGGGTAAATTTTATATCCCGTTGTAACTTGTTGATAATCAATATGTTATCTATGGCTTTGCAAAAGGCCGTCTTTCGCCTTGCAAAAAGTGGCCTTTCGGCGTGCAAAAGATGACCTTTTGGAATGTAATAGGCCATCTTTTGCAGAACGGCAGGACGGCATTTGCATAAAAAACGTCAATATGTCGATATTTTATCGGCTTTTGTTTGCCCTGTCGCCGTTAAGTGATACCTTTGCAAACAGTAATAAATCAAAACACGATAAACGATGAAAAAGCTATTTACAATCGCCGCCCTCGCGCTCGCAACGTTGTCTGCCTCGGCGCAGGACACGGCCTACAAGATTACGGGTACTGTACCAGCAGACGTTAAAACGGTGTATCTCGGACTGATGAACGCACGCCAGCCGGTTGACAGCGCGGCTGTAACCAGCGGCAAGTTTACGCTTGACGGCACGCTGCCTAAGGACGAAATAATGCTCATAATAACGGGTGATTATTACTTGCCGGTGTTCAACGACGGTACGCCCGTTGACCTTAACACCGTGGCTAAGACCTTCAACGGCTCTGAACTGAACAAGAAGATGTATGCTTACGACAACGAGCTGTCGGCCGTCACCGAGCGTCTTAACGCGGCGGTGATGGAGTATCGCGCGGCAGCTGCCGACACTACGGCCGCAGGCAAGGCTAAGCTGAAGGAGATTGAGTCCAAGGCGGAGCAGCTGCAAAACGAGGCTATAACAAAGCAACTGGACATAGTGAAGGCCAACAAGGACAACCTTATTCCTGCCGCTTTCCTCCCACAGCTTTATTATATGCTTGACTATAACGAGCTGAAGGAGCTTCTTCCCGAGACCGCTCCTTACTACAACCACCCCGCAATGGCGCGTGTTAAGGCGCAGCTCGCGGCCTTGGAGAAGCGTATGCCGGGCAAAATGTTCACCGACCTGACAATGAACGACACCGAGGGACAGCAGCGGAAGCTGAGTGACTGGTGTGGCAAGGGCAACTATGTGCTGGTTGACTTCTGGGCAAGCTGGTGCGGTCCGTGCCGCCAGGAGATGCCCAACGTCGTGGCGAACTACAAGAAATACCACGCAAAGGGCTTCGAGGTGGTCGGCGTTTCGTTCGACAACAAGGCCGAAGCATGGAAAGCGGCAATCAAACAAATCGGCATGGAGTGGCCCAACATCAGCGACCTGAAGGGCTGGAAGTGCGCCGCCGCTCCCGTGTACGGCATCAATTCCATCCCGGCAAACATCCTTCTTGACGGCGAAGGCAAGATTGTTGCCACCGATTTGCGCGGCGACGCCCTCGGCGCGAAGCTCAAAGAAGTGTACGGATTTTGATTTTTGAGGAGTAAAGAAGTAAAAGGAGTAAAGGAGTTAAGACAAATGCCTTGTTGCATATAATAAGTTGGCAACGTAGGCTTAATGTCTTAACTCCTTTACTCCTAAGAATATGTCATCCAACGGTAATCAGCCTTACCACGTTCTGCTCCTCTTTCTTTACCTTGGGCAGTGTTACCGTGAGCACACCGTCGGCCACACGGGCTGATATGTTGTTGCGGTCTACGTCGTCGGGGAGGATGAGCGTCTGCTCGAACTTAGAGTAAGCGAACTCGCGGCGCAGGTAATGAGCCTTCTTGTTGTCGTCCGTATGCTCCTTCTTGCTTTCCATCTTTATGTGCAGGTCGCCCTCCTGGTTGAGGTGAACGTTGAAGTCTTCCTTCGTCATTCCCGGCGCTGCAACCTCCACTTCGTAGTCGTCCGCACTCTCCTTGACGTTTATTGCCGGTGCCGTTGCGCTGGTGCGGGGCATGAAGTCGGTGTCAAAGAAATCATTGAATACGTCGGGTAACCATGAGTTTTTGCGATTAACTGGTGTCATAATTATAGTCTCCTATTATTTTATATGTTATAGTCCTTTTGGTTGTTTGCGGCCTCCAGCGTTTCTTTCGGCCTTCACTTAGCATATTGCAAGATGCGTACCAATACACGAATTGCGCCAAAATGTCTTATCGGTGAGACATTTTGGCGCAATAAACGGTTGGGAATGAATAATTGAGAGTTGAGAATTATGATTTGCCCTATTGGTTGTTTACAGATTTGCAGGGCTACTCATAATTCTCAACTCACAATCTTCAATTTACAATTTGGAGATAATCACACGTCAGCCGCGGCGTATTTCGTGCGGTATAGTCCGTCGATTATGCTGTCGGCCAAGCTGATGTTGGGCACCTGTATGCTGTCGCAGCCCAAGGCTTCGGCGGCCAGCATGAATATTTCCGATGCCGGGATGATTACGTCGGCGCGGTCGGCCTTCAGTCCGTACTGCTCGATGCGCTCGTCAAAGCTTAGTGCCTTGAGCTTGTCGTAGACGGCTTTGATTTCGCTTACGGGTACGGTGCGCGTGGTCTTGTCAGAGTTGCAGAGCTTGAACAGCTTGTTGATGTTGCCGCCCGAGCCTATGATGCGCATCCCCGGCATGTCCTTGGCGAAGCGCGAGAGGTCGTCGCGCATCTGCCGCATTGCGTCTTTCGACACCATGCCGCCCAGCATACGCAGCGTGCCTATGTTGTAAGAATGGCTGTGGGTGAGCACTCCGTCGTGCAAGAGCGATATTTCCGTGCTGCCTCCGCCCACGTCTATGTAGGCGTAGTTGCCCTTCGCGCTCTCGATGTTTTCCACTATGTTGTTGCACAGCAGGCGCGCTTCCTCGCGTCCGTTGATTATTTCCAAGCCTATGCCGGTGTCCTCGTGCAGCTTCTTCAGTACCTTCTTGCCGTTCTCGGCATCGCGCATGGCCGACGTGGCGCAGGCGCGGTAGTCGTCAACTTGGTTGAGCTTCATCAGTTGGCGGAACGCCTTTAGCATGTGCTTCATCATCACCGCGCGCTCTTTTGATATTTTGCCGAGCGTGAATACGTCAGACCCTAAGCGCAGGGGCACGCGCATGTACATCACGCGCGAAATCTGCTGGCTGCCGTCCTGGGCAGTCCTGAAGTTCTTGATGAGCAGTCGCGCTCCGTTAGAACCGATGTCTATTGCCGCTAATCTCATGGTTTTTAGGTTTTAGGAGGGAAGGAGTAAGGAGAGAAGGAGCAAATAGGCAGAATGCCGAGGCGGCGTGGACGGCCTTTGTAGGGACATAATTTATTATGTCCGAACATTCCGTAGAAACGTATTGTAGCAATGTCTGCCGCTTGAAATACGCCTTTTCAAGGCGTGCGGACATAATAAATTATGTCCCTACAAAGGCTGTTTTTGCTGCTGCCCTTCGCCTTTTACCGTATACTTTACTCTCTTATCCCTGCTTCCCGATGTTTGTAATATATTTGAATAACGCTTTTTGGGTATTTATATTTTACCCGTTGCTTACAGATTGTTACTTCGTTGATAATCAGTACGTTACGAATGGCCTTGCAAAACATGGCTTTTGACGCTGCGAAAGGCCGTCTTTCGGCGTGCGAAAGGTGGCCTTTTGTATGCCCAAAGACGGCATATCGCAATGCCGTCAGTCGCCGTCCGCCGTGCTTACGGTTTTTACCTCGGCCTCGTAAGCGTTGTGCAGCTCCTCCTGCGAGCGGAAGGGGCGGTCGCCCTCGACGGGCTGTATGGTGTTCGCTCCTGTGCCGTCAACTATGCGTCCGTTTGTGGTGTCGCGCAGGCCGAAGTCCACCGTGCGCATAAGGTCGCGTTGCAGGTCGGCGTCGTAGACGGGAGTCATCACCTCGATGCGGTTCAGCAGGTTGCGCGGCATCCAGTCCGCGCTGCCTATGTAATACTTCGGCGCGCCGCCGTTGCAGAAGATGAGTATGCGCGAATGCTCCAGGTAGCGGTCTATTATGCCCACGGCCCTGATGTTGTCGCTCACGCCCGGAACGCCAGTTACGAGCGAGCTGTTGCCGCGCAGTACGATGCCTATTTTCACTCCGGCGGCGGATGCGGCGTAGAGTTTGTTCACCACGTCAAGCTCGGTGATGTGGTTTATTTTCATCTTGAGCCACGCCTCGCGGCTCGCGCGGGCGTTTTTTATTTCGTTGTTGATGAGCGAGAGGATGCGGTTCTTCATCGAGTTGGGCGACACAAGCAGCTCCTTGAAGCGCACTTGGGAGAACGGACGGTCGATGAAGTCGAACACTTTGCCCACTTCCTGCACGATGTTCTTGCGCGCGGTCATCATCAGGTAGTCAGTGTAAGTCTTGGCGTTGCCCTCGTGAAAGTTGCCGGTGCCTATGCAGGCTATGTCGCCCTGGCGCGACTCTATGTACAGGAGCTTGGAGTGAATCTTGAGTCCCTCCACGCCGAATATTACGTTTATGCCCTCTTCCTGCATGCGCTTGCTCCACTTTATGTTGCTCTCCTCGTCGAAGCGCGCCAGCAACTCCACCACGGCCGTCACCTTCTTGCCGTTGCGTGCGGCGCAGATGAGCGCCTTGACTACCTTCGAGTCCTTTGCCAGACGGTACAGCGTGGTCTTGATTGACTTCACTTCGGGCTTCAGCGCGGCCTCGCGCAGCACGCGGATGTAGCCGTCGAACGAGTGGTAAGGCACGTGTATGAACAAATCCTTGCGGCGAATCTGGTCGAGGATGCTCTCCTGCGACAGGAACTCGGGCTTCAATATGGATTTCCACTTGGGGAACTTTAGCTCTTCGTGACCGCAGTCAGGGAAGCCCATCAGGTCTTTGTGGTTCTGGTAACGGCTGCTTGCCAGCGAGGCGTCGAGCTTGCTCACGTCGAGTTTCGACATCAGCTTCTTCTTCATGTCCTTTGGCATGCGGCGGTCATAGATGAGGCGCACCGGCTCGCCCCGCCGCCTGCTGCTTACGCCTTTGGCTACTTTTTGCAACACGCCGTACTCAAAGTCGTTCTCCATCTCCATCTCGGCGTCTTTGGTGAACTTGAATGAGTAGGCCTGGAACGTGCCTGGACGGAAGCCGATGAAGATGAGCGGCAGGCAGTAACGCACCACGTCGTCGAGGTACATTATGTTGTCGAAACCGTCAGACGAGGGCACTTTGATGAAGCGTCCGTGCTCCCTGTCGGGCACTTTGATTATGGCCAAGCTGCTTTTTGGCAGGCGCAGGCCGTCGGCAGGCTCTGTCCTCTTGATTAAGAGGTATATGCGGTTGTCCTCAAGCTGGCCTATTTCGTCTATTTCGGAGAACCAGATAGGGTTGGTGTAGCCGTTTAGCCGCTCGTGGTAGTAGGTCTTCAGGTAGGCCTGCTGCTCGTCGTTGAGCTGCGTTTCGTCAAGAAGGCGGATGTTGTGCTCCTCCAACGCTTTGAACACTTCGTCGATTGCGACGGTGTATTCCTGGCTGAACTGCGAGTTGAGCTTGTTGATGGTCTTGATGGTCTTGCGTATGCTGTCGTGCTGCTTGCGTATTTCCTTGTTGTCAGACTCGAGCAGGCGGTTGAGCGAAGCCATGCGCACGCGGAAGAACTCGTCAAGGTTGTTTGAGTAGATGCCGAGAAATGACAGCCGCTCGAGCAGCGGTATGCTGTCCTTCCGGGCTTCCTGCAATATGCGGTGGTTGAAGTACATCCAGCTCACGTCACGCTCTATGTAGTGGGCCTCTTTCTTTTTTCTGTTGTTGGTTTTCGTTGCCATGATGCCGGTTGGTTTCTTTTTTTATGGCGGAACGGCTGTGTCCGCTTTTGCAAAAATACGCTTATTATCCAACAAGAGCGTTGCAGCGGGTGTTAAATTTTTAATAAAATAATGTTACAAACATGGTTGGTGGAAATGTGGGTGGAGTGGGGCGGCATTGCAATTCACGGCTTTTCATCGTGCGAAAGGCCGTGAATTGCAACGCAAAAGGCCGCCTTTTAGAAGCTAAAAGGCGGCCTTTTGGAAAGGTATTGATTATCAGCTGGTTACACGCGGTCAATATTCGTATAGGCGGACGTGCAGTATTTGGTTGTCGCCGCATGATATGCGGACGTGCCGTCCCTGGTGGGTCTGGTCGCCGTTGAGGCGGCGCAGGTACTTCGTCTGGCCGTCGGTGCCGATGCTTACTTCGTCCACCGTGCCTATGCCGATGCGCCTGCCGGTGAACTTCCGGGTGTCTTTCTTGGCTTCGGACTTGCCTTGTCCGGCCGTGGCGAAGCCGTCTTCACCCAGCGTCTTGCGCTCTTCCTGCGCCTTTTCGGTGGCGGTCTGGAATGTCACCACGATGCCGTTGCCTGCCACGATGTAGTCGTTATCGGCCAGTTTGATGATTATTCCGCCGCCCTCAGGCCATGTGTCGGCCTTTGCGCGAGCGTCCCACGGCAGGGTGAAGAAGTGGTTGCAGGTCATGACAAGGTCGCCGTCGGTAATGGTACGTTCACGGTCGGTCTTGTCGAAGAGTAGTCCCCAAGTCTTTTCTGTGGCTTTGCCGCCGAGCAACAAGGGTGACAGCTGGTTGAGGATGGCGTAGCTTCCGCTTACCGAAGCCTGGTCGGCCGGTGAAGCCTGGTCTATGGCGAAGGGGCAGAAGCCCACGGCGCGGTGCTCGCCGAAGGTGTACATGGCGCGCACTCCGCTGTTTTCGCAGCAGCGAGATTCGGGTATGAAGAGCGGATTTCCGGGCAGGTCGTACAGCGACGCCCAGCCTTTGAAGCCCGTGTCGTATATGTCGGGCGAGAGCATCGATATGCCCGGGGCGGCGCACCGCCACATGTCTGTGAGGTGGGCGAGCGGTCCTGCCGACGGATATTCGCCCGGCTTGCGGCCTCGGCTGTTGAGTGCGGCGTTGACGTAGAGCGGTATGTCGTGTATGCTTTGTGCGCTTTGTGCAAGCTGCTCTACGTATTTGGCGTAGTGGTAGGCCATGAACATTTCTTCGGTGTATATGTCGTCACCGAACAGCGTAGCCCATGTGCCGCCGCGTTTCAGTTTCTGTGAAAGCGTTTTTTTGCTTTCGCCTGAAAGCGTCTCGCAGCCCGTAAGCTTATTGAGTGTGTACGGATGCAGCGTCTTGGCATGGCTTTCAAGGTAAGAAAGAAGTTCATCGGGCACGTCGGAGTTGTAAAGCCGCGTGGCTTCGGGCGAATAGTCGCGCGCGCTTTCGAGCATTCCTATCTCGTTCTCCACCTGCACCATGATGACTGTCGATAGCTGCTTGTCCTTCTCCTTGATGTATTCCATCAGCTTGGAGAATGCGCGGCGGTCGGCCTCGAGCACGTTTTTGGAGAACGCGTTGGCTATTTCCATCGGCTTGCTCGCGGCCGTCACGGCGCGCGGAAAGCGCTTGACGTCCTCCTTGAACCACAGGGGCGCGTAGCAGCTCATCGAGTTTTTCCATGCGCCGAACCACAGGAAGACCACCTTCAGCTGGTTTTCGCGCGCCTTGTCGATGGCTCGGCCTATGAGCGAAAAGTCGTATTCGCCTTCGCGAGGCTCAATCAAGTCCCACTGCGCAGGCACGAGCACGGTGTTCAGTCCGAGGCGTTTCATCTCGGGCATCACGCGGTCTATGTCGTCGAAACACGTCGCGGCGGAGTTGCTTAGCTCGCCTCCGAGTATGAGCATTGGTTGCCCGTTTACCGTAAGGTGTGCGCCGTTGTCGTGGCGTTCCAGTACGGATTGCGCCGCAACATGTGCGGCGCATCCTGACATTATGGCGATAGCCAATATCTTGCAAATCGTTTTTTTCATCGCTTTATTTTATTATCTGCTTTGAAAATGCGCTGAAATAGCCGAGGCATACGTTGCGCCACTCCTTGGCGTTGTCTACCTGTACGTCCATAAGGCGGCTTACGTGGTTAAAGCGTTCTTCGTCAACATACGGGCGCATGGTCTGCCATACGGCGGCGAAACGCTCCGTCTCGCTCACTCCGCGGTTGTAGTGCGCGCAGAGGTTCTGCCACAGCGTCTTGCCGTTCTTCATCTTGTAGTCCCAGCTTACGTGGTGGAACCACAGCAGGTATTCCTCCGGGCATGTCTCTATGTTGTTGTACAAGTCGTTGTACGGCGCGCGGTACTGGCTCACGGCGTCACTACCGGTGCGCGTGCGGTCATAGCCTACGCCTGCGGTGTCAGCCTTGTGGTAATATACTGGGCACCATTCTATCGGGAAGTGTGGGTACTGTCCTTGCGGCTCGGGGCCGTAGTGGTGGTCTGCCTTGAATATGTGGTGCAGGCCGAGGGGCATCATGTAGTCTACGCAGGCTTCGCGGCTGGCCTCCATCACTTCGGTCATGGGATTGACGAATGCTGCGTCGTGCGTGAATGTTTGCGTCAGCCATTCGCGCGCTATGCTGTCAGATGAGAGCTCTGGATTCCACGCAAGGCGGCCGAAAGCGTACCAGTTGGCCTGCGAGAAGGGGTGTCCGCACCAGTTCTTGTCGTCGCCCGTGTTGGCTACTCCTGCTATTCCGCGTAGCTGCTTGGGGTTTACGAAACTGAAAAACTCTTTCCACATCGGGGCGAGATATACCAGATGCAGGCTCTGCCCAAGGTATTCCTGCGTGATTTGCAGCTCCGCCCACATCGGCGTATGCTTCATCTGGTCGAAGATTGGGGCGTAAGGCTCGCGCGGCTGGAAGTCAAGCGGGCCGTTCTTTGATTGCAGGATGACGTTCTTGGCGAACTTCCCGTCAAGGTCTTCAAACTCCGTTATTGCCTGCTTCACACGGTCTTCACCCTCGTGGTTGCCGTAAACGAAGCTGCGCCACATCACTATCCCCTTGTGTGGGGCAAGCGCCTCGGCCAGCATGTTGGCTCCGTCGGCGTGTGTACGGTTGTAGTCGCCGGGGCCGGGCTGGCCTTCAGAGTTGGCTTTCACAAGGAAACCGCCGAAGTCGGGTATTTCCTTGTATATCTCTTTAGCCTTCTTTTTCCACCACGCCCTTACATCGCTGTTCAGTGGGTCGGCGGTTTTGAGGCCGTCGAGCACCATTGGCGAAGCGAAGTTTACCGATATGTAAGTCTTTATTCCGTAAGGACGCAGCAGGTCGGCGATAACTCTTACCTTCTTTATATACTCTAAGCTGAGTATGCTCGGCGATGCGTTTACGTTGTTGATAACGCTGCCGTTAATGCCGATGGAGGCGTTTGCGCGAGCGTATATTGTGAGCCTTTCCTTAAGGTTGATGCTCATCGTACCCTTGTCGCCGTTGATTTCGTCCCATTTCCATATGCTCTTGCCTGCATATCCGCGCTCAACGCTTCCGTCGGGGTTGTCCCAATGGTTGAGCACACGGTATTCGAAGGCCGGAGAACTGGTCTCGTTGCTGACGCTGTTGCCAGTTTCCTGCATGCGCAGAAGTTCGTATGCGCCGTACAGCAGGCCTGCACTGCGGCGTGCCTTGACCTCGATTGGGCCGCCGTCGGCAGGCTTTACGATGGCGAAACCGTCATTGTCGGGCATGGAACCGTCCTTTTTCAGCGTCACGTCACCGCCGTTCCAATAAGCGGTCAGTTCGTTTACTGCGTTCTTGGCGATGGCCGACTTGTCGTTAGTCTTGACTTTGGCTGTATTAGCCTTTTGCTGCATACGCAGCCACAAGTTAGAACCGTCTTCGGCGTTTGCGGCAAGTAAAAACAAAGCAGCCGCAACAGAAGCAATTATTCTTCTCTGTCTCATGGTGTTATTCATTTGTTTCTTGGTTGTCGTCTTTCTTGTTTTCAGTTTCTTTATTTTCTTGTTCAGGCGCTTTTACATTTCTGTTCTTCTCGGCGTATTCGGACGGTGACATTCCAAAATGTTTTTTAAATACGGTAGAGAAGTGTGTCTGGTTGTTGAAGCCGACGTTGTATGCAACTTGGGTTATGTTGATTTGTCCCTCGCGTATGAGCCTTGCTGCCTGTTTCAGGCGCAGGTTGCGTATGAATTCGCCGGTGGATATGCCCGTGATTTCTTTCATTTTACGGTGCAGTTGGGCGCGGCTTATGCCTACATCCTCGGTCAGTTCCTCGACGTTGAAGTCTGGGTTGGACAGGTTCTTGTTGATGGATTTCATTATTCTTTCCATCAATACGTCGTTGTTCCCTTTCACTCTGATTTGTTCAACCTTGTCATTTTGCGCCTGTGCGCCGGAGAATTTGCCTTTGAGCTGGCGTACGCGGTTGACCAAATTGTCGATAATGACGCGTAGTTCGGTTATGTCGAACGGCTTTGGCAAGTAAGCGTCGGCACCTTTCTTGAAACCTTCCATACGGTCGGAAGCATCCGATTTCGATGTGAGCAGTATCACGGGAATATCAGATATGATGTCGTTCGTCTTGATGTTCTTCAACAGTGATATGCCGTCCATGACTGGCATTACAATGTCGGAGATGACGAGGTCATAGTGTTTTGACAGCAGAGCCTGTAGCGCTTCCTTGCCGTTGGCGGCACCGTCGAGCTTGTACCATTCTCCGAGTTCTTCCCTGATGTATTTCAATATCTCGGGGTCGTCGTCAACTACTAATATCTTGTAGCTCTTGCTTGCGTGGTTTCTTGCCGTAGCCGTATGCGGCTTTTTGGGTGCTTCTTCACGCTTTACTATTTCTTCAGGCTTTAGGTGCTTGTTGCCTGTGGGCAGTGTGATGGTCACCAGCGCGCCGTTTTTGCCGTCGGTTCGGTTGGCCGCCTTGATTTTGCCTCCGTGCATTTGTATGAGTGTGCGGCATAGATTCAGCCCAATGCCGGTGCCTGCCGACTTTGTACCAGTGCTGTTCTTGCCTTGGTAGAAGCGGTCGAACAGCTTTTCGGTGTTTTCGTCGCTGAAGCCCTGTCCTGTGTCTGCAACTTCTATTGTTATGGTATTTCTGTCTTGCTTGAGCCTGATGCTGATTTCGCCTCCGTCAGGAGTGAACTTGAATGAGTTTGATAACAGGTTCTGGATGACTTTGTCAAAGTTGGTGCGGTCAACCCATGCGTACACTTCATCCGTGCTTTCCACTGTCAGCTTAATGTTGTGCTGGCGTGCGTTGCTTTGGAACATGGCTGTCACTCCGCTGATTTGTTCGGCCAGGTCGGTATGCTGGCAGTGCAGGTGCATCTGGTTCTTGTCTATCCGCCTTTCGTCAAGTATCTGGTTGACGAGCAGCAACAAGCGTTGCGCATTGCGGTCGATTGTATCGATGTCGGCGAGGCTTTCCTTGTCGGTGAGCCTTTGTTTCAGTTTGTTGAGTGGACCGATGATTAGCGTTAGCGGCGAACGTATGTCGTGTGTCGCGTTGATGAGGAAGCGCATCTTCGCCTCTTCGAGTTCTTCGCGCTTGTTTTTTTCATACTGCCACAAAGCGTATACCACAATGCTTATGATTGCGGCGATGTATAGCACCCATGCCATTGTAGACGAATACCAGGGGTGTTTCACTATAATGGTGATTATCTTCGTCTGTTTTGAATATTTGCCGCTGCATTCTGCCCTGACGTAAATCTCGTATTTCCCGGGCTTCAGCTCGTTGAACTGTATGGCGTTGGAACCGTCACGCACGGTCTGCCATTCCTTGCTCACATTTATTCTGTATTGGAACTTTATCTCTTCCGTGTGTTTGTAGTTGAGCAGTGAGAATTCCAGTTGCAGCGTATTGCTGTTGTAAGGCACTTCGAACTTGTCCTTGAAGCAGAACACCGGTTTGCCGTTTACTATGAAGTTGGTAAGGTAGATGCTGTCCATCTCGATGGTGCTGTTCTTTACCGCTTCGGGATAGAATACGGTTATGCCGTCGTTGGTGCCGAAGGCTATGCGGTCGTCGGCCGCGTGCACGGCTGCGCCGAGCACGTATTCGCGGTTTGACAGGCCGTTGCCGCTTACGTGGCTGATGAACCTGCGCTTTGCCTTGTCGTACATGAGTATGCCGCGCGACGTGCTTAGCCAGATGTCGCCCGACTTGTCTGTCACGATGCTGTATATCGACCTGTTGCGCAGCATCTCGGAGCCGGGGAACAGCTTTAGCTTGTCTGCCTTCCTTTCGTACATGTACAGGCCGTTGTTCGTGCCGATGAGCACGTTGCCGCCGCGTGTTTCGCAGAACGCCAGGCTTTGCATGTCGGGCAGCATCTTGCTGCGTTTCAGCACGTTGAAGTTGCTGTTGCGTGTATCCATGCACGACAGTCCGTTCGAGCTGCCTATCCAAAGCAGGCCGTGGCTGTCTATGAACAGGGCCTTTATCCAGTTGTTGCAGATGGTGCCGAGGCGCCTGCGGTCGGTCATGCTGAAGTCTGTCTGGCTGCCGGTGCGCGTGTCGTATATGGACAGGCTCTTGCCGTAGTTGCATATGTAGAGGCGTCCTTTGCCGTCGTCGGTCATGCAGTTTATGTCGTATCCGCCGTATTGCGCTTTCAGCGTGTACGTTCCTTTGTACGGGTCGTATGAGTACAGGGCGTTCTCCGTGCACAGCCAGAAGCCTCCGCTCTTGTCTTTGTAGATTGTATTCGTGCCGTACGGCGATTTCGGGTGTGCCGTGATGTTGCCGTATTTGTCAAACCTGTAGACGCCGGCTTTCTGCACTACGGCCAGTATGTCGCCGCCGTTGCCGGCCGATATTGACGAAAGGCCGCTGCCGAGGACGTATCTTTGCGACGTGAAGTCCCACTGGCCGAAGGCGTCTTTCTCGTAGTTGAGCATGTATATGCCGCGCTTGTAGCAGCTTACCCAGATGTTCTTGTCCTTGTCTTCGAATATGTCGTTGACGTTGGACGTTGACAGGTCGAACGTCCTGTCCTTCGTTTCCACCTGCCGCAGTTTCTTGCTGCCGCGCGGGATGACCATCAGGCCTTTGCCCGAAGTGCCTATGTATATGTTGCCGTCATGGTCGGCGATGGCTCTCCTTATGGTCGCGTTGCGGTTGAGAAGGCTCATGTCGTAGTCGGCCGCAGTTAGCCTTGCGGTGTCGTAGTCGTATCTCATTATGCCGTACATGCCGACTACGATGAAGCCCTTTTCGTCGGTGTCGATGAAATTGACGGCCGGCCCGCACGCCAGGGGGTATTCTTTTATGCCGCCTGGCTTGCCGCCAATGCCGATTTCAGCCACCAGTTGCAGGTGGTTGGCAAACCATAAGCCGCCTCGCCTGTCGGTGAACAGCTTGTTGGTGAACGTGTATTTGCTGTTCCAGTCCAGCCTGTCGTCTGTCGTAATGTTGTCGGTGCCTGCCTTTATTTTGAACAGTCCGTATCCTGCCGTGGCTATAAGAATGTTGCCGTCGGTGTCTTCGATGATGTCTTGCACCCTCGGCTTCAGTCCGCCGGGGAAGTGGTGGCGCTTGAAGCGGTCGCTCCTTGCGTCGTAGGTCATGAGCCCTTGTTCGCAGCCTATCCACAGCCTGCCGTTGCTGTCGGAGTAAATCTTGCTTATGTCGTTGCTTGTCAGCGATGTCGAGTCATTGTCGTTCAGATTGTTCTTGGTGTAGTTTGTGAAGCGGTAGCCGTCAAACTTGTTGAGGCCGTTCTCTGTTCCGACCCATATGTAGCCGTACTTGTCCTGGCAGATGCAGCTGACGAGGTTGCTTGTAAGCTTGTCGGCCGTGTACAGGTTGCCGCTGTCGGCCTGGGCGATGACACCCATCAGCACGCAGGCTGCAATGGCCAAGAGCGTACCTTTGGTGCGTATTGCGCCAAAGACGGATGGAAACCGTAACTTTTTTGCCTTGTTTTCTTTTGTATTGTCGTTGCTGCTGTGGTGTGGCATGATGTCTGTAATTGTTCCGATAGTGTTCCCTTTCAATCCGAAACATGGCCTTTTAGAGTGCAGAAGACCGTGTTTCGGATTGTAAAAGGCCGTGTTTTGCGGCGTGGAAAGCCGTGTGTTGTTTTATCGTCAACTGCTGACGGAGCAAGGTCGGTGCGCCGTCAGCAGTCTGTTTTCATGTGCGAAAATAAGCATTTTCAGGCAAATTCACAAATATTTGCCGCTAAAAACGGTACAAGGCGGTCAGCGCCTTTCTTTCTCGGAGGCGTCCATGAAAAGGTATGACGGCTTGTATCCGCCCATGTCAACGACTATTTTCTCGAACACGATGCCGGGGTCGTTGGGCGTGATTACCAGTTCGTGCATGCCGTCGGCTGTGTTTCCGACAGGCAGCGTCACAACGCTCTCCACTACGCGGCGCGCCACCGTGGGGTAGTATATCGTGTAGGTGTTGTTGCCGTTCTCGTTGAGGTCCTTGTTGAAGTTCACCGTCTGCGGCTTGCCGCCGTCCAGCGACACGTTGTAGGTAAGTCCGCCCTTGTTGAGGAAGTCGAGCGTTGACTTCACGATGACATGTACCTTTACTTCTTTTACCTTGCCAGCAACTTCCGCCGGTGCGGTGAAGCGGTATGCCAGCGACGCTCCGTCTACGGGTTTCGTGTAAGGTTGCAGCGACACTCCGCTAAGCGTGCGCCCCATGTATGGCATCACCGTCCACGCCGCTTCGGGTGCGTCGGCCTTGCTGAAGTAGTGCTCGGCCTCCATCGCCACGTAGCCGTCTGCGCCTTTGTGCGTGAAGCCGCCCTGCGCGTTGCCGTCTATGCGGAACACCTCGGGCATCATGTCGCGCTCGAAGTTGTCGTTCCAGTCGGTGTAGCCGATGTGCTTCTGTATCATCATGCCGTTCCATTTGCCTCCGGCAATGTCGTGGTTGTACTCTGCGCAGAGCACGGAGTCGCGCCTGAACGTCTCGGCCACGCGGTCGGCCCAGATGTTGGCCGCCGGGTCGCCCAGCTGGTACAGGTGGTTGTTCATGGCCTGGGCGTAGTACATCTGGTACAGGTTCGACATGGCCTGGACGGGGAACAGTATGAGCTCGCGGTACGTGTCGCGGTACGCTTCGGGCAGGGTGATGTACTGGCGCAGGGCTTCCGCCTCGAGGCGCATGTACTCGTCGGCCACCTGGCGCCACTCGCCCGTCTCAAGGTTGTACGTGTTCTTGTCAAGCAGTTCGGCCGTAACGCGGCCGTTGTATTTAAGGTAAAGGTTGAGTATGCGCGCCGCCTCGTCCGCCTGCGCGTCGCCGAACTGCTGGCGGCAGAAGTCGGTTACGTGCGTCATTACAGTCTGTGCGGAGTATTTTTTCGGGCTCCAGGCCATGTCCATGAACAGTGTTATTGCGTATTCCATGGGTTTCAGGTCGCCTACGTTGAGTATCCAGAGGCGGTCTATGCCGTAGTCGTAGGCAAGGGTGAGCTGCTCGCACATGTTCTGCGGCGGCGTGTTGCACAGCCACTTTGAGTTGCGCGGGCCGCCAACGTAGTCAACGTGGTAGTACAGTCCCCATCCGCCTTTGCGCTTGCGCTCCTCTGCGTTGGGCACGCGGCGTACGTTTCCCCAGTTGTCGTCGCACAGGAGCAGGGTAACGTCATCGGGCACTTGCAGGCCGTTCTCGTAATACCCAAGCACTTCTTTGTACAAAGCCCATACCTGCGGACGCTCCTTGGCCGGACGGCCGGTCACGTCGCTGATTATCTTACGCTGGTTGTCGATGATTTTCTGCATAAGTTTCATCATGCGCTGGTACTGCGGCACGAACTCGTGGTCTTTGCCTTCCTCGCCTCCCATGGGCGCGTCGCCGTCGCCGCGCATGCCTATCGTGATTACATCCTCGTTGTCTTTGGCGCGCTCCATGCCTTCACGGAAGAAGCGGTCGATTACTTCCTGGTTCTTTGCATAGTCCCATGCTCCGTACTTGTCGCGGTTGCGCGCCCATTCCTGATGGTTGCGCGCCATGGGCTCGTGGTGCGATGTGCCCATCATCACGCCCATCTCGTCGGCCGTCTTGCTGTTCAGTGGGTCGTCGGCGTAGAACGCCCAGCCCCACATGGCCGGCCACATGAAGTTGCCTTTGAGGCGGAGTATCAGCTCGAAAACCTTTGCGTAGAAGTCGTGGCCGCCGTAATTAGTGCCGAAAGTGTTTTTCACCCACGTCGTAAGGCACGGTGCCTCGTCGTTAAGGAAGATGCCGCGGTAGCGCACGGCAGGCTCTCCGTCGGTGTATACACCTTTATTAATATATATGCGCGCGTGCTTCTCAATGGGTGTGTCGGCCCAGTAGTGCCACGGCGATACGCCGATTTGGCGCGACAGCTCGTATATTCCGTAGATTGTTCCGCGCCTGTCGCTTCCGGCTATGACCACTTTGTCGCCCGTGGTAGTGATGATGTATTTCTCGAGTTTGCCCTTGAGTGCGGCCTTGTCAATTACTTTCTGCTTCACCAGTTTGTCTATCTCGGCCGAATGCCCGATGGTGCCTACGATTATTTTGGCGTCTGCCTGGTTGGTTGTCGCAACTTCAGCGCCGCACACCCTGTTGATGTCTGTGGCGAGATTCCGTGCCGCAATCGACACGCCTTTGCAGTCGTTCGCGTCCACGTAGATGGAGATTTTGCCCTTGTCGTTGAGCAATACGTCTCCTGACTTGAAACCTACAAAACGCTCCGCCGCATTTGAAATTGTAGCGGCAAGCGACAGTAAAAACAATGAGAAAATGATTTTAATGTGTTTCATGTGATTGATTTTTTTGCAAAAATAAGTATATGTATCTAATTTTAACGAGTATTTGGCTTAAAATTAAGTAAAATGAGACAAATTGAAACACAATAGCTACAAAAACTATTGCGTTTTATCTAAAAAAAGGTGTACTTTTGCAAAGAAAGCCGGAGACGTTTTCCTGCAATCTGTGTGGATGCGTCTCAAACATGGTTTTATCATGAAAACTTCAGTTTGTTGCAGGCATGAATTTTTGCCTTGCTTGCCCTTCCCTAAGCGGCCGTATGTTGATGTTGCCGTACAGGCTGGAAGGGGAGGATGGGTAATGCTATTTTATTAACTTTACAAGATATGCAAAACGAAATGAAAACACAGCCCGCAGGCCATGAAGCCAAAGGGTTTTACAAGCTGTCATGGATTCAGAGGATAGGTTTCGGTTCGGGCGACTTGGCCCAGAACCTGATTTACCAGACCATATCCATGTACCTGTTGCTGTTCTACACAAATGTTTACGGACTTAATCCGACGTCGGCGGCATTCATGTTTCTGCTCGTCCGCATCGTGGATGTTATCTGGGACCCCATTGTCGGTACGTTTGTTGACAAGCACAGTCCGAGGTTCGGCAAGTACAGGTCTTACCTCGTGTTCGCCGGAATACCGTTGAGCGGCTTCGCGATACTGTGTTTCTGGAATGGTTTTTCAGGCTCGTTGGCTTACGCATACTTCACTTATGTGGGCATGTCCATGCTTTATACATTGATAAATGTGCCTTATGGAGCGTTGAATGCGTCGCTTACGCGCGATACGAACGAAATCACCGTGCTCACATCTGTCCGCATGTTCATGGCTAACGCAGGCGGTCTTGCCGTGGCATACGGTATTCCTATGATAGTGGCCGCTTTGTCTCCCGACGGCAAGATGAACTCGAAGGATTCGGGCGACGCTTGGTTCGCTACGATGGTCATTTATGCTGTGGTAGGTCTTGCGCTGCTTGTTTTCTGCTTCTCGCAGACCAAGGAGCGTGTCGTAATGGACAAGTCGGAGACTGCCAACGTGAAAGTCAGCGACCTTTGGGTGGAGTTCCGCCGCAATCGTCCTTTACGCATTCTCGCTTTTTTCTTCATTACGGCTTTCGCGATGATGTCGGTCGGCAATGCGGCAGGCTCTTATTACATGATTTACAATGTACATGCCGACGCCGGGCAGGTGGCCAATTTCATGGCGTTAGGCTCTATTCCTGCGTTCATCTTCATGCCTATGGTGCCTGCAATCAAGCGTAAGGTGGGCAAGCGCGGCATGTTCAACATATTCCTTTCGGTGGCAATCGTGGGCATGGCCTTGCTCTATGTTATATCCGTTGTGCCAGCCTTGCGTTCGCAGATGTGGCTCGTTTACGTGGCGCAGTTTGTCAAGTCGACGGGTGTCATAGTCGCTACCGGCTACATGTGGGCACTCGTTCCCGAGGTAATTTCATATGGAGAATATACTCACGGAAAGCGTATCTCGGGCATAGTGAACGCCCTTACAGGTATATTCTATAAGGCAGGAATGGCCCTTGGAGGCGTTGTGCCTGGTCTTGTGCTGGCGTTTGTCGGTTTCGACCAGACAAATACGGTGTCCCAGTCGCCTATGGCCGAGCAGGGAATACTCTGGCTCGTGGCCGTCATCCCGGCGTTGTTGCTTGCCCTCGCCATGTTCATAATATCGAAGTATGAACTGAGTGACGAGGTGATTGACAAGATAAATATGGAAATTGAAAAACGTTCTAAAAACTGACAACACGTATGAATAAAAGCTTTTTGTTGGCTACGGTATGCGCGGCAGCGTGCCTCGCACCGTCTGAAGTTGCTGCGGCTGATACATTGAAAGATGTGCTCGGCAAGTATTTCACGGTAGGCGCGGCTGTTAATGTTGACGCGGTGTGGGGCAGGAATGCTGCTGAAGCCAAGATTGTAGTTGATAACTTTAACTCCATTGTGGCAGAAAATTGCATGAAAGGAGAAGAAATACATCCGGAGGAAAACACGTACTTCTGGGATGACGCAGACCGCACTGTCAAGTTTGCCGAGGACAACGGCCTTGAAATGATTGGTCATTGCCTCGTATGGCATTCGCAACCGCCGAAGTGGATGTTCACCGACGAGAAGGGTGACACCGTTTCGCGGCAGGTTCTCATTGACCGAATGCGTAACCATATCACCACCGTAATGACCCGTTACAAGGGACGTATCAAAGGATGGGACGTGGTTAATGAGGCTGTGAACGATGACGGAACGATGCGCCAGACGCCTTATTACAGGATAATAGGGCCTGACTATATAGAGCTGGCATTCAAGTTTGCGCACGCCGCCGACCCTAATGCCGAACTTTACATCAACGACTATTCCATGGCAAAACCGGGCAAGCGTGCTACTATTTGCAAGATAGTAAGGGACTTGAAGGCTAAAGGTTGCCGTGTGGATGCCATCGGAATGCAGTCGCACAATGGTTACAATTACCCCGACTTGAAGGAGTATGAGGCTTCAATCGACTCTTTTGCAGCATGCGGAGTGAAAGTAATGATGACGGAGCTTGACATGAACATGCTGCCTACGCCTGAAAAGTTCAGCGGCGCGGAGATAAGCCAGAACTTTGAATATCAGGAAAAATACAATCCTTACAAGAACGGATTAACGCCCGAAGCAGAACAACTTTTCGAGCAGCGTTACCTTGAACTGTTCAAGATATATTACAGGCACCGCCACCAGATTTCGCGTATTACGCTTTGGGGCGTTACCGATACGACCTCTTGGCTTAACGACTTCCCGGTCAAGGGACGCACGAACTATCCTCTGTTGTTTGATAGGAACAATAAGGTAAAGCCCGTAGTGGCCAAGATTATAGACCTGTTCAAGCAGTAAACGCAATTCTTCGACAATACGGCGGGCGGCCGGGCGTGAAGCGTGATGCCGCCTGCCAAATATATTCCAATATTGTATAAACCTTAAAAATCAACAGTTATGGATAAAGCAAGGTATCTTTTCCCGAGTGATTATATGGCAGACCCCTCTGCCAACGTGTTTAACGGCAGGCTTTACATCTATCCTTCGCACGACTGGGATTCGGGCGAGGCGTTCGACGATGACGGCGGACACTTCCAGATGAAGGACTATCATGTGCTCTCGCTTGACGACGTTGAGAACGGCGAAGTTACCGACCACGGACAGGTTCTTGCCGTAGAGGACATTCCTTGGGCAAGCCGCCAGCTTTGGGACAACGATGTAGTTGAGAAAGACGGCAAGTATTACATGGTATATTGCGCCAAGGACAAGAACGGCGTGTTCCATCTCGGCATAGCCGTTGCCGACCGTCCCGAAGGCCCATTCAAGCCGCAGGCTGACCCTATTCGCGGCTCTTACTCAATCGACCCGTGCGTGTTCAAGGACGATGACGGAGCCATTTATACTTATTTCGGCGGCATCTGGGGCGGACAGTTGCAGCGTTACAAGGACAACCAGGCTCTCGGCGTGGAGCATCTGCCCGAAGGCGACGAGCCGGCTTTGCCCTCACGCGTGGCAAGGATGACTGACGACATGCTCCAGTTTGCGGAAGAGCCGCGCGCCGTACTCGTGGTTGACGACAACGGCGAGCCGCTCAAGGCAAGCGACCCGCACCGCTTCTTCGAGGCGTCATGGATGCACAAGATGAACGGCAAGTATTATTTCTCTTACTCAACGGGCGACACTCATTTCCTGTGCTACGCCGTGGGCGACAATCCTTACGGCCCGTTCACATACAAGGGGGTAATCCTTGAGCCTGTGGTAGGCTGGACCACGCACCACTCAATCGTGGAATACAAGGGCAAGTGGTATCTGTTCCATCACGACTGTGTGCCTTCGGAAGGCAAGACCTGGCTGCGCAGCGTCAAGGTGAAAGAGCTTGACATTGACGCTGACGGCAACATCAAGACGATGAAAAGCGAGTGACGCAAATCCTTAATTGAATACTATTTTATAAACATCAGACGGCCCCATGCGGATATCCTGCATGGGGCCGTTTTGCAATATGCGGCCTCTTGCCTTGCGAAAGGCCGCATATTGCGCCGTGAAAGGCGGTCTTTTGCAGGCCGGAAGACCGCCTTTTGCAACGTCTTCAGTTCCCACTTGTAGCGCATTGGCGCAAGGCTTTTGCGGAAAAAGAAGGCGGCAGTGGTATTCAATATATGCCGCTGCCGCCTATAACTGCGTATTTATGCCGCTTAACGTTTCATTATCTTCAGCTTTTGTCCGCCCGCTTCAACTACATATACGCCGTCGGGCAGTCGTGACAAGTCGATGAGTTCTTCTGTGGATGATAATTCCTTGACACCGCTTATGCCGTATATGTTTACCGTAACGTTGCCGTCAGCTTCGACGTGGAGCATGTTTCTTGCATATTTCAGTATGACATCCGTGCTTTCGCCAGCCGTTACATTGTTTATTGAAGTCGATGTCATGTCTGAATAATGATATACTTGCATCATGCTGGTGTCCCATCCGCTACCCACGCCTGAATAGCTGTATTGCTCTACGAGCTTGTGGTAGAACACTCCGCCAGGCCACAACAGGATGTCCTCTACGGGCACGTTGTACTCGAATTTGTTGCCTTCACCCCAGCTTGGCATCTCCTCACCTGTGGAGTTTGAGTAGCATTTCTTGTCAACGAGCACCGTGTCCTGCTCGTAAGTGTAAGTGAAGTGGTTGCCCTTCACCCACTCGCTGCTGCCAGCCTGGCCTTTCCATGCCTGCTGGTCGGTCACCATGCCGTGGCCGTTGTACGTGTAGTCGCCACCTGTGTAAGGCTTCAGTGTGCCGCCGCTGGCCGCCCATTGCCTTTCTGACAGCATGTTGCCGTCGTTGTCGTATTCGTGAGTCCGCTTCATGTAGTCAGCCAGCTCGCCTGCGGTGTTGCGGTGCTGCTCGAACATGTATATTTCGTTGCCATCGGTGTCATACTGGGTTGTCGATATGTTGGTGACATATGGCTCGCCGCTTTCATACCCTAAATAGTCCGTCATTACGCACTGTGTCACGCCATTTTCAAGGTCTGTCCATTCGTATGTTACGTCGGCCGACTTTATGTAGTCGCCGGTCGTGGGCTTGACGTATGCCACTTCGTATTTGAGCCGTCCCAGTTCGTCATACTCCAGCGTGGCTTTCGTGTTCGTGTAGACGTATCCGTCATACTCGTATGCGCCGTCCCATGTGCCAAGGTCTTTGTTGTAGAACATCTTTTCGTCGCGTATAAGGTTGCCGTCGGCGTTGAAGTCCTTTTCGTCACGGCAGTACTCGAACCACGACTTCGTGCCTGCTTCCCATATATAGCTGGTTACGCGGCTGTAGTTTGTGCCGTCAGGGGTGTATATGTACGACTTAGCCTCGCCTACGCCGACCCATTCCGAGCCGTTCCATTCGTATGGCCTGTAGCCCGTCTGCTGGTTCTTGTCGTTCCAGTCGGCCTCGTGCAGCACGGCTTTCACCCATGTCTCGCTTCCTGAGTCCCATGCTGAAAGCATCTCTTCCACGATGTTGTCTCTGTCGTCATACTTGTAGTCGCCGCGCTGCAAGGGCGTCCACGTTGAGCCGTTGTATTCCCACAGTTCCTGCACAATGCCCCTTTTCTTGTCATCATATTCGTAGACGTAACGCTGGCCTGACACCGCGCTGTATTGCGACATTTCCGTAACGTAGCCGTCTTCGTCAACCTTGTATTCGTAAAATTCGGCGTCATCCCATGTACCTGTCGCCGTATTCCAGTATGAGTTGGTACGTTTCACGGGATTGTTCTTTGCGTCGAACGTGAAATATTGGCGTGTGTACTTGTCCTGGCCGTTGTTAATGTAGCCTATGATGCTGTCGAGGCGCTGCGTCTTGGCTGCCTCCGCCGCCTTCATGTATTCGGTGGGTGAGGGCAGTGTGGCTTTTGTCAGCGGCTTCACGGCGTCGGCTTTCATCGCCGTAACTGCCGGGGCGGGCTTCGCTGTCTTGCCGTTGGCCCATTTCGTTGCGGCTTTCAATTGTGGCTCATATAGCTTCGCGCCGATTTTCATGGCTGCGTTGTTCTGTGCAAAGGCCGCCGTCGCCATGCACATGCAGACTGTTAAGAAGAGATTTTTCATGATGTTAAAGTTTTAAGTTGTCAAATGCGTCATCGCTGCAAATATAAACAAGGCTCTTGAAAAATGCAATAGTAGGCGCGCCTGCGGATTTCTGGATTCGTGAATCGGGAAGTATTGTTGCGCCGTAAATAAGGATATGGGGGCTGTTTTACGCCTTGCCGCGCTCCTGCAAGGCCATTTTCTGGTACATGGACGGCGTTATCCCGGTTATTTTTGTGAACACGTTGTTGAACGTTGAGTACGACTTGAAGCCTACGCTTTCTGCTATCGCGCTTATTGTATAGTTGCCGTAGCCCTTGAAGTCGGCAAGGCGGACACAGGCCAAGTTTACCCTGTACTCGTTGACATAGTTGCTGAAGTTCTTGCCGAAGGTGTCGTTGATTACCTGCGATACGTATTTGCTGTTCGAGCCGACCGCCTCGGCCAGTTTGGCGAGCGAAAAGTCGCTGTTGCAAAACTCCTTCCTGTTCTCCATCGCGTCCACGATAGCGTCGGCCAGCGACTGCCTCGTGTCGTCGGCCAGTCCGCTCGAGCTGTATTTGTCTGGCCTTTCCGCTTGCCGCCCGAGCGCGTTGTTGAGCCGCCCTATCTCGTCGGCCTGCGCCTTTATGCGCTCCTTGTAGGCAGATGTTTGCCGCTTCATGTCTTCCAGCCTTTCCACATATTTGCGGTTTACCGAGTACAAGTGTCCGTAGCTTACGTCCAGTTTCCTCTTCTGCTTGTATATTATAATAAGGAATATGCACACCGCAAGCACCACGGTTATTATCCCGGCCAGCACGGCCCGCTGCCGTGTTACGGTGCGCCGGTACTCCTCGCTTTGTGTCTTGAGCCCCTTGATTTCGCGGTCTATCTTGTCCATCTCGTAGAGAAACTGTGCGTGCTTGGCTGCATCGAACTCGCGCATGTTGTACACCGAATCCTTCAATGCGAGGTAACGGGCCTTGTACTGCTGTGAAGCGTGTACGTCTCCCTTGTCGTTGTAGTACGCGGAAAGGTCCTTGAACAGTTCCGTATGCCTGTACTGTATGTTGTTCTCTTCAGCCGTGCGTTCGCACTTTTTCATGTAATGGAAGGCCGAATCCTTACGTCCCAAGCCCAAGTACGCCTTGTATGCCTGCTGGTAGGCCGAGCACAGGTAGGTGGCAGGCAGCCTGTCGTCGTCGGCTTTGGTGGCGAGGCCGAGGTAGTTGTCGACCGCCGCGCGGTATTTCTTTTCCGACAGCTGGAGCTGGCCGAGGTTGAACTTCGTCATAAAGCCAGTCACGCCGCCATCACTTAGGCCGAGGCTTTCGAGCTGGCGGTAATATGCGTGCGCCTTTGCGGCGGCGTCCATGAACGTGCTTATGCCTGTAAGGTTGATTAGTATTTTTGCCTCCGTCTGCCTGTCGCCGCATTTGCGGCTGTATTCCAATCCCTGCCTGTAGTACGTCTCGCCTCTCTCATAGTCCTCGAACAGGCAGTATATGTTGCCTATGTTCTTGTAAAACACGGCCAGGCTGTCTCCGCAGCCGTTGGCCTCGCCTGTCTTCAGTCCCCTGACGTAATGCTCCAGCGCGTCGGTATAGTAGCCCTTGCGGTAGCAGTCGTCGCCGAGCCTTAAGTGCTTGGCTACTTCGCCGCAGCTGTCCTTGCCGTCGTTTGCATGCTGTCCGCCCCTGTCGCCGCCGTTACTGTCGGTGCACGACAGCGTTGCCGCAGCGGCAACGCACAGCCATATTATGATGAATGTTACTTTACGCATATAGTCTTGAATGATTGTTGTCAGCTGTTTGCATGGCGGCCGACGCGTGCGCTCTTTGCCGGCAGGCGCGCCCACGCCTTGCAAAGATACTACAAATCAGCCGCATGCGAAAGCGGACAGACTATAAAATGGCCTTATTGCGGTTGGAAACGGCCTGGCGGTTTTGCTTTGCCGGTTTGTCCCGGACGGGCTGATGCACAGCGGTTTACGGCCGTGTGGCCGCCATGTGGCAATCAGTGCCGTGTGCGGTGCGTGCCGTCCTCCCTGCAAAAGGCCGTCTTTCGCATTGCAAAAGACGGCCTTTTACACGCTAAAAGACGGCCTTTCGCAGCCTGAAAGACGGTCTTTTGCAACGCCGCCATGCGGGCTCCCGTAAACCGTTGGCATTCAGCGGGGAAGCCGTATGCCGCGTCCCGGCGTGTTAATTATGCCTAAAAAGAGCATTTCCGCTTGTATTGTGAGCGATAAAGACGTATCTTTGCAAGACTTTACGGCTACGTCAGGCCGCACGTTCAGGGGTTGACTGGATTTGACAGCGGGTTGGAATGGTACGTAAGCACGCGGAGCGTGGTCTGTTTGCTCCTAAATCTCAGCGGTCATAAATTTATCTGGCGAAAACAAGTACGCTCTCGCTGCCTAATCGAAGCATAGTAGATTACTGGCTTAATCCCGTCACAAGGTGACAGGACGAGACATCGCCCGGAAGCTGTTGTCCCGAAGCGTTCCGAACAGGCGGTGCGGTTAAATCGGGAATAGCCACGCCCGGCCCCGCGTGCGTGGTGAAGTTTCAGGGGATAAGGTCGCCGTTGGTGGTCCGGGTCTTGCGGCGGCTCGAAAACCGAAGGCCGGAATAAGCGTGTAGAAAGCGTATGGTTTCCCTGTTTGGACGAGGGTTCGATTCCCTCCAGCTCCACGGAAAGCACTACTTCGGTAGTGCTTTTTTGCTATGCGATACAAATCCTAATCTTTTTTATACAAAATGGTAATGTTTTTTGTCCGTTTTGTCTTATCTTTGCACAAAACAATCCGCGTCTTGCGGTTTTACGGTCGCTTTTTCTTTGTACAGCCTGTGTCCAAAGCGCGAAGACGGCTGTATATCCCACATGGGAACGGCTATATGAAGTAACACATTATTTTATATATAATCATGAAAAGGAATAACATCATCAAGCTTGCCGCACTGGCCATGATGGCTTCAGCCACTCCGGCCTGTGCTTTGACAAACAATGAGGGAGCGGAGGCTTCGCCAGCCATGTTCGACTACTTCGAGTACCGTGGCGACGACGACTTTTACAAGAACAATCCGCTGCCCGATGCGTCGTCTTTTTACAACCCGATACTGCCCGGATGGTATTCAGACCCGAGCATATGCCGTGCCGGCGACGATTACTACATGGTCACTTCAACGTTCTCTTTCTTCCCAGGCGTGCCCTTGTTCCACAGCAAGGACCTGCTCAACTGGAAACTTGTGAACTACATTCTCGACCGTCCGTCGCAGCTTCCGCTTGACGGCCAGCGCGTATCCCAGGGCATTTTCGCGCCTGCGATATCCTACAACCCACACAACAAGACGTTCTACATGATTACGACCAACGTGGGGTGGGGCAACTTCTTCGTGAAGACGAAGGACCCGCTCGGCCAGTGGTCGGAGCCTATTCGCCTGCCCGACGTTGGCGGTATCGACCCGTCGTTCTTCTTTGATGAGGACGGCAAGGCGTACATCGTAAACAACGACGAGCCCGAAGGACCGGCCGAGTATGACGGACACAGGGCTATCAAGGTGCGCGAGTTCGATGTCAAGACAGACAAGACCGTAGGTCCTACCAAGGTGCTCGTCAACAAGGGCGTGCATCCCGAGGACAAACCCATCTGGATAGAAGGCCCACACATGTATAAAATCAAGGGCAAGTATTACCTGATGGACGCCGAGGGAGGCACCAGCGATATGCACTCCGAGGTTATATTCAGGAGCGACAGCCCCTTCGGCCCGTTCGTTCCGGCAAAGCAGAACCCCATTCTTACGCAGCGCCACCTGCCTGCCGACCGTCCCAACCCCGTGACCTGTGCGGGCCACGCCGACCTTGTGGAGACTCCGGAGGGCGACTGGTATGCCGTGTTCCTGGCTTGCCGCCCGTGCGAGGGACAGTTCGAGAACCTCGGACGCGAGACTTTCCTCATGCCTGTAAGGTGGAACGCTGACGGCTTCCCGTATATGACCGAGGGCGACGAGACCGTGCCCCTCATCTCGAAAGTGAAGGGAGCCAAGCGTGGAAACGACGTTACCTTCGGCAACTTCTCTTACCGCGACGATTTCAAGGCCGACAAGCTGTCGCTTGACTGGTTCTCACTGCGTGGCCCGGTAGACCATCTAAGTTCTCTCACTGCCAACCCGGGATACCTCACGATGCAGTGCGCCGACGTCAAGTCGTCAGAGAAGAAAGTGCCCGCGTTCCTCGCACGCCGCATCAGCCACCACAAGTTCGAGTGTGAGACACGCCTCAAGTTCAACCCTGTAAAGGTTAACGAGAAGGCCGGCCTTATACTGTTCAAGGATGAGACACATCAGTACATCCTCTGTGTCACCATGACCGCCAGCGGCAAGCAGGTACAGGTAATACGCGTTGGAGAGGACGGCAAGGAGGACAACATCGCCTTCTCATCAATAGGCAAGGCCGATGACGACATACGTCTGAAGGTTGTTTCGCGCGGACTTGACTTCGATTTCTATTACGCCAAGGCCGACGGCAAGTGGCTTCCGCTCGTTAAAGACGTAGATGCCGGTTATCTTTCAACAAAGAATGCCGGCGGATTTACCGGTACGGTCATAGCCCTCTACGCTTCGTCCAAGTAATGTTTGCAATGTAGATACGCCATTGTCGGCATTATTGCCGCATGGCATTAGAATGTTTTTTTACCAGGTATCAATGTAGCCATAGCCGCCTGCGCGCTTTAAAGCCGTAGGCGGTTTGGCCTTTTTTACGGGTGCATCCGCCGCATCCCTGTACGTTCCATTGTGGCGTTTTTCGGCTTATGCACCTGTCGTTTGTGGCGTGAAGCGGTGCGGTTTGCAATTAATTTCAATGCGGCGGCGCAATATTTCCGCACATTGGCGGTTTATAGTATTGTAACAAAGCTGTTGAGATTCGATGAATATATACATTGTCTGGATGATAGGGGTTTTCGTGATAAGTGCGGCCTGCGGTCTGGCTTTCATCCCGGCCATCCTTAATTTCTGCAAATCCAAGAAGCTTTACGACATGCCCAATGCGCGGAAAGTGCATCAGAACGCAGTTCCGCGCCTTGGCGGAATAGCTTTCATGCCGAGCATGTTCATTGCATTTGCCGTGGCGTTGCTTGGTATCAACTCCACGCAGAAGCTTGTGTCAATCAATGTCTGGAGCTTTTATTTCATGATAAGCATATTCGTTGTTTATGTTACGGGCATTGTTGACGACGTGCTCGGCCTGTCGGCTTGCGTCAAGTTCGCCGTACAGGTGGCAGCCGCCAGCCTCCTGCCAATAGGCAACTTGTACCTGAACAATTTTTACGGCTTCATGGGAATACACGAGATTCCTTATGCCGTAGGCTTTCCGTTGACAGTGCTTGTCATAGTGTTCATCGAAAACGCCGTCAACCTGATTGACGGCATAGACGGCTTGGCGGCAAGTCTTTCCATACTTGCTTTCATGGGTTTCATATATATATTCGCCGTACAGGGCATTTGGTCGTATGCCATATTGATATCCGGGCTTATCGGCGTGCTTGTGGCCTTTCTTTATTTCAACCTTTTCGGGGACGCGTCAAGGAACCGAAAGATATTCATGGGCGATGCCGGCAGTCTTACTTTGGGCATGATACTGGGAGTCTTGTGCGTGAAATATTCCATGTACAATGACAAGGTGATACTGTTGCGGCAGTTTGACTTCATATTGCCTTATACGCTCCTTATTGTTCCTGTATTCGATGCTGTAAGGGTTTCCCTCGTCCGCATATGCCACCGTACGTCGCCGTTCAAGGCCGACAAGCGTCACATCCACCACAAACTGATGTGTGCCGGGTTGTCGCAGCGTGGTGCGCTTGCGTGCATTGTCGGCATAGCCGTCGCTTATGTGGCGCTTAATTGCGTATTGCTGCAGTTTGTTGAGAACACGATTGTTTTTGTCGTTGACATCCTTGTATACATAGGCTTGAACCTCGTGCTCAATCTTTTCATACGGAGTAAGGATAACGCCTTGGCGAGGCCGTAATGCCGGTGTAGGCAAGGTGTTTGGTGAAAGGCGGTCTTTTGCGTTGCGAAAGGCCGCCTTTCATGCTTCAATATGTGGTCTATTGCCTCCCGTTTTGCCGTCTTTTGCAGGATGCCGGATTTGCCCCTCCCTTTCGTTTGTTGTATTGCAGTCTGCTTGCGAGACAAGTTGCGTTGTGTTTCATTTATGTTGCTGTGTTTTGGCAAATGCGTTTCCGCTTTTATGAAAAAACAAAAAAAGCGGTTTTTGTTTTGTTGTTTACACTACTTGGCTTATCTTTGCAGAATCTAAGTTGCGCACTTCCGGGCTTGGGCGAGCCGGCATCAGGCCCGTATGTGCAGTCATGTAATAAAAACAATCAGCGCCAGGCACTTCCATGCGGCGCGCATTTACGACAATAATATATGATGATGAAAAAGCTTACATTGATTCTGATACTGTCGTTTTCACTCGTGGCAGTATGCAGCCTGGCTCAAAGGAAATATGCGGTGTATGCCGTAGGCTTCTACAACCAGGAAAACCTTTTCGACACATGCCACGACGACGGCAAGAACGACTACGAGTTCCTTCCAGGTGGGTCGTACCGTTGGAACGGGCTGAAGTACAGCCACAAGTTGCGCAACATGGCGCGCGTGCTGGCCGATATGGGTACCGACTTGCTGCCGCAGGTTGGCTGCGCGCTCATCGGATTGTCGGAGGTGGAGAACTCGAAGGTGCTCGACGACCTTACCGCCCAGGAGCCTTTGCGTGCGCGCGGATATAAGTATGTGCATGTAGAAGGGCCAGACAAGCGCGGCATCGACTGCGCCGTGCTCTACAATCCTGCGTTGTTCAAAGTAGGCACGGTGAAGCTTTTGCCTTACATCCCTGACGAGTCGATGAAAGACTATTACGCTACGCGCGGTTTCCTGACCGTTACCGGCGAGATGGGCGGCGACCAAGTGAGTGTCATCGTGTGTCACTGGCCAAGCCGTGCGGCCGGCTCTTCTTACCGTGAGCGTGCCGCCAGCCTCGTAAAGGACATAAAGGACTCGCTGCTTAGGGTGAATCCCGACATGAAGGTGATGGTGATGGGCGACATGAACGACGACCCGACGAACAAGAGCATGAAAGAAATCCTGCGCGCATTGCCCGACAAGGACAAGGTGGGCGAGGACGACATGTATAACCCCTGGTACAACCTTCTGGCTAAGCAAGGCCAGGGCACGCTGTCGTATCAAGGTTCTTGGAATCTCTTTGACCAAATCGTGATGACGCCGAACATGATAGACAAGGGCGGCAAGAAAGACTACTCTACGCTCAAGTTCTTCAAGAACAAGATATTCCGCCGCGACTATCTCATCAACACAGAGGGTCGCTATAAGGGCATACCCAAGCGCACCCACGCCGGCGGAGCTTGGCTCGACGGATACAGCGACCACCTGCCCGTTGTAGTTTACCTCGTAAAGGAGAGGCAATGAGCGACGTAGAGCAGCACCCGTTACAACCCTTTCTGCCGCAGGGCACGCGCCTGCTGATGCTCGGAAGCTTTCCGCCGTCGCGCCGCCGTTGGTGCATGGATTTCTTTTACCCCAACTTCATCAACGACATGTGGCGCATATTCGGCCTCGTCTTTTTCGGAGACAAGGAACGTTTTGTTGACAGGGAACGGTCGGTTTTTCTCCGTGAGGATATTATACGGTTTCTTGAAAAGAAGGGTGTAGGCCTGTATGACACGGCCTGCGCCGTGCGGCGGACGAAGAACACGGCGTCAGACAAAGACCTTGAAATAGTCACGCCAACCGACCTCGACGCTCTCTTGCGCCGCATACCGACGTGCGTGGCTGTGGTTACTACCGGGCAGAAGGCCACAGACGTGTTCACTTCTCACTTCGGCATGCGTCCTCCAAAGGTAGGAACGTCGGCAGAGTTCACGTTTGACGGCCGCCTGATGCGGCTTTACCGGATGCCGAGCAGCTCGCGTGCATACCCGATGAAGGTGGAGCGGAAAGCCGAATACTATGAAAAAATGTTTGTTGAGACAGGGCTGAAAGACTGATTTTATGACAATAATAGGCATAGCCGGAGGCACTGGTTCCGGCAAGACAACCGTAGTAAGGAAGATAGCGGAGGCGTTGCCGCCGCACTATGTCGTTGTGGTACCGCTCGATTCGTATTACAATGACACGTCAAGCATGACTGAAGAGGAGCGCCGGGCCATCAACTTTGACCACCCCGACGCCTTCGACTGGAAGTTGCTTGTAAAGCACATGAACGAGCTGCGCAACGGCAACGTCGTAGAACAGCCTACTTACTCGTACCTGCTCTGCAACCGCTTGAAGGAGACCGTGCACGTAGAACCGCGCCCGGTAATAATAATAGAGGGGATAATGACGCTGCTGAACAAGAAGCTTCGCGACATGATGGACCTCAAGATATTCGTCGATACCGACTCTGACGAACGCCTAATACGCAACATCCAGCGCGACGTTTTGGAGCGCGGTAGGACGGTGGAGATGGTCATCGACCGCTACCTGAAGGTGCTGAAGCCCATGCACGAGCAGTTTATCGAGCCAACGAAAAAGTACGCCGACCTGATAATACCGCAGGGAGGAGAGAACCATACGGGCATAGACATACTTTGCAAGTACATCGAAAGCATAGTAAGGTGAGGGATATGTAATTAAGAATTAGGAGTTAAGAATTAATAAAATATGCTCCGTTGTCAATCGGCAAGAGTATTTTTTTAATTCTTAACTCTTAATTATTAATTCGATTCACTCTTAACTCTTAATTCATTCTTCGTTTCCCGGTATATCTTCACTGCATTAACACACTCCGTTACGCCGTAGAACAGCAGGCACCAGCCAATGATGAGCAGCGGCAGTGAGGCCGTCTCCATGGGCTTTACCATTACGAACACGCCTGTGACGAGTATGAGCGATGGGCACACCCAGAACCATACGGGAACGCGGAACAGTTTCCTCGCCCCGGCAAGGGCTATGAACTGGTTGATTGCTCCAAGTATTATGAGCACTCCGAGCACGTACATAAGCGACTTTACGAACACGCCCGGGATGATGGCAAGTATCAGTCCGAGCAGTATGCTGCCTATGCCTACGAGCGGAAACGGCGGCCGAGGCGAGGCGATTAGCCGCCCTTCGGCATCGTACAGCTCCGCGCCGACGGCGTTCTTGCGTGCGTTAATGTATGTGGCGCACGATATTACGCCCGATACGAGGAACATTACGCCAATGGCGATGGTTATCCAGTGAACCGTGCTGTCGGGGTTGTTTATAAGCAGAATGCCTGTGATTATGGCGCAGGCGGCGCGGAAAACCGCGCTTCTCAATATCTTCATGGCTTCCGGTGTTATGTTAGTTAGCCCCAAAGTTAAGGAAAATATCATATAGAAACAAGACTTTTCATCACTTTTACGTAAAAATATGACAACACTTTACCTTGTCCGCCATGGCGAGACTGTTGATAATGCGAACCGCATAATGCAGGGACAGACGCAAGGGGAGCTGACCGAGCGGGGTAGGGAGCAGGCGCGTGAGGTGGCTGCAAGGATGGCCGCCGTGCACATAGACGCTTTCGTGTCGAGCGACCTTAGGCGGGCCGTTGACACGTGCCGCATCATCGCCGGGCCTCACGGCATGGACGTACTGACAACTCCCTTGCTGCGCGAGAGGGACTGGGGCGGCTTCACCGGCCGCTACATACCCGACCTGAAGGATGCCGAGTGGCCTGCCGACATCGAGTCGCTTGACGCTTTGCGCGAGCGTGCCGCCAAGTTCTTGGATTATGTAAGGACGCATTTCCCCTCGTCTGTAGTGCTCGCCGTAGGCCACGGCATCATCAACAAGGCTGTGCAGTCGGTGTTTTTCGACAAGCCGGTGCAGGACATTAAGCCCATGGGCAACGCCGAGGTGCGCGTGCTCGAGCTGTTGTGATGTTCAGTTATGTGTATTAAACGGAGAAGGTGACGCGCCGCCGGCGGCGCGTCACCTTCTCCGTTTATAGACAATCAATGTATATAGTGTTGTTGTGCCGGTGCTCATCTGTGGCCGCCGAAGTGGCCTCCACCGCTCCTGCCTCCGCCTTTCGCCTGTCCGCCGCGTGCTCCGCCGGTGCGGTTTCCGCCGCCTGCCGGCCTTGCCGGCCTGCTTTTTTGACGTACCGACGGGCGCGTAGCATTGCGTTTGGGGGTGAAGGTTGCGCTTGGCTTGCGCTGTGTGCCTATGACTGCCGACTTTCCGGCGTTGCCCGCGCCGAAGTTGCGGCGGCGCACGTCAGCCGGGCGTGCCGTCTTGCGTGTGCTGCTTTCGCGGTTGTTGCGTATGTTGTTGCGGTTGCCGTTGAAGCCTGCGCCCGGCCGCCTCTTGTCGTCGTTGCCGCGTTGCGGCCTGCCTTTGAAGCCTTGCGGGCGGTTGTCGCCGCGGTGCCCGGCAAAGTTTTCGTGTCTGCCTCCCGGCTTTCCGGGGCGGTTGAATCCTTTTTTATGGAAGTCGCCGCGGTCGAAGCGGTCTCTAAGTCCGTGCCCTTTTATTCCTGCTCCGTGGTGGAACGTGCGCCCTTTGTACCAGCTGCGTCCGCCGTTGTGGTGCCAGCTGTGTCCTCCACGGTAGGTGACGTATATGTGTGGTCGGCCGAAGTAGTAGAAGTGCCGGCGCGGATAACGCGAGTATATGGCGAAATGCCATACTCCGGCGGTCCAGTACAGCGGCCTGTAGAAGTATGCCGCGGCGCAGAAGGCGCGGTATTGCCAGTCGAGCAGGATGTAGCTCAAGTCGAGGTTGCGTTGCCTCCAGTACACGTCGTAGAGGTCGTCGGGCGTGTTCACGCTCATAAGGTAGTCAAGGTTTACCTCGTAGGCTGCGTCATATTGTTCTTCGGTCAGGTTTAGTTCGTAGGCCATCTTGTCCGTGAGGAACAGTGCCTGGTCGCGCGCCTGTTCGTAGCTCATTGCGCCGGCAGTGGCCATGAAGGCCACGAGCGCGGTGATTATGGTTGCCAGTCGTTTCATTGTGAATATCAGTTTTGTTATGTTTCCTGGTGCAAAGTAACGGATATTCGGCCGCATATGGAAAGGTTTTTCCCTAACCGTAACGGGGAATTTCCCTATTTGTCCGGCAGCTTTTTCTGCGGCGGTTGTAACCGCCTGTGTTTCAGTGTGTTGCCGCAGGCTTTGCAAAAGACCGTCTTTCAGCCTGCGAAAGGCCGTCTTCCACAATGTGTTTGACGGCCTTTTGGCGCGCGTTTTGCGGCCTTTTGCAGAAAGCCTTTCGGCGTGCCTCGAACCGGCATGTTCAGGCATGTTACGCCAACGTTAAATTTTCCCCCGGTTGCAATACAAATTTCAACATTCGTTTTGAAGTTTATCCGAATTCCTTTAACTTTGCAACGAGTATTAACAAAACATGTAATTTATGCAGAACAAGCTGAAAATGGCAGTGTTGGCCCTGTGCTATTCGCCTTTGGCTTTCGCGCAAAGCGATTCCATCGGGTTGAAGGGGGCCGTCATGAGCGAGTCGGCATTCACATTCACGGAGGCACAGTTGGGGGAGGACGACGACATGTCGTCCAACGTTTCCATCGTCAACTCCAACTCGAACATCTATGCGAGCGAGGTCGGCTACCTCTTCTCGCCGATGCGCTTCCGTTACCGTGCATTCGACCAGAAGTACAACGACATCTACATCAACGGCACTCCAATCAACGACATGGAGTCGGGGCAGTTCAGATATTCATGGGTCGGCGGACTCAACCAGCAGACGCGCAACATGGAGTCGGCGCTGCCTTTCGAGACAAACAACTTCTCCATGACAGGCATGGGCGGCTCAAACAACTACAACTTCCGCCCCGCGTCGATGCCCGTAGGCCACAGGTTCACTTTGAGCGGCGCCAACCGCAGCTACACCCTGCGCGGAATGTACACGTTCAACTCCGGACTCAACAGCAAGGGATGGGCCTTCTCGGCCAATGTGACATACCGCTGGGCCAACGAGGGATACGTTGAGGGAACGTTCTACAACTCGCTCTCTTACTTCCTCGGCGTGCAAAAGGTGTTCGGGGACGGCAGCCACTCGCTCTCGCTCGTGACCTGGGGCAACCCCACCGAGCGCGCCTCGCAGGGTGCCGGCACAGACGAGATGTACTGGCTGGCCAACGACCGCTACTACAATCCGTACTGGGGATACCAGAACGGCAAGAAGCGCAACTCGCGCGTGGTGCACGACTATTCGCCCACGGCCTTACTTACATGGGACTGGAACATAGACAACGACACCAAGCTGACCACGTCGCTGCTCGGGAAGTACACAATGTACGAGAGCACTAAGCTCAACTACAACAACGCGGATAACCCGCACCCCAACTACTGGAAGAACATGCCCAGCAGCTATTACGACGTTTGGGATGAGACGAATACGACTTACCGCACACCGGCCGCGCTCGAAGATTGGCACCGTGCGTATGACTATTGGACCAGTTCGAAGGCGAACCGCCAGATAAACTGGGACCGCCTGTACTACGCCAACCAAATGGTCGCAGCGCAAGGACTGGATGCCATGTACTACATCCAGGCCAAGCACAACGACGCCATTACCTTGACCTTCGCCTCTACGCTCAACAAGCAGCTCGGCAAGGACAAGCAGTGGAACCTCGGAATAGTGGCCGCCACCAACAAGGGCATGCACTACCAGACGATGGAAGACTTACTCGGAGCCAGCACATACCACAACATCAACACCTACGCGCTGGGCACCTACGACCGTAATTCGGACGAGATACAGTATGACCTCAACCACCGCGACAAGGTAATCGGCGTGGGCGACAGGTTCGGTTATGACTACAACCTGCTTGTAAACAACGCCAAACTGTGGTCAAGCTACACCGAGAACTTCGGCATCCTGCACTATACCATAGCCGCAAAGCTGGGTTACACCTCGATGCAACGTGACGGAAAGATGCGCAACGGACTCGCCGCAAACAACTCTTACGGCAAGAGCAAGACTGCCGAATTCATTGACGGAGGCTTCAAGCTCAATACAAGCTTCAACCTCGGGGGCGGCAACACCCTCATGTTCGGCATCGGCTACGAGCAGCGTGCACCGCAGGCGCGCACCGCTTTCGCCTCGCCGGAAATAAACAACGACTTCGTTACCAACCTCAAGAACGAGCAGGTGTTCAGCACGGAGCTTGGATATCAGTTCGAGAACGCATGGCTGCACGCCAACCTTAACGCCTATTACAGCCACCTTACCAATGTGACCGACTGGCAAAACTATTATTTCGACGACATCAACTCGTTCTCTTACGTGTCGCTTACGGGCATAAAGAAGGAGTATTATGGCTTGGAGGCCGGCCTCCGTTTCAAGGTTACGAGCGCGTTCGACATCAACCTGCTCGGTACAATCAGCGATGCCAAGATACGCAACAACTCGCATGTGCGCTACATGAACTCTACCAGCGCAGAGTACATTGACGAGATTGTATATAATAAAGGTATGCGCGATTCAGGTACGCCGCTCACCGCTGCCAGCCTCGGACTTAGCTACCACAGCGGCGGATGGTACATAGACCTCAACTGCAATTACTACGACCGCATCTTCCTTTCTTATTCGCCGAGCTACCGTTATAAGAGCACGCTTGACAGAAGGCAGGAAATATACGGCAATGTATTTGACAATGACGGCAACCTTAATCCTGCCGCTGTTGAGCAGGCAGAGGGACATGGCGGTTTCATGCTTGACGGTTCAATAGGCCGAAGCATATATTTGAAGCGCGGTATGCTCTCCATCAACCTGATGGTCACAAATATCCTGAACAACCAGAACCTCTGTACCGGTGGTTACGAACAGAGCAGAAGCGACTATACAAGTTCTGACAACCGCCGTGGATACAGCTTCTCGCGCAACCCTATGAAGTTCTACGCATACGGTACTAACGGCATGTTGAACATCACTTACAGATTCTAAACACAATAGAAGATGAAGACATTAAAGTATATAAGACTCGCAATGACGGCTCTTGTCATAGGTATGGCTGTAACGTCGTGCATGGACGATGACTGGGACAACCCCACTGGAGACATCCCTCCATATGGAAATAACAACTTGCAGGAAACCAACGTGGTGACAATAGCAGAATTAAAGCAGATGTATGCTGGCGCATTGAAAAGCTCGAACGATACCGCACGTATCAATGAAGACATACAGATAAAGGTACGTGTGACGGGAAACGATGTAGGCGGAAACATCTATAATTACATTTCTGTGTATGACGGCACTAGCGGACTCATCATTGCCATAGGGCAAGGCGGCCTTTGGGGATTCCTGCCTGTGGGCCAGGAAATCCTCGTAAGCCTGAAAGACTTGTATATAGGTACTTACAATTACCAGCCGCAGATAGGCACTCCTTATACCGACAAGCAAGGGCGTACGTCGCCAAGCCGCATGAACCGTACTCTGTGGCAGGAGCATTTCAAGCTGCTTGGAGAACATGACGAGGCCTCGGTGACTCCTGTTGAGATTAACACTGGCAAGTTGAATGACACGGATTACTTGATGGAATACTGCGGCAGGCTCATTACTGTAAAGGGTGTCACGCTTACGGAAGCTGACGGCGAAGCTACATTCGCCCCTGAAGACGCAGTGCTTGGCAACGGTGTGAGCCGTGAAATCAACGGCAATGAGAATTTTGTATTGCGTACAAGCACGTATGCTGACTTTGCGGCGACGGTAATGCCGCAAGGAAAGGTTGACATTACAGGCGTTTTGACACGCTACGGCTCATACTGGCAGCTGGTAATGCGTACGGCGGACGACATCAAGACTGCTGAATAACAATTTAATCCAACATAACAAAAGAAAACTCATTATTATGAAAAAGATATTATATTCAGTGTTCGCCCTCGCTGTTGCGGCGTTCACATTTACCGGTTGTGAGGATGTACCTGCTCCGTATGACACACCGCAGGGCGGCCAAGGCGGGCAGGATTTGCCCGAAGGTGTTTATCTCGACCAGAACTTTACAAGCTCGTTGGGCGATTTCAGTTCTGTGTCTGAAAGCGGAACGCTTGAATGGTATAACGACTTCAAGAGCGCCATGTGCACCGGTTACCAGGACTTTGACGGTGACGGAAAGAAGGAAAACCAGGCAGGTGTCACATGGCTGGTAAGTAAGGAAATCGACCTTACTGAAGCGGAGAAGGCTTATGTTACAATCAACCATGCGATAAATTATGAGCGCGGCGACATCAACGAGAATAATGCTGTGCTTATAAGCAAGGACTTTACGGGCGACGTTACCACTGCGACATGGAAACAGCTTGTGTATAATACGGACGGGTTGAACTCAAGTTTTGATTTTGTCGAGGCGAGCATGAACATCCCTGCGGATTATGTTGGAGGCAAAATAGTAATCGCATTGCGCCACACTTGTACTTCCAGCCAGTCTTCCACATGGGAGGTAAAGAGCCTTATGGTACAGGAAGGCGAGGTTGAAGAGACTCCCGACACGCCTGATGTGCCGGAAGACGGCGTTTACATCGACGAGACTTTCGCCAACGATTTCGGCGTTTTCTCTGTGAATACGGTAAAAGGCACACCGTGGATTATCGACTTCAGCACGGCAAAAGCAAGCGGTTACGACAACGCAAGCGGAACAACCACTCCGTCAGAGAGCTACCTTGTCTCGACACCTATCGACCTGAGCGCATCAGAAGGGGCTACAATCTCATTTGAATACATACTCCGCTATGTTACGAATTACGGCGAACCCGTAGCCGGAGTGAACAACAAAGTGCTCGTTACCGACAACTACACTGGTGACCCGGCGACAACGACGTGGACCGATATAACGGGCACTCTGACCGAAGGACGCGACTGGACAACTTTTGAAAAATACTCTGCCGCAATGCCGACCGAGCTCATCGGCAAGAGCAACGTCGTAATCGCGCTTTATTACTCATGCGAAGACAAGTCTGGCACATGGGAGGTAAAGAACCTGACAGTGAAAGAAGGTGACGGCGAAAGCGGCGGCGACCAGCCCGGCGGCGGAGATATAAGCGGCAACAGCATCACCGTAGACGTAAGCACACTGGGCCTTTCAAACGGTGAAGCATTGGAAACGCTGACACTTGCTGACGGCACTACGCTGACATTCGACGGTGGAGGCAACACAAACACACCGAAGTATTACAATACCGGCACGAATATCCGTATGTATCCTAAAAACTCAATGACAATAAACTCTAAACAGACAATTGTCGGGGTTGAAATGAAATGTGATGAATATAGCGGTACGATATACAATGCTTCGGGCGACATCTCAACCACATCAGGAACTGTAAGCACCAACGGCAATATGCTTACAGTAACAGGAGCATCAGCCAATGAGTTGACACTTACCAATACGAGCACGACAACAGGTGCAGCATCACAACTCCGTTTCATATCATTGACCGTATATTACGCCGAATAATAAAGAACAGTTGAATATCAACTGATAACCAGCTGACAATCAGCGGTTTCCCAAAAGGCCACCTTTCGCATCGCGAAAGGTGGCCTTTTAGCGTGTAAAAGACGGCCTTTTGCATCGCAATTCACGGCATATTGCAAAACTGAAGGTTGACGCGTGCGCGGACATTGTTTATCAACAGACATTCGGATAGACTACATAATGAAGGCCGACACGCAGTTGACAGGGTTGGACGCATGAGTGACGGGATAGGTAATCGACATTGAGCACAACCCGTTCAAGAGGCTTGTCGTAGCGATAAAAGACGAACTTGGTCGCATTTTTCGGACAAATCAAGTATTTCCAAGCTGTATAGAACCGTCAAAAATACAGAAGACAGGAAACATATAACGTTCAAATAAGAAGATAAAAACATACAAATAAATTTTGAAGTTAGGCAAAAAAGCCTTAACTTTGCAGCCCGAAAGTGTCATTATAAGGACAGAACAGATTAACATTCAATTATAATAACGAAATGAAGAAAGGTATCCATCCCGAAAACTATCGCCCCGTCGTATTCAAGGATATGTCCAACGGCGATATGTTCCTTACACGTTCCACATGCAAGACAACGGAGACAGTGGAATTTGAAGGTGAAACTTACCCAGTGGTAAAAGTCGAAATCTCAAGCACTTCGCATCCGTTCTACACGGGCAAGAGCAAGCTCGTCGACACGGCAGGCCGCGTAGACAAGTTCATGAGCCGCTACGGTAAGGCGCGCAAATAATATATTTACATATATTCTGAATGCAATAGGAAATGCGTTTTGGCGTAGTCGCATATGCGCCAAAGCGCATTTTTTATGCCGTAAGGCATACAGTTACAATGAAAAGCATTACCGCATGAGCAAGTTTTATTATGTTCTCGCATTGTTTGCCGCCGCCTTCTCGTTCGCATCTTGTGGCGGCGACGACGGAGACGGGCCGCATGAGGGAGGACGAAACGCCAACAAGAATATTGTGACAGGCGAGCCGGCAGTGGCCAGACTGGAGTTCCCACGCCTGAAGGAGGGCAACAACAAGGTTATTGTTTACCGGGTGGGCGACAACAGCATATATGATAAAGGCCACGTAAACTTCGCCGTAGAGTGGGACTGCGACAAGAAGTCTCAACGCTGGTCGTGCTACCAGATGCACAAAGGGTACGACGGAAGCTACGACAGAGTGACCAATAATAAGTATTACAACGACACGCAGAATCTGTCGCCGGGTGATTACTGGAGCCAGGACTATTACGATTATCCGTATCAGCACGGGCACATCTGCCCCAATGCGGACAGGAAGTATTCGTACAGGGCTAACTACCAGACGTTCTACCTGACCAACATGCAGCCGCAATACAAGAAGTTCAACGGCTACAAGAACGACGGTAACGACCAAGGCGAGGGCCTTTGGGTAAGGATGGAGAACTGGTTGCGCAAGATAACTCCTTCCAACAATACCGATACATTATACGTTTGCAAGGGCGGAACGATTGACAAGGACGAGTATGTAATAGAGAAATTGCATGGCAAGCTGATAGTTCCGAGATACTTTTTTGTGGCCTTGCTGATGAAGAACAGCATGGGATACAGGGCCATAGGCTTGTGTTTCGAGCAGAGGGAGGATGAGTGGCGCGACGACGAACCATTGTCGAATTTTGCCATGACGGTGGACGAGCTGGAGGAGTTTACGGGCATAGACTTCTTCTGCAACTTGCCTGACGACATCGAAAACGACCGTGAACGCACCATGTCGCTTAAGGCCTGGAGCCTTGACTGACGGTTATTTGATAATTAACTATCCTGAATGGCTAAATTATTTTCGGAACTTTGTCTATGTTGGCTTTGATGGCCTCGTCTGATATGGTGTAGTCAATCAGGTCGCCGTTCAGGTATTGCTCGTAGGCTGTCATGTCGATTAGTCCGTGGCCGCTAAGGTTGAACAGTATTACCTTCTGTTGGCCGCTTTCCTTGCACTTTTCCGCTTCCCTTATTGTGGCCGCTATGGCGTGGCAGCTTTCCGGGGCAGGCACAATGCCCTCTGTGCGGGCGAAGAGCAGGCCTGCGTCGAACGATTCAGACTGTGGTATGTCCACGCCGCGCATGAGTCCGTCCTTAAGCAGTTGGGACACTATTACGCCAGCTCCGTGGTAACGCAGTCCGCCTGCGTGTATGTTGGCTGGCTTGAAGCCATGGCCGAGTGTGAACATCGGGAGCAGTGGAGTGTAGCCTGCCTCGTCGCCGAAGTCGTACTCGAATACGCCGCGCGTAAGCTTGGGGCAGCTTGCCGGTTCGGCGGCAATGTACTCTGTCTTGGCTCCGTCCTTAATGTTATGCCGCATGAACGGGAATGTTATGCCTCCGAAATTGGAGCCTCCGCCGAAACATGCTATGACCGTATCGGGATATTCGCCTGCCATTTCCATTTGTTTTTCAGCTTCAAGACCTATTACCGTCTGGTGCAGTGCCACGTGGTTGAGCACCGACCCGAGCGTGTATTTGCAGTGTGGTGTGGTGGTTGCCAGTTCGATGGCTTCCGATATGGCCGTGCCGAGCGAGCCTTGGTGCATGGGGTCGCGTGTTATTATGTCCTTGCCTGCGCGTGTGGACATCGACGGCGAGCCTGTAACTTCCGCACCGAAGGTGCGCATCAGTATGCTGCGGTATGGCTTCTGCCGCAGGCTTATCTTCACTTGGTAGACGGCTGCTTCAAGCCCGAACACGCGCGCGGCGTAGCTCAACGCCGCTCCCCACTGGCCCGCGCCGGTCTCGGTGGTCACGTTGGTCGTGCCCTCCTGCCTGCAGTAGTAGCATTGGGCGAGTGCGGAGTTGATTTTATGGCTGCCCAGCGGATTGGTGCTTTCGTTCTTGAAGTAGATGTGCGCAGGCGTGTCGAGCGCCTTCTCGAGGGCATATGCGCGCACAAGGGGCGTAGGACGGTAATATTTGTACATGTCGGCCACCTCGTCGGGTATGTCTATCCATGCGTGTGTCTGGTCGAACTCCTGCCGGCAACACTCTTCGCTGAATATGTGGAAAAGGTCTTCCGCCTTCAGCGGTTTGTGCGTTGCCGGGTTGAGCGGAGGCAATGGCTTGTTCGCCATGTCGGCCTGTATGTTGTACCATTGCATCGGCATCTCGCTTTCTGGTAGTATGAATTTCTTTTGTTTGCTCATCTTGTCATGCTTGTTTGTCGGTTTGTTGCATTTAATTGATAATAAGTGCAAATTTAATATATTTATACTAATAAAACAAAATATTATCAACATTTTCCTTGAAAATATTTACATTCTGCAATTTCTTCGGTTTCCTGTGGCATGGAAAATAAGCTCTTGCGTAAGATGTTGGTTTCCTGCATATTGTAAAAGACGGCCTTTGGGTTTGCAAAAGACCGTCTTTTACATTACGAAAGGCCGTCTTTCAGAAGCTAAAAGACGGCCTTTCGCAAAGCAGGTGAAAAGCGCCTGCGTGTCAAATCATTATCATTACAATTCTTTTATGGCTTCGACCAGTCGGCGGAAGTCGTCGGGATGCACGTCGCCAATGTTGCCGATGCGGAACGTGTCGGCCTGCGATATTTTGCCGGGATAGATTACAAAGCCCTTCGCCTTCAGCGACTGGTAGAACGACTGGAAGTCGAACGCGGCGGAAGGATAATGGAACGACGTGATTACGGGCGACTGCCACTCGTCCGCAAGGAGCGTCTTGTAGCCCAAGGAGCGCATCCCTTCTACAAGCACGCGGTGGTTTTCGCAGTAACGGGCGTGGCGTGCGGCCACTCCGCCCTCCTCCTTCAGCTCAGTAAGAGCCTGCATGAAGGCGCGCACAACGTGGGTAGGCGAGGTGAAACGCCACTTGCCGTGTCCCTTCTCCATAGTCTCCCACTGGTCGTAAATGTCGAGAGACAGCGAGTGTGCAACGCCCTTGCACCGCTCAAGCAGCGAGCGGCGGGCTATTATGAAGCCGAAGCCGGGCACGCCTTGGATGCACTTGTTGGCCGAGCTGACGAGGAAGTCTATGCCCAGCTGCGCCATGTCGATGGGCACTCCGCCGAAGCTGCTCATCGCGTCAACGATGAGCGTCTTGCCGTGACGCTTCACTACGGCGGCTATTTCTTCAAGCGGATTGAGCACGCCGGTGGTTGTCTCGCAGTGTACTACCGACACATGGGTCACCTCGCTGTGCTCCGTCAGGTAAGCGTCGATGGCCGCCGGGTCAACCGCCTGCGTCTCGTCAAACTTCATTACGTGGCAGTTCAGCCCGTAATACTCGGCGATTACGCCCATTCGTTTGCCGTAAGCGCCGTTTGCAGCTACGAGCAGATGGTCCTCCGGGCGCACCGTGCTGCCCAGCGTCGCCTCGACGCAGAACGTGCCGCTGCCCTGCATCAGCACCGCCGTATATTCCTCGGGGCGGCTCGACGCGATGCCGACAAGCTCCTTGCGGATAACCTCCACAACGCCTTCGTTATAGTCTTTATCCCATGTGCACCAGTCGCTCATCATGGCACTCTTCACACTCTCTGTGGTCGTCAACGGACCGGGGGTAAGCAATAAATATGGTCTCATAAGTTTAAGAATTATAAGCCCCCACCCAACCTCCCCGAGGGGAGGTGACTGACAGCCCAAACCCTCCCCTCGGGGAGGTCGGGAGGGGGCTTATTTCATTTATTTGTTCAACACTTCGATCAGCATCGGCAGCTCCGTTATGTCGTCGATAACGTAGTCGGCACCGGCTGCGTACATCCTGTAACGCACGTCAAGCATTCTTGCTTTAAGTTCATCGGCAGGCATGGCGGCCACCTCTTCCTCGGTCAGTGCAAGCTCGTTGCTGCCAAGTATGACGCCTACGCTCCACACTCCGGCGTTAACCCCTTCCTTGATGTCGGATATTGTGTCGCCCACTTTCACCACGGAGCGCGGCGAAGCGATGGCCATCTCACACATGTTCTGGTATATCATGTAAGGCTTGGGGCGGCCTCCGGGCAGATTGTCAGACGTTACGCAGTTGTCTATTACGTAGCCGAGCTTTGCCGCGGAGGGGATTACTACGTCCATCATCTGCCGTGTATAGCCCGTGGTTGAGCCGACTTTTATGCCCTGTTTGCGCAGCATTGAGATGGTCTCTACCACCCCGGTGATAGGCTTGGAGTAGTCTTCGAGCGTGCGGAAAAGCTCGTCCTGGAACTTCTTGTAGCACTCTTGCACGTCCTCTTCGTCCCATTCGCGGCCGTATTTTGCCTTGAAGTCAGCCCCCACATGGTCGATGGCGAACAGCGCGCGCACCTCTTCTATCTTCGTAAGGCCCATGTGCGCCCTCGTCTCCGCTGCCGATACGGGTGCGCCTATGGCCTTGAAACTCTCGACAAATGCCGCCACCGGGGCGAAGCATCCATAGTCAACGGCCGTTCCGGCCCAGTCCATGATTACGCATTCAATCTTTTTCATATCCTTTGTTTATGGTTATACGGTTTGTATTTTCGGTTTTTAGGTTATGCGGTTATTGGATTATGCGGTTGTAAGGCTTTGTTGCCCGGTGGTTGAAAGGTCGCAGGCGTGTGCCTCGCCGGTCTTCTCCGCGCCGCCTTTTATTATCTTGAATTCCTTTGCCTTGTACACCCTGTTTATTATATAGATTATCGAACCGGCGAACGCCAGGCAGCAGGCAATGCCTATGTAGACGCTCATGGTGTTGTAGAACGACGTCCAGTCGATGTGCGGAGCTTGGAATTCCTTGAACAGGAGCAGGCAAAGCGTGCCGAGATAGCCGATGAAGTCGATGGTGATTATGAAGAAACCGACGTTGCCCTTGACCTTGAAGCAGGCGATGAAACGCTCGAAGAAGATGGTCTGGAAACTCAAATAGGCTATGTCTATGCAGAAAGTCTGTAGGAAAAGCCACGCCGTTGTGGGTATGTCCAACGCCTCGCCTTCAGCTCCGAGGAATGCAACCGTGCCCATGCCGATGGCCGAGAATATCAGTATAAGGCACAAGGCGCGCAGGTGGTTGCCGACGGCTGACAGCAGGGCGAACGCTCCGAGCAGCACGACGGTGGCGATTGAGTCGAGATAAGCGAACGCCCAGGAGGACACTTGGCTTACGTCGATGATGCAGACGAGGAAGTCTTCCTTGATGTCACGCTGCACGGTGAGCAGCAGGTTGGCGCCGAAGAGCATGACGAGTAGGGGCATGAACTTGACGAAAAGCCGCCAACGCTGGTGTCCGTCGAGCGTTACGCGCTTCGTGCGTGCGGCTATGTCGGCCTGGGTGGGTGCCGGGAACTTGGTCATCATCCACCCCATGAAGCACAGCAGGGGGAAAGCCAGAGCGCCGACGAGGGCTGGCATCCAGAACTCGCTTACCCCGAGGTCGTGCATGGCGTAAAGTCCGAGCGACTTGGCGACGCCGGAACTAAGTGCCATGCTTACTCCCATGATGCTGGCGAGGATGTCGGTTGTGCGGCGGCCTTCGAGGAAACTGAAGATTACTCCCCACATGCAGCCAAGCGAAAGGCCGTTGAAGAACAGCGCGAAGATGTTGTAAGGCGTGGGCAGAAGGCCGAAGGCGACGAGCGAAAGCTCTGACAACGCCGCCGAACCTACTATGAAGCGGAGGCGGCCTTCGGGCTTAAGCTCGGATATGTACTTGATGCCGAGCATCTTGGCGCATACGTAACCTATGAGCTGTATGATGCTTACCACTATCTTATAGTCCATCCCGGCCACCTGCAACCCGTCGAACTCGGCCGCCGTGAACGGCTTGCGCAGGGCGTAGACGAGCGAATATGACAGCAGGGCTGTGCCTCCGGCCCAGAGTACGAAGAGCCAGTCGGGCATGTTGGCCGTGGCCGCCCTCATGTTTGGAAGTCTGTAGATACGTTGTTTCATCATTCTTTTCGGTTTTAGGTTTTTTCGGTTTTCAGGTTTTACGGTATGCAGGCATCGTCGTACAACCGTATGACCTTACAACCGCATGACCGTACATTGTCCTTTTTCCGCTGCAAAATTACGCCGCCGCAGGTGCTTAAAAAATGAATACCGGATGAATAATATAGCCGTAACAATTCATTAAAATGAATGAAAACATTACTTATCAAGGATGCAAAAACATTGCAAATTCTTTGTAACTTGTCTGTAATATATGTATTCAAACTTAATGGTTACCTTTGCATAAGAAAATAAAACAGCTTATGGACGACCTGAAGGAGATATATGAAAGGATAAAATTCTTGCGCGGCAAGGGCGTGAAGATGAAGGAAATCGCCGCCCAGACGGGTTTTACGCCGAGCGTGCTGTCGGCCCTGTTCACCACCGTAATGCCTGAATATTTTAAGAACAAGGACAAGGGTATGCCAGAAGACGAGGCACTGGACGGGGCGCTCGTGTGGGTGAACAACGTGTCGAAGAAGAAGCTCCTGGGGCAGCTCGACAAGATGAAGGCCGCCCTCTTCGCCATGGATGCCGCGCCGAAGGCCGCCAGCGGCGATGCCGACAACATGCACCGGGACATCATAGCGCACGCCATAAAAGGCGCGGTGGACGGCTGCACAGCCTTCAGCGGGATGTATATGAGCTACAGCGTGTCGTCAAGTTCGAGCGCAATGAAGATGGAGCCTTACCTCATTACGCCCTCGGCCGACGGCGGTTACGTCGAGGTGGTGCACAACAACGCCTACGGTTCGACGCATCACGGCTTCGCCCTTATGAACGGCCTTAGCCACATGTACATCATGTTCAACGAAAACCGTCCGCCGCAGCTCGCCCTGTTCAGCATCTGCCTGAAGCTGCCGATGTATGAGCGGCCGCCCTACCTGCGCGGCATTTACACCTGCTTGGACTACAACCACAACCCCATAGCGCGCCGCATACTCTTCGTCAAGGCAAGCGACAGCACGTCGCGCGAGGACTTTCTCAACGCAAAAGGCTGCCTGAAGCAGTATGAAGAGCTTGACGACAGGGAGCGGCTTTACTACAAATACACGTGCGGCGGCGAGGATGTGGTGCGCATGAGGGATGTGCCTGCGCCACGCATGACCGACGACGACCTGCTGGCCGAGAAGGAACTGCTATGTGGCGGACAATGACTTTCGCTGCGACAGGCGGAAAGCGGATTTATGAAAGACGGCCTTTTGCATTCCCAAAGGCCGTCTCTCAGGTTGTAAAAGGCCGTCTTTTGCAAGCTAAAAGACGGCCTTTTGTAAAGGCGTTTGTAAGCCGTTGGTAATCAAGTCGTTTTTATTTTGTATCTTTGCACCATGCTAATAATCATCACAGTGCTGGCTTACTTCGCCGCGCTTTGCCTGCTCGGCAGGCTTACTTCGCGGCGTGCCACCAACGAGACGTTCTTCCGCGCCGACCGCAAGTCGCCCTGGTGGGCGGTGGCTTTCGGCATGGTTGGCGCGTCGGTGTCGGGTGTCAGCTTCGTCTCCGTGCCTGGCATGGTGGAGCGTATGGACTTCACCTACCTGCAAACGTGCCTCGGCTTCATCCTCGGTTACTTCATCGTGGCGTTTGTCCTGCTGCCCGTGTATTACAGGATGAACCTCACCACCATATACACTTACCTGCTCGGACGCTTCGGCCGGAGGTCTTACAAGACGGGCGCGGCCTTTTTCCTGTTGTCCGACCTTTGCGGAGCGGCAATAAAGTTCTACATCGTCTGCATCATACTGCAACGCTTCGTGCTCGACGCATACGGCGTGCCGTTCTTCCTGACCGTGCCCTTGCTGATGTTTCTCATATGGCTTTACTCGCGCCGCGGCGGCATAAAGACGCTCGTGTGGACAGACTCCTTCCAGACGGCGTGCATGCTTGCAGCCCTTGTGCTTATTATAATAAAGGTGGCCGGGGCGTTGGACATGAGCCTTGGCGAAGCCGTCAAGGCCGTGGCGGCCAGTCCCCACAGCCGCATATTCGAGTTTTCGGACTGGATGTCGCCGCAAAACTTCTGGAAACAGTTTGTCAGCGGCGCGTTCATAGTTGTAGTGATGACGGGCCTCAACCAGAACATGATGCAGAAAAACCTTACTTGCAAGAGCCTGCGCGAGGCGCAGAAGGACGTTTGCACGTATGGCTTCGCCTTCGTGCCGGTCAACCTGCTCTTCCTCGCTCTTGGCGTGTTGCTGCTCATGCTGGCCGCCCGGGAAGGCACGCCGTTGCCCGGCAGTCCGGACGATTTGCTGCCCATGTTCGCAGCTACGGGACGTTTGGGCGACGTGGTGGCCGTGCTCTTCACCATCGGCATCGTCGCAGCGTCGGCCAGCACCATCGATTCTTCGCTCACCGCGCTTACCACCACTTATTGTGTAGACATAAAGGAGCGTCCCGGCGACGAGCGTCTGCGCCGCCGTGTGCATGTAGGCATGGCCGCCGTGGCTGTAGTGTTCATCCTCGCTTTCCGCACATTGAACTCAACGAGCCTTATCGATGCGGTCTACATACTATGCTCTTACACCTATGGACCGCTGCTCGGACTGTTCGCCTTCGGCTTTCTTACAAAGCGGAATACCTGCGACCGCGCCGTGCCTTACATTGCCGTGGCTTCCCCGTTGCTATGCCTCGCCCTCGATTACGCCGTCCCTTGCCTTACGGGTTACCGCTTCGGCTACGAGCTTCTGCTGCTCAACGGCGCGCTGATGTTCATGGGAATGCTAATGAACGGTGAGAAGGTGAGAAAGTGAGAGGGTGAGAAAGCCATGCTGTTAATATGTATTTAGCATGATTTCTCACCCTCTCACTTTCTCACCTTCTCACCGTTCAAATGACGCCTTGTTCCCTCAAGTACCTGTCGGCCTCGATTGCTGCGCGGCATCCGCTGGCCGCAGCCGTTATGGCCTGCCGGTAGTGGGGGTCGGCTACGTCGCCTGCAGCGAACACGCCGGGCACTTTCGTGCGCGTAGAGTCGCCCTCGGTGATGATATATCCGGTCTCGTCTGTGTCAATCCAAGGCTTGAACACGTCGCTGTTAGGCTTGTGCCCGATGGCGAGGAAGAAGCCGTCGATGGGCAGTTCGTACACTTGTTCGTCGGCCTCACCTTTGCGTTTTACGAGGCGCACGCCTTCAACGCCGTTGTCGCCGAACAGCCCGAGCGTGTTGTGCTCAAACAGAATCTCAATGTTTTCGGCGTCTTTCACGCGCTTCTGCATCACGTCTGACGCACGCAGGAACGGCTTGCGCACTATCATGTACACCTTTTTCGCCAGTCCGGCAAGGTACAGGGCTTCCTCGCATGCAGTGTCTCCGCCGCCCACTACGGCAACGGTCTTCTTGCGGTAGAAGAACCCGTCGCATGTGGCGCAGGCCGAAACGCCCTCGCCCTTGTACTTCTCTTCGTCGGCGAGGCCGAGGTATTTGGCCGAAGCTCCTGTTGCAATGATTACCGTGTCTGCCTCTATGGTGTGGCCTTCGTCGGTCGTAAGCGTGTAGGGAGCCTGTCCGAGGTCTGCCTTGACGATTACTCCGTCGCGTATGTCTGCGCCGAAGCGTTCGGCCTGTGCGCGGAAGTCCATCATCATCTGGTTGCCGTCTACGCCTTCGGGATAGCCCGGGAAGTTCTCAACTATTGTAGTCTGTGTAAGCTGTCCGCCGCTTTGCAGGCCGCAGTATATGACGGGGCTGAGGTTTGCGCGCGCCGCATAGATGGCCGCCGTGTAGCCGGCCGGGCCGCTGCCTATGATGAGGCAGCGTATGTGTTCTTTCTGTTCCATAATAAAAGAATTAAGAGTTAAGAATTAAGAGTTAAGAAAATGTGACTTTAAGGACAAAAAACCTACAAGCATATTTTCTTAACTCTTAATTCTTAACTCTTAATTATGTAATAGTTCCACAATCTGTTTCTCGATGTTTTCTATTTTCTCGGTAGGCTCGAAGCGTGCCACTACCATGCCTTTCTTGTTGACAAGGAACTTCGTGAAGTTCCACTTTATGTCCGCCTTGTCCTTATAGTCGGGGTCTTCCTTCGACAGCATGTCGTCGAGTATGTGCGTCAGTGGATGGCTCTCGTCCCATCCGGCAAAGCCTTTCTGGCTCGTCAGGAACTTGTAGAGCGGGTCGGCGTCGTCACCGTTTACCTTTATTTTCTTGAATCGGGGGAACTCCGTGCCGTATGTCAGCTTGCAGAATTCGTGGATTGACTCGTCTGTGCCGGGTGCCTGCTGGCCGAACTGGTTGCAGGGGAAGTCCAATATGTTGAACCCGTCGGCGTGATGGCGCTCGTAAAGCTTCTCCAGTTCCTCGTACTGTGGGGTGAAGCCGCACTTCGTAGCGGTGTTTACTATCAGCAATACTTCGTTCGCATACTCTTTCAGCGATACGTCCTTGCCTTTCCTGTCCTTGACAGTGAAATCATAAACTGTTTTCATCTTATTATTGTTTAAAGACTTTTGGTTTGTCATTGTAGTGCGACAAAGATACTGAAAAATACGTTCCAATGCAAAAATTTTAGGTTGTTTTCACATCATATTGTGCCCGTTGCATAATCGGTTGATAATCAAGGGCTTTGCAAAAGGCCGCCTTTTGGCCTGCAAAAGGTGGCCTTTCAGGTGGTGAAAGACGGCCTTTCGCAACGCAGAATGCCGCCTCTTGCAAAACGGCTTGCCGACACGGTGAGAGGGAAACGCCGCCGGCTGATAGGGGAATCCCCATAAAAAATATGGATATATACTTGTGAAAGTACGACGAATGCGTTAATTTTGCAGCGGAATTATTAATTAAATATAATGTTGTTATGAAAAAGTTTACATTCTTATCGGCGATGATAATGATGATGGCGATGGTGTTCACCTTCGTAAGTTGCGACGACGACGAGTACATCGCGGACACCCTCTGGGGCGTGTGGGAAGGCGACATGCACGTGTACAACGAATATGGAGGGAATTATTACGAGGCTCACGAGTCGGTAATCCAGTTCGACCGCGACCCCGACTCATACGCAACGGGCACGGGCTACTGGGTGGATTATTACAACAACGGCGCGCCTTGGGACTACTTTGCGAGCCGCATAACGTGGAGCGTAAGCAACGGACGCATACGCATATATTCTTACGAGGACGACACGAATTTTTACATTTACGACTACAGCCTGTCTGACAATTATTTCACGGGGACGATAGAAAGTGAATGGGGAGACCCGATGGACTTCCGCCTAAGGAAGACTGCTTCGCCCAATTGGGACGATTTTGAATGGGGCTGGGGCGACTGGTACGATTATTCCGACCCTTGGTATTCGGCATCGAAGACACGTTCCGGCGATGCCGCGAAGAAAAAGCCTGTAAGGCATATAGGTAAAATAGACAAGGAATAAAGAGCCTGTTGAATTAAGAACTAAGGGTTAAGGATTAAGAAAATTACCATATTTCAATTGCAAAAGGTAATTTTCTTAATCCTTAACCCTTAATTCTTAATTGTGATTTATGTCCCTCAGCACCTTCACGGCTTCCTCAACCGAGGGCACGCCGGTTACGAGCATCATTCTCTTTCCTGCCACTTCCTTGAGGTTGCAGCGGCGAGGGTTGCGCCCGATGTAGTTGAGCACGCTGTCGAAAGCCTTGCTCTTGTAGTACGCGCTCATGGGGTTTGATACGAATTGCATGCGCATCTGCCCCTGGCGCAGCATTATTTTCTCGCATCCGAGGCTTCTGCCAAGGCGGCGCAGGGGCACTACCTGCATCAGCTCCAGGCCCTCGTGCGGCACCGGACCGAACCTGTCTTCAAGCCGTGAGCGGTATTTTTGCAGGTCGTCATCGTCCTTGATGTTGTCAAGCTCGCGGTAAAGCAACATGCGTTCGCTGCTGCTCGGCACGTATTGGTCGGGCAGATACATCTCCAGGTCGCTCTCTATGGCGCAGTCTTCCACGAACTCGTCGCCTGCGATGTCGCGCCCTCCGGCAATCTCCTGCTCGTACATCTCGCCGAACTCGTCGTTCTTCAGCTCCGTCACCGCCTGGTTCAGGATTTTCTGGTAAGTCTCGTAGCCAAGGTCTTCCATGAATCCGCTCTGCTCCGCTCCGAGCAGATTGCCCGCCCCGCGGATGTCAAGGTCCTGCATGGAGAGGTTGAAACCGCTGCCAAGTTCGGAGAAAGTCTCAAGCGCTTCGAGCCTGCGCCGCGCCTCTTGGGTGAGCGCCGACAGCGGCGGAGCAAGCAGATAGCAGAACGCCTTGCGGTTGCTGCGGCCCACGCGGCCGCGCATCTGGTGCAGGTCTGACAGTCCGAAGCGGTGCGCGTCGTTGATTATTATGGTGTTGGCGTTGCTTATGTCGATGCCGTTCTCCACAATAGTGGTTGACAGCAGCACGTCATAGTCATAGTTGATGAAGCCCATCAGGATTTTCTCCAGCTCCTCCGGCTTCATCTGTCCGTGGCCAATGGCCACCCTCGCATCAGGCACATACTTCCTTATAAGACCGGCAATCTCGGGCAGGTTGCTGATGCGGTCATTCACGAAAAACACCTGTCCGTTGCGGCTCATCTCAAAGTTGATGGCGTCGGCGATAACCTCCTTGTCAAACGTATGCACCTCCGTGCTTACCGGGTAACGGTTGGGCGGCGGTGTTTGGATAATGCTCATGTCCCTTGCGCCCATCAACGAGAACTGGAGAGTTCGCGGAATGGGTGTCGCCGACATGGTAAGCGTATCGACGTTGACCTTCATCTTGCGCAGTTTCTCCTTCGTAGCCACGCCGAATTTCTGCTCTTCGTCGATTATGAGTAGCCCCAAGTCTTTGAACTTTACGCTCTTCCCGATGAGCTTGTGCGTCCCTACGATGATGTCTACCTTGCCTTCGGCCAGGTCGGCAAGCACCTCCTTCGTCTTTTTAGGGCTGCGAGCACGCGACAAGTAGTCAACTCTCACAGGGAAATCTTTGAGCCTTTTCGAGAAGGTTTGGTAGTGTTGGTAAGCCAGTACGGTGGTAGGCACGAGCACGGCGACCTGCTTTGAGTCGCACGCTGCCTTGAAGGCGGCACGCACCGCGACCTCCGTCTTGCCGAAGCCGACATCTCCACACACGAGCCTGTCCATCGGACGGGCACTTTCCATGTCGGCTTTCACGTCGTTGGTGGCCTTCAGCTGGTCGGGCGTGTCTTCATACATGAAGCTCGCTTCAAGCTCATGCTGCATGAAGTTGTCGGCCGAAAAGGCGAAGCCACGCTCCTTGCGGCGCGCCGCATAGAGCTTGATTAGGTCGCGCGCAATGTCCTTGATTTTCTTCTTCGTGCGTTCCTTGAGGCGTTCCCATGCGCCGGTGCCGAGCGTACTGAGGCGCGGCGGAGTCTCGCTGTCGCGCCGTTTGTATTTTGATATTTTGTAAAGCGAGTGGATGCTTACGTCCACCTTGTCGTTGTTCTGATATATAATGCGGATTACCTCCTGGTAACTGTCGCCCGAAGGGACGCGCACCAGACCAGCGAAACGCCCTATGCCGAAGTCTACGTGGACGATGTAGTCGCCCGGTTCCATCTCTTGCAGCTCCTTCATAGTCAACGCCATCTTGCCCGAACGGGCAGTGTCGGAGCGCAGACTGTACTTGTGGAAGCGGTCGAAGATTTGATGGTCGGTGAAGAAGCAGGCCTTCATCGCATTGTCGGCAAAGCCCTCGTGCAGGGTCTTTGACACGCCGGTGAAGGGTAAAGCCCCCACAACTCCCCCGACGGGGGAGCTTTTGATGTTTGCTTCGTAGGCATTTGAAGTTCCCCCATAGGGTGAGTTTGAGGGGGCTTTCATGCTTTCAAAGATTTCTTTCAGCCTCTCGTGCTGCTTGGTACTGTCCGCAAGGATGTATATTTTGTAGCCTTTCAGGATGTAGTCTTCGAGCGCACGGGCAAGCAGGTCGAAGTTCTTGTGGAACAGCGGCTGCGGACTTACATCCAGACGGAGCACCGCGTCGGGCGTGCCTGTGGGCTTGCCGCCGAACTCTATGCGGCGCATCTTGAGCGCGTCGGCGGCAAACTGCGCCCCTGTTACGAGCGAGTTGGTGGCCGAAAGCTCCTTCATGGCTGCCTGCTGCTCCATCTCTGTAAGTCCTTCAAGGCGTTCCTTCACCGCCTGCGACGAGAAACCGTCGCGGTAAATCATGTCGATTTTCTCGCGGCAGAACACAAAGTTTTTCACTACGAGCAGCGTATCATCAGGCAAGAAGTGCAGGAAGGGCACTTTCTCATCAACCAGCGTAGCCACTTCGGGCACTATTTCTATGCGCTGACGCTTGTCGCGCGACAACTGGCTCTGCACCTCGAACGTGCGGATGGAGTCTATTTCGTCGCCGAAAAAGTCAATGCGGAACGGGTATTCGCTGCTGAACGAGAACACGTCGATTATGCTGCCGCGCACGGCGAACTGCCCCGGCTCGTACACATAGTCAACCTCGTTGAAGCCGAGCTGCCGCAACTGGCGCGACAATTGCACGATGTCGTGCGTCTCGCCTGCGGCCAGGATGACCGTGCGCTCGTCCAACTTGCGGCGCGACACCACAAGCTCTGCCAACGCCTCGGGGCAAGTGACTATGAACAAAGCCCCCTCACACTCCCCCAAGGGGGGAGCTTCGGTTACCGACGATGCAAACTTGAGCTCCCCCTTGGGGGAGTGTGAGGGGGCTCCAAGCAACCTTCCCAGCACCTCGGTGCGCAGTATTTCGTTGGCCGCGTCGCGCTGACCGTACTTCACCTGTCGGCGGTACGACGAGGGAAAGAACAGCACACGCTCGCCGCCCAGCATCTGCGTAAGGTCGTGGTAGAAGTAACCGGCCTCCTCGGCGTCGTCAAGCACGAACAGGCACGTACGCCCCACGCCGTGCGCCACAGAGGCGAACAGCACGGGCAGGGCCGACGCCAGCGCGCCCTCGATGTGCGCCGTGCGCACCGTGTCGTCACTTATCAGCTTCGTCAAAGCCGCCGTCTGCGGCGACTTCGCGTACAAATCCAATATTCCTTGTATGTCCATCGTAAACAGGACACAAAGGTAATGCAAAATTTTGAATATCCGTTTATTGTCGCTATATTTGTGCAATGACTAACCCAAAAGCATTTTACGGATATGAAAAAATCAAAAACTGTAAAACTGTTTGCCGTGTCGGCCGCCGTGCTCGCGGCCGTTTCATGCGGCAACAAGAAGGCCGACGCCACCACAGACGCGGCGCAGATGCCTGAAGGAGTGACCGTACAGAGGCTCGACTCGATGACGCTTACCACCATCAGGGACGACGAGGGCGACAAGCGTATGCCCAATTCGCTGTTCTACGGCGAGGCCGACTCGGCTAAGGTTGACAGCCTTTCGCCCGAAGGGTCGGTGCCGTCGTCAATAAGCTGTTTCCTCGTAGAGACGCAGGGAAAGAAGGTATTGTTCGACACGGGCAACGGAACGGAGCGCGGAGGGATGCTGCTCAAGCGGCTTGACAGCATCGGCGTAAAGCCCGAAAGCATAGACTTTCTTGTAATAACCCACTTCCACGGCGACCACATCGGCGGCATGACCGAGGGCGGCAAGCCGGTGTTTACACGTGCCGAGGTGTATGTTCCCGAGGCGGAGCGCATCTATTGGAAATACATGAGCAACGGGAATGCCAAGGCTGCGGCCGACGCAATGGCGGCTTACGGCGACAAGGTGCACTGCTTTGAGTACACCGACGCGCTGCCGCTCGGCATCAAACCACTGGCTGCACCCGGTCACACGCCCGGCCACACGGTGTACCAGATGGGGCGGCTGCTCATCGTAGGCGACCTGATGCACGGCTTAGACCTTCAGATACAAGACCCCGGCATCTGTCCCTCGTTTGACATGGACCGCCGGAAGGCTACGGAGTCGAGGACGAAATACATCGACTACATACGCAAGAACAAGCTCGTGACTGCCGGTATGCACTTCCCCGGCAACGGCGTAAAGGACAGTCTGTAGCCCCGTTCCCGGCTGCCGTGTAACTCGTTGACAGTCAGCGGCTTTCCAAAAGGCCACCTTTCGCATCGCGAAAGGTGGCCTTTTAGCGTGTAAAATGTGGCCTTTCGGAATGCAAAAGACGGTCTTTTAGTTCATCAGTAGTTTGTTTGGATGATTCTTAAGAGTATTGACTGTTCACATCTTTCCGCAATCCAGGCGGTCGGTAATTGTCATGCTGCACTCCGATGCGACATCCAGTGTATGCAGCCTGCAACATTTGGCGTATTGGATGTTTACTGGATGCCGCATCGGAGTGCGGCATGACAATTACCGACTGCCTGGATTAAAGCAGGGTGTTCTCATTAATAGAGCTTTTACTTCATCCAACAGAATTGTGGATGAACCGCCTTTCGCAATTCCGCTAATCATGTCCCCTCCCCTCGGGGAGGTCGGGAGGGGGCTTCCTTGAAGTTTGGATGTGGCTTCCTTGAGGTCGGGGGGGCTTCCTTTAAGGCCGCCTGCGCCGACGTTTGCAAAAATATTAGGCGGGAATTGCATTTTTTAGTGAGAAAAACACTATTTTTGCACTACATAAACATGCGTCAACATATAAGGCAAAAATGAACGAAAGCGACAGCATTGTAATAATACCGACTTACAACGAGAAGGAAAACATCGAGAAAATAATACGCGCGGTGTTCTCGTTGGAAAAGTGTTTCCACATCCTTGTGATTGACGACGGCTCGCCGGACGGCACCGCCGCCATAGTACACGGCCTCATCGACCGCGAGTTCGGCGGCCGCCTGCACATCATCGAGCGTGCGGGAAAGCTGGGACTGGGCACGGCCTACATTACAGGTTTCAAGTGGGCGCTTGCTCACGGCTACGACTACATCTTCGAGATGGATGCCGACTTCAGCCACGACCCAAACGACCTGCCGCGCCTCTACGCCGCATGTCACGACGAAGGGTACGATGTTGCCATCGGTTCGCGCTACGTCAGCGGCGTGAATGTGGTGAACTGGCCCATCGGGCGTGTGCTGATGAGCTACTTCGCGTCGCAGTACGTCCGCCTGGTGACGGGCTTCAAGGTGCACGACACTACCGCCGGATTCAAGTGTTACCGCCGCCGCGTGCTCGAGACAATCGAGCTTGACAAAGTCCGTTTCAAGGGTTACGCCTTCCAAATAGAGATGAAGTACACGGCGTACAAAATCGGCTTCAAAATAAAGGAAGTGCCCGTAATCTTCGTAAACCGCCGCGAAGGCGTGTCGAAGATGAGCGGCGGCATCTTCGGCGAAGCCTTTTTCGGCGTTATGCGCCTGCGCTGGGACGGATGGACGAGGAAGTACCCGAAGATTAATTCATAATTAGCTTGCGCTGACTTTCAGTTCACAATTCATAATTCATAATCGGGGCATACATGAAATACTTATACCGCATTTACCAAATCGTCATCGCCTTGCCGATAATCATCGTCCTGACGCTGCTCACCGCGCTGACAACAAGCGTGGGGTGCATACTCGGCAACGGCCACTTTTGGGGCTATTATCCCCCTGTAATCTGGTCGAAGTGGGTGCTTGGGGTGCTGTTCCTGCCGGTGAAAGTCACGGGCAGGGAGAACCTTAAGCACGGAGAGTCATACGTGTTCGTTAGCAACCATCAGGGAGCGTTCGACATATTCCTCGTCTTCGGCCACCTGCACCGCAACTTCAAGTGGATGATGAAACAGCAGTTGCGCAAAATTCCGTTCGTGGGTTACGCCTGCGAGAAGTCGCACCACATATTCGTTGACCGCCGTAACCCAGCCAAGATGATGGCTACTTACGACCAGGCGCGTGCCACGTTGAAGCACGGCATGAGCCTTGTGGTCTTCCCCGAAGGCTCTCGCACGTACGACGGACGCATCGGCAAGTTCAAGCGTGGCGCGTTCGTGCTGGCCGACGAGCTGCAACTGCCCGTCGTTCCGCTGACAATCAACGGCTCGTTCGACGTCATGCCGCGCACGAGCAAGTGGTATTGGGTGCACCGCCGCAGGCTCACGCTTACCATCCACGCGCCCATCTATCCGCAGTCGCAGGGTGCGGAGAATGTCGCCCGGTTGATGGAAGAAAGCCGCAAGGTGATTGAAAGCGGACTGGACGAAAAGTATAGGGATTGAAAACAAGCTGGCGGAGGAGTGCAGACATCGCCGCATGGATGATATAAAAAGTCCCCGGAAGACAGGTCGAGAGCCTTCTTTCGGGGACTTCTGTTTTTAGCTTGTCCGTTATCTTGTCAATGGTCTATCGTTATTTTGAAGCTCTTGTGCGTACCGTTGGCGTTTACATCAAGGATGTATAGGCCGTTGGGAACGTCGCTCACGTTGATGACATTGCTCATATCCGTTGTCGTAACGGCCTTTACGCAGCTGCCTTGCAGGCTGTACAGGCTGATGCGTGTCTTCACGCCTTCAAATGGCAGGTCGACATGCAGCTCGTCGCTCACGGGGTTCGGGTAAACAGCCGCCTTGGTCTGCTCCAAGTCGCGTTCGATGCTTGTCGTGGTGTTGCCCTTTAGGTCTACGACGTAAGCATACCGACCTTGTCCCTTCATGCACCATCCTGTCATGTAGCGCCCGTTGGGTGAAAGGTCTGTTACGCCGCACACGTAGTAGCCTTGCATGTCGATGCCGAGATGGGATGTAAGGTATTGGTTCATTTCTACAAGGCCGGTCTCTTCCGTCCAGGCAAAAGAGCTTGCTCCAGAACCTACTTGTCCTACGACAAACTGCCCGTCGTTGGTCATGTCATACACCATGTAGTCAGAACCGGGAGTGGGGTCAAGCAGTTGCAAACCTTTCTCTTCGCTCCAAAGCCACGGCCCGTCTATTGCGAAGTTGGTGGTGTTGCCTCGTCCGCCTATTATCTTTCCGTCGGCAGATACGGCGTTGGCCTGGCCCAGAAGTTTTGAGTTCATGTCACTCATTCCTTCTTGGGTGTAGCTCGTATCAAGGTCGTCTTCCGTCATGTCAGGGTCTTTCAGCATGAGGCTTTGGTCGTAACCTCCGCTTGCATTTTTGCGCCATACCGAGGCGTACCATGGGCCGTGATGGTCTTGCCAGCCTACAATCACGCTGCCGTCGTAGCTTACACCACGTGCTTGAGAATTTCTATTGTCTTTTGCGAACTTGTTGCCGAGCTTCACAAGTTTCCCGTCCACCCATGCAGAAGCTTCGCATACTATGGCACTGTTGTCTGACAACTGTTCGTATGTGTACACACCGCCGACTACAGTCGAGCCGTCGCCCGATATGTCCCAGCCGGATGAAGCCGTCTCGCCGGAGAAATACCCGGTGGCTGGCAGAGGTGTCCATTCGTCGTTTTCCACATCATACAGCGCGGCGGTATAGCCTGATACATTCTCTTGGTGTCCTTTGTAAAAGAATGTTCCGTCTGTTCCACAGATGCTCATTGCTTCTGTATTTGCCACAATTCCCATTAAGTCGATGCCGTCAACCACGTCGATTTCAACCTTGTTCCATGTCTCGCCCATGTCTGATGTCTCGTAGATGCAGCCTTCGCCTCCCACTATTGTGACCGTGCCGTCCATGTAGTCTGCACCGTTCCATGTTATGTTTTCAGTGCCTTCGGCAATGTTCTGTTCCGTCCAAGTCTTGCCATTGTCTGTAGTCATGTAGACGATGCCTGCGCCAAGGGCTATGCCGTTATTGTCGTCAAAGAACTTTATGCGGTTGAATACAGGGGTGCCGTCGGTTGCATAAGGACTTACCGAGGCGCTGGCATCAAACACAGTGCTCCATGTCTTGCCGTAGTCTTCCGACTTTTGTATGAGTCCGTTGCGTGTTGCCATATAATAAGTTTCGCCCGTATGTGTGATGCTTGCAGGCACTCCGCCTAAGCCTGATGACACGTTGAACGATTCAACGGCGTCTGTAGAGTACCATACGGCACCGCTTCCGTCAGCGAGTTCCAGACCGAGCACGCCGTATTTATACAAGTAATTCTCTTCTATGGGAATGAAGTCCATTGCCAAATAGGCATTCACTTCATCGGTATTGCCTGCTGGATGTGGGTCGATTGCGTCCCATTGCGTCCCTGAATTTTGAGTATAGTAGAAGCATCCGTTCTGTCCGCCGGTGTAGCCTAACATCCATGATTGCCAGCAGATGAATTCCAGTCCGCCTTTCCAGCCGTTGGTAGTTGTCGTCTCTCCAGGATTGTTTACGGCAATATTGGTTACTCTCCATGTCTTCCCCTTGTCGGTGTTTTTCAGCATTAACCCTTTTTGTCCGTCGTCACTTCCACCTATGGCAAATAGGTTTGCGCTCATAGGAACACGCGATATGTCCTTGAAGTTGACACCCATGTCGTCGAATTGTGTCTTCTGCCACGATGTGGATACGGCTATTTTGTCGCTGTGCATCACTGCTCCGATTGTCTTGCCGTCGTCTGTAAAGTGGGCCTCTCCGCCCACGTTGTTGCCTGCCGACACGCCTCCAATCAGTTGTATGTTGCCGGTCTGCGGTGTCCAGATGTTGAACGGGTCGTTCCAGTTGTTGGATATTATAGCCTGTCCCTCGTTGTTCACGCTCCATGAGGCAAACTGGGTATCTGTCGCCCAAAAGCTTTTTTCTTGGCTGTCACTGCTTTGAGCCGTCGCCATGCCGTAGCCGTATAGGCCAGCGAGCATAAGTAAAAATGTTTTTTTCATAAGCAAATTATTTTAGGTTTGTGATTGATACCTATCGCAAAATTAGCATTTGTAACATCAAAACCCAAGCTTTTGCGGTAGACAAAGCGGCGGACAGGTTTGTTAAAATATGTTTTATGTTTGGTGTTGAGGCAGTTACGCCGTCTTAATATAGGCAAATTAATGTTATCTTTGCATATATGTTAATTGTTGAAATGTCATGAATTTATTTGCGAAACCAATGCGCAGGGCTGCGCATGTGCTCCTGGCGGCAGTGCTTCTGACCGCATGCGGCGGCGCAAAGGATGACGGGCGCGCGCTTTTCGAGCAAGGACTTCAGGAGATGAGGGACGGCGACATACCCGTGGCTTACCAGCAGTTCCACCGTGCACTGGCGGCGTTCGCCGAGCAAGGCGACAGCGTGGGCATGTTTGAGGCGAAGTCACATCTAAGCCTGTTGTGCAGCACGATAGGGCAGAAGGACGAGGGGCGGCGGCTCGTCAATTCCACTCCTTACTTCCATGTGAAGGGCAAGGGCAACTACAGTTCGCAATACTATTGGCGAATGAAGGCGTATTACGCCTTCACGCTCGACAACGATTATGACGCTGCGGCTGAATACATAAGCAACCTGTTGGTGCTCGACAGCGTTGATTTCCCTGACAATAAGACTTACCTTTACATGGACAAGGCGAACCTTGCCGAGATGTTCTTCAGGACAGGGCAGACCGTCAGGGCTTGGAACATAATCCGCAGTTTGGAGGCCGAGCCGCTGGAGAACGACATGTACCTGTCGCAGACTTACTATATGCACGCCCTGCTACTTGAACATGAGGGCAAGGCCGACAGCGCCTGCGCGTATGCAAGGCGCAGCATGAGGTATTCCGCGATGTACGACGCCCCCGAGAACGAGGCCAACGCGATGAAGATAATAATGAAGAAAGACAGCGCGCGCGGCGACATGGCCGAGTACATAGCGCAGCGCAACGCCTATGACAGCCTTACAAACCGTATTCGCGGGGCTGAATTGCTACGCCATATAGCCGTGATTCAGGAACGCCACAAATACGACTTGGCCATGAAGGAAACGCAAAAGGCGCACATGGAGCGCAACATGTTGCTATGGGGGCTGACCTTGTGCGCCACCGCACTGTGCGCCATTGCCCTTTTGCTGTACAAGCAAAGCAGGCTTAGGCTGAATACGGAAACGGCCGAACGGCGCAGGCTTGACAAGGAAATAGAGTATAAACGCCTTGAAAACGAACTGTTGGCGTTGAAGATGGAGCAGACAAAGGACGAACTGGCAAGGCAGCGCAACGACAATGCCAACATGCTGAAACATGTGGCCGCTGCCGATGACAGGAAAGAAGCGAAGACAAGGTTGGAAATGCTTAAGGCTACGCTAAATACAGAGCACGCTCCATTTTTGCAGTATGTGGGAAAGCATTTTCCACAACTTACGCACAATGATGTGCTGATACTCGGTTTCATGCGTATGGATATGACATCCCGCGAGGTTGCGTCGGCTCTTGGAATATCGGTTGAAAGCTACCAGAAGGCTTGTTATCGCCTGCGTAAGAAATTGCAGATAAGCACGGCTTCCGGCCTTGTTGATTTTGTAAAAAACGTCGATGTGCGTCAATGTTGACAACCGCCTGTTGCCAGACTTTAGGAATCAGCGTTGCCAATTGACGGCAAAACGCAATGCAAAAAGCCGTGAATTGTGATGCAAAAGGCCGTCTTTCACATGATGAAAGACGGCCTTTTGCAAACAGCTTTAAACCAAGCTGTTACCGATGTGGCGGTTAGCGCGCATGTTAATGGCTTAGCGGCGGCTGATTATTTGCTACAGTGGAGCGTTATTACTGTGATTTCGTTGCTTGCCCCGAGGCGGAAAGGAATGAAGCCGCCCATGCCGTATGACACGTTGATGGCGCGTCCGCCTTCATTGTACATGCCGCCCCACTCCTTATAATTTATGGCCGCCGGCGACCATCCGAAAACTTTTAATTGTCCGGCGTGCGTGTGCCCGCTTAACGTAAGCTGGGCGTTGCTCTTTGGAAGTATGGTGCGCCGCCACGAAGAAGGGTCGTGCTGAAGCATCAGGACGAACGCTCCGGGCTGCACTCTGGCAAGCGTCTTGCCTATGTCTCCTTTCTTGGGGAAACGCTTTCCGCCGTCGTTCTCCATCCCGGCCACCACTATTGAGTCGCCACCGCGCCGTATTGTGCGGTGCTCGTTAAGCAGCAAGTCCCAGCCAAGTTGCCGCTGGAGGCTGATTAGTTCGCGTTCGTTGGCTACCTTGGTTGCGCTCTCCGCGTCTATGTACATAGAGTAGTCATGGTTGCCGAGCACGCTGAACACTCCGTCCTTGGCCTTGATGCGGCTTAAAGTCTGCATGAACGGGTAAAGCTCTTTAGGCTCCATGTTCTGCAAGTCGCCGGTAAACACGGCCATGTCAGCCTGTTGCGTGTTGATAAGGTTTACCACTTTTTCGGGAATATCGGCGTAGCTGCTGCCGTAAGTGCCTATGTGGGCGTCGCTGAAATGCACTATTTTATATCCGTCGAAAGCCTTTGGAAGGTCGGCGGATGTGAACGTTTCGTGCCTTACCTCTACTTTCCTAAAGCCCCATGTGCCGCCATACGCCACGGCTATGACCGCTCCGAAGCCGAGCAGAAGCCCCACAAGGTTGCCCCAGTTGTTGTGGGTGTGGTGGTAACGGCAGTGTGCCCAGCCGAGAAACGAGCAGAAGGAGAACAGGAACTTGGGCACTATCATTATGCCGAAGAGCAGCAGGTACAGGTGCAGAAGCAGCAGATTGTCGGGCGCGAAGTTGCGTCTCGTTGCAAGGAAGATGGTGTAAAAGAACATGAACGCTCCCGGCAGCCACCACAATACGCGCTGCCACCACAGGTAACGGGTGCGTTTTCGCAGGAAGCGGCGGTCTAAATAGTAGTCAGGCAAGGTGATGAACAGGAGCAGGTATATGAATATGCGTGCAATCATTTATGTTTATGGTTATGTGGTTTTATGGTTATACGGTTGTACGGTTGCAAGAACTTACGGTGTCTCACCTTCTCACTTCCTCGCCTTCTCACTTTTTCCTCTACCTGAAAAGGACTTCCTCGCCGCGGCAGGAGGCATCGAAACGGCCGTTGTCAAGTATGTGGCGGCCGTTGCAGAAGGTGTGTTCCACGCGCCAGTTGAACGTGTGTCCCGTCATGGGAGACCATCCGCACTTGCTCTGTATGCAGTCTTCCGTCACCGTCCAAGGCGCGTCCGGGCGCACAATTGTCAAGTCGGCCTTGTAGCCTTTGCGTATGAATCCGCGGCGGCGTACATCGAACAGTTGTGCAGGACGGTGGCACATAAGTTCCGCCACGCGCTCAACGGTGAGCACGCCGCAGTCAACAAGCTCAAGCATGGCCACAAGCGAGAACTGGAGCATCGGCATACCTGATGCCGCCTTGGCGCATCTTCCCTGCTTGTCGGCCGGCAGATGCGGCGCATGGTCTGTCCCGACGACGGCTATACGGCCGTCGGTCAGGGCGCGGCGCAACGCATCTCGGTCAGCTTCCGACTTGACGGCGGGGTTGCATTTGATGAGCGTTCCGAGCCTTGCATAGTCCTTGTCGCAGAACATAAGATGAGCTATGACGGCCTCGGCGGTGATGCCTGGCATGGTGTCTGTCCACGGTTCGAAGAGCGAAAGCTCGCGTGCAGTAGTGACGTGTGCCACGTGCAGGCGTGCCCCGTGTTTCCTTGCGAGCCTTACGGCAAGCTCTGTCGAGCGGTAGCAGGCTTCTTCGCTGCGTATTTCAGGATGATGTATTACGCCGGGGTCGTCGCCGTACAGCTCTTTGGCACGGCGCATGTTGTCGTTTATTATGCCGGTGTCCTCGCAGTGGGCCATGACAGGAACGGTGGCGGTGGCGAATATTTTGTCGAGCGCTTCGGTGCGGTCAACGAGCATGTTGCCCGTGGACGAGCCCATGAATAGCTTTATTCCGGGTATGCGGTGGATGTCAAGCTGGCTGAAGGTGTCGGCGTTAGTGTTGGTGGCTCCGTAGAAGAAGGAGTAGTTTACGTGGCTGTCGCGTGCGGCGATGGCGCGTTTCACTTCGAGCGCGAGCGGTGTCGTGGTCTGCGGAACGGTGTTGGGCATGTCAAAGTATGTCGTAACTCCGCCGTATGCCGCAGCCCTGCTTTCGCTCCGTATGTCGGCTTTCGCCGTAAGGCCGGGTTCGCGGAAGTGTACGTGGTCGTCTATAATGCCGGGCAAAACGAAGCACCCCGTGGCCTCGACGGTGTAGTCGAATTGCCCACGGGGTGTATTGTTACCTTCTATAATGTCTGAAATGCAATCGCCGTTGATTACGATTGAGCCTTTGAATGCTTTGCCTTCGTTTACTATCGTAGCGTTTTTTATCAGTGATTTCATTATTTTCGTTGTGCTTGCTTCAAGCTTTCCTTGCCTGGTGTCATTGTGCCGTTGCTGCCATGGAGTCTGCCGCAGCCATGCCCGGAGCCGCCAGCTCGTTGGGTGTCGGTACGTCCTGTACGGGAGCCGTTGCGTCGCCCGGTATGGCTGTACCGTTCATTATGGCCTGGTTCTGTTGTGCTTTGCGGTAATAGTCGCTTACGTACGGGTTGTTCTTGAACTTGTCGGTGGCCTTGCTCATGATGTCTTCTATCCACGGAGACAGTTCAGGGTATCTGTGTCCTGCCGTCATCATGAAGAACACTCCAGGGCCAAGTACGTTGTCGAAGTTCTCCACGATGAACGACGTTACGAGCTTGTCTTCACGTTGGGCAATCTGGCTTGCCTTCTCGGCCAGCTGCATGTTCACCTCGTTAAGGTCCTTTCCGTCCATTATCGCCTGGCTTTGCAGGTGTCCAAGCTCGCTTACTTCGCTTTCGAGTTGCTTGTACTTCTCTATGAATCCGAACAGTTTTTCGTTGAGAGGAGTGCCGCTTACCTTCTGCTGCGCATTGTCAATCTTTATCAGTATTTCGCCTTCTTCAAGTACGACGGGCATCAGTCCCTCGTCATCCATGAACAGGGTGACGAGCTTCGTAGAGTCGAGCGTACCAGTGAAGTGGAACTGTCCATGCACAATGTCGCACGAGTCGATGCTTTTAAGGTCGCCGTTGTCGTAGGCTTTGAGGAATAGCATCCTGCCGTCGAGCGTAGGGACATTTGACGAGCCTTCTATGTTGTACGTATTGGCGCATGACGCAAATGTCAGCACGGCGAGCAGAGCGTAAAGTGTCTTAATCATAGATATGTATTATAATACCGGCACAAAAGTACAACCTATTGCCGATGTATGGAAAATTTTTTATGCAATTTAAAACAAATATGCCGTCTTTTATAGTTTTTTTAGCCGTGTTATGCTTGCCCGTTGTGTGGCTGTCCTTCTTTTTTCAGCTCGTTCGAGATGCGGTGCGTGGTGTATATCTCAAGTATGGCGGCCACGAGCAGCAGCACCACCCAGTTGTTGTGGATGTAGGTGAGGTAGTGGTAGTAGCCGTTGTCGATGTACTTCAGGAATAGCGGCAGCAGCGTGTGGTATGTGTTTTCGAGCATGAGCGCGGCCGAGAGTATGAACAAGGCATCGCCCACGGACATGATTTTGCGCAGCCTCCTTACGGCCGTGTTGCGTCCGTTGTACGTCTGTTGCAGTTGCATCGAGGCGAAAGCCACGGCTCCCACGGCGAACATCCATGCCGCCGCCGTGAGCGCGGCGAATACGTAAAGCCCTGCGCCGATTACCATCAGGAACGCTCCGGCAAGCATGGCCAGCGATTGTATTTTACTCAGTTGTTTCATTGTCGTTTTCTTTTGTCTCGTTGTCGTCGCTCAGTACGAATATGTCTTCATCGTCGGCTTTCATGAAATACTGTTCGCGGGCAATCTTGGTGATGGCCTTCGGGTTGCGCTGCAGTTCCTTCAGCATGTGTTCGTCTTTCTCGTACTGGGTGTTGTAGGCGTTGATTTCTTTTTTTATTTCACGTACGAGCATGCGGTTCTGCACATGCTTCATGATGCTATTCTCGCCGACGAAGCCTATTATTACGATGCCGAGCACGGACACTATCAGGTATTTCCTGCGGCTGATGAATTTCAAGAAAGAGTACCAGCGGTTCATACGTTTTGGTTGTTTTTGTCTGCAAAGATAATGCAAGCCTGGCACAATACAAAATAAAAAGGGTAGAAACGGCCGTTTGTTTTTCATCGCCGCGGTGCGGCTTGTGCTTGGCATGGTGGGCGGCGGCATCCGTGGTTTGGGTGCGGACCGTGCCGCGGCGTTGCCTCCGGGGTGCCTGTGGCGGCCTGCCGGCGGCTGTTGTGCCTATGGCCGCGTGTTTGACGTGTGTCTGCCGAAACGTGGATTTTGCTTGCATGTTGATTTTCCTTGACGCTCCAGGATGGCGTTTTTTGAAAAACAAAACCGTATCGGCGCAAATATCGCAATGAAAAGTGTGCAGTGCCAATGGCTTGTATGCCAGCTCTTTACATGCAGGTTGCGCCTGTGTGTGCATCCGATAGCCGTCCGTAGGGGCGTAAAAGGCGACCTTTTGTTGTGTGAAAGACGGTCTTTTGCAGTGCCGGAAGCCGTCTTTTACAGGCGCAAAAGCTTTGTCATGCGGTGCGTTTTGCCGTGTTTTGCATGGCTACCGGTCTTTGCCCTGTACCCTTTCGGGTGCATTTGGCTGCACCGCCGTCAGTCGTGCCGCCTCTGTTTTTACTGTTTCAGGTGTTTTAGTGTACATTTTCAGTGTGACGGTTTGTAAGCTCCCTGGGCCGTCTTTGCGTCATAGTGTCAGCGTGCCTGCGCGTTCCAGACGGCCTGCCGTCATGTAGCCACAACTACCAAAAAGGCAGTTTGACCGCTGCCATGCGTCGTATATCCGTCTTGACGCGTCGGCGCATTGTTAAAAAACATACGCCTTGCTTTCATTGTGTTATGGATGAGAGGCATCATTTTTCTTCCCGATTTCTTGCTGTTTTTATGTAAATACACTATCTTTGCAGGTTGGAGTGGATGGCATGTTTTGGCGTTTGCCTGACGGGTGCCGTCCATATACACCTTATATTATTTAAAGCTAACAGTTATCAGATTTAATGCTATGGCAAAGACAAGGCAGATTGTAGAGTGCGTACCCAACTTCAGCGAGGGGCGCGACAAGGCTGTAATCAAGCAAATCACTGACGTCATCGAGGCGTCCGAAGGCGTAAAGCTGCTCGATGTAGACCCGGGCGAGGCGACCAACCGCACGGTAGTGACCTTCGTTGGCAGCCCCGAGGCTGTGGTCGAGGCGGCATTCAAGGCCGTAAGGAAGGCAGGCGAAGTGATTGACATGCGCCGCCACCACGGCGCCCATCCGCGCATGGGAGCGACTGACGTGCTTCCGCTCGTGCCCGTAAGCGGCATAACGCTGGAAGAGTGTGCCGAACTGGCGCGCAAGCTGGCCGGGCGCATAGCTGATGAATTAAGCATACCGTGCTACTGCTACGAGGCAGCCGCACAGCGGCCGGAGCGCAAGAACCTGGCAGTCTGCCGCAAGGGTGAATACGAGGCGTTGCCCGAGAGGATGACGAGCGAGGCCGAGCAGCCCGACTTCGGCGCGCGCCCGTTCGACGAAGGCGTGGCGCGCACAGGCTGTACGGCCGTCGGTGCGCGTGACTTCCTTATCGCCGTGAACTTCAATCTGAACACAACTTCTACGCGTCGCGCCAACGCTATAGCCTTCGACGTGCGCGAGAAAGGCCGCCCGGAGCGCATAGGCAACCCCATAACCGGTGCAATCAAGAAAGACGAAAACGGGAAAACCGTGATGCGTCCGGGCACGCTCAAGGGTACGAAAGCCATCGGATGGTTCATCAAGGAATACGGCATCGCACAGGTGTCGATGAACATCACCGACATGAACGCCACACCGCTGCACGCCGCTTTCGACGAGGTAAGCCGCGCGGCACAGGCACGCGGCCTGCGCGTTACAGGCACGGAAATCGTAGGATTGGTGCCCGAGCGCGCCGTGCTCGATGCCGGAAAACACTTCCTGCGCAAGCAGCAACGTTCTACCGGCATACCCAAGGAAGACATATTGAACATAGCCATAAAGTCAATGGGGCTTGACGACCTGCGCCCGTTTGTGCCCGAAGAGAAGGTTATCGAGTATATGCTCGACGCTGAAAACGGCTCTTCAGACAAGCTGACGGCACTCACCGTGAAAGGCTTTGCCGACGAGACGCTGCGCGAGTCGCCTGCTCCCGGCGGCGGTTCGGTGGCTGCTTACATGGGTGCTTTGGGTGCGGCGCTGGGCACTATGGTGGCCAACCTCTCCGCACACAAGCCCGGATGGGACGACCGATGGGAAGAGTTCAGTCGTTGGGCCGACAAGGGCGTTGAGCTGGAAACAGAACTCTTGCACCTCGTCGATGAGGACACAGAAGCCTTCAACCGCATAATGGCCGCCTTCTCCATGCCCAAGAGCACCGACGAGGACAAGCGTCTGCGCTCCGAGGCCATACAAAGCGCGACGCTGTTTGCCGCCCAGGTGCCGCTGGAAACCATGAAAACGTCGTTCCAGGCTTTTGAAATCTGCCGTGCGATGGCCGAGACAGGCAACCCCAACAGTGTCTCCGACGCTGGTGTTGGCGCACTTGCCGCACGCGCGGCGGTGCTCGGTGCAGGCCTGAACGTCAAAATAAACGCCTCTTCCTTGAAGGACAAGGCGCAGGCGGAAGCCCTTGTTTCAGAAGCCGACAGGCTCATGGCCGAGGCCGACAAGACCGAGCGTGAAATCATGGAAATCGTTGAAAAAATTATAAAGGATAAATAAATAATAAAGATACAGACTCATGAATAAGATTAATCCTAATTTAATTGGAGCTATATGTTGCGCCGCTTGTTGTGTTATTATGTTCATTGCAGCTGCTATTATGGATGATAGAGATGTAATGGATAATACTATGTTTTTATTCTTTGTTCCTTTTATTGCTATGTGTGTATTTATTACTCGTTCTACAAAAAATAATCAAAATAAAGAAGAAGAAAATAAATAAACATAGCGTTTCTCTTTACAGAGAGAATAGGTCTAATAAACGGCAAAAGATGATTCGGAACCATTAATGCCGATATTGCTAATACATCGAATAAAACAAAGAATAGAAATGAACATGACTAACGAAGATTTTGCAGTGGACATACGCGCCGGAATTCCCGACGTGTTGCCCGAACCGATGCCATACGACACCGCAATCAACCATGCGCCCAAGCGCAAGGACATACTTACGAAGGAAGAGAAGAAACTGGCGTTGCGCAACGCCTTGAGGTATTTCCCAAAGAAGTTCCACGCAACGTTGGCGCCGGAGTTCGCCGAAGAACTGGAGAAGTACGGCCGCATTTACATGTACCGATTCCGTCCGAAGTACAAGATGTACGCCCGTCCGATTGACGAATATCCGCACAAGTCGCTCCAGGCGGCGGCCATCATGCTGATGATACAGAACAATCTGAACCCGGCTGTGGCGCAACATCCGCACGAGCTCATCATCTACGGCGGCAACGGAGCCATCTTCCAGAACTGGGCGCAGTACCGACTGACGATGAAATACCTTAGCGAAATGACCGACGAGCAGACCCTCGTGATGTATTCCGGCCATCCGCTCGGCCTCTTCCCGTCGCACAAGAACGCTCCGCGAGTGGTCGTTACCAACGGTATGGTAATACCAAACTACTCCAAGCCCGACGACTGGGAGCGCATGAACGCCCTCGGGGTGAGCCAGTACGGCCAGATGACGGCCGGTTCTTACATGTACATCGGGCCGCAGGGAATAGTCCACGGCACTACCATCACCGTGATGAACGCCGCCCGTATGCAGCTGAAGAAGCAGCCCGGACGCAAGGATATACACGGCATGCTTTTCGTATCGTCGGGTCTCGGCGGCATGTCGGGCGCACAGCCGAAGGCCGGCAACATAGCCGGGGTGGTGAGCGTTGTGGCCGAAATCAATCCGCTTGCAGCCCAGAAGCGCTACGACCAGGGCTGGGTTGACGAACTTCACACGAGCCTTGACGAGCTTATTCCTTCCGTCCGTAAGGCCGTTGAAGAGAAAAAAACGGTGTCGATGGCTTATGTCGGCAACGTGGTTGACTTGTGGGAACGCCTTGCTGAGGAAGGCATCAAGGTGGATTTGGGTAGCGACCAGACTTCGCTTCACAACCCATGGGCCGGTGGTTACTATCCTGTCGGCATGACGTTGGAGGAGTCAAAGAAGATGATGGCCGACGACCCGGACGAGTTCCGCAAGCGTGTGCAGGCTTCATTGCGCCGCCAGGTGGCCGCAATCAACAAGCTGACGGAGCGCGGAATGTACTTCTTCGACTACGGCAACGCCTTCCTTCTCCAGTCTGAACGCGCCGGGGCGGACATCATGGGAGCAGATGGCAAGTTCCGTTATCCGTCATACGTGCAGGACATCATGGGTCCGATGTTCTTCGACTACGGCTTCGGCCCGTTCCGTTGGGTATGCACTTCGGGCGACCCGAAGGACCTCGAAGCGACCGACCGCATAGCTGCCGAGGTGTTGGAGGAAATCAAGAAGACCGCGCCCGATGAAATAATAGGGCAGATGGACGACAACATCCACTGGATAAAAGAGGCCGGACGAAACCACCTCGTGGTAGGTTCGCAGGCGCGAATACTGTACGCCGATGCCGAGGGACGCGCCAAAATTGCCCTTGCTTTCAATGAAGCCATCAAGCGTGGGGAAATCACCCGTCCCGTCGTTCTCGGTCGCGACCATCACGATGTGTCGGGAACTGACTCGCCGTTCCGTGAGACCAGCAACATATATGACGGCTCGCAGTTCTGCGCCGACATGGCAGTGCAGAACGTAATCGGCGACTCTTTCCGTGGCGCAACTTGGGTTTCGCTCCACAACGGAGGCGGAGTAGGTTGGGGAGAGGTCATCAACGGCGGCTTCGGCATGATGATTGACGGCGGCGAAGACAGTGCACGCCACATCCGCGAGATGCTCTTCTGGGACGTGAACAACGGCATAGCACGCCGCAGCTGGGCACGTAACGAGGGTTCGATGCACAGCATCATGCGTGAGATGGAGCGCACTCCGGGACTTAAAGTGACGATGCCAAACTTAGTGGATGACGCTATCCTTGAGAATTTATAGAATTTAGAGAAGTTATAGAAGTTAAAGCCGCATGTCATGTTGCTTTATACGCAAATGGCAAAAGTAATGGCTTTAACTTCTTAGTGAGCGTAGCGAACGATAACTTCTGTAACTACTTTAACTTCCAAATTGAGTATTTAAGATGAATGTTCACCAAATATCAGCCGAGCATCTGACCATCGAGCGCATCGGCGAAATAATCAACAACGGTTATAAGATTGAATTGAGCGACGACGCTAAGCAACGTATTGTGCGTTGCCGTGAGTATCTTGACAAGAAAATTGCCGAGACAAAGACTCCTATTTACGGAGTTACCACGGGCTTCGGTTCGCTCTGCAACGTGTCAATAGGCAAGGACCATCTGGCCCAGTTGCAGATAAACCTGATGATGTCTCACGCCTGCGGTACAGGCGACCGTGTTCCTAACGAGATTGTAAAAATAATGATGCTGCTGAAAATCCAGTCGTTAAGCTACGGATATTCAGGTTGCAAGCTCGACACTGTGGAGCGTCTTGTCGATTTCTTCAACAACGATGTTTACCCGGTTGTCTACATGCAAGGCTCTCTCGGAGCGTCGGGCGACCTCGTGCCACTGGCACATTTGTGCCTGCCTCTTGTTGGTTTGGGCGAGGTTGAGTATAAAGGTAAGGTCGTTTCTGGCGCGGAAATGTTGCGCAAGAACGGTTGGAAGCCTATCCAGTTGGCATCGAAAGAAGGTCTTGCACTACTTAACGGTACGCAGAACATGAGCGCGTTCGCCGTTTGGGCAATATTGAACAGCCAGCGTTTGAGCGACTGGGCCGACATTATCGCCGCCATGTCTCTTGACGCTTACTGCGGACTTGTAGAGCCGTTTACCGACGCTGTGCACCAGGTTCGCCCCCACAAGGGACAGATTGAGACGGCACGGCGTATGCGCGAACTGCTTGAAGGCAGCGAGATTGTGGAGAAGCCGAAGTCGTATGTGCAAGACCCGTATTCCTTCCGTTGTGTTCCGCAGGTGCACGGAGCGATGAAGGACACGTTGGCATACGTCCGTTCGGTCATCGATACGGAAATAAACTCGGCTACGGACAATCCCACCGTATGCCCCGACGACGACCTCGTAATCTCCGCAGGCAACTTCCACGGCGAGCCGATTGCGCTGCCGATGGACTTCCTTGCCATCGCCGTGAGTGAGCTTGCCAACATTTCGGAGCGCCGAATATACAAACTTGTGTCCGGCACGCGCGGTCTGCCGAGCTTCCTCGTGGCTAATCCAGGTGTGAACAGCGGTTTCATGATAACCCAGTACACAGCCGCATCAGTGGTAAGCCTTAACAAGAGCCTCTGCACCCCGTCTTCGGTTGACAGCATTCCGTCAAGTCAGGGACAGGAAGACCATGTTAGCATGGGCGCAAACGCAGCCATTAAGTTATATAAGGTGGTGCTCAACACGGAGCGTGTGCTCGCCATCGAGCTGTTCAACGCCGCCCAGGCGTTGGAGTTCCGCCGTCCGTTGAAGTCGTCACCGGCCATCCAGCGCGTCTTCAAGGCTTACCGCGAGGTGGTGCCGTTCATCGTGAACGACGAGGTGATGTATCCTTACATAAAGCATTCAATAGACTTCTTGGAGAACAATGCGCCTGCTTGTAACTAACATAAAGACCCTCGCCGGCATTGCCGACGAGGGCGTTTTGCGCCTGCAAGGAGCGGAGATGAAGCGTCTCCGCACGCTTGACGATGCCTGGCTTCTTGTCGAGAACGGCAAGTTTTCGGCGTTCGGTAGGATGCAGGACATGCCTTCCTGTGGCTTCAGCGTAGATGAAACGGTAGACGCGCAGGGCGGAACGGTGCTGCCGTCGTGGTGCGACCCGCACACGCACATCGTCTACGCAGGCAGCCGCGAGGGCGAGTTTGTCGATAAAATCATGGGCTTGAGTTATGCCGAAATAGCCCGTCGGGGCGGCGGCATACTCAATTCGGCAGATTTGCTGCACACCCTTTCAGAGGACGAACTCTACCGCCAAGCCCTTAGCCGTGCGCAGGAAATAATGCGCAAGGGCACCGGCTGCGTGGAGATAAAGAGCGGCTACGGGCTTAATACGGCAGACGAAATGAAAATGCTCCGCGTAATCCAACGCCTGAAAGAGAGCGTACCGATGCGCGTTGTATCTACATTCCTCGGTGCGCACGCCGTCGGGAGGCAGTACGGACACGATGAATACGTCAACCTTATCATATCAGAGATGCTGCCCGAGGTGGGGCGCGAGCGGCTGGCCGACTACGTAGACGTGTTCTGCGACGAAGGTTTTTTTACGCCCGAGGACACCGACCGCATACTCGAAGCCGCCGCGCGGTGGGGCTTGAAGCCCAAAATTCACGTTGACGAGCTGGCCGCCACGGGTGGACTTCCCGTCGCCGTAAAGCACGGCGCGCTGTCGGTAGACCATCTGGAGAACATGCCCGAGAGTGAGTTCGACATTCTGAAGGACAGCGCGACGATGCCGACCGTACTGCCGGGCACGTCGTTCTTCCTCAACATGCCATACGCCCCGGCACGCAAAATGATAGATTATGGTCTCGGAGTAGCCGTCGCAAGCGACTACAACCCAGGCTCGACGCCCTCCGGCGACATGAAGTTTGTAGTCTCGCTGGCGTGTATCAAGATGCGCCTTCTGCCGCAAGAGGCCATCAACGCAGCCACGATCAACGCCGCATACGCCATGGGTTTGAGCGGCGAATACGGCTCAATCACGCCGGGCAAGGCCGCCAACTTCTTCATTACCGAGCCAATACCGTCAGTCAACTACATACCTTACGCCTACACGTCGCCTATTATAAATAAGGTGTTCATTAATGGAGCGGAACTTCATTAAATGAAAAACGAAAAGTGAAAAACGAAAAATCCATGTGCCTTTAATCATTGAAAGCACATGGATTTTTTCGTTTTTCACTTTTACCTTTTCACTTAAATACCGTTTACCGTCTTGGCTCTGTACGGCTCATACTTTAGCCATTCTATCAGTTTCGGCGCGTTCTTCCGTGGCCGTGTGAACGTGTACGTCTCGCCGCAGCCGTTCAGTTTTATTTCGTCAGGCGTATAGCTTAACAGTGACCAATAGATGAACATGTCGCCGGCGAAGACGCACCGTGTAGGGTCAAACTTCGAGATGTCGATTGCCGGCAGGTTAGTCAGGAACTCGTGGCTGTCGTAGAAAAAGATGTTCGAGCGTTCGCCCGTGTTCGGGTTCTTCATCATGCGGATGTTCTGGATGAACAGCGAGCCTTCATTGCACTGCAACATTGTCGCCGCACGCAGGTAAACCATGCCTCCGCCGACGTTGTACATGAACGAGTTGCGGTTCGTTCCTACCATTACCTGCACGCTGTTGCCGCTGGTATTAACCACCGTGCCCAGCTGCCACTCTTGCAGGCAGCGGCCTATGTCAAGCCTGGTTGCGGCCTGCGGCATGTCGTAAGGCTGCGTGATGTCAATGCCCTCCACCTTCTTCAGGGTGTCGTTGCCGATGCAGAGTGCGCCGTCGGGAGTGGCGTGGATGCGGTAGTCGGGCGTCTTGCCAAACAGGATTGTGTCCTTGGCGAACGTCGTCAGCATGTCGATGCCGCGCGAGGGGACGCGCAGCGCGCCGTAACCTGTGCCCGAAAGGGTGTCCCTGTGGAAGTACATCATCACCGAGTCGGTAAACACCGCCTCGCTCTTCATCCCCGCCCATACGCCGCGGTATTTGCCGAAGTCAGCCTCTTGCGCCCGTGCCGCGCCGACGGTGGCGGCGAGTAGCAGGGCCGTCAATGCTGTAAAAAGTCTGCTTCTCATGTCGTAAAATACTTTGTCGTTATTATTAGTGATAACGTTTCAGATAGGGGAAATGTGACAAAGCTTGCCCCGTTTTTATACTTTTTTATCCGTTTTATGCCGTTTTAACGCATCATATAGAGCTCCTTTCCGCCACTTTTCCGCCCATCTTGTGAGCTGTTTGCAGGCGCGTAGCCGAGCCGTTGATGCCACCTGTGTAACGTCTTGATACTCAATGCGTTGCAAAAGACCGTCTTTTGGCGTGTAAAAGACGGCCTTTTAGCGTGCGATTGATGGCCTTTTGCAATGCGAAAGACCACATGTCTGCATTACGCCAGCCTACTGCAAGTGTTTTGCAGGCCGTTGGCCTTCACATTGAATGCTCTCGTCAAATCAGCCTCATGCGTATGGCTATCTCCACGGCGGCTGTGGTGTTGGTTACGTTCAGCCGCGAGAGGATGTCTTGGCGGTGGCGGCTTACGGTGTGTATCGATATGTTCAGCCTGTCGGCTATCTGCTTGCTGCCGTAGCCTTTGGCCAGCAGCGATAGTATCTCCGCCTGCCTGCCGCTTATCATCTTGCCGTCACATTGTCCGTAAAGTTCCGGCTTTACGGCCTCTCCCGTGCATACGTTCATTATGCAGCCGTCCGTGTTGCCGTCGGCCAAAGGCATTGGTACGTATGTGCAGAGGCCGAGGCTCACGCAGCTGTCGGGCTGGCAGTGCAGGTAGCGTGTTGTGTGGAGTATGGGCGTAGGCGCGGTGTCAGCCCTTCGGAAGTGTATCAGGCATGATGCCACGTATTCGGTCTTTTTGTCCGTGGGGACGGTTCTCAGGTAGTTGAAGAAGCGCAGTTCGAGTATGTGCCGCTCCAAAAGCTCTTCGTGGGGGATGTTGTCGAACACCTCGCGCTCGAACGCCGAGTCGTTGTTCTCCACATATTCGGGCAGCCCGAGAGTGCGTCCGAAGCGCCCGGAGAATATGTGTCTGACGTTGTTCTGAAAGTCTGACAGCACGGCTATGCCGTCAGTCGCCGTGGCATATCCCCCGGCCAGAGCCTTGGCCGCTTCCAACATACGCTCCCGGCTGCCGTCGGCGTGGAAGCGTTGCCCGGTAAGCAGCCGTTTAAGTTGCCGTTCCTGTTCGTCCATGTAGAATTTGGTTATTAATCACCATTGCGCCGCATGGCTTTTATGTTTAACTTTGCCGCAAAGTTACTAATTATAAACAATTTAAGTGATGAAAGCTAATTTAATTTGCATTGCCGCCGTTTTGTGCGGCGTATTGGTGGCAGCCTGCCAGCCGAAGGGCGGTGACGCCAATGGCGTTGAGGCGCAGGCTGACAGCGTAACGGTGAACGGCAAAATCAAGGATTGCGACGTCAAGGTGGGCGACGTGTCGTTCACGAAGATGGTTAACGGCGCGGACACGTGCGTCAAGGTGCTTGACGGAGGCGTGCTTGAGTTCCGCGGAACACAGGGGCGCGACTATTTCAACGACCCCGACGGCGGCAAACTATCCAACAACACGCTGCCCGTGCTGCTCGTCCCTACAGACAATACCAAGCCGTTCACGTTTACCGCCAAGGTGACTCCCGGCTTTACGGAGTACGGGCTGTACAACGCCGCCGACCTGTTTGTTTACGTCAACGACACGCTTTGGCAGAAACTGGCCTTCGAGCAGGACGAATACGGCAACCACCGCATAGTGTCCGTAAGGACGCAGGGCACGTCTGACGACAACAACCACGACAAAATAACGGCCAACTCGGTGTACCTCAAAATATCGTCCGACACGAAGACCATAGCAAGCTATTATTCGCTTGACAATAAGGAGTGGCACATGGTGCGCCTTTACAAGAACAATTATCCTGCTGAAATACATCTCGGCGTGAGCAGCCAGTGTCCGCAGAAGGGAGTCTGCACAAGCCGCATAGAGGAAATAACGCTTACCGACGACAACGTGGGCGACTTCCGCATGGGCGAATGACCGCCATTTGGCTGACGATTTGCGCAGAAAGAACGTTTTGTCGTATAATGCCGGCGCCTTACGGCCTTGCTTGCCAAGGTACGTAAGGCGCTTTTTTTCATCCGCCCTTGTTGTCTTCAGTGTAACGTCTTGATACTCAATGTGTTGCGAAAGGCCGTCTTTCGTGTTGTAAAAGACGGCCTTTTAGACGGTAAAAGATGGCCTTTTACGTTGTGAAAGACCGCCTTTCGCATCGCGGCGGTTTACTTTTCATTGTTATAATTTCAGCGGACGGGATTTTTGTTGTACTTTTGCAACGCCTAATTAGGCTTGTGGCGGCACGGTTTCCGCCGCCTGTTATACATTTATTATATACTTAAGATGAAGACAATCAGGATTTTGTTGGCCGCCGCATTGTTGCCGTGCTTCATGCAGGCGCAGGCTGAGGGCGACTCGCTGCGCTACGAGGTGGAGCTGTCGGCCAACGCTTCGTCGGGCAAGTATGCGCCGCTTTGGTTTACGGCCAACCGCTACGGACTGTCGTCGGAGAGGCCGCAGAGCGGCTACCTGCGCGCCGGGGTGCAGTATGGTATGCGCTTCGGCCGGGGCTGGAGCTTGCAGGCCGGGCTCGACTTGGCTGGTGGCATCGACCTTGAAGCGCCGTTCTTTGTGCAGCAGGCGTATGCCGACCTGTCATGGAAGGCGTTGACGTTGAGCGTCGGAGCAAAGGAACGCGGCTCTTTCCCACTGGGCAAGGACGACCGCCTGTCGAGCGGCTCCATGGTTGAAGGTGCCAACGCGCGGCCTGTTCCGCAGGTAAGGCTCGAGGTGAAGGACTATTGGAACGTGCCGTTTACCAAGGGTTGGCTCGGCGTGAAGGGACATGTAGGCTACGGCCTGATGACCGACGGACGCTGGCGCGGGGACTTCGTTGCCGCTGGCGAGAAGTTTTCGAAGAACGTCATATACCATTCCAAGTCGTTTATGTTCCGTGTGGGCAACGTCGAGAAGTTTCCGTTGACCATGGAAATTGGCATGTTGGAGGCTGCGCAGTTCGGCGGAAGCTTCTGGGAAAAACAGCCTGACGGCACGTTGAAGCTCATAGCCGACATGCCGAGCGGCATAAAAGACTTTTTCAAGGCGCTTATACCAAAGCAGGAAGGCACAGTGGAGAACATTGACGGAAACCATACCGGCAGTTGGAACTTCGCCCTGAATTACGAGGCAAAGACGTGGAAAGCGCGACTGTATTACGAGCATTTCTTCGACGACCACTCGCAGCTTACCTGGCAGTACGGCCGCTGGAAGGACGGACATATAGGCCTGGAGGTCACCCTGCCGCGCAATCCTATAGTGACAAAGGTGCTTTGGGAGGGGCTTTGCACTACCGACCAGACCGGCCCGATACTGTACGACGGCGTGGCCGGGTCGTTCAATGACTTGCAGATGAGCGGTTGCGACAATTATTACAACCATTCCACATACCCTTGGACGCATTGGGGGCAGAATATGGGAAATCCACTTGTATACGGCCCTTTGTACGGTGACGACGGCCGTCTGGAATTCCACAGCAACCGCATCAAGGCGCACCATGTAGGCATAAGCGGCAATCCTGCCGGAGAATTGGCGTACCGTGTACTGCTGTCGTTCACACGCCACTGGGGCACATACCGCGAACCGCTTGACGAGACGCGCCATCAGAACAGCATGCTGTTCGAACTGACGTACACGCCGGAGCGGCTTAAGGGCTGGCAGTTTGAGGCGTCATGCGGCATTGACGACGGCGATTATCTTGGCAGCAGCATGGGAGGAATGTTGACAATACGTAAAAGTGGAATATTATGGACAAAGTGATTAGGATGGCACTGGCGGCTTTCCTCTTGTGCGCCGTATGCTGCGGATGCGACTGGAAAGACCCCATTGACGAAGACATAGAGGGCTTCTGGCGGCTTGAACGTTTCGAGACGCGTGCCGACGGACAGATGCACGAGTGTGAACGCATGTATTACAGCATAACGCGCATGGTGGTTGAAGTGTCTGAAAGGCAAGGCCCCAATGGCTACGATTCGTTTGTTGCGCGTTTTGAGTACAAGGACGGAAGGAAAAAAGTGGTGATGCGCGACTTCAAGCGGCGTGCCGCGACGAGCGATTCGCACGAGGATGCCACGGTGGAAGAGTTGCTGCCGTTCGGCCTTGGCGCTACTACCACGGAGTTTGAAGTGGTCGTTGCCGACGGCGACAACCTTGTGCTTCGTTCTGATTACGCCACGTTGCAGCTCACGAGGTTCTGATTCTTTAGCAGACAAGCTACAAGCGGACGGGCAGACAAGGTGATTTGCCAAGTTGACTGATGGCAAAACATATTTCCTTGTCTGTCCGTCCGCTTATAGCTTGTCTGCTTGAAAAGCTTACTCCAGTTCGAGTTTTAGTATTTCGGAGAGCTTGGCAAACGCTTTGTTGTTTGCCTTCAGTTCGTCGAAACGTTCGCGGTTAGTCGGTATGCGCTTTATCTCTTCAGGCTTTGCCAGGCGCAGGTTGAGCGTTATCGAGCCGTTTTTCAAGGCCTGTGCGAGCGTGTTGCGTATGCGTCCGCGTATCTTCTGCATGTCGTCGAGAAGGATTTTGTTGTCAACCACCACCTCTATTGCCGGGAAAGAGGTGATTTTCGGTTCCATGTTTTTCATCCTTGCGGCTATGCCGGTCATCTCTCTTGGCATACGGTTGCACATTGCCGTCCATTGCAGCAACAGCTGGTCTTCGGTGAATGTGCTGTTGCCGCCGTCGTCGCGCACCACCTCCTGCACCTCCTCCACAGGCTTGCGCTCTTCCGCTCCGCGTCTTAGGTTCTCAAAAGTCTTGCCTATGCGTTGCAGTTTGAGGCCGCGCAACGGATTGGCCGGGGCGGTCGCCTGCGGTGTGACTGGTTGTCTTTCAACGGCTGTCTTGTTACTTTCCGCGCCGCCGTCAACGGCTGCGGCTTTAGCCGGGCGCGCCTCCTCGGCCACCTGCTTGGCCTCTTGCGGCCGCGCACCCATAAGTTTTTTGAACAGGGATTTCAGTCTCTTAGGGCCACGCCCTTGCGCCGCGCCGTCATCGTCGGGCTGCGTCAGCTGCGACATCTCGATGAGCGTAAGCTCCACGAGCAGCCTTTTGTTGCCGCTCTGGCGGTAGTTCACGTCGCAGTCGTTCATTATCTTCAGCGCATTGTAAAGGAATTTGGGCGTGCACCTCTTTGCCTGCTCGCGGTAACGGGCGGTCTGCCGCTCGCCTGTGTGCAGCAGGGACAGCGTCTGTTCGTCGCGTGCCATGAGCACGTTGCGCGTGTGTACGGCCAGTCCCGATATGAGGTTTGCGCCGTCGAAGCCTTTTCTTATTATGCCGTCGAGAAGCGCCATCAGTTCGGCGGTCTTGTTTTCGAGGCACAGGTCTATGATGTTGAAGTAGTTGTCGGCGTCGAGCACGTTAAGGTCTTCTATCACCTTGACGTATGTAATGTCGCCCTGGCAGAAGCTGGCGGCCTGGTCGAATATTGAGAGTGCGTCCCTCATGCCGCCGTCGGCCTTCTCGGCGATAACCTCGAGAGCCTCCTCCTCATACTTTATGCCTTCGCCTTCGGCCACCTTCTTGAGCTGGTTGACTATGCCGGGCACGGTCATCCGCTCGAAGTCGTAGATTTGGCAGCGCGACAGGATGGTAGGGAGGATTTTGTGTTTCTCGGTTGTGGCGAGGATGAACACCACGTGGGCTGGCGGTTCCTCGAGCGTCTTGAGGAAGGCGTTGAACGCCGCCGTGGATAGCATGTGCACCTCGTCGATGATGAACACCTTGTATTTGCCTACCTGCGGCGGTATGCGTGTCTGCTCCATCAGCGCCTTTATGTTCTCCACGGAGTTGTTGCTCGCCGCGTCGAGTTCGAATATGTTGAACGAGCGTTGCTCGTTGAAGGCGCGGCAACTCTCGCATTCATTGCAGGCTTCGCCGTCTGCCGTCGGGGTGAGGCAGTTGATAGCCTTGGCGAAGATGCGCGCGCATGTGGTCTTGCCTACGCCGCGCGGGCCGCAGAACAGGTAGGCGTGGGCCAGCTTGCCGCTTTTTACGGCGTTGCGCAGCGTGGTGGTCAGCGCTTCCTGTCCTACCACGCTGTCAAACGATTGCGGCCTGTATTTCCTGGCCGAAACTATGTATTCTTGCATTATACTAAATAGGTGGATTTGTTGTGTTCGTAGTTTTTGCCGGCGTTGTCATATTATCGCCATGCCGAGGCGTTCGCATTCGTCGAGCATGTCTTGCGGCCATACGCTGGCCTGGATTTCCCCTACGTGCGCCTTGTGCAGCAAAACCATGCACAGCCTGCTTTGGCCTATGCCTCCGCCGATGCTCTGCGGCAGTTCGCCTGCAAGCAGGCGGCGGTGGAAGTACAGCTCCTTGCGTGCCTGTTGGCCTGTCATGTCGAGCTGGCGCAGCATTGTGTCTTTGTCAACGCGGATGCCCATTGACGACAGTTCGACGGCGCGCTGTAGTGGCGGATACCATATGAGTATGTCGCCGTTGAGCCCGTGGTGGCCGTCGCCTGTGGGCGTTGTCCAGTCGTCGTAGTCGGGCGAGCGTCCGTCGTGCGGCTTGCCGTCGGCCAGCGGTGCGCCGATGCCGATGATGAACACGGCCCCGTATTTGCGGCAGATGGCGTCTTCACGCTCTTTCGCGCTCTTGCCCGGATACATGTCGAGCAGGTCTTCGCTGTGTATGAAGTGTATTTCTTCGGGCAGGAACGGTTCTATCGTGCCTGTGTAGCGTTCGCACACGATGAACTCTGTGCGCCTTATCGAGGAGTATATGCGGCTAACGGTAGACTTGAGGTAGTCGAGCGTGCGCTGTGCCGGGGTGATTACGGCCTCCCAGTCCCACTGGTCAACGTACAGCGAGTGCAGGTTGTCAAGCTCTTCGTCGGCGCGTATGGCGTTCATGTCGGTGTAGACGCCGTAGCCGGGCTTTATGCCGTAGTCGGCAAGGGTGAGCCTTTTCCACTTGGCCAGCGAGTGTACAACCTCAGCCTGTGCGTCGCCGAGGTCCTTGACGGGGAATGTCACCGGGCGTTCCACTCCGTTGAGGTCGTCATTTATGCCAAGTCCCTTGAGTACGAACAGCGGCGCGGTAACGCGGCGCAGCCGCAGCTCGGCCGACAGGTTGGCCTGGAAGAATTCTTTTATCAGCTTTATGCCCTGCTCAGTCTGCTGCATGTCAAGCAGCGGCTTGTAGCCTTCGGGCCGTATCAGTTTGCTCATATGTATAGTATAAATATGGTGTACGCCCTCATGCAATGGCAACGCAGGCGGGCTGGACGCAGGCCTGCCGGCATGTACCCGGGCGCGGATTATCTTCTGCAAAGATAATGCAAGTTGGGCGCAATGCAAAATAAAAGGGGGAGAAACGAGCTTTTATTTTGCATTGCCGAGGCTCATTTGTCTTATCCGAAGGCAACGAATATCGGCTGAAATGCAACAATCTGGCGCGGCAAAAGCGTGAATTGCCATGAGGATAGGCCGTATGCGGCCGGCTGCAAGAGCATGGGTAGCACGCATGCCTGTGGCCCGCGTCCGCGCGAAAGGCGGCAAACGGCGTTGCGAAAGGCCGTCTTTCACCGTCTGAAAGGCCGTCTTTTGCATGGTAAAAGACGGCCTTTTGCAATGCGTTGACAGTCAGCGTGTTGCAGCGGCAGGCAGACATGGGCGTGCGGCAGGCCTGCGCATGAGGCCGCGCAACGCGTGGAATTGGCATTTTAAGGAGCGCAAACGGCTGCTTTTCAAATAAAATGTGTTACCTTTGCAACAATTTAGGGAAATGTGGGTTATAATAATGACTATTGGATACCCGTATAAGTGGACAATCAGGACGCTGGCAATACAAGCAGGTGTGTATTGTATGCGGCAGTAAATTCTGATAACTCGAACAATGATTATGTATATACGCAAGTTCTTCATGGCGGCAGCCATGGCCTTGATGGCGCATGTGGCTGTCATGGCCCAGTCATCGATGAGTGACGGGCAGGTGATACAATACGTGATGAAAGAAAGGGCCGCCGGCACGTCGCAGGCGCAGATTGTGACCAAGCTGATGCAGCGCGGTGTAAGCATAGAGCAGATAAGGCGCCTGCGCGACAAGTATGCCAATGGCGCGGACGGCGGCATGCAGTCGGTTGAAGGCATGGAGGATGGTGTGTCGGCCAACCGCCTGCGCACTAACAACGCCGTGCCGGGAGCGGAGTACATGGACAAGAGCGGTATGCCTTACGGCTTTTCAGCGTCAATGGGGATGCAGGGCAGGAGCGGAATGGTCATGCTCGACTCGCTTTACCTTGACAACCTGATGTTTGAGATGTCGAAGCCGAGGGTGTTCGGACGCGACGTGTTCAGCAACAAATACCTGACGTTCGAGCCCGACATGAACATAGCCACGCCGCAGAACTACCGCCTCGGCCCGGGCGACGCGGTATACATCGACATATACGGGGCGTCGCAGAAGACGATAGAGGACACCGTGTCGCCTGACGGAACGGTGACGATAGAAGGCTACGGGCCGGTAAACCTGAACGGACTTACCGTTGACGAGGCCAACGCAAAGCTGCGCTCTACGCTCGGGAAACGCTACAGCGGCTCGAAGATACGCCTTACCGTAGGGCAGACACGCACGATAATGATTAACGTGATGGGCGAGGTCAACAACCCGGGAACGTACACGCTCCCGGCGTTTGCCACAGTGTTCCACGCCCTGTACATGGCCGGCGGCACCAATGACCTTGGCACACTGCGCGACATCAAGGTGTACCGCAACAACCGCCTTGTGTCAACCGTTGACATATACGACTACATCTTGAACGGCAAGCTGACCGGAAACATACGCCTGGCCGACAACGACGTGATATCGGTCGGCGCGTATGACTGCCTCGTAAACATAACAGGCAAGGTGAAGCGGCCGATGTACTATGAGATGAAAAGGAACGAGAGCGTGGCCACGCTGCTTAAGTATGCGGGAGGATTTACCGGCGACGCTTATAAAAAGTCGGTAAGGCTCGTGCGCAAGGCCGGCCGCGAATACTCCGTTTACAACATAGACGAGTTTGACATGAGTTCGTTCCGTCTTGCCGATGCCGACTCGGTAAGCGTAGACTCAATACTGCCCAGATTCTCCAACATGGTTGAAGTGAAGGGCGCCGTGTTCCGCCCGGGCATGTACCAGGTGGGCGGCGGCATAACAAGCGTGCGCGAGCTTATTGAACATGCCGACGGACTGCGCGAGGAAGCGTTCACAGCGCGTGCGGTGATGCACCGCATGAAGCCTGACCGCACACTTGAAGTAATACCCGTAGACGTTGACGGCATACTGGCGGGACGCGTGGCCGACATACCGATACAGAACAACGACGTGCTCTTCATCCCGACGAAGCGGGAAATGATGGAAGAGCAGACTATAACCATACACGGCGAAGTGTTCAACCCGGGAACGTACAAGTATGCGGACAATGAGACACTCGAGGATTTCGTTTTGCAGGCAGGAGGACTTAAACAGACGGCATCGACCGTGAAAGTGGACGTGGCTCGCCGCATGGTCAACCCCAAGGCGCTTACGACCGACTCCATTATAGCGCGGACATACACGTTTGCGCTGAAAGACGGATTCATAATCGACGGCGAGCCGGGCTTCAAGCTGATGCCCTTTGACGAGGTGTACGTGCGCAAGAGTCCCGGTTATTACAAGCAGCAGAACGTAATCGTGGAAGGTGAGGTGATGTTCAGCGGCACGTATACACTGTCGAAGAAGAACCAGCGGCTCAGCGACCTGATAAAGAACGCCGGCGGAGTGAACGACCGGGCATACGTGGAAGGCGCAAGGCTTGAACGCCGGCTGAACGACACTGAGCGCAAGCGGCTTGAGGTGGCGAAGCAGATGGCGATAGCGCAGGCGGAGAACCTGCAGATGGAAGCCGCCGGGCAGAGCCGCCAGATAGACATGACAAACAGCGAACAGCTGAAGAAGTTTGAGATACCTGAAACATATTCGGTGGGAATAGAGCTCGAGAAGGCTTTGGCAAATCCCGGAGGCGATGAAGACATCGTGCTGCGCGAGGGCGACCGCCTCGTTGTTCCGCAATACAACGCTACGGTGAAAATCAACGGAGAAGTGATGTACCCGAACACCGTAGGATATGTTGAAGGCAAAAAAGCGAAATATTATATAAGCCAGGCCGGCGGATACGGCAACAGGGCGAAGAAGAGCCAGGCGTTCATAATATACATGAACGGCACGGTGGCGAAAGTAAGCGACGGCGCAAAGCCGAAGCCTGGATGCGAGATATTCGTACCGCAGAAGAAAATCAGCACAATGACCATAGCGGACAAGATGGCCATAGGCACGTCAGTGGCATCGATAGCTACAGTGGTGGCGTCGCTGGCAAATCTTTTGAAATAAGGCAAAATGCGCCTCGGTGCGTGTAAGCGGTTTGCCGGGGTTAATGTTATAAAAAGAAGTGTTATATGACAAATGAGGAAACGCCCGCAATAATAAAGCTGTTGCGGTTGATGCGTACAAATATTGTATTCATATCGGTTGTTACATTTGCAGTAACTGTATTCTCGGTTGTATGCGTTGTCAGCATTCCGCGCAAGTATACGTCGAAGATGGTGCTGCTGCCCGAAGTTGCAGGCAACGGTCTTACACTGTCAGGTTCAATAGGGGCGTTGGCCTCTATGGCCGGCGTAAAGCTGGGAGGGTCTACCGAAGACGCAATCTATCCCGAGTTTTATCCAAAGGTGCTGTCGTCAACGGTATTTATCGCCAACATGCTCAAAGAAAAGGTAAACGTGGCGCGCCTTGGCAGGGAAGTGACCATTTATGAATACTTCAACGATTATCAGAAGCATGCTTGGTGGCACTTGTCCTTGCCTGACAAAAACAAGGATGACAATTATAACGCCAATCCTAAGAAGCTTACAAAGGGACAGCAAAAGATAGCAAAGGCTTTTACCAATGCTTTTTTCTGCGCCGTTGACAAGAAGACGGACATGATAACGGTAGAGGTGGAAGTGCAGGACGCTGACGTGGCGGCGCAGATGGCCGACTTGATATGCAATCAGTTGCAGGTCTATATAACGGATTACAGGACTTCAAAGTCGAGGAAAGACCTTGAGTATGTGCAGAAGATAACAGACGAGGTGAAGCGCAATTATCTTGCCGCGCAGCAAAAGTATGCCGATTTCTCCGATTCGCACGGGGATTTGGTGCTTACGTCTTATACACAGGTACGCGACAGGTTGGAAAACGAGATGCAGCTTGCTTATGAGATGTATTCACAGTCAATGTTGCAGTTGCAGCTGGCCCAGGCAAAGGTTCAGGAACGTACGCCGGCCTTTACCGTCATCCAGCCTTCGGTAGTTCCGCTCAAGCCGTCGGCTCCAAAGCGTATGGTAACCGTGTTTATAGTATGCGTGTTGTCTTTTTCTTGCAGCGTGCTTTGGCTGCTTGGCAAGAAATTCTATGCTCGTTATCGTTTTTGATGTGGACTCGCGATGCTTGATTTATTCAGGGTAGGGAAGAAAGAAATAACCGATTCATGCTACCTTGTTTTGTTACAGGGGGTAAACCAGTTGCTGCCGGTTTTTGTCATGCCGTATCTTATGATAAAACTTGGGGCTTCGGGTTATGGGTATGTCGGTTTTTCACTTTCTTTCATCCAGTATCTTGTGCTTTTGGTCGATTTCGGTTTCAACCTGAGTGCAACCAAGCATATTGCGGTTTCGGCGGACAGGTATGAACGCAGCAAGGTGTTTTGGAATGTTGTTGCCGCGAAGGTGGTTTTGCTTTTGGCGGCCACGGTTGCAATGTTCTTGTTGATAGCGCTGTTCGATACGTTCCAAGTTTATTCCAAGGCCATATTTGCCACATTCCCTATGGTGCTCGGTTCGACGTTCACGTTTATGTGGTTTTACCAAGGGATAGGGCGCATACGTTTGTTTTCTGTCATAAACACCGTTTCCAAGCTTTTGCTGTTGCCGTTGATATTCATTTATGTCAAGCAGCCGTCAGACTATTTGTTGGCGGCATTCTTGCAGGCTGCGGTGTTTTTGTCAACGGCCGTTTTGTCGAACATATATATGTTTGTGAAGAAGTGGGTGTGTTATGTCAGGCCGAGCATACAAGGTGTCAAGAAGGAAATTGCATGTAGTTTCCCGTTGTTCCTGTCAAGTGCCTCGACGAGTGTGTACACCCAGTTGACTGTAATTGTGCTTGGATTTTTTTGTACGGCGGAGACAGTCGGTCTGTATTCTTCGGCGGACAGGATAATGAGGGCAGTGTGCTTCTTGTTTTATACGCCCCTTAGCCAGGTGTTTTTCCCTAAGGTCAGCACTCTTGCAGCCAAAAGGCGTGACGATGCCGTGCAGCTGTTCCGTCAGGTAAGGTGTATTGTCATGGCTGTGATGATTGTCGTTTGTTTTTCGATTTTCATAGGAAGCGGCTGGATATCATGCCTGCTTGGCGATGATTATAGAGGCTTGGCGCCCCTTCTGAAGATATTTTCTTTCGTTCCGTTGGCTATAGGCATCGGCGGAGTGTACGGCCAAATAGGTTTAATAGCCTTGGGCGACGACATGACGGCGCGCAAGTTCAGGAACGTTTATTTCGCGGCTGCGTTGTTTTCTGCGGTTTCGATATGTGCCGCAACTCCCGTGTTTTTCGCCGTAGGGGCTTGCTGGGCCACAGCACTTACAGAGCTGCTCGTTGCGGTGATGATGTATTACAATTATAAAAAGTATTTGTGTAAATGTTGATATTGGTGCTCATATTGCTTTTGGTGATGACAATTGTCGGCTGGCATTTGTCAAGGGACATCTTTGCCCCGTATGTTGTCGCGCCTGGAGTATGGTCGGTTATAATATTGATTTATTATTTGTTGCCGAGCGAGCTTTACCCTATACGCCATGACTTTCCGATAGCACTTGCATTATGGAGTTGTGGATTCTTTGTGTCTTCTTGCGCTTCTGAATATTTCACGTCAGGGTCTTCACGGTTATCGATAAGCAAGATTCCAAATATGGGCATTTTGAAAATATATGTCTTGATTACTTTGACAATAGTTCCGATACTTTGTATTACGGTGTTTGTTATTGCTTTATTGGAAGACCCGACGGCAATATTCAGGTATCTCCGTATTATGAATACCGGCTTGGATGAAAACATTAAATCACCGGATTTTGGCCTGTTGGTTTATTGTGTAGCAGTAGCTTATATTTCGCTTTTTTTTGTCATGACATATTTCAAGAAGAAATGGATAATATATTCAGTATTCTTTGTAAATATGCTTTATGCCTTTACGTCTATGGCAAAGACAAATTTTCTTTGCGTATTATTTGCATCCCTCTATTTAGGATATGTAAAGAAGATTATTACTAAAAAGCAATTGTTGTATGGATTCCTGATATTTCTTGCCATATGTTTTGTTGTTCAGATGGCGCGTCTTGGTAATGACGATTTTAATGTGATGGAGTTTTTGTCCATGTATCTTTCTTCCAGTATGGTGGCTTTTGATTATTTTGCAGAACCTGATTCTGCAATCCATTTTGGGGAGAATACTTTACGCTTGTTTTATGCCATAGCTTATGCTTTAGGAAGCGATATTCAGCCGATACAGACAATTTTGGTTTTTGTAAGTGTGCCAATAAATACGAACACATACACATTTTTATATCCATTCTACACAGATTTCGGACTGGTTGGGGTATTTGTTTTTTCCATGATTTATGGAGCGTTCTTTGGCTTTTTATATAAGAAAAATAAAAGTGGCGGCAGTTTGGGACAAATACTTTACGCTATTTTCCTGACATTCTTATTGCTTGAATTCATTGGCGAGTTTATTATAACAAATCTCTCGCTGACCATTCAATACATAGTGCTTGCAGTGTTGCCGTTCATGTTTTCAAAAAGGGAAGAAGTATGCAAAAGGTAGACATATTGATGGCGACGTACAATGGTGCACGATATTTGCCGCAACAACTTTGCTCGATAATAAACCAGAGCCTGAAGGACTGGACGCTGTACATACACGACGACGGGTCTTCTGACGGGACCGTGTCCGTAATAAGGAAGTTCGCATCATTGGACAATCGCATAAAGTTTGTGGAGGACGGGAAGCAATATCATAGTCCGGCCCTTAACTTCTTGCATCTGTTGGAATACTCGTCAGCCCCGTTTGCCATATTCTGCGACCAAGACGACATCTGGCTTGACAATAAATTGGAAAAGATGTATGATGTGATTGCATCGTTGGACAACACAAAGCCCTTGGCCGTATATAGTAACGCTTATGTATATTGCGATGATACTGATGATATCAGTGGGCAGTCTACGATTGTCCGTCCAGTATCGATAAAAGACGTTCTTTTCATGAACGGAGGTGTCCAAGGTTGTGCGATTATGTTCAATTCGTTGTTGCGGAGTATTTGCAAGCGCATTCCTGATTGTGTGGCAATGCATGACCATGTTGTGACTTTAGCGGCTTTCACGTTCGGTACGATGGTCTATGTAGATAGCCGTCTGATGCTGTATAGACGTCATTCGGACACCGTCACAGGAAAAACTTATGGTAGTAAACTGGACAAAGTTTATGATTTCTTTTCTAAAGGTAAAACTGTCCTTGACCGGGCTCATTATAAGGCAATATGTAGTTTTTATGAGAAACATGAGGCTGTGATGCCTTGTGAAATAAAAAGGAGTTTCCAGGACTTTTTCAATTTTACAAAGGAAAACAGACTTAAAAGGGTTTTCCATGTGTTAAGCGGTGGATACAGGCTTTACGGGAGTCGTGGAATATTAGTTTTCAAGATGGTAATTAGACCTTTGCTATGAAGATATTGCATGTTATAAATTCGCTTAATACTGGTGGGGCGGAGAGGCTTGTTGTAGATATGTTGCCCATTATTGCAAAGGCTGGGCACGATGTCAGGCTGCTTTTGCTGCAAGGCAGTGCCGATGCTGCTTTTGAGCGGCAGGCCAGGGAACGTGGAATCGCCGTTGATGTGGTGACTGCTCCGGGCGGTCTGTACAGCCCGTTGTATGCAGGCAGGCTCGTGCCTTATGTGCGAGGTTATGATGTCGTTCATGTACATCTTTTCCCTTCACAGTATTGGGTGGCTTTGGCACATGCGCTGTCTGGGGGAAAATCGGTGCTGGTTACTACGGAACATAGTACGTTCAACACGCGTGCTAAGTTCGTTGTGACCAAGTGGACGGACCGTTTCATATATGGCTTTTATGACGGAATAGTGTGCATATCGCGAGCTACGCAGGATTTCATGCGCAAGCGTGCACCCCATAATGTTACTCTTAAAGTGATTGAAAACGGCATAAGGCTGCCTGATTTGGATGATGCCGGCACCAGCCTCTCTCGGAACGAGGTGGTTGACGGTATTGGGGACGACTGCTTCATGGTGTTGCAAGTGGCAAGGTTCGGTGAGCAGAAAAACCAAGACTGCCTCATACGTGCGCTTAAGTCCCTGCCGGACAATGTCCATGCAGTGTTTGCCGGTGACGGAGCCAGGCTCGGCGTGTGTAAGGAGTTGGCCGGGGATATTGGAGTTTCGGCGCGTACCCACTTCCTTGGGCGGCGTACAGACATAGGCTGTTTGTGGCAAGTGGCCGACATGGGAGTGATGTCTTCCCACTGGGAGGGCTTCGGGCTGGCCGCACTTGAGGGCATGTCACGCAGGAGGCCGGTTGTAGGGTCGCGTGTGGAAGGACTGGCAGAGGTTATAAATGACGAATCCTTGTTGTTCGCTCCAGACGACGACCGCGAACTTGCCCGGAAGGTGTCGATGCTTATGGAAGATGGCAGTCTGTACAGGCAGAAGGCGGAGAGTTGCTTCATACAGGCGCAGAAATACAGTATAGAGAATACGGTTGCGGATTATATTGCTTTTTACGGGCAGTTGTTAAACACTAAGAAACATGGCTGGAAATAAGGAAAACATGAAGATATTGTTTTGCGACAACACCTTGTGGGGATTGGTGAATTTCAGGGGTGATGTGATAAGGCATTTCATGGAGCGTGGTTGCGACATTGTGCTTGTAGCTCCGGAAAAGGAAGACAGCCAGATGCGTACCGACAGGCCGGTTGGAGTAAAGTATATCCCGGTGAGCATGAAGCGTACCGCCACCAACCCGGTAAGCGACTTTGCGTATTTTGTACAGTTGTGCAGGATTATGAGAAGTGAAAAGCCCGACTTTGTGTTTAATTATACCATAAAGCCGAACATCTATGGAAGTATCGCCGCAAGGCTGAACCGTTGCAGCACGACGGCGATGATGGCTGGGCTTGGATATATATTCAAGGCCAACACTCTTAAGGCCAGATTCGCAAGGTCGCTTTACAAACTGGGGCTGAGGTGTACGGACAGGCTGATGCTTTTGAATTCGGACAACTACAAGTTTGTTGTAGACAGGCGTTTTTGTAGCAGGGAAAAGGTTGTCTTGCTGGATGGTGGAGAAGGGGTGAACCTTGACAAGTTCCGTGTCTACGACAATGCGTCAGACAAGGTCGTGTTCCTTTTCATAGGCCGTTTGTCATGGGACAAAGGATATGACGAGTTCTCGAAAGCGGCAAGGATTGTCAAGGATAGATTCCCTGACGCCTGCTTTAAGCTGTTAGGCTCGTTAGACCCGGCTTATCCGAAAAGCGTGCCGTTGGAGAGGGTAAGGCAAGACGAACGCGACGGTGTGGTTGAGTACATGGGATTTACGCGCGACATGGACGCTGTCTATAGCCGGAAGGGCATAGTGGTAGTGCTGCCTTCTTATTTCGAGGGTATGAACCGTTCGCTCATGGAGGCCTGTGCTTCAGGCAAGCCGATAATAACCACCGACATTGGCGGTTGCCGCGAAATGGTGGACGACGGCGTGAACGGATATCTGGTAAAGCCCCGTGATGCGGTCTCGCTTGCCGATGCGATGATAAGGTATGCAAGCCTTTCAGCCGAGGAGAAAGAGAACTTCTCGGCGAATAGCCGCAAGCTTGCAGAAAGGCGTTTTGACGTGAGGAACGTCATTTCCGTATATGACGGTATTGTGGGGAAAGCATGTAAACGTTGAATGGCGGCCGCAGGTTTTCATCCTTGTGTTGGCATTCGCGCTTTTTGGGGAATAAAGACGGTTTTGCAAAAGGCGGTCTTTTGTACTGCGGAAGGCGGTCTTTCTGTTGACGGAAGGCCGCCTTTTGCAATGCGTTTGACGGCCTTTCGCAAATATGGAGCCTTTGAGGAGGTAAAGCCTTGTATTTATATGTGGGTTCGGTATGGCAAGAATGTCGCAACTGGCCGCCGTTAAAAGCCCAAAGACAAGCATTTATTTCTTTTGGGACATATAAATCCTTATACCCTGACTCACGTGTTTATAGAATGGTTTTTGCAGCATATAAAAAAGACTGACTTCAAGGGCTGAAGCCTCGAAGTCAGTCAAATTCAAGGTGTATCATTTCCGTTTGTTGGCAGAGAAAAGGCGGAAATGATTATGGCCACGTTATTTTCTGTTATTTGTTAATAACCTTTTTGGTCGCTCCGTTGCCGTATTTTATGATATATATGCCTTGGGGTAGGGTTTCTACGTCTGTAGTGTTGTGTCTTACTCCATATATGTCAAACACTTGCTTGACTTCGCTTTCCGCAGTGGCAGCAGCGTTTTCAATTCCGGTACTTTCTTCCAGCTGTTCCATGAGGCCGTCGAGAACGCCTATCCTGTTTTGTATTTTCTCCGTAAGCTCGTCTATTTGTGCTTGCAGGCTGTTTTTGCATTCGTTGGAATATACGGTTCTGTGCAGTGTCATGCTTTCCTCGAGGCTGTTGCCATATTCAGCCTTCAACGCATCAAAACCGTTGACGACATCGTCGAATAGGTGTGGCCTGACTTCCGCCCAAACGTCCATGAACGCCTTAACGAAATCAGGATGTTTGAACAGTTCCGCCCAATAGAAATATTCAGTCTTGTGTATGGGACTCCATTCTCCCGCTTTTTCGGGGTCTTTGAACACTGAGTCAAAATCCCACAACGGTCCCATTCCCAGTTTTGTGGATGTCGGTGCAGCCTCGTCAAAGTCGTGTTTGTATATGTACATGTTAGTTCCCAATACATCGTCTGTATTCATTATGTCGTGCGCCAGAATCCACCTTGCAAACATGGAGAGGTCAATGTATTCGGATATTTCTCCGTTGCCGTCGTAAAGCGCGTCCTCAAACGAGTTGAGATAGTTCTGTATGTTCTGTGTTGTCTTCGCGTCAACGTCGTCAGAATCGGGATGTTTGTAAGTGTAACCCAACATGGTCGGTTGGTGGTTTGTCTTGAACGACACATCCTCGTTCCAGTAATAGGCGTCGCTTTCAATCAGGTAGCCGCTCTTCTTTATGTCAACCCTCTTGTCACCGCGTTCTATTGCGTCGGTCATGTAGTACATGCCCATGTATTTGCCGTTCATCACAAGGTTGACGAATGTGTACTCGGGTGTCCATTCCATTTTGACGGTCTTGCTTATAATGAAGCCTAAAACGGTGAGGATGTTGCTTTCCTCGTTGGTGAGTCCTAGATTCCATGTGCTTATCCTGAGCAAGTTCCAGTCCTTTTCCTTGTATTCGTCATTGCCACGGCGCAGCATGTCAAATTTCTTTGACAGTTTTATTTTATACGGTTTTTGTCCGTTTACGGCGCCGGTGCTGTTTCCTCTGATTTTTATTCTCATTCCTGATTCGTCCTTGACATAGTCGCCTGAATCGTACAAAGTCTCTCCTTTCAAGGTCATTGTCAGCCTGCCGGGTACATATTCGGCATTAGTTATTCCCGTGCCTACGCATCCTTCAGGGGGATATACCACGTCACATGTTGGGAATGCCCCGTTTTCCGTGGTGATTGTTAGAAGTGGGATGTTCGGCCAAGTGGTGGTCTCGTCCGCCCTTGCTTTTGAACCCGCAATACATAAAAGTATTGATGAACAAAGGATTAGTTGTTTGATTCCCATGATTTTTATATTTTAATTGTGATATTTGCTGGTGTTATAAGGCCTTTCGGCATGTCAACGTTTCTGTCCGTCTCTTTTTATTGTATTTAATTGTTTTTTTGTCGGTTGTTCTGAATACCGTCTCTATTTAGTTTTTTGCTGTTGCTTGGCAAGAAGGTTGTATTTATGTGACGAAACAAGCGGAAACCCTTTGTCTTCATCAGGATTTCCGCTTGTTTGTTTCCGGGTGGAGGGTGGGGCTCGAACCCACGACATTCAGAACCACAATCTGACGCTCTAACCAACTGAACTACATCCACCGTGTTAGAAAGTGCTTCCCTAGGAAAGCGAGTGCAAAGGTACGGGATTTATTTGAATTAACCAAACAAATCCCGTATTTTTTTCTTTTTACTTAGTTCGCAGGTGTTTTTGGTGCCTGTGGAGCAGCTTGCTTGGCTGCGTCGTCGGCCTGTGCGGGAGCAGCCTGTTTGGTCTGGCTCGCGCCAAATCCGGGCAAGTTGTTCGGGTTTGTCTGCGGTTGCTCTGTAGCGTTGCGTTCGATTACGCTTTCAGTGTCGGAGGCTTTCGGAGCCACGTATGCGCAGATAACGCTGAGTACAACCATTGCCACTGCAAGTCCCCATGTGGTCTTCTCGATTACGTCGGTAGTCTTGCGGACACCCATTATCTGGTTTGAAGATGAGAAGTTGGAGGCCAGTCCTCCGCCCTTGGATTCCTGTATCAGCACAATTCCTATCATGAGCAGTGCTGCCAGGACGATTAAGATTACGAATAATGTGTACATTGTTTTATTTATATTTATTATTTATTATCAGTTTTTCCAAGAACCGAATTTGATCTGCAAAGTAAGCATTTTTTTTTGGATAATTCAAATTTAAACGCTTAATTATTTCCAATGCCTTTGAATATCGTCCCTGCCTTATGTATATTTGAGCCAAAGTCTCGGTAAAATATTTCTCGTCGCCCTCTTTCTTGTCGTTGTTTTCTATTTCGGGCGTATATTCGGGCTCGTCCTTCAGCTCTATTTTTCCGCTGTCGTTGTTGATGAAGTTGTCTATTAGGTCTTGTCCGCGCATGGCAGGGCTGTCGTCGTCAAGTCCGCCTTCGGTCTCAAGCAGGTATGACACGTAGTCTATCGCGGCGTCGGCAGGTGTGGGCTTGCGTTTCTTGCGCCCGTCATTCGTGGCGGCGTTGTTGTCTGTGTCGGCAGGAATGGAGTCAAGGAAGCGGTCGATTAGCGATATGGTGCGGCTCGTCCCGCCGTTTTCGGTGGTTTCCGCCTTTGTCTCGTCTTTCGGCTTTTCCGGCTGTCGTAGTCTGTAGTGTGCGGATTCTACGAGGTTGAACATGACTTCGCGGTCGGCTACATACACTGCCGAGCGGCGCAGTTCCTCGTCGAACGAAGGGTCGTGCAGCAGGTAAAGGTTTTGCAGCAGGAGCAGCCGCGCCGTTTGGAAATACGGATACAGGGCAAGGAGGGAACGCAGGTCGTACAGCGTTTCCTTGTCCATCAGTTCGGGGTGTCTTATCAGTTGCTCCAAATCCATTGGCACGACGTTTTACCAGTTGGCCACTGTTGCGTTGAATATCTGGTCGGTAAGGTCCTCAACCATCTGCGTTACAAGCTCTTCCTGTACGGATGTGAACGACTGTGTGGTCTCAAACGAGGCTGTAGCCGTGAACTGGCGCTCGAAGTCTTCGTTGTGGTTGGCGTTGTTGGTGAACCTCACGTTGACGGTCATCGACAGTTCGGCCTGTGCCGAAGTTCCCTCTGAAGTAACGGCCTTGTTGCGTTGCGAGTATTGTGTTATCTCGCCTTCTATCTTCATGTCGCCGTTGCGTCTCACCTGGATGAGGCGTGTATGGTTGGCGAAAATGTCTTTCAGCTGGTTGTTGAATATGCTCCCCATGGGGGCCCATACGTAGCTTGAACGTATCGGGAAGTCGGCTATCTCGATGGTCTTGGTTTTGGAATAGTCGATGCTTGCGCCGTTGAACTTGTACGACACGGTGCATGATACCAACACCGCCGCCAATGCCAGCACCGCCGTAATGTATTTAACGCGCGGCATCCTTTTATTTGTCAAGTCCATATTGCTTTATTCTTCTGTAAAGGGTGCGGTCTGATATGCCCAGCTCCTTGGCCGCTTTCTTGCGGTTGCCGCCGTTGCGCTCGAGCGCCTTCTCCACCATCTGGCGGCCCAGGTCTTCGAGGTTGAGGCTCTCGGGCTCTGATATTTCCTCGGCCACGGCGTCCAGCACGGCCTGCTCCTGACGCACGCCTGTGTCTACGCTGCCTGTCATGCCCGATATGACCGACGGCAAATCAGTCCGTGATGCGCCCTGCTGCACATCGCGCCCGATGTCAATCTGCTTGCGCAGGCTGTTCAGCTCGCTGCGCAGGTCGCTTACGTTGCGGCGCAGTTCGTACAGTATCTTGTAAAGTATCTCGCGCTCGCTTTCAAACGAGTGGCCGCCCGTGGCGGAGCTCATCGTTGCAAGTTGCGTGCTCTCGGCGTCATCGGGTATAAACTTGTGTATCGTAGCGCCGTCTATAACGCGCTCTTCGCTCAGCACCGACATCTGCTCGGTGATGTTCTTCAGCTGCCTAACGTTGCCCGGCCACTTGTATTTCAGCATCACGGCCTTGGCCTCGTCGGTAAGCGTAATCTTCGGCAGGCGGTACTTCTCGGCCATCTGCATGGCGAACAGGCGGAACAGCAGCAGTATGTCCTCGCCGCGGTCGCGCAGCGGGGGCATCTGTATGGGAATGGTGTTCAGGCGGTAATACAAGTCCTCGCGGAAGCGGCCTTCGCTTATCGCCTTGCGCATGTTGACGTTGGTGGCGGCCACTATGCGCACGTCGGTCTTCATTATGCGCTGTCCGCCGACGCGGATATATTCGCCCGTCTCAAGCACACGCAGCAGGCGCGCCTGTGTGGCGAGCGGCAGCTCGCCCACCTCGTCAAGGAAGATTGTGCCCTTGTCGGCCACGCCGAAGTAGCCCTCGCTTTCGCCTATCGCACCAGTGAACGAGCCTTTCTCGTGGCCGAAGAGCTCGCTGTCAATCGTTCCCTCGGGTATCGAACCGCAGTTTATGGCAAAATACTTCTCACGCCGGCGCGGCGAATTGTCGTGTATGATGCGCGGGACAATCTCCTTGCCCACACCGCTCTCACCCACGACGAGCACCGACAAGTCTGTCGGCGCCACCTGCATGGCCACGTCGATGGCGCGGTTTAGCCCTGGGCAGTTGCCCACTATGTTGTACCGCTGTTTTACCTTTTGCAGTTCTGTAGTGTTCATTTAGCTGACAAAATTACGCATTTTATTTGAATTACCGCCACCGACGGCTGTAAAATTGTATTTTTTCACACATACGCGCACCATACACGGCCATGCCGGTGCACAGCAAAGCCCTTGGTATGAGACAACAACACCGGCCAACATAATACACGCAACAGCATGGTTGTCATTATGGCAGGCTCAAATATGAAAATTCAAATAATAAAAAGCGCGTTGCAAAAGGCCGTAAACCGCCTTCCAAAACACGGCCGTTTACGAGGCAATATGCCATCTTTTACAACGCCGTTCACGGCCTTTCACAATGCGCTCAAAAACATGTTTGCATATGGTTTGTGCTCTACAATGTCACAATGCAGTGCAACTTCCTGTCTGTCAGGAGGTTGGTTTGTGACATTGTAAAATTAAAAGGTTGAATGGAAACGTTCATTGCCCGTTGTCGGCCTTGCGCTCAAACTTTATCAGCAGCAAGCCGATGGCCGTCCATATAAGTTCGCGCAGGCGGACTATGAGAGCAACAAATATGCCTGCGCTGGCCGTCAGCGACAGACCGGCGGCCGACATGACGAAGCCTCCCTCGCGGCCGCCGAGCTGGAGGGGCAGGAAGAACAGCAGGTTGGCAAACAGGCTGGTGAAGGCGAGTATGAGCACGCACTGGGCGAACGTTGCACTGGTTCCCGGCAGGACGAACAGCACGAACATTATCTCGAATGCAGAGCAGAAGCGGCAAGCCAGTTCGAGCAATACGGCAGAAACGAACGTCTTGGGATTCTGACCGTGCAGGGCTGCTATCTGGCGGTCGATAGAGTCAAGCTGCTCTTTGTGCTTTTCAACGAAGCCACGCGCCCACCGCTTCAGTCCCGGCACATGGCGTGCAAAGCGCATCAGCCTGACGGCCATGCCCTTGCGGTAACCTTTGAGGAAGAACCACACGCCCAACGTGCAGAACGCCCCGGCAGCGGCAAGCAGTGTGCCGACGAAAACGTTGAGCGGCTGCGTGAACAGGTAAATTATGATGGATAGCAGCCAGAATATGAAATGGCTGAAGATGTGGGTCATGGCATAGAGGATTACCGACGACGTGGCGCGCTCCGTCCCTATCTTCGGCTTCAATGCCATGATGCGGTAAGGCTCGCCGCCCATCAGTCCGCATGGCGTTGCGTAGTTCAATGCAAAGCCCGACACTGTAATCTTGTAGAGCCAGAAGAAGTTTATGTTGTCTTTCCCCCTTGAGCCGCTTCGTATTATTATGTACCATGTGGCCGTGTTGAATACGTACAGCAGCGCCCACAACGCCAGCACGGCGAAGAACCAATAACCGGTGCTCCTTAGTCCGGCAAACACCTCGCGGTAGTCAAGCTGGGTGAGCATGACGGCGAGTACCGCCGCACCAAACAGGAAAAACAGGTTTTGGTACTTCTTCTTCATAATCCCTGGTGTATAATAAAAATTAAGAGTTAAGAATTAAGAATCGAAAGTCGGGCCAAGCTAATCAAAAAAAGTCTTGCGTATAGCCAACCAAAATATCTATATTAATTCTTAACTCTTAACTCTTAGTTCTTAATTCTTCTCGTTTTTCTTGGGTACGTTGAACCTTGTCTTTTCGCTGTCGTCACGTTTTTCATGATACAACTTGCCAAGTGGACGGGTCAGAGGCTCATCGTACTCGGCGCGGTTGCGGAATACGTCAATGGCAAGGTATACGGCCTGGCGGAACGAACTTTCGTCGGCCATGTTCTTTCCTGCTATTTCGTAGGCTGTACCGTGGTCGGGCGACGTGCGCACAAGTGGCAGGCCTGCGGTGAAGTTGACGCCGTCGCCGCGGTCGAGGGCTTTGAACGGAGCAAGTCCCTGGTCGTGGTACATGGCGAGCACACCGTCAAACGACTCGTAAGAGCCGCGTGCGAAGAAGCCGTCGGCTGCATACGGACCGAATGCGTACACTCCGCTGTCTGACAGTTCCTTGATAGCCGGTGCTATTACATCCTGCTCTTCCTTGCCGAGCAGGCCGTCATCACCGGCGTGAGGATTGAGTGCAAGCACTGCGATGCGGGGATTGGATATGCGGAAGTCACGCTTCAGCGAAGCGTTGAATATCCTTGCTTTCTCGACTATGCGCTCCTTGGTTATTGCCTGTGGCACGTCTTTCAGCGGCAAATGGGTTGTGACGAGGGCTACGCGCATCATGTCGTTGAGCAGTATCATGAGCGACTTTCCTCCGTCGCCTATGCGTTGTTCAAGGTATTCCGTGTGTCCGCAGAAATTGAATCCTTCACCTTGTATGTTGTTTTTGTTTATCGGTGCGGTAACGAGCACGTCGAGCAACCCCTTCTTGTAGTCCTCTACAGCGCGTTCGAGCGCATCTAGAGCTGCCGTTCCGGCTTCCTTTGACGGGCTGCCCAGCTCCACCTTGACTTCCTGTTCGAACGTTGTTAGCAGGTTCAGCTTGCCGGGATGGGCATCCTCAGCCGAATTGATGATTGTGAAGTTTGCCTGTACGCCCAATGCGTTGCGGTGGTATGCTGCTACTTTGGGCGAGCCGTAGATTATAGGGGTGCACAGCTCAAGCATGGCCGGTACCGCAAATGTCTTGAATATAATCTCGTATCCTATGCCGTTGGTGTCTCCGTGGGTTATGGCCACCCTTATTTTCCTGTCTTCCATAATGAGTTGTTGTTATGTTATTCGGTTCAAGAGCCTTATGGCGTTAAGGAAGCAGCCCTAACCCTGCGCACTCTTGATTTATATTTTTATTAATCTTTGATTTTCAAGGTGTACAACGCCGCCTCTGCCTGCCTTATAAGGTTGCGTTTCTTCGTCTCCGGCGCGTAAACAAAAGCTTCAGCCACGATGATGCGTCCCATTGTGCTGTCTACTGCCGAGTGGGCTACGAACGGACCGCCCATCGCGTCGCCATGCATCTCCCACAGCCCGCGGCTTATCATCAGCGTGCGCCCCTTCTCGTTAGCCTTTACAAAACTTACGCTGCCTTTTACGGTCTGCATGTACATGCCCGGGCGTTCGCCAGGTATGCCGCGCCTCATCACGCTGTCCCTTGCGGCCAAGGCTCTTGTCGGCACAAGGCTGTCGCCGGGATATGAGTATACACAGATGTTTTGCATTCCGCTTGGTGTGTTGTTGGAGAACCAGATGAAGCCGTCGGCTTTCTTGCTGTATTTCATATCGGCAGGTATCTTCATCGCGCATCCGAACATGTCTTCCAACGTGGCCGAAGCCTTGGCGTTGCCGCTTTCGGCCAGTCGTGCAATTTCGTTATTCATTTCGGCACGCGTAAACAACGAGGCCAATTGACGGCTTGTTTGCGGCAGGCTCTTGGTTAGGGCAGTGCCGGACGGCGCGTTTACGTAGGCTACCATTTGCGGCCTTGCCCAGACATTCTTTTCGTATCTCACCCTTACAGTCGTGAACACGCTTGGATTTATGGTGACAATGACTATGTTGCGTGCTAACTTGGCCGCCTGGTTGAAGTGCAGGCTGTCAGTCAGAGAGACATCAAACATTGGTTCGGCCTGCGGCAGTCCGGCGGCATCTTGCGACAGCACGCTGTCAAGCGAACGCGCATGTTCCTTGTTTTGTGCTACTACGAGCACCTCATATGGTCTGCCGCCGCTCTTCGGGAGCATCGATACTTGTCCGTCGCAAGCGCAGAAAATGGCGACAAGCCCTGTCAGCACGCACGCCGCGAGCTTTGCCGTCATGCGCCCCCGGCCTCCTTCCTCGCAGTGCTAAGCAGACCACAGGCGGCGTAAATGTCCTGTCCGCGGCTGGCTCTTATCGTGGTGAACACGCCATGCCCCGTAAGGTAATCGCGCAGTGCCACCATGCGCCCTTCGTCGGCTCCGTGCAAGTCAACGCCCGGTATTTGATGGAAGCGTATCAGGTTGATGCGGCATTCAAGCCCCTTCAGCAGCCTTACAATCTCGCGTGCATGAGCCTTTGAGTCGTTAAGTCCGCCGAACACGATGTACTCGAACGACAGACGGCGCTGATGACTGAAGTCGTAGCCGCGCAGCATCTCCACAATCTCTTCTATCGGCATGGCCTTCTCGGCAGGCATCAGCATTGCGCGTTGCTCATGGAGCGGCGAATGCAGGCTTATGGCCAAATGGCACTCGCTTTCCTCTATGAAACGCTTTAGCTTTCTCCTCACACCGACGCTGCTCACCGTGATGCGCTTCGGGCTCCATGCGTAACCCCACGGAGCAGTCAGGGCCTCCGTGGCGCGCAGCACATTGTCAAGATTGTCCATCGGCTCGCCCTGTCCCATGAATACGATGTTTGTCAGCCTGTCGCGCTCGGGCAGCGAATACACTTGGTTAAGTATATCGGCCACGGTCAGATTGCCTTCAAACCCTTGCTTGCCTGTTTGGCAGAACAGACAGTTCATCTTGCAACCCACTTGCGACGACACGCACAGCGTGGCGCGGTCGTTTTCAGGTATATAGACCGTTTCGACAAACTTTCCACCGGCTGTGGGGAACAGGTATTTCACCGTACCGTCAACCGACCTTTGGCAGTCGGCAGGCTGCATACACCCTATGACGTACTTTTCCTTAAGCCGTTCACGGTTCTGCTTCGATATGTCCGTCATGTCGTCAATCGAGCTTACATGCCTTGTGTAGAGCCACTTGGCCATCTGTCCGCCGGAGAAAGCGGGCATGCCGAGCGACTTGGCAACGTCTTTCAGCTCGTCGGGCGACAAGCCCAGCAGTGGGGTTTTACTGTCATCCATCCTTGGCACGTCAAGTTTTTTGATTTGCAAACTTACAAAAAAAATCCGTTTGCAGCCCTATACAGCTGGAAAAATCGTCATTCTTTTGGCAAAAGCCGCGACTGCCTGGCGTGTAAACATCCTCTTCTTGGGGCTTGAAACGAAGCGGAGAGGCGTTTCGCCGGAGTGGTGCTTGCGCATCAGTTTGAAATCGTAACGGTTGTAAAAGCGCGGAGGATGTCGTTGGGTTTGGGGGTTTGTGGTGTCTTTCCGCTTTTCACATTATATGATTTTATTTCATTTTCAGTCCCGTCCCAATATAACATAAGATTTGTCGCATTGAAGTAATCTACTTCTGCTATTTTTTCCTCATAGAAGCGGTCGAAATCATCAACAATATCTTCCCAATGCTCTTTTACATAGTTTATTTCCTCTTCATTGGCCAGCCGCCATCCAGGTATATCACTTATGGAAAGTTCTGCAATACCAGCATTTACAGCTTCTTCCAAGGATTCATTGTTACCTTCTTCAAAATCTGATATTTTCAACTCTTTCGCGGTCATCAATGTATAAACAGTCTTATTCTCAGATGTTGCCGACCTCAATACATAGCATCCTTTGTACAATTCGCCTTCTGTTGGTACGTCTGTGCCTGGTTGTTGCCCGTCGTCATCTGGAGTCACAACCGTCTCTGTGCCTTCGCTGCCGAAGGTGAAGACAATATTCACCGGTTCTTCCCATGTTGCGCCTGTTATCGTTCCGACAAGGTCGAGCCCGTCGCCGTTGAACGTACCTTCGATGCTTACCTTGTGGTTGGCATTCAGCTCTTCAGCACATGTGTATGAATAGCTGTGAACTGTGCCTTTGACCGTAAACGACACCTTGACAGTAGCCGTACCGGCCGCCTCGAGCAGGTATGCCGGTTCGGCGCTTTTCCATGTGCCGTCGCCTGCTCCGCCAGAAAGAGCTACAACATGTTCGCCGTTTTCTCCAGAATAATTGCCGTTGAGCAACAGGTGCTCGCGCAACGGCGACAATGATACCGATACGGCCTCCACATTGCTTGGCACGCTCTTTATCACTACGCTTTCAAGCATAATGACCTTGCGTTCTAATGCCAGTGTCAGCTTGTTTACCTCGCCGTAAGCCAGTGTCACGGAGTTGTGGGCTGTCATAAGGTCGCCATGGCTTTGACCTTCTTTCAATTCAAGTACCGCGTCTTTTGTGGCATTTCCCTTTGTCGGCAAGTCGTATGAATCGGCATCGGCACCAGCCACGGCGTAGACGTCATACTTGCCCTCCGGCATTTTCAATGACAAGGCGTCGTCGCCTGAAGCTATTGTGCTGACTTCGACACACTTGCCGCTGTTGTCGAATATATAAACGTTTACGGGATAACTTATTTCGCCCGGCGATTCTTCGCCAGTGCCTTCTGCATAAGCCGCACGGGTGCGTATGACCAATGTACTGTTGGCGTCTTTTGCCTCGTAAGCTTCGTCATCGGAAAATTTTTCACAAGAACAGAATGACAATGCAATCAGAAATAACTGTAAAATCAGCAGGTGTTTTTTCATGTTTTTAGTTTTTAAAGTATTTATACATGCAAATATAATGGTTTTCGGGCTTTTTAACTAAAAACGCTTAAAAAATAATTCTTTTACGTTGCTTGATTTGTCATTATTTAACATGTGTGTGCTTTGTCACATTATTATATTAAAGGGATAATGTGCCAGGCTGCCGTTGGCAATTCCTATGGATACGGTTTATATAGAAGCGCGATGCCTGTTCGCTCCCGCCTTTGCTTGTGCGGTTGGATGGCATCGTGCGTCTGTTGTTGTCATGTGTGGTCGTCCGCCACTATTTCCCTATTACGTTCTTTATGTCTTGCAGCGTAAGGTCGCCCGTCAGTACGATGACGCTTGTTTCGTCCTCGTCAATGTTGAGCATGATGTACTGCTTCTTGCCTCGGGCGTATTCCTTCATGTATATGCCGGTGTGCTCGTCGCTGTCGCTTACGTTCATCAGGTTCTCGTATTTCTCTTTGGCAATAATCTGCCGACATCCCTTGTTAAGGGCGTTGGCGGCCGCCTTGGTTTCGGTGTTGAGTATCTGTATGTTGTCGAGCTTTGAGGCCACTGCGGCGAAGTTCATGCCGTTGCTCTTCATGTCGGGCATCATGCCGAGCAGTGCTTTCGACACATATACGGACGTTACACCCTTGATGCCTCCGAATTTCGTTGTAAACGATTCTTGCGCTGCAAGGCTGGCGGTTATGAGCACCGCCGCCACGAATGTTGATATCAGCTTTTTCATTTTAGGTCGGTTTTTGTCATTTCCATACATTTGCTTAGCTTGCGGTTCAGTTCTGCGGTTTTTTCCTGTGCCGCCGCCATCTGGTCGAAGCCTTTGTTGAGCGTGGCCGAGAACTCTACCAGTGCCGTCCGGGCTTGTGCCAGCGCGGCTTGCTCGTCGGGCATGATGCTTGTCCGTCCGTGCAGGTATGTGCCGAGCATGGCCACGGCGAGCACGCTGGCGGCAATGCCGCAGGCTTGGCGCAGGCGCATTGCCAGTCGCAGGGTGGGGCGTCGGGCTGCGCTGTCGGCCTCGCCGCTCCATTGGTCTATCCGTGCCTCGAGCCGCCGGTCGAGGCCGTCGGGCTTTGCGCCGGTAGTACGGACGGCGTGCATGGCCGTGAAGAAGCGTTGTTCGGCCTTCAGGCTGCCGTGTGCGCCGCCGTCGTTGAGCAACTGCGCCAAGCGTGCCTCCTCCTCTTCGGTGGTCAGCCCGTCGTAGTAGCGTGCCAACAGCTCTTTAATGTCATTTGTTGCCATAATTGATGATTGCGTTGAATTGTTCGCGTAAAGTCTTTCTCGCCCTGCTTAGCGTGACGCGTATGTTCGTAAGGCCAAGCCCCGTGGCCTGTGCTATTTCGTCGTAGCCGAGGCCGTTTACGTCGCGCATGACGACCAGCAGGCGCGCTGTTTCAGGCAGGCTTGCCATGCACCGGCGCATTATTGCCGCGTGGTCTTTGGCTTCTACTTCCTCCGCAGTGTCGGTCTGCGCCGCTTTCCGCATTGTTTCGATGCCGTTGCTGTCGATTGTCAAGTGCCTGCTCCGTAGCCTGTCGTAGCAGACGTGTTTCACCAGCGTCACGCAGTAGGCTTCGGCGTTGTCCATGCGTGGCAGGGTGTCGCGCCGCGTCCACAGGCGGAGGTAGGCGTCCTGCACGGCGTCTTCGGCCTCCTGTCCGTCGCATGTCAGGCTTAGAGCCACTGCGTACATCCTGCCGCTGTATGGCATGAACCGTTGTTTGAACTCTTCGCCTGTCATTTTGGTTTTGCGGTTATATGGTTATGGGGTTATACGGTTTTACGGCTATGTGGCAGTGATGTTTATGGATTTTGGTTTATATAGAGTATGCGGCAATTATACCGTAAAACCCTATAACCGTACAGCTGCCCATCAGAAGTTAATCGTCTTGTTGTTTATAAGCTGGCCTATCTTGTCTTTGGGTATGCTTCCGGCGAAGTACACCATCACGCAGTCGTCGCCGTCAGACACTGACACTACGACTTCCTTGACTGTATCGTCTTCCGTTCGGCCGAGCACTTTCACGCGGTCGTCCCCGTCGAATGCGGTCACTATCGGCTCGTATGCCTCGTCCAGTTCGGCGGTCTTGCTGTTGAACGCGTCTGTCTTGGCCTTGTCTGCCCCCTCCATTACCACCACGCAGCCGTTGTCGATGTCCTTAAATAGTTGCTCCAGGTCGTTGCTGCCCGTCTTGCCCATCTGCGTGGCAAGCGTCTCCTTGTTGAAGCGTATTACCATCGCGCCGTTGTCCTTTTCCAGTTCGTTGATTACTTCGTCGGCCGTCTTTGCGGCTCCCGTAAGGCATAGCGCTGCCGTCACGATTAGTGTGAAAATCTTTTTCATTGTGCGTTACGTTTTATTTGTTTTCAATGTATTTCAGTTTTTGTTCCCGACCATCCGCTGTACGTCCTCCTGCGTCAGCTTGCCTTTCAGGCGGACAAGGGTGCAGTCATCGCCGTCAGCCACTGCTACCAGCAGCTCCCTTATGCTTCCGTTCTTCATCCTGCCGAACAGCTGCACCGTCCCGTCCTCGTCGCAGACGCGTGCCAGCGGCAGGTAGACGCACGTGTCAAGCTGGGCTACGCATTCAAGGAACTTCCTCTTCGACGCCTCTCCGCCGTCGTCTATCGTCACAATGGTGCCGCTGCGTATGTGGTGCATTGCCCCTTTCAACGCTCCGTCCGTCAGGCCCGGCAGCAGGGCCATAGTCAGCCTGTTCAGCCTGACGGTGAACGCCTTGCCGTCCGCGCGTATGTCGCGTATCACCTCGTTGCTCGTCTTCGCCGCAGCCGCGAGGCATAGCGTCGCCGCCAGCATGATTAGCGTAAATGTCCTTTTCATCGCCTTCACGTTTTATGTTCTTTATAATGCAGACGTAATAACTCGCGTTTTTGTTACATCGGAAACGTGATTTTTTGCAAAAATATCTTTTAGTCTTTCACCGCAGTGGGTAATGCGCTGGCTTCCAGCATGTTTCATGGTGAAAGATGGTGTCAGTGCATCTTTCATGTCTTTCACCGCCTTTCACCAGCTGGTGAAAGATGAGACTGACAAACTTTCACCGCCTAACGCCTTGGCTTACAGCGAGTTGCCACATGCGGTGAAAGATTGAAGGAGAAACGGCCTCGCATTTTATATTCTAATGTTTTGCAATATGCGGCCTTTCGCTGTATGAAAGGCCATGTTTTGCACGGTGAAAGGCCGCATATTGCGGCGCCGTTTGCCGTCCTCTGTTTACAGCCTTTCCTTTTTCTGTTTTTTGCGTCTCCGTTGTTTCCGTTTTCGTTTGTTTTTGTGTTTCTGTCAGTGGCTTCTGCGTTTCCTTGTTTCGGCGTGATTTGTAATCCGCCGAAATATACTATAAGGATTTGCAATCCGCTTAAACCGTCTTGCCTTGTTGTCAGCAAACAAGGAGCAGTCAATCGGATTACAAATCCTTATAATAAGAACCGGCGGATTGCAAATCCGCCGGAACTAATTTTTATGTATGGTTACAATAGGGATAATCTTATTCTGCAAACAAGATGCTGCCCCATGTGATGCCTTGCCAAACGTTACCGTTAGTTATTAATAGTTTCGGTTTCCGTGATGCCCCATTCGGTGTCAATTTTTGCAGTGAAGGTCACTTGGGTATAACCGGCATATTGCACATCGCCTTGCAGTATGATGTGCGTGTCGGGCTTGACAGGCACATTCTCTATTTCCGTTTCCGCACCGTCATTGGTCAGTGTCAATATCTGGTTTTCCTCACCGTCTGCCAAGACATAGAACGAGAATACATCGCTGTTGGCAGGAACAGTAGTCTGCAATGTTTTGGAGCAAGTGCTTCCGTTGCTTGTCCGGTTAATTGGTTCTCCGGAATTTACGTTAAAACCGGTATAGGTGGTGGGTACGTGGATGGATAGCGTTTTCCCTGGTGACACCGCTGTGGTGGTGTTCAAGGTGATTTTGCTTACCGCATGTTGCAACTCCGCCGTTATAGCTGCCGACGTTTGCGTTCCTCCCCAGGTGGTGCTGGCTGTGTATGCGATGTCGGGAGTCAGAAGGTTGTCTGCCATTGTCACTTGGTTGAGACCATTTGCAGTAGTATAATAGTCGGCTCCACGGTCTGCCCAAAACAAGATTCTGTGTGTTTTGGTGGGATTCAGCGTGACGGTTTTCGTAAATCCGCCTGCTTCCGTTCCGTCCATTGTTAAAGGAGTTTCATAGCCTTCCAACGGTTGGCTGTTTTCGTCAAGAATCTGAATGAGGCATCGCGTCACTTCTTCATCGCCACTGGCATTGGTAGCGCGTGTCGTCATTCCTTCAGTGGGCATGGCTACAGAGATAGTTACGGGCTTCAGCCC
>CASFNA010000006.1 GCA_949295905.1 uncultured Prevotellaceae bacterium
TAACGGCAAAATCCCTAAAAAATCGGTAATGATTTGGCGGTATGGGAGAAAAAAAGTATCTTTGCAAGTACGAAAGAGTTGTTTGAAGCTATGAGGTAAACCGCAGCAGGTCAGAGCGTTCTGAATGTCGCTAAATCGTTACCTAAAATCTCACACTCTTCAATTCTATTCTGTGTATCAATCAGATACAACTTTTTTGATTATCCTTGGATAAGATAAGCTGCGCTCGGGAAATTGAAAGCAAGCTTTCTTTCCACTCGCTTGCATTATCTTTGCAATAGATAAGCTGCGCCTCGGCAATGCAAAATAAAAGGTCGTTTCTCTTCCTTTTATTTTGCATTGCGCTCAACTTGCATTATCTTTGCATGTCAAAGAAAAATCAATCCAAGAAATGAGAGGTACAATAGACTGCTTCTTGCCGTGCAGCGACTACGTGTCGGTAAGCAATGTGCTTAGGCAACTGCGCGGCAGCCGCATGATAAGACATATCAATCTGCTTGTTACACATGGCTTTGCCATGGACAACGCCGTACCTGACGGGTGCTCGTTCATCGTGGTTGACGGCCTGCTGTCGGCCTCTGCGATGCGTGCCGTCGCGGAGAGCGTCGTGGCAGACTACGCCATGCTGTTTTTGAAGGACGTACAGATAAGCCTCGGGCAGTATGCCATACAGCGCATGATGCGCGCTGCCGCCGATACCGACGCGGCCATGGTTTATTCAGACCGTTGGACGGTGAAAGACGGCGAGACCTGCGCCCATCCCGTAATTGACTGGCAGGAAGGCAGCTTGCGCGACGACTTCGATTTCGGTTCGGTGGTAATGGCCAGGGCTTCGCTGCTACGCTCGTTCGCCGACGATATGGAAGAGGCCGACTACAAGTATGCCGGATGGTACGAGTTGTGGCTATACTTGAGCCGCCACGGGCGCATGTTCCATATAAATGAATATCTGTATACGGAAGAGGAACGCGATACAAGGGCAAGCGGCGTGAAGCAGTTTGACTATGTAAACCCGGCCAACCGCGAGGTGCAGGTTGAGATGGAGCGTGCCGTGACCGCACACCTTAAGGCTGTGGGGGCGTTTGTTGACACGGCATATTACGGCGAACCCGACTTCGACGAACAAGACTTCGACGTGGAGGCTACGGTCGTCATTCCCGTGCGCAACCGTGAAAAGACAATATGTGACGCCGTTGACAGCGCATTGTCGCAAAAGACTTCGTTCAAGTTTAACGTAATAGTGGTGGACAACCATTCTACCGACAGCACTACGAAACTGCTCGACGGATATACTGACGAGCGGCTGATACACATCGTTCCGCGGCGCACCGACCTTGGTATTGGCGGCTGTTGGAACGTAGCCGTGGACGATGAACGGTGCGGACGCTTTGCCGTGCAGCTTGACAGCGACGACCTGTATTCGTCGCCCGATACGCTGCAAACCATTGTTGACGCGTTCTATGGTCAGCGTGCGGCCATGGTTATAGGCAGCTACAGGATGTGTGACTTCGACTTGAACACGCTGCCTCCCGGTCTTATAAGCCATTCGGAGTGGACGGAAAAGAACGGATGCAACAATGCCCTGCGCATCAACGGGCTTGGCGCTCCGCGTGCGTTCTTCACTCCTTTGCTGCGCCAGGTGCGCTTCCCAAACACAAGTTATGGTGAGGATTACGCTCTCGGGCTGGTTTTCAGCCGCAGGTTCAGGATTGGGCGCATCTTCACTGAACTTTACCTCTGCCGCCGTTGGGCAGGCAACAGCGATGCCGCGTTGAGCGTTGACAAGGTTAACGCCAACAATTTGTATAAGGACCGTCTGCGAACAATGGAACTGATGGCGCGCAGGAAGATGAACGCCGGCGAGGGCATGGTGTTCGAGGACAACTCCCTGATGCGCTTTTTCAACCGCCAGTTGGAGACCTGGGACTTGGCTCGGCGCAATTTCCGCGACCTGCACGACGTGCAGACACGCAGCATCGCCGTTGGCGGATACGGCGTAACATTACAGCATAATCCGGCGCGGATGGTTTCAACCGGCGCTGCAACAGACAAGGTTTCGGTAAGTCATAGGCCGTGTTTCCTTTGCAAGGATAACAGGCCGAAGGAGCAAATTGCAAAGCATATTGACGACAAGTTCGAGCTGCTTGTTAATCCGTATCCCATAATGCCGGTGCATTTCACCATACCGTTGCGTTCGCACAAGCCGCAAGGCATATTGGAGTTTTATCCCGAAATGCACAGGCTTTTGTTGCGCTTTATTGACATTACGGTGTTCTATAACGGCCCGGAATGCGGCGCGTCGGCCCCCGACCACATGCACTTCCAGGCATTTGTGCAAGGCAATTTGCCTTTGCTGGCGGCTTGGCCGAGGCTTCAGCGTGAGCTTTCCAAAATATATTCGCTTGCCGATGGCGACGACATATCCGTTATAAACGGATGGATTAGTCCGGCATTGTTAATCAGAAGCCACAATATTGACAACGACGTTGCCCTTTTCCGCCGCGTATATGACGCTTTGCCACAGCGCGATGGCTCGTCGGAACCAATGATGAACATTATAAGTTGGATGCAGGGCGACGTCTGCCACACCGTTATTTTCCCACGGGCCAAGCATCGTCCGGACTGTTATTATGGAGAGCAAGACGGGCAGATATTGGTTAGTCCTGGCACACTTGACATGGCCGGGCTTGTAGTTACGCCGCGTAAGGATGATTTTGACAGGCTGACTTCGGCGCAGGTAGAGAGTATAATGCGTGAAGTTGCGCTTGACGAAGCTTCCATGCACGATGTCGTTGGTAAGATAAGCAGCGCCTCAAATGCGCTTTCCGGCAGTGCGGAGCACTTTGTTGAAAGGCGCGAACCTTATGTGCAGGTTGGTATTTTGAGCTCTCCAAAGATAAGTTTCGTGCTGAACGGCGATTATCTGGCGAAAGGCGAGGTTATATCAGGCCGTCAGGAAGTGGAGTTTTCAGAAGGCGGAATACTTTGGAATGGCAATCTTTACCGCGAGCTTACATTCTCTCCGAAAGGTGCTGGGGCGTCGTTTTCCCTTGATGGAGTGACGATTGGCGTTAACTTTCACTGGCAAAGGCAGGAGACCCAGACATTCCAAGGAACGCTGAAGCTTGTCGTCGAGGCGGACAAGGTATGTGCAATAAACTGCCTTCCGGTGGAAAATTATTTGGTGAGCGTGATTTCAAGCGAGATGAAAGCTACGTCGTCACTTGAGTTCCTTAAAGCACACGCCGTGATATCGCGCAGCTGGCTGCTGGCGCAAATAAAGCGCAGGCGCAGGCAAGACACGGGCGGAAGTGGCTTCTTCTCGTTCGTAAAAAAGGACGATGAGCTAATACGCTGGTATGACAGGGACGACCATACCATCTTTGACGTGTGCGCCGACGACCACTGCCAGCGTTACCAAGGCATTACAAAGGCGACAAATGTGCATGTGGAGGAGGCCGTCAAGGAGACACGCGGCCAGATATTGATGTATGGCGACGACATTTGCGATGCTCGTTTCAGCAAGTGTTGCGGCGGAATAACAGAGGAGTTCCAGTATTGTTGGGAAGACAATCCGCAACCGTACCTTGTCGCTTTGAGAGACAACGGTGATAATAAGTCATCCCTGCCGGACCTTACCGACGAGGCTGAGGCCGACCGCTGGATACGTTCTTGCCCCGAGGCTTACTGCAATACCGACGACAGGCGCATACTTTCGCAGGTCTTGAATGATTACGACCAAGAGACTTCAGACTTCTACCGCTGGCGTGTGGAGTATACGCAAGAACAGCTTTCGTCATTGATAAGCGACAAGTTGAAACTGGATTTCGGGCAAATTGTTGACCTTGTACCCGTGGAACGCGGGCGCAGCGGCCGTATATGCAAGTTGAAAATCGTAGGAACCAAGCGGACATTCACCATAGGAAAGGAACTTGAAATACGCCGTGCGCTTAGCGAAACACATCTTTACAGCAGCGCGTTCGTAGTAGACAAGGTTGGCATTGACGGCGAAGTGCCATCGCGATTTGTCATCACCGGCGCAGGCTGGGGCCATGGAGTGGGGCTTTGCCAGATTGGTGCCGCAGTCATGGGTGAGCATGGATGCAAATACGATGAAATCCTTTTGCACTATTACCGCGGCGCGGAAATAAGGAAAATATATAGTTAATTCATAATTCACAATTCATAATTCATAATTAGGTTGAGTGTCATCGTTTCGTTATTTTAATGATATTTACGCCGTTCCCCAATTATGAATTATGAATTAAAATTATGAATTGCACAAAGGCGTGTGCCTGAATTTTGAATTGCTAATTATGAATTGTGTATTGAAAAAGAATCCTTGGAGCTGGGTTCCCTCGCTTTATTTCGCCGAGGGACTGCCATACGTGGCGGTGATGACCATCTCGCTCGTGCTCTACAAACAGTTGGGGCTGACCAACGCCGAAATCACTTTCTATACGTCATGGCTCTACCTGCCGTGGGTAATCAAGCCATTGTGGAGCCCGTTTGTTGACATCATCAAGACCAAACGCTGGTGGATAATCACCATGCAGCTGCTTGTCGGAGCGGCGTTCGGCGGCGTTGCCTTCACCATACCTACCGACTTTTGGCTTCAAGGCACGCTTTGTTTCTTCTGGTTGATGGCCTTCAGCAGTGCCACACACGACATTGCGGCCGACGGTTTCTACATGCTCGGGCTTGACGAGCACAAGCAGGCGTGGTTTGTCGGCATACGCAGCACGTTCTACCGCCTGGCTACCATCTTCGGGCAAGGCTTTCTTGTCATGGTTGCCGGCAACCTGCAAGTCATCTTCCGGGGCAGCATACGCTATTCGTGGAGCCTGATGTTCTACGGCGTTACGGGGCTGTTCATAGCCTTGTGGCTGTGGCACAGCTACGTGCTGCCATGTCCGTTGTCAGACCGCAAGCGGCGCAACGCCAGCGCGGCTGACATCTGGGGCGAGCTGTGGCACTCTATAAAGACGTTCTTCACGAAGTTCCCGGTCAGGGAGACGGTGTGGGCTTTTCTCTTCATGCTGTGCTACCGTATGCCCGAAGGACTGCTTGCCAAGGTGTCGTCGCTGTTCCTCATCGACAGCGGAAGCAACGGCGGACTTGGCCTTTCGCCGCAGGAATACGGCTTTGTGCAGGGTACGGTGGGCATAGTCGGCCTCACATTGGGTGGCATTCTCGGCGGAATGGCCGCCGGGAAGGACGGCCTTAGGCGGTGGCTTTGGCCCATGGTGTGCGCCATAACGCTGCCCGACCTTGTGTATGTCTATCTTAGTTACGTTATGCCGTCAAGTCTGGTGATAATCAACGCCTGCGTTTTCGTAGAGCAGTTTGGCTACGGTTTCGGCTTCACGGCCTACATGCTCTACCTTATTTATTATAGCCAGGGCGAGTATAAGACTTCACATTACGCCCTCTGCACGGCCTTGATGGCGCTCTCGATGATGCTTCCCGGCCTCGTGGCGGGCTGGTTGCAGGAGCTTGTCGGCTATCTCTGGTTTTTCATCATTGTTGTTTTGCTGTGTGCCATGACGTTTGTCGTGGCCGCGTTCGTGAAGATTGACCCGGAGTTCGGGAGAAAAGACAGATGAGAATTTGAAGTAATTAGAGAAGTTATAGCGGTTAAGGCCATAACATGAATTGCTGTATAATTGTGAAAAAGCATCATGTTTTAACTTCTGTAACTTCTCTGAACCTTTTAACTTCATGATAAAATAAATAAGAAAAATGGATTCCCGTGAACGTAAAATTTACCGTGTTACGGTGCTTGGCAGTGTCGTCAATGTGCTGCTTGTAGCCTTGAAGTTTGCTTTCGGAATACTCGGCCGCTCGTCGGCGATGATTGCCGACGCGGTACATTCGCTTTCCGACCTTATTACCGACGTTGTAGTCATCGTCTTCGTCAAACTCAGCAACAAGCCGCAGGACAGCGACCACGACTACGGCCACGGCAAGTATGAGACGCTGGCTACGGCCTTCATCGGTCTCGCTCTGTTCGCCGTGGGCATCATGATACTCTACGGCGGAGCCGAAAAAATAGCCGCAGCGCTGCGCGGAGAGGTGCTGCCACAGCCCGGCATAATCGCCCTTTGGGCGGCGTTGATAAGCATTGTGTCGAAAGAATGGTGCTATCGGTTCACCGTAAGGGTGGGGCGCGAGGCGCAGTCGCAGGCCGTCGTGGCTAACGCCTGGCATCACCGCAGCGACGCCTTCTCGTCAGTCGGCACGGCGCTCGGCATAGGCGGTGCAATATTTCTCGGCGAACGCTGGACCGTGCTCGACCCAATCGCCGCCGTCGTGGTGAGCATTTTCATCATAAAGACAGCTCTCGCGCTGATGAAGCAGGCGTCTGACGAGCTTTTGGAGAAAAGCCTTCCCGAGGAAACGGAGCGCAAAATAAAGGACATTGCCGAGGCGGAAGATGGTGTGAGCGGCGTTCACAACCTGCGTACGCGCCGCATAGGCAACCGCATATCCATTGAAATGCACCTGCGTATGCCCGGCGGCCTGACCCTTTACGAGGCTCACCGCCGCGCCACTGACATAGAGCGTGAGCTGCGCCAACACTTCGGCACGGGCACGTACATCAACCTCCACATAGAGCCTTTGAAGGTGAACGGCCGCTATGTGGAGCCGAAAGCGGTTAAGAATTAAGGGTGAAGAGTTAAGAAAATACGCCTTCTTGGTTATAGTCGGGCTTGCCGGTGCTGTCATTACAGCATCGACAAGTCTACTTTATAATATTTGGGTGCGTCGTTGTTGGGCTGTAAAAACATCATCATGTATATTGGCGCGTAGCTCTATATTTAGCTCTTTAACATATATTTGCCATTTTTCCAAGGTTGAACAGCTACCATTTTGACATTTTTCCAAGATTTTTTGACGCATTTAAAAGTTGGCAAGTGGCTTGTTATGTTCTTTGTTTGTAACTTGTTGATAATCAATAGAATACTGGTAGCGTTGCAAAAGACCGCATTTTGCAGGCTGAAAGACGGCATTTGAGCCTGCCGTTTGTCGTCTTTTACAACGCGAAAGGCCATATTCTGCTGCCAATGGTTTATGATTTGTTGTTATTGATAGGCTTGTAGGTTATGAAACAACGTATAGGAAAGGATAAATAAGCTGTTTGATTTTTGGTTATTGGTTAATTTTTATTATTTTTGTAGAGGTGAATTTTTTGTCATTCTAATGAATCTGTAGTTCATGAAAGATACTCATAGGCATCAACATTATGCTTTAAATGAAACAGGGCATTTGGTAAATGTGCACGATTTGAAGTCAAAAGCTTCAGTAAAATTTTATTGTCCTTATTGTGGTCAAGAAATGATAAGTAAGTGTGGAAATTTAAGAGATTGGCATTTTGCACATAAAACGGATGCACAAAAATGTTCATATGATAAGTATCTTCATTCTTTGGCAATTAACAAGATACAAGAATGGTATAATAATTCTGAGAATATATTTTTGCGACTAGTTACAAAATGTTATTGCTGTGATTATAATAAATGTAAATTGAGAAATAAAGTTTGTGGTTGTATTCGATATGCTAATGCTGAAGAATTTGATTTAAAATCAAGATTTCCATTAGGACAGGCTGAAATGGAATATAAATGTGATAGAGGTAGATTTATTCCAGATATTTTATGTCAAGATATAAAAGGCAAGTCTGAACCTATATTTATGGAAGTGTATGTAACCCATAAATGTGAACATAAGAAAATTTCTTCAGGTATTAGGATTATTGAATTTAATATTAAATCAGAAGACGATATAATGTCAATTATAAATTCTCAGTTTATAGCGAAAGGTGAGCTTGTTACGTTATATAATTTTCATCCAAAGAATATTTATAATGGAGATTTTTATATGCCGATGCAGAAATTTATTCTATTTCCATCAAAAAAGTATTATATAGATAACTATTCGTTTACATGTAAAGATTTTGATAAAAAGCGTAAAGGGATATATGAAATTACATTGCCTTATGATGATTGTATGCCTGTATTCATATGTGCTGGTGGTTTTTATGTCGTTGCTTTAGCAAAAGCAATGTACGATAAGTATGTTTGTAAAGATTGCAATCTTTGTAAATACCATAAAATTACAGGTTTTGTAGGAGAACATATTTGCGTTTTATATAAAAAATATGGTACTCAAAGATTATGCAAGGATAATAATGCCAATGAATGTGGAATGTTCCGTTTGGATATGGATTTATATCGGATTGCAATTGAAGAGTTTTATAGGTATAGTAAAATGAATTATATTGATGTTTGGAAAAAGTAAGTGCTTTCCTTTTTTTTGATTTTCTTGTGTGATAGAGGTGATATGTAATGCGATTTTACTGTCACACCGCAACTTGTTGATTGTCAACGTATCAGGATGTGTTGTGACTGTGTGACGGTAAAATTGTAAAACAAAATTTTATTTGTGTTTGGACTTGCGCCAAAGCGACACTACGCTGGCTGCGATGTTAGCCAAGGCTACAATGATAAGCAGGGCTTGCAGCAAAGGCTCGTCGGCCTTTATGTAGGCGAGCAGACCGGCGATGACGGCGAACGCGACGGCGTATGCCAACAAAACCATGTCGGCGATGCGCCTTAGCTGTGCGCCCCTCAGCCGCAGATAAGCGGCAAGGCAGAGTATAATGCCGAAGGTCAAGGCCCATGCCGGCGGCTTGCCGTGTGTGCAACTGGTTGTTATGAAGTAAACCGTGAAGACCAAGCCTTGCACCGCCCACCATGTGGAAACGACTTTTTCTGTCTGTATTGTTGTATGAGTTTGTTTCATAAGAATGTGTATTTTACCATTTTATGCGTTCAAGCAATACGGATTTTTTGCTTTTCCAAAAGTTGGGATTTGTTATGTCGAAGTCTAATTTCAGACAATACTTGGTTAGTATAGTGCTGTTGAACCTGTGTTTTACCTGTCTGTTTGCGTATAATGCTTCATCCTCAAACCACAAGGTGTCGCCTTTATTATAAAACACCTATTGTGGGTCTTGCATAGCATACACAATTCTTAAAAGTTCTCCGCAGCTTATGTATTCTAAGGAATTGATGCTGCAAGGTGTGTCTGCGTTTGTAATTCTGAAGTTATAGCATGGGCATTGTACTTTTCTTGACATCCAATAAGCCATGGTCGCCAGTCCGTCTGCATAATTGGAGAACATTACGCAACAGCTGCTTACTTTTGGAACATAGAAATAAGCCTTTGGAAAGTGTGCGCCTCCAGGGCGTGGCTCTCCTTCGTAAAGGTCGAATGCGAACGGCTTTTGCTGCATCTTCCATTTGTCATTTGTCGCATATTCGGAGTCAAGTGCGTGTATAATGTCGTCAAAATTACAGTTGAAGCAGCTGAACGTGTAATACGTAAACAAGGTTGTCGGTATGATGTTGTCGTTTAAGTCCATTATGGGTTTATATTAAAATGAGATTTTACAAGTATTAGGACATACATCTCATATTATCCTAAAACCACGTCCAAGACCATCATTAGCGTGAAGCCGATGGCGAAACCGACGGTGCCTATGTTGCTGTGCTCGCCCTCCGACATTTCGGGAATTAGCTCCTCTACCACCACGTAGAGCATCGCTCCGGCAGCGAAGGCCAGCAGATAGGGCAGGGCGGGTGTCATTATGGAGGCCAATAGCACTACGAGCAGGCCGCCGATAGGTTCTACTATGCCGCTCAACGCGCCCATGGTGAACGAGCGCAGGCGGCTGTTGCCCTCGGCGCGCATGGGCATCGAGATGATTGCTCCTTCGGGAATGTTCTGTATGGCGATGCCGACGGCCATTGCCATTGCTGCCGCCGTGCTGATTTGCGCTTCCCCTTGCAACGCTCCGGCCAGCACAACGCCCACGCCCATACCCTCGGGCAGGTTGTGGATTGTCACTGCAAGCGAGAGCATCGCCGTGCGCGAGAGGCGGCTGCGAGGGCCTTCGGGCTTGGCGTTGCCTATGTGCAGGTGGGGCGTAACGCGGTCGATGAGCAGCAGGAAGGCCATTCCGGCTAAGAAGCCTACGGCCGCCGGGACAACTGCCAGCTTGCCCATGTGGGCCGACATATCCATGCCCGGTATGAGCAGAGACCACACCGAGGCGGCCACCATCACGCCGGAGGCGAAGCCGAGGAGAGACTTCTGCACTTTCACCGGCATCTTGTCTTTCATGAAAAACACGAAAGCCGAGCCGAGAACGGTGCCGAGAAAGGGGATGAGAAGGGTGAGAAGCATAGACGTAAGGTTATGGGGTTGTGCGGTTATACGGTTATAAGGGTGTTTGAAATAAGGTTTTATGGACAAACCGTATAACCTTATGACCGTATAACCGCATAACCGTCAAATATTATCTGTCAATGAACCGTTTTGTTGTTCCGCCGTATTCGTCAATCCTGCGGTCGCGCAGGAAGGGCCACCAGCGGCGCACCTGCTCGCCACGTTGCAGGTCAATGTCAATCACGGTACGCTCTTTTTCGGTGCTTGAGGCGCGGTAAAGCAGCTCGCCTTGCGGTCCGGCTACGAACGAACTGCCCCAAAACTGTATGCCGTTGGTCATTCCAGACGGGTCAGGCTCGTGCCCGACGCGGTTTACTGCCACTACGGGCAGGCCGTTAGCTACGGCATGTCCGCGCTGCACCGTAGTCCAAGCCTCGCGCTGACGTTGCTGTTCGGCCTCGGTGTCAGAGCTTTCATAGCCTATGGCCGTTGGATATATAAGCATCTCCGCGCCTTGGAGTGCCATGAGTCGGGCGGCTTCCGGATACCATTGGTCCCAGCAAACGAGCACACCGAGACGGCCTACCGACGTGTCGATGGGACGGAAACCGAGGTCGCCGGGCGTGAAGTAGAACTTCTCGTAATAGGCGGGGTCGTCGGGAATGTGCATCTTGCGGTACTTGCCAGCTATCGTTCCGTCGCGCTCTATGACGACAGCCGTGTTGTGGTAAAGCCCTGCGGCGCGCCTCTCGAACAGCGAAGTGACGAGCACCGTGCCCGTTTCTTTTGCCAGAGAGCCGAAAAACTGTGTCGAAGGACCCGGTATAGGCTCGGCCAAGTCGAAATTGTCAACGCTCTCCGTCTGGCAGAAGTACAGCGAGTTATGTAGTTCCTGAAGCACTATAAGCTCTGCTCCTTCGGCGGCCAAAGCCCTTATGCTGTCGGCCAGACGGCGCATGTTGTCGTCGCGGTCGGCCGTGTTGTGTTGTTGGATTATGCCTGTTTTCATATTCTTTCTTTTTTAGTTACAAGTTACAAGCAGACAAGTAAACAAGAAAATTTGCCTTGTAAGTTTGTCCGTTTCAATCGGAAAAGCCTTGTTTGCTTGTTTCTTGTCTGCTTGTCAACTGAATAATTGCATCGTGCAGCAGTGCAGCGAGCCGTGCTGACGGATAACCGTGCGGCTGTCGATGCCGATGAGTTCGCGGTCGGGAAACGCCTCGCCTATTACCCGTGCGGCCTCCGCGTCAAGGTCGGGCTGGCCGTATGTGGGGTAGATTACGGCTCCGTTGATTATTACGAAGTTGGTGTATGTGGCCGGCAGACGGTCGTCTCCGTCATAGATTGGCCGTGGCATGGGCAGCGGCAGCAGGCGGTAAGGCTGTCCGTCGGCCGTGCGCAGCGTTTTCAGTTGCTCTTCCATGAGGTGTAAGTCGGCGTAGTGGCTGTCCTGCTTGTCGGTGCAATGTACATATAATAAGGTGTTGCCGGGCGCGGTGCGCACAAGGGTGTCAATGTGGCCGTCGGTGTCGTCGCCTTCAAGATGGCCGTAGTCGAGCCACAATATGCGGTCTGCGCCGAGATAGTCTTTCAGTTTCTGCTCGATGTTCTGGCGCGAAAGAGGCTGGTTGCGGTGAGGGGCAAGCAAGCATTGGCTTGTCGTCAGTACCGTGCCTTGGCCGTCGCTCTCGATTGAACCGCCCTCGAGCACGAAGTCGTTATGGTCTATGTATTCGCCCGTCACCACCTTATTTATATATAGGCTGCGGTTGATGGCGTTGTCGAGGCCGGCCTCGAACTTGTCACCCCACCCGTTGAAGCGGAAGTCGAGCAGACGCACGGCCTTGCCGTCGGTCACGGTTATGAAGCCGTGGTCGCGCGCCCAGGTGTCGTTTGTGGGGCAGCGGTGCAGTGTAACGTTGGCAAGCTGACAATCTGTCAGTCGCTTTTTCAGCTGCGCCTCTACGCTTTCAGGCTCGGGTGTCGCCACGAGCAGGCGTTCATGGCGCGTTATCGCGTCGGCCATTTCTATGTATGTGGCGCATATGTCGTCAAGATATTCGCGCCAGTCGGTGCCGGCATGCGGCCACGTCAGCTGTATCGCGCTTTGCTCCGCCCACTCGGGCGGCATCGTGAATCTATCCATTTGTTATATGTATGGGCGTTTTTGAAAAACAGAATTGCCTTACAAAGGTAATATAAGTAAGGTGAATAAGCAAATAAAAGCGGTATTTTCGGCGTTAAAACCTTTGCCTGGCAGCTTGCCGGAGGCCGTGGCACGGCGCAGACTGACTGTTTGTCATGAAAACGGCTTGACGTAAATCAAGTTGTTTGACGCATGTCAAAATACATGCGTTTAAAGCCAAATTCAACCCTCAAAGCGTTACAACGTGCCGTGAATGGTATTACCTTTGCATCGTAAATAACAGGAAAAAGGATAACAGGATGTGAAGAAGCATCCCACATGTGTAACTAAAAAAGGAAAGGTAAAAAGATTATGAAAAGGATTGTTAACAGGATTTTAGACAGCAAGAAGTTCAACAGGTATTGTGTGAACATGTTGAAAATGTACAACTACGGACGCGTAAACATGCCGGCATAAGGGCATAAGCGTAATACAACGGAGTCGGGCTGACATTACGGCGAAAGCTGCAATGTCAGCCCGATTTTCTTGTTTATAAGCTGTAAAATGCTTATTTTCGCCGCCGTTATGGATAAAGTAAGGATTTATTTGTTGGCGTTGTGCGCTGTCGTTGCGCTTGGTTCGTGCGACTTCATGGAGCGCAACAAGCCGCTTGTCAGGGAGATTGGCAAGGCGGTGGCGAGTGAAATAGAACGTGGTAAACCATCCGCAGAAAGCCCGCGTGCGGCATCTGCCGCGGCGGAAACCGACGGTGCTTTGCTCCGTCAGGCATCTCCCGAGGGTTTGCCGGAGCAGATGTTGAGGCGCACGGGCTACACGGCATCTTACAACAGGGCTACGAAGCTGCCCAACTGGGTGGCCTGGCACTTGACCGACGACCGTACCGCGGGGCCGGCCAAGCGTTCGGGCGTTGACTTCGAGGCCGACATGGACGTGCCTGCGCCGCGCGCCGAGGATGCCGATTATTACGGTTCGGGCTATGACAGGGGGCACATGTGTCCGGCGGCGGACAACAAGTACAGCGTGGAGGCCATGCGCGAGTCGTTTCTATTCACCAACATGTGCCCGCAGGACGGCGGCCTTAACCGCGGCGACTGGAACGAGATGGAGCAGGCATGCCGCCGTTGGGCGAAGGAGTACGGCGGACTTTACATAGTCTGCGGCCCCATATTGTACAAGGGGAAGCACAAGACCATAGGCCGCAACAAGGTCGTTGTGCCAAAGGCGTTCTTCAAAGTGGTGCTGCGCATGGGCGATAATCCCAAGGCCATCGGCTTCATTTATAAAAACACCGGGGGCAACCGCCCCAAGGGCGGCTATGTGAACACCGTGGACGAGGTGGAGCGGCTGACGGGCATCGACTTCTTCCCGGCCCTACCTGACGACGTTGAGAAGCGCGTGGAAGCCGAGGCCGACATTGCCGACTGGTGACATCGGGCAAATAACTGGCTGTCAATGATTTATGAAAGCGTGAAGCGCGGCTTTCCAAAAGACCGTCTTTCATGTTGTAAAAGGCCGTGTTTTGCATCGTAAAACACGGCCTTTTGGCTTCCTGTTTGCCGCCTTTTGCAAATGTGGCGGTGGCAAGCTGTTATTCGGCTTTCCATTGCCTGTCAAACCATTGACGCCTTTTTGTCCATTGTTCAGCGGCTTGTATTGCGTGCTGTTTGAATATGTTGAAATCCATATTCAAAGGATATATTCTGTCATTGGCTTCTTTGATTGACAGCACATACATCCCGTGCCATCCGTTTTCTTGGAATTCTTCTGAGCCGCCGTTAATCATGCTGACAAATTTCGGCAATCGTAGGAAGTCTCCGTCAAGCACGAACACTATGCTCCAAAAGAAAGACTGCATGGCGTGTATTGACGGTTCGCGGTCGCGTGTTACACGGTCTCTTATGCTGGTTTTTGCTTGCACACAACCAAAACAGTATTTTTCTTCCTCAATTTTGATTATGCAATAAAGGTCGAATATGTTTGCTTTGATTTGCTCTTTCAGCCAGCTGATGTCACGCGGCTCGTTGCAAAGCTCGCCTGCCTTAATAAGGGTGTTAAGGTCACGCTGTAGGATGATTTCCATATTAGTGCCGTTAAGCGACAGCGAGGCCAGCTCTTTTATCATTTCTTCGAATGCGTGGCCGCTTGACTTTTTCCAACTTTGGTCGGCACTGATGACCTTGTTTATAGTATCTAAATCTGAAATGCCTGATTTGCGGAATAAATGTGCTCTGTAAATCGCACTCCACAATTCGGCTACAGGCTCATCTGGGAATTTTTGCAACGCTTGGGTGAATGTGGTGCGTATGGCCGATTTTTGTGCTTCTCTGTCACATTCATCTAAATTTGAATGTGAATGCGCGCTTTTCTTCTGCTTGTTTAGTAATGTGTTGTAATGTGAAGTATATTCCGTTTGGTATGTCTCTATGCAGAATTGGTGGTATGTTGTAAGCATGGTTTATTTCTTGTTGATTTTAAAAATATGTTTAATTTGTTCACCCCAAGCATATGCCAATAATGGCGGTACTGCATCGCCAATTTGCTCATATTTGTCTTGTACTTCACGGTTGATGTGTGGTACAATGTAAGGTCCGCCTGTAAATTCGTATGAATCAGGGAAAGATTGCAGCCTTGCGCATTCCCTCACAGTAAGCGCACGGTCGTAAATAGGATGTACGAATTCGTCAAGACAGTGGCTTGTCACTGTTGGTGACGGCTCATCAGACTTCAAACGGTAGTTTCGTTTGATGAACATTTTTTTTGGAAGTATTCTTGCCGCTTGCAGCTTTTTACGTTCTTCACCGCTGTATCTGTCGAAGAGGGTCTTAAGGCTTTCACCTTGATGTAACAGGGAAAAACGTTTTAGGGTGCTTTCGCGGTGTTTCATGGGCATGTGGTTGGTGATGGCCTGTTTCGACAGATTCTCACGTTTCCAAAAAGCATCGTCACGCATAAGCCTCTCGTAGTCTGAATGTGTGTCAGTGTACGCTGTTCCTTCGATGCCGCTGTTGGCTGTTACGTTGGGTAGTCCTGCCAGCGCATCGCCCACGTTTACTCTTTTTTTATGTAGTTCTGGAGCCTGAAGCCACCAATCTTCATATTTGCAAGCAAGTATGAAGAAACGATTGCGCTTTTGTGGAACACCGAATTTTGTAGCATCTAAAATCACTTCTATATAATTCTTATAGCCTGCATCGGCGAGTTCTTTTTTCAATATGTCTACAATCAAGTGGTTGGAATCTTTTGCTGCTTTTTTTGATGTTATGCCAGGAACGTTCTCGAACAATATCATCTTTGCATTGCAGATTTCAGCGATGCGTATGCCTTCGCGGAAGAGGAACTGCCTGTCATCATAAAATGAGCGCGATGTGTTGCCCGCCGTTGAGAATGTTTCGCAGGGCATGCCTGATGTAACAAGGTCAACACCTTCTTTGGGAATGAACGGAGATAATTGTTCAATGTTTACATTCCTTATGTCTGAATGTATTACATGCACTTCTGGATGGTTGGCGGAGTAAGTGTCGCAACAGCTTTTTATGTACTCTATTGCGACAAGTGTTTGCAGTCCGGCGGCATGTAGCCCCGTGCAAATGCCGCCAGGACCGGCGAAGCAGTCAATGTGTGTGAGTTTTCTTTCCATCAATGTAATGTGTCTGAGCATTCCCGTTATTGTCATAGGCTGAATGTACCGCATCATCTGCAAAGGTACGAAAAATATTTTTATATATGTTTGTAGTTTCCTGTTTTTTGTAGTAGTGGAAACTTGATGTATGGTTGTATATGGTTAAATATTGTTTATGCAAATTGGTTTGGCTAAGTTGTAGCCTTATGTTTTTACTATCTTCTTCGTCATGCTGTAAGACTCTGAAATACAATGGTTTACGTCGTAACGACAAACGGTGCTGCAAAACATGGTCTTTTATAAGGTAAAATATGGCTTTTCGCAACGTCGTTTGCCGTGAATCGTATTTACATTGATTTATGGTGGTGCATCTTTTGGGGTTAAGCGGTATGCTGTTTAATCCTTTTTTGCAATTTTATGGTTAAGGAATGTGAAAAAATACGGACGCTTTTCATCGTGTTGTAAAAAAGTAATACATTTGTAAAACTTTAGACCTTAAATAAGAATCGAACAAATGAAGAAGTTTTTGTTTCTTGTGTCTCTGCTGTTGTCGGCCGTGCCTTTGGCCGCGCAGGAGTACAAGGTAGAGGTGTCAGAGGCTGACGAGCCGATGATGAAAGGCCGTTTCGAGCCGTCGTGGCAGTCGTTGGAGCAATACCGGGTGCCCGAGTGGTTCCGCAACGTGAAGTTCGGCATCTGGGCGCATTGGGGGCCGCAGTGCGTCGAGGGCAGCGGCGACTGGATGGCGCGCTCGATGTATATCGAGGGTTCACGCGAGTACAACCATCACGTAAGGCATTACGGCCATCCCTCCGAAGTGGGCTTCAAGGACATAATACCGCTGTGGAAAGCCGAGAAGTGGAACCCCGACAGCCTCGTGGCTTTCTATAAGAAGATAGGCGCGCAGTATTTCTTCGCCCTCGGCAACCACCATGACAACATGGACCTTTGGAATAGCAAGTACCAGCCGTGGAACTCTGTCAACATGGGGCCTAAGCGCGACATACTGGACGAATGGGCCAGGGCGGCGCGCAAGCACGGGCTGCGCTTCGGCGTAAGCCTGCACGCCGACCACGCCTGGACGTTCTATGAGCCGTCGCAGCGGCACGACCTGAAAGGGCCTAAGAAGGGCGTACCTTACGACGGCAAGCTCACCAAGGCTGACGGCAAGGGCAAATGGTGGGAAGGCTACGACCCGCAAGACCTCTACGCGCAGAACCATCCTCTAAGCCAGGACAGCTGGGACAACGGCGCAATACACCGCCATTGGGCGTGGGGTGGAGGTGCAAACCTGCCTACGGAGGAGTTTTGCACCAACTTCTACAACCGCACGCTCGACGTAATCAACAGGTATAATCCCGACCTGCTTTACTTCGATGTCACCGGCGTGCCGTTCTATCCGTTCAGCGACGCGGGGCTGAAAATCGCCGCACACTTTTATAATCACAACATGGCTACGCACGGCGGACGGCTTGAGGCAGTGATGTTCGGCAAGATACTTACCGACGAGCAGAAGAAATGCCTTGTATGGGACGTGGAGCGCGGAGCGCCCAACGAAATACTTGAACGCCCCTGGCAGTCGTGCTCGTGCATAGGCGGCTGGCATTACAACACAAGCATTTACGAGGGCGACGGCTACAAGTCGGCGGCATACGTGGTCAAGCTGCTTGTCGATATAGTGAGTAAGAACGGCAATCTGCTGCTCAGTGTACCGTTGAGAGCCGACGGAACGTTCGACGAGAAGGAGGAGAAAATCCTCAACGAGTTTGGCGCATGGATGGCCGTGAACAGCGAGGCTATCTACGACACGCGCCCGTGGACGGTGTTCGGCGAAGGTCCCGTGGCCGAGTCTGACATTCCGCTCAACGCGCAAGGCTTCAACGAAGGCTCTTACAGCAAGGCCGGAGCCGATGAAATCAGGTTTACCAGCAAGGCCGGCGTGCTGTACGCGGTAGCCCTGGGATGGCCTGAAGACGGCAAACTTGTGATAAAGTCGCTGGCCGAAGGCGGCCGGGTGGCTCCTGCCAAGGTGGAAAGCGTGGAACTGCTGGGCTACGGCAAGGTGGCGTTCAGCCGCACTGCGGCCGGACTTGAGGTGTCGTTGCCTGTCAAGCTGAACGACATAGCCCCTGTATTAAAGATAAGGTGAAAGCGTTATACGTGGGAAGCGGGCGGTTCAATAGTGCGCCGGATGGCAACTTGCAGCCTGCTTCCCATGCTTTGCTTTCCGCATGTAGGCGGTCTTAAAGTTAAAGAATGCAAATAAGAATCGCTGTGTTTTGGATTGCCGGCGATTTTCTTTATCTTTGCAAAATATTACATATAAAGGCTGAAAAGCGTGAAAATAAAAGAAGTGGTTGATGCCCTTGAACGTTTCGCGCCTCTGCCCTTGCAGGAAGGTTTCGATAATGCCGGCCTGCAAGTAGGACTGACAGAGGCGGAAGTATCAGGGGCTTTATTGTGTCTTGACGTGACGGAGGCTGTAGTGGACGAGGCTGTCGCACTTGGATGTAACCTCATTGTGAGCCATCATCCGCTCATTTTCCACGCGCTGAAGCATGTCACTTATGAGAACGACGTGCAGCGCGCGGTGGCCAAGGCGTTGAAGAACGATGTTACGGTAGTCTCCATGCACACCAATATGGACAACGCCTTTGGCGGTGTCAACTTCAAGATAGCGGAGAAGATGGGGCTTCAGGGGTGCCGTTTTTTCGCTGGAAAGACGGTTGACGGCATTGAGTGTGGCAGCGGCGTGATAGGGCAACTGCCCGAAGCGGTGGCCGCCGACGATTTCATCATCATGCTCAAGCGGACGTTCGACGTTGAGTGTGTGCAGTGCAACCAGCTGCTGCGCCGCCCGATAAGGACGGTTGCCGTTTGCGGCGGTGCCGGGTCGTTCCTTCTTGGCGATGCCATTGCGGAGGGAGCCGACGCCTTTGTTACTGGCGAAATGCACTATCATGAGTATTTCGGGCGCGAGCAGGAGATACAGATAGCCGTAATCGGCCATTACCAGAGCGAACAGTTTACCAACGAGATATTCAAGGACATTATAGAAGAGAGGTGCAAGGGCGTGAAGACATATCTAACGAAGACCAACACCAACCCCGTCATTTATTTGTAGCAGACAAGTAAACGGGTGACAAGCAGGCAAGGTGGCTTGCTTGTGACGGCGTGACATGTTGAAGCGCAGTATACATATCAAGGTAAAATAATTATTAATGAATGACGTGGTAGACAGAAAACGTGACTATTTGGATTGTTTGTTTGTCTGCTCGTCACTTGTCAAATAAAAAATAAAATATGGCAAAGAAAGACCCTACAGATTTGTCGGTAGAAGAGAGGCTGAAAGCTCTCTACCAGTTGCAGACCACGTTGTCGGCTATCGACGAGGAGCGCGCCCTGCGCGGCGAACTGCCGCTTGAGGTGCAGGACTTGGAGGATGAAATCGCCGGACTTACCACACGTGTGGAGAAAATCAAGAACGACATCAAGGAGTTCGAGGATGCCGTCAAGCAGAAGAAGGCTGAAATCAACGAGGCGCAGGCCAGTGTGGAGCGTTACAAGAACCAGCTCAACGATGTGAAAAACAACCGTGAGTATGACACGTTGAGTAAGGAGATAGAGTTCCAGACACTTGAGATAGAGCTGTGCAACAAGAAGATACGCGAGGCCAACGCCAAGGTTGAGGAGAAGAACGCCGACCTCAAGGCTACCGAAGAGCAGATAGTCGACCGCCGTCAGGCGCTTGAGGAGAAGAAGAACGAGCTTGAGGAAATATTGGACGAAACCCGTGCCGAAGAGGAACGTCTGAAGGAGAAGGCCAAGGAACTGGAGGTCAAGATAGAGCCCCGTCTGCTGGCAAGTTTCAAGCGCATACGCAAAAACGCACGCAACGGCCTCGGAATAGTCTACGTTCAGCGTGATGCTTGTGGCGGATGCTTTAACAAGATACCCCCGCAGCGCCAGCTTGATATAAGAATGCACAAGAAAGTAATTGTCTGCGAGTATTGCGGACGCATCCTGATAGACCCTGAACTTGCCGGCGTAAAGGCTGACAAGCCTGTCGAGGAGAAGCCCAAGCGCAAGCGTGCAATACGCAAGCGCGTTGTAAAGAAGGATGACGAGGGTGACGATTTCGTCCCCGAGGAGAAACTTTCCTGAATTGACTGTTCGGCAACATAAAGGGTGACGGCTTCCGGCTTGTGCCTGGAAGGCGTCGGCCCTCGTTGCTTCCGTCTGCCATGAAAATGATAATCGTATAAAACTTTATAAAACCATGAATCAAAAACCTAAGCAAAATTACACGTTTGCGCTTATTGTAGTGTTCATCGTGTGCTTCCTTATCGGATTCATCACAACGATGAACAACTCGATGATTGCTTTCTGCTCCGAGGCATTCCAGCTTACAGCACAACAGGGGCAGTATGTCAACACAGCCTTCTATGGGGCTTATCTCTTGTCCATACCTTTCGCATTCCTGATGAGCAAGATTGGTTATAAGAACACGCTTATTCTCGGTCTTGCAGTGTCGGGCGTGGGCTTTGTCATCAATTCCGTTGGCATTGATTCGGCTATCGCCGCCGGAGCCAATGTATATGCCATCTTCCTTGCGTCCATGTGTCTTGTGGCAATGGGCGTTGTTATGCTTCAGAACGTGGCCAATCCTTATGTGATGGTGCTCGGTTCGCCGGAGAAGGGAGCGTTCCGCATGACTTTAAGCCAGGCGCTCAACAGTGTTGCCACGACTGTGGCGCCGCTGTTCATCACTTACGTCATCATCAACGGCAAGGCACCGGCTCCCGAGTATGTTCCCGGTCCGTTCCTCGGCCTTGGCATTTTCACCATAATAATATGCCTCATACTTGTATTCCTCAAGTTGCCGCGCATTGACGAAGGCGCACAGGCAGAGGCTGCCGGCGAGCACCGTGAATATAAGGACAGCGTGTTCAAGTATCCCCACGTATGGCTCGGAGCTCTCGGAATCTTCATGTACATGGGTGTTGAAATCGGTGTTCCCTCTATGTTGCCTTACCGTTTCCAGACTCTTTACCCGGATATGGACTCTTCAGCCCTTGCGGCTCTTGCCACACAGTATCTCGCCTTCTACTGGGGCGGCATGATGGTGGGCCGTTTCATCGGTGCGGGCATACTTACGAAGTTCCAGCCGCGCAAGCTTTTGACGGCATGCGTAAGCCTCGGAATCCTTTGCATAGCCCTGTCGCTTGTGCTTGTTGACAGCATGGCTGGCATATGGTGCATGCTTGCCGCAGGCCTGTTCCACTCTGTCATGTGGCCGCTTATCTTCAATCTTGGTTTGCAGGCTCTCGGCCCTCATACTAAGGCGGCTACGGGCATCATCAATACCGGTGTCATCGGCGCGGCCATCCTTATGCCTGTAATGGGCTCTGTGGTTGACGCTACCGGCGTGGTCATCGCAATGTGCATCATGTTTGTTTACTATGCTTATATCATATGGTTCTGCAACTTCGGCAGCAAGATTGGCATAGACGCTAAATAAAGTGGATAGTTGAACACTAATGGTGAAGCATCCGATACCTTGTTGTGTATCGGGTGCTTCATTTTTTTGTTTTATGCCTGGATATAAGGTTTCTCCCGGTTTTGCGAAAGGCCGTCTTTCAGACAGCGAAAGGCCGTTAATGACACTGTCAAAGACCGTCTTTTGCAAGCTTGGAGACGGCCTTTTATATTTTTGCCGGCCATGCGCCGGTTGACGGTATATGTCTGGTGCTTTTCCGTAATCCGCGTAATGCGCTGGGAAATGGTTAATATGTGTTGTTATTTTCTAAAAATTTACCCCCCCCCATTAGGATTTTTCATTACCTTTGCAGTTGACAGGCATATATGGTTTAACCGAAAAAACTGTTTCACATGAATAAATATCTATTGCCCTTTGTGCTGCTGGCAAGTCTTGTAATGACGGGTTGCAGCATTGATGACGACGACGAACCGAAGGATAAGGTCAAGGTTATATTGATGTCAGTGTCGCACGAAACCGGCATAACTTACGACCTTTTCGACACCAACGCGGAGCATCCGATAGAGTGTATGCTCGTGAAGGAAGAGGGCGGAGACGGGCAGTGGCAGCCCCTGATATTCGGAGCGATAGAAGGTTTTACTTACGAGAAGGGGCACAGTTACGAGCTGCGAGTGAGGAAAACCATCCTTGCCAATCCGCCTGCGGATGGCTCTAATTGCAGGTATAAGCTGATAGAGATACTTGACGACCGGGAAGTGACGGAACCGGAAACGCCAGATGAGCCGGTGATAGAGAGCGAGGCCGACATTGAGTATTACGACCTGTGCCCGTTTGACAAGTACGCCATAGAGCCTGAAATAAAGGTGAACAAGGACGGCGACGTGCTCATATATGGCGGCACTACGGCGTATATGCCGTATGAAAGCAAGCGTATTTACGTGGAAAACGTGCTCCCGAAGGACGACCCAGACTGGGTTTTGTTCAACAAAGTGCCGTATCAGGCATATTACGCCTACGTCATTTCGCCGCTTACCGACGAAATCAGGCTTGTCCGCGCGTCGGGCGGCCCGATACTGAAGGATGTCATCCCGGCGGATGAATACAGGCAGGTGCTTGACATTGTTTCAGACGGCACGAAGCTGGAATATGCGCTTATCCTTGCCAACATATATAAGTACGGTCTTCAGAAGCAGACGTTCACCGTCAGCATGGGGCAGTGACTTTTTTTGTTTGCCTTGAATTAAACACCTGAAAGTTTTGCTGTTACGGCATAATAAGCTATCTTTGCAAATGCGCAACGGCTGTTTCCGAAATGGCTGTTGCGGTAAATGCGGCAAGGTTATGAGGTTTTTTGACAGGGAAAATGAGATTGCGCGTTTGCGCAGGGCGCATGATGTGTCGGCCAAGTCTGCACAATTTACTGTGTTGACGGGGCGCAGGCGCATAGGGAAAACATCGTTGGTGCTTAACGCTTTCAGTGGTGAGCCTTTGCTGTATTTCTTTGTCGCGCGTAAGGCGTAGAGTGAACTTTGCCACGGATACCTTGAACAGATAAGTCAAGTGCTTGGTGTGCCGACGGTAGGTGAGGTGTCACGCTTTGCCGATATATTCAGGTATGTTATGGAGTTGGCAAAAAGCCGTCCGCTGACGTTGATGATAGACGAGTTCCAAGAGTTCTTGAAAGTAAACAAGTCGGTTTATTCAGAGATGCAGGACATTTGGGACCGCAACAAGCATGAGACAAAGATGAATCTGATAGTGTGCGGTTCGGTCAATTCTTTGATGAACAAGCTGTTCCGTGACAAGAAGGAGCCGCTTTATGGTAGGCAGACGGATACGATGAAGCTGCGGTATTTTACACCTTCGGTATTGAGGCAAATCTTGGCGGAATACAGTCCTTCTTATTCAAATGAAGACCTGTTGGCATTGTATCTTCTTACGGGAGGCGTAGCAAAATATGTGGAATTGTTTGTAGACCGCGGCCTGATGTCATGGTCGGAAATGCTTGATGCCGTGTTCGAGCGCGATTCTTATTTTCTCGAAGAGGGCAAGGCCATGTTGGTGGAAGAGTTTGGCCGCGACTACGGCATGTATTTCTCCATCCTTTCACTCATTGCCCAAGGCCATAATACTCGTGGTGACATAGAAGGCATATTGAGGTGTGAAATAGGCGGATACCTGTCGAAACTCATAAGCGATTATGAGCTTATAGCAAAGCGTCAGCTGTTGTTTGAGAAATCTGCGAATAAAAATGTGAATTACGCCATATGCGACAAATTCCTTAATTTCTGGTTCCGTTACATTTATAAATATAATTATATGCTTGAAGTAGGTGGCAATGATAAGTTGCGCGAGCTTGCAAGCAAAAATTATCATACTTATAGTGGTTGGGTGTTAGAGTCGTGGTTCCGCGATAAACTGGTGGAAACTGGCGCTTACACGCGTATAGGTTATTGGCACGACCGGCGCGGAGAGAATGAGATTGACATCATCGCCGTGGACGATTTGGAACGACGTGCGGAGATATACGAGGTAAAACGGCAAAAGAAAGATATTGATTTTTCCATACTTAGGGCTAAAACCGACGTGTTCTTGAAGGCGACAGGCCAACTTAAAGGTTACGATATAACATACAAGGGGTTAAGCCTTGAGGATATGTAGACTATGAAAGCAAGGTCGTTGATTGGTCTCGGTGGCAAACTGTTGATAATTCCATTTGGATTTTGCGTGTTGTTTTTACGCGTGTTGGGAATGTTGCTTGGGCTTAATTACAAACAGATATCTGTTGTGTTCAATTTGTATTTGCAGGGTGGGTTACTCTGTTTGGCTGGTGTGTCGCCTCTTTTTATTGCTGCTTATAATTGCATTTGCCATTTCTCGTTTGTTTCATTCGGGCTGTTCCTGGCTTTTGTTTTTTATGCGATTATATGGGTTTGTGGTTTTGTTTGGCTGTTAAGACGATACAAATTGCCGTGTGACAGCGCCTTTGACCTTTGCGTAGCGGACCTTAAACTCTTGGGAACATGCTGGGGGATGTCATATTACGCTATAAATCTTCTGATTTTTGTAGTCGGCTGGTTGTCTCTTTTTATTATAAATTTTTTATTGGCTTTTGGTCTGTTTGTAGTTGAAGGTTCTACAGTATTGCGCTTTTGATATGTATTTTCAGTAGCAACTTTCAATTGCAAGTTGTTTTATCAGGGAAAATAATTCTTAAAAAAGTTTTGCCGTTACATATTAAAACGTTATCTTTGCGGACGTACTCAAAAGGTGGTGCCACAGACGATGCTGAAAGCGGTTTGCGGCTGAGAAGATACACATTGCACCAGTACGGGTAATGCCGACGCTGGGATTTTGGTGACATTCTTTCTTGTTTGCGCATATATTCATGTTTTCATGCGTTCCGTCTTTTCCAGTACATAACTATAATAATGGCAGAACGATGAAAAGATACGTAACAGCTTTGACGATAGCAGGTTCCGACCCCTCCGGCGGAGCAGGGATGCAGGCTGACTTGAAGACGTTTTCGGCCCTTGGCGTATATGGCGCTACGGCCATTACGGCCGTAACCGTGCAGAATACGCAGAGCGTGGAGTATGTACACAAGCTGCCGCCGCAGGTGGTTTACGACCAGATAGCCGCCGTAATGGAAGACGTTACGGTGGACGCGGTGAAAATCGGCATGGTTAACGATGCCGAGACGCTCGATGCCATAGTGCGCGCGCTGACGGCGTACAGGCCGAAGTTCTTGGTCGTTGACCCTGTGATGGTGTCTACGAGCGGATGCGCCTTGATGCAGCCTGATGCCTTGGCTATAATGAAAGAACGGCTGCTGCCCATGGCCGACTTGGTTACGCCCAACCTTCCCGAGGCTTGGACTTTGGCCGGTACGGACACGTCGGTGGACGATGCGGCGCAAGCCATATTGCGGCTTGGTGTTAAGGCGTTGCTCATAAAGGGCGGTCATGCCGAGGGAAAGACGAAGACCGATTACCTATATATATATAAAGGTGAAGGCGTGAAGCGTGTCGAGTTCACGGCGGAGACCATAGATACGCCGAACACTCATGGCACGGGATGCACCCTTTCGTCGGCCATCGCGGCTTTGCTGGCCCGTGGCAACGGTCTTGAAGACGCCGTGCGGCAGGCCAAGGAGTATCTTACGGAGGCGTTGAAGGCCGGTGCCGGTGTGCATGTAGGGTGTGGCCACGGGCCCGTGTGCCACTTTTATGCAGATAGGGTTATGAGGTTGTGCGGTTATAAGGTTGTACAGTATGACCGTAAAACCTCAAAACCGCATGACCTTAAAACCGCCTCACGCCTGCAATTCATCACCCATTTTACCGATAAATATTCATATTACGACTCGGCGATGATGGCTCTCGAAGGCGGTTGCCGCTGGCTCCAGCTGCGCATGAAGGATGCCGGCGAGGCCGAAGTCGAGCGCGTGGCGCGGCTCATTCTGCCTGAATGCAGGCGCAGGGGGGCGGTGTTTGTCATCGACGACCACGTGGAGTTGGCTCTCCGTGTAGGTGCCGACGGCGTACATTTGGGCAAGAACGACATGCCTGTGGACGAGGCGCGCCGCCTTGCAGGCGATGGTTTCATCATCGGCGGTACGGCGAATACGTTTGAAGACGTGCGGAGGCTTGCCGCGCAGGGTGCCGATTACATAGGATGCGGCCCGTTCCGCTTCACCACGACGAAGAAAAACCTTGCCCCGATGCTTGGTCTTGAGGGCTATAAGCGCATCCTTTCGCAAATGAAGGAATGCGGAATAGGGCTTCCTCTCGTAGCCATCGGCGGCATAACCAGTGACGACATACCGCAGCTTATGGCCGCAGGAGTGTCGGGTATAGCCCTTAGCGGCAGCGTGTTGCGTGCTGAACAGCCTGTGGAGGAGATGAGAAAAGTAGTTGAAAAATTAAGAATCAAGGGTTAAGAATTAAGAAAAATACCGTTGCATATTTTCTTAATTCTTAACCCTTGATTCTTAACTTAAAACATAAAGTATGGAGAATAACATAAAAATCACTTATCCGGGGTCGGAGAAAGTCTATTTGAAAGGCTCTCTTTATCCCGACATCAGGGTCGGGATGCGCGTCGTGCACCAGTTGCCGACAGTGACCATTGAGGACGGAAAGAGGGTGGAACACCCCAATCCGCCTGTTTATATTTATGATACGAGCGGGCCTTACAGCGACCCGAACGTGGCGATTGACGTAAAGAAAGGGCTTCCGCGATTGCGCGAACCGTGGATTATGAAGCGTGGCGGAGTGGAGCGCTTGCCCGAGATTTCGTCTGAATACGGACGTATGCGGCGTGACGACCGCTCGCTCGACCACCTGCGTTTCGAGCATATTACGTTGCCGCTTAGGGCGAAGCAAGGCTGCCAGGTAAGCCAGATGTACTATGCCAAGCAGGGTATTGTAACGCCGGAAATGGAGTATGTGGCCATCCGCGAGAACATGAACTGCGCTGAACTGGGCATTGAAACGCACATAACTCCAGAGTTTGTGCGTGACGAAGTGGCCGCAGGACGTGCCGTAATACCGGCCAACATCAACCATCCCGAGGCTGAACCGATGATTATCGGGCGCAATTTCCTCGTGAAAATCAATACGAACATCGGCAATTCGGCCACTACTTCGGGCATTGACGAGGAGGTGGAGAAGGCCGTCTGGAGCTGCAAGTGGGGCGGCGACACGCTCATGGACTTGTCAACGGGCGACAACATTCACGAAACCCGCGAGTGGATTATCCGCAATTGCCCCGTTCCCGTGGGCACGGTGCCGATGTATCAGGCCATGGAGAAGGTCAAGGGAAAGGCCGAAGACCTTACCTGGGAGCTGTTCCGCGACACGCTCATCGAGCAGTGTGAGCAGGGTGTTGACTACTTCACAATCCATTGCGGCATACGTCTTCAGAACATACACCTGGCCGACAACCGCATGACGGGCATGGTTAGCCGCGGCGGAAGCATAATATCGAAGTGGTGCCAGATGCACCAGAAGGAGAGTTTTCTTTACGAACACTTTGACGACATCTGCGACATTTGCGCTCAGTATGACGTCGCCCTGTCGCTTGGCGACGGCCTCCGTCCCGGCAGCGTGTACGATGCCAACGACCGTGCGCAGTTCGCCGAGCTTGACACTATGGGCGAACTCGTGGAGCGTGCGTGGGCAAAGAACGTACAGGCGTTCATCGAAGGACCAGGACATGTGCCAATGCACAAAATCCCGGAGAACATGCAGAGGCAAATCGAGAAGTGCCATAACGCGCCGTTCTACACACTCGGTCCGCTCGTTACCGACATTGCGCCGGGTTACGACCACATCACCAGCGCCATAGGAGCTGCCCAAATAGGCTGGCTTGGCACGGCGATGTTGTGCTATGTAACGCCGAAAGAGCACCTTGCCTTGCCCGACCGCGACGATGTACGCGTGGGAGTTGTCACATACAAGTTGGCAGCCCACGCCGCCGACCTTGCCAAGCAGCATCCCGGGGCGATGGTGCGCGACAACGCGTTGAGCAAGGCTCGTTACGAGTTCCGTTGGAAAGACCAGTTCAATTTGAGCCTCGACCCCGAGCGTGCGCTTGAATATTACAAGACGGCCAACCACGTGGGAGGCAAGTATTGCACGATGTGCGGCCCTAACTTCTGCGCGATGCGCATCAGCCAGACCATCAAGGACGCAGAATGTGACATTGAGTAGTCGGCTCATTTGGCACCTTTATTTCTTGGAAATATGAAAATTACCGATTAAATAACAAATAAAAAATGATTGAAAAGAAAGTTTCACAGGGTATCATCAGTACCTATTTCGAGAAGTTGGAAAGAAACCTCGACCTCGACGTTGCCATCGTTGGCGGCGGTCCGTCGGGCATTGTTGCGGCCTATTACCTGGCTAAGGCTGGGTTGAAGGTGGCCCAGTTCGACCGCAAACTGTCGCCCGGCGGCGGCATGTGGGGCGGCGCAATGATGTTCAACCAGATTGTTGTTCAGGAAGAAGCAATCGACATTGTAAAAGATTTCGACATCAACTATAAGCCTTATGGCGACGGACTTTACGTCATGGACTCCGTTGAGAGCACATCGGCACTGCTCTATAAGGCTGTGCATGAAGGCGCGACAATCTTCAACTGCTACTCTGTTGAGGACGTGGTGTTCAAGAACAACGTTGTAAGCGGCGTTGTCGTAAACTGGACTCCGGTGCTCCGCGAAGGTCTGCACGTTGACCCGCTGAACATAATGGCTAAGTGCGTAATCGACGGAACAGGGCACGACAGCGAGATGTGCAAGACCGTTGCGCGCAAGAACGGCATCCGCTTGGCTACCGATACGGGCGATGTTATCGGCGAACGTTCGCTCGATGTGGTTGCAGGCGAGGAAGAAGTGGTAAACGGAACGAAGGAAATCTACCCCGGACTTTACGTCTGCGGCATGGCAGCTTCTGCCGTCAGCGGCACACCACGCATGGGACCCATCTTCGGCGGAATGTTGATGTCAGGCAAGAAGGTTGCCCAGCTCATCATTGAAAGACTGAAAAAATAATATTAAGCACCCACCCCAACCCTCCCGAAGGGAGGGAGTTTAGATTGCTTTGATGATTATTATAATATAGGTAATCAAGCTCCCTCCCTTTGGGAGGGTTGGGGTGGGTTTCTATGCTATGCTTTGGCTTGTAATAACATTCCCTACATTCTTTCCCGGCGAGGCCGCGTTCATCCATCGTTTGTTCGCCTGTGGCGTTGACATTGTTCACCTGCGCAAGCCCGGAGCGACGGCGAACGATTGCGCGAGGTTGCTTGACGGTTTGACAAGCGACGACCGCCGGCGCATCGTAATACACGACTTTTTCGAACTTGCACAGCCTTACGGCCTGCGCGGAATACACCTCAACGCGCGGCGCAGCACCGTGCCTGACGACTACGAGGGGCACGTAAGCCGCTCGTGTCACTCCTTGGAGGAAGTAAAACGATATAAAGACGCTTGCAATTATGTCTTTCTTAGCCCGATATTCGACAGCGTTTCAAAACAAGGTTACGCCTCGGCTTTCACGGATGATGCTTTGAAACAAGCGTCAAAAGATGGCATAATAGATAATAAGGTGGTAGCTCTTGGCGGCGTAACTCCCGACAAAATCAGCTATTTACGGCAGCTCAGCTTTGGCGGTGCGGCCATGCTCGGCTGCGTGAACTGCCTCGCCACATTGCCTGAAAGCAGGCAAATCGAAGCTTTGGAGGCTTTTAGGCGGAAAATCACAGGTTGACGGCTTCACTTTGTTTTTACGGTACTGAAACTAATACAAACCGTGTTCTTTCACCATATTCTAACTCTTTTGAATATCGTCTTATCTTATTTTTGCCATTTTCAGATGACGAAACAGTGTTTTCGTAATACAAAGAACCAAATATTTTGAGATTATCAGGCTTTTTAGGTCAAAAGATTTTGAGATATTTGGATATTTAATTGAAAAACATTTTGAGATTAGTCGCAATATTTATATTTTTGCATTGTTAAACAAATGATAATCAAGAGTTTATGGAAAAGGCAAAGGTTATATTCAAGCGTAAGCTGTATGAAAAGATGCTCCAATGGAAAAACAATGACAACGGGCGGACAGCTATTTTGGTGGAAGGGGCAAGGCGTGTAGGAAAGTCTACTCTTGTTGAAGAGTTTGCAAGACGTGAATACGCCTCATACATATTGATTGACTTTTCCAAAGCATCAAAAGAGGTAATGGGCCTGTTTGAAGATATATCAGACCTTGATTACCTTTTTCTTAGACTACAGCTATTGTTTAATGTCAAACTTCACAAGCGCAAGTCGGTAATAATATTTGATGAAGTACAGAAACAGCCGTTGGCGCGCCAGGCCGTAAAGCATCTTGTGGCAGACGGACGCTATGATTATATCGAAACCGGTTCGCTTATTTCGATTAGGAAAAATGTAAAAGACATAATAATACCAAGTGAAGAACGTAAGTTTTATCTTCGTCCACTTGATTATGAGGAGTTTCGTTGGGCTTTAGGTGATACGGCGACAGTTCCGTTGATGCGGTCTGTATTTGAACGGAAAACACCTGTTGGCGATGCCGTTAACAGGAAACTTTTGCGTGATTTCCGTCTGTATATGCTTGTCGGGGGAATGCCGCAGGCTGTCAGTGCATATCTTGAGACAAACAATTTGGCTGAAGTAGACATTGTAAAGCGTGACATCATAACATTGTATGAAGATGATTTCCGAAAGATTGATGGCAGTGGCAGGATGTCGATGCTTTACGATGCCGTGCCGTCAGAGCTTAATAAAAATGCCTCAAGATACCAAGTGTCAAGCGTGATAGGTGGTGGTGTCAGCAAGGCTACTGTCGAACAACTGACCGCCGAGATGAAAGATTCGATGACGGTAAACGTAGCTTACCATGCCAATGACCCGGGGGTGGGCATGTCTTTAAACCGGGACATAAACCGCTACAAGATGTATGCGGCCGACACCGGGCTTTTTGTTACTCTTGCATTTAAGGATAAGGATTTCACGGAAAATGTGATATATCAGAAACTTCTTAGTGACAAGCTTGATGCAAACCTTGGGTTTGTATATGAAAACGTAATCGCGCAGACGCTTGTGGCCAATGGCAAGTCGTTGTTTTATTATACATTCCCTACGGAAAAAGGCAATCATCTGTACGAAATAGATTTCCTTTTGCCGCATGGAAACAAGGTTTGCCCTATCGAGGTGAAGTCGTCTGCGTATAAACGGCACGCTTCATTGGACGCCTTTTGCAGCAAGTATTCAAGTAGGGTAGGCAGCCGTTATGTGCTTTATACCAAAGACTTGCACAAGGAAGGCAATGTGCTGTATCTGCCGGTTTATATGGCGCAGTTCCTGTAAAGTTTAAGTTTGCAGCCCCTTTTGTCAACTATTTCATCTCTCCCCGTTGTCAACCGTCTTGATTACCCGGCACGGATTGCCCACGGCCACGCAGTTGTCGGGCACGGAACGGGTCACTACGCTGCCTGCGCCGATTACGCTGTTGCGCCCTATAGTCACTCCGGGCAGCACTATTACGCCGCCGCCGAGCCATGCGCCGTCGCATATTTTCACGGGCTTTGCGTATGTAAGGCAAAACTCGCAGCCGTCCGAACCGTCGTCGGGCAGCATCCGTTCGGCGTAGCGGGTGGAGTGCGTGGCGGTGTAAATCTGCACGTTTGAGGCTATGAGCACGTCGTTGCCTATTTCGATGATGTTGTTGTCAACGAAGGTGCAGTTCATGTTGATTATTACGCGGTCGCCTATGAGTATGTGGCGGCCGTACTCGCAATGGAAGTCAACGTCTATATGCACGCGCCGCCCCACGCGGCCAAACAGTCGGCGCATGATGTCGCGCTTCCTGTCGATGTCCGTATAGGGGGTGTCGTTAAGCTCGCGCGTCAGGCGTTTGGCCTTCGCCGCAATCGCGGCTATTTCCGGGTCGCCGCCGAAGAAAGGTTCTCCGGCGAGGCATTTTTCAAGTTCGGTCTTCATGTTTAATTGAGAATGGATGGTTGGGAGTTGAAAATTATGATTACCTGCAAGGCTTTTTGTAATGCAAATATAGCGAATAATGGGGCAAATTGGCTTCGCGGAATGTTGATTTATGTTAAATTTTCGGGGGGGGTAAACGGCGGAAAGTCGTTTTTCGAGTTGCGTATTACGCATGATTTTCATACCTTTGCGCTGCTGAAAACGTGGCGTTCTGGGGTATGGTGATACTGCCGCGTAACCAGTTGATAATCAAGGGCTTTGCAAAAGGCCGTCTTTCAGGCTGCAAAAGGTGGCCTTTTAGCGTGCAATTGACGGCCTTTTGGAAGGCAAAAGACGGTCTGTGACCGATAAAAACCGGCTCTGCCGTGCAACATTTTCACAACAAACTACGTCTATTGGATATAAAACATCACGACAAATGACATATATTAACACGTTTATCAGACTTTCAGCCGTGTGCTGTTGCGCTCTTTTGGCGCATTCAGTGGCGGCGCAGGTGGTGACGGGGCGCGTCGTTGACGGCGGCGGACAGCCCCTGCCTTACTCCAATGTGGTGGCCCTCTCGCTGCCCGACTCGGCCTTCGTCTCCGGCGTTATGACCGCCGACGACGGTACGTTCACCCTCGACACCAAGGGCGAAGGCAGGTTATTAAGGTTCTCTTCGCTCGGTTACAAGACGGTTTACGCCGACCGCCGCGACAATATGGGCATCGTTCGACTTGAAGCTGTGTCGCAAGTGCTGGGCGAAGTTGTAGTGAAGAGCGACTTGCCAAAGACGCGCCTGAAGGGCGAGGGCATGATAACGGGCGTGAGCGGAACAATACTTGAGCACGCCGGAACCATCGAGCGGCTGCTCGACCGCATACCCAATGTGTCAGCCAGGAACGGCGAAATAGAGGTGTTCGGGCGCGGAAAGCCCGAGATGTACATCAACGGGCGCAAGGTGAGGGACAATTCGGAGCTTGACCGTTTGAGCGCGGACAATATAAAGGATGTGGAGGTAATAACCAACCCCGGCGCACGTTACGATGCCAGCGTGACCTCGGTCATCCGCATAACTACGAAAAAGGCCGTGGGCGACGGCTTCGGCCTTGACAACCGTTTGTTTGGCGAGCTTAACGATTACGGCTACCTTGTGGGCGAGGACAACCTCAACATGAACTACCGCACGGGCGGACTTGACGTCGGCGCTACGCTCCGCGCATCGAAATGGGCCAGCCCCGACCCTAAGACTTTGGAGCAGGTTACGCATTTGGAGAATACCTGGCGGCAGCACAGCGAGCTTGACCAGGTGTATAAGAACGAAAACCTGTATGCGCGCCTGGCTGTGAGCTATATGTTCAACCAAGACCATTCTGTCGGCATAAGCGCGAGTTACCGCCGCCAGCCGTGGAACAAGCCAAGCGGCTGGATGAAGTCTACGCTCACACAGGACGGCACGCTTACCGAGCAGCTCCGCAGCGACTACACGGCATCCACGCAGGCTACAACGCTTCAGGGCAACGCTTATTACACAGGCAAAATAGGCCAGTGGAACGTCGATTTCAACACCGACTGGATGTACACTAAGTCGGATGCGACGATGAACACCGTCGAGGACTACATCGAGGCGGGGCAATCCACGGAGCACAACGACGTTACTACGAACACCGTTCCGCGCAGCAACCTCGTCGCTTCGAAGCTCGTCTTGACCGCTCCGCTCTTCGGCGGCAGCCTCTCTTTCGGCGGCGAATATTCTTACTCAACGCGTAAGACGGTCTACACAGTGCTGCCCAAGGGCATCATCGACGACGACCGCAGCCGCACGGAGGAGGGCCTTGCCACGGCGTTCGTGGAGTATGCGCGGCAGTTCGGCCCCGTCTCGGCGCAAGTGGGACTGCGTTACGAGGACGTGGACTTCGACTATTACGAGGACGGCAAGCGCATAGCGGAGCAGAGCCGGGCGTATGGCGACTGGTTCCCGTCGGTTGCCCTCTCGGCAACGTTCGGCAAAGTAGGTTTGCAACTCGGCTATTCTGCCGACATACGCCGCCCCTCTTACAACCAGCTTCGCAGCAACATAAACTACGACAACCGCTATACCTACGAGGGCGGAAACCCCTTCCTCGTGCCTACGAAGTCGCACAACGTCAACTTCGCGGCCTCGTACAAGTGGCTCATGTTCAGCGTGGGATACTCCCATATCATAGACCCCATCCTCGACCACAGCGAGACTTACAATGACGACCCTGCCGTTGCGCTCTTCCGCCAGGTAAACGGCGAGGCTTACGATAAGCTATACGCCTCGCTCAACTTGCGCCCCAAGTTCGGCATTTGGCATCCTTCGCTGATGTTGGGAGTGCAGAAGCAGTGGTTCAAGATGGCCGTCTACGGCCACAATCCGCTTGACAATCCCGTGGCTACGTTCCGCTTTGACAACACCGTTGAGACCAAGCTGTGCGAGATTTCGCTCAACATGCGCTGCAATACGACCGGTGCCGACGAGAACAACTACATGCGCAAGCCGTCGTTTCGCGCCGACTTGTCGCTCTACAAGTCGTTCTTGAAGGACAAGCTGACGCTCTCGCTCTACGTCTCCGACCTGTTCAAGACCGACAAGACCAGCGTTGTGACGTACTACGGAACGATGCGCGAGTCAATCTACGAGCCTAAGGCGATGCGCGACATCAACCTTACCGTGCGCTATAAGTTCAACACTTCGCGCAGCAAATATAAGGGAACGGGCGCCGGAGCAGGGCAGAAGAGCAGGCTGTAAGCTAATTAAGAGTTAAGAACTTTTGAATTAAGAATTAAGAGTTAAGAATTAAGAAAATATGCTTCGTCGGTAATTTTCTTAATTCTTAACTCTTAATTCTTAATTACTTTTCGTATTTTTGCGTTATGAAAAACAATGGGAAAGACATTGACAGGCAAAGTCTTGAACAGGCGAAAGCCCTGTTTGAGACGGGTGAAATAGACCTTATAGAGGTAGGAACGGTCAGGGGGCTGTGCGGCATTCACCGCCGGTTGTTTGGTGGTTTGTATGACTTTGCAGGCAAAATCCGCACATTAAACATCTCCAAAGGCGGCTTCCGTTTCGCCAACTGCCTGTATCTTGACGCCATTCTGCCAATCATCGAGAAGATGCCTGAAGGCACTTTCGAGGAGATAATAGCCAAATATGTTGAGATGAACATCGCCCATCCGTTCATGGAAGGCAACGGACGGGCCACCCGTATATGGCTTGACATGATGCTGAAACGCAGTCTCGGCCGAGTGGTTGACTGGCAGAAGGTGGACAAGGACATTTATCTTCGGGCCATGGAACGCAGCCCAATCAACGACCTTGAGCTGCGTATGCTGCTTCAACCGGCGTTGACCGACCGGACAGACGACCGCGAAATAATCTTCAAAGGCATAGAACAGTCATATTATTACGAGGGATATTCAAGTGAAAATTAAGAGTTAAGAATTAAGAGTTAAGAGAATATGACTTGTTGTCAGTGTGCTTAATTCTTTGTTTTTAACCGTTTATTTTCAAAGCAAATCATAATTCTCAATTATCAATTCCCAACTTTCAATTAATGAAAATACTGTCTAAACTCGGCAATGAGGCGTTGATGCAGCATGAGAAAACTGCCTTTGTGTGCTCCCGTAAGACGCCCGACGGACTGGAATACCTTGTGGGTAAGTGGATGCTCGGCCTCTCGCCGGAGCGCGACTGCGTGATGTGCGGCAACCAGTCGCCCATGGAACGCGCCGTGTTTACCACCCTTTTGCAGCGCAACATACCGACAATTCTCTGCCTGGCGGAGGCCATGCCGAGCCGCTGGAGCGACGATGTGCGCACCGCTTTGAGCGAAAGCAGGCTGCTCATAGTGACCCATTGCGACGCGAGCGTGCACAACGTGACGGCCCGTTCGGCGTTCGACAGGAACGTGCTGATGCTCTCTTTGGCGCAGAAAACGGTCGTAGGCTATTGCACTAAAGGCGGAAAGCTGGAGCGTGCGCTGGCCGGTTTCGACAATGTGGAGTATCTGGAGAACGGTCAGCCGTGGTTGAAAATGCCGGGAGAGGCGAAGGACGAGCCTGCAAGGAAAGAGCCTAAGCAGAGCCGTTTGAGCCAATGGAGCAGGGCGTTGAGGCTGAAACGCGGCACGATATACCTTGATTTTATAGAGAGTGGGGCGGAAGCGTACCTTAAAATAACGCACAGCGTGCAGGCCGCAGGCGGCGGATATGAGCGCGAGAAGCTGTTTTTCGACCGCAAGGAGCTGGCCGAATTGCTTGCGGCAATACGCCTTTTGGACGGAAAACTGCGCTCGGGCGAGGCTGTTCCGCCGGGACTTATGGTGCGTTCGCTTAGCGGAGACATCACGTTCGGCGTTTCAACGGAAGGCGGCGCGCCGCTCATTGCCATGACGCAGAGAAAGGAATACGGCGAAGGAAAGCTGCGCGTGCAGGCCGTAAGGTTGCTTGCGGCGGAGTTGCCAATGCTCGTAAAGGACGTGGAGGAGGCTCTGGCGGAGTGGAAATAGCCTACTCCAACCATCCAAACACCCACCCCAACCCTCCCGAAGGGAGGGGGATTGATATGTTTTAAGTGCTTTATTTTCTGTTAATTAAAGGTAAAGCACGTTGAATAACGCCATTGTTTGCGGCAATGGCGTTATTTTTGTATTCGTAAAATCAGCGCGTGACGGCATATGGAGGGCATCTCCTTGTCTGCTCGTCACTCGTCAACTTGTAACTGAAAACTTGTCAACTTGTAACTGAAAAGGAATATGTCAGCAGGTAAATGGATAGGCGGCATACTCGGCTTCATGTCGGGTGGCGCGTTGGGAGCACTGGCCGGAGTGGCCTTGGGTGCGTTGTTTGATTACGGTTTGAAGGCCGTCAACACGGGTGAAGACCGCAAGGCGGACGGCTTCACGGGTGGTGGCGACGCCTGGGAGGAGGCCCGCAGGCGGCAGTATTACGAGGGACAGCGCAACAGTTTCCTGTTTTCGCTGCTCGTGCTGGCCTCATACATCATCAGGGCTGATGGCCGCGTGATGCACTCCGAGATGGAGTTTGTGCGCCGTTTCCTGCGCGCTAACTTCGGCGAAGCAGCCGTGGAGCAGGGCAACAGCATACTGCTGCGCCTCTTCGACGAGCAGAAGCGCATGGAGGCAGGCCGTCCCGGGGCGTTTAAGAGCGTAATACGCGAGAGTTGCGCGCAGATTGCCGCCAACATGGATTACTCTCAAAGGCTGCAACTGTTGAACTTCCTCGTGATGCTGGCGCAGGTCGACGGCAGTGTGCCCGGCAGCGAAGTTGACGCGCTGAGGGACGTTTCGCGTTGCATGGGCATGGCCGACGCCGACCTTGACTCGATGCTCAAGCTAAGCGGAGGCACGCTCGACGACGCCTATGCCGTGCTCGGAGTTCCGCCGACGGCCACTGACGACGAGGTGCGCCGTGCCTACCGCAAGCTCGCCTTGCAGCATCATCCCGACCGCGTGGCCGCCCTCGGCGACGACATACGCCGCGCGGCGGAAAAGAAATTTCAGGAAATCAACGAGGCAAAAGAACGCATATACAAGGCAAAGGGAATGTAACGGACGGCAGGCAGAGCATAGCCCGTTTTGCAAAAGGCGGCAAACCGCATTGCGGTTTGCCGCCTTTTACGTCCCAATTTGCCGTCTTTTGCACGCTAAAAGGCCGCCTTTTGCAACGCGAAAGACCGCCTTTTATAATGTGTTGAGTATCAGAGTATTATGCGTGAGCTGCTTCCTTAATGTGAAAGAGCCGTCCAAACGCATGGTTTGGACGGCTCAAACGCACCGTAAGGACGGCCTTTGTTAAAGGCATCGGGGTATGTATGCGTTTTCATACAACGCCATAACGGCTCATGCCTTGTTGCTTTTCCTAATCCAGGCAATGAGCGGCTCTGTCGTTGCCATTGCTATGAAGACGCTTATCGCGCCGTTTTTGTCCAGGATGTCGAGGCAGTAAAGGACGTAACTTATCGCCCCGTAAATCGGGACGACGATTGCCCAAGCAAGCAAATAGGCTTTGGTTTTCTTCATGGTTTATATAAGTTTTTATATTCTGGAATGTCATGCAGGAAGGTGTACGTGTGGTTCTCGTAGTCCATGCGGCAGCAATAATGTTGCAGGCCGTTGCTTACGATGAGGTAATCTACGTGCAGCAGCATGTTGTAAGCCGTGATTTGGTCGAACACGCGCTGCGTAAGCTGCACCGTCGGGGCCTTGTATTCCACAATCATGACGGGCTGCGCAGCCGTATTGTATAGTACGCTGTCGCACCGCAGACGCTTGTCGCCCGCGCGAAGCTCCACCTCGTTGGCCAGCAGCGACGGCGGATAGCCTTTCAGTTCGGTGAGGAAGTGGACGAAATGCTGGCGCACCCATTCCTCCGGCGTCAGCGCGACGTAGCGTCGGCGCAGCGTGTCGAGGATGTAAGGCTTGCCCTGTCGCTGTGTTATTTTTATTTCGTATTGTGGTAGGTTTAATCGATACATTTTATTAAATTTGCATTCTGAAAGCGCGTTGCGCATCGGCAAAGATAGTGAATAATGCCGAGAAACGACAAAGTTTGAGGCTTTTTGCCGTACGTGCGCGCGTAAACCGTTAATATAATGGCCGAAAAGAAGATTGCTACTTACGACAGCATAATGCGCGACCTGCGCGAAGGCAGGTACGCGCCGGTGTACATACTGATGGGCGAGGAGTCTTACTACATAGACAAGATTTCGTCGTTCATCGAGGCCAACGCCCTTGCGCCGGAGGAGCGCGACTTCAACCAGTCGGTTGTTTTCGGCTCCGACGTGCAGGCAAACCAAATCGTTGACATGGCGCGCCGCTACCCGATGATGGCCGAAAGGCAGGTGGTAATCGTGAAAGAGGCGCAGAACATAAAGAACTGGGAACGCCTGGAGCGCTACGTGGAGAAGCCCATGCAGACCACGGTGCTCGTAATCTGCCACAAGAACGGCTCCATTGACGGCCGCAAGAAAATACTGGCCAAGGCCGCGGCGGTGGGCGTTGTCTTTGAAAGCAAGAAGAAGCGCGACTACGAACTGCCTGCCTTCATCGAGAATTATCTGAAGGTGAACGGCCGAGCGACCATCGACAACAAGGCCGCGCAGATGATAGCCGACCACATCGGCTCCGACTTAAGCCGGATAACCGGCGAGCTTGACAAGCTAATCCTATCGCTAACGGACAACGACAGGCGCGTAACGCCGGAGATTGTGGAGGCGCGCATCGGGGTGAGCAAGGACTTCAACGCCTTCGAGCTGCGCTCGGCCATCGTCAACCGCGACGTGATGAAGGCCAACCGCATACTCTATTACTTCAACGGTAATCCGAAGTCCGGCAACGCATACATGCTTGTGCCGATGCTGTTCTCTTATTTCCAGAACCTCCTCATAGCGTATTACGCGCCTCGGCCTTACACCGAAGACGGCGTTGCACGCTGGCTCGACCTTAGGGGAGGGTGGGCAGCTAAAGACTACATCACGGGCATGAGAAACTACACCGGCGTGAAGGTAATGCAGATTATATCGAAAATCAGGGAGACAGACGCCAAAAGCAAGGGGCTTGACAACCCCAATACGCCCGTAGGGGAGCTGCTGCGCGAGCTGATTTTCTTCATTTTACACTGAAAAGAGACCTCCAAACGGTCTCTTTTTTTCTATTTCGTCAGTTTTCATGTACATTGAAAATATGGGTAAAAGCGTTAAAAATCAGGCAGTTTTATGATTTTTGACGCTCTCAGAATCGCGTATTTTCAAGCCGCTTTACCATCGTTTCTGAATATCGGGAAAAATGCGATTTTTGCCCGAAAAAGAGCCCTTGAATTTAGCGTTAGCATTTATTAATATATAGAATTGTAAAGTTTAAGACCCTAAATCTTTGTTATTTGTTTGGCGTGTCAATATTTTAAAACCGTAAATTTACATTTATTTAATGTGTAATTCGCTATCAAATATAAATTTGTTAACTTAAATATTTAAATCAATAAACCGCAATACATATTTATGCAAAGCACCAATTACAGCGATAACACGCTGATTTACAGTATATAATGGCCTTTACTTTGAGTGTTTCCAGGCATATTCGATGTTTTTACCTGCTATTTATTGCATAAACGTTGGTTTTGGTTTATTTTATCGCTAAGTAACCTATTTATAATGAAATACTTGCATATAATTGCTTGATTATAGCTTTATGTGTCATTTACAGACATTGATTTAGTTTTGTTTTTGTAAATTCAAAAATTTAAAATAATGTCGGTATAGATTTATAAATACAAATACATAAATTTAAAATTTAAATCTTCTAATTTCTTTTAGATTTGTTGTATAATTGAAATTTTTGATTTACCTTTGTAAAATCTTAGAAAAATCGGGAAAATAGAGCTTAACATACGATTATGACAGAAATGAAAGACAGGATAAGGCAGATAATGGAGGCTCAACACATGAGCCAACAGACCTTTGCCAACTTCATTGGAATTAACGCGGCATCGCTTAGCAGCATCTTCAACGACCGCACCCGTCCTACCCTCAACACGGTAGAGGCCATCAAGAGCAAAATACCAAACCTTAACACTGACTGGCTCATGTTCGGTCACGGACAGATGTTCAACGATGCGAAGAACGACAGCGACGCACAGGCTAATGACGGCGGAGCGGATGGCGGCATGTCGCCGTCGCATACGGAAGGGCGAGTACCCGACTTGTTCGCCGGCGGCGGAGACATGGGTGCCTCGCATCCGCAGCAAAGGGGATATGCCGCCCAGATGAAGCCCGAAATTAGGTATGTGGAGCGTCCGCAGCGGCAAATCACCGAAATACGGGTGTACTTCGACGACCTCACTTACGAGAGCTTTGTGCCCAAGAAATGACCGGTGTCGTAATGCTTGTTTTTATACGGGTTTGCAAAAGGCCACCTTTTAGACTGCGAAAGGTGGCTTTTTGGCGTGTAAAAGACGGCCTTTTACAAGGCGAAAGACGGTCTTTTGCAGAAGCTGAAATATGCGCTGCTGTATTCGTTAGCTTGTAGGCGACGCTTAATGTCTGCCTTTTTTAGCTGTTTGGCCGCTTATCCTTTGGATTACGCGTCCATATTTTGTATTTTTGCAAAAGAAAACGCACGTTTACATTAATATTAAAGAAAAACAGATATAGCATGAAAAAATATGTTTCTGACCTGCGAGTTGTCTCTGTGGAGCATGTTTCCGGCAAGCATGTTCTTATCAAACTTACGCAGGACGGCAGGTTGCCCGATATTCTTCCGGGGCAGTTTGTCGAGGTAAGGGTTGACGGTTCGCCCTCCACTTTCCTGCGCCGTCCGATTTCGGTAAACTTCGTTGATTATGACGCTAACCAGCTGTGGCTGCTCGTTGCGGCGGTTGGCGACGGCACGCGCCGCCTTGCCGGTCTTCAGGCTGGCGACGTGTTGAACTGCATGTTCCCGTTGGGCAACAGCTTCACGATGCCTTTCAAAGACGGGGAAAAAGTGCTCCTGGTGGGCGGCGGCGTAGGAGTCGCGCCGTTGCTTTACTTCGGCAAGCGGCTGAATGACGTAGGCTGCAAGCCCGTTTTCCTGCTTGGAGCGCGCTCGAAGGGCGATTTGCTAATGCTTGACGAATTTGAGAAGTACGGTCGCGTGTGCCTTACTACGGAAGACGGAACGGCCGGTGAGCGCGGTTTCGTCACCAATCATTCCGTGCTTGACGAAATCCGTTTCGACCGTATAGCGTCGTGCGGCCCCAAGCCGATGATGGTCGCCGTGGCGAAATACGCCAAGTCGCGCGGCATAGAGTGCGAAGTTTCGCTTGAAAACATGATGGCCTGCGGCCTTGGCGCCTGCCTCTGCTGCGTTGAGAAGACGGTTGAAGGCAACCTGTGTGTGTGCAAGGAAGGTCCGGTATTTAATATAAATAAGTTGTTATGGCAGATTTAAGCGTTGAAATAAAGGGTTTGCGGTTGAAAAATCCGGTAATGACCGCGTCGGGAACGTTCGGTTACGGGCCTGAATTTGCTGATTTCGTGCCCCTTGAAGGTATAGGAGGCATAATTGTGAAGGGCACCACCTTGAAGCCGCGCGAGGGCAACGATTACCCCCGCATGGTAGAGACGGCTTCGGGTATGCTCAACTGCGTCGGCCTGCAAAACAAGGGAGTGGACTACTTCTGCGAGCATATTTACCCGGAAATAAAGGACATTGACACCAATTTCATAGTCAATGTGAGCGGCTCTTCGCCTGAAGACTACGCCGAATGTGCCGCCCGTATAGCTGAATTGGAGCGCATTCCGGCCATCGAACTGAACATATCCTGTCCCAATGTGAAGGACGGCGGCATGGCGTTCGGCGTTACCTGTGCCGGTGCTTCGAGCGTTGTCAGGGCCGTTAGGGCGCGTTATCCCAAGACGCTCATCGTGAAATTGTCGCCCAATGTGACCGACATTGCCGAGATAGCGCGTGCCGTCGAGGCGGAGGGAGCTGACTCCGTGTCGCTCATCAACACGCTTATGGGCATGGCAATCGACATTGAGAAGCGCCGTCCTATGCTAAGTATCGGCACGGGAGGATTGAGCGGTCCGGCGGTGAAACCTGTCGCCTTGCGCATGGTTTGGCAGGTGGCAAAGGCGGTGAAAATCCCTGTAATTGGCCTTGGAGGCATCTGCAACGCACGCGATGCCATAGAGTTCATCATGGCCGGGGCTACCGCCATCGAGATTGGCACGGCCAATTTCATCGACCCAGAGGTAACAATCAAGGTGCGCGACGGCATTAACGAGTGGCTCGACGCGCACGGATGCAAGTCTGTAAGGGAAATAATCGGAGCATTGGAATAAACGTACAGCTGGTCGTTAAATCAGCTGTTACACGAAAAAAACGGTCGGACAAAATGAAATGTCCGACCGTTTTTCGTATTGTTGAATGTTTGTCAGCGCGTTATTTTACGCCTTCCACGGTGTAACCTGCCTTTTTCAGCTGCGCCAGCAGGCCGCGTTCGCCGGGCAAGTGGCCTGCTCCTACGGCAAACAAGGTGCTCTTCTGCTTCATTATTTCAGGCATCTGCTTCATCCAGTTGTCGTTGCGTGCGTAGATAAGCGTTTCCTTTTCCTCGGGCGTTCCGTCGCAGGTGTTGTTCATCTTGGCGTCCATTGCCTTCTCGATGCCGTCAAGGTCTTGTGCGAAAAACGCCTTTATTATGTTCTCTGTCTGCTCTTCTGTGAACTCAAGGTTGTCCGCCAGGCAGAGCAACAGCTGCTTCTGGCGTTCCATTGTGGTGCTTTTGAACAGCGTGTTTATTTGGAAATCAAACGTTTCCAGTCCCCCTACGCCCTTTCCTTTGGCTGCGGCTTCCTTCTGGAAGTAGCTGTCAAAGCCGTTATTGGGGTTGAATACGGGATGTTTTTTCATGTAGATGAGCACTCCGAGTTGCGTCTGCAAGGCGTATGGAGTCAGCTTGCCGAGCTGCTGCATTACCATTGGGTTGGTCAGTTCCACGCCCAATACGCTCTTCACCAGCGCGTTGATGCGTGCCATCTCGTCGGCGTTGTAGAGCTTGTCTATGGTCTGTCCGTCGGGAAGCATCATCGCCGCCTGCATCTTTTGCATGTTTTCGGGCGAAGTCATGTCAGCCATTATTATTTCGCCGTACACCTGTTCCGATGCGTCCAAGGCCGTCTTGAGGCCTTTTATGCTGTCGGCGAACGATGCGTCGGCCAGGTGGTATGTGCCGATTATGTACGAAGGCTTTTGCAGGCCGTTGCCTGTTACTTTCCAGAGCAGCTGCGCCTGGACTGTGACTGCCGCCATGATGAGCAGCAACATTGAGCAAATCTTTTTCATAAAATTGTTGAATTGATGTTAGTTTGGTGATTGTTTAATGTTCATTCCGCCAACAAATGTACGAAAAAAGCCGCCAAACGAAGAACGGGTTTTGTTTTTTTTCATAATGATACATCTTTTAACAGTCTGTTGCCGACAATTGATTATTTTCATATGTGTAGCATTTTTGTTGACAAAAAGAGAGCGGCCAACTGACCGCTCTCAACCAACACAAAAACTAAACTAGACTTAATTGACGAAATCAAGATTTTCACAAACCTCAAAATGTCTGTGCAAATATACGGTAATATTTTTATCAAGCAAAGGAAAAACTTGTTTTTTTACACTTGTTGGTGTAAAAAAATTATAACGTTGTCGTTTTGCTCGACAAAAACTGGTCGAGTATCGTCATTGCCGCCATGGCTTCCACTATTGGCACTGCCCGTGGCAGTACGCACGGGTCGTGCCGTCCGTGCGCCTTGAGCGTTGTCGGTTGCCCGTCTACAGTTACGGTATGTTGTTCTTGCAGGAGCGTGGCTACGGGCTTGAAGGCTATGCGGAAGTATATGTCCTGCCCGTTGCTGATGCCTCCCTGTATGCCTCCGCTGTGGTTGGTTGTGGTCGATATGTGCCCGTCTTGTAAGGTGAAGGCATCGTTGGCCTGGCTTCCGCGCATTGCGGCGAGGGCGAAGCCCGTGCCGAATTCTATGCCCTTTACGGCGTTTATGCCGAGCATGGCCGCACCGAGTGCTGCTTGCAGCTTGCCGAACTCCGGCTCGCCCAGGCCTGCTGGGCATCCTTTGACGACGCAGGTTATTGTCCCTCCCACGGTGTCGCCTGCCGCTTTCACCTCTCTTATAAGCCCGGCCATCTCGCCGGCCTTGGCTTCGTCGGGGCAGCGCACGCTGTTGCTTTCGGTCTTGGAGAGGTCATACAGGCGGTAGTCGTTGTCGAGCGCGATGCCGCCTACCTGCGATGTGTACGCCTGTACGCTTATTCCGATGCGTCGCAGGGCGAGCTTTGCCAGCGCGCCTCCTACGCATCGGCTTATCGTTATGCGTGCCGACGAGCGTCCGCCGCCGCGGTAGTCGCGCACGCCGTACTTGCACGTATACGTGTAGTCGGCGTGCGACGGGCGCAGTATGGTGCGCATTTCCTCATAGTCGGCCGACCGCTGGTCGGTGTTCCTCACTATGAAGCCGATGGGGCAGCCAGTCGAGCGGCCCTCGAACACGCCGCTTAGCAGTTCCACGCGGTCGGCTTCGTTGCGTCCGGTGGTTATGTCGCTCTGTCCGGGTCGGCGGCGGTCAAGCTCGGCCTGGATGAAATCCATGTCGATGCCGATGCCGGCCGGGTATCCGTCGAGCACTCCGCCGATGGCCGCCCCGTGGCTTTCGCCGAAGGTTGTTAGGCGCAGCAGGTTGCCGAAAGTGTTACGCATGGTGGAATGAATAGTTAAAAATGAAAAATGAATAATGGTGGAATGAATAATCAATAATGAATAATGAAAAATCAGGCCTTGACAGGCTAATCACCGCAGGGCGATTTTTCATTATTCATTATTGATTATTCATTACTTCCTGTGGCAGCATCCGCCTTCCCCGTGGCCGTGGTCGTGGCCGCAGCATCCGCCCTCATGGTCGTGGTGATGGCCGCAACAGCCGTCGTCGCCGTGGCCTCCGCAGCAGCAGCCTTCGCCGCTCATGCGGTTGATTAGGCCCTGTATCTCCTCGTTGGTGGCCTCGCGCGACTCCACTATGTGCCCCTTGAAGTTGAGCGTCTTGCCTGCAAGCGGGTGGTTGAGGTCGATTTTCACCTTGTCCGTGCCCACTTCGAGCACGCGCCCGTAAAACCTGTTGCCGTCCTCGTTCTGCAACGGAACGATGGCATCCTTGTATATATTGTCGCGGTCGAAGTGGCCGTTTATTGAGAATATGGCCTTGTCCAGGTCGAGCACATGTTCCTGCTCGTAGTCGCCGTAGGCGTCGTCCTTGGTCAGGGTGAAGTCAAACTCCGCGCCCTTTTCCAGCGCGGCCACCTTCTGCTCGAATGCGTCAAGGGCTATGCCGTAGCCGCTAATGAACTGGAACGGCTCCTTGTCGGTAGCCTCTTCCACAAGTTCGCTCACTTCTCCGTCCACGGTGTACAGCTTGTATGCCACCGCGATGTATTTGTTCAGGTTGCTTTCCATTTTCTTTCTGTTGATGTTTTTTTGACGTGCAAATATAGGTATAAAAATCCGATTAGCGGCCATCGCCGCCGCATTATTTTGCCCGCGTTTTTGTGAAAGGCCGTGTTTCGCATTGCAAAATACGGTCTTTCGCCTTGTAAAAGGCCGTCTTTTGCAGGCTGAAAGGCCGCTTTTTGTAGGGCGGTTGGCAATGTGCTGACAGTCAGGCGGTTACGTTCAGGGCTGAAAGCATCCGCCATATGCAGCACCGCAGGCTTCATTATCAGGTATATGTCACCGTTGTCACAATGTATGACAAAATGGTTTCATGATGTGACAAAATAGCAGTCAATGCTGTAATACATTTGCAATATTATAGCAGAAACTTTGATTTAGGTCAAAAAAGTAAGCTGTTAACGCAAACAGCGTGATGTTTTTGCACCACATGTCGGGAAATGGCCGTATCTTTGCACCGTCGAAAGACAAAAAGAGTTAGTTAAGTTAGGATAACGGGCGGAGGCGATTCGCGAGAAGAGTACCGAAGCCCAAAGGTAAAAGTAAATTTTAAGGATTATGAAAAGATTGTTTTTAACCGTCGTAGCAGTGCTCAGCATGACTATGACATTTGCGGACAACGAGAAGTTGAACAACACTGAAAGCGCCAACGCCTACAACATGGAGGTGAACTACAGCAAGCTCTCAGAATGCCTCGGGCTGTCTATCGACCAGGCTGAAGCCGTGCAGGACATACACACTTCGTTCTGCGCCGACATGATGAATGCGGCTGGCGCCAACGCCGACGAACGTGACGCAATGGTGCAGAAGGCCATCGAGAAGGACTTGAAGTACATGCGCTCGGTTCTTACCAAGGACCAGTTCCGTATCTACCTGCGTCTGCTCAACGCAACGTTCATGAACCGTGGTTTGATTAAGTAACGTTTTATCTCATAGCAAAGGCCGCCTCGCAGCAATGCAGGGCGGCCTTTTCCGTTTGTGCGTAACCATTTCTCGGTATTTGCAGAAACCCTATTTTTAGGTATTGCGCGCCTATGCTGTAAGCTGTATCTTTGCAAACGTAAACATCAAACAATTAAAGACAGATTGCAGATATGGATAAGACATGCATAATCTACGGCTCTTCCACCGGCACATGCCAGGCGATAGCCGAGAAAATAGCAGGCAGGCTGGGCATAGCCCAGGCCGACGTGTACGACGTTGCGAACATCACGGCCGACACCGTGGTCGGTTATAGGAACCTTCTGCTGGGCACTTCCACTTGGGGAGCGGGCGAGCTTCAGGACGACTGGTACGACGGTCTGGAAAAGCTGAAGGGCGCAGACCTCGGCGGAAAGACCGTCGCCCTATTCGGCTGCGGCGACTGCGAGTCTTACGGCGACACGTTCTGCGCGGCCATGGCCGAAATATATGAGGGGCTGAAAGGCAGCGGCGCAAAGTTTGTTGGGCAAGTATCGACCGACGGATACACCTACGGCGACTCTGCCGCCGTAATCGACGGACAGTTCGTCGGGCTGCCCCTCGACGACGTGAACGAGGACGACAAGACCGACGGACGCGTGGAAGCGTGGATAGAACAAATCAAAGACAGCCTGTAAACCGAAAGCCTATGCAGACCGAGATACTGCCTCCCGACATGAGGGTGCTGACCAACCATATATACGAGTACAAGAAAGGCGTGCGCAGCATGGTGCTGTTCACGTTCAACAGGAAGTACGAAGAGTTTGCCACGGCGCGCCTGCGACGCCAGCACATAGGCTACATAGTGCAGCCGGTGGGCAACGACCGCGTCAACCTATTCTTCGGCCGGCAGGAGTGTCTTGACGCTATCAGGCTGATGGTGACGCGCCCCCTGAACATGCTTTCGCCCGAAGAGGACTTCATCCTCGGAGCGATGCTGGGCTATGACATCTGCGCGCAGTGCGAGAGGTATTGCCAGCGCAAGTGCCGCAGCTGCCGCCAGGCGCAGTGACAGGCTGCAAAATCCATAAATACAGTATAGTGATAAACTTTTCTGGAAATCTTGTTCGCTAAATAAAATTCATAATGTTTTTGTATGACAGGCCAGCGGCCGGCTGTGAAGTCGGCCGCTGGCCGTATCTATATGCTGGCTGTACGGAACGGCAGTTGTTGCGAAACGGTTGCATACGTTTGACATGAATGTTAATGAAGCGCGGCCGTGAGCGGCGCGTTTATTATAAATAAGTAATTCATCTTTTCATATCCTGCCGTGCGTTACCTTTGCATCTGTACTAAATCAGGATTACAGATGCTTGTTATTAGATTGCTAAAGGCGTTGTGCCTGGCCGCCGTGCTGGCCGTGGCCGGCGGCGCGCAGGCCGGTGACACGCTGCGCGTGAAGTTCCGTTCGCGCGCCCTTCTCGACGCTACGGCCACGGGCTACGGCAAGGACGGTGTGCAGGGGTATTACCGTCTGGAAGATTTTCGCGTGGGTTTCAAGGCCAATTACGGAAAGTATGAGCTTAAGGCCGACATCGGTCTTGGCGGAGGCAAGGTGGCGGTGAAGGATTTGCAGCTGAATTACCACGTCAACAGCGGCGTGCTGTCCGTCGGCAACGGCTACGAGCCGTTTTCGATGGATATGTTAATCAGCACCGCCGACCTGCGCCTGCACCAGTCGGCGGCATCCGTCCTGGCGTTCACCGACGGCAGGAAGCTCGGCGTTACGTATCATTTTTACAACCGCAGCTGGTATCTTGCGACCGGCGTTTACACCAACAACGATATCAACCACATAGGCGAAGACAAAAAGAATTCGCTCGTATCGACATCGCGCGCGGTATGGCGCACGTGCGGCGTGCGCCGTGGCAGCCTGTTCCACGTGGGTGGAGCCTTCTCGTTCCGCACGAAGGAGGCCAACACCGGGGTCCCAGTGGGCGAGGTGTCGAGCGACGGCGTTACGTCCATGATGCCCGAGCCGCTGCTCAAGGCCGAGGTAAGCGGCATGGGCAGCGAGCTGAAAGGGCTGCTCGAGGTACTTTACACGTCGAAGAAAACGCTTGTGCAGGGCGAGTATTTTATCGACAGGATTAACCGCACGGACGGCCTTGCGGCGTACACCGCCCACGGCGGATACGTGCAGGGCAGCTGGCTTTTGTGTGGAGAAGGCTTTGAGTATGATGCAATGTACGGCATATCTGGCCGCCCGTCGTCGGCCAAGGCCGTCGAGCTTGTGGCGCGTTTCAATTACACCGACCTCAACGACGGCGGTAGCGGCGTTTTCGGCGGAGAGGAGAAAGACCTATCGCTGGGCGTCAACTGGTATCTGAACAAGTATCTCGGCGTGAAGTTCGGCGGCAGTTACGTATGGGTGGGCGACCATTGCAACAGCTTCTACGGCAAGGACTTTTTCATCGCCCAGGCACGTCTGCAATACATATTCTGAACCGTTGGTTTTGCGGAAGGCGGTCTTTCGCATCGTAAAAGGCCGTCAATCGCACGCTGAAAGGCCGTCTTTTGCCGTCTAAAAGACGGCCTTTTGTAACCCCGTTGATTATCAAGCACTTACACGCTCGCCATGAATGGCGGTGGAAAGAGCCGTCCGAACGCATCGTTTGGACGGCTCTAACGTGTAGTTTTGACGGCCTTGACACATCGTTTCAGCGGTCTTTGCAGTTTTTATATGTCGTCACAGGCATTGCAGCCTTAAAATAATTACATTATTTCTTGCCGCAACCGATAAATTTGATTATCTTCGCAGAAACAAATGTTGGCGGTTATACGGTTGTTCGGTTATACGGTCACGCGGTGCGGAACAAAGACTGCAAGGCCGTAAACCAACGGACTGCAAAACCCCATAACCCGATAACCGCATAACCATAAAACCTAAAAACCGAATAACCTTACAACCCATAAACCGTAAAACCGCATAATATGATAGATTATTTCGCAGCAAATCTGTGGCAGTTCTGGTCGCTGGTGGTAATCGTCTGCCTTATTCTCGAACTAACGTCGGGCGACTTCTTCATCCTCTGTTTCTCCATAGGCGCGCTCGTTACGGCGGTGTTCGCAGCCTTCGGCGTGGGCTTTTACGGCCAGCTGCTCGTGTTCGTGTTGGCTTCGCTGCTGTCGCTCCTCTTCGTAAGGCCGCGCCTTGTCAAGGCACTTCACGGCAAGCGGCGTGAGCGTCCGAGCAATGCCGACGCCCTGATGGGGCGCATAGGGCGCGTAAGCGAGGCCATAGAGCAGGGCGGTTACGGCCGCGTTGCCATCGACGGCGACGACTGGAAGGCCGTGTCGGCCGACGGTTCGTATATCCCCTTGGGGCAGAACGTCCGCGTGGTGGGCCGCGAGAGCATAATAATAACCGTGGAAAAGGCGTGAAATAGCAGACAAGTGACAAGTAAACAAGCAGACAAGTTGTTTTGTCTTGAGGCTTGTGTGCTTGTAACTTGTCTGCTCGTCAACTTGCAACTTGTCAACTAAAAAATATAAAAACATGAACACATTTGTAATCGTCCTTATCGCGCTGGTAATCTGCGCGCTGGTGGTGGTCAAGAAAAGCCTTGTCATCATACCACAGTCTGAAACCAAAATCATAGAGCGTCTCGGCAAGTATTACGCCACGTTGAGGCCCGGCATCAACATCATCATACCCTTCATCGACCGCGCCAAGGAGATTGTGGCCGTGCGCCGGGGCAGGTATATGTACACAGACTCCATCGACTTGCGTGAGCAGGTGTACGACTTCGACAAGCAGAACGTCATCACCAAGGACAACGTTCAGACGCAAATCAACGCCCTGCTGTACTTCCAGATAGTTGACCCGTTCAAGGCCGTGTATGAAATAAACAACCTGCCCAACGCCATTGAGAAGCTGACGCAGACCACGCTGCGCAACATCATCGGCGAGCTTGAGCTCGACCAGACGCTTACTTCGCGCGACACCATCAACACGAAGCTGCGCGCCGTGCTCGACGATGCTACCAACAAATGGGGCATCAAGGTGAACCGCGTCGAATTGCAGGACATCACTCCGCCCGAAAGCGTGCTCCAGGCAATGGAGAAGCAGATGCAGGCCGAGCGCAACAAGCGCGCCACCATCCTGACAAGCGAGGGCGAGAAGGCTGCCGCCATACTGAAGTCGGAGGGCGAGAAGACCGCCATCATCAACAAGGCCGAGGCCGACAAGCAGATGGCTATACTAAACGCCGAGGGCGAGGCGCAGGCCCGCATACGCAAGGCCGAGGCCGAAGCAATAGCCATAGAGAAAATCACCGAGGCCGTGGGAAAGAGCACCAATCCGGCCAACTACCTCCTGGCGCAGAAGTATATACAGATGCTTGAGGAAGTGGCGACGGGCGACAAGACCAAGACCGTCTACCTGCCGTACGAGGCAACGAACCTTATGGGCAGCATAGGAGGCATAAAGGACCTGTTCAAGTCAGAATGATTTTAAATTAGAAATTGATAATGGAGAATGGAAAATTATGATTACCTTTGCTTGATTAAAAAATAAAAGGACAATGGTAATCATAATTTTCCATTCTCCATTATCAATTTTCAATTAAAGAAAAAGTGAATATGCAGAATATTTGTATTGTTGCCGGGGCGCGCCCCAACTTCATAAAGGTTGCTCCCTTGGTGCGTGCCGTCATGAAGGCGAAGGCCGACGGCAAGGCCGTTGACTACCGTTTGGTGTATACCGGGACGCAAGCCGACCCCACGCTTGAACCTTCTTTGTTTGACGATTTGGGCATACCTGCTCCTGATGTGTACCTCGGCGTTGACTGTGTCAACCTCAACGAGCTGACAGGTCGCGTCATGTCGGAGTTTGACACGTACCTTTCCGCCAATCCGACTGACGTCGTCATCGTCGTTGACGACCTCGCTTCGACGATGGCCGTAGCCATAGTTACGAAGAAACACGGGCTTACGCTGGCGCATCTCGTGGCCGGCACGCGCTCGTTTGACATCAAGATGCCCAAGGAAATCAACCGTCTTGTTATCGACGGGCTGTCCGACCTGCTCTTCACCGCAGGCATGGGAAGCACCAGTATAGCAACCCGCGAGGGGGCGGAACTGACAAAAGTCTACATGGTTGGCAACATTTTGATGGACACGTTGCGCTTCAACCGCACCCGGCTTGTGCGCCCGGCGGTGTTCGACGGACTGCAAGTCAAGGAGCAGGAGTACATCGTCTTCACGCTTAACCGCAAGGCTTTGCTGGCCGACAAGGCAAATCTTGAAGCCATGCTCACGGCGATGTGCCGCGCGGCGGACGGCGTGCAGGTGCTTGCTCCGCTGCGTCCAGCTGCGGCGGAGACAATAAGGCCTATGGTGGAAGATTACCCGAATTTCCATATCATAGAGCCTCTCGGCTACTTGGAGTTCGGTTATCTCACGTCAAACGCAAAGGGAATAGTGACCGACTCGGGCAATGTTGCCGAGGAAGCTACGTTCAACGGCGTGCCGTGCGCCACGCTCAACAGCTACACGGAGCACATAGAGACCGTCAAGCAAGGCTCTAACGTGCTCGTAGGAGAGAACGCCGACCGACTGGCCGAGGCCGTTACGGACATCGTAAAGGGGCAATGGAAACACTGTTCGCTGCCCGACCGCTGGGACGGACGCACCGCAGAGCGCATTCTCCAGATACTTTTTGAATTACAATAGAAGTAAAGGAGTAAGGAGGGAAGGAGTAAGTAGCTATGGTTTGAGCCGATGTTTAAGGAATAATTATTGGCAAGACATATCTACTTACTCCTCTTCTCCTTACTTATTTACTCCTAAAATAAAACTTAAAACGATGGAAAGAAAAATCGCATTGATTACCGGCGCAACGAGCGGAATAGGCGAGGCGTGCGCCAGGAAGTTTGCCTGTGGAGGCTATGACCTCATACTTACAGGGCGTAACGTTGAAAAGCTTAAGGCTGTCGAGGCTGCGGCGAGAGGGCAGGGGGTTGACGTTCTGCCCTTGGTCTTTGACGTTCGCGACCGCGATGCGGCCACGGCGGCGGTCAATTCGCTTATTGGCAAGTGGGCAGCGGTTGACGTATTGGTCAACAACGCCGGGCTTGCGCTCGGTTTGGAAAAGGAATACGAGGGCGACATGGACGACTGGGAGACGATGATTGACACTAATGTCAAGGGCTTGCTGACGATGACGCGCCTCATAGTTCCGGGCATGGTGGAGCGCAACCGTGGGCATGTTATCAACATTGGCTCGGTGGCAGGCGACGCGGCTTATGCCGGAGGAAACGTTTATTGCGCCACGAAGGCTGCCGTGAAGGCCATCACAGACGGCCTGCGCATAGACGTTGCAGACACGGCGGTGCGTGTAACGAACGTCAAGCCGGGACTTGTAGAGACCAATTTCAGCGTCGTCCGCTTCCACGGAGACAATGAGCGTGCCGACAATGTGTATCGTGGCATACAGCCGCTTACGGGCGACGACATCGCCGACGTGGCCCTTTACGCCGCCAATGCGCCTGCTCATGTGCAAATCGCCGAGGTGCTTGTGCTGGCAACTCATCAGGCCAACGGCACTGTGATTTGCCGGAATAACTGATTGGTGAATCGAAAACGGAGAATTGAGAAGGGAGAATTATGATTACATTTTTGCCGTTTTGAACAATTACAGGCAGCTAATGTAATCATAATTCTACGAGAGTTAGGTATAATTATTATTTTTTACAAACAGCAAGAATAGCCTTTGTAGGGACATAATTCATTATGTCCGTACGTTCTGAAAGAACGTTTTTGACAATTTTACTTGTATAATACGCCTCTTCGCGGCGTTCGGACATAATGAATTATGTCCCTACAAAGGATGTTTTCTTATACCGAACTCACATTAATTATCCCTTCCCAATTCTCCGTTTTCGATTATCTTACAACGTATTTCTTGCCTTCTACGATGTAGATGCCTTTGCCAAGACCTTCCGTTGCGTTGTCTTTGCTTACATTGGAGCGTACTTTCACGCCCGTAATGGTATATACATCGACATCTGAAATCTCCTTCGTCGGCACTACAACGGTAATTCCTGTGGAGCCGTTGTCATAGCTGAAGGCAATGTCTTGCTTGTCTCCCCAGATATATTCCTCCAGTCCCGGGTAGTCTACAAACGGGTTGCGGTTGCCCTGCAATTCATATACTGCGTTGTTGCGGTCAATCTCTTTTTTGCTTACGGGGTCTTCCTCAGCCCAGCGCAGGAGCATTTTCAAAGCCCAGTCTGTGAATGCCGGGTATTTGTTATGTGCCAACATGTCGCTGTCCCATGTTGAAACATTGTTTTCATAGCATGTCACCATGTAGAAGTAAATGCGCGCGAAGTCGCCCTTGTATTCGTCGTTAGGCTCGAATACTATGCCTGAATAGCCGCTGATAGTTGATTTTCCGAGCTTGCTGAAGTCTTGTTCCGACTTGTACATCTCGCCGTCGGTCTCTCCGAAAGGATAGTTGCTGCGGCGTCCGTTTACATAACCGTCGGTTGGAACAAGGTGTGTCAGGTCTGTATACATTGGGTTGCCGTCGTCAAACCAACTCTTTGGCATGGAGTGTTCGCGGTTGTAGCAGTCGCCTTCTTGCTTGTAGTTGGAGCCACTGGTGACAAAAACATAGTCTGTAACGCATGAATACATGTCCCACACTTTGCCGTCGTCACGCCTGTCGGTGCTCTTGAATGCTTCCCAAAGGCCGTTGTAGCTTAATTGTGTGTGCGGCCTTATTATTCCGCTCATGGCCGTCTTAAGCTCCCTTCCTTTCTTGCCGTCGGCGTTTTGGTAGTAAGTGCCGGTATTGTTTGCCACTTGCGCGAACGCCTGTAGCACCAATGCGAGCAGCAGGCCGAGCGCGGATGTTCTCTTAAAAATGTTCATTTTTCAAGTATGTTTTATCTGTTGTTGTAACGTCTTGATACTCAACGCGTTGTAAAAGACGGTCTTTCGCGCTGCGAAAGGTGGCCTTTCAGCGTGCAATTGACGGCCTTTTGCATTGCGAAAGGTGGCATATTAAATAGAGAATTTATAATTGCGAATGGAAAATTGTGATGTGTTTTGTTGGCAAGTAACCTTAAAGGTAATCATAATTGTTCATTTTCAATTATAAATTTTCAATTTAATAACGGCCTTAATGTTTAGTTACCGCCTTACGGGTTTGCCCCGTTCCTGCCATTCCAGGATGCCTCCCTTGAGGTCGATTACCTCGAAGCCGCGCTTCACGAGCAGCCTCGCAGCGTCCAGGCTGCGCCTTCCGCTGCGGCAGTAGACGGCTACGGGACGGCCTTTGTCAAGCTCGCCGTCGGCCCGGTCGATGAAGTCGGGCTGGCGGTAGTCTATGTTCTTCACCTTGTCGGAGGCTATGTGCCCTTCGCGGAATTCGGTCTCCGTGCGCACGTCGAGCAGCTGCACGCCGTCGCGCGATATTACTTTCTCGAACTCATCGGCGTCAACCGACTTTATGTCTTGCTGTCCGCAGCTTGTCAGGCAACTTGCAAACAGTGTCATGATTGATATTAACAGTTTGTTCATCTTTTGCATATAAAGCATAGTATTACGCTATATAATTCGTGCAAAGATATGGATTTTGCGGCGAAGAAGGTGCTGAAAACGATGTTTTTCAGTGTTTTTTACACTTTTGAAGCGTGTTTTTCATTCAAACGCAAAGCGTGCCACGAGGGGCAGGTGGTCGCTGTAGCCGCGGCGGTAACGCCACGCGCGGTATGTCCTAAGCGGCTGCACGCCGCCGTAGCGGTCGTCCGCCTCGAGCAGGAAGGGCGCGTCGTTCACCCTGCATGAGCGCAGGCTGCGCGCCGCGGATGGGCTTGCTATGATGTGGTCTATGCTTTCCCAGCGGCCTTTGTACTTGTATGTGCCCTGTGCTCCGTGGCTTCCCGTCGCGCCGGCGGACACGTCTGCAAGGCCTTTTGAGCATATCTGTCTTATAACAGGGCTGTCGCTTCCGTCGTTGAAGTCGCCCATGATGATTATCATAGGGTCTTGGCTGGCGGCCCGCAGGGAGTCTACGGCAAGGCAGAGGCGGTCGGCAACGAGCTTGCGGTGCGGCCTTGTGCGCCGCTCTCCGCCGTAGCGGCTCGGGGCGTGGACCACGAATATGTGGAGCGTGTCGCCCGTTATTATGCGTCCGGCGGCGTAGAGTATGTCGCGCGTGGGGCGCATGCCTTCCGTCGGATTGATGCGAAGCGGATAGTGCTTTACGGGCGCGAAGCTGCCCGGAGAGTAGAGCAGGGCCACGTCTATGCCGCGCACGTCGGGCGAGGATGTCATTATGTATTCATAGTTCGCGCTTCTTAGCAGCGACCGCCGTGTAAGGTCGTGCATCACGCTGTCGTTCTCCACCTCGCACAGGGCTACCAGGTCGGGCAGCCGCCAGTCGCCGTCCTCCGTGCCGCAGGCTATGATGGTCTTGGCCGTATTGTTCAGTTTGTCCCAGTATTTGCGCGCAGTCCAGCGGCGGTCGCCCTCCGGGGTGAACTCCGTGTCTTGCTTCAGGCTGTCGTGGCGGCAGTCAAACAGGTTTTCGCAGTTCAGCTGGACGAGCGTCAGAAGCGATGCAAGGAGCAGTGAAAAGCACATATTTGAATGAAAAATTAACAATGAAAAATGAAAAATCGGCCTTGCGGCGTAATTATGAATTGTGCATTATGAACTGAAAGTCGGCGAAAGCCAATTATGAATTGTCCTTGACGTTCTTCCTGATTTTCTCAAGATACGCCTTCATGGCTTGTTCGTCCTTACGCTCTATGATGCCAAGCAGCTCCTTGAGTTCAGTCCGGATTTGCTCCACCTGCCCCGAAGTGTAGGGGTTGAAGAGTATTTCCTGCAACAGGTAGTCGTCCTCGTTAAGCACGCCCCGGGCTATCTTCATGTGCCGTTTGAACGTGGTGCCGGGCGCGTCCTGGTGCTTCATCACGGCGGCGAAGACAAAGGTGCTTACGAATGGGATGCTGAGCGAGTAGGCTACGGTCTTGTCGTGCTCCTCGAAAGAGTATTCGTAGATGCTCAGGCCGAGGCGTCTGTACAGGTCTTTGAAGAATATGCGCCCCATGTAGTCGCCCTCGTTTATGATTATTGCGTTCTCGTGGCTTAGCTGGTTGAGGTTGGCGAATGTCGGGCCGAACATGGGGTGGGTTGACACGTAGCGGTGTCCGCACTGGCTGTAAAAGTCCTTCAGCCCCGTCTTCACCGACGATATGTCGCTTATGATGCAGTCTTCGGGCAGGTAGGGTATGACCTCTTCGAACGCCTTTATTGTGTATTTTACGGTTACGGCGTTGATAACCAGTTCGGGTTTGAACGCCTCCACCTCCTCCATCGACGTGAAGCGCAGCGTGTTGAAGGTGAAGCGCAGCCGCTCGGGGCTCTTCTCGTACACTGCCGTCTCGTGCTCGAAGCTAAGCAGGTCGAGGAAAAAGCTGCCCATCTTGCCTGCTCCCAATACTAATATTCGCATGGTGTTGTGTTTGAATTTATAGAATTTATAGGAGTTATAGAAGTTAAAGCCGAATGCTTTATGCCTTATTTATGTTAGGTAATGGCTTTAACTTCTTTAACTTCTCCAATTTCTTTAACTTCTAAAAAAATCATTTGTTCACTATCTCCATCTGCTGCCTTACCGACTCTTCGTGCACGGCCTCGAACACTGTCTTTATGAACGACGGGTCCATTCCGCATAGAGAGCCTTGCGCTCCGCGCTTGTCGAGTATTTCGTTGTAGCGCGATGTCTGTAGCACTGTCATGTTGTGTTCCTTCTTGTACTGGCCTATTTCGCGGCATATGCGCATCCTTTTGGCCAATATTTCTATGAGCTGGTTGTCTATTTCGTCTATTTGCTTGCGCAGGGTGGTTATGCCTTCGGTGCTCATTGTCTGGTCTCTTATTACGAGAAGTCCGAGGATGTAGTCCAGCACGTCGGGAGTTACCTGCTGTTTTGCGTCGCTCCATGCGCTGTCCGGGTCGCAGTGGCTTTCTATTATGAGGCCGTCAAGCCCCAGGTCCATGGCCTGCTGGCACAGCGGAGCTATCAGTTCGCGCCGTCCGCCGATGTGGCTCGGGTCGCAGAGAATGGGTAGTTGTGGTATGCGTCGGCGCAGTTCTATTGGTATTTGCCACATGGGCAGGTTGCGGTATATCTTCTTGTCGTAGCTGGAAAAGCCTCGGTGTATTGCTGCTATGCGCTTTATTCCGGCCTGGTTGATGCGTTCCATCGCTCCAATCCACAGTTCGAGGTCGGGGTTTACGGGGTTTTTCACAAGTATAGGGATGTCCGTTCCCTTCAAGCTGTCGGCCAAAGCCTGCATCGCGAAAGGGTTGGCTGATGTGCGTGCGCCTATCCACAGTATGTCGATGCCGTATTTCAAGGCGAGCTCTACATGTTCGGGCGTTGCCACTTCGGTGGCCGTCATCATGCCCGTTTCTTCCTTTACGCGCTGCATCCAGGGCAGCGCTTTCTCGCCGTTGCCCTCGAATCCGCCAGGCTTTGTGCGTGGTTTCCACACTCCGGCACGGAATATGTGGCAGCCTTTCGATGCGAGTTGTCTCGCGGTTTTCATCACTTGTTCTTCCGTTTCGGCCGAACACGGGCCGGCGATTACCGTCAGTCGTTTGTCTTCGCTCGGCAAGTTGAGCGGTTGCAGTTCAAGTTCCATAATATTGTTGTTTTGTTTTATTCAATCGTTTGATATTTCCTTGATGCGCTTCAACGCCTTTTCCATCTTCTCGTCTTTGGCGCAAAGGGATATTCGGATGTACCTTTCGCCGTTGCTTCCGAAGATAAATCCCGGCGTGACGAACACTCTCGCACGGTGCAACACCTTTTCCGTCAGCTCCTCGGCGGTAGCGAACTGGTCGGGAATTTTGCCCCAAAGGAACATCCCTACCTGGTCTCTGCCGTACTCGCAGCCCAGTTCTTGCATTATGGCTTCTGCTAAACTGCGCCGCCGGCGGTAAGTTTCAATGTTCGCCTGGTGGTGCCATGCGTTGCTGTTGTTGTACGCTTCGGCGGCGGCGAGCTGTATTCCGCGGAACGTTCCCGAGTCGATGTTGCTCTTGACCTTCAAGAGCCATTGTATGAATTGCCTGTTAGAGACGCACATTCCGACGCGCCAGCCGGGCATGTTGTGGCTTTTGCTCATTGAGTTAAGCTCTATGCAGCAGTCCTTTGCGCCCTCTACTTGCATCAGCGAGACAGGTTTCTCGTTGAGTATGAGCGAATACGGGTTGTCGTTCACTACTACGATGTTGTGCCGCCGGGCGAAACTTACGAGCCTGCGGTAGGTCTCCATGCGGGCAGGAGCGCCTGTCGGCATGTTCGGATAGTTGGTCCACATGAGGCGGACACCCGTCAAGTCCATGGCTTCAAGCTGCTCGAAGTCGGGCTGCCAGCCGTCGTCTTCACGCAGGTTGTAGGTTACAACCTCTGCGCCGAGCAGCTTACTGAGCGACGTATAGGTAGGATAGCCGGGGTTGGGCACGAGCACTTTGTCGTCCGTATTTACGAAGGCGAGCGTTATGTGGAGTATTCCTTCTTTCGAGCCGATGAGCGGCTGTATCTCTGTTTGCGGGTCGATGCTTACTCTGTACCAGCGTTTGTAGAACCCGGCCATGGCCTGCCGCAGTTCGGGAGTACCCATTGTGGGCTGGTAGCCGTGGCTGCCAGCCTGCTGTGCCACTTCGCACAGCTTGTCGATGGTTTGCCGTGAGGGCGGCATGTCGGGGCTGCCTATGGCAAGGCTCACTATGTCCTTGCCCTCGGCGTTGAGCCGGTCAATCTCTTTCAGCTTGCGGCTGAAGTAGTATTCGGCCACTTGCGAGAGCCTGTCAGCAGGCTTTATGTTGTATGTTTGGTTGTTTTCCGTCATCTTGATATTCTCCCAATACTTTAAGTTCCTTTGTCAGCGGCAGTATCGCGTCAATGCTTTGGCGGTAGCGTATGAGGTCGTTGAAGGTCACGTCAACGTAGAACATGTACTCCCATTCGTGGCCGATGATTGGCAGAGACTGGATTTTAGTGAGGTTGATTTTATAGAAATACAGTATGCTTAGCACCTGCGACAGGCTGCCTTCCTCATGCGGAAGTGAGAATACAAGGCTGGCTTTGTTGGTCTTGTCGAGCGGTCGCAGGAAGTCGGCCTTGCGCGTATCGCTCACCACGAGGAAGCGGGTGAAGTTGTGCTTGTTGTCCTCTATCGATTCTTGCAGCACCTTCATGCTGTACAGCCGTGCTGCCGAGGCGTTGCAGATGGCCGCCCATCCGCGGCAGTTCTGCTCCGAAATGAGTTTCGCCGCGCCTGCGGTGTCTGTGGCTTCGACGGCTTTCAGTTCCGTGTGGTCGGCCAGGAAGCCGCGGCACTGCATCAGGGCTACGGGGTGGGAGTGTACCTCGCGTATCGTTTCCAACGAGTCTTCGGGCAGGCAACAGATGCTGTGCTCTATGTGCAGCTTGTGCTCTCCTACGATGGTAGTGCCCGAGTTGCGCAGCAGTTCGTAGTTATGCAGCAGCGAACCGGCTATTGTGTTCTCAATGGCGAGCATCCCGATGACCGTAGGGTCGCGCCGTATGTTCTCGAACACTTGCTCGAACGTCTCGCAGCAGATAAGCTGCAGCTGCTCGCCTTGGAAATACTGGTGGGCCGCTATGTCGTGGAACGACCCTATCGAGCCTTGTATTGCTATTCTCTTCATTGTCTTTTATTTTGCCGTATGGTTTTAAACGAAAGTCCCGCCTCATTGTTGTGAAGCGGGACTTTGATGTATCTTTTTGTAAGATATGTCTGTCTTAAGTTGAAATTTACACGCAACTTCCCGCTTCACAGTGCCCTGCAAAGTAAAAATAAAAGTAAAAGAAAGATGCGTTTTGGTTGTACATTGTCGTTTATTTTATCATTTCGCTGCAAATGTATAACTTTTAGTTGAATTGTGCAAGAAAAAAGTTTGATAATTAAGAATTATGAGTTAAGAATTAAGAAAATCACCTGTTTCCCGATATATGAGACAGTCTTCAACGGTATTTTTCTTAATTTTTAACTCTTAATTCTTAATTTCTCAAATCCCCAACGGGTTCACGTTCTTGTACGCCTCGTTCACTTTGCTTGCCACGTCGCCGCCTTCCGCCGTGCCGTCCTGGCCCACCGTCAGTTCGGCGGCGTGCCGCAGGTCGTCCTGTCCGCCGTCCGTGTCGCCCGTGTCCGTGCGCACTTCGCCGCGTTCGCGGTACGCTTCGGCGTTGAACGGGTTGGCGTCAATCACCTTATTATAGTACAGTATGGCTTCGTCAGCGTTGCCCTTGGCTCTCTCTATGCGCGCTTTCAGCATCAGCACGTCCTCGCTTTCGGGGTAGTCTTTCAGCAGGCGGTCGGCGTCCTCGTCGGCCTCGGCCGTCTCCCCGGCCTTCAGCAGCGTCTCGCCGCGCAGCAGGTAAGCCTCGGCATAGTCAGGCTTCAGCCCCACGGCCTTGGTCAGCATCGCCACGGCGTTCGTCGTGTCGCCGTGCCCCAAGCACGCCTTGGCGTACAGGTATGTGGCCTCGGCGTTGGCCGCGTCGAGCACAATGGCCTTCTCGCAGGCGTCGGCCATGGCCGTGTAGTCCTCCATCATGTAGGCCACGTTAGCCATGCGTATTAGCACTTGTATGTTGTCGGGCTGCGCCTCGGCTATTTTCAGCAACTGCTCAAACGCCTCCGGCAGCATGTCGGCGCGTATGCAGGCCTGCGAGAGGTAGTCGCGTATCTCCAAGTCGTCCTTCATCTGCAACGCATGGGTGAAGCATCGTATTGCGTAGTCGTGTTGCCCGGAGCGCAGGGCGCGTACGCCGTCGTATTTCAACACGTCGAAGTCTCTCTCCTCGTCAGCCCGTTTCTTGTCTTCCGGCTTCTCTTCCTTTCCGCCGAACAGAGCCTTAAATATGTTCATAGGTTGTTTTGTTTGTTGTGTAATGCTGTATTATGGTTTCCCGTATTCCAGTTCTTTGCTTAGCATGTTGTAGTTGTACCGTGCACTTTGGTAATAAAGTCTTGTGCCGGTGTCAATTATTTTCTCGTAAAGCGTTGAGTTTTATATCGTTGCCAAGGCGTCGGTCATGGAGATGTTCTTGTCCTGCATGAGGTATAACGCCATGTTTTCCACAATCGTGTCAATAAGAAATTGTTGTTGTGCAGTCATATTACAGTCTTATCATCACAGTTTCCCTCCGTTGTTTCTGCACACTTGTGCAAGGTCGCTTACGGCGTCGCTTATCGACAGCTGGTGCTCCGCTTCGTAGCATTCGTCCAGAAATATCAGTCCGTCATGTAGCTTCAGGTATGTGAACGCCTGCTTTGCAGACAGGCCGTAACGTTCCGCAAAGGCGTTGATGCAGCATACTGTGTAAGCTATTTGCGTTCTGATGTCTTTGCCCATTGCTCTTGCGTTTTTACAGTTTGTGGTTATTATTGGCAAAGTTAACCATTTTCGCCCTAACCGCCAAGCGTCTCCGCGATTTTATTTCGTGCCCTGCGCAGCGGCGTTGGCCGTGCGCTTAAAATTCCGTTCACGGCAAGCTGTTTTGCAAAAGGTGGTCTTTCGCCTTCCAAAAGACGGCAAACGGCACGCTAAAAGGCCGCCTTTCAGCGTGTAAAAGGCGGCCTTTTGCGTGGCGTTTTGTAACATGCTGATAGTCAAGAAGATATTTTCTTGCTTGCAATTTTTAGCATTTCCGCCAGTTTGTTTGGTTTTGCAACACGGTTGCGTTACCTTTGCACTACCTTTGCAGACGGCATTTGGCTGACAGGTTGATGCCGTAAGAATGTTTTTAATGTGACTGTATGATTATGGAAAAGAAGACAATAGCGGTAATAGGCATGGCCTGCGCCGGGTGCGCGGCCAACGTTGAGAGGCGGCTTGGGCAGATGGACGGCGTGGCGAAGGCCAGCGTCAACTTCGCCGCGCGCACCGCCCTGGTGGAGTATGACCCGCAGGTAACGTCGCCGCAGGCGATGAAGGAGGAGATACGGAAGGCCGGTTACGACCTTGTGATAGATGAAGGCGAAGCCGTGGCAGCCATCGAGCGCACCGCCTTCCGCTACCTCGTCAGGCAGGTTGCGGTGTCGTGGGTGCTGGCCGTGCTCGTGATGTGCATTTCGATGGGGTGGCTGAACGTAGGCAGTGAGGACGTTGCCAACCAGGCGATGATGCTGCTCGCCGCGCTGAACTTGGTCTATTGCGGCCGCCGTTTCTATACGAGCGCGTGGCGGCAGACGGTGCACGGCATGGCCAACATGGACACGCTGGTGGCCATGAGCACGGCGGTGTCGTTCGCGTTCAGCGTGTTCAACACATTCTGGGGCGACGGTTTCTGGGCTTCGCGCGGCCTTGATAACCATACGTATTACGACGCTTCGGTAATGATTATAACGTTCGTGCTGACAGGAAGGGTACTCGAGGAGCGCGCCAAGCACGGCACGGCGGCGGCCATACGCTCGCTGATGGGCTTGCAGCCGAAGACGGCGCGCCTGGTGAGCGGCGACGGTACGGTGGACGTTCCGATATCGACCATTGAAAAAGGAGACGTCATCGAGGTGCGCCCTGGCGACAAAGTGCCAGTTGACGGCACGGCTGCCGGGGGCGAGGCGTACATAGACGAGAGCATGCTTACGGGCGAGCCGGTGCCCGTAAGGAAGTCGGCTGGCGGCAGGGTGTTCGCCGGGACGGTGGTTAAAAGCGGCACGCTGCGCTTCCGCGCGGAAGAAGTGGGGGCCGGCACGATGCTCGCGCGCATGATAAAGACCGTGCAGGAGGCGCAGGGGAGCAAAGCCCCCGTGCAGCGAGTGGTAGACAGAATAGCCCTCGTGTTCGTGCCCGTGGTGCTCGGTTTGTCGCTGCTTACGTTCGTGTTGTGGTACGCCATTGGCGGCACGGAGCAGCTGCCACACGCCGTGATGTCGGCCGTGTCGGTGCTGGTAATAGCCTGTCCGTGCGCCCTCGGCCTCGCAACGCCTACCGCCCTGATGGTGGGTATAGGCCGTGCGGCAAAGAACAACATACTAATCAAGGACGCTACGGCTCTTGAAGAGATGTGCCGCGTTGACGCACTCGTCATCGACAAGACGGGAACGCTTACCATTCCCAACAAGGACGTTGACTTCACTAAGGCCGACTCGCTGTCTCTCGAGGAGCGCGAGACGCTGAAGCCTTACGCTCGCGAGGCCATGCAGGCCTTGCAGGAAGAAGGGGTCGAGGTGTACATGATGAGCGGCGACAAGGACGAGGCCGCCCGTTATTGGGCTGAAAAGGCCGGGATAAGGCATTACAGGAGCAAGGTGATGCCGCAGGATAAGGAGGACATGGTGCGCCGCCTGCAGTCGGAAGGCCGCCATGTAGCCATGGTCGGCGACGGGATAAACGACACGCAGGCTTTGGCTGCGGCCGATGTGAGCATCGCCATGGGCAAAGGCACCGACGTGGCTATGGACGTAGCGCAGGTAACTCTCATGGGGACAGACCTCCGCAGGCTGCCCGACGCGGTCAGGTTGTCGCGTGCCACGGTGGGGATGATTAAGCAAAACCTCTTCTGGGCGTTCATATACAACGTAGTCTGCATACCGTTGGCCGCCGGACTGCCTTGCGCCTTCGGTCTCGATTGGCAGATTTCGCCCATGCTGGCAAGTGCGCTGATGGCCTTTTCGAGCGTCAGCGTGGTGACTAACAGCCTTAGGCTATACTGGAAGTGATTATTTAGAAGTTAAAGGAGTTAAAGAAGTTAACGCTCACTACGTTCGCTAAGAAGTTAAAGACATTACCATTGCTTATTGCAGTCCATAGGTTTATGGAGGCAGAATATAAAGCATTTGTCTTTAACTTCTTAGCGAACGTAGTGAGCGTTAACTTCTTTAACTCCTTTAACTTCTAAATAATCACTTTCTCTTTTCCGCCGTTACGCTTACCTGTATGCTGAAACGGGGGTTGAAGTTGTACCTTACGGCGGCTCCGATGCGGTCGCCTATGTTGCCCATGTCGTAGAGGGGCAGGGGCATACGGGTGGTGACGAGCGATTTCTGTCCGAACAGGTAGCCCTCCCAGTGTTCGTCGAACTTGTAGCCGAGCACGGCGTTCAGGCCTGCGTCATGGTATGCGTCGCGCGACCAATATATGTTGTCGATGTATCCTCCTACGGCCAGCGATAGCTTGTCGGTGAGCGGCACGGCGTACATCGCGGCCATGCTCTGCGTGAAGCCTACGCCTTTCCACGGGCTGTCGCCGAACGAGGCGAAGACAGACGCGCCGAGGTTCAGGTTGAGTCCCTTGTGCAGCTGCCAGTCGTACAGGCCGTACCAGCTGTATGGGTACATGTTGATGTATGTCCGTCCGAAGCTGTCAAGCACGGGCAGATGGAGTGAATCGCTTGCGGCAAGCGGTTCGCCGTGGTAGCCGCCGTAGGTGTATATGTGCGTGGGAGCGTCTGTTCCGCCGATTATCTGCTGTTCCGGTGTGTCGGCTGCAACGGCGGCGCTGTCCGCCGGCACGGCTTTGTCGCGGAGTTCATGGGCATCGGCCGCACAGCAACAGGCCGCAGCCAGCAATATGGATACGTATCTTTTCATTTTATGCAAAGATAGTTTTAAGGCGTGTAACGGCAAAAGATGCGGTGCTGTTTTTTGCTATAATTATCCTTTGTGGCGGCTGATTTTTGATAATTTTACAACACATTGAGTTTCAGTAAGTTGCATATGGTGTTGCAAAAGACCGTAAATCGCATTGCAAAAGGCCGCATTTCAGCCTGCAAAAGACGGCCTTTTGCAGGCTGAAATGCGGCCTTTTGTATTTGGCATGAAAATGGTTGGCCGTCAGCCTTGTGGTGTATTGTTGCCTGTCAGCTTCTTTTTACAAACTTCACTTTGCTCCGGCATACCTCCGTCTCGCTTCCGCCGTTCGCAGGTATTTTGGTTATGCGCACGCAGTATTCTCCATCGGCAACGTCTTCCATGTAGAAGTTCAGCTTGTCGCCGTAGTGGCTTTCGGCTACATATGCTATGTCGAAACGGCGTATGCGGTGCTCCTTGTACCAGTCTATGCCGAAAAGGTCGAGCACATGTTCTATGTATTTCACGCTGTTTATGTGTCCGTTCACGTCCACGTCGCTGTAATGCGTGTCTATGGAAGCTGCGAGCCGAGCGTTGTTTCCCATCTTTACACGCGACAATCCGTCTATCGGGCATTCCTTTTCGGTATTGACATATTTGGCTATCGCTCCGCCTTCCACGTCAAGTATGTTCTGCGGTTGGCGTGTGTCCGTGTCAATCAGCGCCCAAATGCTGCGTCCGTAGCCGTATGTCTTGCCGGCATCGGCTGCGTCGGAGATACGGAAGTTGCGGTTTGTAAAATACTTCATGACACTTTCTATCCACGTTTCCACGTTGAACTTTGTGTATTCCGTCGGCATCGTTTCCATTTCAATGGCCAGCCGCGACAGCACCCACGTCTTGTGCCTGGGGTTCAATTGTGTCATGCCGAAACCTCTGTGGTCGGCGTGAAAGTCTGCGGCGTTGAGCAGGTGGTTGCCTAAGTGGCCCATGAAGAGCCTTTTGGAGAAGTCGCAGTGAAACGGCTCCGCCATGAATTCATATCGTCCTGTCTTGTCAAGCATGGTTGTTCTTGTTTTGTTCCTGTATTTCCTTAAATTGACCTGACTGTGCACCTTGCTGCGCGTGATGGCCTGTGTCCGCATGTTTTTAGCATGGTGGCCGGCAAGGCTTGCGTTTGCAGGGTGTCAGTGCAAATTTACATTATTTTTGTTTAATCGGCAATTTTCATTGATTTTGTTTTTGATTATGTGCAGGAAAGTGGCGGGTTAATATGTCCACATGTGCAAATCTGCTTCTGTTATGTGTTTATTCTGTATTGTTTAAGCCTGCTTAGGCTTGTGTGCCAGGTATGTTTCGGTGCCGTTTTTACAATAAAAAGATGGGACATGCCTGATGTCAAGCATGTCCCATAGGGTTGTCTGTAATGTGACTTTGTCTTATTTTGTGTTGTCGTTGAACGTAGCTACACGGTTGAATTCAACCTGCTCGAACAACTTGTCAGTAGCACCGCAGCCCTTGGTGGTGAGGCGGTTGGAAGCAATCTTGTACTTGTTTACCAAGATTTTCTTTACAGCCTCGGCGCGAGCCTCAGACAGTTTTTGGTTGAGCTCTGCTGAACCTTCGGGTGAAGCGTAGCCCTTGATTTCAACCTGAGACTCGGGATGATTCTTCATATACTGCGCGATAAGCTCGATGGGAGCGTACTGTGCAGGGTCAACTACCGACTTGCCCTGGCGGAAGAGTACCGTAGGCTGGAGGTTGGTAACGGTAGCGGGCTTCTCGTAAACGGGTGCCGGCCTGTTGTTAGCCTCGTCAAGAGCCTTCTGGAGGTCAGCTATCTGGCGGTTCTTGGCTGCCAGCTGCTCGTCCTTGCCGTTGAGGTCGCCGCGCAGGTCGTTGATTTTAGCGTTGAGGGCGTCAATCTCTGACTGGTCGCGAAGCTCTGCAATCTTGAAGTTGTGAGTACCGTTAGAGTTCTTGAACTTGTAGATGAAGCCGACGTTGAGCTGGAATCCAGACTCGTCGATGTCATACTGTACTTCCTTGTCAGGCAGTGCGTTCTCGCCGGCGAGTGTCCATATCATGGCCGGTTCGATGTAAATCTGCCAAGCCTTTGACTTGCCGAGGTTGAATGCGAAGTCGATAGCTGCCTTAGAAGTGAATGTGTTGTCGTGTGTGTACTCTGACGGTGTGCCGAATACGTGGCCCCAGCCCAAACCGTAAAGTCCGTAAACCTCGAACAGTCTCGGCTCGCCTTTGTAGCCGCCGAACCAGTTGCTGAAGTTGACAGTTCCGAGCAATGAGGTGTTCATTGAACGTACGAAAGTCTTTATTGAGGGATAAGGCTTGTTCGAGAGGTACAGGTTGCTCTCAAGAGCGAGACCGAACACGGGAGTGAAATAGCGTCCTACGCGTACGCCAAGGTTCGGGTTGAGGTTCTCAAACCAGCCGTGGCCGGTTGTCTTGGTTGCAAATCCGCCGTTTATACCAACGTAAAAATTGTCAAGCGTCTTGCTCTCTTCTACGGTCTGAGCCGATACATTTGCCGTCAAGGCTACTGCAGAGAGCATCAAAATCAACTTCTTCATTTTGTCTGATTTTAATTCTAAATAAAACTGAAACTTTTTCTTTTTAATCACTAATACCTTTGTAATCGGCTGTAAAGATACGTACAAGGAGTTGTTTTGCAAAAATTTTTCATATAAATTGCATGGCTATTTCTTAAAAAGGTTAAATAAAACGAATAAAAGAACAATTTATTTGCATGTTTCGTGGATGTTTTGTGGCTTTCGCGTTGGAGTGTGGCTGTGATGTGTGTTGCAGGTTGTTGGCGTAGCTTTGTCGGCCGCCCGTTTTGCAAGAGACGCTCTTTCGCGTTGTAAAAGGCCGTCTTTTGGCTTGTAAAAGGCCGTCTTTTGCAGGCTGAAACACGGCATATTGGAAAGCCGCTGATTGTCAGGCAGTTGGCAAAGGCCTGTCAGGCAGAGCCTGTTTTGTTCATTGCTTCGGTATGCCCGATATTCCGGATTGGTCAGTATGCGTAGTATAAAGGAATCCTTGCGCCTTTTTGGGAAATGGCGTGGCCGGTCAGTTTCTTACTGTTTCATTTCGCTTAACCGAAATTTTGCATTATCTTTGTACCACGATTAGGTTGTATCTGTAGTTTGGCTACACGCCTTTAACCTTGAGATGAGAAAGATTATACTTATTACCGGAGGCCAGCGTTCTGGTAAGAGCGTCTATGCCGAGAGGCTGGCGTTGAGCCTGTCGCCTTCGCCAGTATACATAGCTACGGCGCATGTGTGGGACGACGAGTTCGCTGCCCGTGTAGAGCGGCACAAGCAGAGGCGCGGTCCGCAGTGGACGAACATTGAGGAGGAAAAGCGTCTCAGCCGCCATAATATATATAATAAGGTGGCGGTCATCGACTGCGTGACGCTCTGGTGTACCAACTTCTTCTTCGACCGTGACGCAGGCGAGCGGCAGCCTACGGTAGACGAGGCGCTTGCCGAGATTAAGGAAGAGTTCGACAGGTTTGTCAGTCAGGACGCTACGTTCATCTTCGTCACCAACGAAATCGGCAGCGGAGAGGTTAGTGGCAACGCCGTGCAGCGCCGCTTCACCGACTTGCAGGGGTGGATGAACCAGTATGTCGCCGCCCGTGCCGACGAGGTGGTGCTCATGGTGTGCGGCATTCCTGTGCATGTCAAGGGAGGAGACGCTGCCGGTAAGTCTGTTTTAGATACATTGTGAGATTATGGAAAAGAGGACTTTTGACATAAAGCCGGTAGGCGACGACCTTCGCCAGGCCGTGCAGGACAAAATAGACAACCTCAACAAGCCCAAAGGTTCGCTGGGCAGGCTTGAGACGCTGGCCATGCAGCTGTGCCTTGTACAGCATACCTTGAGCCCACGGCTGGTGCATCCGTGCCACCTGCTCTTCGCCGCCGACCACGGCATAGAGCGCGAGGGGGTGAGCGTGTCGCCGCGAGACATCACGTGGCAGCAGATGCTCAACTTCGCCGCTGGCGGCGGAGGGGTCAACATGTTTTGCCGCCAGCACGGCTTCAGGCTGTATCTTGTCGATGTGGGGGTAGACTATGACTTGTCGGCCTGCCCTGACATATTCAACCGCAAGCTCGCCCGCGGCACGCGCGACTTCCTCTATGGCCCGGCCATGGGCATGGAAGAGTACGCCCGGGCGTTGGACGTTGGCGCGGAGTTCGTTGACATGTGCCATGCCGACGGCTGCAACATAGTGTGCATAGGCGAGATGGGCATAGCCAACACGTCGCCTTCGAGCGTGTGGATGAGCCTTTTAGGCGGCGTGCCTCTTGCCGAATGTGTCGGTGCCGGGGCAGGACTTGATGATGAGGGGGTTAACCATAAGTTTGAGGTTCTTGCCCAAGCTGTGGAGCATTTCATAGAGACCACGCCCGATTGTGACGACTTCGACACCATAATACGCTACTTCGGAGGCTTCGAGATGGTGGCCGCCGTGGGCGCGATGCTGCGTGCCGCCGAGTTGAGAATGGTTGTATTGGTGGACGGCTTCATAATGTCGGCCTGCGCGCTGGCCGCCGTGATGAAGCATCCCGAAGCCATAGACTACATGGTTTTCGGCCATGTCGGTGATGAGAGCGGCCACCGCAGGCTGCTCGAAATGCTTGGGGCTGAACCCCTGTTGAGCCTCGGCCTGCGCCTCGGCGAGGGCACCGGCGCGCTTTGTGCGTACCCTATTGTCGAGAGTGCGGTGAGGATGTTGAACGAGATGAATAACTTTCAGAATGCGCATATCACTAAATACTTCTAAATGGTACGACCCCGTTTGGGCGGCGTTCATCTTCTTTACGCGCCTGCCCTTGTGGCGTCTGCACGAGCCGCCGCGCGAGAGTTACCGCGCTGTTGTAGAGTTCTGGCCGCTTACGGGCTGGCTTACCGGCGCGGTTATGGCCGCCGTCATTTACTTCGGGGGCATGGTTTTGCCGTATTCGGTGGCCGTCATCCTCGCCCTCGCGGCACGTGTGCTGCTCACCGGGGCGCTGCATGAGGACGGCCTGGCCGACTTCTTTGACGGCTTCGGTGGCGGCGGTGGCGGCGGTGGCGGCGGAGGCGACCGCAGGCGCACGCTCGACATCATGAAAGACTCGCGCATAGGCACTTACGGGGTAATCGGACTGGGACTGTACGGCCTGCTGCTGTTCTTCGCCTTGTCGTCCATGCCTGCGCCGCTGGCCGCGCTGGCCGTGCTGGCAGGCGACCCGTTCTGCAAGATGGTGTCGTCGCAGGTGGTGTCGATGATGCCTTACGCCAGGACGGAAGACGAGGCAAAGTCGGGCGTTGTGTACCGCAGGATGACGCTCCGCGCAGGCATCCTGCTCTTCATCCAGGGCATCCTGCCGCTCGCCTTGCTGCTTTATGTTACGGGCGGGATGCTCCGCTGGGACGTGCTCATCTTCGCCCCGTGCCTTGTGATGTACTTCATGTATCTTTATATATGGCATAGGCTGCGCGGATATACGGGCGACTGCTGTGGCGCGATGTTCCTGCTGACCGAGCTTTCGTTCTATCTTTGCATGTCATACCTGTTTTTCAACAATAACGCGTTATGGAGATTGTTTTAGTAAGGCATACCAGCGTGGGTGTGCCCAAAGGCACTTGCTACGGCTGGAGCGACGTGCCTGTGGCGGCGACGTTCGAGAGTGAGGCGGCCGAGACCAAGCGTCGGCTCGGCGCAGAGCCGTTTGACGCTGTGTATTCGTCGCCACTCACAAGGGCGAGGAAGCTCGCGGCTTACTGCGGATGGCCGTCGCCCGTTGTAGACGACCGCCTGAAGGAGATGAACATGGGCGACTGGGAGATGAAGCTCTTTGACGAGATTGAGGACGAGAACCTGCAACGCTGGTATGACGACTACATGCACCTGGCCGCCACGGGAGGCGAGAGTTTTCCTGATTTGTTCGCCCGCGTGTCGTCGTTCCTTGACGAGCTGAAGACCAAGCCGTACCGCCGCGTGGCCGTGTTCGCCCATGGCGGCGTGCTCATCTGTGCCGGGATATATGGCGGATTGTTTTCGGAGGAAGACTGTTTCAAGCATCTTGTGCCTTACGGAGGAACTGAAAGGATTATAATCTAATTAAGAATTAAGAGTTAAGATTTAAGAAAATATGTCTTGTCGGCAGTTTTCAAAGGTGTTTTTCTTAATTCTTAACTCTTAATTCTTAATTCAACACGTTCTTAACTCTTAATTCAACACGTTCTTAACTCTTAATTAAAAAACTTCCAGTTTTTATGACCGATAGCGAACTTTTAATAAAGTCCGAAGGGATGCAACGCCGTGCTTTGGGCATCATACGGCAGTTGAGGCTGATGGAGATATGGGCCGACACCGGGGCGGAAGCCCATGTGGTTGGCTCGTTGGCGATGGGACTTATGATGACGCACCGCGACATCGACCTGCATGTCTACTCCTCGCCGCTGACTGTAGAGGGCAGTTTCGCGGCCATGGCGAGGCTCGCCGAAGATGCAGCGGTGAAGAAGATAGAGTGCCGAAACCTGCTTGATACCGACGAGGCGTGCATCGAATGGCACGTGTGGTATGACGACGGGCATGACGGCGAGTGGCAAATAGACATCATACACATACTCAAAGGCTCGCGATATGACGGCTATTTCGAGCGCATGGCAGAGCGCGTGAAGGCCGCATTGACCGACGATACGCGCCTTGCAATACTTCGCTTGAAGGCAGAAACGCCTGAAAACGAGCACGTAATGGGCGTAGAATATTATCAGGCCGTGCTGCGCGACGGAGTCAGGACGATGCCAGACTTCATGCGTTGGCGTGCGGAACATCCTGTAAACGGCGTGATGGAATGGATGCCGTGACGGCTGTTTCTTTGACTTTTTGCAACAAAGTAAACAACAATGTTATGAAAATAGATCACATTGCCATGTATGTAAAAGACCTTGAAGGAGGCAAGGCGTTTTTCGTAAAATACTTCGGTGCGAAGGCAAACGACATGTACCATAATCCGAGAACCGGTTTGCGGACATATTTCCTGTCGTTCGGCGACGGCGCAAGGCTTGAACTCATGGCGCGTCCTGACACCGTTGAGCGTCCACGGAGTGCGATGCTCACGGGGTATATACACGTTTCTTTCAGCGTGGGAGGCCGTGAGGCGGTTGACCGTTTGACCGCGACGCTGCGCCATGACGGCTATGCTGTGATGGACGGGCCGCGTGTAACGGGCGACGGATACTATGAAAGCTGCGTGGTGGGGCCTGAAGGTTGCCTTATAGAAATAACTGAATGACATGCCACTATGCAGCACTTCAAGTGTAGGGTGGTGATGCTTGGTTTTGTAAAAGGTGGTCTTTCGGCCTGCGAAAGGCCACCTTTTACTGCATGAAAGGCCGTCTTTTGCATGATGAAAGACGGTCTTTCGCAAAATGATTCGTAATGTGTTGATTGTCAATGCCTTATGTTATGCAAAATAAAACGCCTACGTCAGCAATGCTGACGGAGGCGTTTGGTATGTATTCAATCCGTTTTTAGGGAATATGCTTATTGCTTCTCGATAATGTCGCGACCGGCCTTTATTGCTTCCATGTTAAGCGGAATGAGGCCGTGGTGACGCTCCGGCAGGGTCTTGTAGAGGGCTTTCTCCACGCCGCAGTCGCTCACTACGGGGCACACGTTGAGCAGTCCGCCGAGCACAATCATGTTGAACACCTTTGAGTTTTTAAGTTCCGCGGCCTTGTCCATGGCATCGATGCGGTACACGGTGATGTCCTTTCTCGTCGGCGGATTTATTATTCCGTAGCCGTCGTAGATGAGGATGCCGCCCTCCTTTACTTTCGGCTCAAACTTGTCAAGTGACGGTTGGTTGAGCACAATGGCTATGTCGTACTTGCTTAGGATGGGCGACGATATGCGCTCGTCGCTCACGATGACGGTCACGTTGGCTGTTCCGCCGCGCTGCTCGGGGCCGTAAGCCGGCATCCATGTAACTTCCTTGCCTTCCATGAGTCCCGAATAGGCCAGGATTTTGCCCATTGAGAGCACGCCTTGACCGCCGAAGCCTGCTATTATTATTTCTGTTTTCATAGTGGTTTTGTTTTTAATGGGAGAATTGGGAGATGTGGGATAACTGGGATTTTCTGGTTGATAATCCTTGCTTTTGTGCACATTCCCTTTAATTTTTAATTTTTAATTATTCATTCCCCCGTGGTGTCCTTGAGGTCGCCTTTCGGATAGAATTTGAACATGTTTTCCTTCATCCACTCGTTGGCCTTGACGGGCGAGAGCTTCCATCCGCTGTTGCAGGTGCTGACGAATTCAACCAAGCACGAGCCTTTTCCTGCCATCGAAGCCTCGAACGCCTTGCGCAAAGCCTTCTTGGCCGCGCGTATGGATGCAACACTCTCTACGCTCTGTCGTGTGACATAGCATGTGCCTTCGAGCATTGCCGCCATCTCGGTGATTTTCAGCGGATATCCGTGCAGATGAGGGTCGCGTCCGTAAGGGCAGGTAGATGTTTTCTGGCCGATGAGTGTTGTCGGAGCCATCTGTCCGCCGGTCATGCCGTAAATGGCGTTGTTGATGAATATGATGACTATGTTCTCGCCGCGGTTAAGCGCGTGGATGGTCTCGCATGTTCCGATGCAGGCCAAGTCGCCGTCGCCTTGGTATGTGAACACCATGCGGTCGGGCCAGCAGCGCTTTATGGCGGTTGCTACGGCAGGTGCGCGTCCGTGGGCGGCCTCCTGCCAGTCAATGTCAAGGTAACGGTAGGCGAACACTGCGCATCCTACGGGCGAAACGCCCACGGTCTTGTCTTCCATACCCATTTCCTCTATGACTTCAGCCACAAGTTTGTGTACCACACCGTGCGAGCATCCCGGGCAGTAGTGCATCTGGATATCGTTCATCAGTTCCGGTTTCTTGTAGACCAAGTTTTCCAGAGATATTATATCTGTGTTCATGTTATTGACGATTTAAGTGCTGTTCAAAACTTTTCCTTCAGTGCCTTTACTATTTCGTCAGGCTCGGGCACGATGCCTCCCAGTCGTCCGAAGTGCTCAACGGGTACGCGTCCGTTTACGGCAAGGCGGATGTCTTCCACCATCTGGCCTGCGTTGATTTCTACGGAGAGCACTCCCTTCTTGCCTTCAGCCATTGCGGCTACTTCTTTTGTCGGGAACGGCCACAATGTGATGGGGCGCAACAGTCCGACCTTTATGCCTTCCTTGCGTGCCAGCTCGATGGCTTTCTCCGATATTCGGGCAGCGCTTCCGAAGGCTACTATCAGGTAGTCGGCGTCTTCGCAGTGCTTCGTCTCATACCTTACTTCGTTCTCTTGGATGGTCTTGTACTTCTCTTGCAGGTGCAGGTTGCGCTTCTCCATTTCCTCTGGCTGCAGCTCAAGAGATGTCAGAATGTTTGGCTTGCGGTCCTTTGTACGTCCGAAAGTAGCCCAAGGACATTCCTTCTTTATTTCCTCTTCGGTGCGGCGCGGCTTGTATGGAGGCAGCACCACGCGCTCCATCATCTGTCCGATGACACCGTCGCTAAGCAGCATCGCCGGTGTGCGGTATTTGAATGCAAGCTCGAAAGCCAAGTCCATGAAGTCGGCCATTTCCTGAACGGAAGCCGGTGCCAGCACAATTACGTAGTAGTCGCCGTTGCCGCCGCCGCGTGTAGCCTGGAAATAGTCGCTCTGTGACGGCTGGATTGTGCCCAATCCGGGACCTCCGCGCTGTACGTTGACGATAACGCCGGGCAGCTCCGCTCCGGCCATGTATGATATGCCTTCCTGCATCAAGGCCACACCTGGACTTGAAGACGAGGTGAACACTTTTTTACCAGCACCCGCTCCGCCGTACACCATGTTGATTGACGACACTTCGCTTTCAGCCTGCACTACCACCATGCCAGTGGTTTCCCAAGGCTTCAGTTCGGCCAGCGTCTCGATGATTTCGCTCTGCGGTGTGATAGGATATCCGAAAAACGCGTCGGCTCCGCAACGAATGGCAGCATGGGCTATCGCCTCATTGCCTTTCAATAAAGTAACTTCTTGTTCTGCCATAACTCTTAGTCCTCCATTCGTTTTTTGTAAACAGTGATACATCCGTCAGGACACACGATGGCGCACGATGCGCATCCGATGCAGTCTTCCGGGTTAACGGCTTCCACATAAGGGTAGCCGTGAACGTTAACTTTCTTCGCCAGTGCAATGACCGTCTTCGGGCAGGCCACCACGCACAAGGCGCAGCCCTTGCACCGGTCGGTGTTTACCACAATGGCTCCTTTGATTTTACCCATAGCTTATATATTTTAGGTTAACAGGAAGGCTTACGGCCTATGTCCGACGCCTGTCCATTTTTTATGATATTTAAGGATTGTACATGTCCTTGCAATAGTAGGCAAGTATGTTGTCGAGCATCTTCTTGGCTTCCACGGCAGGGCTGTCAGGGTCAAGTTCGATGGCCTTGATGTAGCTGTTGATAGCCTCCTGCCAGTTGCCTTCCTTGCGGTAGCGGTTGCCTTGCTTGTAAAACTCTTCGGCGGTCATTACTTGTAGTATTCCTTTTTGCCTGCCGCCAGAGTGTTTTTCATGAGCGAGCAGATAGTCATCGGGCCTACGCCGCCCGGTACCGGGGTGATGAACGAACACTTGGGGGCGACCTCGCTGAACTTGACATCGCCGTTGAGGCGGAAGCCGCTCTTCTTTGTAGCGTCGGGAACGCGCGTCGTGCCGACGTCGATTACCACTGCTCCGTCCTTTACCATGTCGGCCGTTACGAAGTCGGGCCGGCCTATTGCGGCAATGATTATGTCTGCTTCACGGCATTCCTGTTTGAGGGTTGCCGAGTGGCTGTGGCACACTGTGACGGTAGAGTCGCCGTACTGCTTCTGCATCATCAGCTGTGCCATGGGCTTGCCTACGATGTTGCTGCGGCCGAGTATTACGCACTTCTTGCCTGACGTCTCTATGCCGTAGCGGCGGAGAAGCGTCAGTATGCCGAGCGGTGTGGCCGAAATGAAGCACGGGAGGCCTATGGCCATGCGGCCTACATTGACAGGATGGAAGCCGTCAACGTCCTTGCGGTAGTCTATCGCCATGATGATTTTCTGCTCGTCGATGTGCTTCGGCAGGGGCAGCTGCACTATGTAGCCGTCAATGTCGGGGTCTTCGTTCAGCTCCTTAACCTTTGCAAGGAGCTCGTCTTCGGTCACATCGTCCTCAAAGCGGATGAGAGTGCTCTTGAAGCCGCACGTCTCGCAGGCTATAACCTTGTTCTTCACGTAAGTCTCGCTGCCGCCGTCGTGGCCTACGAGTATCGCTGCAAGGTGGGGACGTTTGCCGCCTGCTGCCACGATTTGCTTCACCTCTTCGGCAATTTCTTCCTTTATTTTAGCGGCTGTGGCCTTACCGTCGATTAATTCATAATTCATAATGCTGTTCTTTGATTATGGGAATTTGTGGAGGACTGCGAACTTTGGGAATGTGGCGGACACAGTTGTGTCGTTGGTTGTTTACATCTTTCTCATTCCCTTCATCGCGCCCATCATCTGGCTCATCTTCGACCCTGTTACCATCTTCATCATCTTGCGGGTCTGGTCGAACTGTTTGAGCAGACGGTTGACGTCCTGTAAGTTGGTGCCCGAACCTTTGGCAATGCGAGTCTTGCGGCTCGTATTAAGGATTTCGGGGTTGGTGCGTTCCTTGGGCGTCATGCTCAATATGATGGCTTCGATGCCTTTGAACGCATTGTCGTCTATGTCGATGTCCTTGATGGCTTTGCCCACGCCGGGTATCATCGAGGCCAAATCCTTGATGTTGCCCATCTTCTTTATTTGCTGGATTTGGTTGAGGAAGTCGTTGAAGTCGAACTTGTTTTTCTGTATCTTCTTTTGAAGGCGGCGCGCCTCTTCCTCGTCAAACTGCTCCTGCGCGCGCTCTACGAGGCTCACGATGTCGCCCATTCCGAGTATTCGGTCGGCCATACGCGAGGGGTGGAATGCGTCGATGGCCTCCATCTTCTCGCCCGTACCGATGAATTTGATAGGCTTCGTCACCACGGTGCGTATGCTTATGGCCGCACCGCCGCGTGTGTCGCCGTCGAGCTTGGTCAGCACAACGCCGTCGAAGTCGAGCCTGTCGTTGAACTCCTTGGCCGTGTTCACCGCGTCCTGACCCGTCATCGAGTCAACTACGAACAGCGTCTCGTCGGGGTTGACCGAGTTCTTGAGCGTCTCGATTTCGTTCATCATCTCCTCGTCTACGGCCAGTCGGCCCGCCGTGTCGATGATTACCACGTCGTTGCCCTTGGCTTTTGCTTCTTTTATGGCGTGCTGGGCTATGGCTACAACGTCCTTGCTTTCAGGTTCGGAGTATACGGGTATGCCTATCTGCGAGGCTACGACCTTCAGCTGTTCGATGGCCGCGGGGCGGTAAACGTCGCACGCCACGAGCAGCGGGTTCTTCCTTTGCTTGGTCTTGAGCATGTTGGCCAGCTTGCCGCTGAATGTGGTCTTACCAGAGCCTTGCAAGCCGGACATGAGTATGATGGCCGGCTTACCGTCGAGCTTCAGCCCCACGCTTTCGCCTCCCATCAGTGCGGCCAGCTCGTCGTGTACGAGCTTCACCATCATCTGTCCCGGCTTCACAGCCGTGAGCACGTTCATTCCGAGGGCCTTCTGCTTCACCGTGTCGGTAAACGTTTTCGCCACCTTATAGTTTACATCGGCATCGAGCAGAGCGCGCCTTACGTCCTTCAAGGTCTCGGCAACGTTTATTTCGGTGATTTTTCCCTCACCTTTGAGTATCTTAAAAGAGCGTTCAAGCCTTTCGCTAAGATTTTCAAACATATATAATATAGGTATATTAAACAAAATGTAAGCAGAACGTCGGCAAATCGACATTTACTCGTCTTAATCCTGCCTTATTATCCCTGCAAATATAATGATTAAATGACAAAAAAGGAAATAACACTATCCGTATTTAAAATATTTTAAAACTGTAGCCTTGAAAAATGCACACATAGGCGCAGTGTGCGCATTTTTGATGTTGTTGTGGCATCCGATGTGATGTACAGGTTGAAGTGCAGCCTGTTTTTATGGCTTGTTAACAAACGCACGGTCTGTAATGTTAACGGTTGGATTTTGAGACGGCCGCCGCTGTGCATAATTTCGAATGTTGATTGAAATGCGTCGAATTGGAACGTCTTGTAAGTGTCTGCTGGCCAGTGTCTTACAGTGGGCGGTCGTTTCAAATGCCGCGAAATGCCGTGAAAAATGCGGCTTTTGGGTGTGCAAAAGGCCGTGTTTTGACTTGCCGAAGGCCGTCTTTGAGGTTGCCGAAGGCCATCTTTTGTATCGTTGCGGATTGTTTACGATGTGAATGCAGGCTGTATTTGCCATGACTGGCGGCCGTTAACGGCGTTGTGTGTTAACGCCGTTAACATATTGTTTCTATTTCATCGGGTGGGGAAGTGTTAACTGCCGGAATCATGCCTGTTAACAAAGCATAACGGGCATGGTGTTTGCTCCGCCCATGTCAGACCGGATGGCGGTGTGCATTGCAGTGCGTGGCGGTGCGGTTTTTCTGTCAATCTGTAAAGAATACATGTAAAAAAACAGTGAAAATATTGTTGAGTCAATTGAAAATTGCCTATCTTTGCAGACAAAACAACCTTATATCAAATTGTAACTATGTTCAGTAAAGATACTTACACACGCCGCCGCGCCGAGCTGAAGAGGCTCGTAGGGGGCGGCGTCATTCTGCTGTTCGGCAACAACGACTCGCCGGCCAACTATCCTGCCAACGCCTATTCGCCGTTCAGGCAGGACTCGTCGTTCCTGTATTACTTCGGGCTTAACCGCGACGGACTGGTAGGCGTAATCGACGTTGACGCCGACGAGGAGACGCTCGTGGGCGACGACATCGACATTGACGACATCGTGTGGTTCGGTTCGGTGGACAGCGTGGCCAGCATGGCCGCTTCCACGGGCGTGGCACATACCGCCCCGATGCGCCATTTGCAGGCAATATGCAACGAGGCGTTGCGCCTGCACAGGCCCGTCCACTTCCTGCCGCCTTACAGGTATGATACGAAATTGCAGCTTTTTGACCTGCTCGGCATACATCCCAACCAGCAGGCGGAGTCGGCATCGATGCCGCTCATCCGCGCGGTGGTGAAAATGCGCTCGACAAAGGAGCCGCAGGAGATAGCCGAGATTGATGCCGCCTGCGCCATAGGTTACAGGATGCACACCACGGCAATGCGCCTTACCCGCCCCGGACTGACCGAGAAGTACGTCGGCGGACAGGTGGACGGCACGGCCAACTCTTACGGTACGAAGGTGAGCTTCGCCACCATATTCACCCAGCACGGTGAAATCATGCACGGCTGCCCGTCGTGGGACGAGCTTGAGAGCGGCCGGCTCGTGCTGTGCGACGCCGGCGCGGAGAACCGCAACGGCTACTGCTCTGACCATACGCGCACGTATCCCGTTGACGGAAAGTTCACGCAGAAGCAGCTCGATATTTACTCCATCGTCGAAGCCTGCCACGACTATGCGCTCGAAGTGGCGCGTCCCGGCGTAAGGTGGATGGACGTACACCTGGCCGTGTGCCGCCTGATGGCCTCCAGGCTGAAGGAGCTCGGCCTGATGAAGGGCGACGTTGACGAGGCCGTGGCCGCCGGAGCGCACGCCCTCTTCTTGCCCCACGGACTGGGACACATGATGGGCATGGACGTGCACGACATGGAAGGCCTGGGCCAGGTCAACGTAGGTTACGACGAGGAGACACGCCCCTCCACGCAGTTCGGCACCAACGCGCTGCGCATGGGACGCCGCCTTGAGGAAGGATTTGTAGTCACCGACGAGCCGGGAATATACTTCATACCAGCCCTGATTGACGAATGGAAGGCCAAGGGGCTGCACATCGGCTTCATCAACTACGCCGCGCTCGACGCTTACCGCGACTTCGGCGGCATACGCATAGAAGACGACGTGCTCATAACGGCCACGGGCTGCCGCTTCCTCGGCGAGGAGCGCATACCCTACCATCCGAAGGATGTCGAGGAGTTTATGGCAAACAATAATTCAAACCAATAAAAAAGAGACAAGATGAAAAAGTTACTTACAATGTGCCTCTTGGCCTGCTTCGTTGCCGGAGCTTATGCGCAAGACAAGAAAGAGGCGAAGAAGAACGTTCCTGTGTTCACTACTGTGAAGGAGAACCCCATCACAAGCATCAAGGACCAGAACCGCAGCGGTACATGCTGGGCTTACTCTACGCTCAGTTTCCTTGAGAGTGAAATCCTGAAAGCAACAGGCAAGACCTACAACCTGTGCGAGATGTTCATCGCAAACAAGGACTACATGGACCGTGCCATCGTGAAGGTGAGGATGCACGGCGACAGCCAGTTCTCACAGGGCGGCAGCTTCGAGGACGTGGTAACCATCATGCAGAACTACGGCATCTGCCCCGAGGAGGCCATGCCGGCTCCCGGTACGCTTACGGGCGACTCTCTCGCAAACTTCGGCGAGTTCTTTGCCGTTATGGAACCGTATGTCGATGCCATCGCAAAGACCAAGGCCAGCAAGATTTCTAAGCAGTGGCGCGTAGGCCTTCAGGGCATTCTTGACGCATACCTCGGCAAGTGCCCCGAGAAGTTTGTGTACGAAGGAAAGGAATATACGCCGCAGACCTTTGCACAGAGCCTCGGCATCAACCTTGACGACTACGTGTCGATAACCAGCTACACGCACCATCCGTTCTATACGCAGTTCGCCCTTGAAATACAGGACAACTGGCGTTGGGCGCTGTCATACAATGTTCCCATGGAGGAACTTATGGCAATAATCGACAATGCCGTAAACGAAGGCTACACCGTTGCGTGGGGTGGCGACGTTACAGAGGACGGCTTCACACGCACAGGTCTCGGCTTGGCTTACGACGTGAAGAAGGCGCGCAGCATGGCCGGCACCGATGCAGACCGCTGGTTCAACCTGTCTGCAACCGAAAAGCGCAGCAAGCTCGATTCGCTCGGCGTTGACGCTCCCGAGATAGTTCCTACCCAGCAGATGAGGCAGGACGCATTCGACAGCTGGGAGACTACAGACGACCACGGCATGCACCTTTACGGAATTGCCAAGGACAAGAACGGACGCGAATACTACATGGTGAAGAACTCTTGGGGCTATCACGGCGACTACAAGGGCATCTGGTACATGTCTAAGAACTATGTGGCCTACAAGACGATGAACATCATGGTCAACAAGAACGCCATACCTAAGGATATCCGCAAGAAGCTGGGCATCTGATATCCGCCGTGTAATATATAATTAATGTATTGAAGGCATACGCCTGTGGTTTTCGTTGATGTCAACCGTGGGGCGTATGCCTTCAACTCTTTTCTTTTCAGGCTATCGGTAAGGTATGGCCTGAACCTATTTTGTGAACTTTTCCATTTGAAAACGCCGTTTTCTTGTTTTTTATTTGTAACTTTACACGCTCTTAACCACGATGCGGGTTGTGCCCGTATTGCTTGCTGACGGTTATGAGGCAGGCGCTCTGCGACGTTGACCAATTGTGCAGGCGCCGTACTGACGGAAAAATAAAAGAACAATATAATGCATTTCAAATGGAATTACGAGGAACCGACATCAGAACAGACGCAGGCGGCTGAAGAACTGGGCGCTAAGGTGGGGATTAGCCCCATACTCGCCGGAATACTCATCCGGCGGGGCATTACGACGGAATCGGCCGCCAAACGCTTCTTCCGTCCGCAGCTGAACGACCTCATAAACCCATTCCTGATGAAGGATATGGACGTGGCTGTGGATAGGCTCAACGACGCGATGGGCCGCAAGGAGCGCATCATGGTGTACGGCGATTATGATGTGGACGGGTGCACTGCCGTTGCGCTTGTCTACAAGTTTCTGCAACAATTCTATTCAAACATTGACTATTACATTCCCGACCGCTATGACGAAGGTTACGGCGTAAGCTACAAAGGGATAGAATATGCAAGGCAGACAGGCGTGAAGCTCATCATAATCCTTGATTGTGGAATCAAGGCAATGGAAGAAGTTGCCTATGCCAAGAGCCTTGGCATCGACTTCATCATCTGCGACCACCATGTCCCTGACGACACTATGCCTGATGCGGTGGCTATCCTCAATCCCAAGCGTGAAGGCGACCCGTATCCGTTCAAACACCTTTGCGGTTGCGGTGTGGGCTTCAAGTTCATGCAGGCGTTCGCCAAGAACAACGGCATCCCTTTCTCGCGGCTCATTCCTTTGCTTGATTTCTGCGCGGTAAGTATTGCCGCCGACATTGTGCCTGTTGTCGATGAGAACCGCATATTGGCTTATCACGGGCTCAAGCAGCTCAACCAGAACCCCAGCATCGGGCTCAAAGCAATCATCGACATTTGCGGACTTAGCGGACGTACCTTGTCGATGAGCGACATCGTTTTCAAAATAGGGCCGCGCATAAACGCGTCGGGCAGGATGGAGAACGGGCGCGAAAGCGTCGACTTGCTTGTTGAAAAGGATTTCAGCCATGCACTTGAGGCTGCGAAGCACATCAACGAATACAACGAGCAGCGCAAGGACATAGACAAGCAGATGACCGATGAGGCCAACCAGATAATATCGAGGATTGAGAGCCAAAAGCGCCATTCAAGCATCGTGTTGTATGACGAGAATTGGAAGAAGGGCGTCATCGGCATTGTGGCTTCACGCCTTACGGAAATATACTTCAGGCCAACCATCGTGCTGACACGCGACAACGACCTTGCCACCGGGTCGGCACGGAGCGTAACAGGGTTCGACGTTTATTCGGCCATCAAGAGCTGCCGTGACATGCTTGTCAACTTCGGAGGCCATACGTATGCCGCCGGACTGACGCTGAAATGGGAAGACGTACCTGAATTCAGGAGGCGATTCCAGGAGTACGTGGATAATCACATCCAGCCGGAACAGACTGAAGCGACGCTCAATATAGATGCGGTGATTGACTTTAAGGACATCACACGCAAGCTGCACGCCGACATAAGGAAGTTCGGACCGTTTGGTCCGATGAACCAGAAGCCGCTGTTCTGCACGACAGATGTTTATGATTTCGGTACGAGCAAGGTGGTAGGCAGGGAGCAGGAGCACATAAAGCTGGAGCTTGTTGACTCCAAGTCGAACAACGTGATGAATGGCATCGCCTTCGGACAGAGCGGTTCCGCCCGTTATATAAAGTCCAAACGGAGCTTTGACATAGCATATACCATTGAGGACAACGTGTTCAAACACAACGGCATCCAGCTTCAGATAGAAGACATAAGACCGTCGGAGGAGTGAAAAATTAAAAGTGAAAAGTGAAAAATCCACATGCAAAACCATACTTGAAAGTGATGGATTTTTCACTTTTCACTTTTCACTTTTAATTTATTTACATGTATGGACAAGTATCAACAGAAACTCCGTGAATATTGGGGATTTGACGATTTCCGCGGCATCCAGCGCGAAATAATCGACAGCATCTGTTCCGGGCGCGATACGCTTGGCCTCATGCCTACGGGCGGAGGCAAGTCGCTGACGTTCCAAGTGCCGGCTTTGTCCATGCCGGGCGTGTGCCTTGTCATAACGCCTCTCATAGCTTTGATGAAAGACCAGGTGCAGCATCTGCGCCGGAAGGGTATCAAGGCGGCGGCGGTTTATTCGGGAATGATGCACGCCGACGTGATAACCACGCTTGAAAACGCCATCTTCGGGGGCGTGAAAATATTGTATGTATCGCCCGAAAGGCTGTCATCCGAGCTTTTCTTAAAGAAATTCAGCCACATGAAGGTGAGCTTTATCACCGTAGACGAGGCTCACTGCATCAGTCAATGGGGGTATGACTTCCGTCCGTCGTACCTTAAAATCAGCGATATACGCCGCATAAAGCCCGACATTCCGATACTTGCGCTTACGGCGACGGCCACACCGCGCGTGGTGGATGACATCCAGGAGCAGCTTGGCTTCAAGCAGAAGAACGTCTACAGGATGAGCTTCGAGCGCAAGAACCTTGCCTATATTGTGCGTAAAACCAGCGACAAGGATAACGACACCGTGCGCCTTCTTAACCGCGTTGACGGCTCGGCCATCGTTTATGCGCGGAGCAGGAAGCGCACGAAGGAAGTAGCCAAGATGCTCAATGACAACGGCATAAGCGCCACTTTCTACAATGCCGGACTTGAAGATGCCGTAAGGGACGAGCGGCAGAAGCTGTGGCAGGCCGACAAAGTGAGGGTTATGGTGGCTACAAACGCCTTTGGCATGGGCATTGACAAGCCTGACGTGAGGCTCGTAGTGCATGTAGACAGTCCAGACTCCATCGAGGCTTACTTTCAGGAGGCAGGCCGTGCCGGGCGCGACGGCGGCCGTTCATACGCCGTTTTGCTGTATGACGGCAACGACGGGGCTAAGCTTAAGCGGAGGATAAGCGACACTTTCCCCGAAAAAGACTTCATACGCACGGTGTATGAGCACCTTGCTTACTTCTACCAAATCGGTATGGGCAGCGGCGGCGGATGCCGTTTCGAGTTCAATATAGACAAGTTCTGCATGTATTTCAAGCATTTCCCGGTACAGGTAAATTCGGCCTTGGCAATACTGTCGAGAGCCGGTTACATAGAGTATGAGGACGAGCGCGACAACAGGGCGCAGCTAAGGATGCTGCTGGGGCGTGAAGATTTGTACCGGCTTGACAGTCTTACGGAGAATGAGAGCGGCGTTGTTACGGCTTTGCTGAGGAACTACGGCGGCCTATTCACCGACTATTGCTATATCGACGAGAGCCTTATTGCCATGCAGACGGGCTTGGAGCGCGAGGCGGTTTACGCCATATTGAAGGACTTGAGCGAACGGCGCATCCTGCATTTCATACCCCGTAAGAAAATCCCTCACATACGTTACACCCAGCGTAGGGAAGAGATGGAGCGGCTGGTCTTTCCCCATGAGGTGTACGACGACCGCAAGGCGGAGTATGAGGAGCGCATCAACGCGATGATAGCATACGCCGAGAACGACGACATCTGCCGCAGCCGCCAGCTTCTGCGGTACTTCGGCGAAGAGAGGTCTACGGATTGCGGCCAATGCGACGTGTGCCGTGCGCATTGCGGAAAGGCTACCAGCAAGGACGCGCTCGCCGCCGCGCAGCAGGAAATATTGAACCTATTGGCCGACGGCAAGCCGCACGGCGTGGCCGAACTTACCCGATGCAAGGCCGACAAGGACGTGTGCAAGGAGGCCGTGGAGTACCTTATGGCGGAAGAGAAGATACGTTGCCGTGACGGGATGCTGTATCTTTGACGGTCTGTATTGATACCGATAAAAACGCAAAAGTCCGCATTTCACACGGTGAAATGCGGACTTTTGCGTTATGTAAGCCGGTAGGGCAGGGCGCATTATGCCTGCTCGCCGGTTACTTTCTCTATGTATTCGTCAGTCGGGATGTACTTCGGCGACGGGCCGTATTTGTTTGTTTCAGGCTTGCCGTCACGTACGCAGAATACGAAGATGCAGATGTTCACTATGAGCGAAGCCAGTCCGGCCAATGCGAAAATAGGACTGCTTAGCACTTTTGTTGCTTCTTCTATGTCAGGGTTTACCGACGACATAATTTCATAATATCCGCTTCCTGCAATATAGATGTTGGCGAACACACCTATCAGTATGGCCGCCGTCACCCACCATCCGCTGTGTCCGCGGTCGTGCAGGCGGCGCACGGTGACGGCCCATAACGAAAGTTGAAGCAAGAGGCTGATAATAGTCAAGATTAACGGGAAGCCGGTTAGTGCCAGTCCGGCAATGATTGCCACGACGGCATACGCCACCCAATACCACCACAGCTCGCTGCGGCGTGCGCGTCCTTTGAAGTTTGTCAGGTTGGCAAGCACTGTTTTTACCGACTCGCCGAAGCCCATTGAGGGCAGTTTCTTTATTCCTTCCATGATACAATGTGTTTTTATTGGTTAATGTTGTTCTTTATTTTTGCTTTTTCACCATTTTTTCTTTTCACCTTTTCACCTCTTATTTCAGCAGGTCGGGGCGCAGGCGCTTGGTGCGCTCATAGCTTTGCTCTATTTCCCAGTCCTTTATTTTAGCCTCGTTTCCGCTCAACAGGATGTCAGGCACGCGCCAACCCTTGTAGTCGGCAGGGCGCGTATATATGGGAGCGGAGAGCATGTCGTCCTGGAAACAGTCGGACAGGGCGCTCTGGTCGTCGCTGATTACGCCGGGCACGAGTCTCACAATGGCATCGGCCATAACAGCTGCGGCCAGTTCGCCGCCCGTCAGCACGTAGTCGCCTATGCTTATTTCGCGCGTTATCAGGTGGTCGCGCACGCGCTGGTCTATGCCCTTGTAGTGGCCGCAGAGTATTATTAGGTTGCCTTTCAGCGACAGGTCGTTGGCTATGTGCTGGTCAAACTGCTCGCCGTCGGGCGATGTGTAGATTACCTCGTCGTATTCCCTTTCGGCCTTCAGCGCGCTTATGGCGCGGTCAATCGGCTCGCACTGCATCACCATCCCGGCGAAGCCGCCGTATGGATAGTCATCAACGCGCCGCCACTTGTCCGTGGAGTAGTCGCGCAGGTTGTGCAGGTGGATTTCCGCAAGACCTTTTTTCTGGGCGCGCGCAAGTATTGATTCGTGCACAAAGCCCTCAAGCATTTCGGGCAATACGGTGATGATGTCTATTCGCATGATAAAAATGTTGACACCCATCACAACTCTTCCAAGAGTAGGTTGCTCATGTACGCCTATTGAAATAGGCAAGGCATTCCAAGCTCCCTCCCTTTGGAAGTGGTAGGGTGGGTGTTTGGTTTTATAGTTCCTTCTTCAGTTTCTCGGCCATGTCGGCATACTCCTCGTCGGTAAGATACACCTCCTGCGGATTCATGCGGAACACTCCGCCGAAGTCGGGGCCGCCCACATACTTGGGCACGAGGTGGAAGTGCAGGTGCGACAGGGTGTCGGAGTAAGCTCCGTAGTTGATTTTGTCGGGGTTGAACACCTTTTGCATGGCGCGCGTAGTGCGTGCCACGTCGGCCATGAAGGCGTTGCGCTCATCGTCGGTGAGCAGGTTGAGGTCGTCCACATGGCCGTCATAAGCCACGAGGCAACGCCCCCGGTATGTCTGTTCCTTGAATATGAACAGGCGCGAAACGCTTAGTTTCGCCACCTCAATCATCAGGTTGTGCTGTGTCTCGTTGTTCTGGCAGTAGAGACAGTCCTTAGGGTCGCTTTTCATTTTTCTGACTGTTTTATAGTTTATGTATGTGCCGTAACGCATTGTTCAATGCGCGGCAATTTGCCTACAAAGATAGTATATAATTGTTAAAATGGCAAGTAAAGCGGCGTTTATTTTGTAAAACTGATATTTTCATGCCACGTTGTAATACAGTCGGACAGCCTTCTCGGGCAGCGTTTGGTAGATTGTTTTACTATGTGTTTATATCAGTTGCGTAATATCTTGGTGCTCAATGTGTTATGAAAGGCCGTCTTTTGCAGGCCAAAAGACGGCGAATTGCAACGTAAAAGGCCACCTTTCGTAACACGAAAGGTGGCCTTTGGCTTTGCATCCTGCATACGCCGGCATTTGGGTCAGCCCATAAGCAGCTCGGCGATGGTGGGGTGTATGTGCGTGATTTCGTTCAGCTGGCCTACGGTGCAGCCCATGTTCATGAGTGCGGTGGCCTCTTGCACGATGTCGGCTGCGTGCTGTCCGCATGCGTGGCAGCCTATTAGCCTGCCGTCGCCGTCGGTGAGCAGCTTTAGCAGACCGCCGTCGGCCTCGTCGGCTACGGCTCGTCCGTTGGCGCGGTAAGGCGTCTTGCGCACGGAGTATTCCGTGCCCGTGTCCTTGCACTGGCTCTCAGTCAGTCCAACGGCGGCGGCCTCGGGGTTGGTGAACACCGCCGAAGGCATGATGTCGAGGCGGATGTTGTTGGCGCGGCCGAGTATGTGGTTGACGCAGCGCATGCCCTGCATTATGGCCGCATGGGCGAGCATGCAGCGGCCGTTGACATCGCCAATGGCGTAAACGCCACCGATGTTGGTCTGCATGTTGTCGTCAACGGCGATGCAGCCGCGCTCAGTCTTTATGCCTAAAGTTTCTAATCCGATGCCCTCTATGTTGGCCGCGCGCCCCGTGGCTACGAGTACCGCGTCGGCAACGGCTGCGCCTGGCTTGCCCTTGCATGTGTAATCCACCTGTAGCCCGTCGCCGGTCTCGCTGATGCTGGTCACTCCGGCTTGCATCGTGAACTTCACTCCGCGCTTCTCCATGGCCTTGCGCACGCGGCGCGAGATGTCGGCATCGTATGGTGGCAGGCATTCTTTCATGTACTCTATGACGCTGACTTCGCAGCCGAAACTTCTGAACACCGAGGCGAACTCGAGACCTATTACGCCTGCGCCGATGATGCAGAGCCGCCTGGGCAGGGTGCCGATGGCGAGCAATCCGGTAGAGTCGAGCACGCCGGGCAGGCCGATGCCGTCTATTGGGGGCAGCTTCGGACGTGAGCCGGTGGCTATGATGATGTTGTCGGCGGTGTATTCCTCGCCGCCAGCCGACACCGTATTGGCACTTGTCAGTACGCCGTCTGCGCGCACGAGGGTTATGCCAGGCTGCGCCATGAGCGTCTCGACGTCGCCGCGCAGCTTGTCTACAACATTGCGTTTACGCTCCGAAATCCTTGCGAAGTCAACCTGTACGCCGTCTCCGCACACCCTTTTGGCTGCCTCAATGGACTCCGCGTCGTGGCAAAGCGCTTTCGTGGGGATGCACCCTTGGTTGAGGCATGTGCCGCCGATGTCGGCCTTTTCCACTATGGTTACGGTCAGTCCGTGGCGTGCGGCGTATGCCGCCGTGTGGTAGCCGCCCGGCCCTGCACCTATGATTAGCAAGTCAGTCTTCATTGTTTTGCGGCTTATGTGTATTTCAGGACAGGGTTCTTTGCCGCCAGAACGTCGTCAACGCGCCCTATCGGGGCGTTGTGCGGTGCGCTCTTCACGGTGTCAGGCTCGTCCTTCGCCTCCCTTGCTATTTCACGCATCACGCTTATGAAGCCGTCTATGGTCTCCTTGCTCTCGTTCTCGGTCGGTTCGAGCATCATCGCCTCGTGGAATAGCAGGGGGAAGTAGATAGTCGGGGCGTGGTAGCCGAAGTCGAGCAGGCGCTTTGCTACGTCCATTGTCGTTACGCCTGTAGACTTGTCGCGCAGGCCGTCGAACACGAACTCGTGCTTGCACAAGCCCTTGATGGGCAGTTCATACACGTCCTTAAGGCATTCCTTTATGTAGTTGGCGTTGAGCGTTGCGAGCGGTCCTACCATCTTCAGGTTTTCCCTGCCGAGCGTCAGGATGTAGGCATACGCCTTCACGTCAACGCAGAAGTTGCCGAGGAATGCGCCCACGCTGATGTCGCCTTCGCCGCTTGTCTCAACGTCGTATTTGTCCCCGTTCTTCACTACGCGCGGCTTGGGCAGGAATTGTTCCAGTCCGCTCCTTACGCCGACAGGGCCGCTTCCCGGGCCGCCTCCGCCGTGAGGGGTGGAGAAGGTCTTGTGTAGGTTGATGTGCATCACGTCGAAGCCCATGTCGCCCGGGCGGCATACGCCGAGCATTGGGTTGAGGTTCGCACCGTCGTAGTACATTAGTGCGCCGCACTTGTGCACCATTTCGGCTATCTCCGGGATGCCCGGTTCGAACAGTCCGAGCGTGTTGGGGTTTGTCATCATCATCGCCGCAACAGTGTCGTCGAGCAGTCCGCGCAGGTGCTCGATGTCAACCGTGCCGTCGGCGGTGCTCTTCACCTCGACCACCTCAAGTCCGCAGACCGCAGCCGAGGCCGGGTTTGTGCCGTGAGCGGAGTCGGGCACGATGACCTTTGTCCGCTTTATGTCGCCGCGGCTCTCGTGGTAGGCGCGGATGACCATCAGTCCTGTCAGCTCGCCGTGCGCCCCGGCAAAGGGGTTGAGGGTGAACTCGGCCAGGCCGGTGATGGCCGACAGCGACCTTTGCAGGTTGTAGTAGACGGCCAGCGCGCCCTGGCAGGTGTCCGTGGGTTGCGCCGGATGTACTTCTGTAAACTCCTTCCTTGCGGCCATTTCCTCGTCGATGTAGGGGTTGTACTTCATCGTGCAGCTGCCAAGGGGGTAGAAGCCGTTGTCCACTCCGAAGTTGTTGCCGCTCATGTTTGTGTAGTGGCGCACTACGGTAAGCTCGTCGCATTCGGGCAGGTCGGCGTCTTCCTTGCGCTTCATGTCCGCCGGCAGCTCGTAGTCGCCGTATGTGTTTTCCGGCAAAGAGCAAGCCCTGCGTCCCTCGTGCGACAGCTCGAATATCAGTTTGCCATACAGTTTGTTGTTCATTTTCTTACGGTTAAGGGTTTGTAACCTTGTCTTTTGTCACTTGCACAGCTCTACAAGACGGTCAATCTCGTCCTTAGTGCGCTTCTCGGTCACGGCGAACATTATTTCGTCCTGCGCCGTCTTGACACCTCCGAGGATGCCGTTTGCTTCCAGTTTTTGCCGCAAAGCGTCCACGTCGCCATCGTATTTCACACAGAATTCGTTGAAGAACGGGCGGTCGAAAGACAGCCGGAAGCGGCCTGTCTTCATGAGCTCGTCGCAGAGGTAGTGCGCCCCTGCATACGAGAGTTGCGCCGCCTCCTTCAGTCCATGCTTGCCCATTACCGACATGTAGATTGTCACATACAACGCCATCAGGCTCTCGTTGGAGCAGATGTTCGACGTGGCTTTCTGTCGGCGGATGTGCTGTTCGCGTGCCTGAAGCGTCAAAACGAACGCGCGGTTGCCGTTGGTGTCGAGCGTCTGGCCTACGATGCGTCCCGGCATCTTGCGCATCAGCTTCTCCGTGCAGCACATGTAGCCGAGCGAAGGGCCGCCGAACGACATCGGTATGCCGAGTGACTGGCCGTCGCCTACTGCAATGTCGGCTCCCCACTCGCCGGGAGTCTTAAGCAATGCAAGGTCTGCGGCTACGGAGTTCATTATGAGCAACGCCTTGTTTTCATGGCAGGCATCGGCCAGTCCGCTGTAGTCTTCAACGATGCCGTAGCGGTTTGGCTGCTGCACCACGACTCCGGCAACGCCGCCCTGACCAAGCCTGTGCTTCATTGCGGCCATGTCTGTAGCGCCTTCAGCTTGTTTTACGGTTTCGATGTTGATGCCGTGGAAGTGGGCGTAGGTCTTGATTACGGCTGTGGTCTTGGGGTCAACGGTGTCCGATACGAGCACGGTGTCGGTTTTCTTTGTCGCCGCCTTGGCCATCATCACGGCTTCGGCGGTGGCCGTCGTGCCATCATACATCGATGCGTTGGATATGTCCATGCCAGTAAGGCGCGCCATCATAGTCTGGTATTCGAAGATGTAATGCAGCGTGCCTTGCGATATTTCCGCCTGGTAGGGGGTGTAACTTGTAAGGAACTCAGAGCGTTCCACGATGTAGGGAATGAGCGACGGAGTGTAATGGTCGTACACTCCGGCACCTGCAAAGCATATGAGCTGCTTGTCGTTACGGCACAGTTTGTCGAAGAAACGCCTTACCTCCATCTCGCTCATTGCCTCGGGCAGGTCGTAGTCTCCTTGCAAACGGATTTGCCGCGGCACGTCGGCGTACAGGTCGTCGAGTGTCTTTACGCCTATACGTGACAGCATCCCCTCGATGTCTTCAGGCGTATGAGGAAAATACTTGAATGTCATTTGCGGTTATACGGTTATGGGTTTATGAGGTTATACGGTTTTTGCGGTTATGGGGTTCGTGGCCGTTTACTTGTTGCAGAACTCCTCGTAAGCTTTTGCGTCCATGAGGTTGTCAAGTTCGGACGCGTCAGACAGTTCAACCTTTATAATCCAGTTGGCGTATGCGTCCTGGTTGACAAGTTCCGGTGTGTCTTCCAAAGCCTCGTTCACCTCTACCACCTTGCCGCTTACAGGGGCGTTGAGGTCGCTGGCCGCCTTGACACTTTCCACTGCGCCAAACTCTTCGTCAGCTTCGATTTCGTCGTCAACTTCAGGCATGTCAACGTACACTATGTTGCCAAGTGCGTTCTGTGCGTAGTCCGTTATGCCGATGTAGCCATAACCACCTTCTACCTTTACGTATTCGTGTGACTCTGAATAATAGAGTCCTTCAATAACTTTTGCCATGATGTCTATTGTTTTTTTAGTTAAAAGTTAAAAGTGAAGAGTGAAAAATCCAAGTGCCTTGTAGGTAATGGATTTTTCGTTTTTCACTGTTCGTTTTTCATTTCTTATAATGCTTTTCGTAAAATCTCTTCTTCACGACAGTACCGGGGAATGTCTTTTTGCGTATCTGCACGTCGAGTTGTGTACCCTGTTTTGCGTACGCCGCGTCAACCAGAGCCATGCAGACGCTCCGTCCCGTGGATATTGACTGGTATCCTGTGGTGACGGTGCCAATTTCCTTGCCGTCGCAAAGCACGGCATATCCGTGGCGTGGCACGGCGTGGCCTTGCAGCTCGATGCCTATAACTCTGCGGCTTACTCCGTCAGCCTTTTGTGCGGCTATGGCTTCCTTGCCGATGAATTCGGGCTTGTCAAGCTTGCAGAACATGCTCAGGCCTGCCATCACAGGGCTTATGTCGGCGCTCAACTCGTTGCCGTATAGTGGCAGGCCGACCTCGAAGCGCAGCGTGTCGCGGCATCCGAGTCCGCACGGCGTGCACCGTCCGCTCTCAATGAGCTTGTCCCAACAGCTGTTTATAGTGTCGGCGTCGGCATATATTTCGAAGCCGTCTTCGCCGGTATAGCCCGTGCGGCTTACGATTATTTCCTCTCCGCCGGTGGGCGTTACGGTTTTGAATGTATAGAAGGTAAGCTCCTTGCATTCAATGCCAAGCACCTGCTCAACCACTGTTTCAGCTTCAGGTCCTTGTACGGCGAGCTGGGAGTAGTGCGGCGAGGCATCCTCTATGCACACGTCAAAGCCTTCGGTGTTCTGGCGCATCCATGCCAGGTCCTTGTCTGTATTGGCGGCGTTGATTACTAAGAAATACTTGTCGTCGGCCATTCTGTATACCAAGAGGTCGTCCACAGTGCCTCCGTCGGGGTACAGCATCATGCCGTAAAGCACCTGGCCTGCACCAATTGCGCGCACGTCGTTGGTGAAGATGTGGTTTACGTAGCGTTCCGCGTCCTTGCCGGTCACTATGGCTTCGCCCATGTGTGACACGTCAAAGACACCGCACCGTGTGCGCACGGCGTTGTGTTCTTCGATGATTGATGAATACTGTATGGGCATGTCGTATCCGGCAAAGGGTTGCATCAGCGCCCCCAAGGCCACATGCTTGTCATAAAGACAGGTTCTCTTGTTTTCCATATATAATAAGGTTTACGATTAATGTCAGTCAGTCTTCCGTCAGCAGGCTGACGAAATCATCTTTGCCAAGATTCATTATTATGCCGTCCAGACGGTCAGGCAGAGCTTCGGCAACGGCTTCGCGCTCGAGCGGCACGCCCTTGAGGCATCCATTCAGCAAGCTGTCAACGTCGCCTGTTGCGAAGAAGTCGCCTGTCAGCCTTATGCTCCTGATTATTCCGCCTTTTACGTCAATCCTCGCCTCGATGCCTCCAACGCCGTCCATCCTGCGACGGCGGACGAGCGTATGCCGTGGGTCTTTGCCTTGTATGAAAGCCGGCGAGAGGTATACTTCTTGCTCGATGCGCTCTATTTCGGCCACGTCGTCATGCGTCAGGGCGTGTTCTCCTTCGCAAAGCGTGTGCCTGACGTATTCTTTCAGGTCTTCAGTTCCGGAATGCACATAGTCCTTCAGCAGGCCTATGCGGCGGCGGACACTCTCCACCCCCTTGCGCGTGAGCTTGTCTCCGGGCGGTGTTATGGCGTGGAGCATGTTTTCCATGTCAGTGTCATAGAGCATCGTGCCGTGCACTATGCTGCGTCCCGGCATATGGTAAAAGGCGTTGCCCGACACCTTGCGGCCGTCAACCATGATGTCGTTCCTGCCCGTGGCCGATGCGGCTACGCCCATTTGCCTGAGCATGAGCACTATCATCATTATGTATCGGTTGAACGTAAGGTGTACGTCGTCGCTGCCTGTGACGAACGACAACATCACGTTGCCCTCGTCGGCGTATATGCAGCCGCCGCCGCTCTTTCGGCGGAACATGCCTATGCCGTTTGCCAGGCAGTATGCCGTGTCCACCTCGGCTGCCATCACTTGGTTGCGCCCGAACACAACTGACGGTTTCACCTGCCAGCAGAACATGTAGTCGCCCGCAGGCAGACGGCGCGCCACGTATTCCTCCATTGCCAGATAAAACGATGCCTTTCGTGTCTTTTCATAAGGTAAAGTGACGTACAGCATTACGCTTTTCAAGTTTTTCAATGTACTATTTGCCAAAAGGTCATGACCGTGTTTCGGCCCCCATGGTTTTGTCTTAGCAAAGATAATGCAAAAATTCGAGTAAGCGAAGCAAAAACGAAAACTTTTTCGTTTTTGTTAGAGTGAGAGTTTTGCACAAGGCGGTAGGATGGCAAAATTAAAACGGAATAAAAAGGGTCTTGTTATGATTTGCGGCCTTTTGCATTTCGAAAAGCCGCAAATTACCATGCAAAAGGCCGCCTTTCATAGTACGAAAGGCGGCCTTTTGCATGACTGTTGGTAAGGTACTGATTTACAGTTTGTTACATTTTTATATGGTAAAATCATTTCCTGATGGTCGGAAAATATTTTATTTTACACAGTCGAATATTCACTCCTCGCTTAAACATATTTCTCCGCTGCCGTAGCATAAGTGGTGCTGCTCGTCGTATACGGTGCAGAACTGGCCGGGGGCTACGCCCTGTATGAGGTCGTCGGAATGTACGGCGAACGAGCCGGCCGCGGTGCGTTCAAGTGTGGCGTGGTGGAATTCGGGGGTGTGGCGGATTTTGAATGCCACGCGCGCCGACGGCTGTCCCTGCCACGGGTCGCACGTAAGGAAGTTGAAGGCGTGCACGCCGAAGTCTCGCTTGTATGCCGTCAGTGGCTCGTAGCCCCGGCTTACGTAGAGGATGTTGGCCTCGATGTCTTTCTTCACGGCGTACCAGGGGCCGCCGCCGAAGCCGAGGCCGTGGCGCTGGCCGATGGTGTGAAACCACAACCCTTTGTGCTGTCCTATTTTGCGTCCTGTCTCCAGTTCAAGCACGTCGCCCGGCTTCTCGCCGAGGTAGCGGCGGATGTAGTCGTTGTAATTGATTTTTCCGAGGAAGCATATACCCTGGCTGTCCTTGCGTTTTGCATTAATAAGATGCTCGCGTTCGGCAATGGCGCGCACTTCTTCTTTCATCATTCCTCCTATGGGGAAGAGGGCTTTCTTGAGTTGCCAGCCCTCTATTTGTGCGAGGAAATCAGTTTGGTCTTTCACGGGGTCGGGGCTTGTGGTTAGCCATTTCCGCCCGTCTATTATTTCCGTCTGTGCGTAGTGGCCTGTGGCTATGAGGTCGTAGGCGTGTCCGGCCTTCTGGTCGAATGCGCCGAACTTTATGAGGCGGTTGCACATTACGTCGGGGTTGGGCGTCAGTCCGGCGCGCACCTTGTCCATGGTGTAGCGCGTCACGTTGTCCCAATATTCACGGTGGCAGTCAACAACGGTCAGCTTGCAGCCGTACTTGGCGGCCACGGCGGTGGCCATCTCGAGGTCTTCCTCGCTTGAGCAGTCCCACTCCTCGGTCTCCTCGGGGCCTATTTTGATGTAGAAGCAGTCAGGGTGAAGGCCCTGCCTGGCCAGTTCGTACACCACGACGGAGCTGTCAACGCCGCCCGAGAGCAGCACGGCTATGCGCTTGTCCTTGATTAATTCATAGTTCATAATGCATAATTCATAATAGGCTTTTGCCAATTTTCGGTTCACAATATGGTTTGTTCACAACTAATAATGTACAATATGCTTTCGCCGATTATGAATTGTGCATTATGAATTGTGAATTGTCAATGTCCCTCATGCCGTTGAGGAACGCTTTTGCGTCCATCCTCTTTTTACCGCTAAGCTGTATTTCGTCCAATTGCAGCCAGCAGTCGGCGGTGGCGGCAAGCAGTTTCCCGTTGTACACCATCAATGTGCCTGCGCCCTTGCCGTTGCAAGGCATGTCGGTAAGGGTGGCCTTGTATATTTTGAGTACGGATGTTTTGCCGTTGCCGTCAGCCATGTTCGTCCATGCGCCGGGGTATGGGGAGAGCCCGCGGATGAAGTTGCGCACGCTGCGTGCCGTCATGTTCCAGTCTATGAGGCACGTCTCCTTGAATATTTTGGGGGCGTTGTGCAGCTCGCGGCCGGTAGGCAGCATCTCGCTCTGCGGCATGGTGTCTACTTTGCCTCCGCCCTCAATTATTTTGTCGATGGTTTTCAGTGCTATGTCTGCGCCGAGCCTCATGAGGCCGTTGTACACGTCTTCCACGTTGTAGTCGTCTTTTATTTCAAACGGCTCTTGCATGATGATGCGCCCCGTGTCGATGTCGTGGTCGAGGAAGAAGGTGGTCACTCCGGTTTGTGTCTCGCCGTTGATTATTGCCCAGTTGATTGGCGCCGCACCTCGGTATTGCGGCAGCAGGGCGGCGTGTACGTTGAACGTGCCGAAGCGCGGCATCGCCCATACCACTTCTGGCAACATGCGGAAGGCCACTACTACCTGAAGGTCGGCATGGTAGCTGCGCAGCTCTTCTACAAAAGTGGGGTCTTTCATCTTGACCGGCTGGAGCACGGGCAGGCCGTGCTCAACGGCGTATTGCTTGACGGCCGGCGGCTGGAGGGTGTCCTGATGGCGGCCTACGGGCTTGTCGGGCTGTGTCACCACGGCCACAACGTTATAGCCGCCTTCCACCAATCGGCGCAGGGTTTCGACGGCGAACTCCGGCGTACCCATGAAGATTATGCGTAAATCACTTTTTGTCATGTCGTTTGATTTTTTTAGTAATGGAGAGAAGAAGTAGGGAGTAAAGGAGTAAGTAAATATGTTTTGTTGATTGGTTTAAGGTGGTAAGGCATTCCAATCTTCATTCCTTGCTCCTTTACTTCTTACTCCTTCTCTCCTTACTCCTTATATTAAACTTCTCATTCCACCGTAACAGACTTTGCCAGGTTGCGCGGCTGGTCTACGTTCAGCCCCTTCTCCACGGCCACGTGGTAGGCGATTAGCTGCAATGGTATGGCCGAGAGCAGTGGCGCGAGCGTGGCGAGTGTTGGCGGAACTTCCACCGTTGCCTCCGATATGTCGCTTACCGCCTTGTCGCCTTCGGTCACGATGGCGATTATGCGGCCGTTGCGGGCCTTTACCTCTTGGATGTTGCTTAGTATTTTCTTGTATAGCTGGTGGTGAGTGGCGATGAACACTACGGGCATATCCTCGTCAATCAGTGCTATCGGGCCGTGCTTCATCTCGGCCGCCGGGTAGCCCTCGGCGTGTATATAGCTTATCTCCTTGAGCTTGAGCGCGCCTTCGAGAGCCACTGGGTAGTTGAAGCCGCGTCCCATGTAGAGAGCGTTCTCGGCGTAGGTCAGCGTGCGTGCTATCTCCTTTATCTCGCCGTCCTTGGCGAGCACGGCCTTTATTTTTCCGGGTATGGCGGCCAGTTCGGCTATGGTCTGCTCGTATTCCTCTTGTGTTATCGTGCCTTTATCGTGGGCGAGGGCGAGGGCGAAGAGTGTCAGCACGGTCACCTGGCCGGTGAAAGCCTTGGTCGAGGCTACGCCGATTTCAGGGCCTACGTGGATGTATATGCCAGTATCTGACGCACGTGCGATGCTTGAGCCTACGGCATTGACTATGCCGAAGCACAATGCGTGGTTCTCCTTTGCCAGCTGGAAGGCGGCCAGCGTGTCGGCGGTCTCGCCGCTTTGCGATATGGCTATGACAACGTCGTCGGGCAGGATGACGGGGTTGCGGTAGCGGAACTCCGAGGCGTACTCCACCTCTACGGGCACCTTGGCCCATTGCTCTATGAGCTGTTTGCCTATTAGTCCGGCGTGCCATGACGTGCCGCATGCTACGATTATGAACCTCCGTGCGCTTACAAGCTCGTCGCGGTGCAGATTGAGTGCGCTTAGCACTACGCGCCTCTCGTTCACAAGGAGGCGCCCCCTCATGCAGTCGGCCATGCAGCGGGGCTGGTCGTAGATTTCTTTCAGCATGAAATGGTCGAAGCCGCCCTTCTCGAGAGACTCGAGGTCTATGTCAACTTCCTTGACATCATGTGTTATTTCCTTGTTGTCGAGGTTTCTTATTTCCATCTTGTGCCCCATGCGCAGCAGTGCCACCTCGTTATCGTTGAGGTAGACCATCTGCTTTGTGTAAGCTACGATGGGCACAGCGTCCGACGCGATGAAGAACTCCTTGTCATCCTCGCCCACGCCGATTACAACGGGACTGCTCTTCCGTGCCACCACGATTTTGTTCGGATAGTCGCGGTCTACCACGGCTATGGCGTATGCGCCGACCACGCGCCGCAGTGCCATCACCACCGCGCCTTCAAGGTCTTTGCCGTATTCGCGCTGCATGAACTCGATGAGTTGCACCAGCACCTCGGTGTCGGTCGAGCTTTTGAACGTGAAGCCCTTGCCCGCAAGGTATTCTTTCAGGCTGGCGTAGTTCTCTATGATGCCGTTGTGCACGAGGGCGAGCCGTCCGCTCTGCGACACGTGCGGATGGGCGTTGACGGCCGAAGGCTCGCCGTGTGTGGCCCACCGCGTGTGGGCTATGCCTATGTGCCCGGTGGTGTCGCGCTGCGCGGCTATGGCTTCAAGGTTGCTTACCTTGCCTTTTTCCTTATATACGTTAAGCTCGTCTTTGTCGTTGATGAGTGCTACCCCGGCCGAGTCGTATCCGCGGTATTCCAGTCGTTTAAGCCCCTCTATGAGTATCGGGTAAGCCTCTCTCGGGCCTATATATCCTACTATTCCACACATAAATTCTATTCGTTTTTGCGTAAATCTGCCGCAGACGGAGTGAGGCTGGCGAGCCTGCAATGTCCTTTTTACGGCTTATTTTCTGCAAAAATAATAATTAAAAACGAGAATATTGCGCGGAGTTGTCGCTTTTTTGCTAAATGCCTGAAAATCAACGGCTTTGCAATATGTCGTCTTTTGGTTTGCAAAAGGTGGCCTTTTAGCGTGTGAAAGACGGCCTTTGGCGTTGCGATTTGCCGTTTTTTGCAAAACCATCGGGCAAAAGTAAAGTCCGCGATGCAGGCTCGCAGCGTCGCGGACTTTCGTCGGTTATTTAATCAGAGAGTGTGTTATCTTATTTCTTGAGGCTCGACATGGCAATGTCTAACAGTCCTCTTATGTATGCGTCAAATTCCATTTTCTGCAATTCCCTCAAGCTGTCGGTGCAGAGTTTGCGCTCCTCGTTATTGAGGAGTTTGCCGTGCGAGCGGCACAGTTCCAATATTTTGTTTGTTAATACCGTCCTTATTTCTGTCTGATGGTTGCGTAGTGATTTTTTGAATGTCGTCCTAAGGCTGCCGAAACGCCTAAGGAAGTCGGTGCTTGTCTTTATATCGTTTATCTCCAATGTGTCGCTGTTTATTATTACGTATGTGCCATTTCCAAGTTCGCTTAGTTTGTCGAGGTTTTTCAGCTTGTCAAGTTCTTTCAGCTGCTCAAGACCGCTAAGGTCGATATTTCCAAGCGATGAAAGGTTGCCGTAGTATTTGTATTTCTTAACTTTCTGTGGGTTTGGGCCGTAGACAACATTTATTGAGCCACAGAACGTGTTATCGTCCTTGTTCTCATACCACACTATTCCGTAGCAGTAGCGACGTAGGCTGTCTTGTCTGTCTTGCACGAGCATTACTCGGTAGTTCCTTTCTTTATGTACGCCGAACGCTATAGTCTTGTCAAGTTTGCCTCCGTAGGCTATTGTGGTGAAGGTGTCGTCGCTTATTCCTGCGTCCCTGCTGTAAACATTGTAGGCAGTGCTTTTGTCCCTATTGAATGCGGTGAGCACATAGTTAAGTTCCTTTTTTTTGCTCATAGGCAGTTCGAAGGTATATTGGTCGCAGAACGATGAGACCTTGTTTTCCGGTCCGATGTTCTCCATGAAGTTGCTTGTGTGTATGTACTCTGCAAGGTTTTTGTTGCAGACAAAGTTATTGATAGCCTTTTTCAGGTTTTCCTGTGCGCTCATTGTTGTGGGCATCACTGCGTAGAGCAGCGTAATTGCCAGTAGTTTTATCGCTTTCATATTTGTATTGTTTTTAGTAATATTCTTCTTCCACGTCGTAGCTTTCGAGAGCGGTAAGGTATAGCTCTATTCCCGTTTCGATGCGTTTGTAGTTGTTGTAAAGGCCGTTCAGTATTTCCTCTTGCTGTTTTTCGGTCTCCTTTATCTTCTCTTCGGCTATCATTTCTGCCGCCTCGATGGCAGAGTCAGTTTGCGTTTCGGCTATGTAAGTCTTGGGAGGCAGCGGTTTGTAGCGGTCAATCCTCGGTTTGCGCCGGCGTGCCTTTTTCATCGGAACAACGGTTGTAGCCGTGTCGGCTGTAAGTGTGTCGGGTGTAGTCGCCGGTTCGTTGCTCTCTTGGATGTGAGGCATGGCCGTGTTTTCTGCCATTTGTTGCGGCTCCGCTTTCGGCCATGCGACGAGCACGAGCAGGGCTATTGCCGCGGCGGCAGCTGCTATGAGGCAGACGGTTTTACGGGATAACTGGGAGGACTGGGAGTTTGGGGATGGCTGGGAGGAGTCTTGTCTGCCTGTCAACTTGTCTGCTTGTTGGCTTTCAAGAGGCATCCCCTCGTCAAACCATGCGAACATCTGCTTGTACGGCAGCAGGTTCTCGCCTACATCGTGGGTGCGGAAGTATTCGGCCAGTCGGCTTTCCTCTTCAAGTGAGGTTTGGCCGTCCATGAAGCGTTTGATAAGTGTGCGTATGTCTGTTTCCATAATATTACCTTTCCCTTTTCTTAAACTCGTTCAACATCTTTGCCCTTGCACGCGCGAGGATGGTAGATACCGATGTCCGCTCTACGCCCACGATGCGTGCTATTTCTTCGTGGCTCTTGCGCTCAACTTGTCTCAATCGCAGTATTTGGTACTCCGTTGACGGCAGCGAGGCAAGGCGTTCGGCGAGCCAGGCCATGTTCTCTTGGTCTTCCATTGCGCGGTCGGGGCTTGCCGTCGATGATGCTTCGGCCTGCGTCCAATGATATGGTGCGTCGTCGGCGGGTGCAGTCTATGGCGCGGTTGTGCGCTATGCACGAGGCCAGCTTTTCGGCGTGCGCCAGGCCGCGGATTTCAGTGCGCAGAGTCCATAGTTTCAGCATAGTTTCCTGCGCTATGTCCTCGGCCTCGTCGCCGCTGGCGGCGAAGGCGAGCGCCGTAGCGACGGCTCTTTGCCTGATGCGTGTGGCTATATGTTCAAACTCTGCCTGTTCCATTGTTGCCTTTCTGAACAATAAACGGATAAGTACGTGAAAACAAAACAGGCTTTAATCTTTTTTAAGATAAAGCCTGTTATATTTTGATTTATGGTTTGTTTGTGCTAATTTTGCAGCGACCAAACTGCTGGAAGGTATGCTGTTTTCGCGTGAAACGTTTTTCGAGCTTGTGCGCTTCGGCGTAGTAGGCGTTGTGGCTACGGCTTTGCATTACGGCGTTTACTGGCTGTTGCACGGCGTGATGGATGTCAACGTGGCGTACACTTTTGGATATTTGGTAAGCTTTGTTGCCAATTATGTGCTCTCGGCGCGCTTCACTTTCCGCAAGAAAAAGTCGGTGAAGAACGGCCTCGGCTTCGCCTGCGCCCATCTGTTCAACTATCTTTTGCAAATCAGCCTGCTCAATTTCTTTATATGGCTGGGCGTAAGCAAGGTGCTTGCCCCTGTGCCGGTGTATTGCGTCGCGATACCTACCAATTTCCTGATAGTGAGGTTTGTGTTCAGAAAACTTGGCTGACAGACGGTTCAGTAAATCCTGAACCGTCCCGAAACGTGGAGCATCGACATCATGTAGACCATGCCGCTGTAATAGCGGAACTCGCCAGTCGGTGCCTTGGTGTTCCACAACCGCTCTACATATTCTTTCGCCAAGGCTTTGTCTTCAAGGCAGAACGCGCCGACGGCGTTAGCCCCGGCCATGCCTTCGGAGTAGCCCCCGGTGGGCGATGTGCCGTCAAGGTTGAACTGTCCGTGCTTGAATCCGTCCTCTTTGAAAAATCTTAGCAGGCGTGTCATCATGTCGGTCTGGCGCTTGCAGTCTTTTCCGAACCAGTTGTAGTCCATGCCGATGTTCATCGCGCAGCGTATTGCGTCGTATTGATAGCGTCGTGCGTCGTAGTCGTTTTTCCAATCCGGCTGGAACGGCTCACCTTTGAATGTTGAATAGTCGGGGAAAAGGCCTGTAACGGGATGTGACGATGCGGCCAATAAGTCCCTGGCCGCGTCGGGGGTATGTGTCCAGAAGTCTTTGTTAGTGTCAGACCACCTGACCCATAGCTCGAAGAATGCCGGCAGGTTGTAAGACGGGTCTGTGTGCAGGCGTAAGCTTTCATGTGGAACGAAGCAGACAAGTTTTGTCGCCGCGTCGAAAATGTTGTAAACGCCTTGAGAACCGTCTTTTGACATTACGTCTTTCAGTATTTTCTGCGCTTCGCGCCCGTAGTTGTATGTACCGTCGTCACCCCAGCGGTGGGAAGCGAAGAAGAGTGACGTGATAAAGTAGATTTCGCCGTCGGTAGCGCAGCTCGGTTCTCCGCCGATTTTGCTGCCGTCTGTGTTGCATTGCCATGCGAAATATCCCTTCCAGCGTCCGGACTTATAGAGCATGTGCGTCTTCGCCCAACGCCAAATCTTGTCAAACTCTGCTCTCTTGTTCATCTGTACGCATATCATCATGCCGTAAGACATGCCCTCGGTCCTTACGTCGTGGCTGCCGGTATCGTAGATGTAGGCCGTGCTGTCGCTGTCTTCAAAATAAACTTTGGTGTCTTCGTCAACGAAAAAGTGCTTCCATATCTGCGCCAGCCGTTCGTCAGTCTGGCTTTGGGTTACGCCAAGATATTCGTTGAAAAGGTTTCTGTACACACCCGTGTAGAATGCTCCTTTACTTTCGTTTGTGGCGGATGTGGGTGCTTCCGCCTTGGTTTCGCACATTGTTCCGCCGTAAAAAAGCATGCAAGCCAATGTGAAAATAATGTTCTGAAGTTTCATGTTTGTCGTTTTGTTGTTTTTCAGTTATATACATTGTGTGTTGAAACTTCTGCAAATATAGTATTTTTAATGTATTTGCCAGGCGTCTTGATGCTTTTAAGTATTGTGAATGTGACAAATAGACACGCATTTAAGACAATCAAAAATACCTGCGTGCGCATGGCAAAAAGAAAACGGACGCGGCGTAGTCATTAAACAGTTCTTGCCGCGTCCGTTATGGTGTGTTTGCCGTCAGGTCATCTCTGCCACCAACGTTTCTTTTTCGGGGCATCATCGTAAGATGCTTTTCCCATCCGCTCCATCATGATGTCGTAATAAGTCTTTTGTTCTTTTATCATGCGGTAGATGGTGCCCCAGTCTGGCAGTCCGCCAATATTGCGGTCGTCTATAAACATATCCACTTTCAATTTACGTGAGAAGTGATTGTTGTTTTCAGCTCCACGCTCTTCCGGGTAGTCGCGGTTAACAGCATAAAACTCTACTCCGCGCTCTCTGCACCAGTTTACGGCCTCGTCGAGCAGTTCGCCTTCACGCACTGACCAAAGTATAAGTTTGTGCCGGTCGGCAATCAGCATTTTCAATGTTTCCGTAGCAAAAGGTATTTCCTTGCCGATTTCAGGATACATGTGTTCTACTATTGTTCCGTCAAAGTCTACTGCGATAGTCATAATCCCAATGATAGTAAATGTATTATCTCTTTACTGAATTGTCGTTCTTATTGCCATAATGGCTGTTTGCATAGTTGCCGTAGCTTCCGTAATGGCCGTAGCCGTTGCTTTTGCCGTAATTCCCGTATCGTCCGTATTTGCCGTATTTGCCATAACCGTAATAATAGCCGTATTTCTTTTCGGAAAGGTCTATGCCGTTTATGGCGATGCACATGTTAGGCAATTTCTTTTCTTCGGCGAGGCTGTTAATCATGCTGAAGCTGGCCTTTGGCGTATAGTCGGCACGGCACATGTATATGCTTAAGTCAGCGAGTTTTCCGATTTGCAGGGTATCGGTTACAAGTCCGACAGGAGCAGTATCAATTAAAACGTAGTCGTAATGCTGTTTTATTTGTGTTATGACTTGTTCAAGTGCAGGGCGCGACACGAGTTCGGCCGGATTAGGAGGCACGGGGCCTGCCATCAGCAAGTCAAGTTTTTCGTTTATTTCAGATGGTACAATCTGTTTTTCGATGTCATCCCATTGTAGGTTTTCCATCATAAGCAGGTTTGTTATTCCTGATTTATAGTTGTTGATTTTGAACAGTTCGGCAAGTCTCGGCTTACGTATGTCGAGTCCGATAAGTATTACCTTCTTGCCCAACAAAGCGAAACTTACAGCAAGGTTGGCTGCCGTGAATGTCTTTCCTTCACCTGATGTTGATGAGGTGAAAAGTATTACATTCTGCCCTTGTTGCAACATGAACTGGATGTTTGTACGCATGGAGCGGAATATTTCCTCCATCTGGTTGTTTTGGTTTTCGTGTACAACGATGTCAGCTCTTGTCTTTGCTGTGTCGCTTGCAACAGCTATGTCTGCGATGATTGGTAGTTTGGTAAGGCTGGTTACGTCGTCATGGCCTTCAATCCTATAACGGAAGAAATTTATAACGTAAAGGACTCCCGACGGTATCGCAATGCCTAAAACTAAGGCTATCAACATAACCATGCTGCCCTTCGGGCTTATTTTCTTGTTGAATTGCGGCTTCTCTATGAGTTTGCCTTTGTCTGCTGTCGCGGCAAGTGATATGGAGTTTTCCTCGCGTTTCTGCAAAAGCATAAGGTATAGGCCAGACCTTACTTCCTGCTGCCTGCCTATTTGCGTAAGTATGCGCTCTTGTTCAGGGGCTTTTGTAACTTGTGCGTCGTAAAGCCCGAGTTGTTCCCTTATGGCGTTGCGCTGTATGATTAGTCCTTTGCGTGCCTGTTCCAGGGCCTGCTGTATGCTTGCTTGCATGTTGTCTAATTGCGACGTCAGCTCGATTACCACGGGACTGTTTTCAGACGCGGTGCGCAACAGGCGGTTTCGTTCAAGTGCAATCTTGTTGTATTCGTTTATCAATGAAGTTGAAGCTTCGTCTTGCAATCCGATGTTTGACGGCAATACTTGGTGTTTGTTACCTGGCCGGTTGGCAAAGTTTATAAGGCTTCCGATGAGCGAAATCTGCGTGTTGGCTTCGTTCAGCTTCTGTTCGTAAGCGGATGTGTTTGTCGATGTAGTCATTGCATCGAGCCGAAGTTCCATCAGCTTGTTCCTTTTTTTATAACTTTCCATCGCTCCGTCGGTAGAACTTAGTTCCGCATCTATTTTTGTAAGACGGTCGTTTATGAACTCTTCTGTCCTTACGGCAATTTCGTTTTTATCTTCATTGGCTTGCCGGTTATAGCATATGACAAGTTGATTCAGATAATCTATGCTTCTTGTTATGTTTTGGTCGTTTATCTGAAGCTTGAATACAGAGGATGTTTTTGACGTTTGTTCCACGCTCAGTTTTTTTACGTATTCGTGTGACGTGATGCGTGGAGACAACAGATGTGCATACATGGTTTCTCCGTCTTCAAGCGTATATGAACCGTTCTTTGTCAATGTCAGGGTGCCAACTTGCGTGTTTATTACCGCAGGCAGGCTGGAGAAAGTCTTCTCGATGTCGAAAGGCCCTGTGATGGTCATTTCGTTTTCCGCGATATAATAAGAGCCTTTTATTTGGTAAGAATTGTTTTCGTGTTTGATTCTCACTTCGAGCGGTGCGTCGAGTTTTTCAAGATGGAGTGAATCCATATCGACGTTTATAGGCTGTTCTTTGTAAACGAGCCTTTTTTTAACATTGCCTTTAATGTAATAGTTGGCGTATAGCTTCAGGTCACGTATGGCCTGTTCCGCTATTGTTGTCGATGTAAGTATTTCCTGTTCGTTTTCAGTGCCGTAGTTACTGCTGATGAAACCGAGGTTTGACATGTTTTCGAGTGCCTGCAATGCTCCTCCTTTGCTTCTGCCGTCATTATTGCTGTCTTTTATTAGGAGTTTCGCCGAAGTGTTGTAGACGGGAGTTGTGTAACGCAGGTATAGGAATCCTATGCCAATACATACCAGTATTGACAAAAGAAACCACTTCCAATTCAATATGAATGCGGTGTAGATTGTCTGGAAGTTGAATGACGATTGTTCCTCTGCCGTTTCTTTAAACTGAAGGTCGTTGTTTAATTCATTCATTGATTTTGCTTTTGTCTTTGATTATGATATTTGTGTTGATGTCCTGTTATCGCATTTCCGTCAAACTCATAAGGTATTTGCCGTAATCATTTTTTATCATTGGCTGTGCTGCCTCTTTAAGCTTTTCTGTATCAATCCATCCTTGTTTGAATGCTATTTCTTCAAGACACGCGATTTTCAGTCCTTGCCGCTTTTCAATCACCTCGATGAAGGTGGATGCTTCACTAAGGCTGTCATGTGTGCCGGTGTCGAGCCATGCGAAACCGCGTTGCAGTGTCTGGACCTTCAGGAGATGCCTTTTCAGGTATTCTTGGTTGACGGATGTTATCTCGAGTTCGCCGCGTTCACTCGGCTTTATGTTTTTTGCTATATCGACAACGCTGTTAGGGTAGAAGTATAAACCTACCACGGCATAGTTGCTTTTAGGATTTTTTGGTTTTTCTTCTATGCTTAGGCAGTTCCCGTTTTCGTCGAATTCGGCTACGCCATAACGTTCAGGGTCGTTCACATAATACCCGAATACGGTTGCTTCGCCTTCATTCTCTGCGGCTTTTACGCTGTATTTCAACATCCCTGAGAATCCGGCACCGTGGAATATGTTGTCTCCAAGAACGAGGCAAACACTGTCTTTGCCGATGAATTTTTCTCCGATTATGAATGCTTGGGCGAGTCCGTCGGGTGAGGGTTGTTCTGCGTATTCGAAGCTTACACCGAAACTTGAACCGTCACCTAACAGGCGCTTGAATCCGGGAAGGTCGTAAGGTGTAGATATGATGAGGATTTCTTTTATGCCTGCAAGCATCAGTACAGATATAGGGTAGTATATCATGGGTTTGTCAAAAATAGGTATCAGCTGTTTGCTGATGCCTTTGGTGATTGGGTATAACCTTGTACCAGAGCCACCTGCCAAAACGATTCCTTTCATATTCTAAATGTGTTTGATGTGAAAAATAGGCTCTTTGATATGAGGTGAGCCATGTTCTGTTGTTATCTTCCTGCGTATTTTAATGTGAATGTTCAGCTTCGTCTATTATCGCGCAAAGGTATAATAAAAATCGATAATAATCAAATTTTATTTTGGAATTCGGCGTATTTGATGTATTTTTGCACTTGCAATTTTTTTACGGGCTATGCCCGGTATTTTTATTAACATCATAATCATATGGGATTTTTAAGTAAATTATTCGGAAAAAACAATAGCAAGGAGCCTAAGATAGGCGGCATGGAAGACTATATGACACTTGTGCGGGTTTACTTGCAGGCAGCAATCGCCGAAAACGCAGGCATAACCAATTTGGCCATGTTGCCGGATTTGCGTATGTTCAAGGCAACTTTGCATGTGCCGACGTTGAACAACAAACTTGGTGTAGGTGAGAAAAAACATTGCAGAAAGATGCTTGTTGATTTATACAAGACGGAAGATGACTTTTTCAAGGAACTGGACCAAAGCATACGCCGGAATTGCCGCAAGATACAGGATGTACAGACATATCTGATACAGTTCCAGAATTTCACGCAGGATGTGATGATGCTCATGGGCAATCTTATGAAGTTCAAGTTGCGTGTTCCGTCTTTCATGAAGAAAGCAATCTACACAATGACGGAGAAAACCGTGTCAGACATATTCAATAAGAATGACTTTAAGGATGCGGGTGTCATGAAAACCGTAGTAGCCATACGCAGTTATAATAAGCGTTTGGGATTCAGCGAGAAGTGGATTGCGGGCTTTGTCTACCAGGTTGTGATGCTGGCTAAGAAGGAACCTCGTCCGAACGCAGAAGAAGTCGATAAGAACAAGTGAACTTTACATGGCCTGAATCGGGTGTTTTCGGCTGTAACTGCTTAAATATCTGATTTTTCTTAAAATCCGTTGCATAAATTTTGCAATGTGATGAAAAAGGTCTAATTTTGTAGACAAAATCCATGCAGATGGCTGACGAAGACAAAATCTTGACGCTTTTTACTACGCGTGTGAGGCAGATGATTCTCCAATACAAGGACTTGAAGAAGGAGAACGACGAGCTTTATGCGATGGTTGACTCGCGTGACGGCGAGATAAAGCGGCTTAAGGCGAGTCTTGAGCAGGCGCGCAAGGATTATGAAAGCCTCAAGACAGCAAGAATGGTTGAAATATGCGATGGCGACATAGATGCCGCGAAGCGCAGATTGGCCGGGCTGATAAGGGAGGTGGACAAGTGCATAACGCTGCTGAGCGGAAAATAACAGGTGGCGATGGCTGGAGAGAACGACAAATTACATATAAGACTGCACGTTTACGATACGGACATTCCGGTTACAATTAGGCCGGAAGATGAGCCGTATTGCCGTAATGCGGCAAAGCTTATAACGGAAAAGGTGAATTCGTTGATGGAAATATACAGGACGAGCCGTAGCGAAAAGGAAATCATGCGCATGGCCATGCTTGATATTGCTATTGACTTGGAATTTGAGAAGTCCAACAACGATACCAAGCCTTATGATGATATTCTCACAAAAGTCACATCTGAAATTGAAGACGCATTAGACATTAAAAGTTCTGCTGGCGGCAGGTAAGAGTGAGAATATTAACATTAAATAAACCAAGCAAATGATATTGAGTATTGTGATTGCCGCAGTAGCCCTTATAGTGGGCGGCCTTGCGGGTTACTTTATTTTCAGGTATGTCATTACCGGGAAATATAATGAGATGGTAAGTGCCGCCGAGAAAGAGGCGGATGTATTGAAGGAGAAGAAGCTTCTTGAAGTAAAGGAGAAGTTTCTCAACAAGAAATCAGAACTGGAGAAAGAGGTGCAGGCGCGCAACCAGAAAATCCAGCAAAGCGAGAACAGGCTTAAGCAGCGTGAAATCTCGTTGAACCAGCGTCAGGAAGAGCTCGGCCGCAGGAAGCAAGACCTTGACCAGCAACAGCAGCGTGTTGACAGTGAAAAGAAACTTTTGCAGATACGCCAGGACGAGCTTGACAAGATGCAGTTGCAGGAGCGTGCCAAGCTTGAAGAACTTTCCGGACTAAGTGCGGACGAAGCCAAGAGCCGTCTTGTTGAGAGCCTTAAGGACGAGGCGCGCACTGACGCTGCAAGCTACATAAACGAAATAATGGATGAGGCAAAGCTCAACGCCAACGCACAGGCGAAGAAAATTGTAATCCAGACAATACAGCGTGTTGCTACGGAGACGGCTATAGAGAACTCTGTAAGCGTATTCCATATCGACAACGACGAGGTCAAGGGACGCATTATCGGCCGTGAGGGTCGTAACATACGTGCTCTTGAGGCTGCGACAGGCGTTGAGATTGTCGTTGACGACACGCCGGAGGCAATAGTAATCTCTGCGTTCGACCCCATCCGTCGTGAAGTTTGCCGCCTTGCCCTACACCAGCTTGTTGCTGACGGCCGCATACACCCGGCACGTATCGAGGAAGTTGTGGCGAAGGTGAAGAAACAGCTTGACAACGAAGTCATAGAGACGGGCAAGCGCACGGCCATCGACCTTGGCATACACGGCTTGCATCCGGAGCTTATACGCATTATCGGTAAGATGAAATACCGTTCGAGTTACGGTCAGAACCTTCTCCAGCATGCACGCGAGACGGCAAACCTTTGCGCAGTAATGGCATCGGAGCTTGGGCTAAATCCGAAGAAGGCAAAGCGCGCGGGACTGCTTCACGACATAGGAAAAGTGCCTGACGAGGAGAGCGAACTGCCTCATGCGCTTTATGGGGCGAAGATTGCCGAGAAGTACAAGGAGAAGCCTGACATCGTGAACGCCATCGGGGCGCACCATGATGAAATGGAAATGAACACGCTGCTTGCGCCAATCGTTCAGGTGTGCGATGCCATTAGCGGTGCACGTCCGGGTGCGCGTCGTGAGATTGTAGAAGCTTACATCAAGCGCCTTAACGACCTTGAGGCCATAGCGATGAGCTATCCCGGCGTTACGAAGACTTACGCTATCCAGGCTGGACGCGAGCTTCGCGTCATCGTCGGAGCCGACAAGATGGATGACAAGGAGACCGAGAAGCTTTCTGGCGAGATAGCCACGAAGATACAGAACGAGATGACTTATCCCGGACAGGTTAAGATTACTGTTATCCGCGAGACGCGCAGCGTGGCTTACGCAAAGTAAACGAAGCATAAAAAACGTCCAGTTGTATACCAAACAAGGGCTGCCTTACGTTATAGTCAAGGCGGCCCCTTATTATTTTGTAATAATGGAAAAAGTGGCTGGTGATACCTTTTTATATTATTTTGTAGATAAAGATTCGTGAAATATGACATTGACAGATTTTCTAAACCATGGCGACCGTTTTGCGGCCAATGCCGGGGCACGGGTTATTGAGGTGCGCGAAGGTTACGCGCGGGCAGAAATGGCTGTAACCCGCGAGCATCTTAATGCAGGCGGAGTGTGCCAGGGTGGGGCGTTGTTCACGCTGGCCGACCTCGCCCTTGCCGCCGTGATGAACTCGCACGGCAAACTGACGTTCAGCATCGAGAGTACAATATCGTTCCTCTGTTCGGCCGTAGAGGGCGACGTGCTCACGGCAGAAGCCGTGGAGACGCACTGCCATCACAAAATACCTTACCTTGAAGTGAAGGTGCGCAACCAATGTGGCGTGCTTGTGTGTGCCTTCACTGCACTTGGTTATCGTAAGGACAAGGATTTGGAGATAGACAAATAATTGAAGAATAATATGCAGTTCGGTATAATAGGCAATCTTCATTTAACGTCAGTTCGGTATAAGAAAGCATCCTTTGTAGGGACATAATTAGCTTAACGCTGACCTTTGGTTCATTATGTCCGCACGTTCTGAAAGAACGTTTTTATTGTGTTACGCTTGGATAATACGCCTCTTTGCGGCGTGCGGACATAATGAACCAAAGGTCAGCGTTAAGCTAATTATGTCCCTACAAAAGGTGTTTTTGCTGTTTGTGGAAAATAGAAGTTATGCCGAACTGACGTCCATTTAAGATGAAGCTACCTGCCTCTTTGGTTTTTCCAATAGGTGACTGGCATATGTAAATGACGGGTTGCGGTAAAACTCGGCAAACGGAAATGTGAAATACGGCAAATCGTCTTTTGAAAGGCGGCAAACGGGATGGTGAAAGGTCGTGTTTTGTTTTCTGTTTATTCAGTAGACTTTTTCATGGAATAGCTGTCATTAATGTCATACTACAAGTAGACAGCTGATTGCCAAGGACTTACAAGTGACGGTGATGACATGTTTAATGTCATCACCGTCACATTTGATGTTTGCGGTAAGGCGTTGACACTCAGTCTTTTATGGCATGTTTTACGAGTGTGGCCGCAAAAGCGTTGAAGATGACAGATGCTTGTCACTTGCAGGCAGTCTGTACGTTGCCCTCAAGCTTACAGTTCTACCGTGATTTTCTTAAGGTCTTTGTCCATGCTCGACGTGCCAACGAGGATGTCGTATGTGCCGGGGGCAACGCGCATTGTATTGGTCGTCGGGTCCCAGCATTCGAAGGCGGAGCGTGGCATGTCTATCGTCACGGTCTTTGTTTCGCCTGCTTTCAGCTCAACCCGTGCAAATCCGCGCAAAGTCTTGTCCGGTCCTTCTGTGTCGGCCGGGTTGCGCAGGTAGGCCTGTACTATCTCTACGCCGTCGCGTTTGCCTGTATTGGTTACGTTGACTGTGATTTTCCCTTCAGCCGCATTGTATGACGGTGCACCCGTGTCGAACGTTGTGTAGCTCAGGCCGTAGCCGAACTGGAAGAGTGGTGTGCCGCGGAAGTATCGGTAAGTGCGTCCGGCCATGCGGTAGTCGTCAAACGGTGGCAGCTGGCTGTCGTCGCGGTAGAACGTCACGGGCAGCTTGCCGCCAGGGTTGTAGTCGCCGAAGAGCACGTCGGCTACGGCGTGGCCGCCCTGTTCCCCGGGGTACCATGCCTGCAAGATGGCGTCGCACGTCTCGAGTTCAGGAGTCAATGCAACTGCGCTGCCGCTACAGTTGACCAGTACCACCTTCTTTCCGGCCTCATGCAGTGTCTTTAGTATTTCGCGTTGCGCAGCAGGCAGCTCTATGCTTGTACGGTCGCCGTTGTCGAAGCCAGGCTCGCTTACTTTGGCCTCTTCGCGCTCGAGGTTGGGCGATATGCCGCCCACGAAGATTACCGTTTCCACGTCTTTTGCCCTTGAGGCCACCTCGTTAGCCGTTACGTTGTATACGGCGGCAATGTCGAAGTTGAGCGTAGCGGCACCCTTAAGCTGCATGTAGTCAACCTGCACGTCGTAACGACGGCCTTTTTTTACAGTCAGTTTCTTCTGTTTTACGCGCAGGCGGTCAGTTTTCCAGTTGTTTTCTATCGTGTCGCCGTTTACGATAAGCCTTATGCCGTCATCGTTGGCGTAGAGTATGTTAAGTGTTTCGTCCTTGTCGGCGGTGAATGAGCCGTTGAAGCTTGCAGTGAAGTCGGTCAGTTGTACGCCCGGGGCAAAGACAGTATTGCCGCCGTTGTCGAAGTGCAGGGCGTGCTCGTATGTTGTTTCATAAGCCGGCCGGCCTTCCATGCGGGTGTTGTTCCAGAAGCGTGCGTTCATGCCTTGGCGGCCGTCTGCCGTCCTCATCTTGCTGAATATGCTTTCGCTTTCAGTCAGCGATGTTATCTCGCATCCCTTCGTGTACTTTACGTTCCGGCCTATTTTTCCCTGTATTCCTTCAAGAACGGTTACCGAATGGCTTGGCTGACCGTAGTATATGCCCCACAGCATGATGGAGTCGGCCGCGTTGGGACCCATCACCATTATCTTTCCTGCATCCTTTTTAAGCGGCAGTGTGTTGTTCCTGTTATGCAGAAGCACCATCTGCTCGCGCGCCATTTGCAGTGCGAGTTGCTTGTGTTCCTTGCTGGCAATGACGCTTTCAGGTATGCGCGTCCACGGTACGAGCGAGTCAGGGTCAAAGTCGCCGAGCTCGAAGCGCGCTTCAAGCAGGCGCACTACGCTTTTGTCTATCTGCTTTTCGGTTATCTTGCCGGCCTTTACCGCATCTGGCAACCTGCGGTAGTTGCTGCCGCACTCTACGTCTGTACCGCTGATTACAGCTTTTGCCGACGCCGATGCCGCGTCTTTTGAAACTCCGTGTGCGCCCGGTTCCCAAAAGTCGCTTATGGCTCCGCAGTCACTTACCACCAGTCCGTTGAAGCCCCATTCGTCGCGCAGTATCTGTTGTAGAAGGCGGTTGCTGCCGCAGCACGGGTCGCCGTCGAAGCGCTGGTATGCGCACATCACCTCTTTCACTCCGCCTGTTTGTACGAGGTCTTTGAATGCAGGCAGGTAGGTTTCCCATAAGTCGCGTTCGGGCAGGTTCTCTATGTTGAAGCTGTGGCGCGTCTTCTCCGGGCCGCTGTGTACTGCAAAGTGTTTTGCGCAGGCCAGCAACTTCATGTATTTGCCGTCCGCCGGGCCTTGCAGTCCCCTCACTACGGCCAGTCCCATGCGTGAGTTCAGGTACGGGTCTTCACCGTAGGTCTCCTGTCCGCGCCCCCAGCGTGGGTCGCGGAATATGTTGATGTTTGGTGTCCAGAACGACAGGCCTTGGTATGTGGCTACGCGCCCGGTGCGCCGCTGCACAGTGTTCTTGGCGCGAGCCTCGTCGCTTACGGCAGTGTAGATGCGTTCCAGCAGTGCGTCGTCGAACGATGCTGCCATGCCTATGCATGATGGGAACACCGTGCTTATGCCGTTGCGTCCTACGCCGTGCAGTGCTTCGCTCCACCATGCGAACTCTGGTATGCCGAGCCGCGGAATGGCTTTCGACTTGTCCATCATCACGATGGCTTTCTCTTCAAGCGTCATGCGCGAGCACAGGTCTACTGCGCGTTCGTGAGCCGACAGTGCCGGGTTCTGGTAGGGTAGCGTCTGTGCACCGGCATTTAACGTGCAGGCTATGGCCAAGGTGGCCAGAATAGTTCTTCTTTTCATGTGGTTGCTATTAGTTTAAGATGATAATGTCTGTATGTTAAAATTGATACAAAGATAAGACATTAATTCTTTTAAAAGCAATCTTTTGAAGAATATTCCGCATAAATGTGGCATTTTGTTATTTGCCTGTATATAAAGAAGAGAAGATGCACAGGCAATGCGCATCTTCTCTTATATTGGTTATGTGAATCAGGTCAGGTGATTTTGTCTTGTTTTTCACTTTCCCTGTTTCTTACTTTCTAATGAATTTCTTTCCATTCTGGATAAGGATACCCTTGGCGTCTTTGTTTACACGCTGGCCGGAGAGGTTGTATACAGGTGCGTTCTCGTCGAACTCTTCAACTGTTATGTCGTTGATGCCTGATGGTATATATTTTTCGATACTGATAAGGAATACCTCGTTGGTGATGTTTCCGCTAAGTTTTGCTGCGCCCATGATGCCGGTGATGTCATACTTCTCATTGTCTGTTGGAATGTTTACGTCAAGTTTGAACTTGTCGTAAAGCATGACTTTGCTTTCATTTTCGTCCACAGCATAGATATTTGTATAGTTGCCGCTTTGCTCTGAAGTTATCGTAGCCCCTTTGATTTTTATTAAGTCGCACAAGTATTTTTCTGTCTGTAAGTCGGCAATATTTGTAATCTCAACCGGCTGTGCCTCCGTACCTTCTGTTATTTTCAAGTTTTCATCGTTGGTAGCGTCTGATTTTACTAATTCAGGCAGTCCGTTGTATATGCTGAGTTCTCCTATTACAACGCCGTTTATGATGTTGTTCGCTTTAAGTTCAAGTCCGGTGTTGTAGAAATCGAGTGCGCCTGAAGCGTCGCGGATGAAATATTCTGTGTTTGTGTATTCTCCTGATTTATAAGAGTTTACGTATACAACCTGAGCGTCTGTCAGTGTCAAGGCCACTAATGTTCCGTTTGCTTGTTCTTTTACTGCGGCGATGTTTTCACACTGTACAGGGAATGTATAAGTCATGGAAACTACGCTACTTGCATTGTTGTTGGCATCGTAAGCGATGGCTTTGATAGTTGTGGTTGTGTTAATTGTTATGGCTGTAGTATAAAGTGTACTGTTGTTTGAAGGCGTACTTCCATCATTTGTGTAGTATATTTTACAGCCTTCATCCGCTGTTAATGTAAGAGTTTGTGGCGTTGTGTATGTACCGCCTTCAAGTGAAAATGTTGGCGCAGCTACACTGACTGCACCGTCTTCGGTTGTTATGTCAACTGAATTGAAATCAAATTGTCCTGCTTTCTCAGCTCCATCTGTGCCGTAAACAGCTTTGTCTCCTACAGTAAATGTTACATTTGAAACAGCACTTTCGCTTGTCCATATTAGCTGGGCATTGTTTACATCGTTGGTAACAGTACCTGTGTTTGGCGTTACATCAGCCCAACGCTTCAGACCTTGCTTTGAGATTGCAAATACCATCTTGGTCATAGGCACGTTGCTATTTACCTCCAGAGTGTTTTTTGCATAAAGACGAAGGTCTTTGCTTGAGCTATTCTGGGTCGGTTTTGTCTGACCGTTATTCTTAAAGGCTTCAAATGAAAATGAGCCTTCTTGAAGTGTAAAGCCGTCTTCTGTTTCAGAAATAGACAATTTTGTAAAGTCAATGGTTTCGGTTGCAGCATATAGTCCTGCACAAACCAAACTCAGCAAACTGAGCAATGTTAAGCGTAAAAAATTCTTCATAATAATAATTTTTTTAAGAGATTAATACTAAGTTCTAAATCACATTTTATATTGCAAATATAAGCTTTTGATTTGAATAATAAAATGTTTCCTGGTTAAAATTCGGTTAAGATGGATTAAAGGACAATAATCAGGAAACATTGAACAACTTGGTTTCAGGCTTGAATGTCGTATTTTTCAGACTGTTCTCACGTTCATTTACAGGTATGTTCAATGTAATGCTTGGCAATGATGTAACGTGTTGAAAATCAGATGCTTTCCATGCGTGTTGTGAAAGACGGCCTTTTGCCGTGCGTTTTGCCGTCTTTCAGTTTGCAAAGGACCGCATTTTGCAAGGCTGAAAACGGCCTTCCATAAAGCCGTGGCTTTTTTGCCATGGTGTGTGTGGATGTTTGGTCGCACCGTGGCCTGTCGTGCCTGTGCGTTGGGCATGGTGCCCGGCGTTGCGCCGTTGGCGGTTTAAGATAAAGTAAAAGGCCGCACGGACAACAAGTCCGTGCGGCCTTTGCGTGTTGTTTGGGCTATTGTTGCCAGCCGTATGTATGGCATGTATGCCTTTATTTTATGACTTTGTCGGTTGTGGCTTTGCCGTTCGCGTATGTTATTTTGCGTATGTTTATGCCTTTGGCCGGTTCGTTGAGCTTCATTCCTCCCAATGTGTAATATTCAATCTTTTCTATTTCAGATGTGGTTATGGCCGCGTCTGAAATTCCCGTGGATATACATTGTGGATAATACTCCGTGTAGTTGCTCTCGCCGTCGGCGTTCTGTGCCTTTACAATATTTTCTACGAGAGAGTTCATGTAAACCTCTATGTTGGTATACCACCCTTTTTCACGGTCGATGTCATATCCGTTCGGGTCAACCGTTCCTACGGTCAGTCCATTAGCCCTTTCCCATTCGTCTGCAATGCCGTTGCCGTCAGTGTCGAAGTCGTCCGGGCGTTTGCTTTCGCCGAAATTAGCTTCCGTATAGCCTTCGACGTCGGCAACGATGTCAATCAGGCCCTTGTCGCCCGTGACAGAACCTTCGTATGTTGCTGTTCCCGTGCGTGCTTCCTCCATGTAACGTTCGTCAACGTTGTCTCGGCTTAGGGATGCGCCGCAGTATGACAATACTTTTTCAAAAGCCGTTTCTGCGTTGTGTGTGGTGATTTCTCCTTCCGGCGCAGGCGTGTCCATTTTTATCCTTACGCATGGTTCTCCGTTGCCGTTGTTCTTGTGCTCAACCTCGTCGCCGTACATGTTGCGTGTGTCGAGGCTCCATGTGTCGCCGTCTATGGTGAACACGCCTTTGTCGTAATCTACGCCGTCCCAATCCCTGTTAAGGGTTTTCTTGCCTCTGTTTGTTTCGGTTGTGTTACCGCTTATGTAGTATCGGCTTGTCATGCCGAATGTGTTGGGGTGGCCTTCCGAGTTGTCTCCTGAAGCTACGGATATTTGTGTTACCCGTTGTGCCTTGCTGTCAGGTGTTGACGGGCCGCCTTTATAATAGTTGTTTATGATGTTTACCTGTCCGCCGCCGGGGCCTCCGTAGCAGCCGTTGCTGTTGCCCCAGTTGTACATCACGCAGTTCCTGAAGTCCACATTTTCAGCTTGTACTGAATTGGCCCATTTGTATTCGTCGCGTGTGTTGTACAGGGCGTTTTCCGTGTACCCGTCCCATTCATATCGCGCCCCGTTGAATCGTGGTACGCGGTTTGACACGTGTGCAATCATGTTGTGGTGGAAGCTTGCAAGCTTTCCTCCCCATATGCCTCCGTAGCCGTGTGCCCCCTTGTCGTGCCCGGCGTTGTTCAAGCTTTCGGCCACGGTACACCATTGCATTGTAAAGTTGTTGTTGTCGTAAAACGATGCAACCTCGTCAATGCTCCAGCTGAAAGAGCAGTGGTCGAGAATCATCCCTGAATACTCCCTTGCCCATATTGCGTCGGCTCCGTCGTTGACATCCTTTTCCTGTCCGCGGCGTACGCGTATGAAGCGTATTATTATGTTGTTCCCGTGTGGGCGTACTGTGAAATAGCGTAGCGTTATGCCCGGTGCAGGCGCGGTCTGTCCGGCTATTGTCGTGTTGGCTCCGATAGTCAGTTCTTTGGTCAGCGGAATGACACCGCCGACATTGAACACTACGATTTTCGGGTCGTCGCCTTTTACAGCCCATCTCAATGAGCCTTCTTTGCCAGTGTCTTCGAGTGTTGTCACCACCCTTATTTCACCGCCGCGTCCGCCTGTAACGTATCGGCCGTGGCCTTCTGCTCCGGGGAACGCCGGGGCGTCTGTTTGCGGAAAAGCTGGTGCCGTGCCTAAAGCTGCGGCTACAAGTAGTAAAATCTGTTTTTTCATTGATTGTTGTTTTGATTGAGTTTTGTTGTTTGTTTATAATCCTGCGGAATCAGAATTCCGCAGGATTGGTTAATTTTGAATGTCTGCCGGATGTTGTAAATCTGGCAAGAATCATTTGTTAAGGCCGGCAACGTCATAGCCGAGCTTCTCCATTTCGAGCGAAGCCCATATGAAAGGAGCTATGCCCTTGCCGTCGTTGTCGCGTATGGGTTCGCTGATGTAATATTCGAACGAACCGTCGCGGCGGCGGCTTTTGGGGTTGTCGGGGCCAAGGCCTGACACCTCGCAGCAGCGTGTGAGCGATATTGTCTTGTCCGCGTTGACTTTGACAAACTCTTTCAGGATGCCCTTGTAGCCCTTTATGCCGGCCTTCTTCATGCTGTCGGAGAAGTAGCCGAGGCGCGAGCCTTTGAGCAATACGTAGGTGAACATAGACGAGGCGGTGGCTTCGAGATAGTTGCGTGGGTCGTCAACGTCGAGCACGTCGCGCCATACGCCGGTCTTCTTGTCCTGCTTCTTTACGGTAGCTTTCATTACATTGTTGAGCATGTCGATTAGTTCGGCGCGGTGCTCGTAGTCCTGCGGCACGGCATCAAGCACTTCGAGTATTGCCATTGCGAACCATCCTTGCGCCCTTGCCCACGTGTGTTGCGACAGTCCTGTCTCCTTGTTTGCCCAGAACATGCTGTTAGTCTCGTCCCAGGCGTGCTTCCACAGTCCGGTCTTCTCGTCGTATGTGCGGTTGTAAGTCTTGCTGATTTGCTCGAAAGCGTCGTCATAATACTTCTTGGCTTTCTTCTCGCCTTTCAGTATTGGGGCGGCCATTGTGTAGAACGGATGACCCATATACACGCCGTCGAGCCATACCTGGTGGGCGTAGATGGCCTTGTGCCACCACACGCCGTCCTTCGTGCGCGGCTGCTTCTCAAGCTGCTTGAATATTGTTTTGAGAGCCTTGTCCGACTTTTTTTCGGGGAACAGCTGGTTCATGCGCAGTATGAAGCGGCCCGGACGGGTGTTGTCAAGGTTGAAGTCCTCGTATTTGTAGCCCGTGATGTCTCCGTTCTCGGCAATCATTCTGGCAGGATATGCCTTTAAATAGTTTATGATGCTGTCGCCGCCGTACGCCAGGTATGTGTCGAGCATGGCCTCAAGCTCTATTCCGCTGGCGTAGTTCCAGCGCGGCTTCTTGGCAAAGTCGAGCATGTAGGGCAGGGGAGTGCGCTTCATCTCGGAGTATGTCATCCACTCGCTGTAATGCTTGTAGGGGTACTCGGAGAGTACGGTTGAGCCGTTGATTACAAGGTTGTCGTAGTTTACTCCTTCGGTTTTGCCCTTGATGTAGACGGGCTTCAAGTAAACGCCGTCAAACGTGCAGTCTTTCAGGTTGATGTTGCTTACGTTGGTGCGGTCGTCGAACGCCACTATCATTACGCCGTACTTGCTCTTCGTGCAGGTGACGTTCTCCATATAAACGTTGCGTACCGTGGGGTAAAATCCGCGCTTGGCTATTTCCTTCGGCTCGTAGTCGAGGTTGATTTTCAGCACCGCTTCGGCGCACTGGCCCACCTCAACGTTGCGCATGTAGATGTTCTCGATTACGCCGCCGCGTGCCGAGTTGGTCTTTATGCGCAGTATGCGGTCGAGGTTGGGGCTGTCCATCTTGCAGTTCTCTACGAACACGTTGTTGCAGCCTCCCGATATTTCAGAGCCGATGACAACGCCTCCGTGGCCGTCCTTCATCATGCAGTTGCGCACTATGATGTTCTTGCTGGGTAGTCCGGTGTAGCGTCCTTTGCCGCCCTCGCGCCCGTCCTCGTTGCGTCCGCTCTTTATGGCGATGCAGTCGTCGCCGGTGTCGAAGACGCAGTTTTCGATGAGAACGTTCTCGCACGACTCGGGGTCGCAGCCGTCGCCGTTGGGCCCGTCGTTGTGTACGGTCACGTTCCTTACGGTTATGTTCTTGCTAAGTAACGGGTGCATCACCCAGAACGGCGAGCGCACCATGGTCACGCCTTCGATTAAAATGCCGTCACATTGGTTCAGGTTTACCATTTGCGGGCGCAGCCCCTTGCCCTGGCCGAACACTCGTTGTTCCAAGGGTACGCCGTCTTCGGCCATTTTCAGCAGGTCGGCGCGTCCGCCGGGGTTCTGTTGTTTCTCGGCTACGGGCACGTCCTTGCTTTTCGGTGTCTTTCCGCTCATCAGCCACCAGGTGTCGTCAGAGGCGTTGCCGTCGATGGTGCCCTGGCCTGTTATGGCTATGTCTGTTTCCTTGTAGGCGTAGATTAGAGGGGAGTAGTTGATGCAGTCGAGCCCTTCCCAGCGTGTCTCCACAAGCGGATAGAGGCTGCGGTCGAAAGCGAACAGCAGCGTCGCGCCCTTTTCTATCACAAGGTTTACATGGCTTTTGAGCCTTATCGCGCCTGTGTTCCATGTGCCTTCGGGCACAACCACGCGTCCGCCACCGGCCTTCGAGCAGGCCTCGATGGCCTTGTTTATTGCCTTCTGGTTCTGCGCCGCCGTGGCTTTTAGTGACGCGCCGTACTTTGTTATGTCGAAAACGCGGTCGGCGAATTGCGGCATCCTGATGCTTTTCTCGATTTGTTTGTACATCACATCGTCCCATGCCGACGCGCATACCGCCAGTGGGAACAACAGGCATAGCAGTAATGTCTGTAATTGCTTCATAGTTTCAAGTTTGTAAGTGTATTTGTTTAGAGTTGATAGATTCTGTAGTTTTAGGTAATTCGCTTGCAAATATAAGAATTAAAATCTGATTGGTGAAATTTCGGCAGACTATTTTCGGTATGTTTAATATAAATAAGGTGTGGAGCCGGTATTATGCGCCTGTGTAACGTGCTGGTTCCCAATGCAATGCAAAAGGCGGCCTTTCATGATGTGAAAGGCCGCCTTTTGCATTGTGAAACACGGCATATGGCATTGTAATATGCCGTCAATCGGATTGTTGCCAGAATCGGCTTGTTATGTCGATAAGCCGTCCGTCGCCGCCGCGTTTGTACAAACGCTGGTTTGTAGTCTTGCTTTTCAGTCCGCCGAGAGCCTTATTGAAAGGACCGAACTTTACGTAGTCGAAATCGCACGCGGCCGTGTCCTGCTTGGTTGCAGTGCGTCCGCTGTACCATCCTACCTTGATGCACGGGTACTTTTTGTGCATGTACCGTGACAATGAAGCTACGCCGGCAGGGTCGCCGTCGCCGCCCATGAAGCATACGCAGGTTATCCCGTCGCCGTATTTCTGCATGAACTTGTCCATCACGTCGCCCGTAAGCGGTTGGCCGATATCCTGCCACAGGTATGTGCTGTGGCATCCCGGACAGCGGCACGGGCAGTTGGATATGTTGACAGCCAGCGTCACCTCGTCGGGTACTTCTTGGAAAACAATGTCTGTGTTTACGTATTTCAGCATGGTTTTCAAGAATTTAGGGTGAAGTCTAAGGAGTTTATGAGATTTCATTTCCGAGCCAAGTGGGCATTTCTCCTTGACTCTTGGCCCTTGGTTTCAGTCAGCTTTGGTGTAATGTCTGCGCTTTGCTTCCTCCTGCCTTGCCGCCGAGAAATTGCTTACGCGTTTCAAGTAACCGATTACGCGTGTCATGTAGTCCACGTTCTTGCTGTGGCAATGTGGGCACTCCTTCAGGTAACGCTTGTCTATGTGTCCGCAGTCGTTGCATACGGTGTTGGGTATGTTGAACGTGAAATAGTTGCATCCCTCCTTCGCCGCGACGCGCAATAGCTGGCGGTATTGCGCTTTCGACAGGTGTTCTTCAAGGTTCATGTGCAGCGCGGAGCCGCCCGTGAGGTGTTCTATGTATGGCGCGCCGTGCAGTTTGAACTTGTCGAGTATGTTGAGCGAAGGGTCTTCCACCACGTAGAAGTAGCTGTTGTAGCAGTCGCGCGGCACGTAGTAGCCGTCTTCCCTGTCCCATTTCGCGTGTTTTACTCCTACGTTCTCGGCCGGTATCATTTCGCAGTTGAACATGACGTCCTTTGTGCGGTACTGCTTGTTGTATTTCTCAACGATGCCAAGTACGGACCGCACGAAGCCGAGATAGCCGGGATTGTCGTTGATTTCCAGTCCGAGGAACTCTGCCGCTTCCACCAGTCCGTTGATGCCTATGGTGAGGTACTGGCGCCCTATGTTGATGTAGCCGGCGTCGAACAGCGGCAACATGCCGGCGCGTTGCAGCTCTTTCAGGTTTTCGTTGTACGCCAATTGCACTTTGTGTACAAGGTCGGTTACGCCGCAGAGGAACTCTTTGTAGTCAACGCCGTTGTTCACTGCATACTGTATGCAGCGGTTGAGGTTTATTGTAAGCACGCTTTTCGAGCCGGTAGACACGCCGCCAGCACCGAGCGTATAGCTGAAACCGTTGTCTTGTATCTCGTTGCGCAGGCGGCAGCATGAGCTTAGCGAGTCGGCGTTGTCGCTCATGTATGTGAAGAACGAGTGCCCCTCGGCATACATTTCGGCGGTGAAGTCACCCCATTCGGTGTCAATCACGTCACCGTCTTTGGCCAGCAGTGCCATCGTTTCGACAGGGAAAGTAAGCACGGTCTTGGTACGTTCGTGGTTAAACCACTTCATGAAGCGTTTTTGCAGCCAGCTAAGGCTGTCCCAGTCTGGCTTGCTTCCGTCCGGGAAACGGAACTCGCCGAACAGACTTTCGAAGTAGGGCTTGTCGTAATACGCTATATTCCAGAACACGGCCTGGTAGTTGCGTGCGCCCGTCGGTTGGTTGATTGAGTATACGATTTGCTCGAAGCAGTCGGTCACGACCTTGTCTATCGTGCGCTGCTTTACAGACAAGTCAACTATCTTGTCAGCCTCGCGCCAGTAGTCCTTGCCGTATTCCATGCCGATGAAATAGTTTAGGTACATGAGGAATTCCGGTGTGGCGCACGCCCCGCTCAACATGCTCGACACCATGAATACCATATTGACGAAGCCTCCGCAAAACGATTTCAGGTTGGTGGGTGCGGTCGAGTTGCCGCCTATTGACAGCGTTCCGCCGATAAGCCAAGGGTACATCGTGATGGAGGCGCAGTAGTTGGCGAGGCTTGTCTCGTCGTTCTTGTATATAAAGTGGTGGTCGAGCATGTAGATGTATTTGTCAGCCAGCTCCTTGCCATACATCTTCTTGATACGCTCGGTGAGCAGCCTGCGGTTCAGGCGTATGAAATTCGATTTCGGCAGTTCGCCTATGAGTGTGGCTATGTTCTTGTGTTCCACGTTGGCATTGGCATCGTATTTCGAGCCGGTTGCGGCATTGCTCGCCGTGCAGTAGTCGGTGAGGAACTTCATTTTCACCATCGTCTCGCGGTCTTCGGTGTGCCGTTGGCGGTATAGCATGAAGCTTTTGGCCACTTTGTAAAAGCCCTCGCGCATCAGTGCTTCTTCCACTTGGTTCTGTATGTCTTCCACGGTGATGCCGTCGTTCAGGTCAAGATGGCTGATTATACGCGATATGCGGTTGAGGCCGGCAGGCTCTTTTACGGAGTCGAACGCCTTGATTATCGCGTTCATGATTTTGTCCAAGCTGAATTGCTCGGTATTGCCGTCACGTTTGGTGATGGTGAAATTCATCGTGCTCATTGTCTGCTGTTTTGTAAATTTATTGCCTTGTATTTTCTGGTAAGTTATCCGTTTGGGAAAACTTTTTTAGGTTACATGTTGTAAAAGTTTTCCATTTTGGATGATATTTCGGGTGCAAAGATAAGTAAAGTTTTTTAAATGGATGTGTTTTTCAATGTGTTTTTGGGGTAAAGATGGAACAAAAAGTACGCCTTGCCATATCCGTGCAACCGTGTGGCGGCAGCGTGTGGCAAGGCGTTGTGCGTGTCCGTATTTGAATTAGTGTGTCAAAGCTTTACGGTCGAGATGTCAACCAGGTTGTTGACTATGGCATAGATTGTCAGTCCTGCCGGACTGTGTATCTGCAGTTTGCGTGCTATGTTGCGGCGGTGGGTTATTACTGTGTTGATGGATATGCAGAGATGGTCGGCTATCTCCTTGTTGGTCATGCCCTGCACGAGGCTTACTATTACGTCTTTCTCCCTGTCGCTAAGGGCTTCGCTGCCGTCATGGTTCTGGCTAATCATCTTCGATATTTTCACGCTCACGTCGTTCTGCTTGTACTTCTGTTCAAGTTTCCTGATGGCCGGGATGAATATGCTCTCCTCCACGAGCGAGTGGTTTTCCAGCCATTCCTCGTTGTTGTACAGTTTGTAGAGCGTGGATGTAAGCTGGTTGTTGTGGTGTATGTCGCTCGGCAGGTATTTTATGATGATGTTTTTCAGCTCGCGCAGCTTTTGGTCGGTCTGCCCGTGCTTTTTCGAGAACGTCTCCATGTCGTAGTCGTTGCTTGCCTTGCCTTCCAGCAGGCTGTCAACGTATGGGAAGACGGTTTTCTCTTCGTATTGCATGTGTTTTTTTATCTCGTGCGCATATTCGTCGTAGAGCTTCATGATGAGGCGCGCCAGATTGTCGCTTTCGTCGAGTGCCGACTCAAGTTCCTTGCGTATCGTGGGCAACTGGAAGTTGAGGTAATACTCGTGCGACGCCTTCAGGTAGTGCAGCAGCGTCGGTATTGAGAAGCGGCCGCCGTCGTCGAAGTCGCGGTAACCGTTGATGGAGAAGTTGACCACGGCGAGAAACGTGTAGGTGTCAACGCCCTGGTCTTCGCAAACTTCGCGTACGGTCTTGTCTCCAAAGCCGAGGTTGATTCCGAATCTGCCGAGGCTTTGCAGAATGTTGTAGTTGTCCGCGATAAGTGAAATCATCTTGTCGTCGGCCTCATACATCTTGTTGTTCTTCATTGTTCGCTCCCGTTGATGTTTCCGCGGCCGCGCATGGATAATGTTGCCGCCTGTTCTGATTTGCAAAATAACAAAAAATCCGTGGAATATGCAATCGCAACAAGTAGGTATTTTTGTTTTGTGCGGCGGTGTGGGTATACCTAAAAATTGTCCGCCAGGTGTGCATGTGCCCTTTCCTGGCGGTATATATAAATAGGTATATGCGCCATAAGCGGATTCTTCAATGAGGCTGCATTGCGAAAGGTGGCTTTTTGCTTCCCCGAAGGCCGTCTTTCGTGTTCTGAAAGACGGCCTTTTGCACGCTGAAAGACGGCCTTTCGTGAAGTGTCGCCGGTCAACGTGCCGGGCGTATGCCGGTAGCGGCTGTAGCGGCCTGCCGTGAGGTTGCGTGAGGAGGCAGCCTGCCGTTGTAAAAAAATAGGGTTTTGCGTGTAATAAAAGCCTGTGGGCTACGTTTATCCAATAAAGACGAACCTCTAAAACATATGCCTATGAAGAAACTTTTTACACAAGAAGAATGTAAGCCGTCAGGCAAGACGCTGAACATAATCAGGCAGATAGCTTACACATACCGCGTAATCAAAATGAACGGCCAGACGGAGGCTTATTGTTTGAACTAAAGGTTTAAAGGATTATGGCTACATTGGTATCACCATCATTGCTGGCTGCCGACTTTCTCAACCTGAAGGGCGACATTGAAATGATTAACCGCAGTGAGGCCGACTGGTTGCATCTGGACGTGATGGACGGCATGTTCGTGCCCAACATTTCTTTCGGCTTCCCTGTGATTGAGGCCGTGGCGAAGGTATGCAAGAAACCTCTGGATGTGCATTTCATGATTATGAAGCCGGAGCGTTACATCGCCCAGACGGCAAGGACCGGGGCTATGATGATGAATGTGCACTATGAAGCGTGCACGCACCTTAACCGTACAGTGCACGAGATACATGAAGCCGGCATGAAGGCAGGTGTCACATTGAACCCGTCTACGCCTGTTTGTATGCTTGAAGACATAATTGGCGATGTGGACATGGTGCTCCTTATGAGCGTGAACCCGGGCTTCGGCGGGCAGGCGTTTATTGAGAACACGATAAGGAAGGTGGAGCGCTTGCGTGAGCTTATAAGCCGGTCGGGCTCCAAGGCTTTGATAGAAGTTGACGGCGGAGTGCAGGCCGACACGGCCCCGAGGCTGGTAAAGGCTGGCGTAGACGTGCTTGTGAGCGGCAGCTACATATTCAAGTCGGCAGCTCCGGAGGAGACAATACGCGGCCTGAGAAGCCTGTAAGATAATCAAATGGCAATGGCCATGGGCCGGGATATTCGTTTATAGTGCAAAGTCTGCATGTTTTCCCGGCCCATGGCCATTGCCATTTGGTTTTATGTTTCGCGTCCTTTTCAGTCGAGTTGCAACGCAATGTTATGCTCCCTTGTCATGCGGCGCAGGTTCAGGATTGCGTATCTCATCCTGCCAAGCGATGTGTTTATGCTTACGCCGGTAAGCTCGGCGATTTCCTTGAACGAGAGGTTTTGGTAAAAACGCATGAATACCACTTCGCGCTGTGTGGGCGGCAGCATGTTCATCATCCGCTTGACGTCGGTCATCACCTGGTCGTTCACATAGCGGTTCTCCACGTTCATGTCGAGCACATCGTTTATGCAGAGGTTGGAAAGGTCGTTTTCCTCGGTCAGTTCTATCAGGTTGCGTGCACGCTGTTCCCTGTACCAGTCCATCATTACGTTGTGGGCAATGCGCATAATCCATGCGCTGAACTTGCCGCTGTCAACGTACCGTTTTTCGTGAAGTTTGGTTATTACCTTCACGAAAGTTTCTTGGAACAAGTCATTGGCTTTGTCTTCGTCCCTTACAACGAAGAATATGTATGAAAACAGCTTGTTCTGGTTACGTGCCAAAAGCTCGTCGAAAGCGTCGTTGTTCCCGTCGATGTATGACAAGGCGAGTTCCTCGTCTGTCATTGCGTTCAGATTTTTCATTGTAGCTCTTCTTTGTTTTGGAGTAACGATGTTTCGATAGGCTCTATGCTTTGTTTATGATTTGATTAACCGAATGCACCACAAAGGTAAAGATATTTGTCAGAATGGCAAAAAATATTTAACGAAAATGCACTTTGACACCTCTCTTTTTAACAAAGACAGCGGCTTTGTCTTGCTTTGTGTAGCTGCAAGCCGTTCATTCTGCTGGGAATTCGAGGGCGTCGATGTCCTTAATGCCGGGTATCTTCAGGTAAATGTCCTGGAAGCCGAAAACGCCGACACGCTTGCCCTTGTTGCCGGGATTGTCTTTCAGGTTGAGCAGGTCGCGGCGGCTGCCTTTCTTCAGGCATACTGATATCACGTTGTCTATGTTGTCCTCATCCGGGTTGTCGGCAAGAAGGATTGCCGTGTCGTAAGTGAATTCAGGGCCGAACTCGTATTTTACCTTATTATTCTTGCCGGTGGCAGCGCCCACGATGTAGCCTTTTACCCACACCTGGGTGTAGATGGCCGAGTGGCGGAATGTGGTAACGTCTACCGTGCTGCCTGTCGGGAAGTCGCCGTAGTCATAGTCTTCGTCGTCATCGCCCTGTCCGTAGTCAACCCATCCGCTGTCGTCCCCTTCAGAGCCTTCACCCTTGTCGCCGCCGCCAATGTATTCCGCTTTTTCGCATGAGCAGAAGCCAAAGGCCATCAATATGGAAAGAGCCGTTGTAATCAGTTTTTTCATGGTAAATGTTTGTTTCTGTCACAAATTTATGCAATTCATTCCAAACGCCCAAATAAATCAGCGTAAAATGTGTGTTAAACAAAAAGAGGTTGACGCAGGATGCTGTCAACCTCTGGCGATTTCGTTAAAACCTTCGAAATCATAAATAAGATGTCGCAAATATAGCGTTTTAAGCTGTAAAATGCAAATTTTCTGCATTAAAAATCTAATATTTAACATTCGTCTACCGAAAACGCCATTTTATGTTATATTTTGTTTTGCCGTGTTAAGATGCCGCCGCGTTGCCGTCAAGCGTGCTTTAGCCATTCTTTTAACATGCCTTGCCCGTTATTCTTGCCGTATGGCGGCATCGGTTTCAAGTGTGCAATGAAGTTGAAAATGGTGATGTGTGTAACTTGTTGAATGCCAGGCGTGTTGCGAAAGACGGCCTTTGGCCCTGCAAAAGACGGTCTTTTGCAGGGCCAAAGGCCGTCTTTCATGTTGCCGTTTACGGCATATTGGATTTTATCTCATTTTGTTCATGTTGTAGTGAGGCGTAACCTTCGTGTTGAAATAAACCATTGATATGAGGCATAGCGCGGAACCTATGAGGTAAACCATGTAGAAGGTGAAGTGTTGGGCTATGAATCCGCTTGTTGCTATGCCGATGCCGATGCCTACGTCCCAGGCCGTAAGGTAAGTGCTTGTGGCCGTGGCGCGCTGGTTGTTTGGGGCAAGATTGATGTAAAGGGTGTTCATTGCCGGGAAGATTATTCCGAAACCTATGCCGAGAAGCAGCGGAACCGCGAAGAACATTGCCTCGGCCATGCCCATGCTGTGCGGCGCAACGAAGCGGCACATGCTTAATATGAAGAATGCGGCCACGACAGGGTACAGGCCAAAGTGTATGCACTGCGTTACGTAGCCTTGGTCTACCTTCTTGCCTGCCACTAGGCGCGATGCGCCCATGCCTGCGGCCATAAGTGTGAAGAAGAAGCCGGACGCCACGTCGAGGTGTATTTCCTTGGCATACATGGCAACGAAGTTTGTAGTGGCCCCGTAAGGTATGGATAGCATGAGCAGCGCTATGCTTACGGGTATTCCTTTGACAAGGATGAAGCGGTCAAGCGATAGTTTGCGCTTCTGTGCCGACGTGTCAACCCCGGTAAGCTGCTTTTCCGCCCTCCTTGCCTTTATGGATTCGGGCGTGCGTGCCTTTACGCATATGGCGCACAGTAGTCCGGCCACGCTGAATGCCATGCCGGTGAGGAAGATGGTAGGATAGCTTGCCTGTCCGTGCATGAAAAGGCCTGTCATGGGGCCGAGCGCCATGGCTATGTTGTTGGTAAGTCCGTAATAGCCGAGCGCTTCGCCGCGGCGGGTGCTCGGCGTTATGTCTACACAGAGCGTGTTGCCGCCGACGGTTACGCTGCTGAAAGCAATTCCGTGCAGTGCGCGCAGTACGATGAACCACGCCAGCACTCCTGCGGCAATGTAGCCGAGAAAAATCGAGGCGCAGATGAAGTAGCAGAAGATGTATATCGGTTTGCGTGGAAACTTGTCCATCAGATAGCCTGAAAACGGACGTACGCACAGTCCGCTCACCGTATAGCAGCTTAATATTGCGCCAAGCATTGCCTCCGGGCAGTGGTAAGTCTCTTTTAGGTAGAACGGCAGGACGGGGATGAGTATCCAGAAGCCGAAAAACAACAGGAAGTTGGCCGCCAGGATGAATATGTAGCTGCGTGTGAAAAGGCGCTCCTTTGCCATTATTTTAAGAATTAAAATTCAATAAGACATCATTTGTGAAATTAAGGATTAAGAGCCAAGAATTAAGAAAATATGTTTCCTTGGTAGTTTTCTTAATTCTTGGCTCTTAATCCTTGGCTCTTAATCCTTAATTTCTTATTTGTCCGTCAGTTTGCCGCGTCGAATTCGTGCAGGAAGCGAACGTCGTTTTCCGAGAACAGGCGAAGGTCAGACACCTGGTATTTCAGGTTGGTTATACGCTCGACGCCAAGGCCGAATGCGTATCCACTGTAAACCTTGCTGTCTATGCCGCAAAGTTCAAGCACGTTGGGGTCAACCATGCCGCATCCAAGTATCTCGACCCATCCCGTGTGCTTGCAGAAGCCGCACCCTTTGCCGCCGCATATGTGGCACGATATGTCCATTTCGGCACTCGGCTCGGTGAAGGGGAAGTAACTCGGGCGGAGACGTATCTTCGTATCGGTGCCGAAAAGTTCGCGTGCGAATGTGAGAAGCACCTGCTTCAAGTCTGTGAATGATACGTTTTTGTCGATGTAAAGTCCCTCGATTTGGTGGAAGAAGCAGTGGGCACGCGCCGTTATGGCCTCGTTACGGTAAACACGCCCCGGGCATATGACGCGGATTGGCGGCTGTGTCGTCTCCATCACACGGGCTTGCACAGAGCTGGTATGGCTGCGCAGTATGATGTTTTTGGTGACGTCGTTGGGGTTTGTCTCCACGAAGAATGTGTCTTGCATGTCGCGTGCAGGATGGTCTGCGGCGAAGTTCATCTTTGTAAATACATGCATGTCGTCTTCCACTTCAGGGCCGTCGGCAAGTGTGAAGCCCATGCGCGAGAATATGTCTATAATCTCGTTTCTCACAATTGTGAGCGGATGACGTGTGCCAAACTTGATTGGATAAGGCGTGCGCGTAAGGTCGATGTCGTCGCCTTGGCTTTCGCTTGTCTCACATTGTTCGCGAAGTGAGTTTATACGGTCGAGCGCAGTTTGCTTAAGTTCGTTGATTTTTATTCCGACTTCCTTTTTCTGTTCCGCCGGAACATTGCGGAAATCGGCCATAAGAGTGTTGATTTCGCCCTTTTTACTGAGATATTTTAGTCTTAAAGCTTCTATTTCTTCGGGCGTTGAAGCGTTAAGCCCTTTCACTTCTTCAAGCAGTTTCGCTATTTTGTCGAGTATCATTTTGAAGATAATTTAGATGCATATTAAAATCTTGATGCAAAGGTAATATTTTTACCTTGAATATGTACTATAAACCAAAATAAAGTTGTACTTTTGCGCAAATTTTGAGAGACTGTTACAGACGTGAGGAAGTCAGGCCGCAAAGCGGTCAAGGAGTGGGGCTTGCTGCTTTTTGTAAATATGGCACATCCCCGAAAACCTGAAACAATAATGACCTTACTGCCTTGCAATGAATAGTATGGAAAATTATGAGAAAGGGTTTTGTATTAGTCTTTATGATGTGCCTGTCACTGTCCATGATGTTTTGGACGACAGGCTGTTCAGACAAGAAGCCTGTCGCGGTTGATACCACGGCCGTAGATTCGGTTTTGGTTGTTGATACGGCGGTCGTAGACACGATGGACCAGCTTATATCAGAGCAGCCGATGCCTAAGGCTGCCGATGAACTGTTTGACGATTTCATCTTCAATTTTGCTGCCAACCGCAAGTTACAGCTTGCAAGAATAAAGTTCCCCTTGAAAATTGTCGACGGGGACAATGTTTCGTATGTCAAGAAAAATCAATGGGAGATGGAGCATTTCTTCATGGAGCAGGGATATTACACTTTGATATTCGACAACATAAAACAGATGGACTTGGTAAAAGACACGTCGATAAATAATGTTGTCGTCGAAAAAGTCAGCCTTACGGAAGAAAAAGTGAAAAAATACATGTTTAAGAGGATTGGTGGGCGATGGATGCTTAACTCCATCAGGACAAACGATATGGTTCATAATACAAACGCGTCATTCCTCTCTTTCTATCAGCATTTTGCAACTGACCCAGAGTTCCAATTGGAAAGCCTGAACAATCCGGTTCAGTTTACAGGGCCTGACCCTGACGACGATTTCAGTACCATGACTGGAGAAATTGCGCCAGAGACGTGGCCCGCATTTGCTCCGGAACTACCTTCTGGGTCTATTTATAATATAATGTATGGGCAGAAATACGCTGAAGGCAATCAAAAGATTTTTGTAATGCGTGGCATAGCCAATGGAATGGAAATGCAGCTGACGTTCAAGCGTATTGACGGAGAATGGAAGTTGACAAGCCTTTCGGAATAACGTCCATGCCCTAAAGTCTGAATTGTTATGAAAGATTTACATGACTATAATTTGAAAGGGCACAATACATTTGGAATGGATGTAAAGTGCCGGCGTTTCATTGAGTTCTCTACAGTTGAAGAGTTACAACATATTGTAAAATCGCTTACAGCCGCAGATGCGCCGTTATTGTTTTTGGGAGGAGGCAGCAATGTGCTGTTTACGAAAGATTACGACGGAACAATCCTTCATTCTGCAATAAAGGGACACCGTGCAACACGTATGGACGGGAGTGTGTATTTACGCTGTGGCAGCGGTGAGGTTTGGGACGATGTTGTAAGACTCTGTGTAGACAACGGGATGTATGGCGCTGAAAATCTTTCGTTGATTCCAGGCGAGGTTGGTGCAAGCGCCGTGCAGAATATTGGCGCTTATGGTGTTGAATCCAAGGACATTATAGACAAGGTTGAAGCTGTAGATGTCTCAAACGGAGAGGTCTGCGAATTTTCGAACGAGGATTGTGGGTATTCTTACCGTTGGAGCAACTTTAAATGTGAGTGGCGCAACAGGTATGTGATAACGTATGTTACATATAAATTGTCCGATTTTTTCGTCCCTCATCTTGATTACGGAAATATCCGTTCTGAACTTGAGGCAGAAGGTATAAAGACTCCTACGGTCTCGCAAGTTAGGAATGCGATAATCAGGATACGCAGGGCCAAATTGCCTGACCCGTCTGTTGAAGGCAATGCCGGGAGCTTCTTTACAAACCCCATTATAGACATGGGAAAATATGAAGAGTTGACAGCCCGTTTTGGCATTGTGCCGCATTATCTGGCAGGTGATGGGCTTGTGAAGATTCCAGCAGGGTGGATGATTGAGCAATGTGGATGGAAAGGCAAGTCGTTAGGTCGTGCAGGGGTTCATTCGCGCCAGGCTTTGGTATTGGTGAACCGTGGCGGAGCCGATGGTACGGATATCTTGAAGCTTTGCGAGACAGTACGTAATGATGTGAAAGCCAAGTTTGGAATAGACATAACGCCGGAAGTGAATATTATTTGATGATGAGGCTGACTTTTCTTGGTACAGGTACTTCTGTAGGTGTTCCGACCATTGGCTGCAAGTGTAAAGTTTGTACAAGTACGGATGTCCATGACAAGCGGTTGCGTGCTTCTGCGCTTGTTGAGGATGGAGACACGCGGATATTGATAGATTGCGGTCCTGATTTCCGTCAGCAGATGCTTGGCCGTGATTTCAAAAAGATTGATGCAGTGCTGCTGACACATGTCCATTACGACCATGTTGGAGGAATTGATGATTTGCGCCCGTTTTGTGTTTTTGGCAAAATAAACATATACGCCGACAGCATAACATCGGAAAGGCTTAAACATTCCATTCCTTATTGTTTTGGCGAACACAAGTATCCTGGAGTGCCGAATATAAGTCTTAATGTCATAAAGCCGCATCAGTGTCTGCATGTCGGTGGAATTGAGATAGTGCCAATACAGATTATGCATGACAAGCTACCTATTTTGGGCTATAGGATAGGTGGATTGATGTATATTACTGATATGAAATCGATAGCAGACAGCGAGTTTGAATATTTTGAAGGAGTGAAAGTTCTTGTGGTGAATGCTCTGCGTTTTTCGCCCGACCATCATTCTCACCTGACAGTCGAACAGGCCATAGATTTTGCACGTAAAGTTGGCGCGGAACAAACTTTTTTCACTCATATGGGGCATGATATTGGCCTGCATAGTGTTGTAAATGATGCTTTGCCAAATGGTATAAAACTTGCTTTTGACGGACAAATTGTTGAAATATAACTTAAATACGACATTGCTTTAGTTAACAAATGGTAAATATTGGCGGTTTGTTCCAATGAAATTTGGACGATGCAAGAAAAGTCAGTACCTTTGCACCGTGTTTTTCATAGTATTAGATTTAAGGTTAACAAGGTTGGAGTACGGCGGTACTCCTTTTTTTGTTTTTAGAGGTTTGCTTTGAGTTGGTTTATTTGTAAATTCGTAGTGTTATTTCTTGAACTTGCGGTATAGTTTCCATGCGAGCATAAAACCGTCAGCTACACCTGCGCCGGTAGTCATTAATGATGCAAGCGTAAAGCCTTTCTTTTTAGGTTCGGGTTTACGGAACAAGTCTTTCCATAGAATGTTTATCCGCTGATTGTCCATCCTTATTTCAGCAAGGAGGGCTTCTTTTTGCAGTCTGATTTCGTGCAAAGTGTTGTATGTTTCTGTTTTTCTCATGTCAAATGAAATATTTTAATCCATCAACAGGCTCGTTATAAATCTTATCAAAGGCTTCTCAATCCAACTCTTTCTAAAGGCAAGAAACAACATGAATATTACGATGTAGAATGCCGCGATAATTCCGAAAGAGGCAGGATAGCCAATGGCTTCTCCCATTGCGATGGCCGCAGACATGGAAAGGAAAAACAAAATGGCAATGACAATAAGCATAAGAATGGCGAAAAGCAGCAAGGCTGTTATAATCCTCACCGTTTTTTCCATAATATCGAGCTTCAGGTATTCGCCCTGAAGCCCGATACTGTGTTTAATCAACTGTATCAGCTGACTTATTGTTTCAATGTTTTTGTCGCTTGAGAACATGCGCATGAAAAAGTGGTTTTAAGCCCTTTCCGTATCAGCGGCATCGGTGATGTCCTCGGCCAGGTCGTTCATTTCCTTGCGGCTCAACTTGATATTGTGCTTCTGGCAGAAGTCATCAATGGCGTCTGTTATTTTCTCACGTGTGTCTTTCCCTTTTTCCGGGGCAAGCAGCAGGCCTAAGGCTGCTCCTGCGATGGCGCCTCCCAAGAATGCGCCGATGTAACCTAATGCTTTCATAATTAATGTTTATTTTTAAGTTGTACAATATGTTTCTTAATCTCAATAGCCTTTTGCCTTGAAATATTTGCTGATAGCAAAAATAGTGATAATTTCTCAAACGTCAATGATTTTACTCGACTTTTTTGTTAAAAACAATGTATTTCTTTGATTTAACAAACTTTATGTGAGGCTTTTCAATGGTTTTGCTTGTTTTTGTGTAATTTCGCACGATAAATGTTGAAATATTAATTTTGATTTCTAAACAATAACAAGAGAAATTATGAAGAAATACATGGTTATGTGCGCCGGCTTATGTGCGGCTTTGGCGTTTACGGGCTGTAAGTCGTCAGAAAGTGCTTATCGTAAAATGTATGAGAAGGCAAAGGCGCAGGAGGAGAACCGTGCTACGGAGCAGAACCAGGGCGGTGAAGAGATTGCTGTTGTAGCTCCTGTTGTAGAGAAACCTGCAAGTGAGACTGTTGTCGTTGACAATGCCGACAATGTTCCGGTAAGGCAGGAAAGTCTGTCTGTGGTCAATGGCGCGGGTCTTAAGAGCTTTAGCGTGATAGTAGGCTCGTTTGCAATGCAGGCGAATGCCGAGGGATTGCAGAGCACTCTCAAGAGTCAGGGATATGACGCGCAGGTAGCTTATAATCCGTCCAACCAGATGTATCGTGTCGTAGCCGCTACTTATGACACCAAGGCCGATGCTGTTAACAGCCGCAACGAGCTTCGTGCGCAGTATCCCGACGCATGGTTGTTGTATAACCGAAAGTAAATACGTGGCACGTATATTGTCGATTGATTACGGCAAAAAGCGTACAGGCATAGCTGTCACCGACCCCCTGCAGATTATTGCAGGCGGATTGGTGACGGTTTCTACGTCTACACTTTTTGACTTTTTGCGCGACTACATTGATAAGGAACAAGTGGAGCGCATCATTATCGGGGAACCGAAACAGGCCGATGGCCGTCCAAGTGAAAACATGGCGCGTATTGTACAGTTTGTAAACCGTTGGCGCAAGGCGTTTCCTAGCATCCCGATAGAATTCTACGACGAACGTTTCACTTCTGTTTTGGCCCATAGGGCTATGATAGACGGAGGTCTTCATAAGAAGAAAAGGCAAGACAAGGCGCTTGTCGATGAGGTGAGCGCAACGATAATATTGCAAAGTTATTTAGAGTCTGCAAGAAGAAAACAATGATTTTACCTATTTATATTTATGGTCAGCCGGTGTTGCGCAAAGTATCGCAAGACATCGACAGCAGTTATCCCAACCTGAAAGAACTTATTGAAAACATGTTTGAGACGCTTACTGCGTCAGACGGTGTAGGCTTGGCCGCTCCGCAAATAGGCCTTGACATACGTCTCGCGGTAATCGACCTTGATGTTCTTTCAGAAGACTTACCCGAATATAAGGGATTCCGTAAGGCTTACATCAATCCTCATATCCTTGAATATGATGACACAAAGGTTGCCTCTTCCGAAGAAGGTTGCCTCTCGGTGCCGGGCATACATGAAAGCGTAAAGCGTCCTACCCGCATCCGTGTCAAGTATATGGACGAAGATTTTACAGAGCACGACGAATGGATTGAAGGTTATCTTGCACGTGTGATGCAGCATGAGTTCGACCATCTTGACGCAAAACTTTTCATCGACAGGGTATCGCCACTCCGCCGCCAGCTTATCAAAAACAAGTTGAAGGCAATACTCCAAGGCCGTTTCAACTGTAATTACCGTACCAAGGTGGCGCGTAAATAAAGTTTGTTGACGTTCGTCAGGCGTCTTTGGCCATGTCCGTTTGGCTGTGTTTGTTTTTGTATTTCAGGACATCATTATCCCTTATGCGCAAGTTTTTATTGTCTTTGTTGCTGTTGCTCGCGTCTTTGCACATGTCGGCCCAATTCCGTACCGACAGGCTTATGGATGTCGGGCGCAGCGCGCTTTATTATGAGGATTATGTCCTTTCGATACAATATTTCAACCAGGTCATCATGGTCAAGCCGTATCTTTACGAGCCTTGGTTTATGCGTGCCGTGGCAAAGTTCTACCTTGATGACTATGTCGGTGCCGAGAAAGACTGTTCCGAGGCAATAAGGCTTAACCCATACGTTCCCAATCTGTTCGAGCTTCGCGGCCTTTGCCGCATCCGGCAACAGAAATATGACGATGCAATCGCCGACTACGACAAGACCATCGAGTTCAATCCATACGACAAGAACTTATGGTTCAACCGTGTGTTGTGCAAGATGGAGAAGAAAGACTACGATGCCGCCAATGCCGACCTTGACTCGATGATGGGCATGTGGAAGACTTACGCTAAGGCGTTCACGCTGAAAGCGGAGGTCTGCATTCAACAGAAAGACACCGTCGCAGGTGCAAAGTATCTCGACAAGAGTCTGGAAATCGACCCGTATGACGGCGATGCGTGGGCGTTTCGCGCAATGATAAGCCTGTCGCAACGCAAATGGAAAGATGCCGACAAACAGCTGTCGAAGGCAATCCACTTGAAGCCGAGTACCGCGGCAAACTATGTCAACCGTGCATTGGCGCGTTACAATATCAACAACCTGAACGGCGCACTTGCCGATTATGACAAGGCAATAGAGATAGACCCACACAATTTCCTTGCCCACTACAACCGTGGGCAGTTGCGTGTGCAGGTGGGCGACGACAACAGGGCTATCGAGGACTTTGACTACATCATCAGCCTTGAGCCGGACAATGTCATGGCGATATACAACCGTGCTATACTTCTCGAACGCACAGGCGACATCTACGGTGCTATACGTGACTACACTAAACTAATCGACCAATATCCGAACTTCTGGGCGGGATTGAACAACCGCGCACGCTGCTACCGCAAGGTGGGCATGACATCAAAGGCCGAGCTTGACGAGTTCCGTATTTTCAAGGCGCAGATGGACAAGCACTACGGCCGGCAGCAGCGTTGGAGCAGGCAGAAGAAGAACGAGGTGCGCAAGAAAAGCGAGATTGACTTCGACAAATACAACCAGCTTGTGGTGGAAGACGAGAATACCGTGCAGCATGAATACTCCACGGCATACCGTGGACGGGTGCAGAACCGTAAGATTGATGTTGTTTTCCTTCCCATGTTCCAGTTGTCCTTCACTCCGTATGACAATGCCGTCAAATCATATCATGCCTTTGACAACGAGGTGGAGAAGTTCAATTTCAGCGAGAAACCGATGCGCAGGATATACGTAAGATGCGGAACAAGTCAGCTTACCGAACAGGAAAGCAGTAACGTATTTGCCATTATCGACACGTTGTCTGCCCGTATAGATGCGTCGCGCAATTTGCAGGAAGATAAAGGGCTTATACTCCAGCGTGCCGTGGCAAACAGCGTTGTGCAGAATTACGCCGACGCCATAAGCGACCTTACGGCTTACATTCAGACCGACAGCACGTCGTCGCTTGCTTATTGGCAGCGTGCCGTATGCCAGGCCCGAATGAATGAATATGACGCTTCACGCGGCGAAGACGTGCGCCTGAAGACGGTCGGTGCAATCTCTGACCTCGACAAGGCCATACAGCTAAGTCCCGACAATGCCTATCTGTATTTCGACCGTGGCAACCTGTATGCTTCAAATAAAGACTATGCCAAGGCGATAGCCGATTACGGCGCGGCCGTGAAGCTCGACCCGAAACTTGCCGAGGCGTATTATAACCGTGGTATAGCCAACATCAATCTCGGTAAGACTGACGTTGGAATAGCCGACCTTAGCAAGGCTGGAGAACTTGGCCTTTACGATGCTTACAGTGCGATAAAGAGGTTCAGCGTCAAGAAATAACGGGCGTTTTATACGTACAAATCATTTAATTCTGATATAGTTGGCGGCTTTTACCTGTATAAAGGCTGCCAATATTTTTATGACCAACTGTTCAGTCCATACGTAAGTTCGGTATAAGAAACATCGTTAATCATCCAACTTCAAACTGACGGTTACCAACCGGCCACATGGGACGAAAGAAAAGACAAGTTATTCTCTATTAGTAAAAATTGTTCCTTATATCGAACTCACGTCAGTCCATATGGCCTGCAAATCCGATTGACGGCAAGCGATGTTGCGAAAGGCCGTCAATTGCATTGTGAAAGGCGGCTTTTGACAGCACAAAATGCGGTCTTTCACAATGCGTTGTATATCAGGCAGTTATGGAAGAGATGTTTTGTCCAAGCGTACTCGCATATAAAAATGTTCACGTTGTAACGCTGTCTGTAATTGCATTTGTCGCTTGTTTTTGCTAACTTTGCGCCGTTAAAGCATTTTATTAAAGGCAAATCAAATGGACGAGAAGCAACGTATATTGCAGCTCCGTAAAGAGCTGCACGAGCATAACTACAAGTATTACGTACTAAACCAACCGACAATAGGCGACCAAGAGTTCGACTTCATGATGCACGAGCTTCAGGAGCTTGAGGCGTGTCACCCCGAAATGGCCGACCCCGACTCGCCTACGCAGCGCGTGGGCAGCGACATCAGCACGGAGTTCCGCCAGGTGGCGCACAAGTATCCGATGCTTTCGCTTGCCAATACGTATAGCGAGCAGGATGTGGCCGACTTCTACGAGAGCGTGAGGAAAGGGCTTGGCGGCGAGGATTTTGAAATCTGTTGCGAGATGAAATACGATGGATTGTCCATTTCGTTGACCTATGTTGACGGTCGGTTGGTACAGGCTGTCACTCGCGGCGACGGTGTTCAGGGCGACGATGTTACGGCCAACGTACGCACAATCCGCTCCATACCATTAGTATTAAAGGACGGCGACTGGCCCCGTGAGTTTGAAATTCGAGGCGAAATATTACTGCCGTGGCGCGAGTTCGAGCGTATCAACGCCGAACGCGAGGCTGCCGAGGAGCCGCTGTTTGCCAACCCGCGCAACGCCGCCAGCGGCACGCTGAAGAGCCTTGACCCGAAGGTGGCTGCCTCACGGCGGCTCGACGCTTATCTGTATTACCTCCTCGGCGACGGCATTGAGGGCGACGGACACTATGAGAACCTGATGCGTGCCCGTGCATGGGGCTTCAAAATAAGTGACGGCATGCGTAAGGTGAAGACCTTGCAGGAAATCTACGACTTCATAAACTACTGGGACACGGAGCGCAAGAACCTGCCCGTGGCTACCGACGGCATCGTGCTCAAGGTCAACTCCCTGCGCCAACAGCGTGCGCTTGGCTACACGGCGAAGAGTCCGCGGTGGGCAATAGCCTATAAGTTCAAGGCCGAGCGTGAGTGTACACGCCTTAATGAGGTGACTTACCAGGTAGGCCGCACGGGGCAAATCACTCCCGTCGCCAACATGGAACCTGTACAGCTGGCCGGCACTACGGTGCGCCGCGCCACGCTTAACAACGAGGACTTTATACGCAGTCTCAACCTGCACGAGGGCGACTACGTGTATGTGGAGAAGGGAGGGGAAATCATACCCAAAATAGTTGGTGTCGATACGTTGCGCCGCGATGCGTCTGCACGCCCGGTGGAGTTTATCACCCGTTGCCCCGAATGCGGCTCGGAGCTTGTACGTTATGAAGGCGAAGCCGCCCATTACTGCCCCAACGATGCCGGTTGTCCGCCGCAAATAAAGGGGCGCATCGAGCACTTTATATCGCGCCGCGCCATGAACATTGACAGCCTCGGCCCTGAAACCGTGGACGAATATTACCGTCGCGGACTCATCCGCAACGTTGCCGACCTGTATGACATACGTGTCGAGCAAATCAACGGCGACGGCAGCCGTCAGAAGTCGGCCGAGCGTGTGGTCGATGGCATAGCCGCCTCGCGCCAAGTGCCGTTCGAGCGCGTGGTGTTCGCACTCGGAATACGCTTTGTCGGTGAGACTTCCGCACGCCTGCTGGCACGCCGTTTCAAGGACATTGACGCCTTGGCGTCGGCCACGTTGCAGCAACTCACCGACATTGACGGCATCGGCGAAGTAATTGCCAAGAGCGTAATAACGTATTTCCACAACCCTGTGAACATGGAAATTGTCAACCGCCTGCGCGCCTATGGTTTGCAGATGCGGCTGAGCGACGAGCAGATGCAGGCGCAGGGCACAAAACTTGCAGGCAAGAGCATTGTCATCAGCGGCGTGTTCGCCCGTCACAGCCGCGACGAGTACAAGCGCATTATCGAGGAAAACGGCGGCAAGAACGTCGGCAGTATCAGCGGAAAGACCTCCTTCATACTTGCAGGCGACAACATGGGACCGGCCAAACTGCAAAAGGCGGAGAAGCTCGGAGTGCCCATTATTGATGAAGACACGTTCCTGGAAATGATTAAGTGACTTGCTTAATGCTTTGACGCGAAGTGGAAAACGCCGCTTCGCGTCAAAGCATTTTATAATTGGTGGCGTATGTCAAGGCGGCAGCTATGTTCTTGACATCAAACCTTTTGAATATGTTTTTCCTGTACTTCTTTATCGTGTCAACCGACTTGCATAGCCGGTCGGCAATGTCGTAAATGGTGAATCCTTGCGCCGAGAGGATTAATATGCTGCGCTCCGCGTCTCGCAATGGGCTTATTTCTTTTTCAATCCATTCATGCCTGTCAGGCAAGTATTCATAATACCTGCTTGAATCCGATTCCCTTATTACGACATGTCCCGGCGTTTGCCTTGCCGATGTGCCGATGGTGCAGAGCGCAAGCCACAAGCGTCCGCTTCTTGACAGCGCCAACGGCGTAAGATGATGGTTTACAAGCCGTTGCCTTTTCATCTGCACCAAGGGGAAGTCGTAAGTTATAGTGTGCATCGTCCGCTCTTCAATCGGGAACCGTGCGAACATTTCACAGGCCGCCATGTTTATCTCAATGAATTTGCGTTGCTCGCTTTCGGGTATGTGGTTGAAGTACAGTCCGTAGTCAAAAAACTCGATGTTGCAGGTCGGTTCGCCCAAAAGATACGCCATGTTGGTTGACTCGTAGATGAATTTCCGCTTGGCATAATCGATTATGTACACAAACCTGTCGGTGGTTTGCGCCAACGCCTTGGCCATGCTGATGAAGGTCTCGGTCTTCATTTGGGCGTCAGGCGGTATGTCGTCAGTGTCTCCCTGTATTATCAGGAAGTCGTTTCTGCGTATTTCCATTTGGTTGCTTATATCGTGTTTTTATTGGTATGATGTTATTGCAAATGTACGGAAATTAAGCAAGAAAACATCTTTCAGGTACACAAAAGTGTAAAATTTTAATATAAATGTCAGGTTTTTACACTCGCCCTTGTGACGTATGTGCTTTTCAGTATATTTGCGTAATACAAGAGTTCAGATAAAATTATAGGTTATGGGAGTAAAATCAAGCAAACATTTTTTCAGGCGTTTAGGGCGGTTTGCAAATGGCTTGATTGCCGTTGCGGTGTGTCCTGTTGCCGTTTCGTGCAGCGTTGCGAGCCTGTTCCATGAGGAGTTGGCTCGTGAAAACGCGGTCGTCGTGATGAACGACAGCACGAGATATGAGGGCAAGGCGCTTCTGCCCGACTTAAAAGGGAAGACTTTGCGGTTTGTAACCGCTGACGGGCGGAGGCTCCGGTTGGTGTCAGACAGTGTGGCGGTGCTGGCTTTCGAGCGTGACAGCGTAGTGGCCGGAGCGTTCGTCTATGCGCCGTATAAAGACCAAAGCGGCAGGAAGAAGGATGCCGTTTGGATGAATTGCCTCGGCATGGGGCGGCATCTGCGCTTGGCGGCGGTCGGCTACAGCTGGCATTTCAACAGCCAAGGCAGCCTCGTGCCGGTGAGCTTTGCCGACGGCGACGCTTATCTGATAGGACTGAAGGAGGATGGAGTGGGCGAGTATCTTACTACGTATGGCCGGGCGAGAGCCGGTGTAATCCGTGCGTTGTGCAAGTTTCTTGCCGACGACCCTGTGCTTTGCAATAGGTTGGCATCAAAGGAAATCGACGCATACGACTTCGCTGAAATATGCCGTTTGTATTCACCGCAAGGTCATGATGACGGCGACGGAATGAATGTCCGCATGGCCTGGAACGCCAAAGCTGCACCGTGTGCGGAGAAAGGAGGTGGTGTATGAAGCGCTTTACGGTTGCAATGTTCATTGCCTTTGCCTGCACAATGGCGACGAAGGTATGCGCCCAGCAGACCTGTTGGACGCAATATTCGGCGGCTTTGAATTATGAACGCTTTGGCGGAACATACGAGAAGTCGGGCTATACGCTGTCTGCCGACATCGATGTACACTGGCACAGCCCCCTGTTCGGCTCGCTGTTGGTGGGCTACTCGTGGTATGACGGCTCGAAGCCTGTCACGGTCGATTACAGCACCGGCGCAGTCGACGACAACGTCTCCGACCGTAAGACGCAGCTGATGTTCGCCGTAGGTCCGGGGCTCGACCTGCTTAGCAACAACATCGACCGCTTTTACCTCGCGCTTTATGGCGGATATGCCATTGTAAGATACGAGCACGCTTACTTTACCGGCACTGAAAGACACACGCCGGAGGACGACCTCGACGGCGTGATGTGCCTCGGACGCTTGGGCTACGAGCACCAGTTCGGCCGCTCTACCACTGTTGGTGTCTTCGTGCAAGGCTCTTATGTGGGCAAGGAGTTCAACTGGGGTGTGGGCTTGCGTGTCGGCTTCCGCACTTCGACCTTCAATGTAAAGAAGCCCATGCGTGTGCGTTGAACAGTGTAGTTTTGTAAAATCAAAAGCGTAAATTATGAATAAGAAAGTTATATTGTCAGCCATACTCGGCTGCGTCGGCGTTGCGCTGCTCGCCTCGTGCCAGCTTGTCACCACTGTGGTCGACGTGTCGCGTGAAGTAAAAAAGTACCCTGTAATAGTGACGTTTGAAGACGGCAGCACGCTGACGGGCGAGGCCAAGCTGCCCAACGGGGCTACAAAGAAAGTGACGGTGACCGACTCGCTCGACGTGAAACACAAGATAAAGTCGGAAGACATAGCAAGCCTGATTGCGTGGAACGAGAACGCTCCCGACGTGAAACACGTGCTTTTCTACCGTGAAAAGACATGGCGGGCGCTTGAGGATATGGGCGAGCACCTTATGGTTTTGTCGCAGAGCGACGATTATTACATAGCCAAGAACGGCGTGATGACCATAAAAGGCCAGTATATCAACTTCTACGGCTACCGTCCCGGAGAAGAAAAGGGCACATGGATTGGTGGAAGGGGCTACACAAAGGGCTCTGCACGGAGGGCTCTTTTGAAGTACCTTGCAGACGACCCCGACCTTTGCGAGAGGATAGAAAACAAGGAAATAGACCCTCTCGACTATGAGACAATCTGCTCGGATTACAGCCCTGAAAAGTAAGAAGAACAGCCTTCAATGACCGTGCGGTGCAAAACAGAAATAGGTTTTGCACCGCTTTTATTGTCGCCAAAAGTGCGTGAATACGGCTGTTCATGGCCGTATGACGGTTTTATTTTCGTAACTTTGCCGCCGTAATCATTGAAAATAAAGTAAAACAAGCGGTAAAAATGAACATCATAGTATCTGAAGAAATCGAGAAAGTGTGCCCCGGTTTTGTGGGTGCGGCGGTCGAGGCCGACGTGGTAAACAGCGAGTACAACGCCGAACTGTGGGCTGAAATAGAGGCGTTGGGCGAAAAGTACAGGGCGGAATACACCACGGAGACAATCAAGCAAATACCTGGCATCGAGGCCACGCGCCGCGTTTACCGCGCGTGCGGCAAAGACCCGAGCCGCTACCGCCCGGCGGCGGAGGCGTTAATCAGGCGCATGCTGCAAGGCAAACAGCTCTACCAAATCGACACGTTGGTCGACTTAATCAACCTTGCGAGCATAGCCTACGGCTACAGCATAGGCGGTTTCGACGCCGACAAGTTCGCAGGCGACACGCTGACGCTCGGCATCGGGCGTGAGGGAGAGCCTTACGAGGGCATCGGCAGGGGAATGCTCAACATCGCAGGACTGCCCGTCTACCGCGACACCATAGGCGGAGTGGGCACGCCTACGAGCGATAACGAGCGCACGAAAATAACCATCGGCACGCGGCGCGTGCTCGTCCTCGTCAACGGTTACGACGGTAACGAGGCACAGGTAAAGGCTAACGCCGAATATCTTGTACGCCTTTTCGAGCGGTACGCGCAAGGAACTGGTTGCAGATACTTTATTTACAGGTAAACAAAAGCGCATTGGTGGCATGAACATACCCAACATACGGTTACTAAACCAACAGCTTGTTGCACCGGAGTTTACCGACGTTCACGACCTCGTTGCATACATGGGCATGTTGCAGGCGCAGGAATACAGGATGATGCGCTGGGCTGTCGGCATCAGGATGAAGCGTCCCTCAATGGCGGCATTCAGGTCGGCGTACAACTCGGGACGCATTGTCCGCACGCACCTTTTCCGCTGCACATGGCAGCTTGTGGCGGCGGAAGACCTGCGTTGGATGCTGAAGCTCTGCGCCGACAGGAACAAAGCCGCCATCAACGGGTTTACGGCGTACCAAGGATGTGTTATCAGTGAAGATGAATATAATCGCGCCAACAGCCTGGTACGGCAGGCGTTGGCCGGACGCAGGTCTACGACCAAGACCCAACTTGTTGAACGGTTGGCGGAGCTTGGCCTGTCAGATACTACTCATGCCATGTCTATCTTCCTGCGCAGGGCGGAGCTTGACGGCATCATTTGCAGCGGAGAGCTTGACGGCAAGGAAAATACATACGCGCTCATAGACGAACGCATACCTACGACAACAGAGCCTTCACGTGAGGAGGCGGTAGCCATGCTCGCCCGAAAATACTTCCGCAGCCACTCCCCGGCCTCGCTTGAAGACTTTACGTGGTGGACTAACTTGAACGTAGGCGAATGCCGCGCGGCAATCGATGCGCTCCGTGACGAACTGACAGAGGAAAAGTATAACGGTACAACATACTACATCCACCAAGATTGCCGCACGCGAGGCTGCCGACGGCAAACGCTCCTGCTGCCGTCGTATGACGAATACCTGCTCGGCTACAAGAGCCGCCATCATGTACTTGATGACGAGTTTCGTCCGCGTGCATACAGCAACAACGGCCTGTTTTACCCGATAATCGTAAGCGGAGGGCGCGTCGTCGGCAACTGGCACCCCAAGAAGGCAGCCGCATTTTTCAGGGAAAACGACACGCAAGACATAACTGAACAGCTTGGCCGTTACAATAAGTTCATGCGCGGTTGAGCCGCTGCCGGTGAACTTCATGCGGACAACCGTTGCGCCATTTTTGAAACCTTTGGCCGTAATTTTGCGTCAAAACGTCAAGCGGGAAATGTACGCCTGCGTTCGCGAAACAGGTCGGCTGTAAACCGTATTGTGGCTCTTGTTCCTATAAGAAACGGCATTTCTCATTGCCGTTTGCCGCCTTTGGCAGTGGAAAAGGCCATCTTTCGCATCGCCAAAGGCAGTCTTTTATACGCTTGAAAGCCGTCCAGACATGTCGTTTGGACGGCTTTTTCTTTCCAAAACAGCCCGTTTCCGCGCTTTTTCAGTCCGTTGTTTTTGCACATTCAAGCCGTTGTAGGCGTTAACGCTTTGTACTTGTGACAGTTGCGTTTGCACACTTCTGCTTGCCGTATTTCCGTTCGGTCGGCGGATTTTTTACGGCGATGGTCTTGTGAAAGCGTCATTGAAATACAAAAAGAAAGCAAAATAAGGGATGTGTGTTGCAATGTGCCATGCGGTAAGCAAGGCCCGTAATATACATGTCATGGCGTTGAATAAAATGCACTGCCGCCCATATTTTAATTAATCTTCCTTAAACTTTCGTCTATGTCAGCATTTATTTGTATTTTTGCAAGGAATAAGCCGCGCTTTGACAAGCAATCGGAAACGGCCTGCCGCACCGACAGTGTTGGTGCGGAAAGGCGGCGTGGCGTTATCGCTTCAACATAGAATACTGAATTTAAGTATGAACGTTTTAGAACTGAGTGAACAGGAAATTGGCAGACGCCAAAGTCTCGAAGAGCTGCGCGCGATGGGCATCGACCCATATCCCGCAGCGGAGTATCCAACCAACGCTTTCTCAACCGACATCAAGGCGGACTTCAAGGACGACGAGCCGCACCGCGAGGTGTGCATCGCCGGGCGCATGATGAGCCGCCGCGTGATGGGCAAGGCTGCTTTCGCCGAGCTTCAGGACTCGAAGGGCAGGATACAGGTTTACATTACGCGTGACGACATTTGTCCGGGCGAGGACAAGGATTTATATAACAAGGTGTTCAAGAAATTGCTTGACATCGGCGACTTCATAGGTGTCAAGGGCTTCGTGTTCCGCACGCAGACGGGCGAAATCAGCGTACACGCGCAGAGCCTGACGCTGCTCTCGAAGAGCCTCAAGCCACTGCCAATCGTGAAGTATAAGGACGGCGTGGCTTACGACAAGTTTGACGACCCGGAGCTGCGTTACCGCCAGCGGTACGTAGACCTCGTGGTGAACGACGGCGTGAAGGACACTTTCCTCCAGCGCGCCACGGTTATCAGGACAATCAGGAAGGTGCTCGACGAGGCCGGATACACCGAGGTTGAGACACCTACATTGCAGACAATTGCCGGCGGAGCGAGCGCAAGACCGTTCATAACGCACTTCAACGCGCTTGACACCGACATGTACATGCGCATCGCCACGGAGCTTTACCTGAAGCGTTTGATTGTCGGCGGATTTGAGGGCGTGTACGAAATCGGCAAGAACTTCCGTAACGAAGGCATGGACCGCAACCACAACCCCGAGTTCACCTGCATGGAGCTGTACGTGCAGTACAAGGACTACAACTGGATGATGTCGTTCACCGAGAAGCTTTTGGAGACGGTCTGCATAGCCGTAAACGGCTCGACCGAGCGCGAAATCGACGGCAACATCGTAAGTTTCAAAGCTCCGTACCGACGTCTGCCCATCCTTGACGCCATCAAGGAGAAGACCGGCTACGACCTTACAGGCATGGACGAGGCGCAAATACGCGAGGTATGCAAGAAACTCAACATGGAAATCGACGACACGATGGGCAAAGGAAAGCTCATAGATGAAATCTTTGGAGAGTTCTGCGAGGGCACGTTCATCCAGCCAACGTTCATTACGGACTACCCCGTGGAGATGTCGCCGCTCACGAAGATGCACCGCTCTAAGCCCGGACTGACCGAGCGTTTCGAGCTGATGGTCAACGGAAAGGAGCTTGCCAACGCCTATTCGGAGCTTAACGACCCCATCGACCAGGAGGAGCGCTTCAAGGAACAGATGCGCCTGGCCGACAAGGGAGACGACGAGGCGATGATAATAGACCAGGACTTCCTGCGCGCACTGCAATACGGCATGCCGCCTACAAGCGGCATCGGCATCGGCATCGACCGCCTCGTAATGCTCATGACGGGCAAGACGTACATACAAGAAGTGCTGTTCTTCCCACAGATGCGCCCGGAGAAGAAAGCTCCGAAGAGCAGCGTGGAGGAATGGAAGGCAATCGGCGTGCCCGAGGAATGGGTGCCCGTGTTCAACAAGTGCGGTTACTACCTCGTGACTGACATCAAGGACGTGAACCCGCAGAAGCTCCAGCAGGATGCCTGCGGAGTTAACAAGAAATACAAACTTGGCTACGAAAACCCCAAGGTTGACGAATTCGCCAAGTGGATAGAGGCGGTGAATAAAATTGAAAATTCATAATTGAAAATGGAGAATTATGATTACCTTTGTTGGTCGGGAACAGCATCGGCCGATTAAATAAGGGTAATCATAATTCTCAATTCCCAATTTTTAATTCTCAATTTAGGGAAAAATGTACGATTGCGGAAGAATAGCGATTATTGGCGGAGGCAGTTGGGCTACGGCCATCGCCAAGATTGTAGTGGAGCATACGCACCACATAGGGTGGTATATGCGCCGCGACGACCGCATAGCAGACTTCAAGAGGCTTGGCCACAATCCGGCTTACTTGACGAGTGTGCATTTCAATATTGACGAAATCGAGTTCTTTAGCGACATCAACAAGATAGTGCAGGCATACGACACGCTCATCTTCGTAACGCCGTCAGCTTACATAAAGAACCACCTGAAGCGGTTGAAGACGCGCATAAGGGACAAGTTCGTGGTGACTGCCATCAAGGGAGTTGTGCCCGACGAGAACCTTGTTTGCTCTGAATATTTCCATCAGGTGTACGACGTTCCGTATGAGAACCTTGCATGCCTGGGCGGCCCGTCGCACGCTGAGGAGGTGGCTCTCGAACGCCTGTCTTACCTTACCGTTGGGTGCAGCGACCGTGACAAGGCGCAGGCTTTCTCTGAAATCCTTGCATGTGATTACATCAAGACCAAGTTGAGCGTCGATGTCATAGGCATTGAATACGCGTCGGTGCTTAAGAATGTCTACGCCATTGCCGCCGGCATATGCAACGGCCTGAAGTATGGAGACAACTTCATGTCCGTGCTTATGGCCAACGCCGTGCAGGAGATGTCGCGCTTCCTGAAGTCTGTATATCCGCTTGAAAGGAACATCACGGACTCCGTCTACCTCGGCGATTTGCTCGTAACGGGTTATTCAAACTTCTCGCGCAACCGCACGTTCGGTACGATGATAGGTAAAGGCTACAGCATAAAGAGCGCGCAAATAGAGATGGAAATGATTGCCGAAGGCTATTTCGGAACGAAGTGCATGAAGGAAATCAACCGTCATTGCCATGTGAACATGCCGATACTTGATGCCGTTTACAACATCCTTTATGAGCGTATTTCACCACAAATCGAGATTAAATTATTAACCGATTCTTTCAGATAAGAATCATAATACCAACAAACAAATGAAAAATATCTCATTAGACGTAACTAAAGCCACGCAGTTCCTCGCTGAAGGTACGGTGAAGGCTTATGAACCGAAGGTAAAGGCAGCCCAGGAAGCTCTTGAAAACGGAACTTGTCCCGGCAATGATTTTTTAGGCTGGTTGCATCTTCCGTCGTCAATCACTTCTGACTTCTTGCAGGAAATCCAGGCGTGCGCCGACACTTTGCGCGCCAATTGCGAGGCAATCGTTGTTGCCGGAATAGGCGGCAGCTACCTTGGAGCGCGTGCCGTTATAGAGGCCCTTGGCAATTCGTTTGCATGGCTCGTTGGCGACAAGAAGAACCCAACAATACTGTTTGCAGGCAACAACATAGGCGAGGACTACCTGTCGGAACTTACTGAATATCTGAAAGACAAGAAGTTCGGAGTAATCAACATATCCAAGTCGGGAACAACAACCGAGACCGCACTCACATTCCGCCTGCTGAAGAAACAGTGCGAAGAGCAGCGCGGCAAGGAAGAGGCCAAGAAGGTAATCGTGGCCGTTACCGACGCGAAGAAGGGTGCGGCGCGTGCTGCAGCCGACAAGGAAGGCTACAAGACGTTCGTCATTCCCGACAACGTTGGTGGCCGTTTCTCTGTCCTTACGCCGGTAGGTTTGCTGCCCATCGCCTGCGCTGGCTTTGATATCCGCCAGCTTGTAGCCGGTGCTGCCGACATGGAGAAGGCGTGCGGAATAGACGTTCCTTACGAGGAAAACCCTGCGGCGGTCTACGCGGCGGTGCGTAACGGACTGTACGAGCAGGCCGGAAAGAGAATAGAAATAATGGTTAACTACCAGCCGAAGCTGCATTTCATGAGCGAATGGTGGAAGCAGCTGTACGGCGAGAGCGAAGGCAAGGACAACAAGGGCATATTCCCTGCGTCGTGCGATTTCACTACCGACCTTCACTCTATGGGCCAGTGGATTCAGCAGGGGGAGCGCACCATCTACGAAACGGTAATCAGCGTTGAGGAGCCTAACCGCAAACTGCTCTTCCCGAACGATGAGGAGAACCTTGACGGGCTGAACTTCCTTGCAGGAAAACGTGTTGACGAGGTTAACAAGATGGCTGAACTCGGCACGCGCCTTGCCCATGTTGACGGCGGTGTACCCAACATCCGCGTCAGCGTTCCCGTGCTCAACGAGTATTACATCGGCCAACTCATATACTTCTTTGAGATTGCATGCGGCATCAGCGGAAACATACTTGGTGTCAATCCATTCAACCAGCCGGGTGTGGAAGCATACAAGAAGAACATGTTTGCGCTGCTTGACAAACCCGGATACGAGGCCGAGAGCAAGGCAATCAAGGAGAGGCTGGCCAACGAGAAATAAAGGTTTAATCCGTGTTGTGCGGTTTTAAGGTTATACGGTCCTACGGTTTAAGATGGCCTGGTTTTATTATAACCATAAATTTCATGACCGTCAGACTTTAAAACCTTACAACCGCAAACCCCAAAACCGCCTAACCGAAAAATAAATGTTTGACACTGAAATAAGGAAATATCTTGAAAAGCACGGCTTTGAGGCGTTTACGCCCAAAGCCGTGCTTTTTGACATGGACGGCGTACTGTATGACAGCATGCCCTTCCACGCACGCAGCTGGCACGAGTCGATGGCCAGGTTCGGCATAGACATGGCTCCGGAGGATGCCTATACGTATGAAGGCATGCGCGGAGTGGAGACTATCAAACTGCTTGTAAGCCGCCAGCAGGGCAGGGAAATAAGCGACGAAGAGGCGGCGAAGATGTACGAGGTGAAGTCAGAGGCGTTCCATTCGTGCCCCAAGGCGCAGAAAATGGAAAGTGTGGAAGAGCTGATGAGGAAAATAAAGGCCGGCGGACTGAAAATCGTAGTGGTGACAGGAAGCGGACAGAAAAGCCTGCTCGACAGGCTTGAAGAGGAGTTCCCCGGACTTGTAAGCCGTGACCTTGTGGTGACAAGTTTCGACGTAAAGCACGGCAAGCCCGACCCCGAGCCGTATCTAATGGGGCTTGCCAAGGCCGGGATAAGGCCCAATGAAGGAATAGTTGTGGAGAATGCGCCGCTCGGAGTGCGTGCAGCCGTTGCCGCAGGCATCTTTACTATAGCTGTGAATACAGGGCCTCTGCCTGACAAGGCTTTGGCAGATGAAGGGGCTGACATCATCTTCCCCAGCATGCCTGCGCTTATGCAAGCGTGGAAATAAATAAAAAATTAAGAGTTAAGAATTAAGAAAAATACCTTTGTTGCTTGTTTTGCAAGGCATATTTCTTGATTCTTAACTCTTAATTCTTAATTAGAATATCGTTTTATCCGTAGATAATCTTTCCGTTCTCGTCCTCATACGGAGTGAGGTCCTTTGCATATTGGTTCATGGCTCGCAGGCTCATACCCATTGAGGAGAATCCGCCGTCGTGGTAAAGCGTCTGCATCGTCACTTTACGCGTAAAGTCGGAGAACATCATCACGCAGTAGTCGGCACAGTCGTCCGCACTGGCGTTGCCCAATGGAGACATCTTGTTGGCGAAGTCCATCAGATTGTCCATGTCCTTGATGCCCTTACCTGCGGTTGTAGGCGTTGGCGATTGTGATATGGTGTTGATGCGCACGTTCTTCTCGCGGCCGTAAATATAGCCGAAGCTGCGCGCTATACTTTCAAGCATGCTCTTTGCGTCGGCCATGTCGTTGTAGCCGAAGAATGTGCGCTGTGCGGCAACATAGGTAAGTGCTACGACAGAGCCGTATTCGGCGATGGCGTCCTGCTTCTTTGCCACTTGCAGCATCTTGTGGAACGAAATGGCAGATATGTCGAGCGTCTTTTGCAGGTAATTGTAGTCGAGGTTGTCATAAGTGCGGTGCTTGCGCACGTTGGGGCTCATGCCGATAGAGTGGAGCACGAAGTCGATTTTGCCACCCAGCAGGCGTACAGACTCTGAAAACACCTTCTCGAGGTCTTCCACGCTTGTGGCGTCAGCGGCGATGACAGGGGCGTTGAGCTTCTCGCTAAGTTCGTTGAGTGTGCCCATGCGCAGTGCCATTTCAGTGTTGCTGAGAGTTATGCTTGCGCCTTCCTCTACAGCCTTCACGGCCACCTTCCATGCGATTGAGTCTTCATTGAGCGCGCCGAAGATGATGCCGCGCTTGCCTTTCAATAAATTGTGAGTCATCTTTTAATATTCTTTGATTTGTAATCTGCGTGCAAAATTACATCATTTCGCCGAAACGGGCAAGCGTTTCCGTGAAAAATGGCGTTATGCCAGTCCTTTATGCGCTTATATGTAGTGCATGGCCGCTAAAGGCTTGGCAGTCAGCGGGTTTGCAATATGCCGTTTTTCGGGTTGCAAAAGACGGCCTTTTAGCGTGCGAAAGACGGCCTTTTGTAAGGCGAAAGGTTGTCTCTCTGCAATACGTATATATAATATTAAGGTGGACGGGGCTTGCAATGCAGGCGGTATTCTGACCCGATATAAATAACGATAAAAATCATGTCCGATGTTCTCTAATTCAAAAGAAAACTGTAATTTTGCATCCAAAAGATTAAAAACAAGGATGTTATGATTAAAATTACATTTCCCGACGGCTCCGTCCGCGAGTACGAACAGGGCGTGACGGGACTTCAGATTGCCGAGAGCATATCGCCTGCGCTGGCGCGCAACGTGCTGGCCTGCGGCGTTAACGGCGAGACGGTTGAGCTTAACCGCCCCATCAACGAGGACGCAAAGATAGAACTTTACAAGTGGGAAGACGAGGAGGGCAAGCACGCCTTCTGGCATACGTCGGCCCACCTGCTGGCCGAGGCTCTGCAAGAGCTTTACCCCGGCATACAGTTCGGCTTCGGCCCGGCCGTGGAGAACGGCTTTTTCTATGACGTGATGCCTAAGGACGGCGACGTTATCAAGGAGAGCGACTTCCCCAAAATAGAGCAGAAGATGAAGGAACTCGCCTCGAAGGACGAGCCAGTGGTGCGCAAGGAAATATCCAAGGCCGACGCTTTGGCCGAGTTCAAGGCCGACGGTCAGGAGTACAAGTGCGAGCACATAGAGCAGGATTTGGCCGACGGCGAAATCACGACGTACACCCAGGGCCGCTTCACCGACCTTTGCAAAGGCCCTCACATCATGAGCACCGGCGCGATAAAGGCCATCAAAATCACCAGCGTTGCAGGCGCATTCTGGCGCGGCGACGCAAAGCGCGAGCAGATGACGCGCATCTACGGCATCACGTTCCCCAAGAAGAAGATGCTCGACGAGTATCTTGTAATGCTTGAGGAAGCCAAGAAGCGCGACCACCGCAAAATAGGCAAGGAGATGGAACTGTTCATGTTCTCCGAGCGAGTAGGCAAGGGCTTGCCCATCTGGTTGCCGGCCGGCACGGAGCTCCGCCTGCGCTTGCAGGACATGCTCCGCCGCATACAGAAGCGTTACGGATACAAGGAGGTAATCACTCCGCACATAGGCAGCAAGAACCTCTACGTAACTTCAGGCCACTATGCACATTACGGCAAGGACTCGTTCCAGCCAATCCACACGCCCGAGGAGGACGAGGAGTACATGTTGAAGCCGATGAACTGCCCCCACCACTGCGAGGTGTTTGCATGGAAGCCGCGCTCGTACCGCGACCTGCCGCTGCGCATAGCCGAGTTCGGTACGGTGTACCGTTACGAGAAGAGCGGCGAGCTGCACGGACTTACGCGTGTACGTTCGTTCACGCAGGACGACGCCCACATCTTCTGCCGTCCCGACCAGGTGAAGGCAGAGTTCCTTAACGTTATGGACATCATACATACGGTGTTCTCAATCTTCAACTTCACCGACTTCGAGGCGCAGATTTCACTACGTGACCCCAACGACCGCGAGAAGTACATCGGCTCTGACGAGGTTTGGGCGGAGTCGGAGCAGGCCATCATCGACGCATGCAAGGAGAAGGGACTGAACGCAAAAATCGAGTACGGCGAGGCTGCTTTCTACGGCCCGAAGCTCGACTTCATGGTTAAGGACGCCATCGGCCGCCGCTGGCAGCTGGGCACAATCCAGGTAGACTACAACCTGCCGGAGCGTTTCAAGCTGGAATACACCGCCGAGGACAACACGAAGAAGACGCCCGTGATGATACACCGCGCGCCGTTCGGCTCGCTCGAGCGCTTTACGGCCGTGCTCATCGAGCATACGTCTGGCCACTTCCCCCTGTGGCTTACGCCCGACCAGGTAGCCATACTGCCCATCAGCGAGAAGTACAACGACTATGCCCACCAGCTGGCAAAGTATTTCGACACGGTAGGCGTGCGTGCAATTATAGACGACCGCAACGAGAAAATAGGCCGCAAAATCCGCGATAACGAGATGAAGCGCATACCTTACATGGTTGTGGTAGGCGAGAAGGAGCAGGCCGACGGCTCTGTTGCCGTGAGGAAGCAAGGCCAAGGTGACCAAGGTTCTATGAGCAAGGAAGACTTTGCAAAGAAGGTCAATGACGAGGTTGCAGAGCAGCTGAAGGCCATTTGCTGATAGATATTTTAATGCAATTAAGCCCCAACGGTTGTTGCCGTTGGGGCTTTTTGTATTTTGTAGATGTTTTCCGGCGATTTAGCTTGATGATATTGGAAAATGTCGTATCTTTGGCGCGGTAGCTGTTTTTTTTATGTTTAACTTAAACCGTTTTGTTATGGAAAATGTTTACCGTATGGCGTTACAAGTGTTAGGAAAGTATGTTTTTATGGGCGTGTTGGTCATGGTAGTTCCCACTTTTGTTTCTTATTCGTATGCGGATGTCGTATATCCAGCGGATTCTTACACGCTTTCAGATGACGGCTTTACCCTGGAATTGTGGAAAGGCCAGGAAACAGAAATCGACATGAATGCGGATGAAAATCTGGCAAAAGTCATGGAAATAGGTAATTACGCCTTTGAAGGCAAGGGGGTGACTTCCATTGTTTTGGGTGCTGAAGTTGAGAAGCTTGGTAACGGCGCGTTCTTTGACTGTGACGAATTGCGTGCCGTGACGTTCTCAGGCGATGTCAAGGCGATAGGAGCGGCCTGCTTTTCGGGGTGCACCATGCTTGATGGCGTTGTGTTACCTGAAACTGTTACGGAGATAGGTAATTCCGCGTTTTACAATTGCGCGTCGTTGTCGGAAATACGGATACCGGCAGGTGTGACAGTGTTGTCTGACGGTCTTTTCAACGGATGTTCCAGTCTTGGCGATGTAAGTATGGGTGATGGTGTGACCAAAATAGGCGAAGAGACATTTTACCAATGCCTGTCTTTGAAAGCGTTAACGTTGCCTGGCAGTTTGTTGGAAACTGGTACAAACTCGTTTGCTGGATGTTCGTCGTTGGAGAGTGTACAGTTTAATGCCGCGTTGCAGGCCATCGGTACGGGAGCTTTCAGTGAGAGCGGCTTGAAAAGTGTTGACTTGTCAACGTCTGCGGCGCTGGCGTCTGTCGGTGTAAATGCTTTTCTTGACTGTAAGCGGCTTTCGTCATTGGTGTTGCCACAGCATGACGTGTCTTTCAAGGCAAGCGCTTTTTCAGGTTGTACGGCCTTGACGGAAGTGGTGATACCCGACACATACAGGGAAATAGGCGTGAAGATGTTTTACGGTTGCACCTCGCTGGGCAAGTTGGTGATTGGCGAAAATGTCGAGACGATAGGCAATTACGCCTTTTTCGAGTGTGCTTCTTTGAACGATGTGTCGTGGGGCGGTAATCTGAAGACAATTGAGTGGAGCGCGTTTTATGGCTGTACGTCGCTGGAAGAAGTCTCACTTCCGGAGAGTCTGGAATATATGGACGACTGGGTGTTCCAGGACTGTACTAATATAAATAAGGTGTCGTTGGGCGGCAAGATTACATATATAGGCAAGGAATGCTTTTCTGGCTTGCCTAATCTGGAACGTATGGAGGTCAATGCCGTTGTGCCTCCGGAACTTGGAAGTTATGTGTTTTATAACTCGAGTGTGGAGACTTGCGAGCTTTTGGTTCCCGCCGGTAGCGTTGAAGCCTACAAGGATGCCGAGCAATGGAAAGATTTTATGCAGGTTACACCCACGTCAGTACAGTCTGTACTTACCGGCGCGGCTCCAAGGGTGTCGGTTTATGGCGGCAGGCTGTGTGTGGAAAATATGGCCAGCGGCGGCAATGTGGCAATTTATTCAGCCGGTGGACAAAGGCTGTGCTCGGTCGAGAATGCAGGTGATACATTTGAGACAGATTTGCCTTCAGGCGTGTATGTCGTCTGTGTAAACGGCATGTCGGTAAAAGTGTCAGTACGCTAAGGCCGTGTAAAAGACGGTCTTTTGGCTTGTATTTGACGGCTTTTCGCATCGCGAAAGGCCGTTTTTTGTACGGTGAAAGGCCACAGATTGCAATATGTTGAAAAGTGAATTGCAAGATGCAATAAAGTGGTCCGGTCCGCATTTGCTCATGATTGAAATGTTGGAAGTTGTATAAGAGAAGCATATATTGATAAAGAATAAAAAAAAGTAAGAAAAGCTTTGTTAATTTGCTGATTTGTAGTAACTTTGCAACCGATTTTCATAAAACATCCGTAAAAACAGTTGATGAAGAACGACAAAAAGAATTATTACCGCGTGAATGAGCAGATTCGCGTAAAGGAAGTCCGCATCGTGAGCGATAACGGTTCGACAGTAGTACCAACACGCCAAGCATTGGACATGGCACGCAGCCAAGGCGTAGACCTCGTGGAGATTTCGCCTAACGCGCAACCGCCGGTTTGCCGTCTCATCGACTATAGCAAGTTCCTGTACCAGCAGAAGAAACGCGCCAAGGAGATGAAGGCTAAGCAGGTGAAGCAGGAGGTTAAGGAAATAAGGTTCGGGCCGCAGACTGACGACCACGACTACAACTTCAAGCTAAAGCATGCCAAGGAATTCCTTGAGGAAGGCAACAAGGTGCGCGCGTTCGTATTCTTCCGCGGCCGCTCGATACTTTTCAAGGAGCAGGGTGAGGTGCTGTTGCTGCGCTTCGCTAACGACCTTGAAGAATATGGGAAGGTAGAGCAGATGCCTGCCTTGGAAGGGAAAAAGATGTTTTTGTACCTTAGTCCTAAGAAAGCAGGCGTTGCAAAGAAAAGCCAGCAGAAGATGGACAGGGAACGCCGCGAGGCTGAAGCGAAGGCGCAGTCGGGACAAGCTGCAAATATGTCCGATGAGGATGTTCCTGCAAGCGGAGGCTTGTTCGCCAACGCGAAGAACGGTGCCGACGCCCTGAAAAAACTAAATGAGGGCAACGACGCCGAATAAGGCAAAAGAATGATAATGTGCGTAACGTCCTGGTATATACGTTGCCACAGATGTAAATAACAATAATTAAAACTTAAAAAAATGCCAAAGCAAAAGACAAATTCCGGTGCGAAGAAGAGATTTAGCTTCACCGGCACAGGTAAGATTAAGAGACATCACGCTTACCACAGTCACATCCTGACTAAGAAAACAAAGAAGCAGAAGCGTAACTTGCTTGGTTCTACACTGGTAGACCATGACAACATGAAGCAGGTGAGAGACTTGCTCCGTCTCCGTTAATCTATGTCTAATTAATTAAAGGGAAAAAATTATGCCAAGATCAGTAAATCACGTTGCTTCAAGAGCAAGGAGGAAGAGAATTCTTAAACTTACCCGTGGATATTTCGGAGCAAGGAAGAATGTTTGGACAGTAGCCAAGAACACTTGGGAGAAAGGTTTGACATATGCTTACCGCGACCGTCGCAACAAGAAGCGCGCGTTCCGTTCGTTGTGGATTCAGCGTATCAATGCTGCCGCACGTCTTGAGAACATGAGCTATTCTACGCTTATGGGCGCTCTCCACAAGGCCGGCATCGAGATTAACCGCAAGGTTCTCGCAGACCTCGCAGTAAACAATCCCGAAGCATTCAAGGCTATCGTAGAGAAGGTGAAGAACTAAGGGATACATGATTGTATCATCGCAATAAGGCCATGAGTTCATAGACAATGAACTTGTGGCCTTTTTGTTTGTTTCTTCTTAAAATCGTGGAGGCGTTTGAATTTCTCGATAATAATACCTATCTTTGCACGGATTTAAGGATAAAAACATTCAAAGTCCATATGGGAATAGTCATTGGAATAGACGTCGGCATAAGCACGACAAAAATTGTTGGAATATCCAACGGCAATGTTGTCTCGCCCATGCGCATAACAGCTACAGACCCGATAACGTCGCTCTACGGGGCGTTCGGCAAATATCTGTACGACAATAAGATACAACTTTCAGACGTAGAGCATGTCATGCTTACCGGCGTAGGCTCTGCTTATATAAACAAGCCTGTTTACGGTTTGCCTACCGACAAGGCCGGGGAGTTTGTGGCCGACGGTCTCGGCGCGCTTCATGTTTCGGGAAAAGACCATATAATCGTGGTAAGCATGGGTACGGGTACGTCGCTTATACGTTGTGACGGAGACAGGATAGAGCACATCGGCGGCATAGGCATCGGTGGTGGAACGCTTCAGGGATTGTCGCGCCTGTTGCTGAAGACAGACGACATACGCACCGTCTCGGAAATGGCGATACAGGGCAATGTGTCCAATATAAACCTACGTATAGGCGACATCAGCGCAAGACCTCTGCCCGGTTTGCCGATGACTGCGGTGGCTTCATTGTTCGGCAATGCCAAGAGTGATGCGTCGCGTGAGGATATTGCGATAGGGCTTATATGGGCTGTGCTACAGTCCGTAGGCCAGTCGGCCGTGCTCGCGTCAATCGGCAGCAGCATACGGGAGTATGTCATGATTGGCAACTTGACGTTGCTTCCACAATGCCGTATGGTCTTTCCGCCGATAGAAAAGTTGTATGGTGTAAAGCTTATCATACCTGAATACTCGGAATTCTGCACGGCCATAGGCGCGGCCCTTTGTTATTTTGACGAAAGGTTTGACACCGAGGCATTGTAATCTTTATTTATATTTAAAATCCTTATGTGCATGACAATGGGCATGGGCTATTGTCACGCAAGTCGAAAGGCTGTCTTCTGCATTGTGGAAGACGGCCTTTCGGCTTGCTGTATGCGGTATTCCATAAGCAGAAAGACCGTATATCGCTTGATGTCACACGAAATGTTTGATAGTGTTATAAGGCATTTAGAGTCGTTTTGAGTTATTTGCAAGTGTTACAAAACGGTCTGATAAGTGACAAAATAGTATTTAATGCGAAGGTAAAGATATTTCTTGAATGTGAGGAATATTTAATAATGAAAAAGTATATAAAACATCTTTTTTAACTAAACCCGTAAGATAATCATATATTTTAATGTTTTTAGTCAAAACACAAACTTGTGGGGCGGATAAAATTTATGCTGTCAGTGATTTGATAACCGTCATTGCAAATTTATTAAAGAACATTTTGTCACTTATCAGACCGTTTAAAATTATGAAAAACAGAGACTTTTTATTGTTATCAGGTTTGTTCCTGTTTGTGCCTTCATATGCACAGACGGGCAGCGTTTTGGGGCAATCACGGCCAAAAGCTGACGCACCGGTGGTGTCTGTCCCGGTAGAAGGGCTTGTGGGCTTGTCTACCATGGCTTCGGTAGAGCCGACGTATGATTATCCCGAAGGCTTGAGTTGCCTTGGCATTCATTCGTCAGAGGAAAAACCTGTATGCAACTATCTTTCACCTAACAGAATCGCGAACGGAGATTGCTTCTTATGGGCGCCATTGGGCAAGGACGTAAAGTATTCCGCCAACGTGGCTCAAGGTAATGCTTATGGTTATAACTGGATTCTTCCAGGGACGAATGAGGAAACCGCCACTACGGCCGACGTGGCTGTTACATACAAAGCCTTGGGGCGTTATCCGTTCCCTACGCTTGAATGCACGAATGCAGATGGAAGCACTGTTTCATACCAGGCTGAAGGCGAGATACTGGTCAGTGGGAAAGCGGAGATAAGCACGGCCAATTGCCGCAAATGGGGAACTAAGGCCAACGGTGGAACTTATAGGTTGGGACACTTTCCTCTAAATGGAGGTGCAGGCTATATAGGGGGCACCAACAGTAGTGGTATGTCAGGTTATGGAAACCTTTTCATGACGGCTCATGGCAATGCGCACATTACGGGTGTGAACGTATATTTCGTGTCAAAGCCGGAGAAGTATGAAGATGGCCAGCAACTTTTGTTGCAAGTGTGGTATCCTTCTGAAGATGGTGAAGGCAATTTGCAACTTGACGCCCTTCCTCTTGAGGCGGATTTCTTGCCTGTGAGTGAAATACGTGAAACTACATCCGATGAATGTCCTGTAAAGAATGCTGCTATTGGGGAGTTCCGTTTTGAGGAACCTTTGCAGATTTTTGACAAACCGTTGTTCTTTGTCACGGTCACCGGTTTCGGTGAAGACCCGTCGAAGGCTGACATAAGGATGCTGACCGAAGTGGACGGACAGGATATACCTCAGGAGCAGGCTACAAACCTGTTGGCCCACAATTCGTTTGTGAATTATAGCGGTATGGGTTATACGTTGCCGATAAATTATTTCGGAACGCCGCTTGGAGCGTCGTTCATGATTTGTCCGATAGTTGACAACGAAGACGGTGATGCTACCGGCATATCTTCAACGCAGGCTCAAGGTGAAAGTAAGACATGTGTTTCCGTTCAGGGACGTACATTGACTGTAGAGAACGCCGAAGGTTCTTGCATTACGGTGTTTGATTTGTGCGGTGCGGTTGTGTCCGAAGCCGGTATGCACGGTGGACAAGCAAGTGCTACGGTGCCGTGTGGTGGAGTGTATTTGGTGAAAGTTACTCTTAATGGCGGTGGTTCGGATGTATGCAAGGTACATGTTGGCAGGTGATAATTACATAAATGTAGGTAAAGGAAATATTTTTTGCATAATATTCATTAACTAAAAAATCATTATTATGAGAAAACTTACACAGACATTGTTGGCGGTAGGGTTGTTTGCTCTCCCCATGGCGTCAAACGCACAGGACCATGTGTGGAAATATGTGGAGACTGGTGACGCGACGAGTTATGCAATACGTGATGACGGTACACTTTGGAGCTGCGGCTGGAATGAGAAGGGACAGATGGGAGTACCTTCTGTATCAGAGCGTACTGCAGAATGGCAGATGGTAGGCCAGGATACGGACTGGAAGAAGGTAGTCGGTGGCAAGGCGTATGCCTTTTTTATCAAGGAAGACGGTTCGCTTTGGGCGGCAGGAACTTCGGAAAGCGGTGTACAGGGAACTGGTGACGGTGTAGACCACAAGGAACTTGTACGGGTAGGCGAGGATAATGATTGGGCGGATATTTCAGTAAGCCGCTTCTGGGGTTATAGCGCGATTGGTCTTAAGACTGACGGCACGATATGGGGCTGGGGCTCCAATTCCAGCAATCAGCTTGGGCTTGAAGGTGTTTCTTCCCGTACATTGCCTGAACAGATTGGCACTGATAATGATTGGAAAATGATTACGATGGGTTCCGACCATACCGTTGCATTGAAAAATGACGGAACAATGTGGGGCTGGGGAAAGAATTACGGCGGCCAGCTCGGAACAGGCGATTTGCAAAGCAAACAGGCACCAGTACAAATCGGAACTGACAACGATTGGGTTTATGTAAAGGCGATAGACAACCGCACTTATGCCATAAAGGCTGACGGCTCGTTGTGGGCTACGGGAGACAATCAGAACAATTTGCTCGGTTTCAACCAGGCTGAAGACCAGCTTGTATCCATTTACAGTGAATTTACAAGGGTTACAAGCGTACCTGATGGGGTTATTGCAATATCCGGTTGCGAGTCAACAACGACTTTCGCTGTTGGTAAAGACGGTAAGATTACAGAGATTTATGCTTTGGGTAGCAATGTCGATGGTGGACTTGGAGATGGCAACGGAAAACTCTTGACGGCAACCTCGTCTTCTGACGAAATGCCTTTCTCCGCTGTACCGGTAAAGCCTCTTTTGCCTGAAGGATTGACTTATTCTATCCTTGCGTCGGGACAAAGCTATTCACTTGTGCTTACAACAGACGGTAAATTATACGGATGGGGACGCAACAAGGGCGGACAGCTTGGTGACGGTACCGAGTATGAGCAGTTACAGACAAGCTATCAGAAGAAGCCTATAGAAATACCTTGTCCTGGTGGTGCAACTCCTGGTGGCGATGATAATGAAGATTTGGTGGTGGTTGACGCTTCAGACATACCGTCGTCTCTTCGTGATGCCAAGGAGATAAAGCTGACAGGCACGTGGGGAACGGATGAGTTTGCCGACCTAGCCGTTGCCATCGGTACAACCGGTTTTGGTGCAACAAACAGCACATTGGTGTCTGTAGACATGAGCGAGGCTCTTATTGAAAGCGGAACAGACCTGTATGTTCAAGGCTCTTTGTCAAAGAACGGTGTATTTGTGAACTGCAAGGCTTTGGAAACGATTGTTATGCCGGAGGCAAGCGAGGCTGCCAACTTCAGAAGTCTGCAAAACGCTTTCATGAATTGTGAAAAACTGAAAACAATCGACCTGCAATATTGTACTGGATTGACAAACCTGAACAGCACCTTCTTGGGATGTACCTCATTGACGGAAATCAACATATCTTCCGCTACCGGCCTTACAGGTGTAAGCAGCATGCAAAGTTCGTTCGAGGGCTGTACGGCTCTTGCGAAAGTGGTTCTTCCTGCTGAAATTGCTTTTGCCTCGGCTACATTCGGCAGCTGCACGGCATTGGCAGACATCGACTGGACACGCTATGCCGGAACTGAAGCGCCTATATTCTACATCGATATGTTCGAGGGAATATCAGACCTCAAGGCCATCACGTTGACAGTAGACAAGAGCGTTTACGATCTCTTCGCCGCAAATGAAAACTGGAGTAAGCTTACATTGAAGGCTTATGACGCTACAGGTATTGGCTCTGTTGAGGCGGACAATTCTGTTACATTCGACGGAAATGCCATATATGCTGCACAGCCTGTAAGTGGTGTCTGCATTTATTCAATTTCCGGTGCGCTTGTAAGGAGCTGTGGCGAACTTGCAGGAAGCCTTAGCCTCACGGACATTCCTGCCGGAGTTTACGTACTGGTTTACAATCAGGATGGGCAGAAACATTCTATGAAGATAATGAAGAGATAAGCTTCAGGGCTTTGACTGACATATAAAAATCCGCCACAAGGCAAACTTGTGGCGGATTTTTGTATGCTAATAGTTATGGTTCTCTCATGCTTCCAGTTCCTTTTTAAGAAACATCGGGGTGAAGCCCTTGTCGCTCATGGCAACCTCTTCAGGTGTTCCGGTAGACAGGACGAGCCCTCCTCCGCGTCCACCTTCAGGTCCCATATCGATTATGTGGTCGGCAAGTTTGATTACGTCAAGGTTGTGTTCGATTATTATTACCGTGTTGCCGCGGTCAACAAGCTTCTGCAATACGTTCATCAGTATGCGTATGTCCTCGAAGTGCAGGCCTGTTGTAGGCTCGTCGAGTATGTACATGGTCTTACCCGTGTCGCGTTTGCTTAGTTCGGTCGCCAGTTTTACGCGCTGGCTTTCGCCGCCGCTAAGAGTGGTCGAGGGTTGTCCCAGCTTGATGTAGCCCAGTCCGACATCCTGTATTGTCTTGATTTTGCGCAGAATGTCGGGCACATTCTCAAAGAATTCAACAGCCTGGTTGATTGTCATGTCGAGCACGTCGGCTATGCTTTTTCCTTTATAACGCACTTCCAGTGTCTCACGGTTGTATCGCTTGCCGTGGCACGCTTCGCAAGGCACCATAATGTCAGGCAGGAAACGCATTTCTATTGTCTTGTATCCGTTGCCGCCGCAGGTTTCACAACGTCCGCCCTTTACGTTGAACGAGAAGCGTCCAGGTTTATAACCTCGGATTTTAGCTTCGGGCAGGTTGACGAACAGCGAGCGTATGTCGCTGAACACTCCGGTGTAAGTCGCAGGATTGGAGCGCGGCGTACGCCCGAGCGGACTTTGGTCAACATTTACCACCTTGTCAATGTATTCCAGACCTTCGATTGAGTCATACGGCATGGGTTCTTTCAAAGAGCGGTAGAAGTGGCGGCTTAATATGGGCTGGAGGGTCTCGTTTATCAAGGTGGATTTGCCCGAACCGCTGACACCCGTCACCACGATGAGTTTGCCGAGAGGGAACTCCACGTCTACATTTTTCAGGTTGTTGCCCCGTGCTCCGTGCAGCACAATGCTCTTACCGTTGCCCTCGCGTCGTTTGGACGGCACTTCTATCTTCATCTCGCCGTTGAGGTATTGAGCCGTTACGGTGTGCGTCTTGAGCATTTCCTGCGGTGTGCCTTGGAACACCACTTCGCCGCCGCGCCGTCCGGCCTTGGGGCCTATGTCTACGATGTAGTCGGCGTTGAGCATCATGTCCTTGTCATGTTCTACTACGATGACGGTATTGCCCAGGTCTCGCAGTTCTTTCAACGATTTTATGAGCCTGTCGTTGTCGCGTTGGTGCAGGCCGATGCTCGGCTCGTCGAGTATGTAGAGCACGTTGACAAGCTGCGACCCTATTTGCGTGGCGAGGCGTATTCGCTGGCTTTCGCCGCCCGAAAGCGTTGCCGACTGGCGGTTTAGCGAGAGGTAGTCGAGGCCGACTTCAAGCATGAAATTGATGCGTGTCACAATCTCTTTTATTATTTCGTCGGCAATGCGGCGTTGCCTCTCCGTTAGATGTGCCTGCGCTTCGGTCAGCCATGATTTCAGTTCGGCAATGTCCATCGAGGCAACCTCCGATATGTTCTTGTTCCAAATGCGGTATGACAGCGATTCGCGGTTGAGGCGTTGGCCGTTGCATTCAGGGCATCGGCACACACTTTGGAACTGGTCCGCCCATTTCTGTCCGCTTGCGCTGTCGTCGTTCTCTATGACGCTTTGCAGGTATTTCACAACGCCGTCGAATTCAACGAAATAGTCGCTCGACGTGTGTACCAGTTCTTTTCTTATTCGCACATTCTCCATCGAGCCGTACATTATTTCGTTCATCGCCTCTTCCGGGATGTCGCTTACGGGCGTGTCGAGTGTGCATTCGTATTTCTCGAGTAAGGCTTCGATTTGCCAGAATATCATTTGGTTCTTGTATTTCCCAAGGGGAGCTACAGCTCCTTTGCGTATGGACAGTGACGTGTCGGGCATTACTTTGTCAAGGTCTATCTGGTTGACGTAGCCCAAGCCCTTGCACATCGGGCACGCGCCTTCGGGCGAGTTGAACGAGAACTTGTTGGGTGCAGGGTCGCCGTACGACATGCCCGTTGTGGGACACATCAGCCTTTTGCTGTAATATTTTGCCTCGCCGGAGTCTTTCTCCATTATCATCAGCAGTCCGTCGCCCTGCTTCATGGCCGTGGCCACGCTCTTTTTCAGCCGTTCGTCGTCCTTGTCCTGCACGCGCAGCTTGTCTATTACCACTTCTATATTGTGGTTTTTGTAACGGTCCACCTTCATTCCCCGCGTTATTTCCTTCAGCTCCCCGTCAACGCGGATGTACAGATAGCCCTTGCGCCGCATGCTCTCGAACAGTTCGCGGTAGTGACCCTTGCGGTTGCGCACCAGCGGAGCGAGTATGAATATAGGGCGGCCGCTGTACCGTTCGTGTATCATGCGCAGCACGTCTTCCTCGGTGTACTTCACCATTTCCTCGCCCGTGGCGTAGCTGTAGGCTATTCCGGCGCGAGCGTAGAGCAGGCGGAGGTAGTCGTATATCTCGGTGGTTGTGCCCACGGTGGAGCGCGGATTCTTGTTTGTAGTCTTTTGTTCGATGCTGATTACGGGGCTAAGTCCCGTAATTTTGTCAACGTCAGGACGCTCCATGCCGCCGAGGAAGTTGCGCGCGTAGGCCGAAAATGTTTCTATATAGCGTCGTTGTCCCTCGGCGTATATGGTGTCGAAGGCCAGCGACGACTTGCCCGAACCGCTAAGCCCGGTTATCACGGTGAGGCTGCCGCGCGGTATTTCGATGTCTATGTTCTTGAGGTTGTGCACGCGCGCACCCCATACGTTTATCTTGTTTTCAGACATATCTTTAATTAATTATATGGAAAATGAAAAGTGAAAAGTGATGTGTCCCGATGCTTTTGCAATTAAAATCTTCATGCTTCACCTTTCACTTAATACGTTATTCAGCCACGCCGCCGGTGCTTTCCGTGTATCCGCGCAGCAGGTTGACATCGCGCTTTATGTTGTATTCCTTGCCGTCGGCGCCTTTGGCTTTCACCAGTACGAAGTAAACGCCCTGTGCCACGTCCTTTCCGCCCACGGTGCCGTCCCATCCTCCGGCCGGGTCGTCCCATTCATACAGCTTTTTGCCCCAGCGGTTGAAGATTGTGGCGTGGAACTCAACGATTGACTGATAGTCGCTCTTCGCTTTGTACACGTCGTTGATGCCGTCCCCGTTTGGCGAGAAGGCGTTGGGCATTTCGAGGCGGCTTTCGCTCACGGTGACGCGCAGCGGCCCGCGGTCGGCCCAGTATTCCTGCGTGTAGGCTACGGTGTCGGTACCGTTGATGAATGTGGCGTAAAGCTCTATCAGGTGTGTGCCGGCTTCGTTGAACGTGTAGTCGGTGTCCTGCTCGTAGCGTATCAGGTATGGCTCGGCTTCTCCTTGCAGTGTGAAGCGCCATTCGTAGCTGGCCGTATAGCCGCCCACGTTTTCAGGGTTCGCCTCGAAGCGTCCTGGCAGAGGAGCGTTGCCGGAGTAGTCCTCGTTTTCTTCTTCGCCGTTTTCTGTGGTGTAAGTTGCGGTCGGATTGATTGTCGGCAGTTCGTCGTATTGTTGCGCCGTAGCTTTTCCGCCGCCCAGTTGCAGCGCGGCGGCAAGTGCAAGAATCAAAGTTGTCCTCATTTGCAAATATGAATATTTTTGCAAAATTAAGCATTTAAGTTGACTTGACAATTCTTTTTTGTCATAATTATAAATTATGTCATGGCCTGCATGTCCATGCTATGTGGCTTTGTGCACGCTTGTCATTGTTCTCGGCTGGTGGCGCAAGTATGCGCGGTGAGGCGATGACGTTTGTAATTACATTCTGATGTTTTGCTTACATGTTGATTTTCGTTGGCGCTGTAGAAGGCCGTTGTCCTGTAAGAATTGTACTTTTGACGGAAATACGGCGCGGAAATGTGTGCAATGTCAAGTTGTTGGTGCACAACGTGTTACGTGTGTGCGCGCTTTTGTGTGCAATGGTGGGAGCTCTTTTTGCGGTGAAAAAGGCTGGAACTGACGGCAAAAGGTGCTTGGTTGGCCGCTTGAATGCGGCTTCGGCCGTTGCCGTAGACCGTGTTTCGCATTGCAAAAGACGGTCTTTTGCGTCTCGGTTTGCGGTATAATGGAGCGTGACGGCATACCGGCAGGCATTAAAAAGGGGTGTTTTGCGCGTACCGCGGCTCTATTTCAACCGGACAGGCGTACATTTTCCGTTTGACATTTTGTAAGGTCGATGGGGCCGAACGGTGGAAAAGTGGAATGCAGTGGGACTCCATTCCTCGTGAAAGCTGATGCGCGTCATGCCATATTTCATTCAGCCTGCTGCCGTGCCATGATTGATTTCTCACGCCAATAAAAGCAAAAACAATTTTGCATTCATTTCGCTTAACCGAAATTTTACACTATCTTTGCAGTCGGTAAGTCGAAACATTTAAAGGACATGAATCATTTGTCAAGATATATATTGCTGCTGTGCGCGCTGTTTTTTGTATGCGCCGGTGCCTCGGCCCAGGAAAAGAAATGGCGCGAGATGCACAAGGTGGAGGCCAAGGAGACCTTGTACGGCATAGCGCGTGAATACGGAATAACGGTTGACGAGCTTGTAAAGGCCAACCCTGAAATGGGCGTGCCGGGCTACAGTCTTAAGAAGGGCGACTATATTTTCATCCCGTATCCAGACGCAGGCACCGCTACTGCCTCCGTACAAGGCAAGGCCGCAGCGTCTGCCGTTGCCGTTCCGCCCAACGCCCTGAAGGTCGGTGTGTTGCTGCCACTGCACAATGTTGACGGCGACGGCCGCAGGATGGTCGAGTATTACCGCGGCCTGCTCATGGCCTGTGAGGACCTGAAGATGAACGGACGCTCGATATCGGTGAGCGCGTGGAACGTGCCTGCCGACGCCGACATATACCGCACGCTGGTTAAGGATGGCGTGGCAAAGTGTGACATCATATTCGGGCCGCTTTATTCTAAGCAGGTAGGGCCGCTCTCGTTTTTCTCGAAAGACAACGGCATAAAGCTCGTCATACCGTTCTCCATTACCGGTGACGCCGTTGACTCGAACCCAAACATCTTCCAGGTATACCAGTCGCCCGAGACGTTTTACGGCATGGCGGCCGACCATTTTGCCTACCGCTTCAAGGATTACAACGTAGTAGTAGTAGACTGCAACGACAAGACGAGCGGCAAGGGGGTGTTCACTTTCGACCTGCGCAAGAAGCTCGGCCGCAAGGGCGTGTCTTGCAGCGTGACCAATATCAGCTCGGGCAGCGGCGCCTTCGCCAAGGCTTTCAGCGTTGTCAAGCCCAACATCGTCGTGCTCAACACTGCGCGTTCGCCTGAACTCGGCACCGTGCTCGACATGCTCGACGCACTTACAGGCACGCATCCCGAACTGAAAGTGTCGCTCTTCGGCTATACCGAGTGGCTGATGTACGCCAGCCATTATCTTGACCGCTTCTGCCGATACGATACTTACATACCTGCAAACTTCTACTACAACGCCTATTCGGCCAGGGTTGCCGCCTTCGAGCGCAGGTATATGTCCGAATTCAAGAGCGGAATGATGGACTACCTGCCACGTTTCGCCATGACGGGGTACGACCACGGCATGTTCTTCATAGGTGGAATGTTGAGGCAGGGCAAGGATTTTGACGGTTCGGTGGAGAACAAGGACGCACTACAGACACCGTTGCACTTCACCAAGACGCGCGGCGGAGGTTACCGCAACGATTGCCTTATGTTTGTCCATTACAACCGCGACAAGTCCATATCAATCATAAAATTCTGACATCTTACAGCAGCGTATGCGCAAGCTATACTTGACGATATTGTTGTTTGCCTCGATACAGGCGTCGGCTCAGGTGGGCAAATACCGCAACGACCTTAGCATAGGCGTCAACGGCGGATATGTTATGAGCAATGTAGGCTTCATTCCGAAGGTAAACCAGACATTCCACGGCGGCCTGACGGGCGGCTTGTCGTTCCGTTACGTCTGTGAAAAGTATTTCAGCACCATCTGTGCGGTGCAGGCTGAGGTCAACTACGCACAGATAGGATGGAAGGAGCAGATACTCGACGTAAACGACGCACCGGTGATAAATCAGGTGACAAGGCTGCCCGAGGAGTACAGCCGCACGATTAACTATATACAAATTCCCGTGTTCGCCCATCTTGGATGGGGCCGCGAGGAGAAGGGATTTCAGTTTTTCTTCCAGGCCGGACCGCAGATAGGCTTCTGCCTGGGCGAGAGCACCAAGACAAACTTTAACGTAAAGGATGCCAACTTTGCCTACCGTGTAAACAATGTGGTGGCGCAAGACACCATGGCCGTTGAAAACAAGTTCGACTATGGCATTGCCGCAGGGCTCGGATTGGAGTATTCACATCCCAAGGTGGGGCACTTCCAGCTGGAAGCCCGATACTATTACGGTCTCGGAAACATCTACGGCGACTCGAAGAAAGACTATTTCGGGAAGTCGAACTTCGGCAATATCGTAGTCAAGCTGACATATCTCTTCGACATCATACGCACGAAGAACCGTGAAGGGGGACGATGAGTGGTGTTGCCCCAGGCTTTTGCATGACTTATTAACAACTTAAAATAATACTATCATGTTTGAAGGACAACCTAAAGGTTTGTATGCGCTGGCCCTTGCCAATACGGGCGAGCGTTTCGGTTATTACACCATGCTTGCTATTTTTACATTGTTCTTGCAGGCTAAATTCGGCTTTACAGCCACAGTGACATCAAACATTTTTGCCGGCTTTCTGGCTTTAGTCTATTTCCTTCCGGTTGTGGGCGGCATATTGGCAGACAAGTTCGGCTTCGGCAAAATGGTGACGTTGGGCATCGTAGTGATGTTCATAGGTTATATCTGTTTGGCCATACCGACCGGCAACAACGCCCTTGGCATTGCGGCCATGGTTGGCTCGCTGTTCCTGATAGCCCTCGGAACGGGACTGTTCAAGGGTAATTTGCAGGTGATGGTGGGCAACCTTTACGACGACCCAAAGTATGCGGCGAAGCGTGACACGGCGTTTTCTATATTCTATATGGCGATAAACATCGGTGCGCTTTTCGCTCCTACGGCTGCCGAAAAGATTACGGACTGGTACATGAAGGGGCACAACTTCATTTACAATGGTGACATTCCGGCGTTGGCGCACCAGTACCTTGACGGGACACTTTCAGGCGAGGCTATGTCGAAATTCGCCTCTCTCGCCTCATCGCAGGGTGTCGGCACTGACACGGCTTCGCTTACAAGTTTTGCCAACGACTACATCAATGTGCTTTCAGAGTCGTATCACATGGGCTTTGCAGTGGCATGTGTGTCGCTGATTGTCTCCATGCTGATATACGTTTTGGGCAGAAAGACATTCAAACATGCCGATGTCAACAACAACGCCAAGCAGGATGCAGGCAATGACGAGGCGGCAGTACACGCACAGGAGCTTACTCCGGCGGAGACAAAGTCGCGCGTCATAGCGCTTTGCCTGGTGTTCGCCGTGGTTATATTCTTCTGGATGGCATTCCATCAGAACGGCCTTACGCTTACGTTCTTCGCCCGTGACTACACGGCGGCTACCGCTACCGGGCTTACACGTATCGGCTTCGACGTATGGAATCTTGTGCTTATTGCAATCATGGTTTACGGCCTTTTCGCCATATTCCAGGCAAAGAAGTCAAAAGGACGGATTGTCTCTATAATTGTTACCTTGGCGGCATTGGTATTGCTGTACAACAATTATAACGGCATGGACGAGACCATAAGCATACTTCCGCAGAAGTTCCAGCAGTTCAACCCGTTCTTCGTCGTAGCGCTGACACCGGTTTCTATGGCTGTCTTCAGCTATCTGGCGAACAAGGGCAAAGAGCCTTCGGCACCGCGCAAAATCGGTATCGGAATGTTCATTGCGGCCATCGGATTCATGATTATGGTATGGGGCTCGCTCGGATTGCCGGTACCTGACGACCTCGCTTCTACTACAACGGATTATAGGGTTACGCCGAACCTCCTTATAGGTACATACCTCGTGCTTACTTTTGCCGAACTGTTCCTTTCACCGATGGGCATTTCGTTCGTGTCGAAGGTTGCGCCTCCCAAGTACAAAGGCCTCATGATGGGCGGCTGGTTCGCAGCGACGGCGGTCGGTAATTATCTCGTTTCCATTATCGGAATGCTTTGGGGCGGCCTGCCTTTGTGGATACTTTGGGGCATACTCGTGGCGCTTTGCGTGATTTCGGCCGTCTTCATTTTCTCTATCATGAAGAAGCTGGAGAAGGTTTGCTGATTATATTTCGGTTTAGAGGTTATGGGGTCTTAAGCATTTAAGGCCCCATAATTTTTTATGTCTTGGCGTAACGGGTCATGCGGCATGGACGTGGCGTTTGTAAAAGGCCGTCTTTCATGATGCGGAAGGTGGCCTTTTAGGCCGTAAAAGGCCGTTTTTAAGAAAGCAAAAGACGGCCTTTTGCAAAGTGAAGGATATTGCGTTGCGGGATAGTGGATTATGGAATGTTGGCCGGTAGGCGTTCGGTCAGGCAATCAGATTTCGCCTATGCCTACGTAGCCGCGTGTCACTGCGTATATGGTAAGTGCGGAAACGCTTTTCAATCCAAGCTTTTCCATGATGTTGCGGCGGTGTGTAATGACCGTGGCAAGCGAAATGTTGAGGCGGTCGGCAATCTCTTTGTTGATGAAGCCTTTTACTATCAGGCTCATCACTTCTATTTCTCTGGCAGACAAAGGCCTGTCGCAGTTGCCTTCATCTATTGGCGGAAGGTTGCGTCCTGCCGCGTGTGCGTGTTGTTCCAGGGTAAGGAGTGACTTTATGAGCTGCTTTTCCGGAACAGACGTGCACAGGCAATGGAAGCCGGAGATGGGGTTGGACGGCGTGGCCGAAGTGCTTAGTATGATTGTTTTCCGCTGTCTTTCGGTGAAAAAATGTATGTCGTCAACCACTGCTCCCGTAGCCGCGAAGTAGTGTATGTAGCCATCGGCGCACTCCTCCGGGATTTCTTTCACGCTGCGGAAAGTGTCGATGTCAATCATCGGCATAACCTCTTGCAGCATGTGTTTCAGGCCTATTGCCGCGAGAGTGTCTGGATGTATGATTGCTATTTTGGGAAACATGGAAGCGGAAAAGTGAAGGATTAAGAGTTAAGAATTAAGAAAATATGCCTTGCTTGATGCTTAGGCGTAAGTGATTTTCCTAATTCTTAACTCTTAATCCTTAATTATTTAAGACATGAATCCGAGCAAAGCTCCGGCTGCTACGGCCGAACCGATGACACCGGCGACGTTTGGTCCCATGGCGTGCATCAGCAGGAAGTTGTGGCGGTCGTACTCAAGTCCGAGGTTGTTGGATATTCGCGCACTCATAGGCACTGCGCTCACACCGGCGTTGCCGATAAGCGGGTTGAGCTTTTTCGACTTCGGCAAAAACAGGTTCATGAACTTGACGAAAAGCACGCCTGAAGCTGTTGCTATGGCGAATGCCATGAAGCCGAGGAAGAAAATGTAGATGGTTTTCAGCGTAAGGAACTCGCTGGCTTGCGTTGAGCAGCCAACCGTAAGGCCGAGCAGCATGACGATGATGTCGTTGAGCGCGCTTCCCGCCGTCTTGGCGAGGCGTGTTGTCTTGCCTGACTCCTTCAACAGGTTGCCGAAGAACAGCATGCCGAGCAGCGGCAGGCCTGAAGGCACGATGAATGTTGTCAGCAGAAGTCCGATGATGGGGAAGAGTATACGCTCGGTCTGGCTCACCTGGCGTGCCGGTTTCATGCGTATAAGGCGCTCCTTCTTGGTGGTGAGCAGGCGCATGAGCGGCGGCTGGATGATTGGCACGAGTGCCATGTAGGAGTAAGCGCATACGGCTATGGCTCCCATAAGGTTGGGGCTTAGCTTTGACGAGAGGAAGATTGCCGTAGGTCCGTCGGCTCCGCCGATGATGGCTATGCCTGCCGCCTGGTTCGGCTCAAAACCAAGTGCCAGCGCAATCATGTATGCTCCGAAGATGCCGAACTGCGCCGCGGCTCCTATCAGTATGAGCTTGGGGTTGCTGATTAGCGCGGAGAAATCGGTCATAGCGCCTATTCCGAGGAACACCAGCGGCGGATACCATCCTTGGCGCACGCCTTGGTAGAAGATGTTGAGCACGGAGTTGTCTTCGTATAGTCCGATTTCAAGTCCCGCATCGGCGCGGAACGGTATGTTGCCGAGTATGATGCCCAGTCCGATAGGTACGAGCAGCAGCGGCTCAAAGTCTTTCTTTATGGCCAGCCAGATGAAGAACGCCCCGGCAATTATCATGATGATGTTGCCCGTCTCGGCATTGGCGAAGCCTGTGTATGTCAGGAACTCGTTGAAGTTGCTTGAAATGAAATCTGTAAATCCCATGGCTTTTATTGTTTTTGGGTTATTGGGTTGTGCGGTTATTGGGTCATATGGTAGTTGATGCCGCCTTCTATCGGGTCGTGTAATCGTTTTGAATTGTGGTTGCCGTTTGCAGTTGTTTCATGGCAACCGTAAAACCTTATGGCCTTGTAACCTTATAACCTCATCCAATAGTTATCAGTGCGTCGCCTTCCATTACGGTGTCGCCTTTGTTTACGAGTACGGCTGTTACCGTGCCGTTGCATTCAGCCTCGATGTTGTTTTGCATCTTCATGGCTTCAAGCACGATTACGGTGTCGCCGTCTTTTACGGTGTCGCCGACTTTCACCTTTACTTCGGTAATGGTTCCTGGCAGCGGAGCTGTAACCTTTGTCCCTACGGTAGGTGCATTGGCCGCTGGCTTTTGGGGCTGGCTGACGGGAGCGGTTGTAGTAGGTTGGGGTGGTGTTACTACCGGCTTGTGCGGCATGGTGGCTGGATTTATGGGCTGTTTCAGCTCCACGTCGAAAGATATGCCGTTCACGTTTACTTGTGCTATGTTGCCTTCAACGTTGACTATTTCCACGTCATAGTCTACGCCCTGTACTTTATATTGATACTTGTTCATTTTGTTTTGCTTTATGTTTGGGTTGTAAAGTGTTGTTTTTCCTTGGTTTGCAATCCGTTATGGTATTATTGTTTCTTCCGGATATATGTTCCAGTTGGTGTGGTGCGGTTTAATGGTAATGATGTTGCTTTCAATGTCGTGCACATCGTCTTCATACTGTTTAAGCGCCATTGCGATGACGGCTATGTATATCTCCTTGTCTATGCCGCCTGTTTGCAGTCCGTCTTTCAGTATCACTTTGGTCTTGTGTCCTGTCTCGGCGAGTTTCTCCCCGGTCTTTACGGCGGCCTTGATAGGCTGTATTTTCCCGGCCTTCTTCAGTGCTTGCTTATGCGACATGAATAGTCCAAGCACGCGGAAGAACACGTAAAGCAGCGCGAGACAGAAGAACACGATGCCCATAGACAGCACGGTGATGCCTAATCCGTAAGGGTCGTCACGCTTGATTTTCGCTATTTTCGTCTCGCTCATTTGCACGTAGTTCTCTATTCCTGGCGTAACGCAGTCGGGACTTTTCACTTCCCATGTAGCGGCACCGTCTTTAATTCTTGCGAAAGACTGGTCGGCGGCAAGGGCCGGGACGGACACGGAGTCGATAAGGTCAATTCCGTTACCGTCGTACAAGGCTATCCACAGGGGCTTTCCGCTGTCGGCCTTGGCGCTGAGATGCAGTGTTCCTTGTGCCTGGTTGCCGTTAAGGAAGAACACGATGTGTTCACGTGCCGACATGGACGTGCGTCCGTCGCCGTTGGGAATGCAGCTCATCATGGCTGTACGTTGAGGTACAGAAAGGCTTTTGTCGAGCACGCGGCGGTCGGTCGTTATGTACATGCCGCGCACGTCATACGTGGAAAAGGCGGTGTTGGCAAGTTCTACCCATGCGCCCCGGTTCCCGTATTCGTCTTGTAGGTTGGCCTTGTTGTTGGTAAGCACTTCATTTATCTTGATGTTTCTTGCCCCTTGGCCGAACATCGAGACCGTGCCTGCCAGCAAGGCGCAAAGCAGAAAAACGGTTTTCTTCATGTTTTGATGCTTGTTTTTAGTGTTTAAGGTTATGGATTTTTAGTTTATTTGGTCATGACGCAGTGGCGTTTTCATAGTTGTAGGGTTACGAAGTCATGCCTTTCGACCTTATAACCCTACAACTGAATGCTTGTTTTTATGTTACATTCCGCAGAAGAACAGCACGATGATTTGTGCCGTGAATATCCTGAGGAACATGCTTAGCGGATAAACCGTGGAGTAGCCAACGGCAGGCGCGTCTTTGGAGCATACGGAGTTGGCGTATGCCAATGCCGGTGGGTCTGTGTATGTTCCGGCTATCATTCCCATAATGGTGAAATAGTTGAACTTGTATTTCAAGCGTGCGATTATGCCTACTATTAAGATAGGTATGACTGTTATCAGGAAGCCTGTGTAGACATATTTAAGTCCGTCGCCCTGCACGATGGTTTCCAAGAAGCCTCCGCCGGCCTTGATGCCGACGCTGGCAAGGAATAGTACCAGGCCGATTTCGCGCAGCATCATGTTGGCGCTCGTGGTGGTATAGGTTACGAGGTGGACTTTGTATCCGAAGCGTCCGATGAGTATTGCGATGATAAGCGGGCCGCCGGCGATGCCGAGTTTTATTGGTACGGGTATGCCCGGGCAGGCTATTGGGATGCTGCCGAACAGTATACCGACGAATATTCCGATGAATATGGTTGCGATGTTGGGCGCGTTGAGGCGTTTTACGGAGTTGCCGAGCACGCTTGCCATGCGGTTAACCGCGCCTTCCGGTCCTACTACCATCACGCGGTCACCCACTTGGAGGGAGAGGCTTGAATGAGCGAAGAGGTCCATGCCATGTCGTGTCACCCTTGTAACGTTGACTCCGAAACCGCGTGAGAAGTGCATCTGCCCGAGCGTCTTGCCGTTGATTGACGGGCGTGTGACGACGATGCGCTTGCTAACCATAGGCTCGTCTTGTGTTTTCCAGTCGATTTCCACTTCCGGGCCGATGAAGGCGATGATTGCTTCTGCGTCTTTCTCGGCGCATACTATGAACAGCTTGTCGCCGATGTGGAATATGGTTTTGCCCATCGGCGTTATTACGTGCCCGTCGTGCAGCAGGCGAGAGCATACGAAGTCGCGGTTGAGGAACTCGTGCACTTGGGCTATCGTCTTGCCTTCAAGGTAGCCGTTCTCCACTTTTATGCTCATGAAGTGTGGCTTTACAGCCTCGTTGTCGTTTTCTTCTTCGTCGAGTTTTTCTTCTTCTTTGTCGGCCTTAATGTGGCAGATGTAGCGTATTGCTATTGTCGCGCCGATTATTCCGAGCACGCCCAGCGGGTAGGCGCAGGCATAGCCCGAGGCTATCTGCGGCACGTTGCCGTCCTTGAACACTGAAACGAGCGCCTCGTTGGCCGCACCGAGACCGGGAGTGTTGGTAACGGCGCCGTACAGCGTGCCTACCATCATAGGCAGGTTCATCGGGTCTGACGTGTCGAAGAAGATGTAGTAACAGGCGAACATTACAAGAATGTTCAGCAGGATTACGGTGGTGGACAATGCGTTGAGCGTCACTCCGCCGCGCTTGAAGCTCTCGAAGAAGCCGGGGCCGACCTGCAAACCTATCATGAATACGAACAGGATGAGTCCGAACTCTTGCAGGAACGAGAGCACGCTCGGCGTGGCCGTGAAGCCGATATGGCCGGCGGCGATGCCTGCGAACAGCACGAACGTGACACCAAGGGAAATCCCACCGATTTTGATTTTCCCCAAAAATACTCCTACGGCAATGACGCTGGCATAAAGCAGCACTATATGCGCTACCGAGTCGGTCGCCGTAAATAAATTTATCAGCCAATCCATAATATTTCTTTAAGATGCTGCAAAAGTAGCTAAATTCTTACTCATTTGGTAATTTTTGTGCAATTATTTTAATGTCTGTACGCCGCTTTTTGCATTTTTCACGGTTAAATATCAAATAGTGCTTCTTTTTTAAAAGCTTATCGAAAAAATGCCTTATCTTTGCATATTGATAGGCCGCTGACTGGCCGCTCTTTGCGTGCTGCTTCCCGAAAGGCCGTGGATTGGCTTGCGAAAGGCCGTCTTTTGGAGCCTCGGATGCCGTCTTTTACAATGCAATATGCCGTCTTTTGCAAGCGGCTGGAATACAGACGGTTACGTGTGGCGTAAAATGTGCGGTGGCGGTGTCGCGGCAGATATGTTTGATTTTGAGTTGACCACTAATATTATTTAGGTATTCACTTATTATTACTTTAAAAGATTGATATGTCAAACTGTAAAGAAAAACTCTTCAGCGAGTTCAAAGCGCCTACACGCCAGGAATGGCTTGACAAGATTCAAGTTGACCTGAAGGGCGCGGACTTCAACAAACGTTTGGTTTGGCGGACTAACGAAGGATTCGACGTTCCGCCGTTCTACCGCAGGGAAGACGTGTCGGCACTTGACACTCTCAACGCCCTTCCCGGCGAGTTCCCATACGTGCGAGGCAATAAGAAAGGCTGCAACTGCTGGTATGTGCGCCAGGACATTGTTGCCGACGACGCCAAGGCTGCCAACGCCAAAGCGCGCGACATCATAGGCAGAGGCGTCGATTCGGTCGGCTTCAAGTTCCCGGGCGATTGTGTCAGCGCTGATTTCTTGGAAGCCCTGCTCGACGGAATCGATTGTGAAGCTGTTGAGCTGAATTTCAACACCTGCAAGCGTCACACACTTGAGCTCGCCCGGCTGCTTGCCGCTTATTTCGACAAGAAAGGCTGCGACAAGGCCAAGGTCGCCGGCTCTCTTGACTGGGACCCGATGGAGAAAATCGTGATGAAAGGTCACGATACAACCCCCATACTCGTGTTGGCTCCGCAGATTGTTGACGCTTTGAAGGATTATCCGCGCTTCCGCTGCATATCAGTAAACGCCGTTGCGCTCAACAATGCCGGCGCTTATATCGTGCAGGAACTCGGATATGCAATGGCATGGGGCAACGAATACCTCAACATGCTTGTGGAAGCAGGTGTGGACGTTGACCTTGCGGCAAGCAAGCTGACATTCAACATGGGCATTTCCGAAAACTTTTTCATGGAGATTGCCAAGTTCCGCGCGGCGCGTCTGCTTTGGGCTGAAATCGTAAAGCAGTACGACCCGAAGTCGGACGCCTCATGCAAGATGTGTGTCAACGCCGTTACGTCAAAGTATAACATGACCATTTTTGACAGTTATGTCAACCTTTTAAGGTCGCAGACCGAGTCGATGAGCGCAGCCCTTGCCGGTGTTCACTCAATCGTCGTAACGCCGTTCGATGCCGCTTACGAGACGCCTAACGACTTTTCGGAGCGTCTTGCGCGCAACCAGCAGTTGCTCCTTAAGGAGGAAAGCCATTTCGACAAGGTGGTAGACCCTGCCGCAGGCAGTTACTTTGTGGAAGAACTCACCACGTCGCTTGCCAACGAGGGCTGGAAGATATTTCTTAAAGTGGAGTCGGAAGGTGGTTTCCTCGAGGCTTCCAAGAAAGGCGTTGTGCAGGACGACATCAACGCTACGAATGCAAAGCGCCATGAGGCGGCCGCAAAGCGCAAGGAATTCATCCTCGGAACAAACCAGTTCCCTAACTTTACGGAGAAGTCGGACGGCAAGCGTCCGCTTGGATGCACATGCTCGTGCGGAGGCGGACACAAGCACGAGGCTGCCTTCAAGGCCATCGAAACGACGCGTCTTGCCGCCGATTATGAAGACTTGCGCATGAAGGTGGAAGAAAGCGGAAAGGTGCCGGTTGCATTCATGCTCACCATAGGCAATCTTGCCATGCGCCAGGCGCGCGCCCAGTTCAGCTGCAACTTCCTTGCCTGCGCGGGCTACAAGGTAGTTGACAACCTTGGGTTCAAGACCGTCGAGGAAGGTGTTGACGCGGCCCTGAAGGCCGGTGCCGACATTGTTGTGCTGTGCTCAAGCGACGACGAGTATGCCGAATATGCCGTTCCGGCGTTCAAGTATCTTGACGGACGCGCTATGTTCGTCGTTGCCGGAGCGCCTGCCTGCATGGAAGACCTTAAGGCCGCAGGCATAGAGAACTTTATCCATGTGCGCTGCAACGTGCTTGAGACATTGAAAGAGTATAACGCTAAATTGGGAATAAAATGAGAAAGAATTTCAACGATGTCAACATATTTTCTGGCATAAAGGCGGCTGACGGCGCACAGTGGCAGAAAGACAACAACATAGCTCCAGACTGGAAGACGCCGGAGCACATAATGGTTAAGCCTGCATACACGAAGGAAGACCTCGAAGGCATGGAACACCTGGACTATACGGCAGGCCTTCCGCCGTTCCTGCGCGGCCCGTACAGCATGATGTATCCGTTCCGTCCGTGGACCATACGCCAGTATGCCGGCTTCTCTACGGCAGAGGAGAGCAATGCGTTCTACCGCCGTAACCTTGCCAGCGGACAAAAGGGCTTGTCGGTAGCGTTCGACCTTCCGACTCACCGCGGATATGACCCTGACAACGCACGTGTAATCGGCGACGTGGGCAAGGCTGGTGTTTCGATATGCTCGGTAGAGAACATGAAGGTGCTGTTCAACGGCATTCCGTTGAACAAGATGTCAGTATCAATGACGATGAACGGCGCGGTGCTGCCTATCATGGCGTTCTACATCGTGGCAGGACTCGAGCAGGGAGCAAAGCTTGAGGAGATGGCCGGTACCATACAGAACGACATCTTAAAGGAGTTCATGGTGCGTAACACCTATATATATCCGCCCGCATTCTCGATGAGGATAATCAGCGACATCTTCGCTTACACATCCAAGTTCATGCCGAAGTTCAATTCTATCTCCATCTCAGGTTACCACATGCAGGAGGCCGGAGCAACGGCGGACATCGAGTTGGCCTACACCATAGCCGACGGACTGGAGTATGTGCGTGCCGGAGTTAATGCAGGAATAGACATAGACGCGTTCGCTCCGCGCCTGTCGTTCTTCTGGGGCATATCTATGAACCACTTTATGGAGGTGGCCAAGATGCGTGCCGCACGTATGCTTTGGGCTAAGGTCATAGAGCAGTTCCACCCGAAGAATCCGAAGTCGCTCATGCTGCGTACCCACTCGCAGACATCCGGCTGGTCGCTTACAGAGCAAGACCCGTTCAACAACGTGGGACGTACCTGTATAGAGGCCATGACCGCTGCTCTCGGCCACACGCAGAGCTTGCACACCAACGCGCTCGACGAGGCCATCGCGCTGCCTACCGACTTCTCTGCACGCATCGCGCGCAACACCCAGATTTACATACAGAACGAGACGAAGATATGCAAGCATATCGACCCGTGGGCCGGTTCGTATTACGTTGAGAGCCTTACCAACGAACTGGCGCACAAGGCTTGGGAGCATATTCAGGAGATAGAGAAGCTTGGCGGAATGGCCAAGGCTATCGAGACGGGTGTGCCCAAGATGCGCATCGAGGAGGCTGCGGCTCGTACCCAGGCCCGCATCGACAGCGGGGCGCAGACAATCGTCGGTACCAACAAGTACCGTCTCGACCATGAAGACCCCATCGACATCCTCGAGGTTGACAACTCGGCCGTGCGCAAGGAGCAGGAGGAAGGTCTTGCCAAGCTGCGTGCTTCGCGCGACAATGCGAAGGTGCAGCAGACCCTTGACGCCCTTACCGAATGTGTACGCACAGGAGAGGGCAACCTTCTCGAGCTTGCCGTAGAGTGTGCAAAGGCACGTTGTACTCTCGGCGAAATCAGTGATGCCTGCGAAAAGGTAGTAGGCCGTTATAAAGCAGTAATAAGGACAATATCAGGCGTGTATTCATCAGAGAGCAAGAACGATGCAGACTACAAGAAGGCCTGCGAGTTGACAGAAGAGTTCGCAAAGAAGGAAGGCCGTCGTCCGCGTATATTCATCGCAAAGATGGGTCAGGACGGACACGACCGTGGTGCTAAAGTTGTTGCTACGGGTTATGCCGACTGTGGTTTCGACGTTGACATGGGACCGCTGTTCCAGACTCCTGCCGAAGCGGCGCGCGAGGCTGTGGAGAATGATGTCCACATTGTAGGTGCAAGCTCGCTTGCCGCCGGACATAAGACGCTTATACCGCAGCTTATAGACGAACTGAAGAAGCTTGGCCGTGAGGATATCATGGTCATTGCCGGAGGAGTAATCCCTGCGCAGGATTACGACTTCCTCTATAAGGCTGGTGTAGCCGCCATATTCGGCCCGGGTACGTCTGTAGCCAAGGCTGCTTGTGAGATGATGAACATCTTGCTTGACAAGTGATGAGTTGGTTATTACGCTGTAATTTATAGCGTTTTTATGTAAGGGCAGTCCCACTAAGGGGCTGCCTTTTTATGTTTTACGGTGTTCGTTTGCGCTTTTTGTCCGTATCCGGTGTGTTTGAGGATGGGCTGTTTGCATATGTCCGTACTGTGCCGCTTTGCCTGGTGCTCTCCTTGTGTGTTTTGCTGTAATGTGCTGTGTTTCAGGATTTTATACATGTCATTTGCACGGATGTGTCATGTCGGTGCGAGCAGTGTTGTTGAGGGTTCTGCAATATGCCGTCAAATGCAATGTGAAACGCGGCCTTTTGCCTTGCAAAACATGGTCTTCCGCAACATGAAAGGCCATGTTTTGCAAAGCCGTATATTTTTGCCATGAAAACAGTTTTCCGTCAATTTTTTGTTTGCATAAGTCAAGAATGGCCATGTTTTTTTGAAAAATTGCCTTGTGATGATTGGCGGCTGTGTAAAAAATTTTGTACCTTTGCAGCCGTGTTATAAGAAGTAGTAAATGACAAACGGATTATTGGTTCCCGACTATATATTCGAATCGAGTTGGGAGGTATGTAACAAAGTTGGTGGAATATATACCGTGCTTTCTACGCGCGCGAAGACTTTGCAAGACGCATTTAAGGATAAAATAATATTCATCGGTCCTGATTTGGGCGATGCCAACAGCCTTTATTTCGAGGAAGACGGTGAGCTGTTGAAGGATTGGAAAGTGCAGGCGCAGGCCGAAGGGCTTGCCGTAAGGCTTGGCCGTTGGAGCGTTCCTGGAGAGCCTATAGCAGTATTGGTTGACTTCAGCCAATATTATAAGGATAAAAACGAAATCTACACATGGCTTTGGGAGCATTATGGCGTTGACAGTCTCCATGCTTATGGCGACTATGACGAGGCCTCGATGTTTTCTTACGGTGCCGCAAAGGTGGTGGAAAGCTTCTACAAATTCTATCTTGACGACACAACGAAGGTGGTGTACCACGGCAACGAGTGGATGACGGGGCTTGGACTGCTCTACCTTAATGCCAAGTTGCCGCAGGTAGCAACATTGTTTACAACACATGCTACAAGCATAGGCCGCAGCATCGCGGGCAACAACAAGCCGCTGTATGACTATCTTTTCGCGTACAACGGCGACCAGATGGCCGGCGAGCTGAACATGCAAAGCAAGCATTCCATTGAGAAGCAGACGGCCAAGTATGCCGATTGCTTCACTACGGTGAGCGAGATTACCGCCAATGAATGCAAGGAACTTTTGGACAAGCCGGTGGATTTCGTGCTGCCCAACGGTTTTGAAAATGATTTTGTGCCCAAGGGCGCGCAGTTTACACGCAAGCGCAAAGCGGCACGCAAGCGCATTTTTGAGGTGGCAAATGCCTTGCTCGGTGTCGAACTGGACGACGAAAACACGCTGGTTGTCTCGACGAGCGGACGCTACGAGTTCAGGAACAAGGGTGTTGACGTGTACATAGAGGCCATGAACCGCCTGCAACGCGACAGCCGCCTCGGCAAGAAGGTTCTTGCTTTTATCGAAGTGCCTGGATGGGTCGGAGAGCCGCGCCAGGACCTTATAGACCGCATAAAGGCCGGCGGAAAGTACGACACGCCGTTGCATGTGCCCATGATAACTCACTGGCTGCACAACATGAGCCATGACAATGTGCTTGACATGATGAAATACCTTGACATGCAAAACCGCAAGGATGACAATGTCAAGCTCGTATTCCTGCCGTGTTATCTTAATGGCGACGACGGCATATTTAACATGAAGTATTATGACCTTGTACTCGGCAACGACCTTTGCATATACCCGTCTTATTACGAGCCGTGGGGTTATACGCCGCTTGAAGCCATAGCGTTCAAGGTGCCCTGCATCACTTCAGACCTTGCAGGCTTCGGTTTGTGGGTGAATTCCGAAATTGGACGCTACGGCGAAATCACCGACGGAGTGAAAGTCATCCACCGCACGGACTATAATTATTCGGAAGTGGCAGACAAGATAAAGGATACTGTTGCGGAGTTCTCCAACTTTTCAGATGCCGACGTCAAGAAGTCGCGCGGCAATGCCGAAAAGCTTTCAAAAAAGGCTCTTTGGAGCAATTTCATCAAATATTATTACCGTGCATATGACTTTGCGCTGAGGAAGGCAGGGGAAAGGATGTCGAGCATCGCGGAATGTTGACGGTATGTCGATAGGGAAACGTCTACTTAATGACTTTTAGAACAAACACAGAACATTATAAGTTTATGAAGATTAAAGCTGATTATGTCAACGCTCCTCAATGGAGGGAGGTGACGGTTAAATCAAGATTGCCTGAACAACTGAAATGTTTGGACGAGCTTGCTCACAACTTGTGGTGGGCTTGGAACTATGAAGCAAGGGACTTGTGGAGAAGCCTTGACGAAGAATTGTATGAAGAGGTGGGCCACAGCCCCGTCCTGCTGCTTGAGCGTCTGAGCTATGACCGCAAGGAAGAGATTGTACGCGACAAGGCCATAATGAAAAAGGTGAAGGACGTGTATTCGCAGTTCCGTAAATACATGGACGTAAAACCTGACAAGAAGCGCCCGTCGGTAGCTTACTTCAGCATGGAGTACGGCATCAACCAGGTGCTCAAGATATATTCGGGCGGTCTCGGCATGCTTGCCGGAGACTATCTGAAAGAAGCGTCGGACAGCAATGTGGACATGTGTGGCGTAGGCTTCCTTTACCGCTACGGCTACTTCAAGCAGTCGCTTAGCATGGACGGCCAGCAGATAGCCAACTACGAGGCGCAGAACTTCAACTCTCTGCCCATAGAACGCCAGCTTGACGCCGACGGCAATCCTTTGGTCGTGGACGTGCCTTATATGAATTATCTTGTACATGCGTATGTATGGCGCGTCAACGTAGGACGCATAAAGCTGTATCTGCTCGATACGGACAACGAGATGAACTCCGACTTCGACAAGCCTATAACTCACTCTCTTTACGGTGGCGACTGGGAAAACCGTTTGAAGCAGGAGATATTGCTTGGCATCGGAGGTATCCTCACTTTGAAGAAGCTCGGAATAAAGAAGGACGTTTACCATTGCAACGAGGGACATGCGGCCCTTTGCAACTTGCAACGTCTCTGCGACTATGTTCAGGGCGGACTTACATTCAACCAGGCTCTTGAGCTTGTACGCGCGTCATCGCTTTATACAGTACATACGCCGGTACCTGCCGGGCATGACTATTTCGACGAAGGCCTTTTCGGCAAATACATGGGAGGTTACCCCTCAATCCTCGGCATCAGCTGGGACGAGTTCATCGGCATGGGACGCACCAATCCCGACGACCATAGCGAGAAGTTCTGCATGTCTACGTTTGCCTGCAACACTTGCCAGGAGGTCAACGGAGTGAGCAAGCTGCACGGATGGGTAAGCCAAAAGATGTTCTCTGGTATATGGAACGGATATTATCCGGAAGAGAACCATGTGGGCTATGTCACCAACGGTGTGCACTTCCCGACATGGGCGGCGACCGAGTGGCGCAAACTTTACGCCCAGCATTTTGACAGCTCGTTCATGTCAGACCAAAGCAACGAGAGCATCTGGCACGCTATTTACAACGTACCGGACGATGTCATTTGGGACACACGTATGGCATTGAAGAAGAAACTGACCGATTATATACGTGACAAGTTCCGTGAGACGTGGTTGAAGAACCAAGGCGACCCTGCGCGCGTTGTTTCGTTGCTGGAGAAGATTAATCCCAACGCCTTGATGATAGGCTTCTGCCGCCGCTTCGCCACATACAAGCGTGCCCACCTGCTGTTTACAGACCTTGACCGTCTGGCCAAGATTGTGAACAACCCTGAGCATCCGGTGCAGTTCCTCTTCGCAGGAAAGGCGCACCCGGCCGACGGCGCAGGCCAGGGACTTATCAAGAAGATATTTGAGATAAGCCAGCGTCCCGAGTTCCTTGGCAAGATTATCTTCCTTGAGGATTATGACATGCAGCTTGCACGCCGCCTTGTTTCGGGTGTCGATATTTGGATGAACACCCCGACGCGTCCTCTCGAGGCATCGGGTACATCGGGCGAGAAGGCCGAGATGAACGGTGTTGTCAATCTGTCAGTGCTTGACGGATGGTGGCTCGAGGGCTATCGTGAAGGAGCCGGATGGGCGTTGACCGAGAAGCGTACATACAAGAACCAAGGCTACCAGGACCAGCTTGACGCTGCCACGATATATGGTCTTCTCGAGAACGAAATCATACCTTTATACTACAACAAGAACGAGAAAGGGTATAGCGAAGGCTGGATTAAGGTAATCAAGAATTCTATCGCGACGATAGCTCCGCACTATACGATGAAGCGCCAGCTTGACGACTATTACAGCAAGTTCTACACTAAGGAAGCTGCACGCTTCAAGAAACTTTCGGCAAACGACAACCGCCTTGCCAAGGACATTGCGCAGTGGAAGGAGACTGTTGCCGAGCGTTGGGATTCGATAGCTGTCGTTTCCAAGGAGTCTACGCTGCCTACTACAGGCATGGAGACCGGTGTGGAATACAAGATTAAGTTCGTGATAGACGAGCAGGGACTGAACGATGCCATAGGACTTGAGTTTGTTTCTGTTACTACAGACAAGAATGGAGAGGAGCGTATATCCAACGTGTTCCCGTTCAAGCTTGTAGGGCGTGAAGGCAATCTTTATACGTTTGAGGCTACGGTAGAGGCTTCGGCTGCCGGAACTTACAAGACCGGTGTCAGGATGTATCCAAAGAACGAGAACCTGCCACATCGTCAGGACTTCTGTTATGTGAAGTGGCTTTAATCACAAGCGACTGGCATATCGCTTATTGGCGGCACAAGGTTTTTTGACCTTGTGCCGCCTTTTTATTTTGCTTGAATCAGGCGGATTTGCAAAATACGGCCTTTCAGACAGTAAAAGGCCGTGTTTTGAAGTGTGAAAGACGGCCTTTTGCAAGCCCAAAGGCCGTATTTTATAATGTCGGATGATTTCTTGCCAGGCCAATCCGGTTACGTTATATAGCAATTAATTTGGTGATGTCGGAATAAAAGTGTAATATTGCAAGCTGAAAAGGCATAGACAAAAAGAAATGACAGTATATGAACGGAGAATACTGGCAACCTGAAATAGAAACCATGCCGCGTGCGGATTTGTTGGATTTGCAGGCGGATAAGCTTAGGCGTACAGTGGAAATATCGCTGCGTTCGCCGTTTTATGGCCGCAGGCTTGGCGAGGCGGGGGTAACTCCCGATGCGATAAAGACCGTTGACGACATACGCAAAATCCCTTTTACTACCAAGCAGGACCTTAGGGACAATTATCCGTTCGGGCTCGTATGCGGCGACATGAAGGACGCTGTGCGCATACACTCGTCGAGCGGGACGACAGGCCATCCCACTGTGGTGGTGTATTCAAGGCACGACATTGACTCTTGGGCCAACATGGTGGCAAGGAACATGTACATGGTTGGCTGCCGCGACACCGATGTTTTCCAGAATAGTTCAGGATATGGTATGTTCACCGGCGGTCTCGGCTTCCAATATGGAGCCGAAAGGCTTGGTGCGACTACTGTGCCGGCCGCGGCCGGCAACAGCAAGCGGCAGATAATGTTCATACGCGATTTCGGTACGACATGCCTGCATGCCATACCGAGTTACGCCGTGAGGCTTGCTGAAGTGTTCAGGGAGGAAGGCGTAGACCCGCGCAGCACGAAGCTCCGCACCTTGTTCATCGGCGCGGAGCCGCATACAGAGGAGCAACGCCGGAGGATAGAGCGCCTGCTGGGCGTCAAGGCGTACAATAGTTTCGGGATGACCGAAATGAACGGTCCGGGGGTGGCTTTTGAATGCAAATGCCAGTACGGTATGCACTTGTGGGAAGACAATTACATCGTGGAGATTGTCAATCCTGACACGCTTGAACCTGTGCCTGACGGCGAGGTGGGCGAGATGGTGCTCACAACGCTTGACCGCACGATGATGCCCATATTGAGATACCGTACAAGGGATTTGACAAGGATAATTCCCGGAGAATGCCCTTGCGGCCGGACGCACAGGCGTATTGACCGCATAAAGGGACGCACGGACGACATGTTTATTATCAAAGGTGTAAACGTGTTCCCTATGCAGGTGGAGAAAATCCTGGCCAAGTTCCGTGGACTTGGCGGCAATTATCTTATCAAGCTTGACACTGTGGCCGACAATGATGTGATGACCGTCGAGGTGGAATTGGAACAGATGATGTCAGACGTTTATCCGGAATTGCATGAAATGACCAAAGCCATACAGCGGGCGCTGAAGGATGAAATACTGCTTACGCCAAAAGTCAGGCTTGTAAGGAAAGGCTCTATACCGTATACAGACGGCAAGGCCGTCAGGGTGGTAGACTTGCGTAAAGGCAGGTGATAAAGTATAAAATAAAACGACAAGAATGAAACTATGATGAGAAATCTGATTTTCATGACGGTATTGTCGCTCAACGTACTTGTTGTAGCGGCTCAAAAGACGGTTAAGGACGTGCTGGCGGAAATTCCGGAGAGCATAGTGCCGTATATAAACGCTGGGCAGCGTGAGGAAATATCAAAGTTTACAGGTGGAAACGATACGATAAAAGTCAAGAACGAACTTAACGGATTTACGACGGTCAGTGTTGAGGGTGATGGCTTTGCGCGGATAGAACTTAACGGAAGCGCGTCCGTGCAGATGAAGCTGTTGACACAGAACGATACGGCCCAGGTAATATGTGTGGTAAAGACAATGGAGACACCTGTGCCCGAAAGCATCGTTGATTTTTATTCCGTAGACTGGGTTCCGGTTGATTTTGAGTTCGGCCTGCCTGAATCTGACGGTGCGGACGCGCTGCTTGCAGAATTCACCCAACGTCCGGACACCATGACGGAGGCAAGGTTCGAATATCTGCGCAGGTGTATCGAGCCGGTAATGGTCAAGGTGTCCGTCGAACCGGGAAAGGACGTTTTGACATACAGCTTGAGCGTACCGTTTGCATCAAAAGACGAGGCAGGAGACATTAACGCTATTATTAAGCAAAAATCTTATAAATGGACGGGTGACAGCTTTAAAATATATTAATATCAAGAAATTTGTTGTGCAATATTTTGCAGAATAAAAAATAATCTATACCTTTGCATCGTGTTTTTCATGGTATTAGATTATTAAGGTTAATAAAAAGATTGGTTGTCGTGAGACAACCTCTTTTTGTTTTATATGGTATGGTCGTTATCCGATGGTTCCCCTCCGTTCGTTTTTCCGCAAAAATATATAATCACAATCGTAAATAAATAATATTGTCGTATTGTTCATGGCTTGTTTTATGGTGAAAGGCCTTGTTTCGCATCATGATACATGGTTTATGGCATTGTGGTTCGAGGTCAAATGAATGCCGTTGGATTATCCGTTAAAACATGATAGAATGTTTGTGTTATAGCAAATAAGGTCGCTTAAATTATAAAAAGATTGATTTTTTGAAAAATATTTCGGTAAAAATTTGCGAGAATAGAATTAAATGCTTACCTTTGCAACCGCATTTGAGCGATAATGCTTCGGTACAATAAACCGGAAAGGAAGTTTGGGTGAGTGGCTGAAACCAGCAGTTTGCTAAACTGCCGTGCGAGTTTATCGTACCGGGGGTTCGAATCCCCCAGCTTCCGCGAGGTTGGAGGATGGTGTCGACATGAAATAATGGTGGATTCATCTAATGGTTAGGATACAAGATTCTCAATCTTGGCATAGGGGTTCGATTCCCCTATCCACTACAAGTAAAAGCCGTCAGACGATTTTGTCTGACGGCTTTTGTGTTTTTGTATTCCGTTGATAATGGTGTTTTCAGTTATTTGTATTGCAGATTGTGGTATAGTGTTTAGATAATGTGTGTCACAATGTAAACGATGATTATTTTATCTTGCATGAGGCGTTGCTAATCCGAAGTAATTTATTACTTTTGCAGTTGAAATATAATAAAGGTTGAACTGACAATCCGGGAGGGTAACCGACAGAGTGTGTTGTGCGGTGTTGTTCGATTTATATCTGTACTTGCCGGTTTGTAATGAAATATGGATGTAGCGATTGTCAAATACAATGCAGGGAATGTGTATAGCGTTGTAAACGCTTTGCGCAGGTTGGGGGTGGAACCGTTGTTGACTGATGACGGGGAAAGGATAAAGTCTGCTGACAAGGTCGTGTTTCCCGGGCAAGGTGAAGCCGCTGGTGCTATGGGGTATTTGTGCAGGCGTGGACTCGACAAAATCATAAAAGGGCTTAGGCAGCCTGTTCTTGGCATCTGTATAGGCCAGCAGTTGCTTTGTCGGCATTCGGAAGAAGGTGATACCGATTGCCTTGGTGTTTTCGATGTAGATGTGCGGAGGTTTGTTCCGTTACGTCATGAAGACAAGGTTCCTGCGATGGGATGGAATTCGTTGTACGGGTTGGAGACGCCGTTGTTTAAGAATATACCCGATGGCGAATTTGTATATTTTGTCCACAGTTATTATGTCCCTGTATGCGATTTCACCGTAGCAAAGTCGGATTACATCCATACGTATAGTGCTGCCATGTGCAAAGGCAATTTTTATGCAACGCAGTTCCATCCAGAAAAGAGCGGAAGCGTTGGCGAGGCAATAATGCGTAATTTCCTTGAAATATGACAGAGGGTTTGTAATCTGTATATGATGAATGTGAATTGGTTTTGCTTATTAAAAACAAGATGATGATAGAGCTGATACCTGCGATAGATATAATGGATGGCAAATGTGTGCGTCTGGCAAAGGGCGACTATGACACCAAGACCATATACGGCGTTTCACCGGCGGATGTTGCTGAAAGGTTCGAAATGGCAGGCATCAGGCGTCTGCATGTTGTTGACCTTGACGGAGCAAGGTCAAAGCATGTGGTGAATATGGATGTGCTTGCGGACATAACATGCCGTACGCGTCTTGTTGTAGACTTTGGTGGAGGTATAAAGAGTGACAACGATATAGAACAAGCGTTTGCCTGTGGTGCGGCCATGGTTACGGTTGGTTCGATAGCTGTTACGCAGAAAGAATTGTTTGTAAAATGGCTTGATAAGTTTGGAGCCGAACGCATAATTCTTGGTGCTGATGTGCGTGATGGAAAGATAAGCATAAACGGATGGCGTGACGACACGTCGGAAGACATCGTCGGCTTTCTTGACTATTATGTTTCTAAGGGTGTGAGGAACGTGCTTTGCACCGACATATCCAAGGACGGAATGCTGCAAGGCCCGTCTTTCGGGCTGTATGAAAGGATATTGGCCGCATTTCCGGGCATAAACCTGATAGCGAGCGGAGGTGTGTCATGTGTTGAAGACATAAAGTGTCTTGAACAAGCAGGTGTACCGTCGGTAATATTCGGCAAAGCTTTCTATGAGGGAAAGATTGATTTGGAGACATTGGCTGCGGAAATGTCCAAGAGTTGTTGATATGTGTTGAATATTTAAGTAATATGCCTACGATGAAAGGATTGGCTAAAAGGATAATACCCTGTCTTGATGTTAAGGACGGGTTGACCGTAAAGGGTACTAACTTCGTAAATCTGCGGAGTGTTGGCAATCCCGTGGAATTAGGCAAAGCTTATAGTGATGCAGGTGCAGACGAACTGGTGTATCTTGACATTACTGCAAGTAGTGACGGACGCAAGACGTTTACAGATGTAGTGACGCGTGTGGCACGTGAGATTAACATACCGTTCACCGTAGGTGGTGGGATTAATGATATAAGCGATGTTGAGCGTTTGCTTGGTGCCGGTGCCGACAAGGTTAGCGTCAACAGTGCGGCATTGCGTTGCCCCGGGTTGATTGACGAGATTGCCCGTAGGTATGGTTCACAGGTTTGTGTGTGCGCCATTGATGCCAAATATGAGGATGGCAAGTGGATATGTTATCTCAATGGTGGCCGTGTCCCGACAGGTCGTGATTTATATGCTTGGGCAAAGGAAGCCGAGTCGCGTGGTGCTGGCGAAATATTGTTTACAAGCATGAACCATGACGGAGTGAAGACTGGTTATGCCAATGACGCTTTGGCTTGTTTATCAGACTCTTTGGGCATACCTGTGATAGCGAGTGGCGGAGCTGGCAAGATGGAGCATTTCCGTGATGCTTTCGTTTTCGGAAAGGCTGATGCCGCTTTGGCTGCGAGTGTTTTTCATTTTGGCGAGATAAGCATATATGGATTGAAGTGTTACTTGTATGATGAAGGTGTAAATGTAAGATTGTGAATGAATTAGATGTAAGATGAAAATAGATTTTGGAAAAATGAACGGGTTTGTGCCTGCTATAATACAGGATGTCGGGACTTTAAAGGTCTTAATGCTTGGCTTTATGAATGAGGAGGCTTACAAAAAGACTTTAGAGACCAGGAAGGTGACGTTCTACAGCAGGAGCAGGAAATGTCTTTGGACGAAAGGCGAGACTTCAGGGAATTACCTTAATGTTGTAAGTGTGAAGGTAGATTGTGATAATGACACATTACTGATAGAGGTTATGCCTGACGGACCTGTCTGCCATACGGGGACTGACACATGCTGGGGAGAGGAAAATGTCGGAAATCCGTTGGTATTCCTGTCAACACTCCAAAATTTCATCGAGAAGCGCCGTGAAGAGCGGCCGGAGGGTTCATATACGACGAGTTTGTTCAAGGATGGCATAAACAGGATAGCCCAAAAGGTAGGCGAAGAAGCTTTGGAAGTGGTTATAGAGGCGGTCAACGGCAGCAATGAACGTCTGTTATACGAAGTTTCCGACATGTTTTATCATCTTATTGTGCTTCTTGCCGAGAGAGGCATACGTATAGAGCATATAGCTGAAGAGTTGTGTTGCCGCCACAAACCGGGTTGGCATAAACATTGAATAATGTAATAACATCAGATATTATGTTAATAGAATATAAGAATATAGGCATATACCAGGACGATGTATGTGTGCTTGGCGGTGTGGACTTCCATGTGGACGAGGGTGAGTTTATTTATATTATAGGCCATGTTGGTTCTGGTAAGAGCAGCTTGTTGAAAACGTTGTATTGCGAGCTTGACATACATGATGGTGAAGAAGCTGTCGTGTTGGGGCGCAATATGTTGAAAATCAAGCGTAAAGAGGTGCCTTCTTTGCGTAAGGAACTTGGCATAATATTCCAGGATTTCCAGTTGTTGCACGACCGTAGTGTTTATAAGAATCTGCAATTTGTTTTGCGTGCTACAGGATGGAAGGACAAGAATGCAATAAATGAACGCATAGACGAAGTGCTTGATGCGGTTGGAATGTCGGAAAAAAAGCTCAAAATGCCTTATGAGTTGTCTGGAGGCGAGCAGCAGCGCATAGCTATTGCAAGGGCTATTCTGAACAAGCCTAAAATCATAATCGCAGACGAGCCTACAGGCAATCTTGACCCGGATACGGCGGACAACATTGTAAGTTTGTTGAAGCAGGTAAGCCTCACGGGTACGGCCGTTGTAATGTCTACGCATAATTTGCCAATGCTTGACAAATATCCGGGAATTGTATATCAGTGTAAAGACGGGGCGTTAAGCGACGTTACCGGAACTTATAATAAGGTAACGTTGCAAAGTGAGGATTGAGTTTGGTTTTTGAATAAATATTTAAGAAGATAAAAAAATAAACATCATGAAAGTAATGAAATTCGGAGGCACTTCTGTCGGTTCGCCAGAACGAATGAAGAGTGTTGCCTCATTGATAACAAATGGCGGCGAGCCTGTATTGGTAGTGCTTTCCGCAATGTCTGGTACGACTAACTCGTTGATTGAGATATCAGATTATTTATATAAGAAAAATCCAGAAGGAGCGAATGATGTAATAAACCGTTTGGAAAAGACGTATATGCACCATGTCGATGAGTTGTACTCAACAGCGGAGTGGAGAAACAAGACACGTGATTTCCTACGCGGTGAATTTGATTATCTGCGTTCCTTTACGAAAGACCTTTTCACCAGCTTTGAAGAGAAAAGCATTGTGGCTCAGGGAGAGATTATGAGCGCTAACATGATGACAAATTATCTTCTGGAATGCGGTGTGGAAGCTGCTTTGTTGTCGGCTCTTGATTATATGCGGACGGACAAGAACGCAGAACCTGATTCTGTTTATATAAAAGAGAAGCTCGTAAGGCTTCTTGAGCAGACACCGGAAAAGCAGGTTTACATTACACAGGGCTTTATCTGTCGTAATGCTTATGGTGAGATTGACAATCTACAGCGTGGAGGCAGTGATTATACGGCATCACTCGTTGGTGCTGCGGTGAATGCTGATGAAATCCAGATTTGGACGGATATCGACGGCATGCATAATAACGACCCTCGCGTAGTTGACAAGACAGAGGCTGTCCGCCAGCTGCATTTCGAAGAAGCTGCCGAGCTTGCTTATTTTGGTGCAAAGATATTGCATCCTACATGTGTGCAGCCGGCCAAGTTTGCAGGTATTCCTGTACGCTTGCTGAACACCATGGACCCGACAGCTCCGGGAACTATCATAAACAATGAGATTGTTCCGGGCAAAATAAAAGCTGTTGCAGCGAAAGACAATATTACGGCAATAAAAATAAAGAGTAGCCGTATGCTTCTTGCAACTGGATTTTTGCGCAAGGTATTCGAGATTTTCGAGAGCTACCAAACCCCTATAGACATGATTGCAACAAGCGAGGTCGGAGTTTCTATGAGTATTGACAATGATGCTCATCTGAACGATATTGTGGCAGAACTGAAGAAGTATGGAACTGTGACGGTTGACCGCGACATGTGCATCATCTGCGTTGTCGGGGATTTGGATTGGAGCAATGTCGGCTTTGAGACGTTGGCGACAGACGCCATGAAGAATATTCCTGTCAGGATGATTTCTTACGGTGGAAGCAATTATAATATTTCATTCCTTGTACGTGAGAGCGACAAGAAACGTGCCTTGCAGTGTCTTAGTGATACATTGTTCAACAATAAATAATTAAATGTAGAAATGAAAGGTGTATTTCCTTTAGGGAAGTTTAAAAAAACAGACACACCGTTTTATTATTACGATACCGACTTGCTGCGTGCTACGCTGCGTGAAATCAACCGTGAGGCAGGCCGCCATGAAAGTTTCCGTGTTCATTACGCTATAAAGGCTAATGCCAATCCTAAGTTGCTTAATGTAATATGCCAGGCAGGTCTTGGTGCCGATTGTGTCAGCGGAGGAGAGATTCTGGCTGCCGTCGATGCGGGCTTTCCTCATGACAAAATTGTTTTCGCTGGCGTAGGCAAAAGTGACAAGGAGATATGCCTTGCTCTGGATAAGGACATATCATGCTTCAATGTTGAGAGTGTTCCCGAGCTTGATGTCATAAACGAACTGGCAGGGAGGAAAGGTAAGACGGCCCGTGTGGCATTTCGTATAAATCCGAATGTCGGAGCGCATACCCATGCCAACATCACGACCGGATTGTCGGAAAATAAGTTCGGCATCGCCATGGAAGATATGGAAGCAATAATAGAAAAAGCGTTGTCGATGAATAATGTCAAGTTTGTCGGCTTGCACTTCCATATTGGTTCGCAAATACTTGACATGGGCGACTTTGCCGCTCTGTGCAACCGGATAAATGATTTGCAGAATCAGCTTGAGGCCCACCACATTTCAGTAGGCAGCATAAATGTCGGCGGAGGATTAGGTATAGACTATACTCATCCGAATAAAGTGTCTATACCTGATTTCAAGGCGTATTTTGACACATATTCCCGTCATCTGAAGTTGCGCAAGGGGCAGACGTTGCATTTTGAGCTTGGCCGTTCTGTCGTAGGGCAGTGCGGTTCGCTCATATCGAGAGTGCTTTATGTGAAGCAAGGCGCAGCTAAGCAGTTCGCGATTATCGACGCGGGCATGACCGACCTTATACGTCCGGCACTTTATCAGGCGTATCACAAGATAGAGAATATATCTTGCGACGGAGTTTTGCAGACATATGATGTTGTCGGGCCGGTTTGTGAGTCGAGCGACGTTTTTGCTAAAGCTGTAGACCTGAATGAATGCCATCGTGGCGATTTGATTGCGATACGTTCAGCCGGAGCATATGGCGAGATTATGGCTTCATGTTATAATTGCCGTCCGTTGCCTAAGGGATATATAGCAGAGGAGATGAGATAAGCGTCAGGCTGCGTTTGTAATTTGTTGGCGATAAAAGATGTGACGAAGATATGATTCTTAATACTGTGACGATTGTAGTGTGTGCGGTTCTGGCCGTAGTGGCCGTGCTGTCTTCGTTGGCTGACACGTTTTTCAGGAAACTGTACGAAGACGTGGGTGGTGAGCCTGTGGAAGGACAACGTCCGCCTGTGTCGGTAGTCATCGTGGCAGACAACAATGCCTGTGAGTTACGGGAAAACCTTTCCCTTTTCCTTTCCCAGGATTATTCTCCGGGTTTTGAAATTATCGTGGTTGTGGAGAAAGACGAAGATGGTACGGCAGATGTCCTAAAAGCTTTTGCTGGTTCTTCTAATCTGTATGCAACGTTTGTTCCGGTTTCGTCACGTTATATGAGCCGTCGAAAGCTGGCCGTCACGCTTGGTGTCAAGGCAGCCAGGAATGAATGGATATTGCTGACTGACGCGGCGTGCCGTCCCTTGTCACCGCATTGGATAAGTAGCATGTCTGCAAAGTGTGGCGACGGTGTGAACATGGTTCTCGGTTACAGTAATTATCCGGCCGAGGCTGGAGGGTTCAAAGTGTTTTGTCGTTTTTACCGTTCTTATTTTCTGCTGCGCGAGGCATTGTCAGGTAAGGCTTACGCTTCTGGCGGCAACAATCTGATGTTCCGCAAGAGCATGTTCATGGCAGGTAATGGCTTCCAGGGTAACCTTAAGTACCTTCGTGGCGAATACGATTTCCTGGTAAACAAATATGCGTCGGATGGTGGTGTGGCTGTAGAGCTTGAACCGTCCGCCTATATGGAAGACAAAGTTCCCACGCGCAAGGAATGGCGTAACAGCAATATCTTTTACCGTGAGACGTGCCGCCGTTTGGCAAGAGGTATAGCCTATAGGCTAAATGTCGGGCTTGACTTGTTTTCACTTTACATTGGTGTGTTGGCGAGTGTCGCTTCCGCAGTGTATTCCGTTGTGGTGCAGGATTGGCTTGTACTGCCGTTTGCGTTTGTGGCCTTGGTTGCGCCTTGTTTGTTTAGGTTGCGCAGTGCCAGGCGTGCCATGTGCCAGTTCCAAGTCTCGATTCCTTTGTGGAAAGTCGTGCCGTACGAGTTGCGCCTGTTGTGGCATAACGTCAGGTACGCGTTGGCTTACAGATTTTCCGATAAATACGATTTCATAAGCCATAAGTCATGAACGGCATGAGGGTCCTGCATTTTGTACCAAGCTTGAAAGCCGTCATGGATTCTGCGGTTATGGGATATAAGGCGGCTTTGTTCGAGGCCATGGCACGTTGTGCCGATGTGATGGTCTTGACGATGCGCGGTAGCGGTCCTGTTGGCAATGTTAAGGTGTTGACTTGTCCCTCTTCAGTGTCTTTGCCGTGGCGTATGCGGCGTTTCTTCAATGGTAGGTTGGCGGAGTTTCGCCCTGACATTGTACACATCCATGCATGTTGGAGCGTTGCTGCATATTGTGCGTTCTTGGAATGCAGGCGTAAAGGTATACCTGTAGTTGTTACGCTTGACCGCCAGCTTGAAGACTGGCATGTAAGGCGCAGGTACTGGCTGTGCAAGTTGCCTGCACTGCTGTTGTTTCAGCACCGTATGTTGTCGCGTGTGGGGGCTCTGCATTTTGTTTGCGGCCAGGAATTCTCGCGTTTTTCGTCTTTTGGCTGGCATCCGTCTCTGAAGGCAGGTGTGAGCCTTAACGCCAGGACTGTTGTGATAGAGCCTTTCAGCCTTTCTGCCGGAGAGTCGGCCGATGACATGTGCCGCCGCATGTTGTCGTTTTACCGCAAGGTTGTTGACAGCGACCCGTTCGGTCGCATGGATATCAGTCAGCTTAAGGTTGAGGACACGCTTCTGGCCATCGGCATGTGGGGCGTTTCTACCTCGTCGGGAAGCCTAGGCGCGCCTGATGCCATGAAGTGCTTGGATGCGGAGGCGTGGCGGCGCATATGCCTTCACGCGTATGATGAAGGAATCTTGGATTATGTGGCATACGGGATGAAGGCCTTGGGGATAGGCATGCCATTTGCCGATGTTGGTGCTGTGGAACGTTTCTCGCCGGTGCCTGCGGGTAATGGTGGTGTGGGGTTTGCGCCTGGCAATCGGGATTCAGGCGGGACGAAGGACGGGGCGGCAGTCCCCGGGCTTGAAGACGCGTTGTGTGCGGAGGTGTCGGCGTTTTTGGCCGGAATCAGGCGTGGCGTTGTGCGCAGGGCTGATTTCGTCAGGTTGTGCCAGACGCTTCGTTCTGCCGACTATGACGAGGATGCCGTCTGCTGCAGGCTTGGAAGGCTTGGTTTGTTGAGTGATGCCGCGCGCCTGATGCAAATCATGAAAGAGCGGTATGGCCTCACCGAAGGCTATATGTTCACCGACCCTTTGGACGACAGGAGGACCGGGGTGTTAAGAAGAAAACTTTTTAAATCAAAGATACAATGAATACTGTATTAAAGGACATTGAGGACGACATGAGGTACTTGCAGCTTCTCTCACAGTCGTTTCCCACCATAGCCGACGCAAGTACCGAAATCATAAACTTGCAGGCGATACTCAACCTGCCAAAGGGCACCGAGCACTTCCTTGCCGACTTGCACGGCGAATACAAGTCGTTCCAGCATGTGCTGAAGAACGCGTCGGGCAATATCAAGCGCAAGGTCAACGAAATCTTCGGCAACGAGCTGCGCGAGGCCGAGAAGAAAGAGCTCTGTACACTGATATACTATCCAGAGGAGAAGCTCGAGCTGGTCAAGGCCGGCGAGGCCGAGCTTGACGACTGGTACCACGTGGCCATACACCAGCTCGTCCGCGTATGCCGTGACGTGTCGAGCAAGTACACGCGCTCCAAGGTGCGCAAGTCGTTGCCGGACGACTTCTCGTACATCATAGAGGAGTTGCTCCACGAGCGCGCCGACGATGCCGACAAGGCCGCCTATGTCAACGTGATAATAGACACGGTCATAACCACAGGCCGTGCTGACGACTTCATCATTGCCATATCACACGTCATACAGCGTCTCGCCATTGACATGCTCCACGTGCTCGGCGATGTTTACGACCGCGGCCCCGGTGCCCACCTCATAATGGACACCCTCGGTGCCTATCATAACTGGGACATGCAGTGGGGCAACCACGACGTGCTCTGGATGGGTGCCTGCGCCGGCAACGAAGCCTGCATATGCAACGTGGTACGCCTGTCGCTGCGCTACGCCAACCTTGCCACGCTTGAAGAGGGCTACGGCGTCAATCTTGTGCCCTTGGCCACCTTCGCCACGGAACGTTATGCCGACGACCCCTGCACGGAGTTCATGCCAAGCACCGGCGGCGGTGCCGACGACATTGACGACAAGACGCGCCTGCTTACAGCCAGGATGCACAAGGCTATAACCATACTACAGTTCAAGGTGGAGGCCGCCATCATCAGCCGCCACCCCGAGTGGTGCATGGACAGCCGCCTGCTGCTTGACAAGGTTGACTACGACCGCAAGGTATGCACTATTGACGGGCGCGAGTACGGAATGAAGAGTTGCCGCTTCCCGACGGTTGACCCAGCCGACCCGTACCGCCTGACGGCGGAGGAGCGCACCCTCATGGACCGCCTGCGCCACTCGTTCACGGCCAACGAGAAGCTGCACCGCCACATACGCCTCATGCTCGGCCACGGCTCGCTTTATACCATAACTAATGGCAATCTGCTTTTCCACGCCTCCGTGCCTCTTGACGCCGACGGTTCGCCCAAGGCCGTTACCCTTTACGGCGGACACAAGTACAGCGGGCGCGAACTGATGGACCGCGTAGACCGTGTCGTACGCAGCGCATTCCAGGCTGACACAGACTGGCAGGAAAGGCTCTTCGCAACAGACTATTTCCTCTACCTGTGGTGTGGACCCGATTCCGTACTTTTTGACAAGTCGAAGATGGCCACATTCGAGCGCTACTTCCTTGCCGACAAGGACACCTGTAAGGAGGAGAAAGGTCTCTATTTCACTCTGCGCGACGACCCACGCGTGTGCGACCGCATACTCGACGCCTTCGGAGTCACCGCACCCAATCGTCACATTATTAACGGCCACGTGCCCGTGCACGCCGCCAGCGGCGAGAACCCAATAAAGGCCCAGGGCCGCCTCATGGTCATAGACGGAGGCTTCTCGCAGGCATACCACAAGGAGACAGGCATAGCCGGCTACACCCTCGTATACCATAGCCGCGGCTTCCAGCTCGTGCAGCACGAGCCCTTCACCAGCACAGAGGACGCCATACTGCGCGGCTCCGATATCAAGAGCACCACGCAAATAGTCGAGATGTCGGCCCACCGCATGCTTGTGGCCGACACCGACACCGGCCGCGAGCTAAAGCGCCAGATAGCCGACCTCGAGAAGCTGCTCTACGCCTACCGCCACGGTTTCATAAAGCCCGCCACGTTCAATAAGGCGTGGGCGGAGGAGCGTCGGCAGCGGTATATGGGAGACAAAGGAAGCAAGAAGTAAGAAACAAGATTTTCGGCGGCATCAAGCAAAAAACACGGGCGGCATCGTTGCCGCCCGTTGTACGTTGGATTATTCGATTTTTATTTATTGTTTGTGCTTTTTTGCGTCAATGTGCAAGTTTTTTCGCGATTTCCCCCGGAAAAATTTGTTCAAACGGCGGAAAAGCCTTATCTTTGCAGCGCAAAAAACGGAAATGGTACCTTGGCCGAGCGGTTAGGTAACGGTCTGCAAAACCGTGTAGAGCAGTTCGACTCTGCTAGGTACCTCACGGAAGGGAAGGCTTTGAAGCGATGGCTTCAAGGCCTTTTTTGTATGTTGGCGGTCTGCCTGCCTGGTTGTAAATGCCTGGCGGCCGTATACAGAATGCCGCCCGTTGCATGACGGAATGTTGTGTTCCGTAATGCTGCGGGCGGCATTTTGTCTGCCGATATGCCGTTGCCCCAGGGCCGTTGCGGCTACATGCTGATTTTAAGGTCTACGCCGGCCTGCATGGGGGTGCCTCGTTGGGCGAACCATGTGTCGGTGCCACCGGCCGAGCTGCTGAAGGCGAATGTGGCGTAGCGCGTCCCGGTGACGTTGCGGCACCATAGGCGTATGGCCGTGCGGCCGCGCTGTAGGCCTGCGTGGAGGTTGAGCAGGGCGTAGACGGGTTGCGAGGCGGTGTTGGCCTCGTCCCAATATATGCGTCCCTGGGCGGTCATGTCGGCTCCGAGCAGCAGGGCGCAGCTGCGCGCCGTGCCCAGGGGCAGGCGGAGGTCGCAGCGCGCTGATAGCGTGTGGCGGGGTACGAAGGGTACGGAGTTGCCCTTGTGGTTTACCGTGGTGCCGTCGGAATCGGTCTCGGTGTACTTGGTGAACCTGGCATCGGTCAGGGCATAGGTGACGGCCCATTGCAGCCTGTCGGCGGCTGCGCTGCCCCTCATGGCGGCTTCGAGGCCGAGGCTGCGGCTGCGTCCGGCGTTTACCATCATTCGGCCGAAGCCGTATGTGCCCGCCATGACGGAGAGCTGCTGGTTGAGTACGTGCATGTAGTAAGCGGCGAGGTCGGCTTGCAGCGTGCCGCCGAGGAGGTTGAGGTGGGTGCCCAGCTCGTAGTTCCAGCTTTCTTCGGGCTTGTATGATATCGTATTGTTGACTTTGGCGTAGTCTTCAGGCGTGTGTGGTATGTCGTAGCTGCCGCTCATGGCGTGTGCGGCGTTGGCTGTGAGTTCGGATTGCAGTATGTCGGAGAACATCTGTATGTTGTACCCTCCGGCGCGGTAGCCTTTGCTCACGGTGGCGTAGACATTGCTGCCGTTGTCTGAAACTGTTGCCGTCAGGCCTATTTTGGGCAGCAGCTGGCTGTATGAATCATGGCTTTTGCCGTTCAGGGCGGATGCCAAGGTGTTGACGGCTTGGGTTCCCATGACGCTGGCACTGACGGTCATCGCGGCCCGTGTGTCGTATTTTACGGCTACCCGGCTATAGTCGTAACGCAGGCCGAGGGTGGCGGTGAGGCGTGGTACAATGCGCAGGTTGGTCTCGTGGAAGATGGCGAGGTTCAGCTGCGGAGTGTGGAACAGGCCTGGTACCTGCATTTCCACTCCGGCCGTTACTCCGCCTGCCTTTTCTATTGCGGCGGCGGCCATTTGCCCTGCGGCATCTTCAGGCATGCCTGCGGCTGCCATCTGTTCCGCCATTGCGGAGTGTATTGCCGAATACATGGCCGACTGAATGCCGGATGCTATGCGGTTGGTGAAGTCTTCGTCGAAATGGACGGGGGCTTCCGTGCGCAGCCACTGGTATGATGCGAAGAGGCCGCTGGTATGCTGCCATGCGGCATCGGTGGCCGTCTTTATGGTTATTTCTTCTGTAAGTGCGTTGAGAAGTTGTCGTTGTGACAGGTGCATGAGGTCTTGCGGCAGGTAGTCTTGGTCCATGTCCATGCGGTCGCGCAGGAACTGATAACTGGTCTGCGAACTTAGCGTGTAGCCGTTGGCGCGGTATGTAAGGCTTGCGCCCGTGTTCAGCATGTTGCGCCGGTATGAGTTGTTGCGGTTGTTGGCCGGGCTGGCTATATGTCCCGAGGAGGTGTCGAGCGTGCCGTATGGGAATGCCGTCTGTATGGTGTATTGGTAATCTGTCGTAATGTCTGTCGTGAGCCGTGCTGTGGGACAGTATACGAGACGCAGCTTGCCGCCGGCTTCGTTGTGATTGTCGGCTCGTTCTCCTGTTGTGGAGTTCCTGAAGAAGCCGTTTTGCCCGTTGTAGAAAGCTGCGACGGAGAACGCCGCGCTGCTGTTGATTTTATCGTAATGCGCCAGCTCTACGTTGCGGTACAGGTGTGTGCCTATGCTGAGCGATATGTCCGTTCCCTGGTATCGCATCGGACTTTTTGAGTATAGGCGCACGATGCCGCCCTCTGTGTTCATTCCGTAGAGCGTGCCCTGCGGCCCGCGCAGAATGTCTATGCGGTCGAGCTGGTATGTGTGCATGTTGTACGAATTCTTGCTTACAAGCGGTATTCCGTCAAGATAGATGCCTACGGCCGGGTTGTTGACGCGCGACCCGATGCCGCGCACGTATACGGATGACGTAAGTCGCGACCCGTAGGCAGGCATTGAGAACGACGGGGCGTATACGCTGAGGTCGGCCAGGCTGTGTACGCCGAGGCGCGTCATGTCACGTCCGGCGAATACTGTTGAGCTTAGGGGCTGCTGTCTTAGCGAGAGCACTTCCTTGGGTTGTGATATGACTATTACTTCGTCAAGGTCGTATACTTGCGAAGTGTCGGAGAGGGACGGCAATCCGCCGCCGTCGGGCATGGTTGCGCCTTGCGTGAAATATGTGCATGTTGCCGCCGCGCAGAGCATGGCGGCTTTGATGATGATTCTTGCCATTGTTCTTTTTACCCTTGCGTTAATACGGGTGCAAAGTTAGCGACAATGTGCGACATGCGCAATCATCATTTATATTGATTTTTGTAGAGCCTGCCGAATCTTCGGAAGTATGTGTACAAGGCAAATGCCGCGTAGGCGACGAACATCGGGTAGCCGATATAGTATAAGGTTGATATGGAAAATACGATGTAATTGACGGCACAGACACCCGCGAGTCCGCACAGGTAGAGTACGGCCTCGCTTGCCGGAAGCATCCCGCGCACAACGTCGGTTGCCGCTATGGCTATTATGAGTATGGCCCATACGCAGGCGAGAAACGCGCCTAATACGGGTGGCACGATGAACGGGTTGAGCGTGGGGTGGTAGTAGAAGTGTTCCCATACATCGCTTGCAAACAGCTGTATGCTTGAATACATGACCGCTCCCGCTGCTACGGTGATAGACAGGAGGGTAGGATATAGCGTGGGAATGTCGTTGAAATGCACTATCCTGGCGTTTCTGCGGAAGATGGTACGCATCAGGTAGGCCACGGAGATGATGGTGATGAATATGAGGAATATGAGCAGGTGGATGTCAGAGAATGTCGATATGAACTGTGAAATGGGGTCATCCGGGACAACGTCTGCCAGCAGCGATTTTTCGTGCACCCATCCGAACGTGAGCTGGTCGCGTGCCACCTGTACCCAGACCGTGTCCACGGAATCGGTGGGTATGATGCGGATGTCGGCAACGACGATATGGTCGTGCCTGTATATGGCGAGCGTGTCGGTGTGCATATGGTTGAGTGCTTCCTCGGGTTGCTGGCGTATCAACGTTATGGAGTCCGCTTTTACCACGAAGTTGTAGTTTTGGGCATAGTGTGGGCGGCGCACAGCATTTGTTGAGTCTGTCGTGTCTTTGGCCATGTAGTATGCCCACTGGCTGTTGCGCTGGTATCCGTGACACGACGACAATACCGTCATGGTAGTCATGGCAGCCAGCGCGATGGCGAGGCGGAGGTATCGGTGAAAAGGTTTCATGGTGTTGTCATTCTGCGTAAACGTTCATCTGGCAGTTCTTACAGTCGAACTCAAGGCGGAACCGTCGGCCGTCGGCAATGCGCAGGTAGAGCGGCTCCCGCCATTGTGGAGGTGTGCCGCCGTGCTTGGTGCAGTGGCCGAGCTGGCGGCGCAGGCAGTGTCGGCATTGCATAAGTTGCGCTCCGTCGGGATGCGAAAGCTCGAATGCGGGAGTGGCTGACGGCATCCCTTCGTTGGCGTAGAACAGCCGTGCGTTGCGGTTGGCTATGTTGTAATTGTACTGTGTATTGTCGGGATATATGTTTTCAGCCTTGGCGGTGACGCCTTCCTTGTTGTCCGCCTCGTTGGGGTTACGTGTATTTTGCGACAGTGCCTTGGCCAGATTGTCTGCCGTTTTGCGTCTCGCTTCGGCCAGTATGCTTGACGGAATAAACGAATGAGGCTCATCGGGTACGGCGGTGAAGTTCCTGCAAGTGAACGGTGTCGTGCCAAGTTTTGTCAATTGTCTTTGTATATTGTCGCATTGAGGCTTCTCCGCGGCTTGTTTTTCCGTCAATTCGTATGTTGTGGCTTGTGTGCCGTCTTCGGCCGTGAACGTCAGGCGGAAACCGTCGGCCGTTTCTTCCATCATAATGTCTGTTGGTATTTTCCGTTCGGCAGAGCGTCGGTTCAGTGTGTCTTCGAATGCCTTGTCGCAGTTGCGGTAAAGCTCTGTGCCGCGTGTAAGCCATTTGGGCATTTTCAATGGGAAAATCCTGTTGCCCTCAGCGCGGTTTACTCGTAGTCCGGTCAGCTCTCCGCTGTTGAAGAAGCACAGGCCGTCGCCGTTGGCAAACGCCGCCGTGCCAGCTACGGTGAACGAGCCGTTGCGTATTTCCTTGACGTGTCCCACATGTTCGCCCAAGGCCTTCGGTGTGTCGGGAGAGGCAATGCCGTTGTCGCGGCCTGTCAGGAAATAGTCGGTATAACCCCGGTTGAAGGTTTTTTCAAGGTTTGGCGTGAACGTATAACTACACCGTCCGAGCGATGCGCGGCGGTATCTTGACGGGTTGCGTTTCACTATTTCGTCAAGTTTCTGGCTGTATGCGGCGGTTACATTTTTCACGTATGATATGTCTTTCAGCCTTCCTTCAATCTTGAATGACGTGACACCGGCCTCTGCCATTTGCTCAAGGTAGTCTATGCGGCACATGTCTTTGAGCGACAGCAGGTGGCGCCCATGTTGCAGTACGCGGCCTTCTGCGTCGAGAAGGTCGAACTTCAGTCGGCAGAACTGTGCGCATTCGCCGCGGTTTGCGCTGCGCGAGAAACAGTATTGCGAGGCGTAGCAAAGGCCGGAATATGACACGCACAACGCTCCGTGGACAAAAGCCTCAAGCTCGGCGCACGGCACTTGGTCGTGTATGCCGCGTATATCGTCAAGCGACAATTCACGGGCAAGTACGACGCGGCTGAATCCTTTGGAGGCGAGCCATGCCACCTTGCCGGCCGTGCGGTTGTCGGTCTGCGTGCTGGCGTGCAGTTCCATCGGTGGCAGGTGCATCTCCAATATGCCCATATCCTGTACGAGCAGGGCGTCAGCCCCTGCTTCGTACAGCCTGTTTATAAGTTCCTCGGTTTGCCGTAGCTCGTTGTCGTATATTATGGTGTTGACCGTCACGTAGACGCGTGCGCCGTAAACATGGGCGTATCGGCACAGTTCCGCAATGTCTTCAACGCTGTTGCCGGCTGCGGCCCGCGCTCCGAAGCGTTCAGCGCCTATGTATACGGCATCGGCACCGTGGTCGATGGCCGCCATGCCGCAGGCCAGGTTTTTTGCCGGTGCAAGTAGTTCGAGACTTCTCATGTAAGCTATGCTTTGTTGTTAAGTTATGCCTTGTAAAGTTGTTTCTCTGCCTCTGTGCCTTACTTTATGCAGTCTATGTCATACGGGGTTTCCTGGTAGACGTAATAGTTGACCCAGTTGTTGAAGAACAGGTTGGCGTGCGCCCTCCATCTTACTATCGGCTTGTTGTCAGGGTCGTCGTTGGCGTAATAGTTGAGCGGCATGTCTACGTCGCTGCGTTTGCCCAAGTCCCGGCGGTATTCCTTGTCGAGAGTGTCCCTCGAGTATTCCAGATGTCCCATTATGTACAGCTCGCGTCCGCCACGGGAGATGACCATGCTTACGCCGCTTACGGGCGATTCGGCTATTATCTTAAGCTCTTTGTTGGTGGCTATGTCTTCTTTTCTCACCTCGGTATGGCGGCTGTGGGGCATGTAGAAGTAATCGTCGAAACCGCGGAATATAGGCAGCAGAGGGTCTGTGATGTATTGTCTGAACACGCCGAACATCTTACGTCCGAGCATGTGCTTGTCTATGCCGTAGTGGAAGTAAAGTCCGGCCTGTGCCGCCCAGCAGATGTACATCGTACTGGTGACATGGTTTCGCGCCCATGTGAATATGCGCGTCAGCTCCGGCCAGTAGGTAACGTCTTCGAACGCGAGGTGCTCTACGGGCGCACCGGTAACTATCATGCCGTCAAACTTCTTGTCGGCCAGTTCGTCAAAGTCTTTGTAGAACATCATCATGTGTTCTATCGGAGTGTTCTTCGGCGTGTGGCTTTTCAGCTTCATGAACGTTATGTCCATCTGCAACGGCGTGTTTGAGAGCACGCGTATGAGGTCAGTCTCGGTTGTTATTTTCAGCGGCATGAGGTTGAGTATGACTATGCGCAGCGGTCGTATGTCCTGTGCATGCGCCCGTGAAGTGTCCATCACGAAAATGTTTTCACGTTTCAGGGTCTCTATGGCCGGTAGTTTGTCGGGTATCCTTAATGGCATTTTTCGTTTCTTTTTATGTATTGCCTTTTACTGTGGTTATGCGTGCGGCGTTGATGGTTATCTGTTCATATATTGGCATGGCGCAGCTTGCATGGTATAAAAAGGCATTGCAAAGATAGTGTTTTTCCGTTATACGGGCAATAGTTTCGTATTCTCAAAATGTATGGATGTGGCTTTTTGTCTTGCAAAAGGCCGTCAATGGCAAACCAAAAGGCCGTGTTTCACATCGCGAAACACGGCCTTTTGTAAGGTGTTGGAAATGAATGGGTTAAGCGACAGGTACTGATTGCTTAACCTTTCATCTCAATTGGGTCTTTCCCCCATTAATTCTTTAATCTTCATTTTCCTTGATGTTCGGTTCTTCCAAGCCGTATCCGTTCTTCTTGTCAACCACCTTGAGCACGAAGCCGAGCAGCAGGGCGGCCACGCCGAGGCAGGCAAGCATTACAAGCGGGGCTGTGTAGTCGTAGGACACGGCTGCCTCCTGCGGTGTGATGAGGCCTGCTTTGAGGTCGCTTACGAGCTGCGGATTGGTCTTGTCGAGCACCTTGCCGATGAGCAACGGGAAGAGCCACAGGCCGATGTTCTGTATCCAGAAGATGAGGGCGTATGCGCTTCCGATGATTTTAGCGTCAACAAGCTTGGGCACGCTTGGCCACAACGATGCAGGCACAAGCGAGAAGCTGGCGCCGAGCACAAGGATTGTTACGTATGCTACGATTACTCCGCCTACGGCGTTGCCCTTGAACATTGGCAGAATGAAGGCGAAGGTGAGATGGCAGGCGATGAGCAGCAGCGAGCCTACTACGAGCATCGAGGCAGCCTTGCCCTTGTGGTCGACGTAGTTGCCGAGGATGGGCGTGATGCCTACGGCGAGCAACGGGAATACGGCGAACACGGTCTCTGCGCTCTGGCGCATATAGCCCATGTAGCAGAATACTACGAGAGCCACGACTGCAACGATTTGCATAAGCGTGCGCATGCTTTTCTTCTTTGCGAAGTTGCTGGCGAAGGCGGCCGCAGCAACAACGAGCATGATGATGTACTGGATTACGGTGACGGTGTTGCCGGCCCAGAAAGAACCTGGCTCAAGTTCCGTGAAAGTCAGGTTGCACTGCAACATGTTTACCGCGTACTTCTGGAACGGGAATATTGCCGAGTAGTAAAGCACGCACAACAGTGCAACGAGCCAGAAGCCGCTGCTGCGCAGGATGTTGCCTATGTCGCTCACTTTGAACGGGTCGTCTTTCTCTTCGGCCTCGCCGGTTTGTGCGTCGAGCTTCTTGTCCATGAAGAAGTAGACGATGAACATGATTAACGCTACCATGAGAAGCACTACGCCGAAGGCTACGGAACGCGACACGTCGATATCGCCTCCGAGCTTTGCGAATACGGGCGAGAATATCATGCAGGTGGCTACGCCGAGGCGCGCGAGTGCCATCTCTGAACCCATGGCGAGTGCCATCTCGTGCCCTTTGAACCATTTTACAATGCCTCGCGAAACCGTGATGCCGGCCATTTCGACACCGCATCCGAATATCATGAAACCTACGGCAGCAAACTTGGCTGACGCCGGCATTCCAAGATAGAATGGGGAAATGCCCAGTTCGTCGAAACCTGGAATATAGTTAAGGTTGTTGTTGAACCATGTTTCAAGGCCGCTTCCCTGGAATGCTTCGGTTACGGCGTACCAGTTTATGGTGGCTCCGACAAGCATTACTGCACCTGAAAGCACGGCCGTGAAGCGCACTCCCATCTTGTCGAGTATTATTCCCGCGAAAATCAGGAAGAATACGAATACGTTGAGGAAGGTCTCAGAGCCTTGCATAGTGCCGAACGCGGTAGAATCCCAGCCGCGTGTCGATTGCATAAGGTCTTTGATGGGCGAGAGGATGTCCATGAAAATGTATGAGCAGAACATCGCAAACGCAAGGAAGAACAGCACCATCCATCTTGTGGCGGCTGAATCACGAAGTGTTTTTTGAATTGAAGATGTCATATTGTTGATGTTTGATTGTTGTTTTATGAAAAGGGAAATTAAAATTAAGAATTAAGAGTTAAGAATTAAGAAAATATGCCTTGTGGGCGACTTTCTTAATTCTTAACTCTTAATTCTTAATTATTTAAGCCACCGGTCAAGCCAGTTGAAGAATGTGCGTTGCCACAATATTCCGTTTTGCGGTTTCAGCACCCAGTGGTTTTCATCAGGGAACAACAGCAACTCGGCCGGTATGCCGCGCATACGTGCAGCGTTGAAAGCGCCCATGCCTTGATTGGCATTTATGCGGTAATCCTTTTCTCCGTGGATGCAAAGGATGGGAGTGTCCCACTTGTCGATGAATTTGTGCGGCGAGTTGGCGTAGGTCCTGCGTGCGTTTTCTGTCTGGTCTTTGTTCCAATAGGCATCGTCGTATTCCCAGTTGCTGAACCAAGCTTCCTCTGTGTCGGTGTACATAGATTCGAGGTTGAACGCTCCGTCGTGTGCTATGAAACACTTGAAACGCTTGTCGTGATGGCCTGCAAGGTAATAGACACTGAAGCCTCCGAAGCTTGCGCCTACAGCACCGAGACGGTCTTTATCAACGAACGGCAGGTTCTTGCAGGCATCGTCGATGGCTGTCAGGTAGTCTTTCATGCACTGGCCGGTCCAGTCGCCTGATATCTGCTCGTTCCATTCGCTGCCGAAGCCCGGCAGTCCCCTGCGGTTGGGCGCGATGACAACGTATCCGTTAGCCGCCATTATTTGCATGTTCCAGCGGTAGCTCCAGAATTGTGATACCGGGCTTTGTGGGCCGCCTTCGCAGAAAAGCAGTGTGGGATATTTCTTGTTCTCGTCAAAGTGTGACGGCAATACCACCCAGTACATCATGTCTTTTCCGTCAGTCGTCTTGACCCAGCGTTGCTGGATTTTTCCGAACGTCATCTGGTCGTAGAGATGTTTGTTCTCAAACGTGATTTGTTCGGCTTTCGCCTGCTTTTCTTTCTTGCCCGGGTTTACGACGTAAAGTTCTGAAGCCTGTGACATGCTGTGCCTTTCAGCAAGCAGTTTTTCCCCGTCGTTGAGCAGCTGGACAGAACCATAGTCGTACCAACCGTCGGTCAGTTGCATCACCTCGCCTTTGAGGTTGGTCTGGTAGATGTTTTCGCATCCGTGCCAAACACCTAAGAAATAAAGTGTATTTGAATCGTCGCCCCAGCAGAATGCGTCAACGTTTGTGTCGAGTTTTTCGGTTACATACGTCTTGTCGCCGGTGTTGATGTTGTAGACGCAAAGGCGGTTACGGTCGCTTTCATAGCCGTCGCGCGCCATGCTTTGCCATGCTATGTATTTGCCGTCGGGTGAGAACTGTGGATTTGTGTCATATCCAGGGTTGTTTTTCAGGTTGTCTTCCGCATTGACGGCCTGGTGTTTCTTTGATTTTGTAAGGTCTGTTTCAGGTTCTATATAACCGGCTGGTTTGCAGAGATTGGTTGTTTCTCCTGTGGTGATGTCATATATGAAGATGTCCGTATCGGTTGAAGTGGCGTATTTTACTCCATCTTTTTTGCGTGAGGTATAGGCTATTGTTTTAGAGTCGGGACTCCATGCCAGCTGCTCTATGCCGCCGAACGGCTTTACGGGACTTTCGTAAGGCTCGCCCTGCATTATGTCTGTGCCTTCTCCTATACCGTTTGCTGTAACATCGGCAAGAAACGGGTGGGGAATTGTCTCCACGTATTCGTCCCAATGTCTGTAATTCATGTCGGTAATTAGGCGGCCCGTCGCTTTGGGCAGGTCTGCCGGATTTTGTTTGATTATTTCGTGGAATGGAATCTGTTTTACTAATAAAACGCGTTTCTCATCAGGGGAGAACATGAAGCCGTCGATGCCGGTCTTGTCGTTTGTCAACTGTCTGCGGCCGCTTCCGTCGGCGTTCATTTCCCATATCTGTCCGTCACAAAGGAATGCTATTTTTTGTCCGTTGTCTGTCCATACGGCATCACTTTCACTCTTTGCGCTTGTTGTGAGCATCTTGTTGTTTTTGCCGTCGGCATCCATTACATAAATTACGGTGTGGCTCTTGTTTTCCTTTACACTGTAATAACTTACCTGGTAAACGATACGCTTGCCGTCAGGCGATGCTTGGTGTCCTCCGATGCGTCCCATTGCCCAAAGGGCTTCCGGGGTCATCAAATCGCTTTTAAGCGTGATGTCGCTTTTTCCGATGATGCTTGTCGCACTTTGTGCGTTAGCCGTGTTGCAGCCAATGGCAAGTGCGGCTGCAAGCATGAATGTTTTGTTCATAATATTTTGATTTTGAATATAGGGGCAGACTTGCGGTCTGCCCCTATCAGGTTTTTTATTATTTCTTTGGTCTCATTTTGTCTTGTTGCTCACGCTGACGCTTCAGTTCCTCGGCCTGTTTCTGCATGGCTTCAAGCCTTGCGGCCAGTCCACTCATCTTTTGTGGATTGTTCTTGTTTTCCTGATAGCGTGCCTCGAGTATTGCAAGCAGCTTCTCATCATTCGTTGTCTTGCGCAATATCCACATTATAGCGGCACTACAGAACAACGAGATGAAGTAGTAGAAGTTAAGTCCTGCCGAATAGTCGTTGAACATGAAGAAGAAGAATACAGGCATGAGGTAAGTCATCCAGCGCATCATCTTCATCTGCTCGGCCTGTGCCCCAATCATCTGGTCCTTCTGCTGGCGCATCGTCATGATGGAATAAAGCACGTTGGCGGCGCAGAACAGAATACAGGTAAGGCTCAAGTGGTCGCCTATAAGCCAAATATTCGTATTCCATTCGATAATCGGGTCATAGGTTGACAAGTCGCTAATCCACAAGAAGCTCTCACCGCGCAGCTGTATGGCGTTCGGCACGAAGTTGAACATAGCAATCCAGATAGGCAGCTGTATGAGCATGGGCAGACATCCGCTCAACGGACTTACTCCGTATTTTGAGTACATCGCCATCATGGCCTGTTGCTTTTGCATCTGGTCTTCAGGCTTGTCATACTGCTTTGTCGCCTCGTCGATTTTGGGCTTTAAAACCCTCATCTTGGCAGAAGACATGTAGCTCTTCTTGACCAATGGATATGTTATGACTTTAAGCAACAGGGTTATGAGTATGAGCACGATGCCCATGTTGATGTTCATTCCCGTCAACCAGTCGAATACGTAGATAGTAAACCAGCGGTTTATGATACGGAACAATGGCCAGCCGAGATATACAAGGCGTTGCAACTCCAAATCTTTGTTGAATGTGCTTTGCTTTTCCACCTTCTTCAAAAGGTTGAAGTCGTTAGGGCCGAAGTAGAATTCGAGCTCCGTTGGAGTTTTGCCCGTTGGGTCAAAAGACGTTTTCATCTTTGCCGCATAGTGCTTCAGGAAGCCCGAGCCTTTTTCCTGCGGAATGCTTGTCATCAGCGAGTTTGCACCCAAATCGTCCTTTGCTATCATCACTGCACTGAAGAACTGGTTTTTGAAAGCCACCCAGTCAATCACGTCTTCGATTTCCTCATCAACCTTTTCACCCGTCTCGCTAAGGTTGTCTGTTCCTCCTTCTGTGAGGTGATAAGTGAGCGATGAGTGTTGGTTTTCGAATGTAAAGCCTTTTTCCTGCTGTCGGCAAAGGTCCGTCCACTCGATGTCCATCTTGTCATAGTTCGGCGCGAACATACCGCTCATGCCGTTGGCCTGCATCGAGAAGTGGAGCATATAGTCCTTGCCAAGCCTGTAATTCATGACGAGCGACTTGCCGTTGCCGGCATCGGCCGTCATTGTTACCGTAGAGTCTGTAACGTTTGACGGAGTGAAGTAGAGGTCGCTTGTTATGATGTTTGTCTCTTTTCCGGCCAGCATGAACTTCAAAGACTGGTTCTTGCCGTCAAACAATGTCAGGTCGTTGCTGCCGTCGTTGGCTTTAAATCCTTTAATAACGGCTTTCTCAACGACACCACCCTTTGTGTTGAGCGTAAGTTCCACCTTCGAGTTTTTAAGCACAACGCTTTGTGCTTTGCCGCTCATTGCCCTGTAGAAGGCTATTGTCGTATCCTCTACGACCTGGTTTGCAGCATTGGCTTTTGACGCTTCCTGTTCCGCCTTTAGCTTTTGCTCTGCTTTTTGTTTGGCTACGGCGGTGATGGAGTCTTGCATCCTTTGCTGTGCAATCTCTTCCTCCGATGGCCTTGACCACCAACTAAAACCTATTAGAACGGCTGCGATTAGAATAAATCCTATAATCGTATTCTTGTCCATCTCTGAAAACTTGTGTGATTGTTATTTATTTCTTGCTGTTTTTGTTTTCTATCGCAGTCTTTACGAAGTCAAGGAACAACGGGTGCGGATGGAGCACGGTGCTTGAATATTCAGGATGGAACTGTGTTCCGATATACCACTTCAAACCTGGTATTTCGACAATCTCAACCAGGTCGCTCTCAGGATTGCGGCCGACGCATTTCATGCCAGCACGCTCGTATTCCTGTTCGAAGTCGTTGTTGAATTCGTAGCGGTGACGGTGGCGTTCCTGTATGTGTTCCTTCTTATATATGTTGAACACGCGCGAGCCTTGCCTTAAAACGCATTCGTAAGCGCCAAGACGCATTGTTCCGCCCATGTTCGTTATGTTCTTCTGGTCTTCCATGATGTCGATGACGTTGTGCTCGGTCTTCTCGTCCATTTCGCGGCTGTTGGCGTCTTCGTAGCCGAGGACGTTGCGGCCGAACTCGATTACCATCATCTGCATTCCGAGGCAAATGCCGAACGTAGGTATGTCGTGTGTGCGGGTATAGTGGGCCGCAACAATCTTGCCTTCGATTCCGCGCTGTCCGAAGCCCGGGCAAATCACGATGCCGTCCATGCCTTCAAGCTTCTCGGCAACGTTCCCTTCATTTAGTTTCTCGCTGTTTATGAATGTGGCTTTGACCTTGTAGTCGTTGTAAGTGCCGGCCTGCGAGAGGCTTTCAAGTATGCTCTTGTATGCGTCCTGCAAGTCATATTTGCCCACGAGACCTATGTTTACTATCTCCGTAGCCTTGTGCCTGCGCTCAAGGAACGAACGCCACGGCCCGAGTGTGGGAGTTTCGCCGACAGGCTCGCCCATTTTGCGGAGTATTGTCTCGTCAAGCTTCTGCTCCTGCATGCGCACAGGCACTTCATAGATGGTCGGCATGTCAACGCTCTGCACCACCGCGTCGAAGTCAACGTTGCAGAAGTTTGCCACCTTCTTGCGGATGCCGTCATTGATGGGATGTTCCGTTCTCAGCACAAGTATGTCGGGCTGTATGCCGACGCTCTGGAGTTCTTTGACCGAATGTTGAGTCGGCTTTGTTTTCAGCTCCTTTGCCGCCGCGAGGTAGGGTATATATGTAAGGTGTACGCAGAGGGCCTTCCTTCCAAGTTCCCATTTCAGCTGGCGTATGCTTTCAAGGAACGGCAGACTCTCTATGTCGCCTACGGTTCCGCCTATCTCAGTAATGACGAAGTCGTAGTTGTCCCTCTTGCCGAGCATCTTTACGTTACGCTTTATTTCGTCGGTGATGTGTGGGATAACCTGGATTGTTTTTCCAAGATAGTCTCCGCGGCGCTCCTTGTCGATTACCGACTTGTATATACGCCCTGTGGTCAGGTTGTTGGCCTTTGTTGTCTGTATGCCGGTGAAGCGTTCGTAGTGGCCAAGGTCAAGGTCGGCTTCATGTCCGTCTACGGTCACGTAGCACTCTCCGTGCTCATATGGGTTCAGCGTTCCCGGGTCAATGTTGATGTAGGGGTCAAACTTCTGGATTGTGATGTTATATCCTCTTGCCTGTAGAAGTTTTCCTATTGACGACGATATTATTCCCTTTCCGAGCGAGGAAGCTACACCGCCGGTGACGAATATGTATTTTGTTTCTGCCACGATTATAATGTTTTGATTACTAATTACGAAATAAAAATATGACGTGCAAAATTAAGAATTTTTGCTGATATGCCAAAATAATAGCCTCTTTATTAGGCGAAAAAAGCTATAACCGATATCTATGTATAAAATAAATGCTAACTTTGCAGACAAAACGTAAAACCGCAAGGATGAAATACAAGTTTTTATTTACGGTAATATTTTTGTGTGTTGTCGGGTCGGCTTTCAGTCAGGCGAGGCTTGGCCGGCGTGTACTAAACCGTGAGCGGCCTGATACTTCAATTGTTGTGGCATATGTTGATTCGCTTAAAGCGTATAAGGCAAAGGCAGACACGTTGCTTCTTAAAACGGATTCCCTACAGGCGGCAGACGCTCCCGACCCTTGTTACTTCAGGCTGTTCAGTCCGTTGACATTCTACAGTTCAGTGGCAAGGCGTAGCATGGTGCTTGGCGATGGGCATGATGACGCCCTTGGAGCGGCTATAGACAAAGCACTGCTTGGTGCTTACCTGTATAGCCCTGAACATGTGGAGGCAACGGACAATGAATTGGAAAAAGTCGGTGCTTTGCATGAGGAGATAACCGAACCGTTGAGGCATAAGGTTGAATATGTCGGCAATAACGATGATGTGCCTGAAGAACATACTGATGTTCCGCTTGAAATAGTCGTGGCAAAGCCAAATTTCTGGACGTTTAGCGGCGATTATTATTTGCAGTTCTTGCAGAATTTTGTATCTGACAATTGGTATAACGGCGGCGAGAGCGACTATTCCATGCTTGCCAGCGTGACATTGCAGGCTAACTATAACAACAAGCAGAAGGTGAAGTTCGAGAACAAGTTGGAAATGAAGCTCGGTATGCTTACGTCTCGCGGCGATACGTTGCATGGCGTGCGTACATCCGAAGACCTTATCCGATATACCGGAAAGCTGGGCTTGCAGGCTACTAAGAACTGGTATTACACGCTTCAGCTGATAGCCCAGACACAGTTCATGCGCGGTTATAAAAGCAACGACCCCAAGGTGTATTCAGACATTTTGTCGCCGCTCAACCTTAACTTCTCGCTCGGTATGAGTTATAACGTGAATGCTTTTGACGGCAAGCTGACAGGCTCGATACAGCTTGCTCCGTTGGCTTACAACTTCAAATATGTTGGCAGAAAGGAACTTGCTGCTGACAACGGACTTGACGAGGGCAAGCATACCAAGCATGAATTTGGTTCGGGATGCACCTTCGACCTTGCCTGGAAGTTCTCCGAATTAATCAAATGGAAGACACGTCTTTATGGGTATACAACATACAAGCGTATGCAAATGGAGTGGGAGAACACAATTACGTTCCAGTTCAACAAGTACATATCGTCCAACTTGTTCGTTTATCCGCGCTTTGACGACAGCACGGCAAACAAGGACAGTACGCTCGGTTACTGGCAGTTCAAAGAATATCTGTCGATAGGCTTTGCCTATTCGTTCTGAAAATTAAGAATTAAGGGTTAAGAATTAAGAAAATATGCGTTGTCTTTTTGATAATAATTGAGGCATGTTTTCTTAATTCTTAACCCTTAATTCTTAATTATTTTGCCTCTTCCATAGTTCCCTCGATGTACAGCCTTACCATCTCGGGCTTTCCGTTGCACCTTATAGTGATAGACTTCTTGAAGTGTCCGGGGAAGCGTCCCTTTCCGTTGTATGTCACGTTGATAGTGCCTTTTTGTCCCGGTGCTACAGGTTTCTTTGTGTATTGCGGAACGGTGCAGCCGCAGCTGGCAATGGCCTGATGTATTATTAACGGCGCGTCACCTGCGTTCGTGAATGTGAACGTGCATTTTTGTACCGGCGTGCTTTCCGAGAATGTTCCGAAATCATATGTCATCTTGTCAAACTTGATTTCGGCGTTTTTCTGAGCCGAAGTATATGCCAATGACAACATCAGCATGAGCGACATTAATAGGAGTTTTTTCATTTTGCTTTTTTGTTTTGATTTTGGCGACAAAAATACTCCTTATTTCATTATGTCTATGCAAAACATATTTTATTTTGCATTAATTTTACTATTTTTCATCCTTGTTCACCTAACGTGTTGCGGTCTTTTCCGTGGTTTTGGCAGGCCGTGTTGCATGTCGTTTCTTTTTGCTTTGTTTAACAATGTGGGCTTGCAAGTGGAATTTTGTTTAACATTTGATTTTTTGTAAAATAGAAAATTTTTGTCAAGAAATAGTCGGTAAGACCAATGAAAACGACCTTCGACCGACCTGAAGACGGTTTTCAATGATGTCAAAGACGGCCTTTTACGATGCAGAAAACGGTCTTTAAAACAGAATAATGCGGCCTTTTCCGTTCGTTTTCGGGCTGTTTCGAGCATGAATTTAATGCTTGTTTCTGGATGAAATATCGTAAATTGCTGATTATCATGCGGTTGCTCTTAATGCTTTAAAGTGATGTTTTTCAGGGAAAAAGTCTCGGCTGGTTATGAATAATGCCGTTTTTAGAATTGTTAAGTTAATGAGTCGCGTCTCGTTTTAACAACGTATAACAATGCGGCGTGCTTAATAAAGTTAAATTTATTGTTGCGTTTTATTCTGTATTATTGTTTTGTTGTACCTTTGTTTCTGCATTTTATAAAATTTTTCTCATGATTATGAATAAGCGTAAGTTAGTGGCTTTGTTTATTGTGGAGCAGGGCATGGTGATAGGTTTGGTGCTTGGCGTGGCCATTGGTTACAAGATGGGGCATATCAAGATGGGCGTTGTCTACGGTCTGCTGGGCGGTGCCGTGTTGGGCGGCATTATGTCTTTGCTGGCAGCGAGTTTGCGTAAAAGGAAGTGAGAGTGGTGCTTTGGCGGTAAGTCCGCTGTATGTTAATATATCGAAAACGAGGCTACGGCGATTAAACATTTGGCAATTTGTAACCTCTAATATTGAAAAACCAAATTAACTTAAACATGAAAAACAACATTAGGCAAATGCTATTGGCATTTGGTCTTATTGTATCCTCATTTTCGCAGGCGCAAGATTTGGTGCTTAACGATAGCAGTTATTTTGAGCGGCAAGGCGTCAACGTGCTGGTTTTCAGCAATAGTTTCGACGGCGGTTTCAATGATGAAAAGAACTCTGGCATAGAAATCATCCAGCATGGCATACGCTCCGTGCAGGGCGGTGCCGTCCGTTTGAACGACACACCGGAGCAGTGGGACTTGGTGCCGAAGATGACTTACCGCAAGGTTGACCGCGAGCAGGGCAGCATAGAGGTTGGTTTGCGTTATGATTATTATGACTTCGACAGCCGCATTGTCGTTACGGCCAAGGGCAAAGCCGTCGAGATAGCCGTTTGGCTTGACAAGCCTGTGCCCGAAGAGCTTGTAGGTGACGCAGGCTTTAACCTTGAGTTCCTGCCTTCGAGGTATTGGCTGAAGACGTTTGTCATGGACGGCCGTCTCAACCGTTTTCCCCGTTACGCCACCAGCCGGACGGTCACCCGGCCCAATAGCGAGAAGCCCCGGCAGTTCAAGGGCTTCAAGACTTATGACGACAGGGGGACAGGACGCTTCGTTTCGCCCCTGCCTCTCGAGACGGGACACAGCATAACCATGGCTATGGACGACCCCGAGCGCATGATAAGCATCAGCAGCGACGACGCCGAGCTGGAGCTTTTTGACGGCCGTATGCTGGCGCAGAACGGCTGGTTTGTGCTCCGCAGCATTCTGCCTGGAGGCAAGACGGGCAAGGTTGTTAGCTGGACGGTGGAGCCACATGCCGTAGAGGGATGGATAAGGAAGCCCAACATAGGTTTCTGCCAGGTAGGTTACACGCCCGACCAGCCCAAGGTAAGCGTCATAGAGCTTGACAAGAACGATACGCCCAAGGCTACCGCCGCCCTTATGCGCATCAACAATGACGGCACGGTGACAAAGGCTTACGAGGGGAAACTTGACAACTGGGGTGCTTACTATAAATATAATTATGTGAAGTTCGATTTCTCCAGCGTCAACACACCCGGCATTTACTACATCCAGTACGACACGGTCAAGACCAACAACTTCCTTATTGACCGGCATGTTTACGACAAGATAACCGACGCTACGACAGACGTGTGGGTGCCGATACACATGAACCACATGTTTGTGAACGAGGGTTACCGTGTATGGCACGGTGAACCGTTTAAGGAGGGATACCTGCAAGCCCCGCCGAGCGACCACTTCGACCTGCACTATCAGGGCTCGACGACCGACACGAAATACAAACCGCTGGAGCTAATCCCGGGTCTTAATGTGGGCGGTTTCTTCGATGCGGGCGACTTCGACATAGAGACGGGGTCGAACATCAATGTCGTAGAGAACCTTATCCGCGCGTGGGAGCTGTTCAAGCCGTTGCGCGACGAGACGTTTGTGAGCGAAAAGCAGCGTTACGTAGACTTGCACCGACCCGACGGTACGCCAGACATATTGCAGTACATAGAGCACGGAACGCTCAATCTTGTGGCGCAGGCGGAGCAGATAGGGCACATGGCTTCAACGCTGTCAAACTCTGTGTTGGACAATTACCATCACCTTGGCGACGCCGCATCGATAACCGACGGACTGCACTTTGACCCGTCGCTGAAGCCTTACGAGGTGTCGGCCGACGGCAAGCGGAGCGGCACTCCTGACGACATGTGGGCTTTTACTACACGTAATCCGCGGCTCGACATGCGCGCGGCTACCATGTTCGCCGCCGCCGCACACGCTCTGGAAGGCTATAACGACAGCCTGGCCGCACGGGCGTTGGCGCAGTCTAAACGACTGATGAAGGAGGCCGGGGAGCTCTTGAGCCGGCAAGACGCAACGGAAAAGAAGGACGACCGCAAGATGCTTCGCGGCGTTGCGGCCACCAACTTGCAGCTTTATGCCGCTACACAAGAAAAGGAATACCTTGACGTGTTCAAGAAAGAGATATGGAAAGAGTTGGACGGCAACCTTGAGTTCAACATCCAGACCGCGCTCGATGCCATCCCTTACTTGGACGAAGGTTATCGCGCGAAGCTGCGTCCTTACGTCGAGGAATACGCCAAGTATATCCGTTCGTTTGACAGCCAGAACCCTTATGGCGTGCCAATAGGCCTTGGCAGCTGGGCCGGAAGCGGCCCGCTGCTCGCGTTCGGCACGGCGGTATGTTTCGCTCACATGTATTTTCCCGACATAGTGGCAAAGGACGAGGTGTATCGCGTAGCCAATTGGCTCTTCGGATGCCATCCATACCACAATTATTCGTTTGTGGCGGCCGTCGGGGCGGCGCGTCCCAAGATGGTGTTCTACGGCAACAACCGCGCCGACTTCTCGTTCATACCGGGCAACGTGGCTCCCGGACTGCTCTTCCGCAAGCCCGACCATTTCGAGAATTTTGACGACTGGCCCTTCCTTTGGGGACAGAACGAGGGCACGATAGCCGGCAACACGCAGTACATTATCTTCGGTTCGGCCTTCAAGCATATTGCCGGAGAGCAGAAGGAGGAAAAGTAACCGCCGGGCATTCTGCATTACTTTAATTTAGCATTAAGGGCTTCTTCGTAACATGCTGATTGTCAGCGTGTTTGCAAAAGGCCGCCTTTCACGTTGCGAAAGGCGGCCTTTTAGCGTGTAATTGACGGCCTTTTGCATGGTGAAATGCCGTCAATGGATTCATCCGCAAATCTGTTGGATGAAGTAAAAGCTTTATTAATGAAAACACCCTGCTTTAATTCAGGCATGACGGCTACCGACTGCCTGGATTATAAACGGATGAATTCGTTGACGGTAATGATTAAATCAATGAACAAATGTTTTTATTTCATCCAAAAGGTTTGCGGATGACCCCGTAAATGGAATGCGCGTCTAATTTCTGTTGATGCCATGCCTATGCGTACACCGAAAGCGACAGAGCCTTCTGCGTGTGCGCCTTAACCTGGATGCAGCGTTTATTCTTTGTCATTTTAACCTATTATAATTTGTTCGTTCACGCATTTTTTGTAATTTTGCACTTAAATTTTAGCAATTTTAGTTTATGTATAGGACTAATACATGTGGTGAGCTGCGCCTTACGGATGCAGGCAAGCAAGTGACACTTGCCGGATGGGTGCAGCGCAGCCGTAAGATGGGTGGCATGACATTTGTCGACCTTCGCGACCGTTACGGTATTACGCAGCTGGTTTTCAATGAGAATGACGACGCCGGTCTGTGCGCCGAAGCAAACAAGTTGGGGCGTGAGTATTGCATACAAGTGGAAGGCAATGTGTGCGAGCGTCAGAGCAAGAACGACAACCTGCCTACCGGCGACATAGAGATTATCGTGTCGAAACTCAACGTTTTGAGCGAGAGCGCGACACCTCCTTTTACGATAGAGGACAATACCGACGGCGGCGACGACATCCGAATGAAATACCGTTATCTGGACTTGCGCCGTCCGTCAGTGCGTAAGAACCTGGAGCTGCGCCACCGCATGACGATACTTATACGTAACTTCCTTGACTCAAAGGATTTCATCGAGGTGGAGACACCTATATTAATAGGTAGCACGCCGGAGGGTGCTCGCGACTTCGTAGTGCCGTCGCGCATGAATCCGGGGCAGTTTTACGCCCTGCCGCAGAGCCCGCAGACTCTGAAGCAGCTGTTGATGGTGAGCGGCTTTGACCGTTATTTCCAGATAGCAAAGTGCTTCCGTGACGAGGATTTGCGCGCCGACCGTCAGCCGGAGTTTACACAGATAGACTGCGAGATGTCGTTTGTAGACCAGGACGACGTGATTGATTTGTTCGAGGACATGTGCCGCCATTTGTTCAAGGAAGTGCGTGGCGTTGAGCTTCCTGCCAAACTCCAGCAGATGACTTGGGCGGAGGCTATGCGCCGTTTCGGCAGCGACAAGCCTGATTTGCGTTTCGGCATGGAGTTCATCGAACTGATGGACGTTTTGAAGGGCACTGGAACGTTCGGCGTGTTCAACGATGCCGAGTATATCGGAGGAATATGTGTGCCAGGTTGCGCAAACTATACCAGGAAGCAGCTCGACCAGCTGACGGACTTCGTAAAGCGTCCGCAGGTAGGCGCGAAGGGGCTTGTATGGGTCAAGTTCAACGAGGACGGAACCATCAAGAGCAGCATAGACAAGTTCTATTCGCCCGAAGTCATGCAGCAGCTGAAAGCGACCGCAGGCGCGAACGACGGCGACCTGTTGCTCATTTTGAGTGGTGACAGGGCGAACAAGACGCGTACCCAGCTATGCACATTGCGCCTTGAGATGGGCGACAGGCTCGGTCTCAGGGACAAGGACAAGTTTGAATGCTTGTGGATTGTAGATTTCCCGTTGTTCGAGTGGAGCGACGAGGAACAGCGCCTGATGTCAACCCACCATCCGTTCACAATGCCCAACCCTGACGACATACCACTGCTTGAGGAGCATCCGGAGCGCGTCCGCGCCAAAGCTTACGACTTCGTCTGCAACGGAATAGAGGTTGGCGGCGGCAGCCTGCGTATCCATGACGGCAAGCTTCAGGAAAAGATGTTCAAGATACTCGGCTTCACGCCGGAACGTGCAATGGCGCAGTTCGGCTTCCTTATCAACGCTTTCAAGTATGGTGCTCCGCCTCATGCCGGACTGGCGTTCGGCCTTGACCGTTTCGTGTCAATCATGGCAGGTCTTGACAGCATCCGCGACTGCATAGCGTTCCCGAAGAATAACAGCGGGCGCGATGTGATGCTTGACGCTCCTTCACCTCTTGACCCGAAACAGCTTGATGAGCTACAGATAAAGGTTGATTTAAGTCAAGAAAAATAGAGTTTGTCAATAAAAAGTCTTCAATGCGTGATTTTATTTTGGGAAACTTGTCATTTTTTTGAAGAAATGCATTATATTTGCATCGATAAAAGACCAAATTGTAGTCCACAAAGTGGAGTCTTTAATGTGATTTAAATAGGATTATGACAGAAAAGAAAGAAACCGTAAGGAAGACCGCAACCGCAACGAAGGCTGCTGGTGAGAAGAAGGCGGCACCTAAAAGGAGTGTTGCGAAGAAGGTTGTTTTTGACATCAACGCGGAGTCTGTAGGCTTCAAGGCTGGTGATGTATACCAGGCTCTTGCCACAGCTGACAAGGCACTTACCGTGGCAGAGATTGCCAAGGCTGCGAAGATAACCGAGAATGAGACTTTGCTCGGTATGGGGTGGCTTTTCAAGGAAGGCAAAATCAAGGCAGAGGAAAACAAGATTACGTTGGCTTAATCTGTTGAAATGATATCAAAGAAGGGTCGGCATTTAATGTTTACCGGTCCTTCTTTCTTCTAATCCTATGAATTACGACAGCGAAATCCTTTATGTTCTTAGGGAAGCTGGTGCGAAGGGGTTAAGCATAAGGAAGATAACACGTCATGTGTTTAATAACAGAAACAATTTATTTGACGTTGTCTCCTTGGATGATGTACATCGTTATGTGGCTGGGTATCTTGCCCGTAACAGCAAGCCGAAAGGCTCTTTTATTGAACGAACGGATGTTCGTGGCGTGTATCGCCTAAACCTGTCTAATGCTTCTCGTCAGCTACAGTTTGATTTTAAAGACGAGGAAAATGAAAGCGGAGATTCTGAAACGCCTTGTGAGGACAAGTCGTTGTCTCTGTTTTAAACAAATTTAAGAAAAGAAACCGCGGAAGAGGTAGGGAAAGGTCCTTGTCATCCGTACTATGAATAAAAACAATTATTATGTCAGGAAGATATTTGTTAGGTTTTGATGTCGGCAGTTCTTCTGTAAAGGCATCATTGGTTGACGCGGACACGGGTGTCTGCGCGGCGTCAGCTTTTTACCCGGAAAAGGAAGCACCGATAATCGCCGTAAAGGCTGGTTGGGCAGAGCAAGACCCACAGATGTGGTGGGACAATGCCAAGCTCAGCCTGAAAAAGGTTATGAGCGATGCGGGCGTTAAAGGTGAGGATATCAAGGCTATAGGTATTTCTTATCAGATGCACGGGCTGGTTTGTGTGGACAAGGACATGAAGGTATTGCGCCCGTCTATAATATGGTGTGACTCAAGGGCTGTACCTTATGGTGAAAAAGCCTTCGGAGAGCTTGGCGCTGAGAAATGTTTGTCGCACCTGCTGAATTCACCTGGTAACTTCACCGCTGCAAAACTGGCTTGGGTGAAGGATAATGAGCCGGATGTTTTCGACAAGATATACAAGATAATGCTTCCCGGTGATTACATTGCAATGAAGCTGAGCGGAACGATAAACACGACAATCAGCGGACTTAGCGAGGGTATGTTCTGGGATTTCAAGGAAAAGGATGCGGCTGGTTTCTTGTTGGATTATTTTGGTTTTGACAAGAACTTGATTGCAGATATCGTCCCGACATTCAGCGTACAGGGTGAAGTTAGTGCCGCAGCTGCGGCCGAGCTTGGGCTGAAAGAGGGTACGCCTATCAGTTACCGTGCAGGCGACCAGCCAAACAACGCATTGAGCCTCAACGTGTTTAATCCTGGTGAAATTGCATCGACGGCAGGAACATCGGGAGTTGTTTATGGCGTTTTGGGCGAGGTTAACTATGACAAGCGCAGCCGTGTCAATACATTTGCCCATGTGAACTATACTAAGGACGTGGACAGGCTCGGTGTGCTTCTGTGTATCAATGGTACGGGCATATTGAACGCATGGGTGCGCAGGAACGTTGCTCCTGAAGGTATTTCTTATTCGGATATGAATGAGATGATGGCTTCTGTGCCAATCGGTAGTGAGGGCGTGACAATAATTCCGTTCGGTAACGGAGCGGAACGTGTGCTTGAAAACAAGGAAATAGGTTGCTCGATACACGGCATAAACTTCAACAAGCACGGCAAGGCTCATATCATGCGTGCTGCGCAGGAAGGCATAGTGTTCAGTTTCTGCTATGGCATGGAGGTTATGCAGCAGATGGGTATGGACATACGTAAGATACATGCAGGAAAGGCCAACATGTTCTTAAGCGACATATTCAGGAATACTTTAGCTGGAGTCAGCGGTGCTACAATTGAGTTGTATGAGACTGACGGCAGCGTAGGAGCGGCAAAGGGCGCCGGCATGGGTTGCGGTATATATAAAGACAATAATGAAGCTTTCGCATCTTTGAAGAAACTTTCTGTCATAGAGCCTGATGAAAAGCACCGTAACGAGTATCTTGAGGCTTATACGCTGTGGAAGGAAAAGCTGCAAAGGCTGGCAGGCAACTGATTCGTGAAGTCAAACCTTTTACTTTAAAATATTATTAATAACCTGTAAACATCAACGATTATGGCAAAAGAGTATTTTCCGCAGATTGGAAAAATCAAGTTTGAGGGTGCAGACAGCACCAACCCGTTAGCTTATCATTATTATGATGCAGAAAAAGTGATAATGGGTAAGAAAATGAAGGACTGGTTGAAGTTCGCTATGGCATGGTGGCATACACTCGGCCCGGCAAGCAGCGACCAGTTCGGTGGTGGCACACGCGTTTATCCTTGGGACGAGAAGGCTGATGCCGTTGAGCGTGCTAAGGACAAGATGGACGCTGGCTTCGAAATCATGGAAAAGCTTGGAATCGAATATTTCTGCTTCCATGACATTGACCTTGTAGACGAAGGCGACACAATCGAAGAGTATGAGGCTCGCATGAATGCCATCACTGACTATGCTCTTGAGAAGATGAAGGGTACCAACATCAAGAACCTTTGGGGTACAGCCAACGTATTCGGTAACAAGCGTTACATGAACGGTGCTGCTACAAATCCTGATTTTGATGTTGTTGCACGCGCTGCCGTTCAGATAAAGACGGCTATCGACGCTACAATCAAGCTCGGCGGAACAAACTATGTGTTCTGGGGCGGACGCGAAGGATACATGAGCCTTCTTAACACTCAGATGCAGCGTGAGAAAGAGCATTTGGCTACAATGCTGAAGGCTGCCCGTGACTATGCTCGTTCAAAGGGCTTTACTGGAACATTCCTGATTGAGCCGAAACCGATGGAGCCTACAAAGCACCAGTATGATGTTGACACAGAGACAGTTATCGGATTCCTCCGTGCACACGGTCTTGACAAGGACTTCAAGGTTAATATCGAGGTTAACCATGCTACGCTTGCCGGTCATACATTCGACCATGAGTTGGCTGTAGCTGTTGACAACGGAATGCTCGGAAGCATCGACGCAAACCGCGGCGACTACCAGAACGGTTGGGATACAGACCAGTTCCCGATTGACAACTGGGAGCTTACACAGGCTATGATTCATATTATCCGCAATGGTGGTCTTGGCAATGGCGGTTCTAACTTCGACGCCAAGATACGCCGTAACTCTACAGAGTTGGAGGACATCTTCATTGCTCATATCAGCGGTATGGACGCAATGGCTCGCGCTTTGGAGAACGCTGCCAACCTGATTGAGAAGTCTCCTTATTGCGAGATGCTTAAGAACCGTTACGCTTCATTCGATTCAGGCAAGGGCAAGGAGTTTGAGGAAGGCAAGCTGTCACTTGAGGATGTCGTAGCTTATGCTAAGACAGTTGGTGAGCCTAAGCAGACTTCTGGCAAGCAGGAGCTTTATGAGACAATCGTAAGCTGGTATTGCAAGTAATAATGTGGCATTTTATATAAGAAAGAGGCGGAATCAAAAAATTCCGCCTTTTTTTTATATTTTATTTTTTTATATGTCTTTTTTTATTACCTTTGTCTTTATAATGTTTAATTAGTTCCTATATTTATATTATGGCTCATTCAAGCAATCATTTAGTCATAATGGCCGGAGGAGTGGGGAGCCGCTTCTGGCCAATGAGTACAACAGAAAAACCTAAACAGTTCATAGACGTATTGGGTGTCGGCCGTTCTTTGTTGCAGCTTACGTTTGACAGATTCAAAGGTGTCTGCCCGGCAGAAAATGTATGGGTTGTAACCAGTGTCAATTATAAGGATTTGGTTATGGAACAGCTCCCTGAAATCCCAAAGGGTAATATCCTTTGTGAGCCATGCAGAAGGAACACTGCGCCGTGTATAGCATATGTGAGCTGGAAAATCAAGGCGAAGGACAGGAATGCAAACATTGTAGTATCTCCAAGTGACCATGTAGTGGTGAATGTTGACGAATTCCGTAGGGTTGTTACGCAATGCCTCAAATTCTCAGGTGAGACGGACGCGATAATAACTTTGGGCATGAAACCGACGCGTCCAGAGACCGGATATGGATATATTCAGGCAGATTTGTCATCAAGTTCTCCGCGTAACAAGGAGATATTCCGTGTTGATTCTTTCAGGGAGAAACCTGATTTGGAGACGGCCAATAAGTATATCAAGAATAAAAGTTATTTTTGGAATGCTGGTATTTTCATTTGGAATGTCAATACAATTGTAAATGCGTTCAGGGTGTATCAGCCTTCTATAAGCAGGGTTTTTGAGAATCTGCTCCCGATTTATGGAACACCACAGGAGCAGGAGGAGATTAACCGCAGATTCCCTGAATGTGAGAATATCTCCGTTGATTATGCCATAATGGAAAAAGCGGAAGAGATATTTGTCTGTCCTGCCGATTTTGGTTGGAGTGATTTAGGCACATGGGGCTCTTTGTTGATGCAGACCAAACGTGACCTTTATGGAAATGGTGTGATAGGTGACAACATATCCTTGTTCGACACGCATAACTGTATTGTCCACACATTGGACAAGAAACGTGTTGTAATCCAAGGGCTTGATGGATATATTGTTGCAGAGAAAGATGACAAACTGCTAATCTGCAAGCTTTCTGAAGAACAGCGCATAACCCAGTTCTCAGAACAAGGTTGATTACAAAAATAATATGGAGACTTAGTTCCAAAATGAGAAAACAAGTTGCTTTAATTACCGGAATAACCGGTCAGGATGGGTCATATTTGGCTGAATTTCTAATAGAGAGGGGGTACGAGGTACATGGATTGTTGCGTCGTTCTTCGTCGTTTAATACAGGACGTATAGAACATCTGTATCTGGATGAGTGGGTGCGTGACATGAAGAAGTCTCGTCTTGTCAACCTTCATTGGGCCGACATGACTGATTCCTCATCATTGATACGTATAATAGGCGAGACTAAGCCTGCCGAGATATACAATCTTGCTGCACAGAGTCATGTTAAAGTTTCTTTTGATGTGCCTGAATATACGGCAGAGACAGATGCGGTCGGGGTTTTGCGCCTGCTTGAGGCTGTGCGCATATGCGGTCTTGACAAAACTTGCCGTATTTATCAGGCTTCTACGTCCGAGCTTTATGGCAAGGTGCAGGAAGTGCCACAGACCGAGACTACTCCGTTTTATCCGCGTTCGCCATATTCCGTGGCCAAGCTGTATGGTTTTTGGATAATGAAAAATTACCGTGAAAGCTACGGTATGTACTGTTGCAATGGCATATTGTTCAACCATGAGAGCGAGCGTAGGGGTGAAAACTTTGTTACGCGCAAGATTACCCTTGCCGCGTGCCGCATAGTGCAGGGATATCAGGACAAGCTCTATCTTGGCAATCTTGGTGCGCGCCGCGATTGGGGGTATGCCCGTGATTATGTTGAGTGCATGTGGATGATATTGCAGCAACCTGAGCCGGACGATTTTGTAATAGCTACAGGCGAGATGCACACCGTGCGCGAATTCTGTACGTTGGCATTCAAGGAAGTAGGGATTGAATTACGCTGGGAAGGCGAAGGGGTAGACGAGAAGGGTATAGATGTTGCTACAGGCAGGGTTCTTGTAGAAGTAGACCCAAAGTATTTCCGTCCCTGTGAGGTTGACCAGCTGCTTGGCAATCCGGCTAAGGCAAAGGAGGTACTTGGCTGGAATCCAACCAAGACATCGTTCAGTGAGTTGGTAAAGATTATGGTTCAGCATGATATGAAGTTTGTAAGGAAACTTTATATCAAGGCTCAAATGGCAGAATAATCATGTTGGATAAGGATGCTAAGATATATGTTGCAGGTCATCACGGTTTGGTAGGTTCTGCAATATGGAATAATTTGAAGTCGCGCGGTTACGAGAATCTTGTAGGCCGCAGCCATAATGAATTGGATTTGCTTGACCCGGTGGCGGTGAGACAGTTTTTCGATGAAGAACGTCCCGATGCCGTAGTGTTGGCCGCGGCTCATGTAGGCGGCATTATGGCAAATCTTAATTACCGTGCCGACTTTATTTACCAAAACTTGCAGATACAGCAGAACGTCATCGGTGAGAGTTTCCGCCACGATGTAAAAAAACTCTTGTTTCTTGGCAGCACATGTATTTATCCGCGCAAGGCTCCTCAGCCTATGAAGGAGGAAGTCCTGCTTACATCGGAATTGGAGTACACCAACGAACCGTATGCAATTGCAAAGATTGCCGGCCTGAAGATGTGCGAGAGTTTCAGCCTGCAATACGGGTGCAATTACATCGCCGTTATGCCCACTAACCTTTACGGCCCCAACGATAACTTCCACCTTGAGAACAGCCATGTGTTGCCTGCCATGATGCGTAAGGTGCACTTGGCAAAATGCCTTAACGAAGGCCGGTGGGACGATGTGAGGAAAGACCTCGACCTGCGTCCTGTGGAAGGTATTGACGGCAGTAATAGTGACGGCGAGATATTGGCGGAGCTTTCAAAGTTTGGAATAACTCCCGGGTCTGTCACTCTTTGGGGTACAGGCAGCCCGATGCGCGAGTTCCTTTGGAGTGAGGATATGGCCGACGCAAGCGTCCATGTGCTGCTTAATGTTGACTTTAAGGATACTTACAAGCCTGGAGACAAGGAGATAAGGAACTGCCATATCAACGTAGGTACGGGCAAAGAACTTAGCATACGCGAATTGGCGGAGAAGGTTGTCGGTGAAGTAGGCTTTAAGGGCGAGCTTCGCTGGGACAGCTCAAAGCCTGACGGTACCCCGCGCAAGCTTACCGATGTGTCAAAGCTTCATTCCTTGGGATGGCGTCACAAGATAGAGATTGACGAGGGTGTGCATAAGCTGTATGAATGGTACAAGCTTGGCATTTGCATAAACCACAAGACGAATTAAGAATTAAGAGTTTAGGATTAAGAAAATATGTCGTCGCAGGTATTTTTCTTGATTCTTAATTACAAAATGAAAGGGGATGCGCTTTGAAGCGCATCCCCTTTCATTTTGTTTCAATCTCTTCCTTCATGTCGATAAAATGTTTCTCCTTGTCATAGAATTCATATTGCAAGAGAGCCATTTTCTGTGAAGGCACTACGTGCACTCCCCGTCCGTATTTCATCTGCCATTTCCTTTTAAGGCTTATAAGGCCTTGGTTGATGTATGCGGCGACGTAGGGGTGTACGTGCAGATAGAATTTCTTGACGCCAATCTTGTTGACAAGTCGGTCAATTTTCCTCTCCAATTGGTCTACGAAAAGTATGCTTGACTTTATTTTCCCAGTGCCGAAGCATGTTGGGCAGGTTTCCTCGACGTTTACATCTATTGCCGGGCGTACCCTCTGCCTTGTTATCTGCATCAGTCCGAACTTGCTTAGCGGCAGGATGTTGTGTCGTGCGCGGTCTTTCTGCATGTTCTTGCACATGCGTTCGTACAGCATCTGGCGGTCTTCGGCGAGGTTCATGTCGATGAAGTCTACGACGATGATTCCTCCCATGTCCCTAAGCCTTAGCTGTCGTGCCAGTTCGTCGGCCGCTCCGAGGTTCACGTCCAGTGCGTTGGCCTCTTGTCCGTTGGCTGAGCGTGTGCGGTTGCCGCTGTTCACGTCTACTACGTGCAGTGCCTCTGTGTGTTCTATTATGAGGTATGCGCCGTGTTTGTAGTTTACTATTTTGCCGAAGCTTGATTTTATCTGCTTTGTAATGTTGAAGTTGTCAAAGATGGGCACATTGCCAGAGTACATTTTCACTATGCCTGCCTTTTCAGGGGCTATCAGTGTGACATAGTGTTTTACCTCCTTGTACACTTCTTCGTCGTTGACGTAGATGTTCTCGTATGAGGGGTTGAACAGGTCGCGCAATAAGGCTACGACCCTGCTTGTCTCCTCGTACACCAGTTGAGGCCTTTTTTCTGTTTTCTGTACTTTGGTTATGGCATCCTCCCAACGCTTCAAGAGGACTTTCAGTTCGGTGTCAAGCTCGGCTACACGTTTGCCTTCGGCTACGGTGCGCACTATTATCCCGAAGTTTTTGGGCTTTATGCTGTTTATCAGCTGTTTCAGCCTGGCGCGCTCCTCGCCGCTTTTGATTTTTGAAGAAACCGAAACTTTATCGTTGAACGGGATTAGCACCAGGTACCTTCCGGCGAAGCTCAGTTCGCCCGTCAGCCTCGGGCCTTTTGTCGAAATGGGTTCTTTGACTATCTGCACCATCACCTCCTGTCCGACTTTCAGCGTTGTCTGTATGCTGCCGTCTTTTTTCAGCTCGGGCTGGCGTGTGGCTTTTGAGAATGGATAAAGTTTCTTTCTGTCGCTTTGTACTTGTTTCAGGTACTTTTCGTAAGAGTAGAATTGACTTCCTAAGTCAAGGTAATGCAGGAAGGCGTCGCGTTCGAATCCTACATCCACAAAGCAGGCGTTCAGCCCTGGCATAAGCTTTTTCACCTTTGCCATGTAGATGTTGCCAACCGAAAAAGACGCCGAGCGTTGCTCGGTTTGATACTCTACCAGATTCTTGTCTTCCAGCAGGGCAATCGATATCTCTTTCTGTTGGACGTCAATTACTAATTCGCTGGTCATTTCCGATTGTTGAACTTAGTTGGTCAAAAAAACGGGCATACCGGCAAGCCTTGTCTGCAAGGTGCGCCGGCATGCCCTTGTGTCCGAGAGGACAGGCATTCAGGCTCGCGCCTTACTTGCTCTTGTGCCTGTTCTTTCTCAATCTTTTCTTACGCTTGTGCGTAGCCATCTTGTGGCCCTTCTTTTTCTTACCGTTTGGCATAATTATAAGTTTTAAAAGTTATTTGATATTGATTGGATTTACTTGTCATTCTCCCTTCATCTTTGCCACGAAGCTCTTTGCCGGCTTGAAGCTGGGGAAGTCGTGCGCAGCTATCACCAGGGTTGTGTTCTTGGATATGTTACGTGCGGTCTTTTCGGCCCTGTGCTTTACCACGAAGCTTCCGAATCCGCGCAGGTACACGTTCTCCTTCTTTTCGAGCAGGCTGTTCTTTATGGCTTCCATGAACGCCTCGACGGTTGTCGATACGTCTTTTTTCGTGATGCCGGTAGATTCTACGATTTCCTCGATAATATCTGCTTTAGTCATGTCGCTTGTCTGTATTTAATGATTGCATGTTCTTTTGTACATCATTTTTGAGCGTGCAAATATACAGCTTTTTGTTGTGAAATGGAAATTTATTTTGCTTTTTTTGCTTAAATGCGCTATAAATCACGCAGTTACGGCGGTCTGTATTTCATGTCGGCCCGGTTGTCGTCAGTCTGCCTGTTTGTCAACCTGAAGTGTGGTTTCCGTGTCATTTGTCTATTTTGAGATTGTCGGGCAAATGTGTTGAAACAGGTTGGCCTTGGCATGGTTTCCGGCTTACGTTGCGGTGTATTGCCGTGCCTTGTGTTGCGAAAAGCCGTGAGTTGTCCTGCGTTTTGCCGTCTTTCATTGCTCGAAAGGCCGTCTTCGGGGTTCGGCTTCGGCGTTTAAATACCTCGTTTCCGGCGGTGTTTCAGCCTCGTTTTTGTTGTTTCAGGGCGTTTTTTCGACTGTTTATATTGCACATGTTCGCCTGCTTCCGGCTTAATGCCTTGTGTTGCAGGCCTTTGCGTTTGCACACTTGAAACGCGCGTATTTGCGACGGTTGCCATGCTCTTTCTTGAATAGCGTATTCCTGGAGCGTCATGCTGAATCAGTTTGTAATTAAGAAAGTTGTTTTTCACAGCAAAGTGTAAATCCACAAGACTGTCACGGCGCGTCGTTTCCCAGTTGAGGAAAATATTTCCTGACGGCAAATCTTTCATCGAATCCACTGTGCTTCAAACTTTTTTCTTGAATGAACCATTATGAACTTGTATGGCGTTTTTTTATTGCCTAACTTTGCAAAAACAAACCGGAAAGCATGCCGGAAACGCGTTGCTGCGATGTCGGCTACGGGGGGTAGGATATAACGGGAAACCAACATACACCATATATATTAATAATTAACAAGCTATGACTATGAAGACAGTTAAGAAGTTATTTACGTTTATGTTAGCGGCAGGCGCGCTTTGCGCCTGCTCTTCGGGCGGCGGAACCGGCCAGCCCGACGTGCCCGAGCCACCTGCACCTACGGGCAAGTTGCCAATCGTCATCAGTACATCCGTTAGCGGGGTTGAAGATACGCGCGTTACCGACTACGCCTTCGAGGCCGGCGACGCAGTGGGCCTTTACGTTGTCAACCGCGGCGCCGACGGCGCGGCCGGCGCGTTGCTTGCAGAGGGCAACCATGTTGACAACATGCGCTTTACGTACAGCGGCACATGGATTGCCGACTCGCCGGTTTACTGGCTCGACAACACCACGCACGCCGACTTTTACCTCTATTATCCCTATACGCCCTCCGTGGCTGATGTCAGTGCAATGCCCGTCAGCGTCAATGCCGACCAAAGCACGGAGTCAGCCTACAAGGCCGGCGACATTGTGGTAGGCTCGGCACTCGACGTAGCCCCCACCGAAAGCGCGGTGGTTATCGCCGCCAGGCACGTCATGAGCCAGATGCTCATAACCCTTGTTCCTGGTAACGGCTTCACGGCCGAGAGCCTTGCCGCTGCCGACATAGCTGTAAGGGTGAACGGTGTGAAGACCGGCGCTACGGTCAACCTCGCCACGGGCGCAGTTGCGGCTACGGGCGCAGCCACGGCGGTAACCCCTTTGTGTGCTGACGGCGTTTACCGTGCGCTCGTCGTGCCGCAGAGCGTGCCCGAGGGCAACCTCATCACCGTAACCGTTGACGGCCGCGACTTCAACCTCAAAAAGGCGTTCACCTTCGTCAGCGGCAAGCGCCACAAGTTTACCGTCACCCTGAGCAAGACCTCGAGCGGCATCAACGTTACCATCGACCAGTGGATTGACGACGGCACGGACAACGGCGGAGTGGCAGAGTAAGTTTAATGTTGTTGGGATTATGCGGTTATTGGAGTGTGCGGTTGTCTAAGGCCGTTGCCCATTTTCCGGTTCTCCTCATTATTCCCAGTATCCAGATTTTCCCGGCTCGCCCGGTTCTCCCATAAGTTAAAAACCGAAAAATATGAATATGAAGACCAACCAACACATTTATATATATGTCCTTGCGTGCGCCATGGCGTTCGCAGGCTGTTCTGACGACTTGTTTGATGGCGGCTCCGCAAATGGCGGAGCCAGCCGCATCGAGCTGTCGGGCGAAATAGACCAGATGGCCGTGACCCGTGTCAACGACAGCGGTTTTTGTGACGGCGACGTGATGGGCGTTTACATCGTGGACTACGAGGGCAACAATCCCGGCACGTTGCAGGTGAGCGGCAACCGTGGCGACAACGTGCGCCACACGTTTGACGAGGAGAACTATAAATGGAACTCTGCCTACGACCTGTATTGGAAAGACAAGCACACTCATATTGACGTTTACGGATATTATCCTTACGGCTCACCCGAGAGCGTTGATGCTTACTCTTTTACCGTGCAGCGCGACCAGAGCACCGCTTCCGCTGAAGGTGGACTGGGCGGATACGAGGCCAGCGACTTCCTATGGGGCAAGGTAGCCGACGTTGCCCCGACTACCAGCGTAATCCGCCTGCCCATGCAGCACCGCATGGCCAACGCCCGCGTAACTCTCGTTGAGGGCACGGGTTTTGCCGCAGGAGAGTGGGCGCAGACCGACAAAATAGTGCTTGCGGCCAACCTTGTGCGCGAAGCCTCAATCAATCTGGCCGACGGAACGGTCACCCCGACGGGTGAAGTGGAGCAGACTATGACTGTGCCCAGCCGCAACGGTGACGAGTGGCGCGCCATTGTAGTGCCGCAGACTGTGCCGTCAGGAGCTACGCTCTTCAGCATAACCATCGGCGGTGTGCCTTACAAGTTTTCCAAGAACGAGGCGTTTACCTACGTCGCAGGCAAGATGAACAACTTTTCAATACGCGTTGACAAGAAGGCCGCCAGCGGACAATACACCCTCACGCTTATCAGCGAGAGCATAACTCCGTGGGAGAACGACCTCGTAAGCCATGACGCAACGACGCGTGAATATGTCATCATCAACTCTACCGCAGGCCACCTGAAAGACTCTATCATGGCGGCCAACAAGGACTACACGCAGGTGAAGAACTTGAAAATTACGGGTGCGATAAATACACAGGATTTCTATTTCATGCGCGATTCGATGGATAATTTGCAAGCTCTGAATTTGAAGGACGTTACGGCTTATAGCGACTTTATCGATAGTATGACTGGAAATGATGCACCTTCAATAGTTTCAACAGAAGGATTAATTCCATATGAAGCTTTCTATAATAAGGTGTCGTTAGTATATATTGTTTTTCCTGATAAGTTAAAAGGAATTAGCGCAAGGTCTTTTGTTGGGTGTGATAACTTGTCTGGTTCAATATCTGTACCGGAAGGTGTGATTGCTATTGGAAGCCAGGCTTTTCGGGGATGTTCTTTCTTAACCGGGTCGTTGTCATTACCAAGCACGTTAGAGTATATAGGTGAAGGTACCTTTGCAGGTTGTAATTTTTCATGTGAATTGATTTTACCTAATAGCTTGCGATATATAGGAAAGAATGCGTTTGGTGATTTTGATGTCGGAGGTGGTTCATATTATGGAAATTTGATTTTGCCTGATAATTTGGAATATTTGGGTGAGGGTGCTTTCATATATTGTGACGATTTAAAGGGAGATCTTAAAATTCCTCAAAAGGTGAAAGTTCTACGTGACAATGTTTTTAATACGACAGGTTTTGATGGTACACTTACTTTACATGACGGCATAATAAGTATTGGAAGTGGTGTGTTTGGATGTCCATTGAAAGGGGAACTTGTATTGCCCAAACACATTGTTACAATTGGCTCAAATGCATTTTCTTGTAATTTTTCAGGACGGTTAGTCATGCATGAAGGTGTGGAATCAATCGGAGATGCGGCATTTGCGGGAAATAAGTTTACAGGTGTTATCGAGTTGCCTGAAGGATTACGTGATATAGGTCGTAGTGCATTTAGTGGCTGTACGAGTTTAGAAGGTATTGTAATACCTTCAAGTGTGGAGAATATACGTGATTATGCGTTTAGTGGCTGTTATGGTATAGGTTCGATTGTATGTAAAGGCGAGATGCCGGCTCATGTGGGAAATAGTGCGTTCGACGGCGTACCCAAAGACAATTTCACGCTTGAAGTGCCAGAACTGGCAGTACCACAATATCAGACGGCAATAGGGTGGAATGAGTTTAAGCGCATAGCGGCCCATCACGAGCTTGTGTGCCGTCCGTCAATCGCTTGCGCGTTGAATACAGAGCGCACGCAGACGCTTGTCGTTGATGCGGAAGGTGAATGGGAAGTGGCGAGCAAGCCCGACTGGTGCGAACTGTCGAAGATAAGCGGCGGTGACAAGACGGAAGTGATGCTCGCCATCAAAGCCTTGGCACAAGGTGCAGGCGACCGTACCGGCGAAATAGTGTTCAAGCTGAAAGACGAGGATTACACCCACACGTGTACCGTGTCGCAATACGATTACGAGTATGGCGAAGACGAATGGCTGACGCTGCAAAAGGCTACGCGTGGCAACAACGGCGGCATCAACATCGTAATACTTGGCGACGGCTACAATGCAGAAGACATTGCCAGCGGCGACTATCTTGCCAATATAAAGCAGCAGATGGAGTATTTCTTCGGTGTAGAACCTTACACTACTTATCGTGGCTACTTCAACGTGTACACGGCGTTCCCACTTTCACAAGAGACTGGCGTAGGCTCTGTCAACACAATCCGCTATAACCGTTTCAATACTACTTACACAGGCGGAACGGGGCTTAGTGCCGATAACGACGCAATATTCGAGTATGCACTCAATGCTCCAACGGTGAACACTGGCAACCTCAATCAGACGCTAATAATCATCGTGCCCAATAGTACTGACTACGGCGGAATAACGAATATGTGGGCTGACGGCTCGGCCATAGCTTTCTGTCCGCTAAGTACTTATGAATATCCGCTCGACTCGCGTGGCGTAATCCAGCACGAGGCCGGTGGTCACGGTTTCGGAAAACTTGGTGATGAATACATTTATCATAACGCTTTCGTTGATGTTTGCAGTTGTTTGTGTTGCGAGCATGTTGGTGAGTTTAATCAAGCCAAGGCAAACGGCTGGTACGACAACCTTTCACTGACGGGCAAGATGCACGAAGTGCCTTGGAGCCATCTTATCTTTGACGACCGTTATAGCGACTTGGTGGATATATACGAGGGCGGCTTCATGCACAGTAGGGGAGTGTTCCGCTCGGAGCAGAACTCCTGTATGAACAACAACATTCCCTACTTCAGTACCATAAGCCGCGAGAGCATAGTGAAACGTATCAAGCAGTATGCCGGCGAGACGTACTCGTTTGAGGAGTTTGTCGCCAACGACAAGCGCGATGCTGGCGCCGTTACACGTAGTGCGGACGTGAAGGTGAGTGGACGCACGATGCACAGCTACCAAATGCCGCCGCGCATTCACAAGGGCAGTCCGCTGAAGGGGCTAAAGACGAAGGGAACAAGAAGGTAATTACTTAAAATGGAATGAAGATGAAAAGAAATATAATAAAATACGTTGTGGCGGCGTTATTCATAATGGGGTTGCCGTCATGTTCGTCACAAGATGAAAATGATGCTCCGCCCGTTGATGCAAAGCATACGCCGATGACATTCTCCGTAACCCATCCGGCACAGCGTACTCGGGTTACTGACACCGGCTTCGAGGACGGCGACCGCATAGGGTTGTTCGTTGCCGCGCAGGACGCTCCGTTGGAAATAGGCGGAAACCTTGTCAACAATGAACCGTTAACCCTTGGCGGCGGAGCTTGGACCGCCGGGCGCACGCTTTATTGGGATGAAGGAACGTTCAATGCTTATGCCTATTACCCATATACGGCACAGGTAAGTTCGATTGAAGACATGCCTTTCAGCGTGAGTACGGAGCAAGGGACGGTAGACGGAGCATCGGGCATAGACGGTTATGAGTCCAGCGACTTCCTTTATGCGAGGACGGAAGGCGTAAGCGCATCTAACGCTCCTGTAAGCCTTACGTTCAGGCATGTAATGAGCAAGTTGACCGTGCGCCTAATCAAAGGTGAGGACTTTGAGGGCGACATGCCGACGGATGCTGTTGTATATGTGCACAACACTGTGCCAACGGCTACCATAGACTTGAATGCCGGGGTGGCCACGCGCTATGTGCGCGGAATACGGGCTACAATCGAGGCCAAGCAGGAGAGTGACTACATGTTCTCGGCCATTCTGGTGCCGCAGCGCGTGGAAAACCGTATGCCGTTGATAGAGGTTGTGATGAAAGGAGTCTCATACATGTATGAAAGTACGTTCCAGTTTAAGCCCGGTACGGAGCACCTTGTAAATTTTGTAATATCCGACAATCCCGACCAGATAAAGATAGAAATAGGAGGAGAAATCGAGGATTGGCAATAAGCGATGAAGACGGCTGTATATATTCTGTCTATATTGATGCTCGTTATAGTAAGCGTGGTGGCGGTTTTGAGGCTGCTGCCCGCTTTTGCTGTTGATAACAATACTAACGGACGTGTCAGTTTCGGCGTGTACGAAGGCCGTGAACTTGTTGAGCTTGTAGACCGCAAGGGCAACACTTGCTACATTGTCGAGGACGGCAATGGGAACAAGCTGTTCAATGTACCGGTGCGTGACTGTATGATAGACGTTCGTTTCCGTGACGGGCGGCTGCGCTTCCGCGAAAAGGCTACCGGTAGGACAGGCTTTGTTGACAGGAACGGCATTGTTACGTTTAATCAAGAAGGTCGGACCGCCGGTTATGAACAGGCTAAATATGAACAGGCAAAGTTTCAGCCGCAGGTAACTGGAGTTGTGCATGAGAAACGGAGTAACAAGCCGGGGGCTGCACAGTCAGGGCGGCTTGACGATGTTGCGCTGCGCAGGCTTAAGAGTGACAATCCGTTTTACCGCGAGGCTGTAAGGGTCTTGTCTGGAAAGCTTGGTGAAAACGACGCGGAGCGACGGCGTGTCATCCTGAACTACTGTGAGCATTTCAGGATGGCGTATGTTACTAAAGACATTGATTTCATCCGCCAGCTTTTCAGCGGCCATGCGTTGATAATAGTAGGCAATGTGGTAAAGTCAGTTCCTGATGAGGGCAAAGAGTTTGCATCGGGTAAGCGTGTGGAGTATTATCTGCGAACCAAGGATGAATATATAAAAAGGTTGACAGCTGCTTTTGCCGCCAATAAGAAAATTGATGTTAGGTTTTCCGATTTTCGGATAATGCGCCATCCTACAATCGACGGGATTTACGGTGTAAGCCTGCGTCAGCGTTATAGCAGCGATCGTTATTCTGACGACGGCTGGTTGTTCTTGCTTTGGGATTTCCGTGACGAGTCCATGCCTTGCATATATGTGAGGACGTGGCAACCGGCGGATGATGTACATGATGGCGGCGATGTGATAAGTATCGGTGATTTTAATATGGAGTGATGGTAAAACGAGTGTTGTGCTTTTGCTTGTCGTTGTTAGCCGCAGCTGTAATGTTGGCTGGCGGTAAGCTTGGGTTGCGGTTGGACGGGTCGGAAAGTATGGTTGGCGCGCGGTTTCAGGTTGTAGGTTTTAGGGCCTTGCCAAATGATGTCAGCGCGTTCATATCGCCAGTTTATGACCTTAACGGGGAGGCGTGCGCTTTGGTAAAAGTCGTTGCTTCTGCTGATTTTGCGTTTTCTTCCCCTCTTGGAATCGTGAAACGTAAGAATGAGACAGGTGAAGTGTGGTTATATATGCCAAAGGGTACCAAACTGCTTACAATAAAGCATCCGCAGTGGGGCGTTATGAGGAACTACCGTTTTGCGAGAACTTTGGAAAGTCATGTAACTTACGAACTTACAATAAAGACACCAAGCGTGTCACCCATATTGAAGACCGATACGGTAATACTGACTAAAACAGTTACTGACACTGTTGTTGTGGCAGGCGGCAGACCAAAGGTCCCATTGGCTATGCACGCCATGTTGACAGTGTCGATGCATTCCAACGGTCCTTCATACGGGGTTATGTTCGCAATGTTGCGCAGGCATGGCTTTTTCCTACATGCGCAAAGCGATATGAAGAGTGTTGGAGAAACATCGATTGCATGTGACAGAAATGGTTTTTTGGATGATGGCGCCAAGCCGTATTATTCAGGGAAAACACGCCATTCAAACTATGTGTTTACCGTTGGTCCTGTACACCGTCTGTGCCGATGGCTTGACTTGTTTTACGGCATAGGTTACGGCCGTACAGCGACAGCGTGGCAGCTCGCAGAAAGCGAGGGCGGCGGATATGTGTTGAATGACGGTTACACTCATAAAGGTATTGCTGCCGAAGCTGGCGTACTGTTGTCAATTGGACGTATCAGCGTGTCTACATCAGCAGTAACTGTGGCGTGCAAGCAGTGGCAAGCCTGTTTGGGGTTGGGTATCAAGATATAGTTGACGAATTTATAATATATGTATAAGCCATTTATTGTGTTATTGGTGTTATGCGCCGCTTTATCAGCTTGCAGTGAGGAGGACGCACCGGACAATTTGGAGCCTCGCCTTCTTGTAGGCGAAGCTGTTGACATAACACGGCATGAGGCCACGTTGCCAGGGCGTGTGGAGTTGAGCGGCAGTACAGCCATGCCTGAACTTTGGTTCGAGTATTGTTCCGATGCAGGCATGGAGACTTTTACTTGTCAGGCTGATGATGCAGGCGACGGCGGCGTTCAGGCGCGTATTACTGGACTGAAACCCGGTACGAAGTATGAATACCGTCTCAAAGGTAGCAATGGCAGGGCTACTGTAAGTAGCGATATTGGCACATTCTTGACATTGTCCAACGACAAGCCGGCAATTACCGGGCTACAGATATTAAGCCAAGGGCCTACAAGCGTCATTGCGGCTTTTGAGATAACTGATGATGGCGGAGAGGACATTATGGAGGCAGGATGTTACATTGCCGACCTGGGTTCAGGCTCTGTCGATAAATTGCAGGCAGAATACAGCAGTTCGATTGACGGCGTTATTTGCCGTATTGTAATAAAAGGATTGAGACAGTCTGCCGAGTACGAACTTTGTCCGTATGCGGCGAACAGTAGTGGTGAGACTAAGGGGGAACCGTTGCCTTTTGCCACGCGGAATGTTGTCATGATGAGCGAGCCGGGAGAATTGGCCGAGCTATTAGGGGATGACATGTACCAGTATGAGGAAATGACATTCGCCGGGCCGATGAATGGTTACGACATACGTTGCCTTAGGCGGATGATGGGACGTGATGTTGACGGTTCGGAAACTCCTGGCCGGTTGGCGCATGTAGATATGACCGATGTAAACATCGTATCAGGTGGTGGCAGTTATGACATGTCGCGATATACCGAGGATGATGTCATTGGATATGGCATGTTTGCCGATTGTACACGGCTGGAGGAAATAGCCATGCCGTCTACTGTCAAGACCATAAGCAAGGACGCTTTCCGTGATTGCGTTTCGCTGGAGCGTATCTCGATTCCGGCTGGGGTTGTGGATGTAACACCTTCTGGCGGTTGCCAAGCATTGCAGTGTGTGGAAGTTTCGCAGGCAAATGAGTATTATAGCAGCGTTGACGGTGTGCTTTTCGATGCAGGGGTGTCAAGTATTGTATGGTTCCCTATGGGTAAGAACGGAGATTACGAGCTTCCCGCCACGGTTACGTCAGTCGGCGATTATGCTTTTAGAGGCTGTAACATATCAGAGTTTGTCTTTCCAGACGGGGTCACAGAGTTAGGGAAGGCTGTATTCTTGGAAAGCAAGGTTGAGCGTGTTGTCTTGCCGGATGGATTGAAGCTGTTGCCTTCGGCCACGTTCCAAGACTGTGCAAAGCTTTGCGAGGTTAAACTCGGCAAAGGAATGGAGCTTGTGTCTGACTACGTGTTTGACGGGTGTACGCTTTCCGACATATATGTTGGGGCCAAATATCCGCCAGTGTGCAGCGATAATGCGTTTGACGGTACGGCGGATGACTTTTTCTCGACATGTGTTCTGCATGTACCTGCAAGTCGTCTTGCAATGTACAAGGCAGACAATAAATGGGGACGCTTTGACAATATAATAGGAATAGACGGAATATGAATACACCAGAGATAGAGGAACTGAAATTGCTTGTTGAACGTAAATACGGACGTGTGCTTGGCACGACAACGGATTTTGAAGAATTTTCGTTGCATGTGTGCCGACAGTGCGGTATGCGTTTGTCTGCATCGACATTGAAGCGTATCTGGGGTTATGTAGGCGACAGCCACATGCCGCGCAGGTGTACGCTTGACATCTTGGCTCGCTACATAGGCCATGGGGACTATAATGAATTCAAGTGTTGGCTTAAGACGAGCACGAGGTACAATTCGTCTTTTTTCGCTGCCAGTCAGCTAACCAGCAGCGAGCTTGCGCCTGGGGCGTCTGTTGAGATTGGCTGGAGTCCCAACCGTCTTGTACGGTTGGGCTACCTCGGTGACAGTCTGTATGAGGTAGTCTGCTCGGCCAACAGCAAGTTACAGCCTGGCGACAGGTTCGTAACGGGCTGTTTTATCAAGGAGCAGCCGCTTTACCTTCCTTTCATTGAGCGCGGCGGCATACGTACAACTCCGTTTGTTGCCGGGCGCAACGGGGGCTTGACGATAATAAAGGTTACGGACGGCAAGGCATGATTATGGAAAACGCAGGTACATCCGGATATACAGAACAGCTTGACGGCGAGATGGATGCTCCGTCAATTCCTGTAGACAGTGCATTTAGCGGTCTACGTAGCTTCTATGTGTCTCCGCATGGACATACACAGCTTTTTTACGCCTCGAGGTATGGCAAGTCATATGTCCTTAAATGCCTGAAGGCTGATTACCTTTACACACCGGTTTACAGGCAAGCTTTGGTCAAGGAATTTGAAATCGGAGTACAGCTCGACCATCCCGGAATCTGCCGTACAATAGGAATGGAAGATGTGCCAGGTCTTGGCCCAGCCATAATAATGGAGCGTGTTGACGGCTGCACGCTTGCAGAGCTGATAGGCAGGAAGGGTTTGACCAAGCCTTTGGCGCGTAAGATTGCAGTTCAGGCCGGCTCTGCAATTGATTATATTCACAGCAAGCAAGTAATCCACCGCGACCTGAAACCCTCGAACATAATGGTCACATATAACGGGCATAATGTAAAACTGATAGATTTCAGTCTTGCAGACAGTGATGCTTTCGAGGTGCTGAAGCAGCCGGCGGGAACATCCGGCTACATAGCACCCGAGCTGCTTCAGCCTGGTGCGAAAGCCGACGCACGCAGTGATATATATTCATTCGGAATGGTTTTGGCCGGCATGGCGCGTATAACAGGTGACAGACGCCTGTCCGCTGTGGCGGCAGAGTGTACGCGTCGTAATGCCAGTGAACGTCCGGCAAGTGTTCCACAGATGAAGGAGCCGTTTGTGCCGCGTTTTAGATTTTTGTTTGTTCTCTTCGTCGTTGTTGCCGTTTTGGCAGCCGTCGCTTGTGCCGTAATATTGCCGTTGCGGCATAGAACCAGCATTGCAGGCCAATCGGTAGATAATGTGGAGCCTGACGGCAACAGTGCTGTTGACTGTGCGGAATGGCCGCGATAAGCCAGGATTGCAGGTATTGGATTGTAATGTAAATTTTCGTACCTTTGCACCGGGGAATTTTATAAGGACGAAAGTTTTTCATTCCATAAAAATAAAACGGTATACATTATGTTGACAGAAAAGCGAAGCAGTATGCTTCATGGTGTGTTGTTGATAACATTGTTTTCGTGTGCGGCGTTTTATATAGGCGATACAAGCTTCATCAAGAACCTGCACCTCAGTCCAATGATAGTGGGCATAGTCTTAGGTATGCTGTATGCCAATAGTCTGCGCAACAACTTGCCCGACACTTGGGTGCCAGGCATACAGTTTTGTTCGAAGCGCATATTGCGGGCAGGTATTGTGCTTTACGGTTTCAGGCTGACTTTCCAGAATGTGCTCGACGTAGGTCTGGCGGCTGTTGCCATTGATGCCATCGTAGTAGTTGTGACTATTTTCGGGGGAATCTTACTTGGCCGGGCAATGAAGATGGACCGTGGCATAGCTTTGCTGACATCGGTCGGTAGTGCCATATGTGGCGCGGCGGCGGTGCTGGGTACGGAGTCGGCTATTCGTGTGAAACCGTACAAGACGGCTGTTGCAGTGTCAACGGTTGTGATTTTCGGAACGCTTGCCATGTTCCTTTACCCTGCGCTTTATCAGAGCGGAGTGTTCGACCTTGACGCCAAGGCCATGGGTGTGTTTGCCGGTTCTACCATCCATGAGGTTGCTCATGTCGTGGGTGCGGGCAATGCCATGGGGAAGGACGTTTCAGACTCGGCTGTCATTGTTAAGATGATACGTGTCATGATGCTTGTTCCTGTGTTGCTTGTCATCAGCTATAGTGTGATGCGTGCCGCAGCAAAGGACGGCTCTGCCCAAGGTCGCGGACACATACAGACACCGTGGTTTGCCGTAATGTTCCTTGTTGTCATAGGTTTCAATTCGCTTGATTTGCTGCCTCAAGGGCTCGTCGATTTCATCAATGCCTTTGATACTTTTCTGCTGACAATGGCCATGACGGCACTTGGCGCTGAAACCAGTATAGACAAGTTTAAGAAAGCAGGTTTCAAGCCATTCCTGCTGGCATTCTTCCTTTTCTTGTGGCTTATAGGCGGAGGATATCTCATGGCAAAGTATCTTGTGCCGCTTATAGGCTGATGCCGGGTGGTTGGAAATGCTATATGATGAATACCCTGAAGGGCATGACGCTTTCTTCAGGGTGTTTTCTTATGCCTGCATGTTAAGATTCAATAGTTTTATGGCCTTAATGTCGGACATTTATGCCTGTATATTGATGGATGTTGCAGGCCGTTGATGTTTAAAGGTTTACGGAACACGGCGTTTCATAAGTTGAAACGCCGTGTTTTGCAAGGTGTTTTGCGGCCTTTTACGATGTGTTTTGCCGTGTCATGCCGGCATGGTGGTTCCCATGTTGATTGTGTTGTGCAGCCGACAACCTCTTGTTGGTAATAATAAAGCTTAAAAATGCGTGATTTGGGGCAAAAGGCTTTCGCGTTTCGCGGAAAAGCAGTAATTTTACACGCTGTAAACGACTATAAAATGCCGTAGAGCCAAAGAAAACGGCCTTAAACGGCGTTTTTCAGAATTTTAATACAACTAACAGACAAATGGACAATAACAGTACGTTTGACCAGGACAGAATCATAAAAATCAACATTGAGGAGGAGATGAAATCCTCCTACATAGACTATTCGATGTCTGTGATTGTGGCACGTGCGCTGCCCGACGTGCGCGACGGCTTCAAGCCTGTGCACCGCCGTATTCTCTACGGAATGATGGGTATCGGCAACACGAGCGACAAACCTTACAAGAAATGCGCGCGCGTGGTGGGCGAGGTACTTGGTAAGTATCATCCTCACGGTGACAGCTCGATATACGGAGCTTTGGTACGTATGGGCCAGGAGTGGAACATGCGTTATATGCTCGTTGACGGACAGGGCAATTTCGGTAGTGTTGACGGCGACTCTCCGGCGGCGATGCGTTATACGGAATGCCGCCTGTCGAAGATGGGCGAACACATCATGGACGACCTTGACAAGGAGACCGTCGACATGGTTAACAATTTTGACGACACGCAGAAGGAACCGACGGTGATGCCGACAAAAATACCCAACCTGCTTGTGAATGGCGGTAACGGCATAGCCGTGGGTATGGCAACAAACATTCCGACGCACAACCTTGGCGAGGTGATTGACGGATGTTGCGCGTATATAGACAATCCTGACATCGACGTGGACGGGCTGATGCATTATATAAAAGCGCCTGATTTCCCTACAGGCGCCTACATATATGGCATACAAGGCGTGCGCGACGCATATGCCACGGGGCGTGGACGCATCGTCATGCGTGCCAAGGCCGAGATTGAGAGTGCTGAGGCTCATGACAAGATAGTCATAACAGAGATACCATACGGCGTAAACAAGGCACAGCTTATAGAATACATAGCCGACTTGGTCAAGGAAGGCAAGCTTGACGGCATAAGCAACGCCAATGACGAGAGTGACCGCCACGGTATGCGCATAGTGATAGACGTCAAGAAAGACGCCAACGCCAACGTGATACTGAACAAGCTGTTCAAGATGACGGCGCTGCAAAGCTCGTTCTCGGTTAACTGCATCGCTTTGGTGAAGGGCCGTCCGCGCCTGCTTACGTTGAAGGACTGTGTGCGCTACTTTGTAGACCACAGGCACGACGTGACCATACGCCGCACAAAATTTGAATTGCGCAAGGCCAAGGAGCGTGAGCATATATTACAGGCACTCATCACCGCGTGCGACAATATTGACGAGGTGGTACATATAATACGCGGCTCAAAGACTCCTTCTGACGCGCAGCGCAACCTTGAACAGCGCTTCGGCTTTGACGAGTTGCAGTCAAAGGCCATAGTGGACATGCGCCTTAGCCAGCTGACAGGCCTGCGCATGGACCAGCTGCACGCCGAATATGAAGAGATTGAACGCCGTATAGCATACTTGCAGCAGATACTTGACGACCCGGAACTTTGCAAGAAGGTAATGAAAGACGAACTTCAGGAAGTGAAGGAGAAGTATGGCGATGAGCGCCGCACGGAAATCAAGTATTCGAGCGAAGAGTTCAATCCGGAAGACTTTTATCCCAATGACCCTGTGGTGATTACAATCAGCCATTTGGGTTACATCAAGCGCACTCCATTGTCAGAGTTCCGTGAGCAGGCGCGCGGAGGAGTGGGCAGCAAGGGGGCCCATAGCCGTGACAACGACTTTACCGAGTATATTTATCCGGCAACGATGCACAATACCATGATGTTCTTTACAAATAAGGGGCGTTGTTATTGGCTGAAGTGCTACGAGATACCCGAAGGTGCGAAGAACTCAAAAGGCCGTGCCATACAGAATCTACTCAACATCGAGAGCGACGACAGCATAAAGGCGTTCCTGAGATTGCGTGGAAGTTTGGACGATGAGGAGTTTGTCAACAGTCATTACGTTGTATTTGCCACGAAGAAAGGACTGATTAAGAAAACCAGCCTTGAGGCATATAGCCGTCCGAGAGCTAACGGTGTCATAGCCATAAATGTGCTTGAGGGCGATGAGGTAGTAGGCGTGCGCCTGACCAACGGCCATAACGAACTGCTTATGGCAGATAGGAACGGACGTGCCGTGAGGTTCCATGAGGATACGGTACGCGCGATGGGACGCGTCTCGACCGGTGTTCGAGGCATGAAACTTGACGACGGCGACGACGAGGTGGTAGGAATGGTGGTAGTAAACAAGCCTGATACTGAAACCATCATGGTTGTAAGCGAGAACGGTTATGGCAAGCGTAGTCAGGTGGAAGACTACCGTGTGACCAACAGGGGCGGTAAGGGTGTGAAGACTCTTAGCATAACCGAGAAGACCGGAAGGCTCGTTGCAATCAAGGTTGTTACCGACGACAACGACCTCATGATAATCAATAAGAGCGGCATACTTATACGCCTGAAAGTGTCGGAATGCCGTATCATGGGCAGGGCGACCCAAGGGGTAAGGCTTATCAACCTTACAAAGAAGAATGACGTGATATCAAGCGTATGCAAGGTCATGGGTTCTGACCTTGAGGCACTTGCCGAAGCCGAAAGCCGCAAGGAGTGGACTGCTACGAGCGAGGCAATAAAGAATGATTCGCTTGCATTTCCCGTAGAAGGCGATGCGGCGGACGATGGCGCTGACGATGCAGACACTGTAGGTGAGGGTGGTGATGCCTGAATTTGGTTGAGTTGGAAATTTTAGAACATACCTAAATACATTTCATTATGAAAAAACTAACTATTATGGCGCTTGCTGCAGTGTTCAGCGCGTCTGCTTTTGCACAGGATGTGTATAAGCAAATTTCAAAAATCAAGGACTACAAGGAGGCCTACAATCTCTTGCAGGCCAATCTTGGAAGCATGTCTGCCGAAGAAAAGGCAAAGTGTTACAATGCATTGGTAGATTTGGCATACGACAAAGTGGTCAAGGAACAGGCCACTATAACCGAGAACCAGATGGCCGAGCAATTTGGCAAGGAAGTTGCTCCTTATGACACCGTAGGATTGTATGACGCGGTGTTGCAGGCTCTTGAAAACGGTGTCGTGTGTGATGAATTTGACATGCAGCCCAACGAAAAGGGAAAGGTAAAGCCGAAGTTCCACAAGTCCAACGGCGACCGCCTGTACGGCATCCGTTTCCATCTTATCAATGCCGGAATATATTACCAGACTTCCAATGAGCCGTTGTCATACAAATATCTGGCAACTTATGTTGAAAGTTCTGACTATCCCTTGTTCAAGGAACAGGACAAGAGCAAAGACGCCAATCTTACCCAGATAGCATATTATGCTGCGCGTTCGGCTTATTTCGCCAAGGACTATGCCAAGGCAGAGAAATATGCGGATATAGCACTCGGTGACACAGCTGTATCTAAGGATGCCATGCAGGTGAAGTTGGCTGTAATGCAGGCGCAGTTGAAGACCCATGCAGACACACTTAACTACATTACAAAGCTGAAAGACATTTATGCAAAAGATGAAAGCAACGAAATGATTTTCAGCACAATATGCTCGATGTACATTTCTACCAACGACAAGGCAGCACTGAATGAACTCGTACAGTCAAAGCTTGCGAAAGACCCGAACAACTTTACAGCATTGGCTATGAGCGGACAGGCTTACATGAACGAGCACAAGTGGGACGATGCTATTGCCGCCCTTTCTAAAGCGGAAGCTATACAGCCTGAAAATGTGGCAGTTGTCGGTTCCATAGGCAACAGTTACATGTACAAGGCTCAAGAGGCTGTAGAGCAGGCTACGCAAGGTGGTAAAAGACTTACGCCTGAGGCGGAGAAGCAGATTATAGATGTTTACAAGCAAGCTATCAACTATCTTGAAAAGGCTAAGAACCTTGATACAACCATGCAGTTTAAGAGCGTTTGGGCATATTCTCTCTACACTTGCTGTTACAGGGCATTGGGACCTGACGACGCAAAGACCAAAGAGGCCGAGGCTCTGACCAAATAATGTTCATAAAGCAATTTTATAAATAGTCAAGGGGTTGCAGAAACAGTTTAATTTGTTTACTGCAACTCTTTGACTATATGATTATTAATAAGTATAATTTTCATCAAAGTCTGTCATATGATACGTCTGTTGTCGTTGTTTATTTCATTATTGTTCGTTTCTGTCGGTTTTGCCCAGAAAAAAGAAATAAGTCAGGCTCGTTCTTATATAAAGAGCAGAAGTAATCTTGACAAGGCGGAAGCATCGATGCGCGCATTGCTTAAGGATTCGTTGAACCATGGAAACGCCAAGATATATGTTACTTTGGCTGATGCGGTGCGTGCCCAATATGAGGCAGAGAATGAAAAATTGTACTTGAAGGCTCAGGCAGACACAGCCAAGTTCTTTAATACTGCCCGTAGGATGTTTTTGGCTTATGAAAGTTTGGACAGTTTTGATATGAAGCCTGACCGCAAGGGACGTGTAAAGCTGGAATTTAGGAAAAAGAATTCAGAATACTTGAATAAATATAGGCTCAACCTTTATAATGGTGGTTTGTATTTTATAAGGAAGATGGATTATGATGCCGCATACAGCATGTTCGATACCTACATAGATTGCCGTCGCCAGCCATTGTTTTCCGAATGCTTGAAAAGTAATTCCGATTCATTGTATGCGTTGCCTTCATTTTGGACTGTTTACTGCGGTTATAAGCTTGGTAGGGCTGACAGTGTCTTAAAGTATTCTTCACTTGCATTACAGGACAAGAAATATCGTAGACGTACTTTCATGTACATGTCTGAAGCTTTTTTATGGAAAAAGGATACGACCAAGTATGTTGAGACTTTGCGTAGTGGTATTTCTGAGAATAGAACATCAAGATTCTTTTTTACGCGCCTGATGGATTATTACATGGGCAAAAACCGATTGGATTCTGCAATGTATATAGTTGACGCGGCTTTGGAATGTGACGGTGACAATGGGTTGTTCCTGTTTGCAAAAAGTAACTTGTTGTTGAACATGGGACGTTATGCAGAGTGTATATCTATAAGCGACACCCTTTTGGCACGTAACGACACGGTGCCTGACATATACCTTAATGCAGGAGTGTCTTATATTAATATGGCGTTGGCGTTGGAATCTGACGCCAAGTCAAAGCGGGAAAACAAGAAGCAGATATTAGGCTATTATAGAAAGGCATTGCCTTACATGGAAAAGTATCGTGCATTGGCTCCTGACGCGAAAGAGAATTGGGCGCAATCCCTTTACAATATATATTTGCGTTTGAATATGGGACGCAAATTCGAGGAGGTAAGCAATATATTGCGTAAGATGCGCAAGTAGCTTGTTCCTTCTTTATATAAATAATGTTATTTTTTTTGATGATACTTTTTTTTATCTTATCTTTGCATTAAGATAATAAATAGTTGTCTTCGGGATTTTGGATGCGTGCGAACGTTGCAATATTTCCATGAGCCCGATGCGTGGTGTTTGCATTTACAAGAACCGCTTTTGTCTTGTGAAGACGTAAAGAGATGCTTGCAGATGTGTCAAAATATATCGACATATGAATCTAAAAGTCCGCTTGGCGCTTATGAACTTCTTGGAGTTTGCCGTCTGGGGTGCCTATCTTACTTCAATGGGCCGCTATCTCGGCAATATAGGAATGAGCACCGATATAGGTTGGTTTTATTCCATGCAGGGAGTTGTCTCCATCTTTATGCCTGCCTTGATGGGTATAATAGCGGACAGATGGGTTCAGGCCCAAAGGCTGCTTGGCTTTTGCCATCTTGTTGCAGGTGCATTTATGATGCTTGCCGCGTTATATGGAATGACTGAAGGGGTAGATTCTCAGTTTTCCATACTTTTCACGTTGTATTCTCTTTCAGTAGCGTTTTATATGCCGACTTTGGCTTTGAGTAATTCAGTAGCGTATAGTGCGTTGACACAGGCAGGCATGGATACTGTAAAAGATTTTCCTCCTATAAGGGTCTTTGGTACGATAGGTTTTATCTTTACAATGTGGATTGTTGACCTTATGGGATTTCAAGCCAATCAAAACCAGTTTGTAGTATCGGGAGTGCTTAGTGTTGTATTGTTTTTGTATACGTTTTCTTTGCCGACGTGCCCGATTGCAGTTGGAGGTGAAAAGAGAAGCCTGGCGGATGCGCTTGGCCTGAAAGCGTTTGCCTTGTTCAAGAGAAAAGACATGGCGATATTTTTCATTTTTTCCATGTTGTTGGGAGTTAGTTTGCAGATAACCAATGGGTTTGCCAATCCGTTTATAAGTAGTTTCGCCGCTATTCCAGGATATGCGGATACATTTGGTGTACAGCACGCAAATATTCTTATATCTTTATCACAGATAAGTGAAACCTGTTGCATCCTGTTGATACCGTTCTTTATGAAAAGGTACGGCATAAAGAATGTCATGCTGATAGCTATGTTTGCATGGGTTATGCGTTTCGGATTCTTCGGATTGGGCAATCCTGGTGCCGGAGTCTGGCTGTTTGTTTTGTCCATGATAGTTTATGGCGTGGCTTTCGATTTTTTCAACGTAAGCGGTTCACTTTATGTCGACAAGAATACAGACCCGTCGGTACGTTCAAGTGCGCAAGGACTTTTCTTCCTTGTGACAAATGGTATCGGAGCAACTGTGGGGACGCTCAGCGCACAAGCTGTAATAAACGTTTATACTACAGGCGTACAGATAGGCGATGATTTTTATACAATAGGTGACTGGCAGACATGTTGGTTTATCTTTGCCGGTTATGCTTTGTTGATAGGGATAGTATTCGCTTGGGTTTTCAGGCCGAAGAAAGAGCATGTCAAGTATTGAAAGTTTTTGCATTATGACGAAAGAACGATTGATATTCAAAGGCGTGTCAGAGATTGTCGGGACAGAAGACCTTGGTTTGTTGATACTTACAGACGAGGCGAAGGAACGGCAGATAACAGTTGTTTGCGACAAGGCAATGGCTGTGCAGCTTGAGCTTAGGATAAAAAAAATACCTATAACGAAGATTATGCTGCCTGAAGTCTTGTGCAATATCTTGAAAAACAATGTGGGATTGAACTATGAACTGTTGATTGACAATATCGTTGACGGCCAATACAGGACACTGCTTTATGATAAAGATACGATGGAGCCTTTGCTTATAAGAGCTTCTGATGCCGTGCTGTTGTCAATTGTTGCGGATATTCCGTTATATATTGAGACTGGTCTGATGAAACGCCAGTCGGTCGTGTATAATGAGAATGCGAGAGGAGTTTCGTTGCCTGTAAATACAATAAGCGATGAAATGCTGCAAGCGGCTTTGGATAAGGCTATCGCAGATGAAAATTATGAGTTGGCATCGCATCTTCGCGATGAGAAAAAACGCAGAAACAAAAAGGTTGACAACCTTGACAATTAATATTGCAAACAATTACTATGAAAGAAATAAGATTTTTTTATGTACCATCAGCTGCAGCACTTACGGAAATGCCTATGGACGAGGCCTTGCACGCTTTGCGTGTTTTGCGGTTGAAGAGTGGTGACGAGATGTTCTTGATGGACGGTGAAGGAAACTTTTACCGTGCAGAGGTTACCATAGCTGCGACGAAACGTTGTATGTACGAGATAAAGGAGGTTCTTCCACAGGAAAAAGGATGGAAAGGCAATGTACATATAGCTATTGCTCCGACAAAGATGATGGACAGGGTGGAATGGTTCTGTGAAAAAGCGACGGAAGTAGGAGTTGACGAGATAACTTTCTTGAATTGCAAGCAGTCAGAGCGCAAGGTAATGAGGACGGTGCGTTTGGACAAGATTGTAGTGGCTGCAGTAAAACAGAGCCGTAAGCCGTGGAAGCCCAAACTTAATGCTATGATGTCGTTCAAGGATTTTGTGACAGCCCATCGTGACGGGCGTAAATATATAGCCCATTGCCATGAGGAGTTTGAACGTAAGGATTTGTTTACGGAAATTTACGGGTCGGTTTCGTCGGAAGCAGGTGACGACATAACTGTGCTTATAGGCCCTGAAGGTGATTTCTCTTCGGAAGAGGTGAAGTTGGCCATGGATAACGGGTATGAATCCGTTTCATTGGGTACAAGCCGTCTCCGCACAGAGACTGCCGCTTTGTCGGCAACGATGATGGCTCAGTTGGCTTTGCGTAAGTAGGTTGTAGGGCTGGGGCAGCTCTAATTCCTTGTCAATATAGGTTTATTTTAAGGTAGATGAAAGACATTCGTATTAAATCGGTTGTAGCTTATATTGCTTTGCTTCCGATGTTTTTTTTATTTTTGTCTTGTTCAGGAAATGACTATATAGCCACAATACCTAAAAACAGCAAGGCCGTTTTGTCGTTAGATGTCCAAAAACTTTCCAATGGGAAAATGCTTGACAAGATGGCAAGTCTGTTGAAAGTTGACGATGTGAACGATTGTGGCTTGGAGTTGTCTGAAAAGATATATGCCTTTGAGACACCTGAAGGCAATATAGGATTCTCGGCAAAGGTGGCTGATGAGGGGCGGCTGAAAGCTCTTTTTGACGCTTTGTCAAAGGACGGTACATGCCAAAAGGTATCTGTATATAAAGATTTTAATTTTACGGTAGTTAAAGATGCGTGGGTGGCAGGTTTCTCCTCGGAAGCTTTGGTCGTCATGGGGCCGGCTTTGCCTTCACAGCAACAGGAATTGAGACGTCAGGTTGCTAAATGTCTCGGGCAGGATGAGGAGCAAGGCATACAAGGCTCGCCTATGTTCAGCAGGCTTGACAGTATAAGCAGCCCGGTTGCCATTGTAGTCCAGGCGGCGGTTTTGCCGGAAAAGTTTGCCGTGCCGTTTACTATATGTGCGCCGAAAGACGCAGATGCGTCACAAATAATGATTGCCGCAGAACTTGATACGAGCGATGAAGGTTTGTTGACGATAACAGGAGAGACGTTTTCATTCAACAAGGATATAGATGCCAAGTTGAAGTCGTCAAGCGCGGTGTTCCGGTCGATAGAAGGAACGTATGTTGACCGTATTCCTGCCAATTCTGTAGCCGGGGCATTCATGAATGTCGATGGGGAGCAGTTTATCACCCTTTTACATGCCAACAAAACTTTTCAGGCTTTGCTTGCAGGGATGAACATGGCGGTGGATATGGACAACATTATCAAGAGTTTTGACGGTGATGTTGCCATATGTTTGCCCGACATAAAGGGTAAGGCCAATGTCTGCATGGCGGCGGAGTTGAAAGGAAAGTCGTTCCTTGACGATATCGGTTATTGGAAGCAGTCATGCCCGGCGGGCAGTAAGATAACCGATTGGGGCAAGGATGCTTATTGTTATACCAATGGCGAGATGTCTTATTATTTCGGTGTGACTCCTGACATGCAGTTTTATTCAGGCAGTACGGCCGACGGTGCGCGTGGCCTTCTGGCAAGGTCGTCTTCCCGATTGCTCGCAAAGCTTCAAGATAAGATAAAGGGCAGGCGCTTGGCCGTTGTGCTTAACATCGGCGCTTTGCTTGGAGACTATGATTTCGTAAGTGATATGCTCGGCGGTGTCGATACCGTTTTATATGTCATGAAATAAATGGATAAGATAGAGTTTCAGAAAGTTGTTCCCAATATATTTTCGCCGTGTGCCGACAGTCTGGATTCAGATGTATGGTGCAAGAATGTTGCTTTTGAGAAAGGCCGTTTGTATCTTGTCGAGGCGGATAGCGGCAAAGGTAAGAGTACGTTTTGCAGCTATGTGATGGGTTACCGCCATGATTATTCAGGTAAAGTGATGTTCGACAATATTGCCGCTTCATCTTTCAAAGTGGCGGATTGGGTGGAGTTGCGCAAGCATCATGTAGCATATCTTTTCCAGGAACTTCGCTTGTTCTCCGAGCTTACGGCGTATGAGAACGTGGAGATTAAGAACAAGCTCACGGGCGTTAAGTCGCGAAAGCAAATAGTGGAGTGGTTTGATGCGCTTGGCATAGGCGACAAGCTCGATGCAAAGGTAGGCCACATGTCGTTCGGCCAGCAGCAGCGTGTAGCAATGATGCGCGCTCTTGCCCAGCCGTTCGACTTCATCTTGGCCGACGAGCCTATCAGCCATCTTGACGATGCCAATTCAGACGTCATGGGGCGGCTCATGATGAGTGAGGCCGAGGCTCGTGGTGCTGGTGTGATAGTTACCAGTATAGGCAAGCACATGGATTTGGATTACGAAAAGGTTTTCAGGTTATGACATTGGTTTGGAAATTGTTGCGCCGGCATATAAGCGTCCCACAATTTGCAGGGTTCGCTTTCGCTAATCTGTTCGGCATGCTTATCGTGCTTCTCGGCTACCAGTTTTATTGCGATGTGTTGCCCGTTTTCACGTCGCAGGACAGTTTCATGAAGTCCGACTATATGATTGTGAGTAAGAAAGTCGGTGTTGCAGGTACGTTTTCCGGACGCTCCAATACGTTTACAGGTGCGGAAATCGACGAATTGTCCGGGCGCAGGTTTGTAGGCAAGGTCGGCAAGTTTACATCAGCCAATTACCGTGTTGATGCCAGAATGGGCATCGACGGGCAGTCGATATTGAGTTCGGAAATTTTCTTTGAGAGCGTTCCCGATGGTTTTGTGGACGTTCCGTTGAAGGACTGGACGTATGAGGATGGTAGCCGCGTTGTGCCGATAATCCTGCCACGCACGTATATCAACATGTATAATTTCGGTTTCGCGCAGACTCATTCGTTGCCCAAGATAAGTGAGGGACTTGTGGGCATGATAGATTTCCGCATCTTCATACACGGCAACGGACGGCATGACGAGTTCAAGGGCAGGGTAATAGGCTTCTCAAGCAGGCTGAACACCATACTCGTGCCGCAGACCTTCATGGACTGGAGCAATTCCGTCTACGCTCCTGACAGGCAGTCGGCACCTACGCGCCTTATTATTGAAACTGTAAATCCAGGCGACGAGAACATCGCGAAATACCTTGACGATAACGGTTATGAGGTAGAGGACGACAAGTTGCAGAACGAGAAGACCACTTATTTCCTGCGTATGACGGTCACAGTAGTGATGTTTGTCGGGGTGGTGATAAGCGTATTGAGCTTTTACATACTTATGTTGAGTATATATCTGCTTGTGCAGAAGAATACTACCAAGCTTGAGAACCTTCTGCTTATAGGTTATAGCCCGTTCCGCGTGGCCTTGCCTTACGAGGTGCTGACCCTTTGCCTTAATGCCGCCGTGCTTGTTGTAGCCCTTGTTGCGGTTTCGCTTGTACGCGGATATTATATGGGAGTGGTCGAGACATTGTTCCCCCAGGCTGATTACGGCTCAATGCTTCCGTCCGTGTTGCTCGGCGTATTGTTGTTTGTGGTCGTGTCGGTTGCCAACATGGCAGTCATTTACCGCAAGATGATGCGGATATGGTGGCGCAAGGATGTATGATTCCTCGCCGACACGTTGAAAATCAATAGATTTATAAAAGGCCGTCTTTGGCATTGCCAAAGACGGCCTTTCGCGTCGTGAAAGACGGCCTTTCGCAAGTTGAAAAGCCGTCTTTCGCAAACTCCTCAATCGTGAGTGCAAATATTGTTGATGGACGCTTGTTGTCAGAATCCTTCCCTTAGGAAGTCCAATGCCTCTAATATATCCTCTTTTGTGGCTGTCTGGTTAATCCTTATGTCGCCGATGCCGCCCAGCAAGGTGAAGTTAATTGTCTCCGAAGTGTTTTTCTTGTCATGCTTCATTAGTTCGACAAGTGCGTCGTAGTCCTTGCATGTGAAGGCAAAAGAGCCGTATGTCTCTTTGATATATGTTGCCGTCTGGCGCATTTTGTCGACAGGAAACCCTGTCTTTATGCAGCTAAGGTATAGTTCGCATACGGTGCCGAAGGCGACGGCATAACCGTGCAAGAGGGGGCTTCCTTTCTTCATCGCAAACGATTCGAACGCATGTCCTATCGTATGCCCGAGGTTTAGCGCCTTCCTTATGCCTGCCTCGTGCGGGTCTTCTTCCACAATCCGCTCCTTTACCTTTATGCTGTCGGCCACCATGCCTTGCAGCTTGGCGTAGTCAGGTGCAAGTATGTCGAATTTCAACAGGCTGCTCCACATTTCTTCTTTGCTTATCAGGCCGTGCTTGAGCATCTCCGCATAGCCGGAGCATAGGTTCGCCGCGTCCAGTGTTTTCAGGAAGTTAGTGTCTATTATTACGGCCTTTGCGTCATTGAACACGCCGATTTCGTTTTTCAGTCCATTGAAGTTTATGCCCGTTTTTCCTCCTACCGAAGCGTCAACCATAGCCAGCAGGGTTGTCGGTATGTTTATGAAGTTCACGCCTCTTTTGAACGTCGATGCGGCAAATCCTCCCAAGTCGGTCACCATTCCGCCGCCGAGGTTGATTACGCAAGAGTGTCGCGTGGCTCCGTTCTCTCCCAAAGCCTTCCATACATAGGTGAGCGATTCCAAGTTCTTGTTCGTGTCTGTAGGTGGGATTGATATTGTTTCCGCGTTGCATAGGCATTCCACACCGTCAAGCAAAGGCAGGCATTTGTCCCTTGTCGTGTCGTCGGTTATTATGAAAATCTTGTCGTGTTCACAGCTGGCCACAGCCCTGTCGATTTCCTGTGTAAGACATTTGGATATGATAATACTCTGTTTCATAAGCATAAAGGAATGATAATGGATGCAAAAATAGTCATTTTCGTCGATTAAACTGGCTTTTACGAATTTTTTAATATCCGCATGATTAAACCACGTGGGGGTAAGTCCGTCTAAGCCATAAAAAACTAAAAGGAAAAATTTTGATTGCTTAAACATGTATTGTCAATTGAAACGAATATTTTTTGTAGCTTGTTTTTCGGCATTGGCGGCAGTGGCTGCTATTGCGCAAGGCGTAAAAATCACCGGAACGCTTGTAGACCGCGACACCAAGGACGGCGTGATGCTGGCAACTGTGCAGATGCTGAAGGCCGACAGCACATACGTTAAGGGCGTATTGAGCGACGAAAAGGGCAACTTTACGATAGAAGCTCCCGCGCAAGGTTCGTATATATTGAAGTTTACGAGTGTTGGATATACTCCGCTCGCGAAGAGCGTCAAGGTGTCGGGCGACAAGGATATTTCATTGGGAAGCATAACGTTCGGCGCGGATGCAATCATGCTTAAAGAGGCTACCGTCGTAGGTCAGGCGGCGCGCGTTACGGTGAAAGAAGATACCTTTGTATATAACGCCTCGGCATACAGGACACCCGAAGGCTCTGTTGTGGAAGAGCTTGTAAAGCGTCTGCCCGGCGCTCAGGTAAGCGATGACGGTACTATAACCATCAATGGGAAAGAGGTGAAAAAGGTGCTTGTGGACGGCAAGGAGTTCATGACCGGAGACACGCAGACGGCCTTGAAGAACCTGCCCACGTCTATAATAGACAAAATTAAGGCTTATGACGAGAAGAGCGACCTGGCCAAAGTGACCGGCATTGACGACGGAGAGGAGCAGACAGTGCTCGACTTTGGTATAAAAAGAGGCATGAACAAGGGAGTGTTTGCCAACGCCGATGCGTCCATCGGAACTCACGACCGTTATTCGGAGCGCCTCATGGGAGCTTTTTTCAAAGACAAGACGAGGGTTATGTTAATGGGCAACGCCAACAATGTGAACGACTGCGGCTTCCCGGGCGGAGGTGGTGGGGGACGATTCGGGCGCGGTGCGCAAGGCTTGAATACCGCTAAGATGCTTGGTGCCAACTTTAACCTTGAGCCTACAGGCAAGCTCAAACTTGACGGTAGCGTGCGCTGGAACCATTCCAACGGCGACACGCGCATCGAGCAGTCATCGGAAAACTTTGTAAGTACGGCAGGCTCTTTCTCAAATAGTCTGAACCAAAGCTATACACGGTCAGACAGTTGGAACGCACGTATGCGCCTTGAATGGACGCCCGATTCAATGACAAACATCATGTTCCGCCCTTCGTTCAGCTATTCTACCAGTGACGGACGTTCGGCCGGTACAAGCGCGTCTTACAACGAAGACCCTTATTCGTATGTGTCAGACCCTCTGTCAGACGAAGCCATATCGCAGATGGCCGATGATGGATTAATGGTTAACCGCAGGGCAAACAGCTCGATAACATACTCTGACAACACGTCGGTAGGTGCAATGTTGCAGCTCAACCGCAAGCTGAACAGCAAGGGCAGGAACGCAACATTGCGTACGGACTTTACTTATGGCAAGTCGAACAGCAAAAGTTTGAGTACGTCCAACGTGCATCTTTATCAAGTGGAAGACATGTTTGGCAACGATTCTACTTACCAGACAAACCGCTTCAACACAACTCCTACGAAGACGTTGAATTACAGTGTGCAGTTCACTTACAGCGAGCCGGTATTCCGCGCGATGTTCTTGCAGTTCAGCTATAAGTTCAATTACAAGTACAATAAGAGCGACCGCTCCACCTTTGACTTCAGTAATCTTGGTGAACAGTTCTTCGACGGCATAGACAACGCCTATCGTGGATGGGACAACTACTTTGCACGTCTTGACAATCCGCTTGACACTTATCTCGACAACGACCTCAGCCGGTATTCCGAGTACAAGAATTACATACATGAGTTGCAGCTCATGTTGCGTGTCATCCGCGAGAAGTACAGGCTCAATGTGGGTGTCATGGTGCAGCCGCAGAAGACACGCTTCATACAGAAATACCAGGGAGTGAACACCGACACGGTGCGCAACGTGGTGAATGTGACGCCTACGCTCGACTTCCGTTACCGTTTCTCGAAGCTTAGCAACCTGCGCATCAATTACCGGGGAACGACATCGCAGCCGAGCATGACCGACCTTCTCGACATACGCGACGACAGCGACCCACTCAACATTACGATGGGTAACCCTGGGTTGAAGCCGTCTTTCACGAACACTTTGCGCCTGTTCTACAACAACTACATACAAGAACACCAGCGCGCCATGATGGTTCACCTAAATTACAGCAACACGCGCAACAGCATAAGCAACATGGTGACTTACGATGAGCAGACGGGTGGACGTACCACAAGGCCGGAAAACATAAACGGCAACTGGAACATATCGGGTGCGTTGATGTTCAACACCGCGCTCGACTCCGTGGGCCGGTGGACTGTGAGCACATTTACCAACGTGCGTTACAACAACTATGTAGGCTACTTGGCCCTTGACCGTAACTCCAGTTCGCAGAAGAACACTACCAAGACAACCACGGTAGGCGAGCAGCTTACGGCCAGCTTCCGCAACAGTTGGCTTGAATTGTCGCTTGACGGTTCGGTGGATTACACCCACACGCGCAACCTTCTTCAGAGCCAGAGCAACCTTGACACGTGGCAGTTTGCCTACGGCGGCTACCTTAGCCTGTACATGCCGTGGGGCATGAGCATAGCGACGGACATGCACCAGAACAGCCGCCGCGGCTACAACGACAGTTCGATGAACACAAACGAGCTGATATGGAACGTGCAGCTTAGCCAGAGTTTCCTTAAAGGCAACGCCCTTACCGTGTCTTTGCAGCTGTACGACATATTGCACGAACAGAGCAATTTCAGCCGTACAATCAACGCGATGCAACGCAGCGATACGCAGTATAACAGCATAAACAGCTATGCCATGCTTCACGCCGTCTATCGTTTCAACCTGTTTGGCGGCGGTGGCAAGGACAGACCAGAGCCCGGCCGACATGGCAGGCCGCAAGGAGGCCCGCGCGGAATGCCGCCTGCCGGACCGCCACCTGGTATGCGCAGGGGAAGAATGTATTTTTGACGGGAAATGAATAATGAAAAATGAATAATGAAAAATCAGGCCCATGCCATTGCTTTCATTATTCATTTTTCATTATTCATTCATCATTTAAATTGTGTCTCGCCGTAACCAACGAGCCTGTCGGTGCGTTCGCCGCGGCCGCGGTAGTAAATGAGTGCCTGGTATTCGTTCTCCGTCTGGTAGTAGCTGCCCTCCGATGGTACGACTTGGCTTACGCCGTCGTTGCCCACCAGGACAAACTGGTATGAGTAATACCCTTGTTTTTGCATTACCGTAGCCGTGTAGCATTTCCTCATGTCGTCATATTCCATGCGGTATTCGGGCGTGAATTGGTCGTTTGTCCATGCTCCGTTGACGTATATGTCGCCGTTGTACCGTTGCGGAGTCTTCAATGTATAGTGTACGAGGACGTATTCTGAGGCTATGTCATTCTCTATGTTGTCGCCGTTGCGTATGTAGAATGCGCCGTTGGCGTCTTCGTCATACACATAGTTGGGGCGCGGCTCGCATGGGTAGGGATATACGTGGTAGTCTGCTCCGTCCCACACGATGCGGTCGATGCCCATGGTAGGATAGGCCACGTCGAGTATCTCGTATTTGCGGTATTCGTTGCCGGCTTCGAATATCAGGTCGCGGCAGTGTTCCCAGCCCAGACCGTCTACCGTAATGGCCTGCGGCCGGGCGTTCACGCGTGCGTTGTCCCATCGGCGGTTCTGCATTACCACGGTCTTTATTTGCGATGACGGGTCAGTAACGCCGAGGCTGTTGTAGCTTACTTGCATCGACACCTGCTGGTGGCTTTTGTTAATGTCTATGTCGGTGTTCGAGGTTACTCCGAGGCGCACGCCCACCAAAGGTTCCACCACCATGAAGCAGGCGGTGAATACCGGGCGGTTGCCGTCGTCCTCGTCATATACAGTCAGCCTGTAGTTGCCGCTCATCTTTATGGCGCACTCCTGATTGGGTATTGTCAGGCGGTAGTGTGTGTACAGAGTGTCGGTATTGATTGACTCCTCGTTGTAGTCGATAGTGTTGCCCTCTTGAAAGCCCGATATGAAGTCGCTTGCAAACAGCTGGTCGGACACTGTCCAGTCAGCCTCGCAGTGCTCTATCTTGTACGTATAGCGGCGGTAGGCGTGCGTAAGGTCGTCAAAGCTGATGTTGAGCCTGTCGTTGGGGCTGTGGCTTCCGAGCTTTATTACCGGCAGAGACATCCATCTCTGTCCGGCTACCACCTGTAGCGAGGCTATGCCACGGTCGTATATTTCGTTTCTCTGGGCCTGTGCGGCAACGGCGCAGGCAGCCATAAGTGTAAGGAGTAAAAGTTTTTTCATGCGTGTTTTTATTGTATAACGGCATACGCCTTGTCTTTATTGCGCTTATGTATAAAATCGCCGGTGGCAGTGTACGTTTTTCCAATTGACGGCCAATTGCATTCCAAAAGGCCGTCTTTGGGAGGCTGAAAGACCGTCTTTTGCGAGACGAAAGACGGCCTTTTGCAAAGCTGTTGATTATCAATGACTTACACATGCGTTGCATACGGTGCAGGAAAGAACCGTCCGGACAGGACATTGGGACGGCTTTGAAACATAGCTTGGACGGCTCTGACACCCCGTAATGACGGCTTTTATCCGGTCGATGCAATGATGGCAGTCAGCGTCCGGCCTCATGCCATGTTTTAAAATATAACGGGATATAGGAACGTTTTTCAAAAATAAAATGTAATTTTGCGCACAAAAACGTTCGAGATGAAGAAAATAGGCCAAAAGAAATTTGTAATCCCGGCCGTGGCTTGCCTCGCCGTGATACTGTTCTTATGCTATTATTACTTTTTCACGCCCATGCTGGCGGGCGACAGTAGCCGGTATGTGTACATCGACGAAGACGACAATATCGACTCGGTTTACGTTAAGCTCGAGTCCGTGTCAAGGCATCACGCCATGTCGGGCTTCAAGACTTTGGCGCGGCACAGCTCTTATGGTGACCATGTGCGCACGGGCCGTTACGAGATAGAGCCGGGCAACAGCGCGTTCGCAGTGTTCAGAAAACTGAAAAACGGGCTGCAATCGTCGGTTAGGCTTACCATCCCCAATGCGCGTACAGCCGACAGACTGGCCGGTGCGTTGTCAAGGAAGCTTATGGCCGACAGCGTTTCAATATATGAAGCTTTGACCGACTCTGCCACCTGCGCGCGCTATGGGTATACGCCGGAGACGATGCTCTGCATGTTCATACCAAATACTTACGAGGTGTACTGGAACACGTCCGTAGACAATCTGCTTGACAAGATGAGCAGGGAAAGCAAGAAGTTCTGGAACTTCGAGCGAACGGAGAAGGCCAAGGCCATGGGCTTTACAAAGGAGGAAGTGATTACGCTGGCGAGCATCGTTGACGAGGAGACGGCCAACGACGCCGAGAAGCCCATGGTGGCCGGCATGTATTACAACCGCCTGAAGGCCGGTATGCCGTTGCAGGCCGACCCTACGGTGAAGTTCGCCCTAAAGGACTTCGGCATACGCCGTATATACCACAACATGCTGACCGTTGACAGTCCTTATAACACATATAAGAATGCAGGGTTGCCTCCCGGGCCGATTAGGATTCCGTCGGTGGCAGGCATTGACGCCGTGCTCGACCATGTACACCATAAATACTTGTACATGTGTGCCAAGGAAGATTTCAGCGGCACGCACAACTTTGCCGAGACTTACGGCGAACATCTGCAAAACGCGGCCAGATATTCGGCTGCATTGAACAAAAGGGGAATTAAATAGTGGCGGTTATGCGGTTGTGTGGTTATACGGTTATGCGGCGTGTTCGTATGAACTTATACCTTATAACCGTAAAACCGTATAAATACACAACCGTAAAACCTCATAACCTCACAACCGTAAAACCGTACAACAAATATGATTACAGAAGAGAAAAATACGGAAGAGAAGAAGAGCTTGAGCTTCGTAGAGCAAATGGTAGAGAACGACCTGGCCGAAGGTAAGAACGGCGGCAGGATACAGACACGCTTCCCGCCCGAGCCTAACGGCTATCTGCACATAGGCCATGCCAAGGCCATCTGCATGGATTTCGGCGTGGCCGAGAATTACGGAGGAGTGTGCAACCTGCGCTTCGACGACACAAACCCGAGCAAGGAAGACACCGAGTATGTTGACTCCATACTGGAAGATATCAAGTGGCTTGGCTTCCATTGGGCCAACGTCTATTACGCTTCGGACTATTTCCAGCAGCTTTGGGACTTTGCCGAGTGGATGATTAAGCAGGGCATGGCTTACGTAGACGAGCAGACGAGCGAGCAAATCGCCGCGCAGAAGGGTACGCCCACGCAGCCCGGTACGCCGTCGCCATACAGGGACAGGCCTATAGGGGAGAGTCTGGAGCTGTTCCATAAGATGAATACTCCCGAGGCGGAGGAAGGCTCGATGGTGCTGCGCGCAAAGCTCGACATGGCCAACCCGAACATGCACTTCCGCGACCCGATAATGTACCGTATAATACATACGCCGCACCACCGCACCGGCACAAAGTGGCACGCTTACCCGATGTATGACTTCGCGCACGGTCAAAGCGACTATTTCGAGGGTGTAACGCACTCTATATGCACTCTTGAGTTCGTGCCTCACCGTCCGCTTTACGACAAGTTCATCGACGAGCTGAAGACATATGAGGGCGAGGGTGACAACCTTGCAGACTTCCGTCCGAGGCAGATAGAGTTCAACCGCTTGAACCTTACCTACACCGTTATGAGCAAGCGTAAGCTCCACGCTCTTGTAGACGAGGGCTTGGTAAACGGCTGGGACGACCCGCGTATGCCTACGTTGTGCGGAATGCGCCGCCGCGGATATTCGCCTGAAAGCATCAGGAACTTCATAAAGAGCATTGGATATACTAAATTTGATGCCTTGAACGATGTTGCATTGCTCGAAGCCGCAGTGCGCGACGACCTTAACAAGCGCGCCGTAAGAGTTTCGGCAGTGCTCAATCCCGTGAAGCTTGTAATAACCAATTATCCTGACGGACAGACGGAAGAAATGGAGGCGGTGAACAACCCGGAGAATGAGGTTGACGGAACGCATACCATAACGTTCAGCAAGAACCTGTGGATAGAGCGTGACGACTTCATGGAAGACGCCCCGAAAAAGTTTTTCCGCATGACTCCAGGTCGTGAGGTACGCCTCAAGAATGCTTACATAGTGAAGTGTACCGGATGCACGAAAGATGCCGACGGCAATGTTGTTGAAATCCAGGCGGAGTACGACCCGATGAGCAAGAGCGGCATGGAAGGTGCCAACCGCAAGGTGAAAGGCACCCTGCACTGGGTTAGCGCAGACCATTGCAGGAAGGCGGAGGTAAGGATTTACGACAGGTTGTTCAACGTTGAGAACCCGTCGGCTGACGAACGTGACTTCAGGGAGCTGCTCAATCCTGACTCTCTGACGGTCATGAAGGGCTGCTATGTTGAGGATTATGCAGCAAGCCGTAAGCCCGGTGAGTACCTGCAGTTCCAACGCATAGGATATTTCATGGCCGACCTTGATTCGTCTGAAGGAAACCTCGTATATAACAAGACGGTGGGTCTGAAGGACACATGGTCTAAAATAAACAAAGGATAAGCACGGATGTCGTATAATTCAGAAGACTATTTCCTTTCAAATGAATTCAAGTCTGTCTTAAGTAGATTCAAAGAAGCTGAGGCGGATGGCGCGTATGCCATGCTTGATTCAGATGAACTTGTTGACGTTGCCGAATATTATTATAATAGCGGCAACGTCAAATACGCTTTGGAAATAATCGAGACGACCTTGTCCATATACCCGGGAAGCGTGGCTCCGCTGCTTTTCAAGGCGCGTATAGCGTTGATTGAGAAGAACGACATGCAGACAGCAGAGATGTACACCGAGCAGATAGCAGACAAGACAGACCTTGACTATTATTACATGAAGGCCGAGATATTGCTTGCCGGGAAGCACGGTGACCGTGCAGACGAGTATCTTGAAGCACGGTATGGCGAGGTGGATGACGACGACAGGGACTATTTTGCTATAGATACCGCGGCCTTGTTTCTTGACTATGATGATGTTGACAGGGCGGAGAAATGGTTAAGGCGTTCGGAAGATACGGACTCGGTAGAGTACAAGGAGCAGGAGGCAAGGATAACGTTGGAGAAGGGGGATTATGAGAAAAGCCAGAAACTTTATAACGAACTTATAGACAAAGACCCTTACTCAACGCAATATTGGAACTCGCTTGCTTCTTCACAGTTTTTCAGCAACAATATTGAAGAGTCCATACAAAGCAGCGAGTATTCTATTGCCATAAATCCTAAGAATGTATCGGCTTTGCTCAACAAGGCCAACGGACTTTACAATCTTGGGAATTACAAGGAAGCCTTGAAATATTATCTGAAGTACAATGAGTTGTGTCCAAACGATGAGTACGGGGAGATGTTGATAGGTTTCTGCTATTTGCTGTTTGAGAAGTATGAAGAGGCGATAAGGCATTTTGAGAAGGCAGAGAGGTTGTCGGCCCCCAACGCACAGGGTCTTGTTGATATATACAAGGATTGGGCGTATGCCTTATGCCGGTTAGGCAGGATGGGCGAGTGTATGGCTGTACTTGACAAGACAGACTGTCTTGAGTGTGACCATGATGAAATGTTGGTTTACCGGGGTAGCTTGTTGCTGGGAACAGGGCATGTTTATAGGGCAAAAGACTGCTTTATGCGTGCAATGAGACGTTCCGGGTATTCGCCAAATATTTTCATGAAGATAGCTTCCACAGTATATGAAAGCGGCGACGCAGGTATGGCTTATAAGATGTTCAATGCATTGTTTGCCAATAATCACGGTTGGACTGATGGTTATGTTTATTTCGCCGCATGTTGTTATGATTTGGGAAAGGAGCAGGAGTTTCTTGAAAATTTACGGAAAGCAGTAAAGTTCAGTCCGCACGAAACAAAGCTTGTACTTGGAAAACTGTTCCCTAAAGACATGGAGCCGGAGGATTATTATGATTACATGTTAGATAAGATGGGTGGTAACTGAATAGCCGCCACGTACTATATCTTGTACGTGGCGGCTGTTCAGTTTTGAAAGTATTGTTTACTTATTTCTTTTTCAAGCCCTTGTATGCAAGCACCACTACCACTATTACTGCTAAAGCCAATAGGATATAGCCGATTTCATGGCTGTATTTTGTGGCCAAGACATAAACGTCATTTGTTGTTTTCAGGTCTGTATATTGGTAAATAAGGTAGCCGATAAGAGCAAGTACACAGTTCCATATTCCTGCTCCAAGGGTTGTATATAAAAGGAAATGGTCGAGACGCATTTTCGCAAGTCCGGCAGGTATGCTGATAAGCTGCCTTACAGCTGGTATAAGTCTGCCGAAGAATGTGGACGCAGCACCGTGCTTGCGGAAAAACTCTTCTGCACGTTCGACGCTTTCCTTGTCAATCAGGCACATGTGCCCGATGCGGCTGTCTGCAAATTTATATACTATAGGACGTCCAAGCCAGCGTGCGAGGTAATAATTGAACAATGCTCCGATGTCTGCGCCTACAGTTGCAAAAACCACTACGAGAAAGATGTTCATACTGCCGTCAGCCATTGATTTCCATGCTGCCGGCGGAACAATTACTTCCGATGGGAACGGGATGAAAGAGCTTTCAATGGCCATGAATATTGTTACGACCCAGTAATCCAAATTCTCTAACACCCATCTGAATAATTCTGCTGAATTCATTTGAAATTTGAAATTTTGTGCAAATTTACTTACTTGATGTGTAAAAGACGAATGAATGTTGATATATTACTGCTTTTACGGCTTATTGTAACACTTTTGTAACATCAGAAATTGCATAATTCTTCATATATTCTTTGTACGGGAAGTCCCATAACATTGAAATAACTGCCTTTGATGGATGTTACCCCTATATATCCTATCCATTCTTGAATGCCGTAAGCCCCGGCTTTGTCCAACGGTTTATAGTTGGTTACGTAATAACTGATTTCATCATCGGAGAGACGCTTGAATGTGACATCTGTTATAACTGAAAAACGTTTCTGTTTTGTTTCTGATGTCAAACATACGCCTGTGACAACCTTGTGTGTTTGTCCGCTGAGCATTCTTAGCATAGTGCAAGCATCTTCTTCTGATTTGGGCTTGCCTAAAATTTTGTCGCCAAGCATGACAATAGTGTCGGCTGTTATAACCAGGTTGTTGTCATGCAAGTCGTCTTTGTATGCTTCAGCCTTTTCTGCGGCAATGTATTCAGCTATCTCCGTAACGGGAAGGTCTGCCGGGTACGACTCTTTTATACCGTCTTTTACATGTATTTCAAAGTCCAAGTCCAGTCCGGCAAGAAGCTCTTTCCTTCTCGGACTATTGCTGCTTAAAATGATGTGGTAGTCTTTTATCATGTTTGGAAAGTGTTAATTACCATCCGAAAGCCTTGTCGTCGCTAAGCCATTTGCTTTGTGCACGCAGCACTTGCTCTATGACATCGCGGGCGCATCCTTGGCCGCCTTTGTAACGGCTTATGTATTTGCTGATTGATTTGATGTCAGGATAGGCATCGGCAGGGCTGCACGGGCATCCGCACTGTTGCATGACTTCGTAGTCGGGGATGTCGTCACCCATGTAAATTATTTCATCGTCGCGAAGCCCGTATTTCTCCATGAACATTTTATATGTCCTTATCTTTACCGAACATCCCATGTATATGTCCTCTATGCCAAGATGTTCGTATCGCAGGCGGACACTTTCAGTTGTTCCGCCTGTCATTATCACAATTCTCAGTCCTTGTTTTTGTGCAAGTTGTATGGCGTATCCGTCTTTTATGTTGACAGTACGCATAGGTTCGCCAGACGGGTGGAGAGGAATTGTCTCACAGCTAAGCACTCCGTCAACATCAAATATTATTGCCCGTATTCTTTTTAAATCGTAGTTAATCATTGCTTGTTTTTCTTTTTTGTGATGTGCGGTAAATGCTTAAACTCATGCTTTCGTAAATCTGTTTGAATATTGGGTTGTCTTTAAGCATGTCTGATTGCATCCTTATGACATTTTCATCATAGCGCACGGCCGGACCTGTTTGTGCTTCAAGAGGTGCCAGCGTATGCACTTTTCTTGCAGTTTCGTCAATCAAAGGCAGCATTACATCGAATGGAATGTTGTGCTTTGAAAGGATTTCAGATGATATTTCGTAGCAATGGTTGACAAAGTTGCAGGCGAATACCGCCGCAAGATGCAGGTTCTTACGCGCTTTCGAGTCGAGCGGATATACGTGGCTTGATATGTTGCTTGCAAGGTTGTAGGCCGTCTCAAAAGCCATATCGTCATTGCCCTCGACGAAACATGGTATTCCGTTGAAGTCAACCGGATTGTTTTTTGTGAATGTCTGCATCGGATAAAGTACACCGTAGTGCAGCGCCATGCCCTCAAATACGCTTATTGGAACGCTCCCTGCCGTATGCAGGAATACTTTTTCTTCCTTTCCTTTGCATAGGACAGGGACGGTTTCGGATATTGCACTGTCTTTTATTGATACAATATATACATCGGCTTCGGTGTTGACTTTGCTTATGTCGTTGGTCGGCGAACCGCCCACAATGTCGGCAAGAGCCGTGGCGGATTCCATTGTACGGCTGTATACTTGCAGAATGTCGTGCCCTTTATGTAGTAAGGATTTTCCTAAATTGGTGGCAAGGTTGCCTGCGCCAATCAGAACTATTTTCATAGGGTATATGCCATTTTATTTGTCGTTTCCGCTTGAATATCTTTTCATCGTGTCCTTTAAATATGACATGTGCAGTTTTTATTTGTGCATATTTACGAACTGCGGCGCAAAGGTAGGCATTTAATGGGTCAAAAAGATGGATACTTATTGTTTTTTAGAAAAGATTTATTATTTTTGCGCTATGAACGAAATCAGGGTTGTCATAATATCAAATAGCGAGGAGTTGCCCCGGATGCAGTGCCGTGATTTTTTTCACAGCGATGCTTTGTTCCGCGTTATAGAGGCAACGCCTGGGCAAAAACCTTACATGGCCATAGCTTATGATGGCGACAAGCCTGTAGCTCACATGCTTGTGATGTTGCGTCGAAGAGGAGCTTTTTTCCCGCCATATCTTTTTACGCAAGGGCGTGTTTACGGTGAAGGTGAGTATGACCCTGACTACGACAAGGAAGAGGTTTTCGGCCTGATGTTGCGCCAGGTTGTAAAAAAGTTGCATTTGGGCTTGTGTTTGTATATTGAATTCAGCGAGCTTAGTTCCAAGATGTTCGGGTATGGTAAGTTCAGGAGCAACGGTTTCTTTCCTGTACATTGGATGGAAATACATAACTCTCTCCACAGCATGAGCCCGACGAGAAGGCTTACGTCTAAGACGGCCAAGCATATAGCTAATGCGAGGAGGCTTGGTTTTAGGACATTTGAATCAAAAACGGATGAGGAACTTTACGATTTCCTGAAAATCCTAAGGCGGCGCATCTCTTTGAAAATAAGGAGGTTTATACCTGATTTGAATTTGTTTGCCGAATTAGTAAAACAAGGGTATTGCAGCTTGTTTACAACCTGTTATAAGGGTGAAGTCGTCGGTGGTTGTATCTGCGTGTATTCTGGCGATAATTGTTATTTATGGTATCTTGCAACCAAGCGTAAGTTGTATAAGAAGCGTGTCGATGCCATAACGGTGTGGGCGGCGATGAAACATGCCTACGCCAAAGGTTGCTGGCACATGTATTTCATGGATGTAGGTTTGCCGTTCAAGAAGAACAAGTTTCGTGATTTCATTCTCGGTTTTGGTGGAAAGCCGGTCGGTACTTACCGTTGGTTCCGCTGCTCATTCAAGTGGGTAAACTATCTTCTGTCTTGGATTTATAGAGATTGACAGCTTTTATCATAATGAAGTTGAAGGCAGAACAGCCTTCCGACGTGTTGTTCCAATATCCATCTTGCCGTGTCTTGATGCAATATTTAAGCCTTGTTGTCGTTATATACGAGATGACAACAAGGCGTTTTTCTATAATTTTAGTGCTGTTCTTGTGCGTTTTGACGGCAGGAGCGCAGACATTTACGCTTCAGGGGCGTGTTACCGACGAACAGATGAACCCTGTCGAGTTTGCGACTGTGGCTGTATTGCAGCAGGGCAAGATGACAATGACTAACTTGAAAGGCGAGTATTCGTTGCGGTTGACGTCGGCTGACAGTGTCGTTGTGCGCTTTTCGATGGTGGGATACAGGACAAAGACCCGCGTCCTAAGGCGTCCTAAGGGCAGGCAGACGCTGCTTGTGCAACTGTTCTCTGACAATCAGCTTGAAGGTATAACCGTTACGGAGCAGAAGCGGCAGATGGGGCAGACGCAGCAACTTGACGCTGAAGACATGAAAAACGCCCCGAGCGTGACCGGCAACGCTGTGGAAGAAATGATACAGGCGCAGGCCGGAGTGTCTACCCATAGCGAGCTTTCATCGCAATACAACGTGCGTGGCGGAAGTTTTGATGAAAACAGTGTCTATATTAATAATGTTGAGATTTATCGTCCGTTCCTTGTGCGTAGCGGCCAGCAGGAAGGTTTGTCAATCATCAATCCCGACATGGTGGAGTCTGTAGGCTTTTCTACAGGCGGATTTGAGGCTAAATATGGTGACAAGATGTCGTCTGTTCTCGACATTACTTATAAGAAACCAAAGAAGTTTGAGGCAAAGGCGTCGGCCAGTTTGCTCGGCGCGAGCGCGTATGTTGGCTTCAGTACAAAGAAGTTTTCATGGAGCAACGGCCTGCGGTACAAGACCAACAAATACCTTCTTGGTACACTTGAGACCAAGGGAGAATACCGTCCTAACTTCCTTGACTACCAGACTTACCTGACGTACGAGCCCAACAGCAGGTGGAAAATAGAGCTGATGGGAGATGTGTCGGAAAGCCATTACAACTTTTTCCCCGAAGACCGTGAGACGCGTTTCGGCACGATGGAGAATGTTAAGTCGTTCCGCGTTTACTTTGACGGATGCGAGAAAGATCTGTTCCGCACGTATTTCGGTTCGTTGAGCATATCCCGTAAGTTCGGCAAGAGCACCAATGTAACGCTTACTGCTTCGGCATTCCATACCAACGAGCAGGAAAAATACGACATACAGGGGCAGTATTGGCTGACGCAGACCGAAACAAGCGAAAACCTTGGTGTGGGCACTTATATGGAGCACGCCCGCAATTACCTTGAAGCTACGGTAAAGAGCGTGAAACTGGCCGTTGCCCATAAGGCCGGAAAACATGACATACAAGCCGGCTTTACATATAAGGTGGAGTCAATCAAGGAGAACAGCAAGGAGTATGAAATGCGCGACTCGAGCGGCTACAGCATACCCCATACCGGGCAAGACCTTTACATGATATATTCGCTTAACGCCCGCAACCGGCTCGATGCCAACCGCATGGAGGCTTATTTGCAGGATACCTGGCGCTTTACCAGCAAGGGCGGGCATACCTTTTTCACGTTGAATTACGGCGTAAGGTTCAGCCATTGGAATTTCAACAAGGAGAGCATAGTCAGCCCGAGGGCGTCGCTGGGCATAGTGCCGGCGTTCAATCATGACATGACTCTGCGCTTTGCCACCGGCATTTATTACCAGGCTCCGTTCTTCAAGGAACTGCGTGACACCGCAACGGTCAACGGCGTTACCCGTGCTACGCTCAACCGCAACGCCAAGAGCCAGCGTTCCATTCACTTTATCGCAGGCCTTGACTACCGCTTCAAGATGCGCAACCGCCCTTACAAGTTTACGGCGGAGGCGTATTATAAGGCTTTGTCAAACATAGTTCCCTATACCGTTGACAACGTCAAGATTGTTTACGATGCGAGCCAGCAGTGCAGCGGCCATGCCGCCGGGCTCGACCTGAAACTCTACGGTGAGTTCGTGCCGGGTACAGACTCGTGGGTTAGCCTGTCGCTCATGGACACAAGGATGAACATCAACGGAAAGAGCATACCCATGCCTACCGACCAAAGGTATTCGCTGAACTTGTTTTTCACCGACTATTTCCCCGGAACGACGCGCTGGCGGATGTCCCTGCGCCTGGCATACGCGGACGGTCTGCCCTTCGGAGCTCCCCACCGCAGCCTCGACACCATGCCTTTCCGCGCCCCGGCGTACAAGAGGGCAGACATAGGCATGAGCTACCGCCTGCTGGATAATGACAAGCGCAGCCGCAAGTCGGTGTTCAGGAACATTTGGTTAGGCGTTGACTGCCTCAACCTTCTCGGCATAAACAACGTCAATTCTTATTATTGGGTGACCGACGTGACGGGGCAGCAGTATGCCGTGCCCAACTATCTTACGGGCCGACAGGTCAACGTAAGGGTGTCGTTCGAGTTCTGACGTAACGCAAAGGCTGTCAGGCCGTTGCGGCGCATACGGCAAACCGTTTGGCGAAAGGCCGTCTTTCAGGGTGTGAAAGACGGCCTTTCGTGTTGCCAAAGACCGTCTTTGGCAAGGCGTTTTGCGGTCTTTTGCAGACAGCCCGTTTATGTGCGTGGCGGCGGTTTATGTTATTATACATTTTCATTGGAAAATATTTGCAAGGTTGGAAACAAATGCTTACCTTTGCAACAGATGATGAAGACATACAGACCGTATTGGTTCGATCGGGATACTCATCAATAATAAAACGAAAACCGGGATGACTTCTCTTGCTGATGGCGGGCCACGATGCCGCGAGGCATAGCTGTAAAGCCGGTGGATTACAAAGGCGGAGAGCTCTCAAATCTTATATAGCTCGGAGTTTTCATCACATCACCGGTACGGTCTTTTCTACAATACTCGGGCAGGAGAATATCCTGCCCATTTGTTTAATATAAGACATATAATATTCAAATGTTTTCCGGAATAGTAGAAGAGACGGCCGTTGTTGAGGCTGTCGAGAAGTATGGAGGCAACGTTGACCTTACGCTGAGATGTACGTTTGCCGGAGAGTTGAAGATAGACCAGAGCGTATCGCACAACGGTGTCTGCCTGACGGTGGTGCGCCTAGGCGACGGGTGCTATACCGTTACGGCGATGAAGGAGACGCTCGACCGCTCAAACCTCGGACTGTTGAACGTGGGCGACAAGGTCAACGTAGAGCGTTCGATGGAGATGAACGGGCGGCTTGACGGCCACATTGTGCAGGGACATGTCGATATGACCGCCGAATGTGTAGACATGCGCGACGCTGACGGCAGCACGTATTTCACGTTCAAGTATGCGTTTGACAAGGAAATGGCGCGCCGCGGATATTTTACCGTAGACAAGGGCAGCGTGACGGTGAACGGCGTTTCGCTTACCGTGTGCGAGCCTACGGACGATACGTTCACCGTGGCCATCATCCCTTATACGTTCGAGCATACCAATTTCCACGACATAAAGGTCGGCTCCAAGGTCAATATAGAGTTTGACATACTTGGCAAGTATATCGCACGCTTGAGCCACTTCAACTGATGTGCCGGCGCAACGGTCTGTTCTTAATAATTGTTAACGCCGCATGGCGGCATCGACAAAATGGATATGTGTCTCTACTAACTGGCGACATATATCCATTTTGTTTTATATAAAGCCTTGTTCTTCGTATTTTTGCACGATGCAACGTAGTGCGAAGATATGGTAAAGATAAAGATTATTGTTGCCGCCGGTGCAATGCTTGCATGCGCATTACAGGCGTTTGCGGAGGACGGACACCGATGGACGTTGAAAGAGTGTATCGATTATGCCCTTGAACACAACATAACGGTGACCGAGGGGCGGCTGTCCGTGCTTTCGGCAAACGAGGATGTGAAAGAGGCCAAGGCGCAGTTGTTTCCGTCATTGTCGTTTTCCACGACACATCAGGGCGGTTATCGTCCGTTTGCCGACGGCCAGGGCGACTACATGGACAATGTAAGCTACTCCGGCGATTACGGCCTTAACGCGAGTTGGACGGTGTGGAACGGCAACGCCAACCGTAACACCTTGAAGCAACAGAAGATAGCCGGGCAGAAGCAGGAACTGGCTCTTGAAGAGAGCGTCAACAGCATACAGGAACAGATTTTGAACTTGTACGTGCAGATATTGTATGTCGGCGAGGCCGTCAAGGTAAATGAAGAAATATTGCAGATAAGCCGTAAGAACGCGGAACGTGGCGCGGAGATGTACAAGGTAGGTTCTCTATCGAAGGCCGACTTGTCACAGCTCGACGCACAGGTGGCGACAGACGAGTACAACCTCGTCAACATGAAAGGCCAGCTTGAGGATTACAAGCAGCAGCTGAAGTATTTGTTGAGGCTTGATTATGACGCAGGTTTCGACATCGCAGAGCCGTCATCGTCAGACGAACAGGCCCTTGCCATCGTGCCGTCGGTGAAGCATGTGCTGGAAAGCGCGTTGGTTCGGCGTCCTGAAATAAGGACGGCTATGCTCGGCATTGATTACAGCAGCCTCGGCATAGACATTGCCAAGGCCGGGCGCAAGCCTACCGTCAGCATAATGGGCGGCATCGGTACAAGCACAATAACCGGCACGCATACGCAGACTGGCGTAAGTTCTACATGGGCAGACCAGATGAAGAGCAACATAAACGGTACAATCGGTGTTACCTTGAGCGTGCCTATCTTCGATAACCGCGCGGCCAAGACGGCGGTAAGCAAGGCGGAGATAAGTTTGCAGCAGTCTAAGGCCGAGGCCGATGACGCCAAGAACAATCTTGCCCTTACCATACAGGGCTTTTGGGTGAACGCCACAACCAGCCAGCAGCGGTTCCGCTCTGCGGTGGCGAGTGTTGCCAGTGCGCAAGACAGCTATGACCTGCTTAGCGAGCAGTTCAGGCTCGGATTGAAAAACATCGCGGAGCTGACAAATGCCAAGACGACGCTTCTCAACGCACAGCAAAGCCGCCTTGAAAGCAAGTACACGGCTATACTCTATCTGCAATTGCTTGATTTTTACAGTGGTGGGGAAATGAATATGATATAATAAAGTTATGGAAAAGAAAAAGATAATTGTTGGTCTTGTGGTTGTGGCGGTAGCTATAGCTTGCTGTTGCCTCGCCTTTTGCGGGAAAGATAAACACGAATTGTCGTTTGAGACGGCTGTAGTTGGAGTCAGCGACATATCCAACAGCGTAACCGCTACGGGTACGATAGAGCCGGTAACGTCGGTTGATGTCGGTACGCAGGTGTCAGGAATAGTGGCAAAACTCTATGTTGACTATAACAGCGTGGTGAAGAAAGGCCAGGTGATAGCGGAGCTTGACAAGACCAACCTTACAAGTCAGGTCAACACGGCGAGGGCCGCTTTGAACAACGCCCAGAGCCAGTTGACATATCAAAAGGCCAATTATAACCGCTACAAGGCCTTGTATGACAAGGGACTTGTCAGTGCCGACGAGTATGAGACGGCATTGCTGTCGTACCGCCAGGCGCAGGATGCCGTTACGCAGCAGCGTGAAAGCCTGCAACAGGCGCAGACAAACCTGGGGTATGCTACAATCACTTCGCCGGTAGACGGCGTGGTTCTTTCGCGCGAAGTGGAAGAGGGACAGACCGTTGCGGCCAGCTTTGAGACGCCTACGCTGTTCACCATTGCGCAGGACTTGACCGACATGAGGGTTATTGCAGACGTAGATGAGGCCGACATAGGCGAAGTCAGGGAAGGTGAACGTGTGACTTTCACCGTTGACGCATATCCCGACGATACGTTCTCGGGCACCGTTACACAGGTGCGCCAGGAAGGCAATACCGAGGACAATGTCGTAACATACGAGGTTGTGATAAGTGCGCCGAACAAGGATTTGAAACTAAAGCCCGGACTTACGGCCAATGTTACCATATACACTCTTGACAAGCGCGGCGTATTGAGCGTGCCCAACAAGGCTCTACGCTTCACTCCGATGAAGGAGCTGATAGGCGATGCGCAGGTAAAAGACTGCAAGGGCAACAACAAAGTGTGGACATATGAGGGAAATGTGTTCCAGGCTCATCCCGTGAAGATAGGCATCAGTGACGGTGTTAACACCGAATTGCTTGGCGGAGTGCCTAAAGGCATGAAGATTGTTACGGGTATGGAGGTAGAGAACAATGACATGCCTGCACCTGGAGGTATGGGTGAACAGGAGGCAAGTCCTTTTGCTCCCAAGGGACCTGGACACGACAAGAAAGGCAAGAAATGACGGATATAAAGTTCAGAAAGGCATGGGCGAAAAGAAAGTCGTGATTGAATTGCAGGACGTGCACCGTGATTTCCGTGTCGGTGAAGAAACCGTGCACGCTTTACGGGGGGTCTCGTTCAAGATATATGAAGGCGAGTTTGTCACGATTATGGGCAAATCAGGCTCCGGCAAGTCTACTCTGCTTAACCAGTTGGGCTGTCTTGACACTCCGAGCCGCGGCGAATATTATCTTGACGGGATATCCGTGCGCAAGATGAAGAAGCCTGAACGGGCGGTGCTGCGCAATCGTAAGATAGGTTTTGTATTTCAGAATTACAACCTGTTGCCGAAGACTACGAGCATTGAAAACGTTGAGCTGCCCTTGATGTACAATCCGGCGGTGAGCGCGAAGGAGCGTCGTGAGCGTGCGATAGCGGCACTTGAGGCAGTAGGATTGGGCGACCGCCTTTACCATAAGTCAAACCAGATGTCGGGCGGACAGATGCAGCGTGTGGCGATAGCCCGTGCTTTGGTGAACAATCCGGCCGTACTTTTGGCCGACGAGGCGACTGGCAACCTTGACACCCGTACTTCGTTTGAAATCCTTGTGTTGTTCCAGAAGCTTCACGCGGAAGGCCGGACGATAATATTTGTTACGCACAATCCCGACATTGCCGGGTATTCAAGCCGCAACATTGTGCTTCGTGACGGCAAGATTAGAAGCGATATTTATAATGAAAACATCCTTTCAGCCGCGCAATCGTTGGCGGAACTTCCGCCTTCGCGCGACGATTGAGATGTCAATACTTTTTTGTTCGTATCATTGGTAGTATGAGTATAGCCAATCTTTTCAAGATAGCCTTGCGTGCGATAGCCGCCAACAAGCTCCGCTCGTTTCTTACGATGCTGGGTATAATAATAGGTGTGGCCTCGGTGATAACGATGCTTGCCATAGGGCAGGGCAGCAAGAAGAGCATCCAGAAGCAGATATCCGAGATGGGGTCGAACATGATTATGATAATGCCCGGTCAGGATATGCGCGGCGGCGTGCGCCGTGACGCTGACGAGATGGAGACGTTGAAGCTTGCTGATTATGACGCATTGAAGGACCAGTGCCAGTACATAAGCGCGGTAAGTCCGGTGGTCAATAGTTCCGGCCAATTCATAAACGGGAATAACAATACGCCTTCCACCATTTACGGTGTCAACCGTGATTACCTCGATATACGGCAACTTTCGGTTGAGGACGGCGAGATGTTTACGGATGAAGACATCAAGTCGAGCGCAAAGGTATGTGTAGTAGGCAAGACGGTGGTTGATAACCTGTTTCCTGACGGCTCCGACCCCGTCGGCAAAGTGATAAGGTTTAACACCATACCTTTCCGCATAGTCGGTGTGTTGAAGAGCAAAGGGTACAACTCTATGGGCATGGACCAGGACGACCTCGTGCTTGCGCCGTATTCAGCCGTGATGAAGCGCATACTTGCGGTGAACTATCTGCAAAGCATTAACTGCTCTGCTTTGACGGAAGGCTTGACCGACAAGGCTACGGAGGAAATCACCAAGGTGCTGCGTGCGCAGCATAAACTGAAAGACCCTACGGAAGAAAGTGATGGCGACGAGGACGACTTCAACATACGTTCGCAGGAGGAACTGGCGAGCATGATGAACTCTACTACCGACCTGATGACCATACTCCTTGCCTGCATAGCCGGAATATCGCTTGTAGTGGGAGGTATCGGCATCATGAACATAATGTATGTAAGCGTCACCGAGCGCACCCGTGAGATAGGATTGCGCATGAGTGTAGGCGCGCGGGGCATTGACATATTGAGCCAGTTCCTCATAGAGTCGATACTGCTTAGCGTTACCGGGGGCGTGATAGGTGTGCTTATAGGCGTAGGTGCGACGTATGGGGTGAACATATTTGCCAAGTGGCCGGTGTTCATCCAGCCGTGGAGCGTGCTGCTTAGTTTCTTCGTCTGCACGGCTACGGGTGTGTTCTTCGGGTGGTATCCGGCAAAGAAGGCGGCGATGCTCGACCCCATAGAGGCGATAAGGTACGAATGATGATGCCTGACGAATATGACTAAAAGGACATTTAATGTAATATTGTTCCATACAATCTGTTGGGTATTGGTGGCGTTGCCGTCAGTATTCTTCATTCCGCAGCATGTCGGGCAGACTGCCGGGATGTATCTCATCCGCCTGTGCCTGCCGCTATTCCTCTGCGCGGTGTTCTATCTTAATTACTTGTGGCTTGTTCCAAAGTATTTTGTGGAAAGGCGGATTAAGACTTATTTTTTCGTCAATTCCGCGGTTATGCTGGTCTTGGCGTTGTGCATGAACCTTCTTATGGATGTGATGCACGGCATGGAAAGGGACGCCGGATTTAATCCTCCGCCGCTCCACGAGCATGTGCCGTGGTTGTTTGCCGTGGCTTTCTTTATCGTACGCGGGATATTCCCGTTCGTGCTTTCCGCCGTATTGGCCACGTCGTTGAGGCTTGCGCTGGGGTGGCAGAAGGCGGAGGCGGCGCGCCGCGAGATGGAAATACAGAAGACGGAAGCCGAACTGCAAAACCTGCGCAACCAGATAAACCCGCACTTCCTGCTCAACACGCTGAACAGCATCTACGCCTTGATATCCTTCGACCGGGACAAGGCGCAGAAGGCGGTGCTGTCACTTAGCGCATTGCTGCGCCAGATGCTGTACGGCGGAAGGAACAACGCCGTGGCGTTGAACGACGAGGTTGAGTTCATACGCAACTATGTCGAGCTTATGCGTATAAGGCTGAACAAGAACGTAAGGATAGACTTCAATGTCAGCATAAGCCATGGTGACGACGTAAAAGTTGCTCCGTTCATATTCATATCGCTTGTTGAAAACGCCTTCAAACACGGTGTAAGCACGGCCAATCCAAGCTTTATCCTGATAAACATATTGTATGACGGCGAGAAGATAGTGTGCGAGATAAGGAACAGCAATTACCCGAAGGCCTCGACGGACAAGAGCGGCCACGGCATAGGGCTTGAGCAAGTGGCCCGTCGGCTCGACCTTGCATACGCCGGGAAGTACGAGTGGGAACGGGGCGTTGACGAGGATGAAAATACTTATCATTCAATAATAACAATCTATGATACTGAATTGCGCGATAATAGATGACGAGCCTTTGGCGGCCGAGCTTCTTGCAAGCTATGCCCGGAAGACGCCCGAACTGCATCTTGTCGGTGTGTACGGGAGCGCGGTGGAGGCCATGAAGGAGTTGAGGAACAACCCGGTGGACCTGTTGTTCCTTGACATACAGATGCCGGAACTTAGCGGACTGGAGTTTGCCAACCTGCTGCCTAAGGAAACGAAGGTGATTTTCACCACGGCGTTCGACCGTTACGCCATTGACGGGTACAAGGTCAACGCCGCCGACTATCTGCTCAAGCCTATAAGCTATGATTGCTTCGCCTTGTCCGTGAACCGGGTGGCAGGGCAGCTTGAAGCCAAGGAGATGCAGGACATTAAGGCGCACGACAGGTTTGTCTACGTGAAGAGCGAGTACAAGCTCGTGCGTATAGACTTCGACGATATACTTTACGTTGAAGGAGTGAAGGATTATGTAAAGATATACCTGAACGGCGGGCGCCGACCCGTGATGTCACTGATGAACATGAAGAAGCTGGAGGACTATCTGCCCAAGCCCCAGTTCATGCGCGTGCACCGTTCGTTCATAGTAAACATGGTGGTTGCGGAGATGGTTGACCGTGGCCGCATCGTGATAGGCGAGATGTATATCCCCGTTTCTGAAAGCTACAAGGAGCAGGTGCAGGAATACATCGACCGGCACACTCTTTTTTAATTCATAATTCATAATGCACAATTCATAATTGGGTTGGCGGCGCTTCTGTAATTCATAATGCACAAGTCATAATCCATAATTGGATTGGTGACTTCCAGTACGGTTATGGATTATAGACTAAAAAAGGAACGCCGCCAACCCGATTATGAATTGTGCATTATGAATTAAAAAAGTATTTCTTCCGGGCTTTCGGCGAAGGTTGTTCCACCGTTTTTGACAAGAAAATCCTTGTCCCTGAACCCCCATAGCACGCTGATGCACGGCAGGCCGCAGTTGCGCGCCGTGGCTATGTCAACCTCGCTATCGCCCACATATACGGCACCTTCCTTGCTTGCACCGAGCCTGCGCAGGGCTTCGAGCACCGTGTCGGGCGCAGGCTTTTTGCGTATGTCCGCGCTTTCGCCTATGGCCACGTCGATGTATTCGCCGAAGAAAGTACGGCAAAGATGCTCAGTGGCTTTGCAATACTTGTTGCTTACCACGGCCATGCGCCGCCCCTTGGCCTTCAGTGCGTCTAGCATTTCCATTATGCCGGGGTAGGGGCGCGTGGTGTCGAGGCTGTGTTCGAGATAATGGTTTATGAACGTTTTGTACACGTTTTCGTACAAGGGGTTGCCCGTTCCGCCGGGCACGGCCCTCTCAATCAGTTTCCTTACGCCGTTGCCCACCATCATCCTGACCTCCTCCGTGGTGTGTTCCGCCATACCATATGCGCGCATGGCGTGGTTGGTGCTGGCCGTAAGGTCGTCGAGGGTGTACAGCAGGGTGCCGTCAAGGTCGAAAATATATGTGTCAAACTGTTTCATGATGATGTTTCTCCTTATATTTGCTGTGCGTGCCGGACGTTTCGGCTTGCAGGCTGCAAAGTTATATCAAAAATCCAATAAACGCCAAGGCCGTAATTGTTTTTTTACCATATTTCACGACATCGCGTAAAAACTGTAACTTTTCAAGCCTTTTATCTTGCGCTTTGCTGCGCTTTTCTAGTGCTTGCATGGGGATGTATAAGCAAATGCGGTGATGCGGCTTACAATCTGAAAGGCGGCCTCTCGTCTTGCCAAAGGCCGCCTTTCGTAGGGTGAAACATGGCCTTTGGCAATGCGTTTAGCCTTGTGTGCAGCGCGTGTCGGTGTCATGGCATATGTAAGATTGTAACAATAGCTCATTATTCTTCCGATTTTATTCGTCGGTTTCGTTTATGTTTTGTATCTTTGCAAAAGATAAAGGCGTGCCTCGGCGGTGCGGCGAGTCTGTTGTTTGCTTGTAAATCATTTTGTGTGTGAAAAACATTGCAGCTATAAATAATGAGGATGAGATACTGCGTCGTCTGGGGATAGGCTCCCTTAGCGACATGCAGCTTGGCATGAAGGATGCCATGTCGGGAGGAAACGACGACGTGGTCTTGCTTTCGCCTACTGGTACGGGTAAGACCTTGGCCTACCTTTTGCCTTTGTCGGCTATGCTTGACGCCTCTTCGTCTGAAGTTCAGGCAGTGGTCATTGTACCCGGGCGCGAGCTTGCGTTGCAGTCGCACGAGGTGTTCAGGAGCATGGCGTGCGGACTAAGGTCGATGTGCCTTTACGGCGGCCGTCCGGCAATGGACGAGCACAGGGAGCTGCGCCGCGTCATGCCGCAGGTGGTTTTCGTCACGCCGGGAAGGTTCGTTGACCATTTGGAGAAGGGCAACATCGCCGCCTCGGCGGTAAGGTATGTCGTGATTGACGAGTTCGACAAATGCCTCAAGATGGGCTTCGCCGCCGAGATGTCCAAGGCGATGGAGCTGCTCGTGGCGGTACGCAGGCGTTTCCTCCTGTCGGCCACGGATGCCGCTGAAATACCTTCGTTCGTCAATATGGGGCGTGCCGTAAGGCTCGATTACCTTGACGGGGGCGACGTGCAGGGCAGAATAGGGCAGTATGTGGTGGAAAGTCCTGACAAGGACAAGCTCGATACGCTGGCGGCCCTGCTGTGTTCGTTTGGCGATGCCAGCACAATCGTATTCCTTAATTACCGCGACAGCGTTGAGCGCGCCAGTTCTTTCCTCGAGGAAAAGGGCTTTGTCGTAAGCTCTTTCCACGGCGGAATGGAGCAGAAGGAGCGTGAGGCGGCCGTGTACAAGTTTGCCAACGGCTCTGCCAATGTGCTCGTTGCGACAGACTTGGCGTCGCGCGGGCTCGACATGCCCGGCGTTGACAACATCGTGCATTACCATATGCCGGTAGGCGAGGACGAGTATGTGCACCGCGTGGGACGCACCGCAAGATGGGATGCCCGTGGCAGGGCGTTCTTCCTGTTGGACCCTGGCGAGGAACTTCCGCCCTATGTGCCCGGCGAGCCGGAGCCGTACGCTGTGCCCGCAGGCTGGCAAGTACCGCCTCGCCCGCGCATGGTTACATTATATATAGGTAAGGGGAAGAAGGACAAAGTGTCGCGCGGCGACATATTGGGCTTTCTCTGCAAGACTGGCGGACTTGAAGGCAAGGACATCGGGCGCATCGACGTCAAGGAGCGTTGGGCGTATGTGGCCGTTGACAGCAGTAAGTGGCGTGATGTGGTAAGATGTACGTCCGGGGCGAAATTGAAAGGCGTAAAGACGGTTGTAGAGCTAATTAAGTGACAAAATGTCACATTTTTAGTATTTTTTAATACAAAAAGTTTGTGTATGTCAATACGGTGGCGTAAATTCGCGACAGCAAAAAAGAATAACCTTTAAATTGTATCATTATGAAGAAGTACAACTTTAACGCCGGCCCTTCAATACTTCCGCGTGAAGTGATTGAGAATACGGCAAAGCAGATTTTGGATTTTAACGGAAGCGGTTTGTCGTTGGCGGAAATCAGCCACAGGGCAAAAGACTTCCAGCCGGTAGTGGACGAGGCGGTAGCCCTCATCAAGGAGCTGCTTGGTGTGCCTGAAGGATATTCCGTGCTCTTCCTCGGCGGAGGTGCTTCACTTGAATTCTGCATGATTCCCTACAACTTCCTTATAACGAAAGCCGCTTACCTTAACACGGGAACGTGGGCGAAGAAGGCCATAAAGGAGGCCAAGCTCTTCGGTGAAGTGGTTGAGGTCGCATCGTCAGCCGACGCCAACTATACGTTCATCCCGAAGGACTGGACATGCCCGACGGACGTGGATTACCTGCATATAACCACCAACAACACTATTTACGGAACGGAAATACGCAAGGATATGGACGTGCCCGTGCCGATGATAGCCGACATGTCATCAGACATTTTCAGCCGTCCGGTGGACGTTTCTAAGTACATGTGCATCTACGCAGGCGCGCAGAAGAACCTCTCAATGGCCGGTGTGACGGTGGTAATCGTAAAGGACGACGCCCTCGGCAAGGCTCCGCGCACAATCCCGACGATGCTTGACTATAAGACACATGTAGACAAAGGCTCGATGTTCAACACGCCTCCGGTTGTTCCTATCTATACGGCTCTCGAGAACCTGCGCTGGATAAAGAAGATGGGCGGCGTAGAGGCCATGGACAAGCGGGCGTTGGAGCGTGCCGACATGCTTTATTCGGAGATTGACAGGAACAAGCTGTTCCGCGGCACGGTGGCCGAGGAAGACCGCTCTGTTATGAACATATGCTTCGTGATGAACCCCGAATACGCCGAGCTCGAAAAGCCGTTCATGGAGTATGCTACGGCGCAGGGCATGGTGGGTATCAAGGGCCACCGCTCGGTAGGCGGTTTCCGCGCAAGCTGCTACAACGCCATGACCGTTGAGGGCGTGCAGGCTCTCGTCCAGTGCATGAAGGACTTTGAGGCGCAGCACTGACCGTTTGCGTCCTGATACGATACAAAGGGGGAGCATGTCGTGGTGCGGTTGACCCGCAGGTAATCGCGGCCAAGCGTGCTTCCCTTTCCTTTTCATAAAGCCATAAATGTCTATTAACCAATAAATCTGTATAATATGAAAGTATTAGTTGCAACGGAGAAGCCGTTTGCCGCCGTTGCGGTAGACGGTATAAGGAAGGAAATAGAAGGTGCGGGCAACGAGCTTGTGCTCCTTGATAAATATACGGACGCTGCGCAGCTGCTTGATGCGGTGAAAGATGCCGACGCCCTCATAGTACGTTCAGACAAGGTTACGCCGGCCGTTCTCGACGCGGCGGCAAAACTGAAAATCGCAGTGCGCGCCGGTGCCGGTTACGACAACATTGACACGGAGTATGCAAAGCAGAAGGGCGTGGTCGTAGAGAACACTCCCGGACAGAACTCGAACGCCGTAGCCGAGCTCGTGTTCGGCCTGCTGGTGTACGCCGTGCGCAATTTCTATAACGGCAAGGCCGGCACCGAGCTGATGGGCAAGAAGCTCGGCATACTGGCTTTCGGCAACGTGGGGCGCAACGTGGCGCGCATAGCCAAGGGCTTCGGCATGGACGTTTACGCCTACGACGCGTTCTGCCCCAAGGACGCGATAGAGCAGGCCGGAGTGCACGCGGTTGGCTCGCAGGACGCACTCTTCGAGCAGTGCGACATCGTTTCCCTGCACATCCCCGCCACGCCGGAGACCAGGCAGAGCATCAATTACGCCCTGGTGGGCAAGATGAAGAAGGGCGGCATCGTTATAAACACGGCACGCAAGGAAGTGGTGGACGAGCCGGAACTGCTCAAGCTCATGGCCGAGCGCGACGACCTGAAGTACATCACCGACATCAAGCCCGATGCCGACGCCGACTTCGCGAAGTTCGAGGGGCGCTATTTCAGCACGCCCAAGAAGATGGGCGCACAGACGGCGGAGGCCAACATCAACGCCGGAATTGCCGCCGCAAGGCAAATCAACGCCTTTTTCAAGGACGGTTGCACAAAGTATCAGGTAAACAAGTGACAAGTTGACAAGTAACGAGTAAATACGATATGGCTAAAATAAAACCATTCAAGGGCGTGCGTCCGCCACGCCAATATGTGGAGGACGTAGAGTCGCGGCCATACGACGTGCTTGATTCGGAGGAAGCGCGCAGGGAAGCCGGCGATAACGAGAAGAGCCTTTACCATATAATAAAGCCCGAGATTGACTTCGCCCCGGGCACGAGCGAGTATGACCCGCGCGTGTACGAGAAGGCGGCCGAGAACTTTAAGAAATTCCAGGACAAGGGCTGGCTCGTGCAGGACGGCAAGGAGCAGTATTACATCTATGCCCAGACCATGAACGGCAAGACGCAGTACGGCCTCGTGGTGTGCGCCTACGTTGACGACTATCTCAACGGGGTTATCAAGAAGCACGAGCTTACGCGACGCGACAAGGAGGAGGACCGCATGAAGCATGTGCGCGTGAACAACGCCAACATAGAGCCTGTATTCTTCGCTTATCCTGACAACGCCGTGCTCGACGCGCTCATCATGCGCTACGCCGGGACTGCCCCGGAGTATGACTTCATAGCCCCGGTGGACGGATTCCGCCACCAGTTCTGGGTGATTTCCGACGATGCCGACATAGCCACGGTTACCGCCGAGTTCGCCAAGATGCCTTCGCTCTACATCGCCGACGGGCACCACCGCTCCGCCGCGGCCGCCCTCGTGGGGGCGGAGAAGGCACGGCAAGACCCCAACCGTGACGGCACGGAGGAGTACAACTACTTCATGGCCGTGTGCTTCCAGGCATCCCAGCTCACCATACTTGACTATAACCGCGTGGTGAAGGACTTGAACGGCCTTTCCTCCGCCGAGTTCCTGGCCGCATTGGGCAAGAATTTCGAGGTGGAGCAGAAGGGCGAAGCAGAGTACAGGCCACGCCGCCTGCACGAGTTCTCGCTCTACTTGGACGGCCGGTGGTACAGCCTTACGGCCAAGCCGGGCACGTTTGACGACACCGACCCCATCGGGGTGCTCGACGTTGACATATCGAGCCGCCTCATACTGGACGAGATACTTGGCATAAAAGACCTCCGCTCTGACAAGCGCATCGACTTCGTGGGCGGCCTGCGCGGCCTCGGCGAGCTGAAGCGCCGCGTAGATAGCGGCGAAATGCGCATGGCGCTGGCCCTTTATCCCGTAACGATGAAGCAAATCATGGACATAGCCGATAGCGGCAAGATAATGCCCCCGAAGGCTACATGGTTCGAGCCGAAGCTGCGCTCGGGCCTCGTCATCCACAAGCTTTCATGAGCATGGGGGCCTTGATGAGCCAGGACGAGTTCAGGACCATTGCAAACGTAGGCGAGGGTACTTACTCCGAGAAGAGGAGCAAGTTCCTCGCCTTTGCCCGCCATGTGGAGAGCGTGGCCGAGGTCAGGGCAGTCTTGCAGGATTACCGCAAGCGTTATTACGACGCGCGCCATGTGTGCTACGCCTACGTGCTCGGCGCGGAGCGCGGCGAGCTGCGCGCCAATGACGACGGCGAGCCCGGCAGCACGGCCGGCAAGCCAATCCTCGGGCAAATCAACAGCCTGGGGCTGACCGACGTGCTCGTAGTCGTGGTGCGTTATTACGGCGGGGTCAACCTCGGCACGGGCGGCCTCATCGTGGCTTACAGGACGGCGGCCGCAGAGGCCTTGGCCGCGGCCCAAATAGTGACGCGGCAGGTGGAGGACGTCGTAACGTACAGCTTCCCTTACGTGATGATGAACGCCGTAATGCGCGTGGTGAAGGAGATGAAGCCGCGCATAGTGTCGCAGGATTATGGCGGCACGTGCGAGATAAGGCTCGCCATAAGGCGGTCAGAAGCCGGAAAACTTAGGGCGAGGCTCGAAAAACTTTCATTTGAGTGACGTTTTTCTTTGCCATGTGAAATATTTGTATTACCTTTGCACCCGTCAAAGGCCGCGGACGGCTCCGCAAGGGGCGCAGGCTGGAAAGGAAGGTTGGCAGAGTGACCGAATGCGCTGGACTCGAAATCCGGTATACCCATTGCGGGTATCGGGGGTTTGAATCCCTCACCTTCCGCAAAGAGTTTGAGCAGGGAGGCAGGCTTGCGGCTTGCCTCCCCTTTTTCGTGCAAACACGTCAGTGCCAGCCGGTTATGCCGCGCGGTGAAACCAGTGCGTTAACGTTAGTTAGGTATAAGGTCAATGTTGTGATAACCCTATTCCAAGCGGTCGGTTGGTAATCAGTCATTGCCTTGACGGCGACTTTCAGTTCCGCAGAAATGCGGAATCCGTTACACATTACGTCATGCTCATACTGTAATTGTCATCTGTCATTTGTAATTTGTAATTGTAAGCGGTATGCGCGCCGCGCCCCCGCGCCGCTGCATGGCCTGAACGCCGCTGACGGGGCGGCTCCGCGCCATGTCGTAAACATGGCCTTTGCGTGGCGCGAATGCCGTCTTTACGGGCGGTAAAGATGCTTGTTCGCGTGCGAAATGCAGCTGTTCCGCAGTGCTCGTGTGCCATTCGTGCGCTTTCGCCCAAGGGTGCAAACACGGCGTGAGGCGCGCCGCGGTTGGGCCGCGCTTACAATTACAGATGACAGACGGGGGCGGATGCCGGCGCGGCGGATGTCAGGGGGGGACGTGAAGGTGTGTGATGACAATTACAAATGACAGATGACAATTGCCATGCGGCGCATGTGGAGACGGAGAGAGATAGAATTTTATATTATATATATTATATAAATATAATA
>CASFNA010000007.1 GCA_949295905.1 uncultured Prevotellaceae bacterium
AGCGTTCATCCTGAGCCAGGATCAAACTCTACACTGTATATAGTTTCTTCCGTTTAAAAACAACGTATACCTTCAAGGCGCCGCCTCAATCAGGCGGACTAACCTCACTCGCTCCTCGCCTGTGACATTCTTTCAAAGAACCATTTTGCTTGTCGTCTTCGTTTTGAAGCGAAAGCGAATGCAAAGGTAAGAGGTTTACCCTAAACTTGCAAATATTTTGGAAAGAATTTTTCAAAAACAATGCATTTTCGCTTCATTCTTGACATAAATCAACTCCAAAGAGGGATTTTCAAGGTTATTTAATGCACATATATATTTTTTATCGGCAAACACCACATAACCATTTACCACTATCATAAATGCCTCTAAATCGCTTTTAGGGGAGAAAAAACATCATATATAATTTATGTGCAAACACTCTGGTGGGAAATATTAAGTAATAACAGGAGGCGGATGTAACGTTAGAACGGAGCACATTTGCGTTAAACAAAAAAACAGCCGTTATGGCGATTATTATCATACTTTTTGTAAAAGGCGGCAAACAAGGAAGCAAAAGACGGCAAACCAGACGACAAAAGGCGGCCTTTTGCACCGCGAAAGGCCGCCTTTTAGACAAGCGTGTGTATACTGTTGATTATTAAGGTAATGACAACCACAAAACAATGCTTACCATAAAACAAACCGAACAGGACAAAATGAAGGTGCGGTTCATGTCAAATGACTATATAAAACCGCACCTTTTTAATATATAAACATCAAATGCTATTATCTCAGAACACTACTTTATGTGACTTGGACCCGCCTTCAGAAGTGTAAACCCTGAGTATGAACATGCCATGGCCGAAGTTTCCAATGGAAACATTGGCAGAAGCACCTTCATAAACCTTCACTCCGCCTGCGGTATAAAGTTCGATTTTAGCCACGTCGCCTAATACATTCAGTTCACCGTCACCAACAGTCCAGCCGTCATCCCCGCTACGTCCGGCATCAACATCGCCGATACCCGTCGTTCCATCGTTCCTTACTGCGTTTGAGAGTTCGGACACTGTACCATCGTAGAAAAACGTCCTCACCTCATAAATGTCACCCACAACACTTTCAGTGTCGGTAAAGCCACCTTGCAGATAGTGAGTGAGCAACTGGCTATACTTCCTTCCATTCTTGTACACTTCGTATGCGAACTGATTGGCATCCACCTGCTTTTCTTCAACATCGGCCTCATCGGTCACGTTGGCAGTTATTATCCAGCTGCCGAAACCTTCAGTTCCGTCGCCAACGGACGAATAAAACTCCGCCAAACTTTGCCACGTATTGCCGCCATCTTCAGAATAAAGGTTGCTCTTGCCGTCAACATACGAACTGGTCTTCTGATAGCAGACAGGTATCTGGTCCTCACCATATTCCAATGTCTTCACACCTACCATCAAGTCCTTAGCGCCATCGATGGCAAGCGGCACGTCAAGCTTCACGGTAATGTTCTCATTATATGGCTTGTCAACTATTTCCTGTTCACGAACCAACTTGCCGTTTTCATAGACTACTATAGCCATGCGTATAGGAGTGTTGTCTGCCGATTCATACTTGTTGATTTGCGTAGACACGGACGTAAGCCACTTACCGGCAAACGGCGCAAGATAAGCTTTGTCAAACTTGTTAACGGCAATCAACTCCTTGCCTTCGTTGCCGAGGGCACGACCTTCGACATTATATAGCATGTTGCCAAGATAGTTGAGCGAATAAGCGCCAATAGAATTCTTCCACGTAAGGCGGAAAGCCCCATCAACATCTACGGCAGCCATCGCACCAGGCGTACCCTCATGCTGCGGCTTTTCGTTCACTGACACATTGTCAAAGTTCCATATATACTGTGCCAACGCCTGCCCGTGCACACGCAGGCGTACTTGGAATGTCTTGCCTGCGGCCCACGGTGTAAGGTCTATATACTCAAAACTCCACCTGTTCGGAGCAACGTCTGCAAGGGCATAGTCAGCAGCCGCCTTCCATTCGACACCATCCGTTGACACTTCCACACTCAGAGAGTCTTCAGTCAGATTCCAGTCGTCACGGTTGGCGTACTGCCAGATACGTGCGAACGATACGTAAACATTTTCCTTGTCGCGTGCATCCATGTGGCGAGAAACAAGCGAAAACGAATATGGCTGCGTCTGAGCCACGCCCACATTGAGGTAGCTACTGCCGTTTAGGCCGAAATATTGCCCACATCCCCAGAACTGCGTGTTTATGTCCCCGTAATCCCTTTTGACGGACCAACCGTTGGTCGAAATTGAAACGGACTCGAAATCGTCGTATAACGGGAATTCAAAGCTTTCCTCCATGTACACCGTAATCTCATCGGATTTAGGTGAAAGCAGCTCTCCTCCCGTATTGTTGTTAGTATAGTTGACAGCCACCGAATAGTAATGGTTGCCCGTGCTGACACCTTTGTCGGTGAATGCCACATCCTTTGTACCGGCCTCATCGAGGTCAGCTACAGCCACTCGCCCTACCTCATTACCGTCACGATATATGACATATTCCTTTGCCTTGAACCAAACATAAGTTTCCTGCTGGCTTCGTACGAATGTAACCGTCACTTCGCCAAGTGCCGACGCGTTGGCGTTAAAGCTGTCTATCGACGGCGGTATTGGCGTAAACTCCGGATTTGACGTGAGCACCCACGGCGCGCCATACACATCATTGCCGGCAATGACCTTTCCATCGGCAGACACGCCGCAAAACGACAAGTTCTCGTTCGCATGGAAACTGAACTCATAAGGTATGTCAACATCGTTGGCATAAAGGTAAACATAATAGTCGAAGTCGGTAAAACGTTCTCCCATAGCCGAATACCAGAACGGGCGATTGATGCCGTAGCCGGAATACCCGTACGTTCCGACGAGGTCACCTTGGTCGGTGACACCACCTATATTGCACCCCGTTACACTTTGGTATGAACCAAAAGTCTTGAGCACCTTGCTACGAACAATGTACCGGGCAGGCTCTATGCCATTGTTGGTAAGACCTATATACTCACCGTTGTCACTTATGCGATAGGCCTTTCCATCACTCTGCATACCTCCAACAGGGTTAGGGTCGTCAATGACGACGCACTCGTCAACCGAAGGCCAATAGCAAGCGTAAGAACAAGATGTGTTCTGTCCCGTGCCACGGATGTACCCAACGGCTTTAGTACCGTCACCAGACACATCGAGAACCATGGCCTCGTGGCAGCCGTCTGGCACTGCATATTGCTCGAACTTCCATTCCCCCGAAGTACCGTCAAGCGTCCAACGGCATGGATATACATTGGCGAAGTTGCCAAAACCGGCATATCCCACAACGGTCTTGCCGTCGCTCGATATGGCTACGGCGAACGTTCCGTCCCTGAAGTTTGTAAAATCGGCCTCCGTCCATGTGCCAAGGCCGAGACTCGCAGCCTTACCGTCTGTCCACACTGCGGCCACGTTGAGCGGCAGGGTGTAAGTATAACCCATCTCTGTAACGGTGATTTGGTGTACAGGGTCTTTCATAACGCCGCATATTACCCCGTCGTCGCTCACATCTTCAAAAGCTCCGGCCTTGGCGTAATCGGCCTCGTCGTAAGATGTCAACCATGTTGTTCTACCAGTCCCGAGGTCGGTCAGGAAACTCTCATACCCTTGCACGGCGTCAAGTCCCCATGAATAAGACTTAGTATTGACACCGACAAGCCACTTGCCGTTTGCCGACACACGCTTGTTAACCGTACCCTGTTCGCCTTGGGTAAACGTCGCCCCAGTCTGCGCAAAAGCCTGCGGTGCGGCCATCAACGCGCAAAACAAAAGAAGTATCGCCTTTTTCATGATTATAAAAGATTAGATTAAACTTGAAGTTTTACGATGGCAAAAGTAATGGTTAACAAGTTTTATTGCAAACCGCAAAACTCCAAATGCCTGAATTTGCAGCCATTTGTACATGCAATCGCCACCTACGCGCCTGAACCGTGCGCCAAAACGTATAAATAATAAGGTTAATTCCGCCCGGCGGCTGCGTTATCCTGCGCCGCCATCTTGCAATAGATTGACGGCGTTATGCCCGTAACCTTGCGGAAAATATTGACAAAAGACGTGTACGACCTGAACCCGACACTCTCGCCAACAGCCTTCATGGTCAGGTGGCCGTAGTTCTTCTTGTCGGCGAATCTGGCACAGGCAAGATGTATTCGATAAGGATTCACATAATCGTTGAAACTCTTGTGATATGTGTCGTTTATTGCCTGTGACACGTATTTGACATTGGAGCCGACTATACCGGCAAGCATGCCCACAGAGAAATCGCAATCGCAGAAGGCCGTAGTGTTCTCCATCACACCCTGTATGCGCTCTGCCAAGGCCCTGCATTGCTCCTCGCCAAGATTGCTCGTGCGGTATTTCTCTTGAACTCCCGGCTGCAACGCGACTGTAGCCGGGGCTTGTCCGAGCCGTTCTTTCAACCTTGCAATCTCGGCATCCTTGCCTTTCGAAGCCTCTGCCTCCTGCCGCAGGCGCGCAGTAAGCTGAGCCTGCGTGTCAACGAAATTGCGGTTTACAAGGTAGAGGTCGGCGTAGCTGCGGTCAAGGCGGCGCTTCTGCCGCCACACCAAGGCAAGCAACAAGGCAAGCACGAGCGTAACCACAGCCACGGCGCACATCGTCAAACGCTGACGCATGATGGTGCGCTCTTTATCCTGCTCACGCCGTTGCAGGTCTGAAATCTCCTTGGCTGTCTTACCAACTTCCCATGTGAACAGGGTGTTCTCCACCACTTCAAACTCACGCATGTTGTAAATCGAGTCCATTATGTCAAGATAATGCGCCCTGTATGCGTTCGACTTTGCACTGTCGCCATGCTTCTCATAGAAATCCGCAAGGTATTTTTTTGTCGTGGCGAACGTGTGTTGCAGGTTGTGGACGCGTGCGGTCGAATCGCAAAGCAACATGTATTTCAGTGTGGAATCAGGCATTCCGATGTAGTCATAGGCATTGAAAAGTTCCTGATAAGCGAAACATTGGTACTTGGGTTCTATCCCCTTGTCTTTAGCATAGACGGCCAAGCGTTTCAGCCTTGCTATGGCCGGAGCGATGTTCTCCTCGTGCAATTGTAGCAGGCAGAGGTTATATCCACTCATATACACGTCCACCGGATTGGCCGGGTCTTTCTTGTTCTCCGACATCTTATAATACTTCCTTGCCTCGCCGACATTTTCCATAAACGTCAAAATGCCGGTAAGATTGACCAATATGTCATGCTCAACATCACGGTCAGGGTGCTTCTCTGTAAATGCAAGAGCCTTCTTGTAACAGTTCACCCCCTTCTCGTAATCAAGGAATATGCAATAAACGTTGCCTATGCTGTTGTATATGCGGGCGACATGGCGCTGCACCCCACACTGCTCGCTCATCTTCGCCGCCTCGACAAATGCGCCAAGGGCATTGACATAGTCGCCCCTGTCATAATACGCCTGCCCCACTTTATGCCGGGCCAGCACGCAAGTATTCTTCTCGCCATCGTCAGAATCATCCCTAAACCTGTCGGCCACCACGGTATAGAGCACAATGGCCTCGGCATCCTTGCCCTGGCCGGCGTACTTGCCTGCCATACGCATGACATTCTCCGAAGGCAAATCTCTCACTTTCTCGACAAGCCCGGAATACTGGGTGCGGTCTGCTCCATATACGGCGGACGGCACCAAGCACAGTAATAATAATATGTATATAGTAACGTATTTGGCCATTTTACAATAACGCAAAGCCCGTCAGCAAGACGGCAGGACACATGCAAAAATACTGAAAATATCCTATCAGACAAAAAACGGCCGTTGTTTTTTTATCCGACGATTATTGGTAATTTTACAAATGGCGGCCTTTTGCCATGCGATTGACGGCCTTTTGCCATGCGATTGACGGCCTTTCATCCAGAGAAAGGCCACCTTTTGCACCGACAGACGTATAGCACTGGCAATCAGTGCAGTTACAAACTACAGAAAAAAGTGACAAGAAAGGGGACGCTGAAATCTACCACAAAGCCGTGGAATACGGACAAAACAACGTATGAATTGCCAGAAACACGCGTAATGATTGGCAGCGTTGTGTCCATTGTGGTGGCTCCGCCTGCCGATATCGGAGCAAGGCGGCTGAACCAACGGGCGAGCAAAGGAGCGCAGAGCAACGTGATAAGTTCGCGCGCAATATTGGCAAGCAGTGCCACCGTACCCAGTTCAGGGCCGCGGTATTCGGTTATGAAAATGCTCGAAAGGGAATAATATCCGAAGCCGGAGCCTACGGCAAGGCAGTCAGTAAGACTGCGGTGAGGAAACAGCAGGCCGGCCACGGCCACGCCTCCAAGAGTACCGGCCACGGTGACAAGGGGCAAGAGGAGCAGGCGCGGACTGAGCGAACGTATGCTGCGGAGCACTGACGTATCGCCGCCAACGCTAACACCTACAAAAAACATCAGGGCACACAGGGCATAGAAGCTGACGTCAGAGCCTGACGCGAGCCACTCCGGGGCAAGGCCGCACACGCCAACAAGCGTGCCGACGACGAAAAACGATACGATTACGAGGCTCGATTTCAAGGGTTGAGAATAATGGTTTGAGTGTTAATAACAAAAAAGGCTGTAAGAGATTGGACTGCCGGGAATTCCGGGAATACCAGTGAACGAAATATCATGCCGCTACGTAAGCATATGTATTTCTCACTCTTCACTTTTCACGTTTCCGCTCTCCACGCGTCTTTCCTTAAACAGCAAGCGGCAAAGCACTGCGCACCCGAGTACGGCGAAAACGGCAAACACCGCCGCCTCTACGCCAAGGCTGCCAAGCGAACCTACCACACGCGGGTCTGCCCCGACCTCTATGCCAAGAAGGAAGAGCAAGAGCCATATGAGAAAGGTTATGGCACGCGAAACGAAAGACTGCCTGCGGCCGCGAAGAAGGCGGCCGCAGGCAATACCGCAAAGCATGGACAATATGACTGTAAACATAACTTCAAGCTGTCATTACCGGATAGTGAAACGCAGGCCGACGTTGAGATTGAAGTTGAGCGGCTTGTCCTTGTACACGGTGTTGACACCGCTGCCGTTGTCGAAATAATAGCTCACTCCCGGCTCTACATAAACACCGACCACATTATTTACATTATACTGCACTCCGGCCGACGCCCCTACCGACCACTGCGGACGCTCGTCGCGCACATCGGCACCGGCCGTGCTGACAACCTTTCCGCCGGAAACATACTCCGTGTGCGACTTTCCTGAAACGCAAAACTCGACCGCACCGCCTGCCGAGGCATAAACATCCAGGAAGTCAGTATGCCATATGTCATAGCTCACGGCCAAAGGCACGCCCACAAAATGCAGTTTCTGCTTGGTAGTATAGCCGCCGGAGTCGTCGCCCGATGCAATGTCCGCCGAATGGTAAGAATAGTTCAAGCCTGTCTCCATGCCGAAACGTCCTGCCAGGTTGAAACGCACCGACGCACCTACCTTGACAGGGTGGCGATGCCTTACACGCACCTCGCCTGCCTCTCTCCTGTCGGCAGCTGCCGAGAGGAGCATTATATCACTGCCAACAACCTCATCCTGCTGCAAATTGTATGGACGGAATGACGCGCCGGTATTACCGGTGGACGCTCCTATGGAAGCAAATCCCGCACCGTAAAGCGACACCGAGACACCGCCACCGTCCACAACATTGCGGCCTGATGAAACCAAAAGCCCTGCACCGCCGCCTCCATGCGGAACGTCACGGGGCGGGGTACGGCTTACAACGACGCTCTTGCCTCCAGTATTACGGGCTTCTTCTGACACGCTTTCACCATCTGACACAACGTCAACAACAGCAGCGTCGCCGTAAACCGACGGCTGCGCAACGTCATTTGCAACGGTATCACGACTTGCAGCACATGCCACGACGCGCCTTGCAACAGCCGGAACTGCCGGCAAACCGCCGGCCGCCTCCACTTGGACAGAAGCCTTGGCCAATCTGCCGACAGGCGCGCCTGCATCAGGAATGCCGCCTACCACGCCGTGATGTACAACATTACGGCCGGAAAAATACCATACCGTAACGGCCAAAACGGCCGCGCAAGCAGCCACGGCACCAGCGCGGCGGCCCCACATGGGCACAACGACAGCGCGCCCACGGCGCTTGACTGATTTAGCTTCGCCGCCCACACCGTTATTCATGGCCGCCTCGACAGACTCCCAGAGTCCGTCAGGCGGCGCAACCTTACGGTCGGCAAAGCGTTTTCTAAGATGTTCAATCCATTGTTGTTCCATGAATAACAGATTTTTTCAGACCGACAAACATAAAAACAACGAAGCCACAAATGCGGCCCCTTTGCCAAACGACTTAAAGGCATTACGCGCCTGCGGCACACCACCAGACAACGAATCACGACCGGCTGAAGCACCACCGACAGGGCGCGAGACTCCTGCGGCCAAGCCCTGCTGCCGCCAGTCGTCCAGCCTGTCGCGGTATTCCTTCATCCACTTAGCGAGCAACGCCTTGGCGCGCGAAAGTTGGGAAGCCGACGAACTTTCGCCTATGCCGAGCATTGCGGCAATCTCTTTATGGCTCTTACGCTCGAATACGTAAAGGTTGAACACCATGCGGTAACCCGGCGGAAGCGACAGAATCATGTCGTTGAGCACGTCGTCAGGTATGCCTTCAGCTTCCGGCTCATCAGCCAAGTCGGGCAATGTGTCCTCATATTCAATAAAACCGTAATTGGAACTTTTTTTCAAGAAGCGTAAGGACTCATTTACTACAATCCTTACCATCCATGCCTTCAAAGAACCTTCACCGCGGAACTCGAACTTGCCCAACGAAGTGAAAATCCTTATAAAGCATTCCTGCAACACGTCCTTGCGGTCGTTGTTGTCGGCAACATAACGGGCACATACAGCCGACAGGTATTCAACATACCTGTCATAAAGCGATTTCATGGCTTTGCCATCTCTCCTTGCCACAAGTGATACAAGGTCGCTCTCACTGTATACGCCGCCGTCTGCCTTCATTTCAAACGAGGGATTAAAACCCAAAGATTTACCGTCTGCTCCACGACATGTATAACAACACAGCCTGCCGACCGGCGCAGACGCCCGTCCCTTGGGGTTTAATCCCTTACAATATATCCCGTTACTTTAATCTGGAAGAGTACGCAGCCCTGTCTATCTGCCCTTCAACAGTCGTTGACTTGCGGCTGCAATAATCGAACTGCACGGTCTTCTCACCGCTGTACGACTTGTATTTCAGCGTCAGTTTGACGGTTTTCCCCTCAGTGTCAGGCAGGTCTGCCAATCGGAACGCAACCAACGCATCTCCAGCAACGCCATCGACATCGCCGAAAGCGTTGTGCTTGAACTCGACCTCATACGGGTCGTCAGGATTCACTCCGGTCAGGAGGTTGACGTAATGCGCCACCCCTGTATTGCCCCAACGCGTACGGAAACGCAACGTAAGATATCCGTCCTCGGCGATATTCACCCAATCGCGCACAATCTCAATCGGGTCGTCGCCATATTCTTCAACATTTCCATCGGCAGGATAAGGCACGGCTTTCTTGGTAAGTATGCTGTCTATCCAGCCTACCTCTACCGACTTGTCATAATACTCGTTGGCACGCTCGACTTCACGGTAGCACACAAGGGCACGCACCTCCTTGTCGCCAAAGGGCGAAGTAGCCATGTTTACCGGGTAAAGCGTGGTGGTATCGTCAAGCTGCATGTAGAAACCTGCACCATCGATGGGCTTCACCGTAACCAGCGCATTCGGTATGGGCGGATAATACCAATAGTAAGTGTCATCGTTGTCGCACGAACCGAAAGAGAACACGGCCATGATTGCAACTGCAAGTCCGGCCAGGAATTTCATTGTCTTCATAATCTATAGCTCTTATTTTATCATTCAACAATGAAACACACGCAATACGCCCAACCTTGCGTAAGGCATTATAATTTTAATCATTATTTACATAAAAAAGGATGCTGCGCCATGTCTCGCGGTGCAACACCCTTAAAGTTCATCGGAAACTCATTTCTTTGAAGAGTCTATTTCAATGCTCTCAAGATTGCCTGTCACGGGATTAAGGACGACACTTGTAAACAGTTTCTTGCTGAAAAGGTCCTCGTCCAAAGCCGCGACTGTGCCAAACTGGGCGGCATAAAGCTCGTAAGCGGCCCACTGTTCGTTGCCCCTATACAATGTGACCAGAATCTTCCCAGGCAGGTTGACATAAAGTCCGCCGTTGTCTTTCGCCTTTTTCTGGCTTAGCAATTCCTCATGGATTGAAGGTGTAACGTGCTTGTCTTCCACACTTATATAATAAGGATTGCCGCCAAGGTCGTCGGCATCTGTCATGCCAGCCCACTTGGAAAAGCGGAAAAGCAACTGCCTATCGACAGGCTTCATGGGCACAAACCTGACTACAGTCTCCATCGTGTCACGTTCAGTTATTCCGCTGAAAAGCTGCATCAGCGCATTTTCCTGCGTCTCAAGGTTAGCCAGCATTATACGCAGTTGCTCGCCGTCCTTTGGCATGAAGTCGGCCTGTCCCTTGTTAAGAAGACTCTTGCTGTCGCGAATGTCATATATCTCAAGGGCGCAAAGCTCGGCCATTTTAGCCGAACTTCCGGCAGAAAGGATGTCCTCGTTCATATAGTCTCGCGGATTAAGACATACAGGCTTCGGCGCAGGCTTGAACGGCGCGGGCTGCTCCACGACTTTCGGGTCGGCGTTGACTGCAAGCAGAACGCTGTTATCATCAATGTCAACAGTCTGAATGTTGTGTTTCGAGTCTGTTGGCAATACATAAAACTTGGAAGTGTCGCGTTCACCTACGGAATTGACGTCGAGCCCCAATATGCGGTAAGACACCATAGGCTTCATACCGACATTATTCATCTTCATGTATTTTTCCGCATAAACGGCGAACTCCCCAGGTGTATATGACGTTTTCTCAATCCTCACCGTAAAACGCAGTTCTGTACGCGGAAGGTAATAAGCCGTGCCCTCGGCCACATTCTTGCTTCTTTGCGCAAGCACGGTTTGGCTGCATGACACAAGCAATAAAAAAGCGATGATAAGGTTCTTCATGTCGTTATGCAAAATAAAAATATTATGTTTTTTCAATCGTCAAGATACCTGAAAGCCTCCGGGAGACACTTTATTATGTCGCCGGCAACAAGGCATTCCACCCCTATTTTCTTGGCGGCAATGTCACCGGCCATACCATGCAGATACATGCCAAGCATACAAGCATCAGCCTGTCTGTAACCACGCGCCAACAGACCGGTTATCATCCCGGTGAGCACATCGCCGCTACCTGCGGTGGCCATACCCGGATTGCCCGTGGTGTTGAACACAACCTTACCGTCAGGCATGCACAAAGCCGTATAGTGTCCTTTCAGTATTATATAGGCTTGCAGACGTTCAGCCATGTCGCGCGCGCTGCTTAGACGCTCGTAGCTGTCAACGAAATGACTGCCTGCAAGACGTTCAAATTCCTTAGGATGAGGCGTAAGGATTATGCCTTTAGGCAATTGTTGCAGCCAAGCCTTATGGCTTGCAAGCATATTCAAGCCATCGGCATCTATCACAACAGGAGCTTGTGTGCGGCGTATCTGCGTTATAAGGGCTATGGCTGTTGCCTCTTGACACCCAAGTCCCGGGCCAATAGCTACCGCATCAAAGCCTGTAGAATCAACCGCTTCTGAAAAACAAGAATCATCCTTGTCTATACACATCACCGCTTCAGGCACGGAAACCTGCATTATGTCGTTGTTTCGGCGTGGTGTACACACTGTGACCTTGCCTGCTCCGCTCCTAAGACATGCTTTCGTAGCCAGCACAGCCGCTCCTGCCATGCCATAACTGCCGGCTATAATCAGAGCATTGCCCATGTCGCCTTTGTGTACAAAGTCGCCACGGCGTAAAAGACGCAGACGGAGTTCGTTCTTTTCCAACATACTATAATGTGACTGAATGGCAGACATGCCTTCCTGGCTCAAACGTATGTCGAGTATTTTCAATTTTCCAATAAACTTCTGGTTTTCAGGAAAAAGGAACGAAAGCTTCCTGTTCTGTAACGTAAGCGTAACATCCGCCCTTATAATATTTGCCCTTACATTATAGGTGTTGTCTTCAGTCATGAGTCCCGAAGGAACATCTATGCTAACAACTGTGGCAGCCGACTGGTTGATATATTTCACCAAAGAGGCAAAACCTCCTGCAAGCGGTTTATTCAAGCCGGAACCGAACAAACCGTCAACCACCAACATTCCACTATCCAAATACGGCGGGTCAAACTCGTCTGTAACCTCGATGAAAGACTTTATGGCTTTACAGTCTGACACTTTCTGCTTATTGGCCTTGCAGTCTTCAGACAGATTTCCACTTATGTTGAACAAATAAACACTTACCGAATACCCTTGTCCAGCAAGCATACGTGCCACAGCCAAGGCATCACCGCCATTGTTGCCCGGCCCTGCAAAAACAACGACAGGCACATCAGTACCCCATGTGTCGGTTATCGCACGCACAATTGCCCTCGCAGCACGCTCCATCAGGTCATACGAACTTATAGGCTCATGCTCTATTGTATATTTGTCAAGCTCGCGTATTTGAGCACTTGTAAAAATCTTCATCAGTGCAAAAATACTAAATTAATGCCGAACGTTTGGCAACGTTTGGCATATTTTTAGTAATTTTGTACCAAAATATCAATAAAGCATCATGTCCACTGTAAAAATACACGACAAGACATTCAGGATTTCATACACTGAAGAGGAAATATTGAAACATGTAAAGGCCGTAGCCGACCGTATAAACAAAGACATGGAAGGCAAAAATCCTTTATTTCTCGCCGTACTCAACGGCTCGTTCGTATTTGCGGCTGACCTTATGAGAATGGTCACCGTTCCATGCGAAGTCTCATTCGTCAAACTTGCTTCCTACCAAGGCACAATGTCTACCGGAAAAATAAAGGAAGTAATAGGGATTAACGAAGACATTTCCGGACGTGACATCATAATAGTGGAAGACATTGTTGAATCCGGGCTTACAATGAAGCGCATGCTCGAATCATTAGGCACACGCAACCCTGCTTCAATCCACATATGTACATTGCTGCTGAAACCCGAAAAGTTGAAAGTTGACTTGGACATTGAATACGTGGCAATGGAAATCCCCAACGACTTTATCGTAGGCTACGGACTTGACTATAACCAGCAAGGCCGCAACCTGCGAAACATATATACTCTGGTTGAAGGGTAAAAAGACAAATAATCATATCAAACCAAAGATGAAGAATATTGTTATTTTCGGCGCACCCGGTTCAGGAAAGGGTACGCAAAGCGACTTGATGATTAAGAAGTACGGATTCGGCCATATTTCAACCGGAGACGTACTCCGCAACGAAATCAAGAACGAGACAGAACTCGGCAAGACGGCCAAGCAGTATATAGACAACGGCCAGCTGATACCCGACGAACTTATGATAAGCATCCTCGCAAGCGTTTACGACGGTTTCGGCAAGGAGCACGAGGGCGTAATCTTCGACGGTTTTCCCCGTACAATTCCGCAGGCAGAAGCGTTGAAAAACATGCTTGACGAGCGCGGACACAATGTAGCGGCCATGATAGAGCTTGACGTTCCTGAAAACGAACTGATGACACGCCTCATCAAACGCGGACAGGAATGCGGACGTTCGGACGACAACGAGGAGACAATCAAGAAACGTCTTGACGTTTACCACAACCAGACAGCTCCGCTGATTGAATGGTACAAGAAAGAGAACCTGCACCACCACATCGACGGATTAGGAGAACTCGACCGCATATTTGCGGACATCTGCAACGTAATCGACAACATTTAATCAAATAATTAAGAATTAGGAGTTAAGAATTAAGAAAATATGTTTTGTTCATTATCAAATTCAAAATCATTTTCTTAACCCTTAACTCTTAATTCTTAACTCTTAATTCTTTATCACCATGCCAGAATCCAATTTTGTAGACTACGTTAAGATTTACTGCCGCTCTGGCAAAGGCGGACGCGGCTCAATGCACCTGCGCCACGCCAAATACCAGCCTAACGGAGGCCCCGACGGAGGCGACGGAGGCAAAGGCGGCAGCATATACCTGCGCGGCAACCACAACTACTGGACTCTGTTGCACCTCAGATACCAGCGGCACATCTTCGCCGAGCACGGTGGAAACGGCGGCAGGGACAAATGCCACGGCACCGACGGCAAGGATGTATATATCGACGTACCGTGCGGAACGGTGGTCTACAACGCCGAAACAGGCAAATACGTATGTGACATAACATATGACGGACAGGAAGTATTGCTGCTGAAAGGAGGCCGCGGCGGACTTGGCAACTTCCAGTTCCGTACCGCTACCAACCAAGCCCCACGCTTCGCACAGCCGGGAGAGCCGATGGAGGAAATGACAATAATACTCGAACTGAAACTGCTCGCCGACGTAGGACTTGTAGGTTTCCCCAACGCAGGCAAGAGCACCTTGCTCTCCGCCTTGTCAAGCGCACGTCCAAAAATAGCAAACTATCCGTTCACAACGCTTGAACCATCGCTCGGCATCGTAAGCTACCACGACCGCCAGTCGTTCGTTATGGCCGACATTCCCGGGATAATAGAAGGCGCAAGCGAAGGACGCGGGCTCGGTCTGCGCTTCCTGCGCCACATAGAGCGCAACTCCCTGCTGCTGTTCATGGTGCCGGGCGACACTGACGACATAAAGAAAGAGTACAAAATCCTGCTTAACGAGCTTAAGAACTTCAACCCGGAAATGCTCGACAAGCACCGCGTACTGGCCGTAACGAAATGCGACTTGCTCGACGACGAGCTTATAGAAATGTTGAAAGAGACGACGCCAGGCGACATTCCGGTGGTATTCATATCAGCCGTGACGGGCCAAGGGCTTAACGAGCTGAAAGACATTCTGTGGCGCGAGCTTAACAGCGAAAGCAACAAACTGAAAGACATCACGGCGGAATACACGCTCGTCCACCGTGACAAAGACCTCGGTACATTGCCTGAAGAGCTGCGAGTTGAGGGCGAGGACGAGATTGAGTTCATCGACGAAGACGAAATCGAAGACCTTGACGACGTTGAATATATCGACATCGACGAAGACGACAATTAACAAACTTACGGGTTGGCAAGCCAATGAAGCCTGCCAACCCGTCTTTCAACATTACCGCCAATGCCACAGCCCACACTTACATATTACAACCTTTCGCCGTCTGTCACGGCGTTCAGCACCACCCGCCACGGAGGCTTCAGCCAAGGCGCATACGGCGAATTCAACATCAACAGGTTCTGTGGCGACAACGAGGAGTGCATCAGCAAAAACCTTGAAGCATTAAGCCGAACGCTCGGAATAAGCGGAAACACTGTCATCATGCCACACCAGACGCACGGAACAGAGGTCAGACTAATAGCAAAAGACTTCCTCACGTTGCCGCAACAAGTAAAAGACATGGTACTTGAAGGCGTTGACGCATTAATAACGGATGTCAAATACATCTGCATAGGCGTATCAACGGCCGACTGCATACCTATAATAATCTATGACCCTGCACACCACGCAGCCGCCGCAGTACACGCAGGATGGCGCGGCACAGTACAACGCATCGTGCTAAAAAGCATCGACACCATGCGAATAGCCTACGGTTCACGCCCTGAAGAGTTGCAGGCAGTAATAGGTCCGGGCATCTCGCTCGGCGCATTTGAAGTAGGCGACGAGGTGTATAGCGAGTTTGCCGAAGCCGGTTTCGACATGGCGGCAATCAGCCGCCGCGAAGACAAATGGCACATCGACCTTAAAGAGTGCAACCGCCAACAGCTTTGCGCATCGGGAATAGCCGACAGCAACATTACCGTTTCGCCCATATGCACATACACCGACTATGCCGACTACTTCTCAGCGCGCCGCCTCGGCACGGCCTCCGGCAGGATTTTCACCGGCATAATGCTGAAATAAACAATCCACATAAAAAAACAAATCAACCTAAATTTATTATGAAAAAATACCTTATTTTACTGGCCGCACTCGTCTGCGGCATTAACATCCAGGCGCAAAAACACCTGGGTGGAGACATCTCACTGCTGCCTACTTACCAACAAAACGGCACTAAGTACAAAACCATTGACGAGAAAACGCTCTGTCCCTACAAACTTTTCGAGCAGGCCGGATGGAACGCCATGCGCGTGCGCCTTTTCGTTGACCCGGCCAACGCGCCACAGGACAACAAGGACGAAGGTGTATGCCAAGACCTTACGTATGTTGTCTGCCTGTGCAAGCAAATCAAGAAGCACGGCTTCAAACTGATGCTCGACTTCCATTATTCCGACACATGGGCCGACCCGGGCAAGCAGTTCACGCCGCACGCATGGGCAAAAGCCATTGAGGGCAAGAGCCGTGACGAGCAGACAAGAATACTCTCCGACTCAGTTTACCAGCATACAAAAACCGCCTTGGAGGCTCTGAACAAGGCCGGAGCAACGCCCGACTTCATCCAAGTGGGCAACGAAATCACCTTCGGAACGCTTTGGCCTACGGGAAAGGTTGACCCTACAAAAGACGACAACTGGGACACTCTGCTTACCTTCCTACACGCAGGAGTGAAGGCTTGCCGCGAAACCTGCCCCAAGGCTGAAATCATAATACACACGGAGCACGCCCAAGACTGGCTCGCCACCGAGGGATATTACGATAAACTGAAGAAAGGGAAGCTCGACTACGACGTCATCGGACTAAGTTATTACCCGATGTGGCATGGCACAATAAAGCATCTCGACACAGTGCTCGACAGTATCAAGACCGAATTCAACAAGCCTGTAATGATAGTTGAGACGGCGTTTTATTATTCTCACAAGAACGACAAGTGGGCGACTGACCCCAACAAAGACGGAGACACCTACCCCATCAGCCCCGAAGGACAGCGCAAATTCACAGAAGAATTAGTAACTATGCTCAACCGTCACGACAACGTCACCGGCCTGTTCTGGTGGTTCCCGGAAGAAAACGAGTCGGGCAAGCCTGTCATAAAGAGCTGGATTAACCGCGGACTGTTCGACAACGAGACGGGCAAAGCCATGCCGGCAATGGAGGAGTTGAAGAAATTTTTGTTTTAGCAGACAAGTGACGAGCAGACAAGCATACAGGTGATTTGCCTCTACTACAAATAAACAAATCACAGCCCCTTGTTTGCTTGTCACTTGTTTGCTCGTCACTAAAACTACGTATGCCTCGGCCTTACGCGCTTTAACAGCAGCGTAAGGTTTTCTTTTATGCTGCGGTTAAGGATTACCAGCACTACTGCGGCCAGTATGAGGGCAATGCCCACAGCCTCGCTGAAAGTAAACGCCTCGCCGAACACGAGCGCACCAATGCACACCGCCGTCACAGGCTCAAGCGCGCCGAGTATTGAAGTGAGCGTACCGCCGATGTTGCGCACAGCCAGCAGCAGCGTGATGTTTGATATTACGGTGGGCGCGACGGCCAGCAGCACTACGTTGACAGCCGTCCAAGCGTCGGGCAAAGGCTGCACACCGTCCTCCAGTCCGTTCTTAACGCCGAAAATCAGCGCCGTGAACACGAACACGTAAAACGCCAGTTTGCGGCTGTGCATGTCCTTCACGCGCGACTTGTTCACCGCTATTATATAGCTGGCATACCCCACGGCGGAGAGCAGCACTATGCCCACGCCCACAGGGTCGAGCTTCAGTTCAGTGCCGTTGAGCGACAGCTTGGCGACGCCGCAGATAGCCAGCACAACGGCCGTCCACGTCACCCACGACGCCCGTTCCCTGAAAAGCACGAGCATCAGCAGCGTAACGAACACGGGATAAGTGAAGTGAAGCGTCGTGGCAACGCCCGCGCCCATCACCTCGTAGCCATAAAGCAGGAACATCGACGACGCCGTATAGAACACCGCCAGCGGCACTATCACCAGCAAGTCGCGCCAGCTGACCCTGAAACTTTCCTTCTTTACCAGCATCATCAGCCCCAGCGCAGCCGTGGCCGTAACGAAACGGTAAAACAAAATACTGTCCGACGCCAGCCCCGCCTGCATCAGCGGCAGCGTGAACAGCGGTATCAGCCCGAACGTAACCGACGTGGCTACGCCATAAAGAAAACCCTTAACCTTTGCGCTCATTCCTTTTTACTTTTCAAATTCGGGATGCAAAGGTAGTAATTTTAACCGACAAACAAAATGCAGAAGCCGTCAATCCCACCAAAAACACCATACCGTTGAACCTGTCAACAACCGCGCGAGCGTCCGTATATTGCCGACACCCTGCGTCACGATATCCTCACCAAACGCGAACTGCTCCGCCGCCAAGTCCATTGCCTCGCTTTCCTTGGCTGGCCGCTCCACACGGAACTGCACCCCGTCATGCGTCACCACAGCCGGCACCGCTCCGTATCTTTCATACCAATAACGAGCTACAGCTACCAGTTCATCCTCGCTGGGACAGGCGTTCCATCCGCCAAAAGGCAACCAGCGGAACACATCCCAAACATTACGCACAGGGATTTTGGCAAGCAGAAATTCATTCGCAGTCAGTCCGCCACCATTTGAAAACCCGACGAAAGCATCAATCTTGCCCACATCCTCATACACTTCCATTCCCACAATGCCAGTCTCCCAATCAGCCTCGCCGCTTTCTTTCAAACAGTCCTTGTATTCCGCCAGCCGCCTGGCAAGCAATGCCTTACCGTCCTCCACCTGCTTGCAAACCGCCAACCGGCGGTATTCACGTACTTTTTCAATATCCATAATGCCGCCACACCCTGAATTTTCAAGCAGCATGTCATAAAGGTTTGCGTCCACCTCGACAATCACAGGGACAAAACCTTCCACAATACCACGCTCCGCCAAGCCTTTATAATCAGCTACAAGCCTACTTACGGGCGTGCCTGCGGAGTATAGCGTACAGCAGCAATCAAGATATTCCACAATGCCACGCCTTAGCGTATCACCGACAACATCAACGTTGCCGCTGCATTGCCTGCCTGCTCCAAATCCAAGAAACGACAGAAGCCCCAACACAATCCTTGAAAACATAAGCTCGTATTTATATGTAACTTTGCAAATATACGCAATCATTTCCATAGCACCAAGCCAAAACCGTGAAAACCGCTGACAATCAACGGCTTTCTAATATGTCACCTTTTAGCCTGCAAAAGGTGGCCTTTTAGCGTGCGATTGACGGCCTTTCGGAAGGTGAAAGACGGCCTTTTGTAAAACTATACACTTCATTTTGAAAGAAGAATAAACGTACAATCACAATCTGTTAATTATATTTAAGTATCTATATCCACCTATGAAAAATTGGCAAAACATCACGTTTTTCATACCAAAAACGTGTAATTTTGCACAAAACGGATACGTATATGGAAATCAAAAGGACTATATTGAAGGACTTGGCAGTATGGAAAGAAAGCAAACACCGTAAGCCATTGGTGCTTCAGGGAGCCAGGCAGGTAGGAAAGTCATGGGCATTAAACAAGTTTGGACAAGAACATTTTGACAAATGCGCATACATAAACTTCGACGCGATGCCTGAAATAAAGCATGACTTCGCTCGTACCAAAGACCCCAAGCGGTTAATCGGCATACTGTCAACATTGTCCGGAGTAAAGATAGAACCGGGAAATACGCTCATCATATTTGACGAAATACAGGAATGCAACGACGCATTGAACAGCCTAAAATATTTCTGCGAACAAACGCCCGAATATGCGATTGTATGTGCCGGGTCGCTGCTCGGCGTGGCATTAAACCGGCAAGGAGCATCGTTTCCCGTCGGGAAAGTGGACATTATGCGTATGCACCCCGTCTCGTTTTCCGAATACCTGTCTGCGGTAAGCCCCCGACTGGCGGAAATATTATACAGCATAACGGCACTGGAGCCTGTTCCTGAGGCAATCCATTCCAGTTTGATTGACGCATACAAGACGTATCTTGCACTCGGCGGAATGCCCGAAGCTGTAAGCATATACGCCGACACGGCTGACTGGCAGCAGGCAGACACCGTATTAAACAACATCCTCCAAGCATATTCCCTTGATTTCTCAAAGCATATTGCGACCAAAGATATTCCGAGGGTGTTCGCCGTATGGGGTAACATTGAAGGGCATTTGGCTCGTGACAATAGAAAATTCCGCTTTGCAGAAATACAAAAAGGAGCGAGGGCGCGCGAATATGAAAATGCGATAGAATGGCTTTGCCTTGCCGGACTTACACACCGTGTGTCCTGCGTAAACACGCCGCGCCTTCCTTTGGCTGCATATAAAAACAGTTCGAGCTTCAAGCTGTACCTTTCAGATGTCGGCCTGCTACGCTCCAAGTTCCACTTGGACCCATCTACAATATTGCTTGGCGACAAACTGTTAACAGAATTTAAGGGAGTTTTATCTGAAAATTACGTCCTGACTTCACTGATACGTCAATTCGGCGACGAACAGTTCTACTGGTCTTCCGGCAATACGGCGGAAATAGAATTCATACTGCAATACAAGGGCAATATTATTCCTGTCGAGGTAAAGTCAGGCAACAACGTTGCGGCTAAAAGCCTTTCCGAATACCGAAAGAAGTACATGCCAGAGATTGCGATACGGCTCTCGACCAAGAATTTACGCAAAGACGACGGACTTAGAAATGTCCCCCTATACCTTGCAGACAGGCTTAAAGAGTTTTTATAAACCTATCAGTATTGCTTCAAAAATTCAACTTTTCAGCCGAAAAATATTATATTTGCATCATCATATACTTAAAAACATAATGAGGGTAAGAAAATGAGAAAGAATTTCGGAGCAAAACCGTGGACTTATCCGCAGCCCGTGTTCATCGTAGCTACATACGACGCGCAGGGCAAAGCCGACGCGATGAACGCGGCGTGGGGCGGCATTGACTATGACGACCAAATAAACATGTGCCTTAGCGCAGGCCACAAGACGGTGAAAAACCTTTTGGAGACGCGGGCGTTCACCGTTAGCATGGGCACGGAGGAACAGCTTACGGCGTGCGACTATGTGGGAATAGTTTCGGGGAACAAGGTTGAAGACAAACTCGAAAAGGCCGGATGGCACGCCGTAAAGTCGGAGTTTGTCAACGCGCCTTTGATTGAGGAGCTGCCCATGACGGTTGAATGCGAACTTATATCGTATGACCCGGAGACGTGCCACTTGGTCGGCCGCATCGTAAACGTGTCGGCCGACGAGAACATCCTCGACGAGAAGGGCAAGATTGACCCGGCCAAGCTGCGCCCAATCTCGTTCGACCCGGTGCACAACCACTATCTCGCCATTGGCGGAAAGGTGGGCAACGCGTTCAAGGACGGGGTGAAACTTAAATAAGAAGCCCCACCCTAACCCTCCCGAGGGGGGGGGGAGACGGGAATGCCTTTAAGGATTTAGGCATCATACGAACAACGTAAAATCTATGCTTTACAAATAACAAATCATACCAGACTCCCTCCCCTCGGGGAGGGCTGGGAAGGGGGCTTAATGATACATTCATCCATCGACATGGAGAGCGCGGTGCTCGAACGGGGCTTCCTGCCGTTCTTCCGCTGCGGCATTCCCGGCTTTTCCATTGAGGAAATGACGGCAGGCGAGCTGTGGTTTTCTGACGAAGAGGAAGGCCCGTGGGAGTGGAAAGGCCCGGTAATACGCGAAGGGCACTGCGCCTACGGCAAGCTGTTCGCAAAGAAGGCGGGCTACGTAAGCCTGGAATGGCTGCCCCACCTTGTGAACTACCGGCGCACGCTGCGCTACGCCAAGGACGAGGACACCGCCGCGCTTGACGACGTTGTACTGCAAACAATAGCGTCGGAAGGCAGCGCAACGGTGAAGGAATTGCGCCGTATGCTCGGCTTCGCGCGCGGTAGAAGGCGCACGGCCGACGACCTTGTAGACGACATGCCCGGAGCTGTCAAAATACCTTTAGAACCTATACTTACGCGGCTCATGATGGCGGTGCGCGTGGTAATATCCGACTTTGAGTACAACACCGACCGCCACGGACGGCCTTACGGCTGGGGAGTGGCGCGATACACCACGCCCGAAAGCCTGTACGGACGGCTCGACGCAGGCTGCACGCCGCAAGAATCGCACGACAAGATGGTGCAGCATCTGCACAGGATGCTGCCTTATGCACAAGAAAGCAAAATCTTGAAACTCATCAGTTGAAGGCTTACACCGTGCCTTCAGCCCTTCTCCTCTTGATTACCTGCCATCGGTAAAGCAGGCAGGTGATGAAGAAATAGACTATCGTCTGCGCCCATAGGGCCACATACTCCACCCTTACATCGCCCAGCAGGGCACCCATAGTGTTCATCCTTACAAAGCCGCGCACGCCGAACGTGGACGGCGCAAGCCACGACACCCACTGCCAGAAAGGCGGAATGGCACTCTGCGGCCATGATACGCCTGAAATGAAAAGCAGCGGCACTGACGTGAACACCACTATAAGAATGACGTTCTCGCGGTAACGGATGAGTCCGGAAATTATCATTGCGAAGAACACGCACGACAGGACGTATGGCAACATGAACCAGAACGTATCGCCGGGACGCAGCAACGACGTAAAGCCGAACAAACGCGGCACTACAAGCGCGACGTAAGCCGTAACAACGGCGTACACCATGAAGTAAGCCAAGGCGCGGCCAAGCACAGTGCGGAACACGCCGTCGTAACGCGCCGCATCGGGCAGGAAAGAGCCTGTCTTACTGCGTTCGCGCGCCGTTCCGACCGACAGGCCAACACCGAGCAGCAACGTCTGCTGTATTATGAGCATAAGCACGCCGGGAATGATGAAGTTGCCGTAACCGCCGGTAGAGTTGAAGAGCTGCACCTCGTCGAAGTCGAGCGGCTTGGCGGTTATTTCGTCCTCGCGCTCCGTCCAGTTGCCGGCACGTTCTATCAGGATTTTAGAGTTCACGTTGCCTGCCACAGCCGTAGCCGTCTGGAATATGGCCTTATAGTAAAGCATGAAGCTCATGTCGCAGAACACGCTGACAGGGCTCTGCTCCATGCGCGACACGCGGGTCTGGAAATCAGTAGGAAAATATATCACGCCGAAGGCATCCTGTCGGCCGACTACGTCCTTGGCCTCGTCGAGATTGGTGCAATACCGGGCTACACGGACATCAGGAGACGCGTCAAACTGGCGTATGAACTCGCGGATCATGGCACTGTGCGACAAATCGACAACTGCCACCGGCACCTCACGCACCACCTCGTTGGTGTAAATCCATGAATAAAGCAGCGGATAAAACAACGGCACAAGGATGAAGAAGATGAGCACACCCTCATCCTTGAAGACGGTGCGCATCTCGTCGGCCCATATATGGCACAGGTCGCCGAACCCTTGTTTTATTCGTGATATCAATCTCATCAAATACTGATATATTTAAGACTAATAAGTCAAAATAAGCCCAATACGCCAGACAAGCATGTTTATGGCAGATACTGGTATGCCAAGACGTTCTTCTTTATACGGCCTGCCACAAGCAAAGGCAAAGCCGTGAAGACGAGCAGCGCACCGATGTAAGGCCATGAATAGTCAATCGGATAGCCGTTGAATATGTTGAGCTGGTAAACCATATAATAATGCCTCAACGGGAAAAGCTGGGCTATGGCCTTGATTTCGGCATCCATGGCCGACAGCGGAAACGCCGTGCCCGACAGCGAATAGCTTAACACCGCCCACAGGCAGCAGATACTCATAGACATGCGCAACGACGGTACAAGTCCGAAAACAAATATGCCGAAAGCCTGCGATGACAGCACTGAGAGCAAACCCAGCAGCAGAATATATCCCGTTCCGCCGGGATGTGGAAATTGGAGAACGCCGAACACATAGAACATATAACCATAGAAAATGGCAAGCCATATAAGCGTCTGCGGCAGCATCTTGCCCAAAATGGCGACGGCGATGTTGTCGCCTGAAGCCGAAAGCCACTCCTTCGCCGAATTGAACTTCAGCTCCGTACCCAAAGAATAAGCCGTAACGAGAAAGATGAACAGCATGAGGCAGCCCGGCACAAGCATCGTGTTAAGGTAAACACTGTAATTTACCATAGGGTTGTTAACCGTATGCAAGTCAACGACAACAGGCTGGAGCACGCTCATAACCTGCTCTTCCGTCAACCCCTTGGCACTCAACAACGAAGCTCCTACACTGGCGGAGCCAAGCGTCGAAATGGTTTTCAAGTCACGGTAAAGCAATGCTCCCGCCGTATAAGACGTAGAACTGTAATAAAACGAAATCTTAGGCTGGCGCATGGCAAGAAGTTCCGACGTAGTGCCTTCGGGTATATAAAGAAACGCGTAAATCTCATTGCGCTGTATAGCACGGCGGGCTTCAGCCACACTGGCATAACGCGCCGTAACTTTAGTCGCCTGGAAGGCGTCAAGTTTCCTTACAAGCGTGCGTGTTGTCGCGGTATTGTCGTGGTCAACCACACCCACGGGCATGTCTGTAGGCTGGCCATCAGCCATAAGGGACGTGAAGAATACGGTGACAATCACAGGAAACACAACCATGCAGAACAGATACATCAGGTTCTTACGCATTATGCCACACTCGCGGCGCGCCACACCGTAAATCCGTTTAAACATGTCACCACTCATTCTTATAAATCCCTTTCTCGCTGTCTTCGCTATCCGCTATTCCGCAGCATTACTCCTTTATGATGAGCGACATGCCGGGGCGCAACCCATCAATCTTGTCCACCGGACGCGCCTTTACCTCAAATGTCTTAAGGTCATACTGGCCGTTTGTCTTCGTGGCTTTCCACACCGCATAGCTGCCCTCGTCCTTGATGTAATACACCTTCATGCGTATGTCCTTGTTGAACGCCGGGCAATAAGCGGTGAACGTATCGCCCACCTTGAGCCCCTTCAGCTGGTCTTCACGCACATTGAACGTTCCCCACTGGTCGCTCATGATTGAAATGCTCATGATTGGGGAACCGGCACCGACAAGTTCGCCGAGTTTCGGATAGACGTCGCTTACCTCGCCTTCCATCTGTGCTACCTGCACGGTTTCCTTTACATACGAATCCACTTCCTGCACAGCACCTTGCGCCCGGCGCTTCTGGGCTGCGGCGGCCTCACGCTCCTCACGCCGTGCTCCGGCCACAGCCATGTCGTACTGGCTCTTGGCGGCCTGCGCCTGCGCCTTCATCGCCTTGTAGTTGGCATAAGCCTCGTCACGCTTCTGCGCACTCATCACGCCCTCGTCAAAAAGGCGTTGCACACGGCCGTATGACTTCTCTGCAATCTCAAGGCCTGCCTTGGCCTGCTGCCATACCTCAAACGCTCCTTGCACCTGTTCGCGACGAGCGCCCTTGTCAGCCATTGTGCTCAATGCCGCCGCCGCATCCTCCGCACTGACAGCCTGCGCCCTCTTTGCCTCAACGTCAGGAGCGTCGAGTATTGCAAGCGTATCGCCTACCTTCACGTAATCACCCTCCTGCACACGCAATTCAAGTATGCGTCCGGAAACTTTGCTCGACACGCGGTATTCAGACACTTCGACCTCACCCTGTATTGTGTCAGGTGTGCGTCCGAACGTCAGGAAACCTATTACCCCGACAATTACAACAACCGCCGCAAAGCAGAATGTGGCAAGCAATATGTTGTTATGCTGTGTTTTCTTTTCCATTTTCTTTTTGTTTTATTGGGAGAACCGGGAAAAATGAGAGAACTGGGAATGCTGGAAAGCTAATTGATTTTTCGCCCTTCATTCTTAACTCTTCACTTTTAAATTTTAATATATTGTTTCTCCAAGAACTTTTTTCAAGTTTGTCAATGTCAATTTAACGTCAATGTCTGCGTCAATCTTCTGCGAGCGGGCCTGTAGCCATGCGGTCTGCGCCGCCATGACATCGGTAACGTCCATCACGCCCTCTTTGAAACCAAGATTGGCGCAACGCAGGTTTTCATCGGCTTGCTCAGTATTTTTCCTTGCCATTGCAAGCTTCTTGTTTGCCTCGTCAACCTTATACGAGCTTTGGTTTACCTGCAACTCAACCTTCTCACGCGCCTCGTCAAGCTCAAGCATTGCTATGCTCGTAGCAGTCTTGCCTGCACGTACTTTGTAAGTACCTTCAAACCAGTTCCATACAGGTATCCTGACGATGACGCCGATATTCCATACTCCCGAGAACTTACGTTCAAAGCCATTGTAAAGCGAAGGGTTTGTCACAAGATAACCACCGGTCAACGCCACTTGCGGCAAATAAGCCGCACGTATAAGTTTTGTTGTCTGACGGCTTATATCTACCGTATTCTCAAGCATTTTCAACTCCGGACGATTGCCAATCGCCACAGAAACATCTGCCACGGGTATGTTTTCATCTGCTGAGACATCATCTCTATCCTCGTCTTCAAGAATTATATTGCCGTCCATCGGCAATCCGCAGAGCTGGCAAAGCAACATTTTTGCAAGCGACAAGCCGTTGTCAACCTGCGTGAGCTGCATTTCCGCCTCGTTGACCCTAACGTCCACTTTCAGTCCGTCGGCTCTCGTTGCAACGCCTTCTTTTATCATTTTGCCGACATCACCGCTAAGTTTCTTTACAAGTTCAAGATAACTTGTGGCAAGTCTCTGTTTATGTTTCAATGAAACTACCGTCCAGTAAGCGTTATCAACGTCGTAGACTACGTTCTGCCTGCTGTTCTGCAAGTCGTTGGCGGCAAGCTGCTCGCTTATCTCGGCAATCTTGTTAGCCGCGACAATGCTTCCGCCCATGTATATAGGCTGCGTAACCATAACCGACGCAGCGAACATGTTACGGGTATCTGTCCTGAAAGCATCGTTGATGTTTTTACCAATGGCATTGCCGGCCTGCTCTATACCTGGGGCTATCTTGCCTGCAATATTGCCAAGAGCCTCGGCTGCCTGTGGAGTGATAATGCCCTGTCCGGCCATTTCAGATATTACAGACGACATGGTGTTGCCAATCTGCCCGGCCGCCGTAGTGCCTATGCTGCCTATTGCCCCTTTCTGCTTGTCGCTCAATATTGATATTTCCCTGCTTGTAAACTCATATCCGCCAAGCACGTCTACATGCGGCAGATACTTGGTCCTTGCGGCCTTGCGCGTATCGCGTGCAACGTCCTGCTTCAGTTTGGATATGCCAAGCTGCTTGTTGTTGCGCAAAGCCATGGCCCGGCAACTGTCGAGCGACAACACCCGCTGCGCCCCTACGGGCAGGGCAACGGATATCAGCGAGAGCAAAATCGTTACATTCTTCATATAAAAATGTTGTCAAAACCTACATGCAAGGCCGCAAACGCAACTTTGCACCAATTACAGCAACTTACTTTACAGAGAAGTTTCTCGAGCCTATCATATTGCCGTCGGCAAACACGCTTACATTGTATGTGCCTTCACCAAGAAACTCGTTCACGTTCCAATACATAGTCACGGGTGTCTCGTTTCCAGTGTATTCTACGGTCTTCTTCATCGAGTAAGGCAGGTTGCGGTTTTCATACTGGAAGGCACCGCCGCCCGACAATACAGTCCCGGCAGGCGTGGTGATGCGCACATATACAGTCTTGTTGCCGCTCGTCGCCGTCACGTTCTTGGCAATGTTGAAGTTCACCTGAATCGTCTTGCACCTCTTGACCTTCTTAGTCACCTTGCCGCGCTTGTTTTTCAACGTCATGGTTATGCCCGTAGCGTCGAGCTGCGCGGCAATGGCAACTTTCTCTGACAGCGTCTGCTTGTCGGCGTTCAGTCCCTCAATCTGCCTTGTAGCCTCGGCGTATTGTCCCTTTACGCGTGTATTTTCTTCCGTCAAATTCTGGTTTAATCGGTTAAGCGAGTCTATTTCAAGCACATAACTGCGTATAACGGCACGGCATGTTGCCAGTTCCTTTTTCAGTCGTGCTATTTCCCTTGCGTCAGAAGCCTTGACGTTCCTAAGTTCTTCCAGAAGTTTCTCAGTCTTCAATTGCTCCTGCGTTAGCTGTTCTATTATAGAGTCGTTGTTAATCTGCGTCTTCAGCTCACTGTACTGGTCGGCAAACATCTGGTACTCGTTTTCCATTTCCTTTTTGTCCAGCTCAGCCAGTTCCTGCATTTCCCTGTTGGCCTGCTTCTGGTTGGTAAGACTTATGGCAAGATATACTATGCCAGCAACCAACAACAAACCTACAATGACAGATGGAATTATTACTTTCTTGTTCATATCCGTTTTTTTTATTTATCAGTCAATAATACGTTTTCAATTTTACAGTCATGCAAAATTAGCCTATTTCCTTTAAACGCCCCAAAAAATTCCAAACTATAAATATCCAAATCGATAAAATTAGTAATTTTACCGAAATTTTGAACAATATTAAAAAGGATTACTTATATTTGCAGAGGCGTATGCCATGCACCTTAATATACCGAAATACACACTACGCCATGATTAGACAGGTCGTAAATTTCTACCGCGACGGCTTCAAGAGCATGAGGCTCGGCAAGACACTTTGGCTTGTCGTGATTGTAAAACTTGTCATTATCTTTGTTGTCATCAAACTGTTATTCATGCCCGACATACTTAGCGAACGTGCCGATGGCAACGAAGCGGACTACGTGTCAACGCAAATAATTGAAAGAATGAACAAATGAATAATACACTACTATGCAGAACATCAGGCTATCAACTCTTAATTCTTAACTTAATTAAAATATGGAAAATCTCTTACTAAACATAAGCGCCGGAACAGTAGACTGGTCGAGGGCGCAATTCGCGCTCACTGCCATTTACCACTGGCTTTTCGTTCCACTTACGTTGGGTCTTGCGCTTATCATGGGCATCATGGAAACATGTTATTACCGCACAGGCAAGAAGTTTTGGAAAGACGCCTCACGCTTTTGGCAAAAGCTCTTCGGAATAAACTTCGCCATGGGCGTGGCCACGGGCATAATACTTGAATTCGAGTTCGGCACAAACTGGAGCAACTATTCGTGGCTCGTAGGCGACATATTCGGCGCACCGCTCGCCATCGAGGGCATAGTGGCATTTTTCCTCGAAGCCACATTCGTAGGCGTGATGTTTTTCGGCTGGGACAAGGTGTCACGCGGTTTCCACCTTGCTTCTACATGGCTTACAGGCATCGGCGCGACAATATCGGCATGGTGGATACTCGTGGCTAACGCCTGGATGCAATATCCCGTGGGGCAGGCATTCAACCCTGATACAATGCGCAACGAAATGACTTCCTTCGCAGAAGTAGCCTTGTCGCCGTTCGCCATCGACAAATTCTTCCATACAGTCATATCGGCATGGATTATCGGAGCCATCTTCACCGTAGCCGTAAGCTGCTATCTCATGTACCGCCGCCGACAAGATGAAGAACAGGCCTGCCGTGACCGCCGCCTTGCCGTGAGAAGCATGAAAATCGCTTCCATCGTCGGCCTTGTATCATCGCTCCTTGCCATACATACCGGGGACAGCTCGGCGTACATGGTTGCACAGTCACAGCCCATGAAGCTTGCCGCCATGGAGGCTCTCTACGACGGAGGACAAGGTGAAGGACTGACCGTCATAGCTGCCGTCAACCCGTTCTGCCAACCCGACTACGCCTCCGGCGAAGAACCGCCGATGAAAATTGCCATGCCCAACATGCTTTCGTTCCTCGCCACACGCGACTTTAACGGCTACGTGCCGGGAATAAACGACATTATACGCGGCGGATATACCATGCCCGACGGAGCCAAGGCACTATCATTGGAAGAGAAGATGGAACGCGGACGCAAAGCCATCACCGCACTTTCAGGCTACCGTGAGGCTCAAACAAGCGGAGACGCAATAGCCGCAGCGAACCACCGTAAGACACTTGACGAAAACATCAAATACTTCGGCTACGGTTACATTGACAACGCTGAACAGACCGTACCTTACATACCCCTATGCTTCTGGGCGTTCCGTGTGATGGTAGGCTTGGGCGTGCTGTTCCTCCTGTTCTTCGCCTTGTCAACATTCCTTTCATACAAGAAGGACATAACTAAGATGCGCTGGCTGCACGTTACGGGCATGGCGCTCTTGCCGCTCGGCTACATAGCCAGCGAGGCGGGATGGCTCGTTGCCGAATTCGGCCGCCAGCCATGGACAATCCAAGACATGCTGCCTACGTGGGTCGCCGTGTCCGATGTAGGCTCCGCCTCGGTAATGCTCACTTTCTTCATCTTCCTCGCCCTGTTCACCCTCCTGCTCATCGTAGAGATTAGCATTATGTGCAAAGCGATAAAGAAAGGACCTGAATATGAAAGAAATTAATAATGTGAAAATGAACAATGAATAATAAAAAATAAATAATGAACAATTAAAATGATAAACGATTGAAACCAAGATTAATCGCGGCGTAAACCAATTTATTCATTTTTAATTCTTCATTTTTAATTAATAGAATTATGTCATACGATTTCTTACAGCACTATTGGTGGTTCATAGTTTCCCTGCTCGGAGCGTTGCTGGTGTTCATGATGTTCGTGCAGGGCGCAAACTCCGTCATGTTCTCACTAAGCGCGAACGATGACGAACGCCGCCTGATAACAAACTCCACCGGCAAGAAATGGGAACTGACGTTTACCACACTTGTTACGTTCGGCGGAGCGTTCTTCGCCTCGTTCCCGTTGTTTTACAGCACCAGTTTCGGCGGTGCTTACTGGGTGTGGATGCTCATACTCGTCACATTTGTGCTTCAGGCCGTCAGCTATGAGTTTCAGCACAAGTTAGGCAATCTGCTCGGCGCACGCACGTTCCAGTGGTTCCTCGTCATCAACGGCATTGCAGGCCCGCTGCTGCTCGGCATAGCCGTGGCTACATTCTTCAACGGCTCTAACTTCATCGTTGAAAAGGCCAACATCTTCGGCGGTGCAAGTCCCATCATCAGCCGCTGGGCCAACGCCAGCCACGGACTCGACGCCCTGCTCAACGGCTGGAACTGGATATTCGGCCTTGCCGTATTCTTCCTTGCGCGCATTCTCGGCATACTCTACGTCATCAACAATGTTGACAACACAAGCATCCGCCGCCGCGGCACGGTGCGCCTTGTGGGCAACTTCGTGCCGTTCCTCGTGTTCTTCATAGTCGCCGTTGTGTACATCCTGCTGAAAGACGGCTACGCCTTCGACCCCTCTACAGGTGAAACATTCATCGAGCCTGACAAGTATTTCAACAACTTCTGCCAGATGTGGCCTCTCGCCATAACCTTGCTCGCCGGGGTCACGCTGTTCCTGTTCGGCTGCATGAAGACTATCTTCAGCGCTACATACACACGCGGAATATGGCCTGCCGGCATCGGCGCGGTGCTCGCCGTGCTAAGCCTGCTGCTATGCGCAGGATGGAACAACACGGCATTCTACCCTTCAACCGCCGACCTGCAAAGCAGCCTCAACATCGCCAATAGCTGTAGCAGCGAGTTTACACTCACTGTAATGCTCTATGTCTCGCTGCTTGTGCCGTTCGTCCTCGCCTACATTGCGTATGTGTGGAGGAAGATGAAATAGAAGCCCCTCCCCAACCCTCCCGACGGGAGGGAATCTAATTACTTTTACAATATAATAAAAGGCTTGCCTGTAATATTTAGAACAGGCAAGCCTTTTAATTATGTAAAATTTGTATATATCTCAAGCATTCCAAGCTCCCTTCCCCGGGAGGGCTGGGGAAGGGCTTTTACTTCACTTCTACTATCTTCGTCGGCCCTTGCTCCTTGTTCCTGCGGTTAACTGTAGTGACTACGGCCTGCGCCAGATTGATGAACGCCTGGCCGGTCATGGTGTCGGCATCGAGTGCCGAGGGTTTGCCGTCGTCGCCGCTCTCGCAGATGCTCTGCACCATCGGAATCTGCGCCAGCAAGGGCACGCCCATCTCCTTTGCCAGGTTCTTGCAACCGTCCTTGCCGAAGATGTAATACCTGTTCTCGGGCAGCTCTGCCGGAGTAAACCAAGCCATGTTCTCCACCAATCCCAGTATTGGCACGTTCACCTTGTCGTTCCTGTACATGTCTATGCCCTTGCGCGCGTCGGCCAGAGCCACCTTCTGCGGCGTGCTCACTATTACCGCGCCGGTGATGGCCAGCGTCTGAAGGAGAGTAAGGTGGATGTCGCTCGTGCCTGGAGGCGTGTCAAGTATGAAGTAGTCAAGGTCGCCCCAGTCGGCATCGCCGATTAGCTGCTTCAACGCGTTCGACGCCATGCCGCCGCGCCACAGCGTCGCTGTGTCGGAATTTACAAAGAAGCCTATGCTCAACAGCTTCACACCGTATTTCTCAATAGGCTCTATGAGGTCGCGCCCGTCCTTGTTCACGGCGTAAGGCCGTGCATCCTCCACGTCGAACATCTTTGGCATCGAAGGGCCGAAGATGTCAGTATCAAGCAGGCCTACCTTATAGCCAAGGCGAGCCAGAGCTATGGCAAGGTTTGCCGCAACAGTGCTCTTGCCCACTCCGCCCTTGCCGGAGCTTACGGCCACAACGTTCTTCACGCCTGGCAGCATCTTCCCAGGTTCAGGGCGCGGCTTCGACTTCGTCTCAACCCCGATGGTCACCTCTACGTCTTTGCTCACATTGTAATGTATGGCGGCCTCGGCGGCTTTCAGCGTAGACTTCATGAATGGGTCTGTATCGCGTGGAAAGATGAGCGAGAACGACACCTTCATGCCGTCAATCCGCAGGTTGTCGGCTACCATCTCGCTCTCAACAAGATTTTTTTTCGTGCCCGGATACGTTACCGTAGCCAAGGCATCCATTATCAGTTTGGGATATAGTGTCATAATGCTTCTGTTTTTTTATTTACCCTGCAAAATTATAAAATTATCCTGTTACTACACGTATTCTTTTGATAATTTCACCGTCAAACATCACATTCACACTTTAAAAACTCACGGTCAACGGTTTACAACATAACAGTAAACGCCACATTACATAACGCGAATGTCACCGCATAAACCGCAGGCTGCGACAACGCGCCCCCAGTTTATGGCATTATGACAAACTGTTTTTTAAGACGAAGAAATTTCATGTATCTGCAAAAAGCCGTGAACAGCAGTGTAAAACGTGGCCTTTCATAACGCGGAACGCAGCCTTTTGCAACATAAAAGGCCGCGTTTTACAAAAAGGATTAATGTAAACATGAATGAAGCCGGCACCCGCCGGCACGTGATTACTTACGCATCTCTACACCGCTACGCCCTTGCCTGCGGTAGCTGCGGTAATCGTCTACAGGTATTTCTATGTCCGATTCCTCCAGTGCCACCCCGTGCGGCAAGCGGAACTTCATGTATCTGATATCCATACCCCGCTCAATCCACTGACTTTCATAATATGTCTGAATTGCCAGTATGCGGCGCGTACCTTCATCTATATCGTCCGTATGGTATAAGTCTTCCGTACGGAAAAGCAAAGGCAGACGGTTATGCTCCACCATATAGGATGTGTATGTGAAAAGGAAATTGCTGTCGGTCTTGACGTGTATTATGCCGCCGTCAACCAAAAAACGGCGGTAACGCTCCATGAAATATGTGCTGGTAAGGCGCTTGCGCACATTCTTCATCTGCGGGTCGCTGAACGTAAGCCATATTTCCTGTACCTCGCCCGGTGAAAAAAAACGGTCTATAATCTCGATGTTTGTACGCAAAAAAGCAACATTACTCAGTCCTTCGGCAAGCGCTTGTGTTGCTCCAGTCCACATGCGCGCCCCCTTTATGTCCACACCAATAAAATTGACATCCGGGAAAAGGCGCGCAAGTCCTACTGCATACTCACCCTTGCCGCATCCAAGCTCAAGCACAATCGGATTATCGTTATGGAAATACATCTCGCGCCAACGTCCTTTCATCTCGAAAGGGACGTTGTCTATCACAGAATAAGGATACTGAAAAACGTTCGAATAACGCTCCATGTCGGCGAACTTGGCCAATTTACCTTTACCCATCAGTCAAATCTAAATGAAAAATTAAAATAGGTTACAATTTAAACAACTAAAAAAATGAAAAGTGGAAAGTGAAAAAACAATCGCCCAGCGTCATCGTCGGCAAATGGATTCTTCACTTTCCACTCTCCACTCTTCGCTTTACTCAATCACGACTTTTGTCCATCCGTGTACATCTGGGTCTATTCCGTACTGGATGTTACGCAACTTGTTGTATAACTTTGTGCTTATCGGGCCGGGCTTACCGTCCTTGCTAATAACATAACTTTTATGATTTTCCAAATCGTCTATCTTCGAAATAGGACTTATAACAGCTGCCGTACCACAAGCTCCGGCCTCCTCGAATGTTGACAATTCCTCTTCAGGTATCTGCCTGCGCTCCACCTTCATGCCCATGTCTTCAGCCAGCTGCATGAGGCTCTTGTTCGTTATGCTTGGCAGTATGCTCGTTGATTTCGGAGTAACGTATGTGTTGTCCTTGATACCGAAGAAGTTTGCCGCGCCACACTCGTCCATATACTTCTTCTCCTTCGCGTCGAGATAGAACTCGCAGGCATAACCCAAGTCATGCGCCATCTTGTTGGCACGCAGTGAAGCGGCATAGTTACCGCCCACCTTATAAATACCCGTACCTAACGGAGCTGCACGGTCATATTCACGTATGATTACATAAGGATTTGTGGCGAAGCCTCCTTTGAAGTACGGACCTACCGGTGTAACGAATATCATGAACAAGTATTCTGAAGCCGGATGCACGCCGACCTGTGCCGACATGCCTACAAGCAGCGGACGTATATAGAGCGTAGCGCCGCTCTCATAAGTCGGTATATAGTCCTGGTTGAGGCGTACTACCTTGGTAACCATCTCCTCGAACAGTTCTGTAGACACTTCAGGCATGAGTATGCCGCGGCATGTGCTTTGCAGTCGGGCGGCGTTTTCGTCCATACGGAACACACGCACCTTGCCGTCCGGGCAACGGTAAGCCTTCAGTCCCTCGAACGCCTCCTGGCCGTAATGCAGGCAGGTAGCCGCCATGTGCATCTTGATGTATTCGTCGGAGCAGACTTCTATCTCGCCCCATTTTCCGTCGCGGTAATAGCAACGCACGTTGTAGTCTGTCGGAACGTATCCGAAAGGCAACTTTGCCCAATCCATATTTTTCATAATATTACTTTGATTGTTGAGTTTACTGTTGCAAAAGTAGCAATTATCTTAGTAACGAGCAATTTTTTCCCGAATAATTTTAGGCTTGCAGGGCCAATGATTCCAATGGGGTTAATACACCAAGGTTACGGATTGCTTATTATTGCTTGTCAAGTATCTTCTTTATTTCCTCATCGGTCTTTACCAGCTTGTCTTTGCAAAGCTTGATTAGTCGCTGGGCCGTCTTAAGCTGCTGCGACAGACTGTCGATGTCGAGTTCATCGTTTTCCATCTTTTTTACTATGTCTTCAAGTTGCTTTATCGCAGCCTCATAGGTGTTTTCTTTCATATGATTTTGAGTTTTGGGTTATGTAAAAACTTGGAGAACCTGGGAAAAACAGGAGAATACCTATTCCCGTTTACTTGTTACAACAGACTTTGCACGCCCTCTTCCGAACAGTGTTTCTATTACGTCGCCGTCCTTCAATGCCGCCGATAAGCGCACGGCGCGGCCATTATGCAATGTTATTGAATATCCGCGCCTGAGCAAATGAGCAGGATTTTGCGCCTCTGCACGCTGTGACAGCAGCTCGAGACGGTGGTTTTCAGCAAGCAGCCGGCGCTCCACCGCCGGAACCAAAACCGACGACAGGCGGTCAAGACGTGCGCCTTGCGACATCAAGGCACGCCTTACGGCCATACCGAGCCTTGCCGACAGGCCGTCAACCAGCGCACGCTGGCGTGCACTTGCCAAGGAGAACAACGTTGGTATGCGCTCCGCTGCACGGGCGAGTCGCATTCGCTCGAAGTCCATGCGGCGGCCTACGGTGGCAAAGATAACGTCGCGGGCGCGGTCAACACGCTCCAAGGTACGTTTAAGATTGTCAACAAGCAAAGCAGCGGCGGCCGTCGGGGTCTTAGCCCGTGTATGCGCCACCATGTCTACCACGGCCTCGTCGCGCTCGTGGCCGATGCCCGTTATTACGGGCAAGGGAAAATTGGCAACGTTTTCGGAAAGTTCAAGCGAATCGAAGGCTGACAGGTCGCTCGTAGCCCCTCCGCCGCGGATTATTACCACGCAGTCATACTCCTCGGCGGCGGCATTCACCGCGTTGAGGGCGTCAATGATGCTCCGCGCAGTGCGCTCGCCCTGCATGACGGCAGGAAAGAGCGTAACCTTAAACGCAAAACCGAACTGGTTGGTGTCAAGCTGGTTGCAGAAGTCGCCGTAACCTGCCGCCGTCTCGCTGGAAATCACGGCTATACTTTGTGCGAAAGGCGGAAGGGCGAGCTGCTTGTTGAGGTCGAACACGCCTTCTTCTTTCAGCCGGCGGATTACTTCCTGACGGCGGCGCGCCATGTCGCCGAGGGTGAACGTAGGGTCAATGTCTGTCACTATCCACGAGAAACCGTAGTTTTCATGAAACTGTGCGTGCACCTTCAGCAGCACCTTCATGCCCGCACTTATGCACTGCCCGGTGACGCGCTCGAAGTGGGGACGCACCAGCGTCCACGCCGAACGCCAGCACTTGGCCGAAGCGCGCGCCACAGGCGTTACGCCGTCGGGGCCTTTCTGCACAAGCTCCATGTAGCAATGTCCGCCACACTCGCGCACCTCCGACAGCTCCGCCTCCACCCAATAGTCGCCAGGCAGTGTCAGTTCGACGGCCTCGCGGACAAGGGAGTTAAGCTCAAGGAGAGAGAGAGTCCCACACCGACCCTCCCGACGGGAGGGTTCTTGACTGGCTTTATCGGGTGTAAAAAGAGTATCTTGATATTTCATCTTGCAAGAAATTATTGACGAATACCAGAAAAACGGGAAAGCAAAAAGACAACATAACAATCAGAACTCCCTCCCCTCGGGAGGGCCGGGGTGGGGCTTTAATTTCTCATTCCTTCCCCATTTCATACGCTTTCCAGAAATCCGGTATGCCGTAACCATAGATATTGTCGGGCGCGGCGGTGTTGTCGGCACACTTTCGGATAAGCCTTACCATGTCAGAGGCTGTCTTGCCGGGCAACGCCTGCCAAAGACATGCGGCCAGTCCGGCAATGAGCGGCGTGGAGAACGACGTGCCCACATCTTTTATTATTGTGCCACGCCCGGTGATGACGGCCGTAGGACTGCCCTGCGCCATGATGTCGGGCTTCACGCGTCCGTCGGCCGTAGGGCCTATGCTGCTGAACGTTGCGTTGCGCCTGTCGGGCGTAACGGCACCCACGGTTATTATGTTGTCTGCATCGGCAGGCACGTTGATTTTCTTCCATGACGCCATGCCGTCGTTGCCTGCGCTGTTGACGAGCAGTATGCCCTTGGCGGCAAGCATCGACGCGGAGCGCGATATTAGGGCGGTATGGCCGTCGAGCTGGCTGTATGTGTAATTGTCTGCCGGATTGTCAAACGAATGGAAGCCCAGCGAACTGCTTATTATGTCAACGCCTACGCTGTCGGCAAACTCGGCCGCAGCGGCCCAATAGTCCTCCTCGGCGAGGCTTTCGGTATATCCGTCCTCACATCGCAACAGCCAATAAGACGCCTCCGGGGCCGCCCCAACGAACTTGCCCGGCACGTTGACAGCCATCACCGAGAGCACCTTTGTACCGTGGTCCATCTCCTTGAATACGCTTTCCGAGCGCGGCACCACGAAGTCTGCCGTGCCCACAACACGCGCTTCCTTCAAGCACGGTATGCGGTCGGCGTTCATGAAGCCGCCGTCGAGCACGGCGATTGTAATGCCACGGCCGCGGTAACCACGGTTGTGCAACTGCTCTCCGCCAACCATTTCGGTCTGTCCGAGCGTCACCCCGTAAGGGCTTTGCTCCACGGTCTCCCAGCTGTTGAACTCCGTATGGAACCTCGCACGGGGCGGAGCGGAGTCGATGGAGTCGGGAGATGTCCACACTTTGCGCACCGACTTGACGCAGCCGAGCAGCGCAACGCTCTTAAGTTTCGACAGATGGCGGCTGCGCACGAGCACGGTGTTGTTCCATTTGCTGCTGCTTACCACATCAACCCCCATTGAACGGATTTCGTTCACGTAAGCAGGATTGACGGGAAGGTCGGTCGAGTCTAGCCGCAGATGCTGGCGGTTGCGCCGCTCCAAGGCCTTCTTTGAGAGAAAATCGTCAGGCCGGCCAAGGCTGTAAGGCGTACCGTGCTTGTCTTTCAGCTCCACGCGGAACATATATGTCCTGCCTCCCGGATATTTCACCTTGAGCGCATTCCCGCCCGTCCGCGCGCCGACAACGGCGGCGAAGGCAAATAATAACAACGTTGACAATAACGGCTTCACTAACGTCACGATTTCTTTTTTAACCTGCAAAGATAATGCAAGTTGAGTGCAATACAAAATAAAACCGAGAGAAACGAGGATTTATTTTTATTGCCGAAACGCAGCTTATCTTATCCAAAGATAATGATTGCAAGGCGAAATGCAAAATAAATGTGGACGAAACGAAATTTTATTTTCATTCAAACATAAAAACACGGTTACGGAAAGGCCGTCCAGACAAGACGTTTCAACGGCGTAAACGACACGTCAGGACGGCTGAAAAGAGTCGCTGTAACGGCTCTTTCAAGACGCATCGGCGGCAGACTTGTAAGTGTCTGATTACCAACGCCTTTCCAATATGCCATCTTTCGGTCTGCGAAAGGTGGCCTTTCAGCGTGTAAAAGACGGCCTTTTGCACGGTAAAAGACCGCCTTTTGGGTTCATCCGCAGTTTGCTTGGATAGTATAAAAACATTTATTCCTCGTTTATCATTCTTACTTATGGCTACATCCTGATATAATCCAGGCAGTCGGTAACCGTCATTTCGCGCTCCGACGCGGAATCCAGAAAACATATAGAACTCCAAACGATATTGGCTGTATACACTGGATTCCGCGTCGGAGCGCGGAATGACGATTACCGACAGCCTGGCTTATAGCAAAGAGTATTCGTTAATATGCTTAATATTCCATCCAAACAAACTGCGGATGAACCGCCTTTTGCAAAACCCGGTAACGTTAAACATGGCTACATTTATCACGCAACACACTCGAAATGGCGAAAAAATAAGTAACTTTGCACTCATATTAGTCAAGGAAACAAATACAAAACACATTATGACTCCAAAGGAAATACGCAACCAACGGCTTGCCGAGAAGATGCTCAAAAACCTGAAAAGGCGCAACTTCGAGGCCATATACTGCCCCACGGCGGCCGAAGCCGTGGAGCGAGTGTCGGCTATGATACCCGACGGCAGCTCCGTATCATGGGGCGGCTCTATGACCATACGCGACATGGGGCTTACCGAAGCACTGCACAAGCGCGACCTGAAACTGCTCGACCGCGACCTTGCCGCCGACCGCGACGAGGCGCAGCGCATATACCGCGAGGCGTTTTCGGTCGACTTCTACCTGACGAGCGCCAACGCAATAAGCGAGGACGGCGTTGTGGTGAACATCGACGGTAACGGCAACCGCGTGGCCGCCATCACCTTCGGGCCTAAGAAGGTAATCCTCGTTGTGGGGCTTAACAAGGTGGCGCAGGACGTGAACGCAGCCCTCGCACGCGCCCGTTCGACGGCCAGCCCAATAAACGCGGCACGCTTCGACATCAAGACTCCGTGCCAAGTTGACGGCGTATGCCACAACTGCAACTCGCCAGAAAGCATCTGCAACTACATCCACTTCATGCGCAACTCCCATCCGGCAGGCCGACACACGGTGGTGCTGGTGGGCGAAGACTTGGGGTATTAGGAATTTAAGAGTTAAGAATTAAGAGTTAAGAAAATATGGCTTGTCGGCAATTTTCTTAACTCTTAATTCTTAACTCTTAATTAAACAGAAACTCTTAATTCTTAACTCTTAACTTACATAAATGATTGTCTGCATCGCCGAGAAACCAAGCGTGGCGCGCGACATAGCGCGCATACTGGGCGCAACGGCCTCACACAAGGGCTACATCGAGGGCAACGGCTACCAGGTGACATGGACTTTCGGTCACTTGTGCACGCTCAAGGAGCCTGACGACTACACCCCAATGTGGAAGCGGTGGTCGCTCGGCTCGCTGCCGATGATACCCCAACGCTTCGGAATAAAACTCATAGAAGACAAGGGAGTGGCCGAACAGTTTGCCGTAATAGAACGCCTGATGCAGGCCGCCGACGGCATAATAAACTGCGGCGACGCCGGACAGGAGGGTGAACTCATCCAGCGGTGGGTGATGCAGAAGGCGCAGGCCAAGTGCCCCGTGAAGCGCCTGTGGATTTCGTCGATGACCGACGAGGCCATACGCGACGGCTTCAACACGCTGAAAGACCAGGAGGAGTACAAGCCCCTGTACCTTGCCGGGCTTAGCCGGGCCATAGGCGACTGGCTGCTTGGCATGAACGCCACACGCCTGTACACGCTGAAGTACGGGCAAAACCGCCAAGTGCTCTCCGTAGGACGCGTACAAACGCCCACCCTCGCGCTCATCGTGAACCGTCAGAAGGAGATTGACAACTTCAAGCCCGAGCCTTACTGGGTGCTCTCAACGGTGTACCGCGACACACTGTTCACCGCCACCAAGGGCAAGTTTACAAGCAAGGAGGAGGGCGAACAGTCGTTCGCCAAAATCGAAGGAAAGCCTTTCACCGTGACCGACGTGCAGAAGAAGGCCGGCAAGGAAGCGCCGCCACACCTCTACGACCTGACCTCGCTTCAGGTGGACTGCAACAAGAAGTTCTCCATGAGCGCGGAGACCACGCTCAACGTAATCCAATCCCTTTACGAAAAAAAGCTGACTACATACCCCCGTGTGGACACGCAATACCTCAGCGACGACATCTATCCAAAGTGCGCCGCCACCCTCCGTGGGCTGCGCGGATATGAAACGTACACGCAACCACTGGCAGGCAAGCCCCTGCCAAAGAGCAAAAAGGTGTTCGACACGTCGAAAGTGACCGACCACCACGCCATCATACCTACCGGCGTTCCTGCCCAAAGCCTTACCGACTTGGAGCGAAACGTCTACGACCTTATCGCCCGCCGCTTCATCAGCGTGTTCTATCCTGACTGCAAGTTCTCCACAACCACCGCCACAGGGCGCGTGGACGATGTGGAGTTTAAAGTTTCCGGCAAGCAAATACTTGACCCGGGATGGCGCGTGCTGTACGCGAAAGACACGCCGCAGGACGACACCGACAACGCCAACCGCCAAGACGAAGAGCGCACTCTGCCTGCCTTCACCAAAGGAGAGAGCGGTCCCCACAAGCCTACGCTTACCGAGAAGTGGACCACTCCGCCCCCGTACTACACCGAGGCGACGCTGCTGCGCGCTATGGAGACGGCCGGAAAGTTCGTAGACGACGAGGAACTGCGCGCCGCCTTGAAGGAGAACGGCATCGGAAGGCCGTCGTCGAGGGCGAACATCATCGAAACCTTGTTCAAAAGACATTACATAAGGCGCGAACGCAAGCGCATAGTGGCCACGCCTACGGGCATCGAACTCATCGGAATAATCAAGGAAGAACTGCTTAAAAGCTGCGAACTGACGGGCATTTGGGAGAAGAAGCTGCGCGACATTGAACACAAGAAATACGATGCCGGGCAGTTCATCGACGAACTGAAGCAGCAAATCACCACCATTGTGAACGATGTGCTGGCCGACAACAGCAACCGCCACGTAACCGTAACTACCGACGACGACCTGAAGAAAAAGGCCAAGAAGAAGGCCGCAACACCACGCCCCAAGGCGCAAGGCACGGCAAAACCCGACAAGGCAAAGCCCAAACATGAGGCGCAGACACTGCCAGCCGACGACTCCATCATAGGCCGCGCCTGCCCCGTATGCGGCGAAGGCCACATAATAAAAGGCAAAACGGCCTACGGATGCGACCGCTGGCGCAATGGCTGCACATTCCGCCTGCCGTTCAAGCAATAAAAAACGGGATTTCAAGTTATTATAGACGTGAAGACATCTATATATATAATAATGTGCGGCTTGGCACTGCTCGCCTCATCGTGCGGTGCCGACCATTACATGAAAAAGGGCGAGAAGTCTCTCGCCGTAGGCGAATATTTCGATGCGGCGGAATACTTCAAGATAGCGTACAACAAGACTCCGTCAAAGGAAAGGGCCAAACGCGGACAGCGCGCGGCCAAGCTCGCCTACTGCTACGACCGCATAAACTCCAACGCAAAGGCAATAGCCGCATACCGAAACGTAATAAGATACAAGCAGGACAGCATCGACACCCACCTAAAACTGGCGCGTCTGCTGATGAAGGCGGCCAGCTACAAGGAGGCGGCAAAGGAGTACCAGCTCGTTCTTGACACCCTCCCCGGCAACGAACTGGCCAAGACCGGCCTGCTCGCGGCACAGACTGCACAGGCCGAAAAGGAAGCAGGCTCACGATACATAGTAAAGAAGATGGACATATTCAACTCGCGACGGGCAGACTATTCGCCAATGCTTTTCGGCGACGAGTACGACCAGCTCTATTTCACTTCAACCCGAAACGAGGCACAGGGAGACGAACTTAGCGGCATAACGGGAACGAAGAACGGCGACATATTTTATTCGCAAAAGGACGAAAAAGGCAAATGGCAACGGCCGGAGACCATCGAAAGCGGCCTGAACTCCGAATATGACGAGGGTGCCTGCTGCTTTACGCCCGACCAAAGGGAAATGTATCTCACGCAATGTGTCACCGACCCGAGCTATCCGCGGTATGCGACCATCGTGACGTCGAGCCGCGCCGACGCGGCATGGGGCAAGCCAAAGCCGCTTGAACTGACGCGCGACACGCTGTCGAGCTACGCCCATCCGGCAATATCTCCTGACGGGCAGTGGCTCTACTTCACGTCAGACATGCCCGGAGGCAAGGGCGGTCTCGACATCTGGCGCGTCCGCCTGACCTCCGCCGGGCTTGGAGGCGTGGAGAATTTGGGCGAGCCTATCAACACGGAAGGCGACGAGATGTTTCCCACATTCCGCCCGAACGGCGACCTGTACTTCTCATCCGACGGGCACAAAGGCCTCGGCGGACTTGACATATACATAGCCAAGGCCGACCCGAAGACGGGGCGCGTCAAGCTGGAACACCCCGGCTATCCGCTCAACTCGCAGGGAGACGACTTCGGAATGACGTTTGAAGGGCCTCATAACCGCGGCTTCTTCTCCTCCAACCGGGGTGATGCACGCGGCTACGACCACATCTACAGCTTCGAGAAACCAGAGATAATACAGACCGTAAAGGGCTGGGTCTACGAGATGGAAGGCTACGAACTGCCCGAAGCCTTGGTGTACATGGTGGGCAGCGACGGCACCAACCTGAAGCTGAGCGTCAAGATGGACGGCTCGTTTACGCAGGTAATACAGCCCGGCGTTGACTACATCATGCTGGCCACATGCAAAGGTTTCCTCAACCACAAGGAGGAACTCCGCGTAGAGCCTGTGCAGGAATCAAAGGAATATGTGCTGCAATTTCCCTTGGCGTCAATCCGCGTTCCCGTACTCATAGACAACATATTCTACGACTTCGACAAGTATTCGCTGCGCCCGGAATCGACCGCCGCGCTCGACGAACTCGTGAAACTGCTCAACGAGAACCCCAACGTAACCATCGAACTGAGCGCGCACTGCGACTACAAAGGCAGCGCGGAGTATAACAAGACGCTGTCGCAACGCAGGGCGGAGGCCGTGGTAAACTACCTGACGGAGCACGGAATAGCCCGTGACAGGCTGTCGCCCGTAGGCTACGGCAAGGAGAAACCGAAGACCATACGCAAAAAACTGACCGAGAAATACCCGTGGCTGAAAGAGGGAGACGTGCTGACCGAGGACTTCATAAAGAAGCTCGACCCCGAGAAACAGGAAATATGCAACCAGCTGAACCGCCGCACGGAGTTCATAGTGCTGCGCATCACATACGGCATGTACGACGAGAAGGGCAACCTGAAGAACCCTCCGCAACCACAAAAGACTGAAAGCGAAAGTACGGACGACGACGGTTTTTACTTCGACTTCGAGTAAACCGTCACTCCATACACAAAAAGCCGGGGAACAAAGGTATAAAGAACGACGTTTATGAATTGGCAAAACGACGGTATTTGCACCTTTGCTTTCCGGCTAAATATTTCCAAACAACGGCGCAATCAATCCTCCGCAAGGACCTTGTATCCGCCCAACAATATGACTGAAAGCAGCAAAAGCCAGAGCAAATAAATGTTGCCAGGCAACCAAGGCTGCAAGGAAAAGCCACAAGCAACGTCAATGACACACGACTGTATGCCGCCAACCCAATCGAACATGACAAACAGCAGTACGCCGACAACGGCACACACGGCCGTCCACACACGGTTGAGCCGCCTGGCGCGGTCGGGCAAGCGGCGTATGACGCGGCGCGAAAAGCCTTCGTCAGGCACATCAAATTTATTTTCATCAAAGAACTTCCGCACAAAAAGTTCGTCCCTGTCATTCTCCATATCCATTCTCCTTTAAATATGTCGCAAGTCTTGACTTACCACGCGACAGATGCGACTTGACCGTGCCGGCAGGCATTCCCGTAATCTCTGCGATACGCTCGACCGCCAGTCCCTCGACCAGTTGCAGAATGACGCACGTGCGCTCGGCAGGCCTCAACAACTGCATACAGCGGTTGATGTCCATCTTCAGGCTGCCGTCGGCAGTGCCGTCACAAAGCAATGCCGCATGGTCGTCTATGTCTTCAAGGTGCTTACGTGCGCGCACATCATCCAAGAGCACGCGGTAAGCGATGCTGAAGAGCCATGTGGAAAAACCCGACAGGCTGCGGAAACGCCCTATGCCGGTGTACGCCTTGATGAAAGTCTCCTGCGCCAAGTCGTCACTCAACTGGGCGTCGCCGAACGTATGCCCCATGAAGAAGCGGCGCACCGGCGACTGGTATTTCCTGACAAGCGCGTCGAAAGCACGCTTGTCATCGAACGCAACCACCCTGGCCACCAACGACATGTCGCTTAAAGACTTCATCTCAATCACGCAGTTTTGACATACCGGCCGCTAAAGCCCTTAAAGGCAGCCGTCATCCTCCGTTGCTTCATTATCTTTCCCACGCGCCGACGTGCGCCCTATAACGGCCTGTCCCACACCGTATATGCCGACAAACAGGCCGATGCCCGCGAGCGGTTCAGCCCCTACGCACAATGCGAAAGCCACCAGGCCAAGGCCTATCGAGAACGTCAGCACGCCGCGACGCCAGTACCTCTCGCCATCTACGGCCCCGTTGCGTCCCACAACGTCGGGTATGGGCCGCCCCGTCTCCATAGCTTTCTCTATTATACGGTAACGCTCGCTCTTGCGCTTCAGCGCCAAGTAAAATATGGCGACAATAAGGACGACGGGCGAAAACACTACGAGCAGGCACAACAGGACGAAAAATACGGCCACTATAATGCCGCCCGCACCTATCGACGCCAGGTAGGCTATGAGGCCGAACGGCGTGTTTACATTGTCAAGCAACCTTTCCATCCGCTCGTCCATACAGCGTACGCCGCCGTCGCCCGAGACATTTGCCGCCGGCAGCACCGCCGCCGTGTCGGCCGCAAGCGTGTCCTTACAATCCACAATGCCGCCGGTGTCGGCCACCGCCAGACTCTGTTCCGCAGGCCTTGCCTGCCCGTTGCCGCGCGTCTGCGCCTGTGCCGTCATGCCGAAGGCCAAGAGCGCAACCAATGTCAATATAAAACTCCTCATGTCTTCTTTTCTTTTGTTTCTGCCTATTAGACGTAAGTAAAAGCGTAAAAGTTGCAAACAAAGGCGAAAAAAACGCGGTTTCCCACTAATTTTCCACACCTGTTGCGGCACATCCGGCTACGTTTTCCGTAACAAGCTGATATCCAACACGTTACAAAAGGCCGTCTTTTGCATTGTAAAAGACGGCCTTTTACAACGCGATTCACGGTCTTTTGGAATACGAAAGACGGCAGATGAGAAAACATACCGCAGTCAGCAACACACCAGTTTCAGGCTTTTTTTATCGTTTCACTTCACCGTATCAACTTTTTGCAGTACCTTTGCACACGATAAAGCAAGATTTTTATGGATAACAGACAGGCAACACTTGAACTCGGGACGAAGCCTATAGGCAAACTGCTGGCCCAATACGCCTTGCCGGCCATCATAGCGATGACGGCCTCTTCGCTGTACAACATGATTGACAGCATCTTCATCGGACAAGGCGTAGGCGCGCTGGCAATATCAGGCTTGGCCATAACGTTCCCGCTTATGAACCTATCGGCGGCCTTCGGAGCCGCCGTCGGCATCGGTTCTTCGACGTGCATTTCAGTGAAATTAGGGCAGAAAGACTACAAGATGGCCGAACACATATTCGGCAACAGCTTCACGCTCAACTTGGTGGTGGGCGTGGCCTTCGGACTGATAACGCTGCTCTTCCTCGACCCGATACTCTATTTCTTCGGCGCGAGCGAGAACACCATACCCTACGCACGCGACTACATGCTGGTAATCCTGGCCGGCAACGTGGTGTCGCAGACGTTCCTCGGCATGAACGCGGTGCTCCGCGCGGCCAGCAAACCCAAGCAGGCAATGGCCGCGACAATACTCACCGTCATACTCAACATAGTGCTCGCGCCCATCTTCATATGGCCGCTGGGCATGGGCATCATGGGTGCCGCTCTGGCAACCATCCTCTCGCAGCTCGTAGCCCTGCTGTGGCAAATAAAGCTGTTCAGCAACCAACAGGAAATCCTCCACTTCCAACGGGGCATATACAAGCTGAAAAGCTCAATAGTCAAGAACATCACGAGCATAGGCATGTCGCCCTTCGCGATGAACGTGTGCGCCTGCGTGGTGGTGATATTCATCAACGCCGGACTGTCACACTACGGCGGCGACCTTGCCGTAGGTGCCTACGGCATAGCCAGCAAGGTGTCGTTCATCTTCGTAATGGTGACAATCGGACTCAACCAAGGCATGCTCCCCATAGCCGGTTACAACTACGGCGCGCAAAGGTTCGACCGCCTCATGCGCGTGTTAAAGCTCGCGATGATAACCGCCACGGTTATCACGACCACGGGCTTCGCCATCGCCGAGTTCTTTCCTTACCAGTGCGCACGCCTCTTTACAACAGACTCCACCCTTATAGACCTTTCGGTCGAGGGTATAAGGATACACATGCTGGCTTTCCCGATAGTGGGATGCCAAATGGTAATCACCAACTTCTTCCAGTGCATCGGCAAAGCCAAAATCAGCATTTTCCTGTCGCTATCGCGCCAGATGCTGTTCCTGCTTCCGCTGCTCGTAGTGCTTCCGCCCATCATGAAGGTTGACGGCGTGTGGACGGCAATGCCGGTTTCCGACTCCGTCGCCGCCATTGTGGCCTTCTACATGATGGCGAAGTACATGAGGAAGTTTAAAAGGCAAATGAATATGGGGGCATAAGGTTATACGGTTATAAGGTCGTACGGTTGCAGACAAATACCGTAATACATTATAACCGCACAACCGTAAAACCGTAAAAACAAACCGCTATGGACGACAAAAAGATAATAATCAACGTAGGAAGGCAGCTGGGCAGCGGCGGACTAATCATCGCCAAGATGCTGGCCAAGGACTTCGGGTGCAACTTCTACGACCGCGAATTGCTTAATCTCGCCGCCAAGGAAAGCGGCTTCAGCGAGAAGTTCTTTGAACAGAACGACGAGAAGAAAGGCTTTTTCCGCTCGTTGTTCCACATGCACGCACCCTTCGTGTCTGACAACAACTTCTATAACAACAAGCTTTCGCAGGAAAGCTTATTCCAGTTCCAGAGCGATGCCATACGCAAGGCGGCGTCGGAACACTCGTGCGTATTCGTGGGCCGTTGCGCCGACTACGTGCTGCGCGACTTCAAGAACACCGTAAGCGTGTTCATAACGGCCGACATGGACGAGCGCATCAGCCGCGTATGCAAACGCCACAACTGCACGGAAGACGAGGCGAAGAAAATCATCGAGAGCAAGGAATCCACCCGTTCGTCTTACTACAACTACTACACCGGCAAGGAATGGGGGCACAGCAAGTCTTACGACCTTTGCATAAACTCCAGCATTCTGGGCATGGAAGGTACGGAAGAGTTCATAAAAGAGTTTATAAAGAGGAAACTTAATGTGGGGTTATAAGGTTTTAAGGTCATGCGGTTATACGGTCGCAATACCGTAAAACCGTATGACCCCATAACCGTAAAACCTCATACCGACATGAAGAAAATCGGCATAATCAGCGACACCCACTCCTATTGGGACGACAAATACCTGCATTACTTCGAGCCGTGCGACGAGATTTGGCACGCCGGGGACATCGGTTCGATGGAAGTTGCGGAGCGTCTGGCGGAGTTCCGCATGTTCCGTGCCGTCTGCGGAAACTGCGATGGAGGCGACCTGCGGCGCATGTTCCCCGAAAAACTAAGGTGGAAATGCGAAGATGCCGACGTGCTGATGAAGCACATCGGAGGCTATCCCGGCAACTACGACGCCAGCATACGCGCCTCAATCTACGCTTGTCCGCCCCGGCTTTTCATCTCCGGACACTCGCACATACTGAAAGTGAAGTACGACAAGACGCTCAACCTGCTCCACATAAACCCCGGAGCGGCCGGCCTGCAAGGATGGCACAGGGAGCGGACAATCGTCCGCCTGACCGTGGACGGCAACGAGTTCAAAGACCTCGAAGTCGTTACGCTCAACAACCCGAGGCGCTACGACGACACAATTTTTTAGGCAATCCAACGTTGTATATATCGAAAAACCATTTAAACGCCAACAAAATGAAGACTTATTTAGTAACAGGCGCTGCCGGATTTATCGGCTCCAACTTCATCAAATACCTTCTTTACAAGAAGTATAGGGATGAAGACATCAAGGTAATAGTGCTCGACCTGCTTACATATGCAGGCAACTACGGCACAATAAAGGACGACATCGACGGCAAGAGGTGCGTTTTCGTACACGGAGACATACGCGACCGCGAACTGGCCGACCGCCTTTTTGCCGAGAACGACATAGACTATGTGGTGAACTTCGCCGCCGAAAGCCACGTAGACCGCAGCATAGAGACCCCCCAGCTGTTCCTTGAGACCAACATACTTGGCACTCAAAACCTGCTCGATGCAGCTCGCCGGGCGTGGGTTACAGGCAAGGACGCAACGGGTTATCCCGTCTGGAAAGAGGGCAAACGCTTCCACCAAGTGAGCACCGACGAAGTGTACGGCTCGCTCGGAGCGGAAGGTTACTTCACCGAAGACACCCCGTTGTGCCCACACAGCCCGTACAGCGCGTCGAAAACAAGTGCCGACATGATTGTGAAAGCATATCACGACACCTACCACATGCCCGTTACCATCACGCGTTGCTCAAACAACTACGGCCCGTATCACTTCCCGGAGAAACTTATTCCGCTGATTATAAACAACATACTCGAAGGCAAACAACTGCCAGTTTACGGCAAAGGCGACAACGTAAGGGACTGGCTTTATGTGGAAGACCACTGCAAAGCTATCGACCTTGTGGTACGTGAAGGACGCGACGGAGAGGTGTACAACGTAGGCGGACACAACGAGATGAAGAACATCGACATTGTAAAGCTCACCATAAAGACCATACACGACATGATGGCCGAGGACAAGAGCCTGCGCAACATACTGAAAAAACAGGTAAAAGACGCCAACGGCGACATTGACATAAGCTGGATTAACGACAGCCTCATCACGTTCGTCACCGACCGCCTCGGCCACGACCAGCGTTATGCCATCGACCCGACGAAAATCAAGAACGAGCTTGGCTGGTATCCTGAAACCATGTTCGCCGACGGCATCGTCAAGACAATACGCTGGAACTTGGAGCACCAGGACTGGGTGAACGAGGTTACCAGCGGCGATTACCAGAAGTATTACGAGCAGATGTACGGCAATCGGTAACTTTTTTAGTGGACAAGTGACAAGTAAACGAGCAGACAAGGACATTCGCCTTGCCATTTATGGCTTGTTTGCTTGTCACTTGTCAACTCGTATCTTAATAAAATGGACGCACTATCCGAAGAACTCCAAGACTTCCTCATACGCCTCGGCAAGGAACCGCAGTGCGTAAGCGAGAAGGTGGAACACTACATAAAGCACATCATGCACCTTGTCTACGCCGACGACGAAGACATGCTTCAGCAGTATTACGGGCTGTTCGGCAACGACGTGAAGCCGCTTGAAGACATCGCAAAGGAACGCCACGTAAGCAACGAGACAATGCTGAAAATAATCGAAGCCAACCTCCGTAAGATGGCGGTTTCGCCCGAATGGCAGATGGTGAAACAATTAATCGACAGATAAAAGATGAAGAAAATACTATTGTTAGGCTCGGGAGAACTGGGCAAGGAGTTTGTAATCGCCGCCAAGAGGGCCGGCCAGTACGTTGTAGCCTGCGACCGTTACGCCAACGCTCCGGCAATGCAGGTGGCCGACGAGTGCGAAGTTTTCAACATGCTTGACGGCGACGCGCTCGACAAAGTAGTTGAGAAACACCGGCCGGACATCATCGTCCCGGAGATAGAAGCCATCCGCACGGAACGCCTCTTCGGCTTCGAGGAGCAGGGAATACAGGTTGTTCCCAGCGCGAGGGCGGTCAACTTCACAATGAACCGCAAGGCAATACGCGACCTGGCGGCCAAGGAACTCGGCCTGAAAACGGCCAAATACTTCTACGCCAAGACGCTTGACGAACTGAAAGAGCACTCCAAGGAAATAGGTTTCCCATGCGTAATAAAGCCTCTCATGTCGTCATCCGGCCACGGCCAGAGCGTCGTAAAGAGCGCGGACGAACTCGAAACGGCGTTCAACGCGGCGATGGAAGGCAGCCGAGGCGACGTCAAAGAAATCATAATAGAGGAGTTTATCCACTTCGACAGCGAGTTTACCCTACTCACGGTGACGCAGAAGAACGGCCCCACACTGTTCTGTCCGCCCATCGGACACGTGCAGAAAGGCGGCGACTACCGCGAGAGCTGGCAGCCGTATGCCATCCCCGAGACCGACCTGAAGGAAGCCGAGCGCATGGCAGAGGCCGTGACTGGGGCGCTGACAGGTGCCGGAATATGGGGCGTGGAGTTCTTTTTGAGCAAGGACAAGGGTGTCATCTTCTCCGAACTTTCACCCCGTCCGCACGACACGGGCATGGTAACGCTCGGCCATACGCTCAACCTCAACGAGTTTGAACTGCACTTCCGCGCCGTCATGGGGTTGCCAATCCCGGCCATACACCTTGAACACGCCGGGGCGAGCGCGGTCGTACTGGCTAAGGAAGAGGCCGACCATGAGCCGCAATACAACATGCTCGACGTGCTGAAAGAGGACTACACCCGCCTGCGCATATTCGGAAAGCAACAGCAACACGTAGGCCGCCGCATGGGCGTTGTGCTCTGTTACGGCGACACCGACGCCGACACAACAGCCTTGAGGGACAAGGCCAAGAGGTTGGCTGCAACCGTATTATAACGGTAAAAAGGTAAAAAAGTAAAAAGGTAAAACCTGTCACGCGCAGACGTTTTACATTTTTACTTTTTTACCCTTTTACCGTTATACCTACAATTTCTTCACTTCTATCTTTTTAATGAACTTCGCCGGGTTGCCACCTACAACCGTCATTGGCGGCACGTCGTGAGTTACCACGCTGTTTGCGCCTACGATTGAGCCGTAGCCTATACGCACTCCGGGCAGCACGGTCGCGCCGATGCCTATCCAGACCTTGTCCTCTATGACGATGGGACGGCCGTATGTGGCACTGCGGTTGTCGGGGTCGGGGTCAGGGTCGTGGTTGATGGTTATGAGGTTCACCTTCGGTGCAATAAATACGCCGTCGCCGAGGGTTATGCCGCCGCGGTCGAAGAACGTGCAGCCCTGCTGTATCCAGCAATTCTTACCGAACGTGATGTTCTTGCCGTAATCAACATAGAACGGCGGCAGCACCGTTGTTGACGGGTCGAGCTTCTTGCCAGTAATGCGCTCCATGTATTCGTGCACCTCCTCGGGCGTATGGTAGCCCGTATTAAGCTCGTAAGCTACTTTCATCGTGTCGAAAATCGCGCCGATGAGCTTGTCGTAACCAGGTTCGTCGGGCGATACCATTGCTCCCGAAAGGTCTTTTGCGAAAATGTCTTCCATTGCGTTTAATCCTTATTTATAATATTACTTCCGAATTTTTTGCAAAGGTAAGACGAATTTCCGCAACGCGGCGTACCGCTATTACCTGCGGTTGTAAACATCTTACGGAATGTGCTTACTGGTTTTCAGGGTTGAAATTCTTGTCGTATGTCAGCAGGTAACGCGCCAGCTCTGGGTCGTTGAAGTCGGCCGCGAGCGGCTTGCCAGTGTCCAACCCACGTATGGCCTCGCGCTCGTCAGCTGTCAATTCGAAGTCGTCTATCTCGCGGTTGCTCCTGATGCGCTCCGGCTTTGTAGACTGTGGAATTACTATTATGCCCTCATCCGTGAGGAATTTCAGGCACACCTGGGCTATGTCCTTGCCGTGCACGGAGGCTATCTGCTGCAAAGTAGCGTTGCCGAAGAGGTTGTTCATGCCACGCGCCAGCGGGCTCCATGCCATTACCTTAGTGCCGTAAGCCTCGCAAAGTCGGCGCATACCGCGCTGCTGCGAAAACACGTGGGTCTCCAATTGCACCACGGCAGGCTTCACGTCCACGTTCTCCGCCAGGTCTACGAAGCGCGAGTCGTAGAAGTTGCTAAGGCCTATTGCCCTCACCTTGCCTGCCTTCAGGGCCGCCTCCATGGCACGGTAAGTGCCGTAGTAGTCGCCGAAGGGCTGGTGGATAAGCAGAAGGTCTACGTAGTCTGTGCGCAACTTGCGCAGCGACTCGTCGATGCTGCGCGCCGCGCGGTCATCGCCAGCGTTGGTGAGCCACACTTTCGTGGTGATGAAAAGCTCTCCGCGCGGCACTCCGCACTTGCTTATCGCACGGCCTACGCCCTCCTCGTTATAGTAGGCTTGCGCCGTGTCGATAGAGCGGTAGCCGGCGTTTATGGCCTCGGTTACGTAATGTTCGCATTCCTCCGGCTTGATTTGCCATACGCCGTAGCCCACCATGGGCATCTCGACGCCGTTGTTCAGTGTCACTGTTTTCATTATCCGTGTATTTTATGGGTGCCTATATATCTTGTTGTTTGCAGGTCTTGGTCGTCATAGATGGGGCTCTTTCCCGTGTCTAAAACGGTCATGCGGCGCATCTCCTCGTCGTCAAGCGTGAAGTCGAAGATGTCAAGGTTCTCGGCCATGCGCGCCTTGCTTATGCTCTTGGGGATAACCACCACGCCACGCTGGTTGAGCCAACGGAGCATCACCTGCGCCGTGGTCTTGCCGTGGCGGCCGGCAATGGCCTTGACGGTAGGGTTGTTGAAGATGTCGCGCCTGCCCTCGGCGAAGGGTGCCCATGCCTCGTGCTGTATGCCCTCCTGCCGCATGAAGGCGTTGGCCTCGCGCTGTTGGAAGAGCGGGTTGGTCTCTATTTGGTTGACCATCGGCTTCACCTCGTTGTGCAGGAAGAGGTCTTGCAGGCGTTCGCTTGAGAAGCTCGTAACGCCTATCGCCCTGATGCACCCCTCCTTGTACAGCCTCTCCACGGCGCGCCACGCGGCGTAGTAGTTGCCGTAAGGCTTGTGCAGCAGGTACAGGTCGAGGTAATCGAGACCGAGGTTCTTCATCGACAGGTCGAAGGCGCGCAGCGCGTCGTCATACTCATAGTCCTGCACCCACAGCTTTGTGGTGACAAACACCTGCTCGCGCTTCAGTCCGCTGCGGCGCAGGGCGTCGCCCACCTGCCGCTCGTTGAAATACGACGAAGCGGTGTCGAGCATGCGGTAGCCCACCTCCAATGCGTCGCTTACGCTACGCTCGGTGTCCTCCACGGGTATTTGGTACACCCCGAAGCCCACCGCCGGCATCATAACGCCGTTGTTAAGTCTTACTTCTTTCATATTGCATGTCCTTTGGTTTCGTTTGCAAAGATACGCCTTGGAGCGGCAAAAGATGTTATGAAATTCGTGGAGACATTTTCACTTTTCGTGGATTTTTCACTATTTTTGCACACGTTCTATGGCCGATGGAATGGCTGACGACAAGCAGCCGCACAGCCGTTGACGGCAAAACGGCCGAAGAAAGACGGTCTTCAGCCGTGCCAAAGACCGTCTTTAGCACGGTCAAAGACGGCATTTGGCGGCCTCATTGGCGGTCTTTTGCAAAACGAATTGCAACATACTGATTGTCAATAAGTTATATTACACCCGACAAAGCACGGCAAACGGGCATTTATTTCAACCGAAAAAGCATGGAAGACAAGCAGAACGCATTTTACAAAAAAGGAGAAGACGCCACTACGGGGATTGTATTCGCCGACAGGGTTACGGGCTTCGGCCTCGCCGATGCGCCGGGGCGCGTGTTGCACATACTGTGCCTCGGCGGCGGCATGAGCTTCATGCTGCACGACGTGAGATATAACATCGCCGCGAGAGACTACGTTATCCTGCCCGACGCCGCACTCGCCACGGCCTTCACCGAGTCGCCCGACGCAGAGGCAACAGTAATGAGCCTAAGCGAGAGTTTTGTCGCCTCGCTGGCCCTGCGCAGCAATTACGGCATCATAGGACACCTATCGCTGCTGCAAAACCCAGTGATGCGCCTCACAGAGGACGACTTCCGCACATGCCGCGAGGCTATGGAGACCCTGCGGCGGCGCATGGCCGGGAGCGCGGCCCACCTGTTCCGCGACGAGATGCTGGGCCATCTGCTCATGGCCCACGTGCTCGACCTGTACGACATACACGCACGCGGCAGGCGTTGGGACGACGTGCCCGAGCGGGCGCAGAGCCTGCTGCGGCGGTTCATCGGGATGCTCTACGGCGGCGAATACATCGCCCACCGCGACCTCGCCTATTACGCCTCGCACCTCTGCGTTACGCCCCACTACCTTTCGGAAATATGCCGCAAGGCGAGCGGCAGGCCTGCCTCCTACTGGCTCGACCGCTTCACGGTGAACGAAGTGACGCGCCTGCTGCTCGACAAGAGCGTCACCCTGGCCGACATCGCGGCACGAATGAACTTCTCATCGCTGTCCTACTTCAGCCGCTACGTGCAGAAACACACCGGCCTTTCGCCGTCAGACTACCGCCGCAGCCACGCCTGACGGGCGGCGGAAGGCCGCCAACAGAGTGTGAAAAAACGGAAAAATGACACGCCAAAGCAAAAAAGATGCTATTTTATTCGTGAAATAACGGGAAATAAGATAATTTTGCAGTCCGTAAGCCAAGAGCCCGTCAATAGGCTCAAGGAGAGATGCTCGAGTGGCTTAAGAGGCACGCCTGGAAAGCGTGTAGCCGGCAAAACTGGCACGGGGGTTCGAATCCCCCTCTCTCCGCAAGTGCAAAAGCAATACATACAGATGTCTTATGACAATGACATTCATGTATTTATGACGCATAAACGGCAACAAAAAAGCAGGCTAAGAAAGCCTGCTTTTATTGTCTAAAACATCAAACGGACAAAATCAATGTGCCGTCTTGGACTCTTTCCGCAACTGGATAAAAGCCCAAATGCCTACTATCAAGGCAACGACTCCTACTGCTCCGAATAATACTAAAAGTGCCATATAGTCCTCCTTTTACTTTTTTGACATTGCAATCAGGACGAGACCGGTAATAAAACTGCAAACAACAGCTACGCAGCCAATGCCTAAAAGCAATGTCGGATTAATACTTCATATTTCATTATGCTTGCAAGAATAACTCCTCCAAAGACAAGTTTTGATATGTCTATGAAGAACTTGCCCGTTTCTGACAATATTGTATTGTTACGTTCATCCTTTTTCATACTGCAAAGATAGGTTGAAAATCTTATAGATGCAAAGATTTTAAATATTTCTAATCCGTGTTTCGTTTAATTATTACGTATTTTGCGGTAATAATTCTGCATTGTTTGTCAATCCGCCTGTGACTGTTTCATCCTTTGACAACAGAATAATAAAAAATCTAAATTCTTATATCCGCAAAAGAAACTTTTATTACCTTTGCAATGTTAAACTCTAACTGAACAGCAAAAATAATGTTTTTAATCCTTTAGATATGGACAATCTGATTGCAAAGATTGCGATAATCACACTCCTTGTTTTTTCCCAATGCCATTACGCCAGCGCCCAAAATGGCGGACAGCAAAAGCCCGTGGCCGCGTCGGTGGCTGACAGCGCAATGACGGCCGAGGCCGACTCGGCGGCAAGCGGACTGGCTGGCGACACGCTGGGGCTGGACTACGCCGAAGCTCCTGACTCGGTAATGGTTCCAGTCGAGACGGTAGGCTTCCACAAGATGCTGAAGACCAAATACATCGAGGGCAGCGCGGGCTTCATGTCTTTCGTTGCTTTGGCGCTGGTGCTCGGCCTGGCTTTCTGCATAGAGCGCATCATATACCTCACCCTTTCGGAAATAAACGCCAAGCGGCTGATGGCCGACCTTGAGACGCAAATAATGCAGGGCGACGTCGAGGGGGCGAAAACGGTGTGCCGCGAAACGCGCGGCCCGGTGGCATCTATCTGCTACCAGGGGCTTACGCGCATAGACGAGTCGATGGAAGACATCGAGCGCAGCATAACGTCTTACGGCGCGGTGCAGGCCGCCAACCTTGAGAAGGGCTGCTCATGGATAACGCTGTTCATCGCCATGGCACCGTCGCTGGGTTTCCTCGGCACGGTAATAGGCATGGTTATGGCCTTCGAGCAAATTCAGCAAGCTGGCGACATAAGTCCTACAATCGTGGCCGCCGGCATGAAGGTGGCCCTCATAACAACCATCTTCGGACTGATTGCCGCGCTCATTCTTCAGGTGTTCTACAACTACATCCTGTCCAAAATAGAGCACATTACGAGCCAGATGGAGGAGTCGGCCATCACGCTTCTTGACATAATAATGAAATACAAGCTGACACGATGATGAAGACACGGCATAACGTACTAAGCGGACTGACGGCCGAACAGGTGTCTACGCGCGTACTTTACGTGCTCGTCGCGCTGACGGTTGTTGTCTTCGTGGCGTTCTTCCTGATAGGTTACGACGTGCCATTCGAGGACAACCCAGAGTTCAACGCGCCCCGGCTGACCGACTTTGTGCTCGTGTTCATCTACGTGCTCGTACTCCTTGCCGCCATACTCGCCGTAACAGCCATAGCAATAAGCCTCAAGGCGAGGGACAAGGCGCAGGGAAAGGCCAACAACATACCGTCGGCAAAGATTGCATGGGGCACGGCTGGGCTGCTCATAGCAAGCCTTTTGGCAACGTTTCTGCTCGGTTCGGCAGAGCCTGTACAGGTAAACGGCGTTGCATATACCGACGTGTTCTGGCTGAAAGCTACCGACATGTTCATCAATACGTCGCTGGTGCTGCTCCTGGTAGCAGTCTGCGGCGTTGCATTCGGCCTTTCGGGATATTGCAGGAAGATGGGAATTAGAAAATGATTTTGCATCGCGACAGGCGCACAGTGCCGCAACTCAACACCACGTCAACGGCCGACATATCGTTCATTTTGCTGGTGTTCTTCCTTATCATGACGTCCATGGACGCTGACAAGGGACTGCAACGCATGCTTCCGCCGATGGCGGACGAGACGCAGCAGGAGGCTGCCGACGTAGAGCGCGGCAACGTCTTGTCGCTCACTATCACGGAAGACAACCGCCTGATGGCCGACGGCAAGCCGATTGACAAGGATGATATACGCCGCCGTGTAATGTCGTTCGTAAGCCACGCGACCGACAGGCGCAACCATGTCATTGCCTTGGATATTGACCGGAAGGCGTCATACGAAACGTATTTCACAGTGCAAAACGAAATCGTAGCGGCCTACAACGAATTGCGGAACGGCTATGCAATAAAACGATACGGCCATGCCTACGCCGCATGCACGCCTGAACAACGTGCCGCCGTAAGAGCTTATTATCCGCAACGCATCACCGAAACGCCTGCCACAACGGAGGAAGGAGGTGGCAGATGAGCTTCTTCCGCCGCCAAAGGCGCGAGGTGCCGATGCTTAACACGGCTGCCCTGCCCGACCTGATTTTCACCGTCCTCTTCTTCTTCATCACCGTAACGCACATGAGGGAAGTGACATTGAAAGTGAAATACCGAGTGCCTGAAGGTACGGAGCTTACCCGCCTTGTCAAGAAGTCTGCCGTTACATATATTTATATAGGCCGCCCTGCCGACGACATGCGCCGCTCCGTGGGCGAAGGCACGCGCATACAGCTGAACGACAAGTATGCCGACGTTGACGACGTGACCGACTATGTGGCGGAGGAACGCCGCCACATGTCGCCGGAAGACGCCAAGGCGATGAGCGTCTCAATAAAAGCCGACCGCGAAACGGAGATGGGAATAATGTCGGATGTGCGCCAGGCACTGCGCCGCGCAGGAGCGTTAAGGGTTAATTATTCAGCCACACAAAAGGGCGGAAAATAATTCTTATTCATAAAAGAAAGTTTTAATCTATAGTATAAGATTGAAATTTTACTTACAATTCATTGCAAAAACAATTATTTTATCGTATCTTTGTGCCGTACAACAAGCAATATGTATTTGGCGTAAAGCCATTTAACAGTCAGTTCTAATTTAACATCAAAGTAAAAAATACATTACAAATGGCACATCACAATTTAGATTCATTAGACAAGAAAATCCTTAAGCTGATAGCCGAAGACGCAAGGATACCGTTCTTGGAGGTGGCTCGTTCATGCAATGTAAGCGGTGCAGCCATCCATCAACGCATACAGAAGTTGAACAACATGGGCGTGTTGAAAGGGTCGAAGTTCATCATCGACCCTGAGAAAATAGGCTATGAGACCTGCGCTTATATGGGACTTAACTTGAAAAATCCCGAGAAATTCGACGAGGTCGTTGACGAATTGAGGAAGATTCCTGAAGTAGTTGAGTGTCATTACACCACCGGCGACTATGACATGTTCATCAAAATCTACGCCGTAAACAACCATCATCTGCTCAACATCATCCACGACCGCCTGCAGCCTCTTGGCCTCTCACGCAGCGAAACCATCATTTCGTTCAACTCGGCGTTCAGCCGCCAGCTGCCGATTGTTGACATGCCGGTAGACGATACGGACGTTGCGGCAGAGTGAAGCATCATTATCTGACAAATCATAAAACCTGTGATACATAAGTCTTTATCATGCCTTGTGCTTGTATTCGCTACCATTGCGATGCAAGCACAAGGCATTTATGTAATTGACGGGACAATAAAGAACGTGCCGGAGGGCACGTTTGTACAGCTATTCCGTAACATAGGAGACATCCTTAAAGCTGTTGACGGCGACACGATAACCGATAACAGATTCAGGTTCAGCGGTGAAACAACGGGCAACGGAGTGGAGCCGATGACGCTGTTTGCCATGAAGGGTGACACCGTAAGCATGATTCTTGACGTTTATGTACGTCCCGGAAGCCATATAAACATATCAGGCGACGGCATGCTCGCATACACTTGGAACGTTGAGAGCGACATTCCAGAACAGCAGACCAGGCAGAAAATCGTCATGGCGGCGCGTAAGTGGTGGGACAGGATACAGCTTATCGACATTCATGTTGACGCTCTTCGTTCAATGATGAGGAGCGGAACGTTGGTTGATAAAGACAAAGCCGCCGTAAAGGCAGAGCTTGACAGTCTCAATAAAGACAAGTACATGGCGGTGGACAGCGTGATAATGGCCGAGACTGCGGTCATGGACGGAATGGATGTTGACGACGCTTGGATGGAAGAGTTGAACGGAAATGCCATCTTTGCGAAATCTTATGACAACGAAAAAGGCATGAACGCCGTAAGGGAACTGTATGACCGGTTGCCTGACAAGTGGAAGAACACGATGACGGGGAGCGAAATAGGCATAACGGTTTATCCCCCGAAGGAAATTGCAAAGGGCGAGGCTACCGCCGACGGGGACTTGTTTGGCATCGACGGAGGTGTTCATCACTTGGCTGACTTCAAAGGAAAATACATTTTGTTAGACTTCTGGAGCATCGGTTGCGGCCCTTGCTTGCAGGCCATTCCGGAGATGAAAGAGGTGGCCGAAGCCTACAAAGACTCTCTCGTTATTTTCAGCCTGTCGCTCGATACGAAGGAGATATGGAAGCAAGAGTCGCCAAAGCATGGTATGACATGGTACAACCTGAACGACCTGAAAGGGCGAAGCGGTATAGCAGCGAAGTATGGCGTGTGGGGCATTCCCCATTATGTGCTGGTTTCTCCGCAAGGAACCATGACCGCGCAGTGGAGCGGTTACAGCAAAGGAAACCTCAAGGAAAATGTGAAGAAACATCTTGGTGGCAGATAGCCGGCTGCTGCCAGCCCAATCGCAATATGCTCAATACTTGGCAAAAGACGGCCTTTCGGACGGCGGCAGGCAAACGCCTGGCTGCCAGTGAGTTATCAGTAGTCAACTTTTTGCATAGTCAACGAAGGCGAAGCGGTAAGCGTGCTTCTCGTCGATGGCATGCTCTTCGCGCCACGTCTCGCGCCAACCGCCGTATTCCGGGAAGAAAGCGTCGGCTCCGTCGGGCGTGTCGTCAATTTCGGTAAGGCAGAGGCGGTCGGCCCGGTCGATAGCCTGCGCATAGACATTAGCACCGCCTATTATATAAATATCTTCCTCTTCAGAGCAGTGCTTCAATGCTTCATCGAGCGAAGTGTACACATCGCAACCGGGAAAATCGTGTACGGTGCGGCTCAATACTATGTTCCTGCGGTTGGGAAGCGCGCCCTTCGGCAGCGACTCGAACGTCCTCCGCCCCATTATTATGGTGTGTCCGGTAGTCAAAGCCTTGAAGCGTTTAAGGTCGTCTGGCAACCAGTACAACAACTTGTTATCCTTGCCTATGGCGCGGTTGCGCGCCACTGCGGCGATGATTGATATTCGCATCTTTTCTCGTTTATTTTATTTCGGATGATTAAGAATTAAGAGTCAAGAACCGAAGGTCAGCGTTAAGCTAATTAAGGAAACATGCTTTGTTGGTTATTTTCTTAATTCTCAACTCTTAATTCTTAATTCATCACACACTCACTTCGGCCTTGATGTGCGGCCAAGGGTTATAGTTCTCAAGCTTGAAGTCTTCGTATTTGAAGTCGAAAATGTCCTTTACGTCGGGGTTGAGCGTCATTGTAGGCAGCTGACGAGGTTCACGCGTAAGCTGCAGTTTGACCTGTTCAAGATGGTTGAGGTACAGGTGCGTGTCACCCGTTGTATGTATGAAGTCGCCCGGCTTCAGCCCCGTTACCTGCGCCATCATCATCAGCAGCAAGGCGTAAGACGCTATGTTGAACGGCACTCCGAGGAAAGTGTCGGCGCTGCGCTGGTAAAGCTGTAGGCTAAGGCGGCCGTCAGCCACGTAGAACTGGAACAGACAGTGGCACGGCGGCAGGTGCATCTGGTTGATTTCGGCCACGTTCCACGCGCTCACTATCATGCGGCGCGAGTCGGGATTGTGGCGGATTTGCTCCACAACATTCCTGATTTGGTCTATATGTCCGCCGTCGTAATCGGGCCACGAGCGCCACTGGTGACCGTAAACGGGGCCGAGTTCGCCGTCCTCCCCTGCCCATTCGTCCCAAATGCTTACGCCATGCTCTTGCAGATACTTCACATTCGTGTCGCCCCGCAAGAACCAAAGCAGCTCGTAGATGATTGATTTCAGATGCAGTTTCTTCGTCGTAAGCAGCGGAAAACCGTCTTCAAGGTTGAACCGCATCTGGTTTCCGAAGATGCTGATAGTGCCCGTTCCCGTGCGGTCGTGCTTCTTAACGCCTTCCGTCATTATGCGGTCGAGCAGGTCGAGATATTGTTTCATTATTCCATTATTTATCTGGAAAACAGGCCGGATAAGCCCGATTGGCCGAATAAGCCAATAGAGGCATGGCATATTTTCTTAACTCTTAATTTTTAACTCTTAATTCAATACTTCGTTGCATCCCTCCGGCGTGTGCGAGCTTTTTATTTTCCATTCAGCCGGATACAGATTGTTGGCGCGGTTGCCGATGTTCTTCTCGAAACCGAGCGGCACGCCCCTATACGTCATGAGGACATGTCCGCGCGGCGTATCAGAGGGCAACGGCACTGCCTCCTTGCGCAGATAGCAAAGAGCCTGGCCGTAGTCAAGCTCCACACTGGGGAAAGCCGACGCGTCAAGGCATATTGACAGGGCAAGGGCTTGCGACGGAATGACATCTTTTCCCTTGACTTCGCCGAGCGGTACGCCGGCTGACAGGACCTTGAGACTTTTCCGCGCCGCATCATAAAACGGTTTCCACAGGCGTGGTATAGCCGTGACAGTATTGCCGTCAACGACTATCTCAAAACCGTCAGGCTGCCTTAACCACTTCTTGCAAGTATCAGCAACAGCACTGCCGCCCCCTTGCCTGCGCTCCTTCCCGGCCTTCCTGCCCTTCACACGGCCGTCACCGGCAGGCTCGTCGCCCGTCTTCCACATCACGGCCATGAACAAACCTTCGCCCTGCGTGCGTCCTGGAAGGAAACGGTACACGGACTTGTCGAAGCCAGGAAGCACCGAACCTTTGATGCCCCAACGCCCATCCGTGTCAACGGCGAGCACCTCCGCGCCCAGCTCTTCGCACATGTAGGCTACGTTCTCCTCGTCTTCCTTGGTGTTGAAGGTACACGTAGAATAGACGAACAGCCCTCCCGGGCGCAGGCAGCACCATGCGTCGGCCACTATTTCGCGCTGCAACCGCCAGCACTTCTCCACGTTCTGCAAGCTCCACTCGCCTATAGCGGCCTGGTCTTTGCGGAACATTCCCTCGCCAGAACACGGCACGTCGGCCAGCACAACGTCGAACTGGAGGCCGCTGCGGCGGAAGTCCTGCGGATAATTGTTTGTCACTATCGTGTCAGGATGGCCCTGCTTCTGCACGTTTTCGGCCAACACCTGCGCACGCTGGCGCACCGGCTCGTTGCTAACAAGCAGGCTGCCTTCAGCCAGGGCGGCGCGCGCCACGGTAGACTTTCCTCCCGGAGCGGCGCACAGGTCGAGCATCCTCACAGGCCCACCGGCGGCATACTGGCGCAGCACGCGGTCGAGAAACATCGACGATGCCTCCTGCACGTAATACATCCCGGCGTGAAGCATCGGGTCGAACGTGAAATTTGGCCGCGCCTCAAGATACAACCCGTCCTTGCACCAAGGCACACAGCCCGTGCATCCGGCCACTTCAAAGCCCCTGTCTTGGCATTTCCAAGGGTTCAGCCTTATGCTCACGGGCGGCTCGGCGGCAAGCCCCTGCTCCAGGGTTTTCCACAGCCCGTCGCCAAGGGCGGCTTTCGTCTGCTTGATAAAGTCTTCCGGCAGCGTCATGCAAGATATTTGTATATGCTTGTATTGCAAAGGTCATGCAACAAAGTGCAAAGTTAATAATTATTTTAAAGTTATCAAATAAAATGTCGGTTGATTGACCGTGTGTACGTGATTTAAAGCCCTATGCAACAACGGTCAGCCCCATTTGCGTCCGGCAGGTTGTATCGTTGTCAGCGGATTTCAGCCCGGAACATAACTACCTGATAATCAGGCATCATGCAAAAGGCCGTCTTTCACATGATGAAAGACGGCCTTTTGCTGTTCGATTGACGGCCTTTTACAACGTGAAAGGCCGTCAGTTGAAACCGTTTAACAAACTTATCACCTTGTCAACCTCCTCTTCCTGCATGGTCTGGTTCAGCGGAATGCTCAGCTCCTCACGGTGGATGCGCTCGGTGACAGGCAGATTAAGCACGCCAAGCTCTGTATAACAGTGCTGCCTGTGTGGCGGTATCGGGTAGTGAATCATGGTCATTACACCACCGTCGGCCAAGTAACGTTGCAGCTCGTCGCGCCTTTTGCAAAGCACGGGGAAAATATGGTGCACGCTGTTCATGCAGAACGCTTCACCCGGCAATGACAGTTCAGGGTTGTGTATTCCGCTTATATAACGCATGGCGATGCGCCTGCGCGCGGCGTTGTCACCGTCAAGATACTTCAGCTTGACGCGCAGCACGGCGGCCTGCAACTCGTCCAGGCGGCTGTTACGCCCCTTCATGTCGAACACATACTTGCGGCTCGACCCGTAGTTGCCCAGCGCGCGCACCGTCTGCGCCAGCTCGCCGTCGTCCGTAGTCACGGCTCCGGCGTCGCCGAGCGCACCGAGATTCTTGCCCGGATAGAAGCTGTGCCCGGCCGCGTCGCCAAGGCAGCCCGTGCGCTTGCCGCCGAACATGCAGCCGTGAGCCTGCGCGTTGTCCTCGATTAGCTTAAGCCCGTGCCGCCTGCATATGTCCCCAAGCTTCTCCGTATATGCGCATCGGCCATACAGATGGACTATCATGACAGCTTTTGTACGCGGCGTGACAGCCTGCTCTACAAGACTGTCGTCTATCTGGAAAGTATCCAGGCGCGGCTCCACCAACACGGGACGGAGACCGTTTTCGGTAATGGCGAGTATGCTGGCGATGTACGTATTGGCAGGCACTATCACCTCGTCGCCCGGCCGCATCGCGCCCGTCTCCATGTAAGCCCTAAATATCAGCGTGAGCGCGTCAAGCCCATTGCCACAGCCTACACAATGCTCCGTACCTATGTATGCGGCATATTCCCGCTCGAAGAGGCGTGTCTCCTCGCCTTGCAGATACCATCCACCCTCGACCACGCGCCTCACCGCGTCGCTGATTTCGGCGGAGTGCATCGCCGTAACCTTGCGTAACTCAAGATAATTTATCATTGTTATGGTAGAAGTTAAAGAATTCAGAGAAGTTATGGAAGTTAAAGCCAAATGCTGTTTTATGTTTTATCAAGAAGTCAAAAATATTCGGAAAGTATGTCAGTAAAGCCGATTTATTATGGAAATGGCTTTAACTTCTATAACTTCTCTGAATTCTTTAACTCCCCAATCAACTTATATCTCCCACTCATACGTGTCATAGCACACGCCGCGTCCGCCGAAACCTTCCTTCTGGAAGATAAGGGCTTCATTGAGATATGCGCCTCCGCGCTCGGTGGAACGTCCGAAGTCGAAATACCTGTAACCGCCGTACACATTGCAAATAAGCTCGCCGAAAAGAGCGTCCAACGCCCCGAGGCGTTTGCCTTCGGGTGATGCGGATATGTATTGCGTATGAACAGTGTCTCCGTTAAGGTAAACAACAGTGCCTCCCAAAGGCTCGTCGCCAAGATAAGACATATAAAGAAGTATATTGTCGGGAAAGCGTCCCATCAGCAGTTGCAGCTCTTCAAGCGAATGGACAGGGGCAACCCCGTACTTGCTTTCAAGATTGCTGTCGAGTATCTGCCAAAAGGCTGCCACGTCATCGCTCCGCATTACCGTAACGCCTGCACGCAAAGCCTTCTTCAGGCAGCGGCGGCGCAACTCGCCGAACCTTATCCTGTCGTCAAGGAACACGGTTGAGGAGATGTCGCGTGCGGCAAGCCTTGCGCCGCATACGTTGACGATGGCGTACAAGTCTTCTTCCGAAGCGTAACGTGAATAAATCCAAGGCACGGCCTTGTAGACCACTTTCCTTATGCCATGCGCACGCAAATAGCCGTTCAATTCACCGAAAAGTGCGCACACATGGGCGGCCTTAGCGTCTCTTCCCATGACAAGTCCGCCATAGGTAAGCCCCTGATGGGAATACAACGTGCCGCCGACAACATTTGCAGGAAGCACCGCACACAGCCTGCCTTTGAGGTAGAACATGAGCGAATGGTCGCTGAAGCGGCCGCTGTGGTAGTCCATGTAATCGCGACGGAACAGGAACGTGCCGTTCTTCGAGCGGTTTATGAAGTCGTCCCACTCGGCCTTCCTGCCGCTTGAATATCTCGTTATCTCGAACATTTCAAATAGTCTAAGAACTCGGCATAATCACGTATGTAGTCGCTTTCTTCGTAAAGCTCTGACGCAAGCACAAGGCACACCGCCCCCGACGAGAAGTCGTCAAGCGTGCGCCATACGCCTGTATCGACAAGGAGTCCCTGGTATGGGTGGTTGAGCAGGTACGACTTCTTGTCCGTCCCGTCGTCCAGCGTTACGTGGAAGCTGCCGCTTACGGCTATGATGAACTCCTTGCACTCCTTGTGGGCGTGGCCGCCGCGGCTCTCACCGCCCGGTACGTCGTAGACCCAATACACGCGCTTTATGCCGAAAGGCACATTCTTGAACTGCTCGGCTACGGTAAGGTTGCCGCGTGGGTCGAACATCTTGGGTAGGTCTATGACGGTTCCTGCGGAATATTTCATTGCAATATGTTTTTTATCTTACGTTATTTTGCCGCATTACGGCAGGCAAAGCCTGCGGCTTACTAAGATATAACGCCGCCTTGGTCTGTTTATTTCACTTTCCGTTAAAAATCATATGAGATGGCACTTTGCCGCCTACTGTTTTTCAAAAGGCGGTATTTTACATTCTGAAAGGCCGTCTTTCGCACGCTAAAAGGCCGTCTTTCGTCATGCGAAAGACGGCCTTTTGCAACATATCTGACAATCAGGCACTTACAAAGCTACGCCCCGATGCCGAACACACGGACGGCGTTGGCGTTGGTCGTGGCGGCCACCTCGTCCTCGCTCACGCCGTAACACTCGGCAAGACGCTTCAACACGTACAGCGCGAAGGCGCTCTCGTTGCGCTTGCCGCGCATCGGCACGGGAGCCATGTAGGGCGAGTCGGTCTCGATGACGATGCGTTCGAGCGGCACGGCGGCAGGCAGCACCTCGGGCAGGTGCGACTTCTTGAACGTAAGCACGCCGCCTATGCCGAGCACGAAGTTGTCAAACTGTAACAGCTCGGCGGCCTCTTTATCGTTTCCCGTGAAGCAATGGAACACTCCGCCGGGCAGGTCTTTCTTGTATTTCCGCAGCAAACCGACCATCTCGTTCTGCGCCTTGCGGCAATGGAGCATCAGCGGCAGGCGTGTCTCCACCGACCAGCGCACCTGTTCCTCTAACGCTTCAAGCTGCTCTTTCTCGAACTCACGGCTCCAATAATAATCCAATCCTACCTCGCCAATGGCTATGAACGGATACTCCGGCGCGTCGAGCCGCGCCTTCATTTGCGACAAAACGTCGCGCCAGTCAGCCTTTACGTCCTCCGGATGGAGGCCGAGCATGGGATAGGCGACGCCCGGATAACGGGCGCACGCAGCCAACACGGTGTCAACCGACGACAGATTGATTGCCGGAATGAATATTTTGCTTACACCTGCGGCCTTCGCGCGGGCCACAACTTCGTCACGGTCAAGGGCAAACTCCTCGCCGTCAAGATGAGTATGTGTGTCGATGAAATTCATTGTTTGACTTTTTGGAGAGAAAGAGTAAGGAGAGAAGGAGTAAGTAGGTATGTTTTGAAAATATCCGCATCAATGTTATTGTGCATATCTACTTACTCCTTCCCTCCTTTCTCCTTTACTACTTTAACTTCATTCTTACGGTAATAATACACCACGCCGAACTTCCTGCACATGTCGAAACGCGTCTCCACAGGCTCGTCCTTGAAGTGAGCCTCGATTTGGTTCCACAGCTCCAGTATCACTTCGTCAACCTCCGGGCGTATGCGTTTCAGGCTTTCAAGGGCGCGCGAGGTGTTGTCCTTCAGGCGTTTCTGCTGCTGATAGCAGTCGTTGAAAATGTCAACATGCGTGCTAACCATGCCTACCGTGGGGTTGTAAATCGGCCTTCCGCCCTGCTTCACGCGGGCTTTCTCGCCCTCGACGGCCTGCCTTCCCCAGCGGATTAACGCGCTTGCGCTCTTCATGTTGGGCAATGCCGTAGAGTCTTCGTCCAGACCGTAGAGTTTAAGCAACGGCCTCTTGATTTCCCCACGCTCAACGGCCATCATCAATACTTGCAGGAAATGGCTGACGTACATCGTGGCGTTGCGCTGCAGCTTGTCGATTTTCCCCACGCCGCGAAGCTGCGCCGAGTACGTAAGGCGGTACTGCTCGGCGGCAGTCAGAAGCCTGTCGTATGCCGGCTGGGCACGGTTTATGGTCTGCCAGTCTACAAAACGGTTGCGCACGGTGTACAACTCGTTGCTGTCGAGCACCGTTTTCAGCGCGCGGAGACGCGCCGCGTCAGTCTTTGGAAGTCTACGGTAAGGCATTTGTCAATACATAATTCACAATTCATAATTCACATGCGTAATGAAAACTCCAATTGAATAATTATGCATTGTGCATTATGAATTATGAATTAAATCAGTTTTTACGTGTCATCATCTTGTCTGTATAAGCGGCAAGCACGGCCTTGCGTTCGTCAGGCAGATTGACCTTTGCAAGATACTTGCGGCTCTGCTCGAAGTAGTATTCTATTTTCTCTTCGGCCACTTTCCTTATCCCTACTTTATCGTAAATGGCGGTCACTGCGGCTATTTTCTCCTTCGGGTCGAAGTCCTTTGCCGTCACCCACCGCGTCAGTTCGGCGCGCTGTGCATCGTCAGCACGGTTGAAAGCATTGATGAGCATGTATGTCTTTTTGTTGCAAAGTATGTCGCCGCCCACGGTCTTTCCAAACACCGACGGGTCTCCGTAAACGTCAAGATAGTCGTCCTGCAATTGGAATGCAAGCCCCATCTGCTCGCCAAACTTGTACAAATTGTCGGCATCCTCGTCAGGTGCGTCGGCCAAGAGCGCGCCTGTTTTCAGCGCACATGCAAGCAAGACGCTCGTCTTGAGGCGTATCATTTCTATGTATTCGGCTTCCGTCACGTCTGTACGTGTCTCGAAATCCATGTCATACTGCTGGCCTTCGCCTATTTCGAGAGCCGTCTCCGTGAAGAGGTCGAGCACTGGTTTCAACTTGTCCGGACGGCATTTCAGGAAATGATTATATGCCAATACAAGCATGCTGTCACCCGAAAGGATGGCCGTATTGGCGTTCCACTTCACGTGGACGGTCTGCTTTCCGCGCCTCATTCCGGCGTTGTCCATCAGGTCATCGTGCAATAACGTATAGTTATGGTACGTCTCAATGGCGCACGCCGACGGCAAGATGCTCTCCGGGTCGTCCTTATACATATTGTAAGCCATGAGCATAAGCGACGGGCGAATGCGCTTGCCGCCCATCGACAAGACGTATTTCACCGGCTCGTAAAGGCCCCTCGGCTCGCGGTCATACGGCAGGCCGTCAAGATAATCGTTGAATTTTGCAAGGATTTCGTCAGCTGTCAACATAGTAATTAAGGTTTATGCAAATGCTGGTTATACTTCTGTTACAATTTGAAAACTACCGGAATGCAGACATACGTGCGGCAAGGCTGCCCGTGGTCTTCGCCCGGTTTCCATTTCGGCATCAGCCTAAGCACACGCAAAGCCTCACGGTCAAGCTCGGGACTGGCCGACTTTACCACCTTGCGGTCGGCTATAGTGCCGTCCTTGTTGACTATGAACGACACCAAAACCGTGCCCTGCCGCTTTGCGCGCTGCGCCGCCAAAGGGTACTTAAGGTGCTTTGTAAGCCACTGCACGAAGGCCGACATGCCACCGGGGAACTCCGGCAGACGCTCCACCACCTGGAAATTCAGAGGATTGTCAGCGTCCCCGTCAACGGTTGTAGGCTGCAAGGTGACATCCGAAACGGCGGCAATGTCGCCGAAACCTACGCCCAAAAGCTTCTTCAGCGCAGCCTTGTCTGAAAGCGGATTGCCCGCCGCCTCGTTCTCGACAGGCTTGTCCACAACATTGATTTTGTCCGAAACGGCGGCCTGCCTGCCGCTCGGAGCGGCGGCAACCATGTCGTCACGCTGCATGGCGGGCATCATCTCGATGTCCTGCGAAACGTCGTCGAGCAAGTCTTCATCGGCCTCCGGCATGCCGCCTTGCACCGTAAACTCAAGCGCGACGAGAAACAACGACAGCGCAACCACAAGCCCCAAGAGGAAGCCCGACACCCTGCGGCTGTCCGAATCGGCACGATATGTATTCCTTACGTCCACAAACAACAACGAGAAATTACCGCCTTGGCATTAACAGGTTATACTAATAAGCCGTTTTTTGCGTTATTATGGTAACCCCGTGCGCAAGACAATACGTTTTCATTATGCAAAAGTAACTCTTGTATTTGAAAAAGATGTAACTTTGCGCCAAAATTAACTGATTTGGATGAAAAAAACTTTTTTCACGCTTTTGCTGGCGTTTCTCGCCGCCGTAGCTTACGCACAGGACAGCCAGACGGCGTATAACTTCCTGCGTCTGCCCGTCAGCGCCCACGCCGCGGCACTCGGCGGAGACAACATCACCATAATAGAAGACGACCCCACGCTCATGTTCAACAACCCGGCACTGCTCTCGTCGGTCAGCGACAAGAGCATAAACCTAAACTTCATGACATACATGGCTGGGGCGAAAACGGCCAGCGCGTCGTTCACCAAGGTGCTGAAAGACAAGGCGTCGGTGGCCGTCATGGCGCAGTACATGGACTACGGAACGATGAAGGAGGTAGACATGAACAACGTGCAGACGGGCGAATTTTCGGCGAAGGACATCGCCCTGAGCGGCGTTTTCAGCTATATGCTCGGCCAAAAGCTCGCCGGAGGCATAACGGCCAAGGTCATAAACTCTTACATCGGCAGCTATTCGTCGTGGGCGGTGGGCATAGACCTCGGCCTCAACTATTACGACCCGGAGCACGAATGGTCGCTCTCGCTCGTGGCGAAAAACCTCGGCGGCCAGCTGAAAGCCTACGACAACGAGTACGAGAAGATGCCGCTCGACGTGCAGCTCGGCGCAAGCAAGCGTTTCGCCGCCCTGCCTTTCCGCCTCTCGGCAACGCTGGTTGACCTGAACCACTGGGACTACGGCTTCATCAACCACCTTGTAGCAGGCGTTGACATACTCTTCTCGCAACAGATATACGTGGCCGCAGGCTACAACTTCCGCCGCGCCGACGAGATGAAAACGCTGAAAGGCACCGACGAGGAAAGCACCCACATGGCCGGACTTTCGCTCGGAGCGGGCCTCCAGCTTGAACGTTTCAAGCTGCAACTGGCCTACGGAAAGTACCACGTATCGTCCAACTCAATCATCATAAACGCTACTTACAGCCTGTAAGAAACCTTATTTTCAAATATAAAAGAATGAAGAAAATCATAGTGGCCATAGACGGTTACTCGTCGTGCGGCAAGAGCACGATGGCCAAAGACCTTGCACGCGAAATCGGATACATCTACGTTGACACCGGCGCAATGTACCGCGCGGTGACGCTCTACGCCCTGCGCGGCGGCCTGTTCCGCCCCGACGGCACAATAAAGGAGGCCGAACTGGAGGCCTGCATGGGCAACATAGGCATATCGTTCAGGCTCAACCCTGCGACGGGCCGCCCCGACACGTACCTCAACGGGGAATGTGTTGAGCAGGAAATACGCTCGATGGAGGTGTCCGCCCACGTCAGCCCGGTGGCCGCCCTTCCCTTCGTAAGGCGCGCGCTCGTGGCGCAGCAGCAGGCCATGGGGCGCGAGAAGGGCATCGTGATGGACGGAAGAGACATCGGAACGGCCGTTTTCCCCGACGCCGAACTCAAGGTGTTTGTCACCGCATCGGCGGAAGTGCGCGCACAAAGGCGTTACGACGAGCTGAAGGCCAAGGGCATGGAGGCCGACTTTGACAGCATTTTGAAGAACGTGCAGGAGCGCGACTACATCGACTCCCACCGCGCCGTTGACCCCCTGCGGCGCGCCGACGACGCGCTGGAGCTTGACAACAGCAACATGACCATCGGGGAGCAGAAAGCCTGGCTCTTGCAGAAATACCGCGAAGCGGCGAGCAAGTAAATCACCAAAGGCGGTTCATCAGCAGTTCGAGTGTATGGCAGGTAAGCGTATTAGACTTTTACATCCTATTTTAATCCTGGCGGTCGGTAGCCGTCATTCCGCGCTCCGACGCGGAATCCAGTGTATGCAGCCTACACCTTTTTACGCCCTTTGTGTTTTCTGGATTCCGCGTCGGAGCGCGGAATGACGGCTACCGACCGCCAGGATTAAAATAGGATGTGTGCATGAAATGCAATCGCAAAGACAAAAGAAGATACAGTAATCATATACACCTGAACTGAGGATGAACGCCAAAGGCCATCTTTCGCATTGCGAAAGGCCGTCTTTCGTCCCCTAAAAGGCCGTCTTTTACACGCTAAAAGACGGCCTTTTATAATGCGCTGGATGACAGGCAGTTACGCCGACGGCAATCGTATGACAGAAAAAACATGAATATTTCACGCGGAAAGGCGTTGCCTTTTTGCGTTTTTTTGTACTTTTGCGAATGGTAAAACGCCGGTTGCCGGCGTACAATACATTGTGAACAAGATGAAGATAGGACTTTTCATACCATGCTACGTCGATGCCCTTTACCCCGAAGTGGGCGTCGCGGCATATAAGCTTCTCAAGCATTTGCAGGTAGACGTGACCTACCCCATGAACCAGACGTGCTGCGGTCAGCCCATGGCAAACGCCGGTTTCGAGCGGAAAGCCGTGCCCCTGGCCGAGCGTTACGACGACATGTTCAAGGAGTTCGACTACGTAGTGGCTCCTTCGGCAAGCTGCGCCGCCTTCATAAGGCTCAATTATCCGCGCCTGATGAAGGGCAAGCGACGGTGCGAAACGGCCGAGAAGACCATGGACATATGCGAGTTCCTGCACGACGTGCTGCGCGTAACGTCGCTGCCGGGAAAGTTTCCCCACAAGGTGAGCCTGCACAACTCGTGCCATGGTGTGCGCGAGCTCGGCCTCTCATCGCCATCGGAACGCAACATACCCAAGTTCAATAAAATAAAGGACTTGCTATCTCTCGTCGAAGGCATAACCGTCGTCGAGCCTGAACGCGTAGACGAATGCTGCGGCTTCGGCGGCATGTTCTCCATCGAAGAGCCTGCCGTGTCAACACGAATGGGCATCGACAAGCTGGAAAGGCACATCGCCACGGGCGCGGAATACGTCACCGGGCCTGACAGTTCGTGCCTGATGCACCTCGAAGGCGTGGCCCGCAGGCAGAAGAAAGACATAAAATTCATCCACGTTGTACAAATATTAGCGGCAGGACTATGAGCACACTACATTCAAAAGCGGCACAACGCTTCCAGGAAACCAACAAGGACGCACGTTGGCACAACGACACTTTCTGGTCGCTTCGCGCCAAGCGCGACGACATGGCGCACGGACTTGACGAATGGGAGCAGCTGCGCGACGCGGCCAGCGCCATCAAGCGGCACACCGTAACGCATCTTGACCGCTACCTGGAGCAGTTCGCCGACAACGCAGAACGCAACGGCGTACACGTGCATTGGGCGAAAGACGCGGCGGAGTTCAACTCCACCGTGCTGTCAATACTACGCCAGCACGACGTAAAGAAGATGGTAAAGAGCAAGTCGATGCTGACCGAGGAGTGCGGCATGAACCCTTACCTTGAAAGCCACGGCATAGACGTGGTGGAGACAGACCTCGGCGAACGCATACTGCAACTGATGCACAAGCAGCCCTGCCACATAGTAGTGCCTGCGGTACACATAAAGCAGGAGGAGGTGGGACGCCTCTTCGAAGAGAAGCTGGGGAGCGAGAAGGGCAACTACGACCCGACCTATCTTACCTACCAGGCACGCCTCAGCCTGCGCAACGAGTTCATGACTGCCGACGCTGGCATGACCGGCGCCAACTTCGGAGTGGCCGAAACTGGCGACGTAGTGGTATGTACCAACGAGGGAAACGCCGACATGTCAACCTCCATGCCGCGGCTTCACATCGTGGCGATGGGCTTGGAGAAGGTTGTGCCCGACTACCGTTCGCTGGCCGTGTTCCAACGTCTGCTGTGCCGGGCGGCCACGGGTCAGCCTACTACATCGTTCACGTCGCACTTCCGCAAGGCGCGGCCGGGCGCAGAGATGCACATCGTGCTCGTGGACAACGGCCGCACAAGCATCATCAGCCAGCCCGAACATTGGGAGACGCTGAAGTGCATACGCTGCGGCTCGTGCATGAACACGTGCCCCGTTTACCGCCGAAGCGGAGGCTACTCGTACACTTACTTTATACCCGGACCTATCGGAATAAACCTCGGAATGCTGAAAGACAAGGTGCGCTATGCCGACAACGTGAGCGCCTGCACGCTGTGTTGCTCGTGCGACAACGTGTGCCCCGTAAAGGTAAACCTTTCCGAACAAATATACCGTTGGCGGCAAGGGCTTGACTCAATAGGCAAGGCCGACCCCGTGAAGAAGGCCATGTCGGTGGGCATGAAGTATCTGTTCAACCATCCTCTGATGTACAACACCGCGCTGAAGTTCGCCCCGTTGGCCAACCACATGCCGCGCGCGCTGATGTACAACAAGCTGAACGGCTGGGGCTACGGCCACGAAATGCCCGTGTTCAGCAAGCAGCCGTTCCATGAGATAGCAAAAGACATGCTGAAAAACAACAGTAAAAAGGAGAAGCAATGAGCACAAAGGAAGAAATACTGTCAACATACAGGCGCAACATGAACGTCAAGGAGCAGTACGACATGCCCGACCTTGACGCGCTGAAGGGCGTCGAATACGCCGACCCCGTAGCCCAGTTCGTCGCCATGAGCAAGGCCGTTGGCGGCGACGTGGTGACGCTTGAGCGCGGCGCAGACGTAAACGAGGCCATAGGGAAGGCGTACCCTGCGGCAAAGGTCTTCGCCAGCAACGTGCCGGGAATAACCATAGCGCAGCGCAATCCCGACACCGCAGGCTCGGCGCAGGAGCTTAACGGCACCGACGTAGGCATCGTGCAGGGCGAAATAGGCGTGGCCGAGAACGGCTGCGTGTGGGTTCCACAGACAATGAAGGAGCGCGCCGTATGCTTCATCTCCGAATATCTTGTCATACTGCTTAGCCGCAACAGCATCGTAAGTAACATGCACCAGGCATACAGCCGCGTGCGCATGACCGGCTACGGGTACGGCTGTTTCATCTCCGGCCCGTCCAAAACGGCCGACATAGCGCAGGCCCTCGTCATGGGGGCGCAGGCCGCGCGCGGCGTCACCGTCATCCTGACAGACTGACGCATCCGACCCGTCGCTTTTCGAAATGCCGCCTTTTGGCTTGCAAAAGGCGGCATTTCGCGTTGTAAAACATGGCCTTTTGCACGCTAAAAGACGGCCTTTTGCAACGCCATTGGCAACATGCTGTAACACAAGCAGTTACGCAACGGGCTGAAATGCGTCCGCACACTACAGGCGTTTAGGCTCGTTTTATTTTGCATTTCGCCCGAAAATCCATATATTTGCGCACTGAATTACATTACATCTAAAAAACATTCAACTATGAAAAAGAACAGAATAACGGAACTTTTCGGCATACAGTACCCTGTCGTGCAGGGCGGAATGGTGTGGTGCAGCGGCTGGCGGCTGGCCTCTGCGGTGAGCAACGCAGGCGGACTGGGCCTGCTCGGGGCTGGCTCCATGCACCCGGAGACGCTGGAGGAGCACATCGCCAAGATGCGCGAAGCCACCGACAAGCCCTGGGGTGTGAACGTTCCGCTGATGTACCCGGAAATAGACAGGCTGATGAAGCTCATCATCGACAGCGGCGTGAAAATCGTTTTCACCTCGGCAGGCAGCCCCAAGAAGTTCACCCCGATGCTCCACGAGGCCGGGATTACCGTAGCCCACGTGGTGTCGAGCAGCAAGTTCGCACGCAAATGCGAGGAAGCCGGGGTTGACGCGGTGGTGGCCGAGGGCTTTGAGGCAGGCGGACACAACGGCCGCGAGGAGACTACCACGATGACACTAATCCCCCAAGTGCGCCGCGCCACGGGCCTGCCGCTCATCGCCGCAGGCGGAATAGCGTCGGGCGAAGCCATGCTCGCCTCGATGGTTCTCGGTGCGGAAGGCGTACAGATAGGCACTCTCTTCGCCCTAACGGAGGAGAGTTCGGCCGCCGACGCGTTCAAACAGCGTTGCGTTTCGACGGAAGAAGGCGACACGATGCTGTGCCTTAAGAAGCTCGCCCCTACCCGATTAATCAAGAACTCGCTATATAACAAAGTGAAAGAGGCCGAGGACGGCGGAGCGTCCGCCGACGAACTGCGTGCCATCTTAGGGCAGGCGGCATCGAAGCGCGGCATCTTCGAGGGCGACATCGACAGCGGAGAGCTTGAAATAGGGCAAGTGGCATCAGCCATAAAGAGCGTCAAACCCGTGGCCGAAGTAATGAAAGAGCTGATAGAAGGATTTGAAAGGGCGAAAGAAAACATAGGGAATTAAGAATTAAGAGTTAAGAATTAAGAAAAACGGCTTTGTCGGTTGAAGTTGGATTAATTAAGTCCATATCAACCAGCAAAGCCGTTTTTCTTAATTCTTAACTCTTAATTCTTAATTTTAAAAACCATCTATTTAAACCCCTTCTTCAGCCACTTGCCGCTGAAAAGGCGGATAAGAAAGACCGTTCCGCGCAGCGTAAGCTCGATAGCCATCGCCATCCAGACACCGCGCAGGCCGTATGTTGGGGCGAGATGGGCGGCAAGCGTAAGGCGCACAAGCCACATTGTAGCAAGGTTCATGGTGGCCGGTATGAGGGTGTCTCCAGCCCCGAGGCACACGCTGTAAGTGACTATGGCGGCGGCGAACATGGGTTCTGCGAACGCCTCTATGCGCAAAGACTGCGAGCCGAGCAGGCGTACATCGGCATCAGGGGTCATCACGCCTATCATCTCCGGCGCAAATATGTACATCACCATGCCCATGAACGCCATGACACCCATGCCCAAGAAAACCGTGCGGTAGGCGAAGCTGCGCGCCAGGCGGCTGCGGCCGGCGCCGATACTTTGGCCTACCAGCGTCGTGGCGGCGTCGCCGATGCCGTATCCGGGCATGTAGCACAAGCTCTCGGCGGTGATTGCCAGCGTGTTGGCGGCTATGGCGATGTTGCCCAGTGGGGCGACAATCATCGTGCTTACGATTTGCGCTCCGCTCATCATCATGTACTGCGCGCCCATCGGGAGGCTCACCTTGGCCGCGTTGCGCAGGTAATTCCACATAGGCGCAAACGACCATTTCTCATTCTTCAACGACAGTTCGGGCGACCTTACCGTAGCAAACCAGATAAGCATCACGCCCGTCACGGCATACGCCAAGGCCGTGCCGAGCGCCGCGCCGGGCACTCCCATGCCTGCGCCAGGTATTGTAACATCAACGCCAAGCACCGTGGCAGGACGCGTCTCGTAGATAAGAAAGAAGTTGAAAACAACGTCAAGCAGGCACATCAGTATGCTCATGAAGCTCGGAATGCGCATATTGCCCGAGCATTTCAACATGCTTGACGACAAGATGCCCAGCTGATACACCGGCAAAGCGAGACAATATATGGTGAAATAAGCCGTGGCGTCGCCGCAGATATCCTCCCCTCCCCCAAGCCAACGGGGCAAAGGCCCGGCTATGGCTACGCATATTGACGTGAGGATGACGGTAAACAAGGCCGTAGCCATCAATCCCTGGCGGAACACCTGGCGCGCTTTCTCAAAGTCGTTGGCCCCGATAAAGTGGGCCACCTGCACCGAAAAGCCAAGCGCGGCGGCCGACGTAAGCCCTCCGAAAAGCCACGTTGTAGACTCCACAATGCCTATTGACGCCGACGCCCTTGCGCCGAGCGAGCCTACCATCGACGCGTCGATGTAGAACATCATGATTGTAGTAAGCTGGGCGAGAATGGACGGAACGCTGAGCTGCACTATCAAATTGAGCTTCTGGCTGCCGCTCATCTCCTGTCCGTTGCGTATCATCGCCAGCAACGCATTATCCTTACTGCTTGAAAACATGGTGCAAAATTACTACTTTTCAGGCAAACACCAACACGCCTGACGGCAAAAAACAAATCCACGCAAACGGCAACCGTAACACCGGCGGCAAGCCTGCCGCACGAAGGCCTGCCGCCGGCGCTTCTGCAAAAGGCGGCCTTTCGCATTGTAAAAGACAGTCAATCGCCGTGCAAAAGGTGGCCTTTTACAAGCTAAAAAACGGTCTTTTGCACGTCAAGAAACGGCTTTCGGCCAACTGCCTGACTGTCAAGCAGTTGGCCGAAGGCAAAAAAACGGCGAGAACTTTTACTCAAAGCTCCCACCTTTCTTATCAACATTAACCATGAAACTTTTTCTTTTGTAAAATCGGAGGCCGTGTCTTTATCTGCTTTCCCTCGCCCCCGAAACCTGTTGCTGTGATATACAGCAAACAGGGTTGTACATCTTGTCACCTAAATCAATCTTCTTACCTAAACCTATTGAAAACTTTTTGCTGCGCCTCACGGCGTATTTGTCATCCTTCTTTCTTTCAATCTTTACCTTAACTTATAACTTAATACCTAACAAACTAACACCTATTGTTTTGTTTTGACGATGCAAAGATACGACTGTTTGCGCACACAGCAAAGAAAAACGACCGTTTTTTGCATGGAAACGGCTTCTTTTTGACTTAGGTCAAAATAACCGTCCGCCAAACATTTTTTTGCTTCTGGCAATGTACACTATTACCAAAAACGCAGCAAGACAGTACCCACGACAACAAAAAAGGCACGGAACAACGATGGTGTTCCGTGCCGTTCACATTATTATATATATGCTTTATTCTGTTATCCACACGCTTTCAACCGAACGCGTAGGGCCAAGAGAATCGCCGGCACGACAATAAGCAACAAGCGCGATATCGAATATCAACGTGCTGTAGCCCGGTATGCCGCTACTACCCGACGCACCATAGCCCAACCAGTAAGGTATGTACACACGCCAATAATCGCCTATGTGCATATGCTGCAACGCTGTAGCGAAGCCGTCAACTACGCCTCCTACATACATGGCAGTAGGCAATGCCGTGGCCGGATTGTACTCTCCTCTATATGACTGGTCGAACACGTAACCGTCAACATACGACGTCGAAGGGATGAGCCGCCCTCGATAGTTCACCTTCACGGAGTCCGTGAACATGGGACAGCCGCTTCCTGTGCCCTCCTCAAGTACCTGCACGGCTATGTAGTCGTCATTGGTCGTGGGGATGGTGTCTTCCAGCGCATAGCTGAGAAACACCTTCCAAGAGCCGTCGGCGTTGGCCTTTGCCGTATTCAAGATACCGGCAAAGTAAGCCTCGTTGCGGTTTTTCCAGTCGGGAAACTCCTCAACGCTGTTGTCTTCCTCGCTGCACGAGGCTACGAGCAACGGCGCGAGAAACGCCAACAGCAGTAATATGATGTTGTATCTCTTCATTTATTGCAGTTTTTTAAGCAGGCTCGTGATGCTTACCTTGTCCTCGATGATGCCGCGGAGGTCGGCTATGTTGACCCTCTCCTGCTCCATCGTGTCGCGGAAGCGCAGGGTAACGGTGTTGTTCTCGAGCGTGTCGTGGTCAACGGTTACGCAGTAAGGAGTGCCTATCGCGTCCTGACGGCGGTAACGCTTGCCAATTGAATCCTTCTCGTCATACTGGCAGTTGAAGTGGAACTTCAGGTCGTTTATTATTTCACGGGCCTTCTCTGGCAGTCCGTCTTTCTTCAACAAAGGCATCACGCAGAGCTTTACCGGGGCGAGGGCTGCAGGCAACTTGAGCACAACTCGCGTCTCGCCGTTCTCCAACTGCTCCTCGCAGTAAGAGTGGCACATGACGGAGAGGAACATGCGGTCTACTCCGATGGATGTCTCGATGTCGTAAGGAGTGTAGCTCTCGTTGGTCTGCGGGTCGAAGTATTTAATCGACTTGCCCGAGAACTTCTCGTGCTGCGACAGGTCGAAGTCGGTGCGGCTGTGGATGCCTTCCACCTCCTTGAAGCCGAACGGCATGCGGAACTCTATGTCGGTGGCGGCGTTTGCGTAGTGGGCCAGCTTCTCGTGGTCGTGGAAACGGTAGTTTTCCGCACCGAAGCCGAGTGCCTGGTGCCACTTCATGCGCAGCTCCTTCCACTTCTGGAACCACTCTATTTCAGTGCCAGGCTTTACGAAGAACTGCATCTCCATCTGCTCGAACTCGCGCATACGGAATATAAACTGGCGCGCAACGATTTCGTTGCGGAACGCCTTTCCTATTTGTGCGATGCCGAAGGGGATTTTCATGCGTCCCGTCTTCTGCACGTTCAGATAGTTGACGAAGATGCCCTGTGCCGTCTCGGGGCGCAGGTAAATCTTGCTTGTGGCGTCGGCGGCGGAGCCCATCTCGGTAGAGAACATCAGGTTGAACTGGCGCACATCGGTCCAGTTCTTAGTTCCGCTGATGGGGTCAACGATGCCTTCGTCAACGATGATTTGCTTCAGCTCGGCCAGGTCAGGGCCTTGCATGGCCTTGGTGTAACGCTCGTGCAGTGCGTCGCGCTTCTGCTGGTGGTCGAGCACGCGGGGATTGGTCTCGCGGAACTTGGCCTCGTCGAACGCGTCGCCGAACTTCTTGCGCGCCTTCTCCACCTCTTTCGCGATTTTCTCCTCGTACTTCGCTATCTGGTCTTCTATTAGAACGTCGGCGCGGTAACGCTTCTTCGAGTCGCGGTTGTCGATGAGCGGGTCGTTGAAAGCGTCAACGTGGCCGCTGGCCTTCCATATTGTAGGGTGCATGAAGATGGCCGAGTCGATGCCGACGATGTTCTCGTGAAGCAGCACCATGCTCTTCCACCAGTATTCCTTGATGTTGTTTTTCAGTTCTACGCCGTTCTGTCCGTAGTCGTAAACGGCCGCAAGACCGTCGTAAATGTCGCTGCTCGGGAACACGAATCCGTACTCCTTGCAGTGGGACACTATTTTCTTAAAAACATCTTCCTGTGCCATTGAATAAATATGTTTACCTTAATATAAATGTACAAGCGCATCGACGCTTGTTGCAAAATGCGGCATTTCCGCATCATTTTGCGTGCAAAGATAGTGCAAATCGAGTGAAATGCAAAATAAAAGCGTGTTAAACAACCTTTTATTTTTATTTCCGAGATGCAGCCTATCTTATCCAGAGATAGTGCAAATCGAGTGAAATGCAAAATAAAAGCGTGTTAAACACGCTTTTATTTTCATTTCAGTTACGCAGCATGTAATACGTAAGTATTAAGCAAATCGAGGCGAATGACAGGCTGTTGCATGATGTATTCGCAACATATTGATATTCAACGGATTACTAAAAGGCCGTCTTTTAGATGCTAAAAGACGGCCTTTTACAACGCAATATGCGGCCTTTCGCATTGCAAAAGGCCGCATATTGCAAAACGGCAGGCAGGCTGCGAGCCTGCATCCGCATATTATCTACTTATGGAACATCCAATAATCGAAATACATCAGCCGTCCAGGCTTGTCGCCACGGCATACGAAATACAGGTCGTGAACGCCTGTTACATTGGCAACATCAGCCGACACAAGCGCCCAACGGTCGTCGCCGCCGGTCATGGGGACGTTGATTGTAGCCAGCAGGCGGCCTTGCCGTCCGTCCAGGCGCACCTCCATGGTTACCCCTCCGTTGTGAGTGGTGCCCACACGGGCGGTCATCCACGACGCGCCTTCCTTGCGGAAGTCAACGCCCTTGACCTTGATATAGGCTCCGTCGCTCATCGCATTGACAAACACTCCTACCTCCTTGTTCTGCCGCGCCTTCATTCCCTCGGAGAAAGCCATCGTCTCCGCCTCGGTCTTGCGGTACGGGTCAAGTACGGCCAGACCGTCCTTTATCCCCTCGGTCATCGTCATCGGGCGGATTGTCCCGTCCCCGTTGAACGTCACCTTGTCAACACACACCGAGCGCGTGAAGCCCGAACCGCCGGGCAGAGCGCCGTTGTGGTAAAACAGGTAAGTGCCGCCCTTGTAGTCAACCATGCCGGGATGGTTGGTGAAGCTGCGCCCCTCGGTGGGCATCAGCGTGCCGGCGTAACGCCAAGGCCCCGCCGCGCTCTTGCTCATGGAGTAGCCAAGATGCTCGGGAATGGGGCCTCCCGCCCACAGCAGATAGTACCAGTCGTTATGCTTGTAGAGCCAAGGGCCTTCCTCGTAGAGCGTCGGCCGTTCGGCCACATTGCCCTCGCGGCGGCCAAAAGCCTCGACAGTCATGGGCACTTTCACTATCTCGCCTGAATAAGAAATCATGTCTTCGTTCAGCTTGACGTAGTAACAGAAGGGGTTGCCCCAGTACAGATAGGCCTGCCCGTCGCCGTCAATCATCACCGTAGGGTCGATGTCGCCCTTGCCGCTCGACACCAACGGCTTGCCCAGAGGGTCGTAGAACGGGCCGTAAGGCGAGTCGGCCACGGCTACGCCTATGGCTCCGCCGCCGCTCTTCAGCGTCACGGGGACGTAAGCATAGAACTTACCGCCGCGCTCTACGCACTGCATCGCCCACGCGTCTCCCCTCGCCCAGCTGAACGTTTTGTAGGAAAGCACCGCCCCGTGGTCGGTCCAGTTTACCATATCTTCGGTAGAATACAGCTTCCAGTCGTTCATCGTAAACCACGTTGACAGGTCCTCGTCGTGGCTCGTGTACAGGTACAGGCGGTCGCCATGCACCATCGGCGCGGGGTCGGCGGTGTACATTGTCTGCACTATCGGGTTCTGTGCCGCCGCCTGCATCGAGGCCGCAAGCAACGGTAACAACATCAAACTACGCAACATAAGCATTCGTCCTTATTCGGTGAATTTCCAATAATCCCAGTTCATCAGGTCTTTACGGCCATTGCCCTTGAAGCGGAACACAAGGTCGTGCACGCCTTCCGCGCCCTCTATGGGGCATGAGAAGGTCTTATAAACGTCGCTGCCGCCGGTGGGCTTTACGTCCAACATGCCTACAAGACGACCGCCGGAGCTGCCGAGGCGCACCTCGATTACGCAACCGCCGTCAGCCGACGCCACTGAGGCTTCAAACCTCTTGGCACCCTTGCCGAAGTCAACGCCACGCACAACGAGCGTGTCGGCATCGTCGATGGCGGTCACATAGATAGCGCCGTCGCTTCTCCTGGCCGTCTTCAGGCCGTAGCCCCACGCCATAGTCTCGGCCTCTACGCGGCGGTAAGGGCACAGCGGCTCTATCTGCACCAGGCGGGTGTCCTTCCAGTAAGGCACTTCGCGGATTGTCCCGTCGGCATTATAGTGCATCTCGGCCACCGACACGGAGCGCCGCTCGTGGTGCTCGGGCGTCTCAAGGCGCAGTATGTCGTAGTTGAGTCCGAACACATAGCTCTTTCCCTTGTAGTCAATGATGCCGGGATGGTTGCCGCGCGAGCGTTCGGTAGGTTTCATTATGTGCCCCTTAACCTGCCAAGGGCCGGTAGGACTGTCGCTCATCGCGTAGCCAATTCCCTCGGGACAACAGGTCGAGGCGAAAGCAAGATAGTAGCGTCCGCCGCGCTTATAGAACCACGGACCTTCCTGATAATGCTTCAGCTTGCCCACTTTCACGATGTCGCCGGAGGTGGAAATCATGTCCTCGTTCAGCTTTACATAGTACAAGTTGGGGTTGCCCCAATACATGTAGGCCTGCCCGTCGTCGTCGATGAACACCGAGGGGTCTATGTCTTCCCAGTGTTCCTGCTGCCATACGAGCGGCTTTCCCAGCGGGTCTTTGAACGGGCCGTAAGGCGAATCGGCCACGAGCACACCGATGCCGTTGCCGTGCAGCGGGCAGTACATGTAGAACTTGCCGTTACGCTCTACCACATGCTCGGCCCAAGCACCGTTGTCACGCTTACGCCAAGCAAAGTCTTTGAGCGACGCCACTACGCCGTGGTCAGTCCAGTTAACCATGTCGGTAGACGTGTACAGCAGCCAGTCGTACATCTTGAAGCCGTCGGCGTCGTCCTCGTCGTGCGTTGTGTAAAGATAAATGGTGTCGTTGTAAACCATCGGAGCGGGGTCAGCCGTGTACTTGGTCTGCACCACCGGCATCTGCGCCATAGCCTGCACAGCAAGCAGACATAGTGCGGAGAAAGGCAAAAGTTTCCTGCAATTCATAATATCATTAGGTTTAAAGTATTTGATTATCGGGTACAAAGGTAGTAAAAATTACACTAAATGCAAAATGAAACAATGTAAATTGCACGCAGGCATCATTTCTGTTGTAATTCAAAAGGTGGCCTTTCGCCCTGCAAAAGACCGTCTTTCAGACGCTAAAAGGCCGCCTTTTACAAGCTAAAAGGCGGCCTTTTGAAACACGTTCCGTATGTCACTGATTATCAACACGATACAAACGGGACTGATAGCGGTGCTTACTTCATGAACCGCGAGGTGTCAACTTCCTTATGCTTCTTCTCCTTGTATCCGCCGAAAGCGTAGCTGAAGGTCACACCGACGTGGCGGAAGCTCGACATCTTCATCGTGAAATCCTGCCCCTTGAAGCGTATGTAGGGGTCAATGTGCGACGTTTCAAACATGTCGTAACAGTACACTTTCAGCGTTGCGCGCCTGTCTTTGAGGAATTTCAGCTGCACAGCCGCGTCCACACGGCCAGCCGCAGGCAAGTCGTAGTTGCCCTGTATGGCCTTGGTCTGCACCTGACCGTTGAGCGAGAGCATTATTTCAGGACTGCGTGAGATATGGAAATCGTTTCTAAGCGAGAATACGCCGAGCAGCTTCGAGCGGTCGAAGGGTATGTCGTAGAAGTCGGAGTCCTTATGCCTCATCCACACCCCAGTTGCCGTAAGGTTGCCGCTGTACCATCCGCCAAGCTTCAGCGGCACGGCAGCCATCAGCCCGGCCTGCTGATGGAAATCCAAGTTCACCCAGCGGAACGTCTCCGTAAGCTCGTCGCCGCGCTGGTAAAGGGTCTGCATGAAGTGGTCGTCAGTGTACGAAAACCATCCGGTGACGACGTACTTGTTCTTCAACACGTATGTAAGGCTGGCCTGATACTCGTGCGACGGCTTCAATGCCGGGTTGCCAACGATTTCGTCATATCCGCCGTTGCTGTACGTTATGAAGTCCTGCACGGCCCAATACTCCGGGTAAGCGGTGGTGCTGCTCACGCCAAGTTGCAGCACATGGCCTTCCGCAGGCAGGTAAGTAAGGTTCAGAGTGGGCAGAAAGTTCCACTCGTTCCACGCCGTGCTGTTGTAATACTCGGCTGCAAGCGAGGCGTCGATGATTACCTTGTTGCCGAAATTCTTGTTGAAACCGGCATACAGGTTGGCCGTATTCTCTCGCTTCTTAGCAGACGAGTTACGAGCAGACAAGTCAACAAGCAAGTTTGCATCAGGCATATTTCCTTGTCTGCTCGTCCCTTGTCCACTTGTCTGCTGATTATAATCCTGACGGCTGTTGTCGGTGCTACGGACGTAGGATGCGCCGTAGTTAAGCCCCCAGCCGCCATTAAGCGTGTGCTCCTGCTTGGCATACACGCACCAGATGTCAAGCCGTTGGCAGTTATTGACGACGTAATTCAGCTCGCGGTCAGTCAGCACACTGCTTAGCGTTTGCGTCTGCGGACTGTTGTAATAGGTGTATTCCGCACCGACGTTAAAGCCGAACGGCAGTTTGTAATCCAGCGAAACGTCGTGCAGCCACGGCTTCGAGTCAAGGTCGTTCTTGCCTGTTATCATGCCGCTTATGCGCTGGCGGCTGTCCGTATTTGCATGACTGCCGTAGTAACTTAGGCTCAAACGGTGCTTGTCGGAGAAGTCGTAACCGGCCGAAAAGCGCAGCTTGTGGCTGTGCCCGGTGGCGAGCGTGCGCTCAAATGACCGTATGTCGTGCTGCGTTCCGTCGTCAAGTGCATGATGGGTAGTGACTTCGCGCGCGTTGAAATTGTCTCCGTGGTCGTGTGAATACATAAGGTCTGCGCTTAGTTTCTTGCCCGAATACACTACGCTTGCACGCTCTTGGAAGGCTGCGTGGTGGCTTTGGTCGTAAGAACCGAACACCTCTCCCGTGAGCATCTGCCGCCCGGAGGTCTCATGTTTGAAGTTGATGTTGATGCAAGCACCCTTTACTTGGTATTTCGCCGGCGCGTTATACATCACCTCAACGTCGCCCACACGCTCCTTGGGTACGCTCTTTAGCAACTCCGTCAGCTGCTCTTGGCTGATGTTTGTGACCTGTCCGTCCATTATGACGGTCACCTCCCGGCCGCCAAGAGTCAGGCTTCCGCCGGTCTCTACCACACCGGGCAGGGCCTTGAGGGCATCGTATGCGTTATCCGTTGCCGCGTTTCCGGGAAGCCGGTTGACGTCGTACACCAACGCCGCGCCCCTCACTTTCACCACGGGACGCTCTCCGCTGACCATCACTTCGGGCAACGTGCGCACCAAGCTGTCAAGTCTTAGCGAGTCGTCGGCCGCAGTCTGCGCCGCCACCGGCAAGCAGACGGCTGACAAGAGGAATAAAAAGAGTTTCTGCTTCATCGTCGTATGGATTTTTGTTTACGCCGACAAAGGTATCAAAACACGGCAAAACGCCGCGCATAAAAGCGTCCGCCATTTTCTACAATATTCTACAACGCCCTGTTTACGGGCATTCCAGCCATCCCTTGTAGGGACATAATTCATTATGTCCGCACGTTCTGAAAGAACGTATTTCATAGGCTACGCTTGGTAAATACGCCCCGACGTGGCGTTCGGACATAATGAATTATGTCCTTACAAGAGGTGTGTCTTTGGGTGTAAACTTGCCTATCATTTCATTATTCCCATGATGAAGTCGTCAAACTCCTGCGGTTTGCCGTCATGTCCGAGCACCTTTTGCAACAGGCGGCGGCGTATTGCGGACACGCTCTTTTGTGAAATGCCGGTAAGGTTGCTGATTTCCAACGGCTTAAAGTGCAGACGGAGAAGTATGCAAAGGTCGTATTCATCGGGGCGCAGTACATGCCCGTTGTTAAGCGTAGAATAAAAACCGGGCACCTCGGAGTTTATCATCGAGCGCAACGCCTGCCAGTCCCCGGCGGATGGTTGGCTGAGCGGATTGCCTGCCACCTGCCTGAAACGCCGGGCTATGTCAGAGTTTGCAAGACGCTCTTCCACGGTCGCCTCGTCGATGTGACGCCGCAAAGTCTCCATGCTTTGCAGGCGTTCAATGGCCTCACGCTTCTCCTTCACGAGGGTGTCACGCTCCTCCTCGGTCAGCGTGAGCAGCTGTTGCAGTTCGGTCTGGGTACGTGTCAGCGTATCGATGTCTTGCCTATGCCGCAATTCGCGGTTGCGCATATCGGAGCGCCTTTTCCTTATTATATATGTAAAGACCGACAAGACGGAAAGCAGAATGAGAGCCAAGGCAAGTACGGTGGTCTTCATGCGCTCGGCCTCGAGAGCCTTGTCGGCCACCTGGCGGCCAAGATTAGTGCGCTCATACTGCGCCTGCACCACCGAGCATGTGTTCTTCATAAGCTCCTTTGTAAGGCTGTCAGAGCGCTCACTGCTGATGCCTGCGTATTTCAGAGCGGAGTCCTTGGCACCCATTTTCTCGTACATCTGCCACGCAGCGTAAGCCTCTGCCTCGCGTATGTTGAGCGACGGATTGTCTATTTGCCGTATCTTGCCAAGCCAATAGGCCGCAGAGTCGAGCCGGTTGGCGCAAACATTGTAAATGGCCTTGACGTAATAAATGCCCTGATAGGCGGGTTCGGCGTCGCCGTCGGCATTGATTACGCGCGAGTCGCGGTCGAACACGGCCATGCAGCGCGCCGCACCAGCCATGTCGCCACGGTTAAGATAGATTTCGATGAGCTTCGCCTGCGATATGGCCGACGCCTCTATGTAGCCGCTCTCGCGGAAAAGGCGCGACGAACGGAGGGTTATTGCAACGGCAGAGTCAAGCTGCCCCATGAAAATGTAGGCGTTTGATATGTGGTCGAGACCGCTCAACGCCGTGAGCGTATCGCCCGCTTTCATGGAATAATGGTAGCAAAGGCGCGAGGCGCGGATGACGTTCCGCGGCATGTATTCGTCGAGATATACCTGCGAAAGGTGTGCGTACACCTGGCCGAGCACAGCGTACATGCAGTCGTCCGACGTTGTGTCGGCACTGGCTGCCGCCGCCTCGAGGTTGAGCATGGCCTCTGTGTTGTCGCCCATGCTGCTGTTCACGCACCCAAGCAGCAGTTTGGAAAGCATCCGGTGGTTGTCGTCGCCGTGCCGGTCGTAATAATCGGCCACGGCACGGATTACGCTGTCCGACGTGAAACGCGCCCCGGAGCCGAGCATATACCTGGTTTTCATCATATCGTAATACACCCTCACGCGCTCGGGAGCCGACTTGATGCGCGGCCTCAACGCCTCAAGCAGGCGCAGGGCGCTGTCTGGATGTGTACGGGAAACGCTGTCGATGGGGTAAAACATGGGCTCGTACTTGGCATACCTGTCGCACGAAACCATGACGAGCAGCAACGCAAAGGCAAACAGCAATAGTCGTTTCATAATGCAAAAGTACGCATTTTGCACAACATATGGCAAGCATGCGCAGGCTAATTTGCAGCCGTCGGCCACGGCGCATAAAACCAACCGTTTCCCCAAAGACGGCCTTTCGCCCTGCAAAAGACCGTCTTTCAGGCGCTAAAAGGCCGTCTTTCGCAAGCTAAAAGACGGTCTTTTGGGACGACGAATGTAACATATTGATTATCAGCGAATTGCAAACAACTTGAAGAACAACGGCTAACTGCAAAAAGAAAAGCGGTCTTTGGCATAACCAAAGACCGCTTTATAGAATTAAGACAACGGCTACGCGCCGCCTTGCTTACATCTTCACGCGCACGTACTTCATAACGACGTAGCCGCCGATGATTTGCACGAGGATGCCCGGCCAGCCCAGGTGGACGTCCTGAAGGGCGGCGGCAAATGAGCCGGTCATGCCCCACTCGGCCACCATGCCTACCGCTTGGTAGGCCACTACGGCCAAAGCCACGGCCCAAAGGGCCACGCCGCGCACGCGCGAAGCTATGAAAGCGGCGGCCACGGCGAGCAATACCGACTTGATGAGGATGATGGGCAGCGACGCTGCGGCCGGCATTCCGAAGAGCAGGCTGTTGACTACCGGCGAAGCAATGGCCGTCAAGAGACCTGCTGTAAGGCCGAACTTATAGGCCGCTACGAGCGTGAAGAAATAGATGGGGAGCCACACAAGGCCGCCCTGCGGCACCAAGTGGCACAACTGGGGCAGCACGATGTTGCCCACAACGAACAGCGCAGCCATCATGTAGGCACGGCTGTCGCGGTAGCTCAACGAGCAAACCGCCGATGCAGATGTTGTTTTCATTGTTGTTATTGATTTAAATTGTAGTTCTTATATAGGAGTAAGGAGTAAAGGAGATAAGAAGTAAGTAGATATGCCTCTGTGCAGTATCCTCCACGGTTTTACCTTTTTACCCTTTTACTTTTTTATCTTTCAGAAACTCTTTTATCATCAGATACGCCTCGTCGGGCGACTCCGTACAGGCCGTTAGCTTCTCTACGGGGCAGATGTCGGTGCCGGCGCGGTTGATGATGTTCGCCACTTCTTCGCCGAAAGACACCTCGATGCCTGCCCGGCGGAGCACGCCGAGCGCGCCGTAGCTGATTACCCGGGCATATACCTCACGCACGCCGCCCTTCACAAGGAGCAGGGCCGCACCACGCCCGATAACCTTGTCGGCAACGGATGCGCCCCGAAGGAAGTCCGGCTCATCGGTTACAAGGCTGAAAAGGTCGGCCACGCCGCGACGCTCGAACCTGCGTATCTCACCCGAAACAGAGCGGACAATGCCGCGGCAGGTGTCGTCAAAGCTGACACTTGCGCCAAACTCCTTCCAAGAGGAAGTACCAAATGCGCCCTGCTTATCGGTTATTTCTTCCATAATTTCTTTCTTAAAAAACATCTATCAGCCATTAACGGCATCCTTTCCCCTCCCCTCGGGGAGGTTGGGAGGGGGCTTCCTCTTGGCATGGAGGGGGCTTGCCTATTCCTGCTTCAGCTCCTCCACAAACTTGTCTATGCGCTGCATTTCCCTCGGAATACGTATTCCCTGCGGACAATGGTCTACGCATTGGCCGCAACCTATGCAGTGGCTGGCCTGGCGAAGACGCGGAACGCTGCGGTCGTAGCCTATGAGGAAGGCGCGGCGCGCACGCCGGTAATCAGGGTCTTGATTGCCTTTGTTGGGCATGTTGCCCTCCTTTATGCAGCGGTTATAATGCAGGAGCACGCCCGGAATGTCGATGCCGTATGGGCAGGGCATACAGTATTTGCAGTCGTTGCAGGGTATAGTCTTCAGGTTGTAGATGTCTCCGGCTATTTCCATGAGGAACTTCTGCTCGTCGTCAGTAAGCGGCTTGAGGGGCGAGTAGGTGCAAAGGTTCTCGCGAAGGTGCTCCATGTAGGTCATGCCCGACAGCACGGTAAGCACCCCGTCGGGCGTTCCGGCGAAGCGGAATGCCCACGACGCCACGCTCTGCTCTGGCTCGCGCTGCTTCATCTTGGCAACGATGTTGTCGGGAACGTTGGCCAGGCGGCCGCCAAGCAGCGGCTCCATGATTACCGCCGGGATGCCGCGCTTCTTCAGTTCGCCGTACAGATAGACGGCATCGGTGTTGCGGTCGTTTATTTCGTTGGCATAGTTCCAGTCGAGATAGTTAAGCTCTATTTGCACGAAGTCCCAGTGGTAGCGGTCCTCGTCGTGCCATTTGAGCAGCATGTCGTATATTTTCACGTCGCCGTGATAAGAGAAGCCGAGGTTGCGTATGCGCCCTTTCTTCTTCTGTTCCACGAGCCAGTCGAGTATGCCGTTGTCCATATAGCGGCTGTTGAACATGCCGAGCGCGTCCTGTCCCTGCCCGATTGAGTGCAACAGCAGGTAGTCGATGTAGTCTACCTGAAGCTCTTTGAGCGAGTTTTCGAACATCTCTATCGAGGCCTCGCGCTTCCACGTGTCGGGCGAGAAGTTTGACATCTTCGTGGCGATAAAGTATTCCGACCGCTTGTGTCGGCTCAAGGCTATGCCCGTGGCTCGCTCCGACTTGCCCTGGCAGTAGGCCGGTGACGTGTCGAAATAGTTGACTCCGTGCTCTATGGCGTAGTCAACCTGGCGGTTAACCATCTCCTGGTCTATCTCAATCTCGCCCGTCCCGGTAGACGGGTCCTTGCCCGCGTTCTTGTCGGGCAGGCGCATCATGCCGTAGCCCAAAAGCGAAACGCGGTCTTTCGTGCCGGGGTTCACGCGGTATGTCATCTTCCCCTTCTCCGGCTCTTGCTGCTTGGCGGTGGTCTGCCGCCCGTCCTTGCACGCCGCGAGCAGTACCGACGAGGCCACCGCTCCACCTCCGAGAGCCTTCAGGAAACTGCGTCTTGATATGTCTTTTGCCATGTTTTTTTATTTTTGAAGTTAAAGAATTTAGAGAAGTTATCGCTCCTTTCGGTCGCTAAGAAGTCAAAGACCAATGCAATACTGATAAGGTTCTGTTCCTCTCGTCTCACCTTCTCACCGCCTAATCTTCTCACTTTTCAATGTTGTTTCATAACTCATTGTGCGTCAACGCCTTGCGTTTTGCGTTCCAAAAGGCCGTCTTTTGCGTTCCAAAAGGCCGTGTTTTAGAGCCTCAAAGACGGCCTTTTACAGAGCGAAAGGCCATGTTTTGCAATGCGGTCAATCAATGTCCGCCCAAAGATAGTTGTTTGGCGATGCGAAAGTTTGTACTGATTTCCCTCGTCACTCCCCCTTGGGGGAGCTGGAGGGGGCTCAAACCTCCCTATGTACCTCGTGCCCTTCTACGTAAATTGCGCTGAACGGACGCGCCGGACACAGGTTTTCGCACGCTCCGCAACCTATGCAGCGGGCCTCGTTGACGGCCGGTATTTTCGGCGAATGCTCGTCGTTGGGGTCGAGCGGCACCATGGTGATTGCCCCGGTGGGACAATGGCGTGCGCAGTTGCCGCACTCCACGCCGTCTGTCAGCGGCACGCAGTTCTTCTTGAGCCACACCGCATGGCCTATTTGCGTGGCCGACTTCTGCGCCCGTGTGATTGGTTTGATTGCTCCCGTAGGGCAAACCTCGCCGCACTTGGTGCACTCCGGGCGGCAGTAACCGCGCTCGTAAGACATCGTTGGCTGCATGAACGTTGACAAACCGGTTGACGGACGCAGCACACCGTTGGGACAAGTTGAAACGCAGAGCTGGCAGGCCGTGCAGTGCTGGGCGAAGTGCTGCGCCGACAAAGAGCCGGGAGGCGTGAGCGGAGTGAGCCTCTTAGGCGCAATTTTGTCCTCGATGGCGGCCAGTCCGCCGTCCACCTTCTTCTTCTCTTGCGCCAAGGCAGCCACCGTAGAGGCAACGGCCAGGCCGAGAAGGAACGAGCGGCGACCAGTATCAGCAGACAAGGCATCAGCAGACGAGTTGACAAGGAGATTTGCATTATTGGCTTGTCTGCTTGTTTGCTTGTCTGCTTGTTTACTCGCCTGCTTGCCCACTTGTCTGCTCGTCTGCTTGTCTACTCGTCTGCTTGAAAAACTTATTGCGCCCTTGTTGCACTTGTCTATGCAGTCGCCGCACACAACGCAGCGGCTGTAATCTATCTTATGGTTCTTGAAATCAATGGCCGACGCCTTACAGTTCTTCGTGCACAGGCCACAGTTTACGCACTTCGAGCCGTCAATGCGCACCTTCAGCCACGAGAAACGGGCAAGGAAGCTAAGTATAGTCCCTACCGGACAGACGGTATTACAGTACGTCCTGCCGCCCCGCCAGGCAAGAACGGCTATAACGACGAGCGTCACCGAGGCTACAATCAGCGTCGGCAGGCTCTTCATCCATACGTCAACACTGTAAAAAGCGTAGCTGTCAAAGCGCTCGGCGATGGCCGCCAACACGTTGTTTCCTGCCTCGTAAACCGGCTTCATAAGGCTGCTTGCTATGCGTCCGTATGAGCTGTACGGCGCAAGAAGCGACACTACGGCGTTAACTCCGGCCAAAGTCGACGCGACGAACACCACCAGCACCCCGTAACGCAGCCACCGTTTTTCCTTCGAGTAAGTAAACCTGTTTTTCTTACGGATGCCGTGCAGGCGCGAAATTACGTCTTGCATAACGCCGAGAGGACAGATAACAGAGCAGTAAATGCGCCCGAACACAAGGGTGAGCACCACCAACAGGGCGACAACACCTACGTGCAGGGCGAGCAAGGCCGGCCAGAACTGAATGCTGGCGAGCCATCCGAAGTACCTGTGAAGCGTGCCCGTAACGTCCAAGAACAGCAACGTTATCAGCACGAACAACACAAGCGCAAGGATTGTTCTTATTCTTCTTAACATAAATTCATAATGTTTTTTCAAATATTCCTTATCCTTTTACCTTTTTACTTTTTTACCGTGAACAACGGTTTTCTTTACTATCACCACACTGACCTCATACAACAGCCAGATAGGAAGCGACACAACAAGCAGCGTGAACACGTCTGACGTTGGCGTTATGACCGCCGCAACCGCAACGATTGCAACTATGGCGTGCCGCCGGTAACGACTCATCCACTCGGCCCGGAGCAATCCGAAGCGTGCCAAAAGCCAACATACGACGGGTATTTCAAACACTATTCCGAACACAATGCTCATCATCGCCAGCGTGTCTACATACGAACTGATAGTCAGCATGTTGTCAACCGCGCCGCTTACCTGGTAAGTGCCGAGGAAACGGACGGTCAGCGGAAAGATGACAAAGTAGTTGACAAGCAGTCCGACGATGAACATCACGTAGGCGGCGACGGTCAACCGCACCGAATATCGCCGTTCGTTGTCGTAAAGAGCTGGCGAAATGAAGCGGAACAACACGTATAATATATAAGGTGAGGCGATGAGCACTCCGGCCGTTAACGCCACCTTCATGTGTATCATAAACTGTTCGGTCAGCCCAGTGTTAATCAGATGGAGCGTAAACGGCTCTACTCCGAGCAGCCGGTAAGTGACAAAAGAGCCGTCGGCAGGCGCAAGCACCACGCCGAACAGCCAGTCCTTAAGCACGAAAGCCACGACACCTGCGGCCACGGCGGCCACCAACATGCGGATGATGCTGCCGCGGAGCACGTCAAGATGTTCCCAAAACGTCAGCTGGCCTATGTCATTCATCCTTCTTCTTTGGCTCCGCCTGTTCGTCGTCAAGCTTTCCGTTCATCCCGTCCTTAAAGCTTTTCACGCCCTTGCCCAAGCCTTTCATCAGCTCGGGAATTTTCTTTCCGCCGAATAGCAGAAGGATGATGAGGGCGAGGACAAGTATTTCTTGCATTCCTATTCCCATTGTTCGTTATTTTAGTTACAAGTTGACAAGTTACAAGCAGACAAGGGTATGTGCTTTGCTTTCTTTCAATCGACAGGACAAATCAGCTTGTATGCTCGTCACTTGCCTACTCGTCTGCTTATCAAATATTAATATTCACGCCACCCATGAATGTCGCCTTAGGCATAGGGTAGCCGTAGTTGATTTCGTATTTCTGCGCCAGCAAGTTCTCGCCTTTCGCCCAAATGGAGAGCCACGGCAGTGCTTTGTATGCGGCGGTGACGTTCAGGAGGAGGAAGTTCTCCTGCCTTTCGTCCTCGCCAACCTGGGTGTACAGCCCGTCAACATACTGCAATCCACCTACCAGAGTCCACCGTCCGCGGCGGTAATCGGCACCCACATAGGCCTTGTGTTCTGGCGCGGCGAGCACCTTGTTTACCATGTGCAGGTAGCTGTAATTGCCGTTCAGGCGGAGGTAACGGCTGGCTTTCCATGCCAACTCCACCTCGACGCCGCTGTTCTCGATGGCTCCCGTGTTTACGTTCATCGGGCGGTTGTCAGTCATTACGGTCTGTATGATGTTGTCGCCGTCGATGTAAAACAGGTTAACTCCATACGAGAAGTCGCCGCCCATGAGCCTTTGCTTCCACGAAAGCTCGTAGTTCACCATGCGCTCCGGGCGCAAAGCGTCGTTAGCCGGACCCCAGAAGTACATCTCGCGGATGGTCGGGTTGCGGAAGCCTTTGCTCACCATGGCCTTCAGTTCGCCGTCACGAACGAGGCGGAACACCAGTCCTCCCTGCGGCACCCACTCCGTTCCGCTCTGCGAATGGTGGTCAACGCGCACCCCGGCATCCACCGTAAGCCAGCGGAACAAATCCTGACGGAAGTCCACATAGCCTGCGATTTCGTTCTCGTGATGGCTGCCGATGGTGCCTGTCTCGGCTCCCGTCAGTATGTCTTCATTCCAAGCCTTACCGTAAATGTGCTGATAGTCAAGCCCTACGGTGACGCGGTTGCCCTCGAAGAGCGTCGCGCTTTGGTATACGGAGAAACCGGTCAGCGCGTCGTCAGACATGAAATAGGCATCCTGCGGCTGTTCTCCGAGCGCGTATCCGTCGTTTATGCGGTGATGGCCGAAGTTGTGATACACGCTCACCGCTCCCGAAGTGCGGCCGTAGTGGTTCTCAACCACGGCCGAAGCCACGCCGCGCGTTATCCACTGGCGAGCCCCCTGCAACGGCTCGTGCGTGCTGCCGGGGTACGACGAGTTGAAATGCGTCACGTCAACATCGGCGTATGCCGTCCAGTGCGGCGAGAAGTCGTAGCCCAACTTGAGGTAGCCACCGTACTGCTCGAAGCCCATCTGCGGACGGTTGTTGTCGCTCCGGCCATACTGTCCGGCAACAACGCTGTACAGCTTGCCCTTCCTCACGCGGTTGGTAAACTCGCCCTGAAACGTGCCGTAAGAGCCTGCGCCGAGGCTGATGTCGGTCTTCGCCCCGTCCTCGAGCATCTTACGCGTCACTATGTTGACAACTCCGCCCATGGCGTTAGAGCCGTAAAGCATCGAGGCCGGGCCTCGCAATACCTCCACGCGCTCTGCCATCATCGTCTGGTAAGAGTCGCTTATGGAGTGGCCGAAGATGCCCTGATACTGCGGATGGCCGTCAACGAGCACCATCATGCGCCCCGCTCCGCTGCCAAGTCCGCGCAGGCTGATGCCTCCGGCGGCGCCGTCGCTCACAGCGTAGCCCATCATCGAGCGCGAGGTGACGAACAGTCCGGGCACTTGCTCGGAAAGAGTTGGCAACACGTTGGTGCGCCTGTTCTCTGTAAGCGTCCGCCTGTCAACCACCGAAATGGTCTGCGGCAAATGGCGCACGTCGGTCACATTGCGCGTGCCCGTCACCACAACACCGCCGAGCGTGTGGCTCACAGTGTCGCGCTGGGCGCACGCAACGCCCGTAACGGCCGACAATATAGCTGTTGCAAAAATAAGTTTTTTCATCAAGAATAATGTATTTAAAGCATTAAAAAAATGTTATCGCCAAAGCATTACGCATACACACTGCCGTGGAGACACCGTCCTAAAACGTGGCGACCCGCGCTCGCCGCGAACCGCCACACGTTGAAGAAGTTATTGATTGTCTATATCTATGAGGGCGCACGCCTTGCTCCCAAGGCCTGCAAGCCCGGCATAGCCTGCGTTGAGTACGCTGTGACGGCATCCTGTAAGCCCTGCTGCGGACGGCGCACCGCAGTGCGCCACGGCCAGCATCAGACACTTTCCCGTCATCGGTGATACTCCGTCACACATTTCCACGGTGCAAAAATACAACCATTTCCTTGCAAACAATGTATATTTTTTACCGAAAATGATACCTAAATTACAGCCTGCCGCATTTTTAGCGTTTGTAAACAATTCAGGCATACGCCACCACACGTCTTCCAATATACGGCAAACCGCCTTGCAAAAGGCCATCAATTACACACTAAAAGGCCGTGTTTCGCATCGCAAAACACGGCCTTTTGGAACGGCGGATATAACCTGTTGGTTTTCAACGGGTTACATCAGAGTGTACGGTTATGTGCAAAGTGTCCTTGTCGAAGGTGATTCCTGACCGCTCTACAAAGGCTGAAAGGCGGCCCGAGGCGGCCAGCTCGCGCGGCGTACCGGTGTGTATGCGGCCGTCGCCAGCCATGAGCCAAAGGGTGTCGGCGGCCTGAAGGGCCAGCTCGAGGTCGTGGGTCGACATGAAGATGGTCTTGCCCGTGTCGTGGGCGAGCCGCGCAAGGAGGAGCATCGTCTCCACCTTGCTGGGATAGTCGAGGTATGCCGTAGGCTCGTCGAGGAAGATTATGGGCGTCTGCTGCGCCAAGGCCTTGGCTATCATCATTTTCTGCCGCTCGCCGTCGCTTAAAGTCGCGATGTTGCGCCGCGCCAGACGGGCGATGCCTACCTGCTCCATGCTCTCCATGACGATGCGCCTGTCGCCGTCAGCGAGCGTTCCCCAGAAGCCAGTGTACGGTGCTCGACCGAGCGCGACGACCTCTTCCACGGTCATGTTCATCGCCTCGGGACGTGCGGTAAGCACCACGCCTACCGTCCGCGACATGTCCTTCTGCGAGTATTCCGATATTTCCTTACCTTTTATATATATGCTTCCACCCAACTTCGGCAGGAAGCCGGCAAGCGTCTTGAGCAGCGTTGACTTGCCCGCTCCGTTCGCCCCGATAAGGCATGTAAGCTCGCCGCCGCGCAGGGAGATGTCTATGCCTGAGGCAACGGTCTTCACTCCGCCCTTTACGCGGTAGCCGATAGAGAGGGAGGAAAGGGTGACTGAAGTCATAATATCTTTTATCTGATTAAATTGAAAATGGAGAATTGTTTTAATTGAGAATGTAAAATGGAGAACGGAGAATTATGATTTGCTTTGCCGATAATGTGCTTACAGACTGCATTGGTAATCATAATTTTCAATTGTCAATTCTCAATTCTCCATTAATAACCTTCCTTGCAAACTCGATTATCGTGTCCTCGCCCCGGCGGAAGTCATCGTCGGTGAGGCCGACGTTGTAATCTGGCTCGATACCGAACTCCGTGCAGCGCATGTTTTTGTCGTACATCGGGCACGCGCTGAACCTTACCGCCCAGCCGTTAGGCAGCTCGCTGCTCATCGGCATGCCTGCTCCGCCGCCCGTCTTGTCGCCCACCACGGTGACGCCGGGGCAGCACTTCATGTACTTTACGAACTCGTTGGCCGCGCTGTACACGCCCCGGTTTGTCAAGACTACGGTCCTCTTGTGCCACCGTATGCCGCCCGACGGCTTGAGGATTTGCTTCTCCGGCTTGGAGAAATCGTTGTGCCCGGGGCCCGTCTTGTGGCTGATGTAGCCTACGTGAATGTTCTCGCCAGTGAAGCGCGCAGCCAGTTTTTCAGCCGAAGTGAGCATTCCGCCGCCGTTGCCGCGCACGTCAACGATGAGTCCCGTGCACGAAGCGAGATAGTAAAGCACCTCGTCGAGGTTGCCGTCGCCTATGCCGTACTCGAACGAAGAACAGCGTATGTAACCTATGTTGTCGTCGAGCTTGCGGTATTCAAGGCCCGACGCCATCCTGTAATCGGTGCCGAGATAGCGGCGCAGGAGCGAGTCGCTTACGTTGGCAGGGTAGTCTTCCTTCCAACTCCAGTACCTCGCGTTGTCGAACGGGGAGTAAAGGTTGACGTGGCCGTCGCGCAGTTCGCCGAGCATATTGCCCAACACCTCGAACAGCTGGTCGCCCGTCATCCGGCTGTCTACCTGCCGGCTGTACCTCGCACGCACCTCGTTCCAGTCAAGTCCGTACTCCTCGGCCTTGTAATCGAAGAAGCAATATCGCTCGTCCATTATTTTCCAAAGCGCCTCGAAGTTGCCGTTGGGGTCGTCGCTGAACTCTTCCTCGTCAACGCACGACGACATGCAGGCCAGCGAGAGGAGCGGCAACAGGACGTAAAAAAGTCTTTTCATGGGAGTATGTTGGTAAGTTTGAAGCTGCGGACAAAGCCTATCAGCAGCATGTTTGAATATGTATGGTACTTCAGGTTGTTCACCTTGGCCTGACGGAAGTCGCCGAGATAACCCAAGCGCAGCGTGGTGCGGCCGAGCGTGAAGTCAAGAGTAAGCATCTGGCGGAGCGACGGACGGCTGACAAATGTTGTCGGTACGACGTTGTGGTCGTAGTCTCCGCGAGAGAAAATCTCGTAATATGACTGGCCGTAATTAGGACTGAACATCACGCCGAAGACCGGTGCACTGACCTCGTAGCGTGCCTTCAGCGGCACACGTCCGAGCCTGAAGCGGTATGCCGCGGCGGCACTCGGGGCGATATTTAACGCAAGGCGCGCCTGCGCCGGGTTGTTGCCGTTACGTGTGTTGTATAGAAATCCAACCTCGACATCGGCCTGTCCGCCAGCCATTATATTGAGGCGACCGCCCAGCAAGTCCCAATTGTAATGCACGCCGTAGGTGAACGTGTACATGCCCGACATCTCGTTGGCGTTGCCAGCGCGGTTGTCGGCATACGCAAACGAGCCTTGATGCACCAGCATACGCGACCACCGGCGACCCTCGCGGCGGCGTATTGTGTGGGAAACATAGCGCAACTCCCAACCCGTATACGTCTCCGGCGAAAGATATGTGTCAAGAATGTCAGCCGCGCCGATGCCGAGCATCTGGGCGTTGGTGATGACCTTATTACTATATAAGGTGTCGCCGCCCTGACCAAAGGCGGCCAAGGGCAGTGCGAGAAGCGCCGATATAAGAAATGAACGTATTGCTTTCATCATCCTAAATGCAGCCCCTCCCGTCCTTCCCAATGGGGAGGGGCATTGTTACTTATGGCTTATTTCACGTTCCCTCCCCGTCGGGGAGGGTCAGGGTGAGGCTTTTATTCTTCACCGAAGAGGCTCAACTGCCCGGTAATCTCGTCTATAACCTGCTGCTGGCTTTTGCCTGCGTCGGGGTCAAGGTTCTCGTTTTCGGGTGCGCCGGGCTGTCCGCCGCCGTCAGTCTCGTCATCATCGGCCTCGTCATCGGCACGCTTCAGCGGCTCAAGTTGCTCTATACTGTCCACGGTCCACGTAGTAAGGCGCTTGCCCTTGGCCTTAAAGCCCTTTACGGCGATAAACTCTTCGGCGTCAACTTCCATCGGGTCGCGGAAAGCATCGTTGCCTCCGAAGGTGATGCGGAAGCGCGGATAAAGCTCATCAGTCAGGCAAACGAGGCGGCTGTCCTTGTTTTCACCGATGTAATTCTGCTTCCGCTTCGAGCCTTCCATCATGAAACGCTTTAGGTAAGGATAGCCCTGCTGGTCGGCATCGAAGAGCACCGCCGTCCATACCTTATGCTCGTCATACTTCTCTATGAGCCTGATGTTGTCCTCGTAGTGGTTGTTCACGTCGAAGTTTGACAGGTAGAAGTCGCCGTTATCAAGAACTACGAGGATGCTGTCGCCCTCGTTGAACTCGCCGAGCAGCCGCCCGTGGTCGTCATAATTGAGGCGTTTCACGTCGGGGTCGAACCAAACCTTGCGACCGCCGAGCGTGCTGTGGCCGTGGCTCTTGAGCGAAATGCGGTGCACGTTGAAGCGTGTCATCACCACTCCGCGCGCCGAACGCCCCTTGATTGCAACCTCGGAGAAGTCTTTTTCCTTAAAGATGTTCTTCAGGCGAGGGGCCGGGTCGAGCGTCACTTTTATTACTTCGGCCTCGCCGTTGGGGTTGGCGGTGAAGTAAACCACACGCGAACCGGGCGTGCCCATCGTCAAGTCATACTCGCGGTCGCGCGTTATGCTGGTGACGTTAAAGCGTTTCATGTAGTATTTGCCGAGCTTTCCGTCACGGTAGACCACGTTGTATATGGTGCGCTTGTCGTTCTTCTTGAACACGGCGACGTGCAAGATGTTCTTGCCGACAAATATTTTGTCGGCCACCTTGACCACCTTGTACTTGCCGTCCTTGTAGAAAATGATGATGTCGTCGATGTCGGAACAGTTGCAGACGAACTCGTCTTTCTTCAGCGCAGTGCCGATAAAGCCGTCGTTGCGGTTGATGTAGAGCTTCTCGTTGGCCTCTACCACCTTGGTGGCCTCGATTGTGTCGAAGTTCTTTATTTCGGTAAGACGGGGATGGGCTGCGCCGTACTTCTGCTTGAGGTACCTGAACCAGTCGGCCGTTACATCGACCATGTGACCCAGCTTGTAGTCTATTTCCTCGATTTCAGCCTTGATTTTAGCCATCAGCTCGTCGGCCTTGTCCTTGTTGAACTTCAATATCCGCGCCATCTTTATGTCCATCAGGCGGAGTATGTCGTCCTTGGTCACCTCGCGGATGAACTGCGGATAATACGGCGTAAGGCGTTCGTCGATGTGTGCGCAGGCGGCATCCATGTCGGGAGCCTGCTCAAACTTGCGGTCCTTGTATATGCGTTCCTCGATGAAAATCTTTTCAAGCGAGGCGAAGTGGAGCTGCTCCTGAAGCTCGTGCTTGCGTATTTCAAGCTCCTTGCGGAGCAAGTCCATCGTGTGATTAACCGAATAACGCAACACGTCGCCGACCGAAAGGAACTGCGGCTTGTCGTCCTCTATGACGCAGCAGTTGGGCGATATGTTGATTTCGCAGTCAGAAAAGGCATACAGGGCGTCGATGGTCTTGTCTGACGAGACGCCCGGCGACAGGTGCACTTGTATTTCAACCTGCGCCGCCGTGTTGTCGTCTACCTTGCGCGCCTTGATTTTTCCCTTTTCGATAGCCTTCAGTATGGAATCTATCAAAGTGCTGGTAGTCTTGCCGTAAGGGATTTCCCTGATTACGAGGGTCTTGCTGTCAAGCTTCTCTATTTTAGCCCTTACCTTGAGCACGCCGCCGCGCTGTCCCTCGTTATACTTGCTTACGTCGATGCTGCCGCCCGTGGGGAAGTCGGGATAAAGCGTGAACGGCTCGCCGTGAAGGTAGCTTACGGCGGCGTCGCATATTTCGTTGAAATTGTGGGGAAGTATTTTCGACGACAGGCCGACGGCTATGCCCTCCGCGCCCTGCGCCAAGAGGAGGGGGAACTTGGCCGGAAGCGTTATGGGCTCCTTGTTCCTTCCGTCGTAGCTGAGCTGCCACTCGGTGGTCTTCGGGTTGAAAACCACATCAAGCGCAAACTTCGACAGCCTGGCCTCTATGTATCGCGGAGCCGCCGCGCGGTCGCCGGTGAGTATGTTTCCCCAGTTACCCTGGCAGTCTACGAGCAGGTCTTTCTGCCCCAGCTGCACCAGGGCGTCGCCTATGGAGGCGTCGCCGTGGGGGTGGAACTGCATCGTGTGTCCCACGATGTTGGCCACCTTGTTATACCGTCCGTCGTCCATGCGCTTCATGGAGTGCAGTATGCGCCGCTGCACGGGCTTCAGTCCGTCCTCGATGTGGGGCACGGCACGCTCCAGTATCACGTAAGAGGCATAGTCGAGAAACCAGCTCTGGTACATTCCGCTAAGGTGATGCACGGCCGAAGCGTCAAACCGGCTGACGGGCTTGTACCCCTCGCCGCCTGCCGGTGCACCTCCCTCCACGGGCTGCACGGCGCCACCGTACTGTTCCTCTATGCTCTCGTTGTCCTTTATCTCGTCGTCCATGATGATGTAGTTGTATGGTGAAGAAAATGCCGCCGGGCGGCATTAAGCGCGGCGCAGGCGCATGCCCACACCGCTTGCAAGGTACAAAGATAGTTTAAATCGAGCGAAATGCAAAATAAAATCGAGCGAAACGAGCGATTATTTTCATTTCCGAGATGCAGCCTGTCTTATATAGAGACACCCCAAAAGGCGGAAAAGGCAAAGAAATGGTTTTATTCCAATTAAAGTGCTATAAAGATTTTTGTTACGCAAAATTATGTTAACGGAAGCATAAGCCATAATCCCGTTAAGCCTCTGAGAAGGCCGACGGCACGCACGAAAACGCCTCGAAACACGAAAAACGGGGTTTTCCGGCATTCTATGTATCGTGCTTTATATCAACCACTTACGTTCAAAAACAGCTACGCATACACTCAACAGCCTTGTCAAAGACGGCCTTTCGTGAAGCCAAAGACGGTCTTTTGCATCACGAAAGGCCGTCTCCGGCACAGCTTCCGGCGGCCTTCTGCGGCGCAAAACGGCATATTTATACGACCGATATTCAACAATACACTGTTTCAGAAGCAAAAACACGCCTTGCGGCACGCATCAAAGCACCAGACGGTTTCTATTTTGCCGATTTGCATTGTAAAGAAAAATGAAACGGCAGAAGTTAAATAACGTTTAACAAGAAGTATTGCCCAAGTATGTGCCAAACGGCTTGAACCAAAACACAAGCAAGCCGTCCGTGCCGGCATGCGCCACCTTAACAATATACAAACCACGTATCCGTCATAAAAATAATCGCTTGTTTCTCACGCTTTTATTTTGCATTTACCCTATTTTATATTACCTTTGCACCGCCGTTTCACGAAAGGCGGCACAACAGACATGCGCTTGTGGCGGAATTGGTAGACGCGCCAGACTTAGGATCTGGTGTCTCGCGACGTGTAGGTTCGAGTCCTATCAGGCGCACTGAAAGAAATGCCAAATGGTTGACTGTCAATCATTTGGCATTTCCCTTCTTGTCAAAATCCACGCAAAGCCCCACTTGGCACACCTCTATCTGACGGAATTTCACACCCCGACAAACAAAAAGGCCGCATCCATGATAGTGAATGCGGCCAACGAATTGACTGGTACGGCACCGATACGGGCCGTCATTTCCTCTCGTCTTTCAATACTTTGTCTTGTCTGTTAAAGTACATATAACCAACAACGGCTATCACTATAACCAATATTGATGCTATTATTGCTCCCATATTCATTTCTCCTTCTCTTTTATCATTGATAATCCTACAATCAAAGTCACCAACACCGCCACTACAAGCAGGGCGTAAACATACCACGCCCACTCATCTATACCATTAAATACGGACGACAATAAAATTGCCGTTGCCATATACTTGGCTATATCCATAAGTCATTTGCCCAGTTCCTTCTTCATTCTTCGCAAAGTTATACATCATTCCGCAATATACAAAACGGTTGACACAAAATAAACATTTATGGCCGGAAAGAGGCCGGTATATATAATAATGTGTCACAGGCAGACACACTTCAACCCTCCGGCCGGCACCCACGTTACACCATGGGCGGCAAATCTTCATGCCGCAAGCCCCGCGCCGTCATACATTTATGCTCTTATTTTACAAGCATTTACAAGATTTGGTGCAATAAAGTTTTCCTTTTCAGACAACTTTCAGCAAAAAAATTATCGGCAGATTATCCGAAAAGTATTTCTTTTTGTCGAAAAATGTTCGTAGCTTTGCACCTGATTACATTCATTATTAGCCATCATGGAAAATAAACAAACTTACTCTTTCGAGGAAGCATACCAGGCCTCGTTGGCCTACTTCGGCGGCGACGAATTGGCCGCAAGGGTATGGGTCAACAAGTACGCGCTGAAAGACAGCTACGGCAACCTGTTTGAAAAGACTCCGGCCGACATGCACTGGCGCATTGCCAACGAAGTGGCCAGGATTGAAAACAAATACAACAATCCGCTGAGGGCCGAAGAAGTGTTCGAGGTTCTCGACCATTTCAGATACATAGTACCGGCTGGCAGCCCTATGACAGGCATAGGCAACAACTACCAGGTGGCATCGCTGTCAAACTGCTTCGTCATAGGCCTTGACGGCGACGCTGATTCATACGGCGCCATACTGCGCATCGACGAGGAGCAGGTACAGCTGATGAAACGCCGCGGAGGAGTAGGACACGACCTCTCACACTTGCGTCCCAAAGGCTCGCCGGTCAACAATTCGGCACTCACTTCGACCGGACTTGTGCCCTTTATGGAAAGGTACAGCAACTCGACGCGCGAGGTTGCGCAGGACGGACGGCGCGGTGCGCTGATGCTGTCGGTAAGCATCAAGCATCCGGACAGCGAGGCGTTTATCGACGCGAAGATGACCGAGGGGAAAATAACGGGCGCCAACGTGTCGGTGAAAATCGACGACGAATTCATGCGCGCGGCCATAGATGACAAGGAATATGTACAACAATTCCCCATCGACAGCGACGAGCCGCTGACAAAAAAGAGCATCAGCGCAAAACAGTTGTGGGAGAAAATAGTGCACAACGCATGGAAAAGCGCCGAGCCGGGAGTGCTCTTCTGGGACACCATTCTGCGTGAAAGCATACCCGACTGCTACGCCGACCTGGGCTTCCGCACGGTATCTACAAACCCGTGCGGTGAAATTCCACTCTGCCCTTACGACTCGTGCCGCCTGCTGTCAATCAACCTCTATTCATACGTAGTAAACCCGTTCACTGACAAGGCGTACTTCGACTACGACCTGTTCCGCAAGCATGTTGGTCTGGCACAGCGCATAATGGACGACATTGTGGATATGGAGCTTGAGAAAATCGACCTCATAATGGATAAAATAAAGGCCGACCCGCAGAGCGACGAGGTGAAATTCACCGAGTATCACCTGTGGGAAAAGATTAAGGACAAGAGCGGAAAAGGCCGCCGTACTGGCGTGGGAATAACGGCCGAAGGCGACATGCTCGCCGCCATGGGGCTGCGCTACGGTACGCAGGAGGCTACCGACTTCTCCGTGGAAGTGCATAAGACGCTCGCCCTCGCGGCATACCGCTCGTCGGTTACCATGGCAAAAGAGCGTGGTGCTTTCGCCGTATACGATGCCAAGAGAGAAGAGAACAACCCCTTCATCAGCCGTTTGCGCGAAGCCGACCCCGAACTTTATGCCGACATGGTGAAGTATGGAAGGCGCAACATAGCCTGCCTAACCATCGCTCCCACCGGCACAACGAGCCTCATGACGCAGACCACGAGCGGCATTGAGCCCGTGTTCATGCCCGTGTACAAACGCCGCCGCAAGGTCAATCCAAACGATACAGACGTGCATGTGGACTTCGTCGACGAAGTGGGCGACTCGTTCGAGGAGTACATCGTATATCACCGGAAGTTCATCGAATGGATGAAAATAAACGGTATAGACACCGACAAGCGTTACACACAAGACGAGATAGACCAGCTTATTGCACGCTCACCTTATTATAAAGCCACCGCCAACGACATAGACTGGCTGATGAAAGTGCGTATGCAGGGTGCTATCCAGAAGTGGGTGGACCACAGCATCAGCGTAACAATCAACCTTCCGAACAATGTTGACGAGGCTCTTGTCAACCGCTTGTACGTTGAAGCGTGGAAGTCGGGATGCAAGGGATGCACCGTTTACCGCGACGGCTCACGCTCGGGAGTTATGCTTTCGGTCGAGAAGAAGAAGGAAAAAGGCGGCGAGGAAATAACCACGCAGCAGCAACTGCCGCCATGCCGCCACCCCGAAGTTACCGAGGTAAGGCCGAAAGAGCTTGAATGCGACGTGGTAAGGTTCCAGAACAACAAGGAGAAATGGGTGGCCTTCGTAGGCTTGTTGGACGGCTATCCGTACGAAATCTTTACCGGATTGCAGGATGACGAGGAAGGCATCGTATTGCCGAAGACCGTCACCAAAGGCAAAATCATCAAGCAGCCTAATGAAGACGGAAGCAAACGCTACGACTTCCAGTTCGAGAACAAGCGCGGATACAAGACCACGGTGGAAGGACTTAGCGAGAAGTTCAACCCTGAATACTGGAACTACGCCAAGCTGATTTCAGGCGTACTGCGCTACCGTATGCCTATCGAGCATGTGATAAAGCTTGTTAGCTCACTACAGCTTAAGAGCGAAAGCATCAACACTTGGAAGAACGGCGTAGAACGTGCGCTCAAGAAATACATAACCGACGGCACCGAGGCGAAAGGCCAGAAATGCCCTGCCTGCGGACAAGAGACGCTTGTTTACCAGGAAGGATGCCTCATCTGCAAGAACTGCGGAGCGTCAAGGTGCGGATAATCTGACAATTCATAATTCATAATTCATAATTCATAATCAAGGATACGCCAAGATAAAGGATGTGTTTGGCGGTTGAGCCAACAGAAATCCGTCAAGATTATGGACATGGGTTGTGGATTATGACAAACCATCCTGCAACCCGATTATGAATTGTGAATTATGAATTATGAATTAAAATCCAGCTACATATGCCTCAACAAGCTGCGCTTCCATGCCCGTCACGGTGTTTTGCCGCAGGAAAGGGCCACCGGCGGCGAGTTTGTTGTAAGCATACGTGCCAAATACTTGTTTGACAAAGCGGTGCGAAGCGACGATGTCAACGACACGCTGAACTACGCCGAGATGTATGAAATCATAAATAAGGAGATGCAGACGCCGTCCTGCCTGCTCGAGCATGTTGCAGGCAGGATAGGCAAAAGCATTCTCGAGAAGATGCCTATGGTTGAGACCCTCGACGTAACACTTGAGAAAATCAACCCTCCTATGGGTGCAGACGCCGAAAGCGCATCAGTGGAGCTACACTTAATAAATGATAAAACTTTTTGACAGTTGGCAGTTTTTTGAAGACAAAAAGCTACCTTTGCAACCGTAAAAGAGCACTCATGAGCAAAAAGTCGATACTCATTTTACTGGCATTAGTCTTTTTCTCCGCCGTCGCATTCAGTGCGGACAAACGCTTCACGCTCGTCATCGATGCCGGGCACGGCGGCCATGACTCAGGCGCAAAGGGTGCATTCTCTTACGAAAAAAACATCAACCTCAACGTTGCATTGGCTTTCGGCCGTTACGTCGAGCGGTATTGTCCTGACGTAAATGTTGTATACACAAGAAAGACCGACGTGTTTGTGCCCTTGCACAAACGTGCTTCGATAGCCAACAAGAACAAGGCCGACGTCTTCATATCAATCCATACAAACGCGCTCCCGAAAGGACACATCGCCCGCGGACTGGAGACTTACACGATGGGTATGCGCCGTTCGGACGAGAAACTGAGTGCGGCAAAGCGCGAGAACTCCGTAATCATGATTGAGGAAGACTACAAGGAGCATTACGAAGGCTACGACCCGAACTCACCTGAAAGCACAATCATGTTCGAGTTCATGCACGACAAGAACATGTCGCGCAGCGTGGAGCTGGCTCAATACGTGCAAAACAGCGTATGTTCCATAGCCAAACGGCAGAACAAAGGTGTCAAGCAAGACGTATTCCTGGTGTTGCGCGAAACCTCGATGCCGGCCTGTCTCATCGAGCTTGGCTTCATAACGACGCCCGACGAGGAGAAATACCTGAACAACAAGTCGAACATCGACAAGATGGCGAGGGGCATTTACGAAGCGTTTGCCAAATACAAGGACAAATATGACAAGGACATTACGGTGCCATACAAGGCCGGAAAGAGCCGCATAGCCGACATTCCAGACGTCGTTCCTGAAGAAACGGACATACAGGACACCCGTGACGAAGGCGCACGCGAAGACAAGAACGGCACCGACAAGGCAGCAACGGAAAAGAAAGAAAAAGCCGACGACAGGCAGGAGACCGCAGGCAAGCCCGTATTCAAAATCCAGATTATCGCCAGCAGCAAGCGCCTTGCACAAGGCAACAGCCACTTCAAGGGGCTTGACGGCATCGACTTTTACGAAGAAGGAGGCCTGTACAAATATACATACGGCGCATCCGCCGACTACAACGAGATTTACCGTCTGCGCAAAACGATACTCGACAAATTCCCCGAAGCGTTCATCATTGCCTTCAAGGACGGCGAGAAGATGAACGTAAACCAAGCGATACGTGAGTTTAAGTCAAAATAAAACATTGCAATATGAAGTTTTTTAACAAAGAAGTCAAGATAGCCTTGGTGGCGATATGCGGTTTGGTAATCCTGTTCTTCGGGATGAACTTTCTCAAAGGGCTAAACCTTTTCTCGTCAAGCAACATATATTTCATATCCTTCAAGGACATCAGCGGCCTGGCGGCATCAAGCCCCATCTACGCCGACGGATACAAAGTGGGCGTGGTTAAGAACATCATCTACGACTACAACAACACCGGAGGCACGGTAGTAGAGGCCGACATCGACAACCGACTGCGCATTCCGAAGGGGAGCAGCGCCGAGATTGTTAGCGACATGCTTGGCAACGTGAAGGTCAACCTGCTGCTAGCGACGAATCCGCGCGAGCGCGTCAACCCCGGCGAAACCATCCAGGGAGGCATCAACGACGGCGCACTCGGACAAATGAAGAACATGTTGCCAACGGTAATGCAAATCCTGCCGAAAGTAGACTCCATCGTGACAAGCATCAACATGCTGCTGGCCAATCCGGCAATAGCCCAGTCGCTACAGAACGTGGAGGCCGTGACGGGCAACCTGACCGTCACCACACGCCGCCTGAACAACCTGCTCGCAACGCTCGAAGGCAGCGTGCCGGGCATGATGACGCGCACCGACAGCATACTGCACAACGCCAACACGCTGGCGAAAAACCTCAACCAGATTGACGTGGCGGGCACCGTGGCACGCGTGGACGAGACACTTGCCAACGTAGAAAAGTTTACCGAGCAGCTTAACAACAACCAAGGCACACTCGGACTGCTCATGCGCGACCCGGCGCTTTACAACAACCTGAACAGCACGATGCGCTCGGCCGACTCGCTGTTAATCGACCTCAAGGCGCACCCGAAACGCTACGTTCACTTCTCCCTGTTCGGAAGAAAAGACAAATAAAACAACCGTTCCCGTAACTCATTGACATACAATGCGTTGTAAAAGGCCGTCTTTTGCATTGCGAAAGACGGCCTTTTAGCGTGCAATTCACGGCCTTTCGGAATACAAATTGCCATATTTTACAAAACAGCCGGCCAGCAACCGCCTACGCAAAAGCCGCCGGGCTCCATCCCGGCAATGTCAAAACGTCAACCTGAAACACTAATTTAAAAATCATCTAAATAGCGACACCGTAGCCTCAAAGGGTACAAACACGATTGAAAAGCGCGTCCGCACACAGCTTTGCGGACGCAAGGCAAAAACAGGCAAGCCATCGTCCGGAATCTGCGTCATCGCCCATAAAATCCTATTTCACAAGCACTTGCAATTATGCAAGCACAAATATTACATTACGATGACAACGAACGCCATAAAGTGCCGTAACACCGACATTTACGAAAAACCGCCACCCTGCATACAAAAACGCTTATTTGCCCGTCTCAATAATTTTTACGAAATTTGCAAACGCTTTCAGGCAAAGCGCAGAAAGACATGTTCATAATCTAATCTTCCTCTGAAATGGTAAACAACCCTACGGCACTGTGGGACAAATGCCTTTTGCTAATAAAGGAAAACGTCTCGGAACAGCAATTCAACACATGGTTCAGGCCAATCGCCTTCGAATCATTCCACGAAGCAGGCAGGACACTCATACTTCAAGTGCCCAGCAACTTCTTCGTTGAATACCTTGAAGAGAACTATGTCGGCCTGCTAACCAAGGTGCTGACAAAATATTTCGGCGCAGGCATAAGGCTCAACTACCGCATAATGGTGGACAAGACACACAAAATCACACAGAAGGTGGAGCCCGAGCCGATAGCCGACATGGACAAGACGACACGCCGCACAACGCGTATCAACCAGTCGCCCACGGTGCTCGACGCCGCCAAGCCGCAGGACATCGACTCGCAGCTGGACCCACGCCACACCTTCGCCAACTACATCGAGGGTGACAGCAACAAGCTGCCGCGCTCCGTCGGGCTGTCAATAGCCGAGCATCCCAACTCGACACAGTTCAACCCGATGTTCATCTACGGCCCTTCCGGCTGCGGAAAGACGCACTTAATCAACGCCATCGGCGTGCGCACCAAGGAGCTGTATCCGCAGAAGCGCGTGCTGTACATCAGCGCAAGGCTGTTCCAGGTGCAATACACTGACGCCGTGCTGAAGAACTGCACCAACGACTTCATCAACTTCTACCAGACCATCGACATGCTCATAGTCGATGACATACAGGAATGGGTGTCGGCAACGAAGACGCAGGAGACGTTTTTCCACATCTTCAACCACCTCTTCCGCAACGGCAAGCGCATCATCTTGGCGTGCGACCGGCCGCCCGTCGACCTGCAAGGCATGAGCGACCGCTTGCTGACACGCTTCAGCTGCGGCCTCATTGCGGAGCTTGAGAAGCCCAACGTACAGCTTTGCGTCGACATACTCAACAGCAAAATAAAGCGTGACGGATTGCACATACCCGAAGAAGTGGTACAGTTCATCGCGCAGACGGCCAACGGAAGCGTGCGCGACCTGGAAGGAGTAATCAACTCGCTGCTGGCCTTCTCCGTGGTGTACAACTGCAAAATCGACATGCGCCTGGCCGAAAGGGTAATCAAGCGCGCCGTGAAAATAGACAACGAACCGCTAACGATGGACGACATCCTCGACACCGTGTGCAACCATTTCAACGTAACCACCACGGCCGTAATGAGCCGTAGCCGCAAGCGCGACTACGTTGTGGCGCGCCAGGTGTCGATGTATCTCGCGCAGAAATACACCAAGATGCCGGCCTCGCGCATAGGAAAGCTCGTCGGCGGACGCGACCATTCAACCGTAATCCACAGCTGCTCGCAGGTGGAGACGCGGTTGAAAATAGACAAGATGTTCAGCAGCGAGGTGCAAAGCATCGAAAACTCGTTCAAGCTGAAGAGATAAGACAAAAGGATGCCGCTTGCAAGCGGCATCCTTTTTTATTGCATACAAAACAACATGACTTACAGCCTTGCAATATGAAAGGCCGTTTTTCATAATGTAAAAGACGGCATTTCAACGCACGAAAGGTGGCCTTTTACCGTGTAAAAGGCCACCTTTTGCATTGCATTCTGCCGCAGTTGAAAACCGTAACTGCGGCAGGATGTTTGATTACAGACTGAAACCGAACTGCGCCCCGGCCATCACCCAAAGGCCGGGTTGCGGCACGTTGCCGTAGTCTACATAGTCTGTGTCGAAGAGGTTGTTGGCCTCTACGTACAGCGAGTACCGCGGCTTGCTCCATGCCAGGCGTGCGTCGACGAGCTGGTAGGGCTTGTACGTGCGGTTAATACCGCCGGTGTCGGTGTACGAACCGCGCCGCTCCTGAAAGCGATAGTTCACGTCGAGCGCAAGGTTTGGCAGCAAGTCAAGCCCTATCGAGGCCACTACCTTGTGGCGAAGGTACTCCAAGGCGTACATCGACTGCACCCCCTCTTCGCGCCGCTGGCTCTGGTCTATGTAGGCATAGGCCACGCCGAGCGAGCGCAGCACACGCCGACAGGGCAGCAGGCGGCAGAAATCGAGCTTCAGGTTGGCCTCAACGCCGGTGGAGTTTATCTTCGCATGGTTGACCGAAGTCCATACGGCATCCTCGCCGAGCGACGTGTCCATTATCCAGTCTATCATGTTCCTGCCCCAATGGCGGTACACCGAGAGCGTGGCGTTGACCCCCTTCGCCGCATAGCGCAGGCCTACTTCCACGGCCGTCATTTCTTCCGGCTTCAGGTGTTTGTCGGCCTTGTGACCGTCGACGGAGTAATACAGCTCGGTGAACGACGGCATACGCAGCGACATGTTCAGCGAGGCGTAGGCCTTCAAGGCCGTTGTCAGGGCGTAGCTTGCATCCACACCGGGGTAAAGCTTGAAGGGCATTTCGCTCCAAGTGTTCCTTACCGCCGTGAAGCCTGCCGACGCCGTGAAGCGTCCGAGGGTGACGTTGTGCTCAAGGTAGAGGCTAAGGTTGGTGCGATTCAGGCCGAGAGTATAGTCGCGGTCGGTGCCGTGTATATGCACAGGAGAGTTAAGCGGCTCGCCGAGAGTGGTCGATATGATGTCCTCGTTGCGCACCTCCGCGCCGAAAACGGTACGCCCCCACGCCCAGTCGAACCATCCGCCGAGGTTTAGCCCGATGACGTCGGTGCGGTGGTAGTTGAACGGCGAGCGGCTTGGCGCATCGCGGTAAAACTCGTAACGGTCGTGGTATCTGTTCCAATAGACAGACGGAAGGAAGTGGAACCGCCCTGCTTCCGCCTCGGCCTTTATGGCCGTATATATCTTAGTGGTGTGCTCATACTGCTCGTCAGACAGCGTGCTGTAGAACGTGTTGCTTCCCCAGCCTTTCGAACTTACGCCTGCGTGCCAGCTTACATCCACGCTTTCACCGCTGTACCGGCCCTTGTAGAAGGCGCGTCCGCCGCTGTAGTCGGCGTTCAAACGGCCCGCCTTGCTGCGCCGGTAGCCGTCGCTGCGCGCGTAAGAGCCGCTTACGGCGTTGCTCCACCTGCCCTTTGCTAACGCGATGCGTGCCCCGACGTCGGCATAACCGAACGAGCCGCCCTCGGCCCTGACCTCTCCGCCGCTCTCTGTGGCGGCCTTCGTCACTATGTTCACCGCCCCGAGCAGCGACGATGTGCCGAATATTCGCCCGGCAGGACCCTCTATTACCTCGATGCGCTCTATGTCGCCAAGGCTTACGGGCAGGTCGAAGGCGTTGTGACCGGTCTGCGGGTCGCAGATGTTTATGCCGTCAAGAAGGATGGCAATGTGCTCGCTCGTGCCCCCGCGGATGCTGATGTCGGTCTGCGCACCCATCGCTCCGCGCTGGCGGACGTCCACGCCTACGGCGTATTTAAGCAGGTCGTTGATACTTTGTGCTGGCGCGGCGGCAATGTCCTCGCGGCTCAGCACAGTTACAATTCTCGGCGCCCGGCCGGCGGCCAGCGGCGCGCGCGAGGCGGTGACGTCCACTTCGTCGAGAAGGACGGTGCGTGTGGTGTCGGCCATGCCCAGTCCGTCGAGGTCAGTGCGCACACTGACGCCGTCGGCCTTGGCGTAAGTCAACGTAGCCACGCTGAGCGTCCCTACAAGCACCTCGCGGCCGAGACACGCGAAAAGGGCGTACCCGCGGCGGCTGAAATGCTTGAACTTTAAGCTCTCGCGCTTGTTGAAAACTGTTTTGTACATAAATTATAAAAAAACGTTTGACGCTCCGCAACGTGCGGAACGACGGGCAAAGGTAATGAAAATAAATGAGAAACAGGATTGTCATCGACGGCCTTTTACCTTGCAAAAGGCCACAAATCGCACGCTAAAAGGCCGTCTTTTGCAGACTAAAAGACGGCATATTGCAAACGCGTTGATTATCAACGTGTTACAGACGGAGCACGAACGGGTGTAAAAACAACTGTGAAACAGGCACCGGCTGCCAAGCCGACACCCACGAGAAGAGCAGAGGCCGACACCTTGACAGCCGCCGCTTATTAATAATAGTTAAACCGTTGGCCGTGCGGATAATTTTTTGTTACTTTGCACCAAATTAGGTGTGTTATAGCCACTAAGTAATGGGTAAAAGAAAGAAAACGTCCCGCGTCCGCCACGGATTGCAGGGGATAACGCTATGTATAAGCACCGCACTGGTGCTGATTTTATTGGGAATGGTAGTGTTCTCCGTGCTGTCGGCACGCAACCTGTCGTCATACGTCAAGGAGAACCTTACGGTAACGATGATGCTTGGCGAAGACATCACCGACCCCGAGGCCGAACGGCTGTGCAAGGAACTGGGCAAACGCCCCTACATCAACCACATTACTTATATAAGCAAGGAGCAAGCCCTGAAGGAGCAGACCGCCGCCATGGGCACAGACCCGAGCGAGTTTCTGGGCATAAACCCCTTTGTGGCGTCAATAGAGCTGCAACTCAAGGCGCAATACGCCAACACCGACTCGCTGAAATGGATTTCGGCGGCGCTCAAGAGCGACAAGCGCGTCACCGACATAACCTACCCCCAAGACCTTATGGACAGCGTTAACAGCAACCTCAACAAGATAAACCTTGTGCTGCTGGTGCTCGCCGTGCTGCTTACATGCGTGTCGTTCTCGCTCATCAACAACACCGTGAGACTGGGAATGTACGCCCGCCGCTTCACCATACACACGATGAAGCTGGTCGGCGCGTCGTGGGGCTTCATACGCAGGCCCTTCCTCGGCAACGCCGTGGGCATAGGCCTGCTGGCCGCATTGCTGGCCGACGGAGTGCTGGCCGCCGGAATATATGCCCTGTACACTTACGAACCGGGAGTAATGACGGTGATAACATGGCAGGTAATGGCCATAACGGGCGGCTCGGTGTTCCTCTTCGGACTGCTCATCACGTTGCTGTGCGCATGGGTGGCGGTAAACAAGTTCCTGCGCATGAAGGCCGGAGACCTGTACAAAATCTGACGGGCAGATTTTGAAGTAACAATTAACAATTAAAAATTAAACCGCGTGACGGGGCGCAATACGAAAACATGCAAGTCAAGACCGCTTGTCTGCTCGTAACTGTGTGCTTGTCTGCTAAACGAAAAGAAATGGACAGAAGAAACTTTGCATTTGACCGGATGAACTTCATCCTCCTTGCCGTGGGAATGGCAATAGTAATCATCGGCTTCATACTAATGAGCGGCGGAGGCACCGAGGACGGCTCCTTCAACCCCGAAATATTCAGCCCCATGCGCATAAAGGTCGCCCCGGCGGTATGCTTCATAGGCTTCGTGTCGATAGTATACGCCATCATACGCAAGCCGAAAGACAACGGCACTGACGACATTAACACACCTAAAGAATAAACAAGACTGACTTATGGATTTATTTGAAACGGTCATCATCGCCATCGTTGAGGGCCTTACGGAGTTTCTGCCCGTGTCTTCAACGGGACACATGATAATCGCGCAGAGCCTGCTCGGCGTAGAGAGTACGCCGTTTGTCAAGGCGTTTACCGTCATCATACAGTTCGGCGCCATCCTCTCGGTAATCTGCCTATACTGGAAACGCTTTTTCTACCCCAACGCCGGGCGTGAAGGCAAGTCGTACTGGCGCGCCATGTTCGACTTCTACGCACGCCTCGTGGTAGGCGTGTTGCCCGCCGCAGTGCTCGGCTTCGCCTTCAACGACGAAATAGAAGCCAACCTCGGCAACGTCCAGCTGGTAGCGTGGATGCTCATAGTGGGCGGCGTATTCATGCTATTCTGCGACCGCATATTCAACCGCGGAAGCGAGAACACACGCCTTACGTACAAGCGCGCCTTCGTAATTGGCCTCGTACAGTGCATCTCGATGATACCAGGCGTGTCGCGCTCTATGGCCACCATAGTAGGCGGAATGAGCCAGCGGCTCACCCGTAAGGCCGCAGCCGAGTTCTCGTTCTTCCTCGCCGTGCCCACGATGTTCGGCGCAACGTGCCTCGAGACATACAAGCTCATCAGCCACGGCGACGGCTCCATCCTCGCGCAAGGCAACAACTTGCAGATGCTAATCATTGGCTCGGTGGTGGCGTTCATCGTCGCCATACTCGCAATAAAGTTCTTCATCAACTACGTTACGAAGTACGGCTTTGCGGCGTTCGGCTGGTACCGCATCATCGTAGGCCTCATAATAATCATCTGCACGCTGTGCGGCGTAGAGATGAAAATGACCGACTAAGAGCCGATGAACTTCCACGAAGGAGAAATAATATGCCTTGACAAGCCTTACAGGATGTCAAGTTTCGGTGCGCTGGCACGCGTCCGTTACCTCATTTCGCAGAAGCTCGGCGTGAAACGCATGAAGACCGGCCACGCCGGAACACTCGACCCGCTGGCCACCGGAGTGCTAATACTCTGCACGGGACGCGCCACCAAGCGCATAGAAGAGCTGCAACTGCACACCAAGGAATACACGGCCACGCTGCAACTCGGCGCCACCACGGCCAGCTACGACATGGAACATCCCGTCAACGCGACGTTCCCCACGGAGCACATAACGCGCAGCCTCATCGAGGAAAAGCTGCAAACGTTCGTCGGGGAGATACAACAAGTGCCGCCGGCGTACTCCGCCTGCAAGGTGAACGGCGACCGCGCGTATGACCTTATGCGCAAAGGCAGGGACGTGGAGCTTAAGCCCAAGACGCTGCAAATCGACGAAATAGAGCTTACATCGTTCTCGCCCGAGCTGATGCAGATGTCAATCCGCGTGGTGTGCGGCAAGGGAACGTACATCCGTGCGTTGGCACGCGACATAGGCGCAGCCCTCGGCAGCGGCGCATATCTTACCGCATTGCGCCGCACAAGAGTAGGAGACGTGCGCGTGGAAGACTGCGTTACGCTCGACGACTTTCCCCAATGGTTGGACAAACAGACAATAGAAGACATAATAACGGAGGAAAACAAGATATGAAACTGTCACAATTCAAGTTCAAACTGCCTGAAGAAGCCATAGCCCTTAACCCGCCATACCACCGCGACGAATGCCGGTTGATGGTGCTGCACAGGGTTTCACAGAAAATCGACATGTACAAGACGGACGACAAGGGAGAACCTCTTAAGGACGAGGAAGGCAACCCCGAGTACCTTGATTTCCGCAACATACTTGACTATTTCGACGAGGGCGACGCCTTCATCTTCAACGACACAAAGGTCTTTCCGGCGCGTCTTTACGGCACGAAGGAGAAGACCGACGCGAAAATAGAGGTGTTCCTGCTGCGCGAACTGAACGAAGAGATGCGCCTGTGGGACGTTCTCGTGGAACCGGCACGCAAAATACGAATAGGCAACAAGCTGTTTTTCGATGACAGCGGAACAATGGTTGCCGAGGTAATCGACAACACCACGAGCCGCGGACGCACGCTGCGCTTCCTCTACGACTGCCCTCATGACGAGTTCAAACGCGACCTCTACGCGCTCGGCGAGGCACCACTGCCCCACTATATCGTCGACCGCCGCCCGGCAACTCCCGAGGACTTGGACGACTTCCAATGCATTTTCGCCAAGAACGAAGGCGCCGTTACAGCCCCGGCTTCGGGTCTTCATTTCAGCCGAGAGCTGATGAAGCGCATGGAAATAAAGGGCATAGAGTTCGCCTTCATAACGCTGCACTGCGCCTTGGGCAACTTCCACGACATCGAGGTGGAGGACCTTACAAAGCACAAGATGGACTCGGAGCAGATGCTAATCGGCGCGGAAGCCTGCAAGACGGTCAACCAAGCGAAGCTGACCGGCCACCATGTGTGCGCCGTAGGCACAAGCGTTGCAAAGGCTACGGAGACCGCCGTGGGCACAGACAAGCTGCTCAAAGAGTACGAGGGCTGGACTAACAAGTTCATCTTCCCCCCATACGAGTTCGGCGTTGCCGACTCGATGATATCCAACTTCTATCATCCAATGTCGCCGCTGCTCATGTCTACCGCCGCGTTCGGCGGCTACGAGCTGGTGATGCAGGCTTACGACATGGCCGTAAAGAACGGCTACAAGTTCGGCTGCTACGGCGACGCGATGCTTATTGTGAACGACTAAAGGGAGTGAAAAATGAAAAACGAAAAGTGAAAAATCCATTACCTTTTATATGGCATCTGGATTTTTCACTTTTCACTTTTAATTTTTAACTTATCAAAGTGCACACGGTTTATCTCGGATTAGGCACCAACCTCGGCGACCGCAGGCGCAACTTGGAGACCGCCATACGCCTTTTGGAAGAGCGTGTGGGCACGGTTTTGCGCACAAGTCAGTTCCACGAGACCGAGCCTTGGGGCTTTTCGTCCGACAACATGTTCATGAACGCCGCCGTGTGCATCGACACACAGCTATCTCCGCGCGGCCTTCTCGAAGCCACGCAGGCCATTGAGCGCGAGATGGGACGCACGGTGAAGTCCACCGACGGGCGGTATCACGACCGGCTGATTGACATCGACATACTGCTGTATGACGACCTCCGCGTGGACGAACCCGACCTGAAAATACCGCATCCGCTGATGCACGAGCGCGACTTTGTAATGCTTCCGCTCGGCGAAATACTTGCACACAAACCATAAAAAGCACGCACCAAGACATGAAGATGATTTCAGAAAGTGACAAACAATTCAGCTGGGAGGACGTGAACACCCTCATGGGAGGCATCGTCCTCGTGCTTTACGTCTGCCTGAAGGAAAAGGAAGCCTCGCCGGCATGGGTCCATTTGGTTGCCGGACTGCTTGCCGTCACAATCGGAGTAACCAATTTCATGAGATATCGTAACAAGAGGAAGGACGGGAAAAGCGCGGCGTTGACATTCTTCCTCTGTATATTGTTCACCCTATGGGGCATCGGCTTCATCGTCCAGGCGCTTGCTTTGCTCCTCTAAACACCGGCCAACCTTTATAAAAACATAGCTATGAACAACCTGCTTGTAAAGTTTTTCGCATACGCCGACATGCTTTTCATGACGGCATTCATCCTCGCCGTACTCATTGGCGACATCAAATGGCTTTCCGTCACAACGTCCATCGCCCTGCTGGCGTTCGGCATCGCCGGCGTAGCTCACGCCCTGCTAACGCGCAAGGGGCGGCCGCAAAACTACATATACGTCTGCGGTCTCGACGCGCTCGTCGGTCTCGTGGCCGTCATCTTGGGAGTAACCACAGGCTGGTGGAACTAAAAACGCACCGTAATGAACAAGCAAAACATACTCGCCTGGCTGCAAGTAGCGGTCATAATAATGCTTATCGTCATGCTTGCCATAGCCAAAGCATGGTTCGGCGAACCGCAATACGTGCAGGCATCAGTCCTCTTCACGCTCATGGGAGCCTTCGGAACAGTGCTAAGCCTGTCGTGCCATGACCGGCTGAAAAGCCCCCGATTTGCGTACTTCCTCATCACATTGGCAGGCGGCGCGCTGTTCATCGCCCTGCCGTTCGTGTGATTTTACTTGAAGAATAGGCCGAATTGGCCCAATAAGCCCAATGGGACTGATACGCCGAAAGCTACCGACAAGGCTTTTGGCGACAACTTTCTTATTGCGCAAAAGCGACCGACAAGACATGAGTTCGGTATAAGGAAGTGTAGTAATAATCCAACATCAATTAGTCGTCAGGTAATCTGTCATTCCGCGCTCCGACGCGGAATCCAGTATAAAAAGCATAGAAATAACCAGGTAGTTGACACTGGATTCCGCGTCGGAGCGCGGAATGACAGATTACCAACCGACTGTTTGGAACGAAAAACAAGTAGCTGTACCCTTGCTGGAAGTTCTATTCCTTACGCCGAGCTCACGTTCACAAGGCATTCGCCTTTAACTTCCTTAACTTCCATAATTCCTTTAACTTCCTACAAGAAACGCGAAAGCGCGAAACAGCATTATGCTGTTTCGCGCTTTCGCGTTTCTTGTAGTCTATTCTTCAATGACTTCGCTTAACGGCGCAGACCGAGAGCCTTGATGATGGCACGGTAACGGTTGATGTCGCGCTTGTACAGATAGTCAAGCAGACGGCGGCGCTTGCCGACGAGGATTGTCAGCGAACGCTGCGTTACGTGGTCCTTGTGGTGCTGCTTAAGGTGCTCCGTCAAGTGGGCAATACGGTATGAGAACAATGCTATCTGGCTCTCTGCCGAGCCAGTGTCAGTGTTAGACGTTCCGTACTTGCCGAAGATTTCCTGCTTTTTAGCTGAATCTAAATACATTTGTTTGTGATTGATTAAAAGTTTCTAATTACATCCTTCGGGCGGAACTGCGCCTCAATCACGGGCGCGGCCGTCGTCGAATGCATCGGATTTTCCGAATTCGGGTGCAAAGGTACTATTTTAAATGAAAAATGAAAAATTAAAAATTAAAAATCTACCGGCGTGCAAGCGTTTTTTAACATTCGGCTTTTTGTAAAACCATATAACGCAAAACTCACGCCTGACGTTTTGCTACGGTGTGGCGAAAAGCCGTGACACACTGATTTACATTGACGCTCCAGGACGGCGATATTTTGCAAAACAAAACTTCATCGCGGAAATATCGCACGCAGAAGTGTGCAAAATTAAAGAACGTAGTATCAACAACTTACACGCTTACACATGTTATTTGTGTAATAAAACGGCGCGGAAAACGCTGCGAAAGGCCATGTTTTGCAACGCAAAAAGCCGTCAACACGGCATGAAACGGCGGCCTTCGCGACGGCAAAAGGCGGTCAACCGCATTGCAAAAGACGGTCTTTTACAAGACGAAAGGCCGCAAACGGCACAGCCAAAGGCCACCTTTCGCCACGAAAACAACCTTAAACGGCCTCACAGCTCGCTATCTTGCGCAAAATGCGCGAACATCATTCCGTTGACACATTGACAAGCAAACCTCATATTATATGACATTCCACAATATATTAATGATAAAATACCACCACATAAGTATACAACAAGTACCCGTCAAAGCCATAATAGAGCCTGATTTATGCGGCTCAAGTTGACAGCCTATTTATACCCATATTATAACCTCATAACAACAAATACACAATACTAATACAACCATTGGTATAAAAACACAAGAAGAACTAACATTTTAACATTCAACACTTTGTTATCGTTTAATTTTAGTATATATTTGCAAAGTATTCATTGACCAAAGCGTTTGTTTGCAAACAAATGTAAAAACACAATGGAGGCGGAACATGAAAGTTTGCATTAGAAATATCATTTTATTAGCTATCACATTAGCAGTGGTGGGGTGCAGCGATGAGAACGACTATCCGTTAAAGGGCAAGTTGGACGATTTCACTACGGCAGACGGCAAAAATATAAAAGTCAGGAACGACACGGCCTGCATCTTTCCAACAGATGAAATCGAACTATTCGCTACGGATATTGCCAACGAAAACGATATTGAGGTGCTGAAAAGGTACACCGACAGCAAAACGGAAGGCTATTGGATAAGGGCTAAATTCGGCGGTTGGTGTGAAAAAATAGGACTTGACAGCAACAAGGAATACATCATAAGGAGGGAGTATTACTATCAGGCAATAGCCGACAAACCCGGGTGGTTTGCCTGTCCGTTCGTTCCCGACAACAAGCACATGGGCCTAATAGAACGCGGCGACGGGACTTTTGCAATAGGATATACTGGCGGCCCGACGGCTTATTGGGACGAACCGGGGATTATCGGAAACTGTAAGACGATGATAATACACATTGGCTACGATGCCGACGGCAACACAGTAGACAAATATTTCCCATGTATGCCAGCCGATTTGGAGTGGCATTATTCGTGGTTGGAACTTGATTTTAACAATTAAGCAATCAAAAACAATCTTTAATATTATCCATTTCAAGTATAATATGTCCGAGCAAAAAGATAGATAGACATCATCCATACAGACCCGAAGATTTGGAATGGACTTATATTTTCCTTTCGATGTAACAAAACATAACTGCCAACAATAAGGAGAAAAAGGAGAAAAAACACCTTTCTCTCCTTTACTTTTAATGTGAAGACTCTATCTAATATTGTCATTTTCTTAACTCTTAATTCTTAATTCTTAATTTAAAGATGTAATTTTGCACCCGATTTTATAAGGTATTAGTATGCAAGACATTAGGAACATAGCGATTATCGCCCACGTAGACCACGGCAAGACCACACTCGTGGACAAGATGATGTTGGCCGGAAACCTGTTCCGCGACGGACAGGACTTGAGCGGCCAGGTGCTCGACAGCAACGACCTGGAGCGTGAGCGAGGAATAACCATACTCTCAAAGAACGTTTCCATCAACTGGAAAGGTACGAAAATCAACATCATAGACACCCCGGGACACTCCGACTTCGGCGGCGAAGTGGAGCGCGTCTTGAACATGGCCGACGGCTGCCTGCTGCTGGTTGACGCCTTCGAAGGCCCTATGCCGCAGACCCGCTTCGTGCTTCAGAAGGCTCTGCAAATCGGTCTGAAGCCCATCGTTGTGGTCAACAAGGTTGACAAACCCAACTGCCGTCCCGAGGAAGTGTACGAGATGGTGTTCGACCTGATGTTCTCGCTCAACGCCACCGAAGACCAGCTGGACTTCCCCGTGGTGTACGGCTCGGCCAAGAACGGCTGGATGGGCGAGGACTACAAAGTGCCTACGGACAACATCAACTACCTGCTCGACAAGATTGTGGAGGTAATCCCGGCTCCGCGCGCACTCGAAGGCACGCCCCAGATGCTCATAACCAGCCTCGACTATTCAAGCTACACAGGGCGAATAGCCGTTGGTCGCGTCCACCGCGGCACGCTTACCGAGGGCATGAACATAACCATCTGCCACCGCGACGGCTCGCAGGAGAAGACCAAAATCAAGGAACTGCACACCTTCGAGGGCATGGGGCACGTAAAGACAAGCCAGGTATCGAGCGGCGACATCTGCGCCATCATCGGCCTGGAGAAGTTTGAAATAGGCGACACCATCTGCGACTTCGAGAACCCCGAGCCGCTTCCTCCCATCGCGATTGACGAGCCTACGATGAGCATGCTGTTCACTATCAACGACTCGCCGTTCTTCGGCAAGGAGGGAAAGTACGTCACCAGCCGCCACATCAACGACCGCTTGCAGAAAGAATTGGAGAAAAACCTCGCCCTGCGCGTGGCTCCCTTCGGCGACTCTACCGACAAGTGGCTCGTCAGCGGACGCGGTGTGCTCCACCTCTCGGTGCTCATCGAGACCATGCGCCGCGAGGGTTACGAGCTTCAGGTAGGCCAACCGCAGGTAATATACAAGGAAATCGACGGCGTGAAATGCGAACCCATCGAGGAGCTTACCATAAATGTGCCCGAGGAGTTTGCCAGCAAGATGATTGACATGGTTACCCGCCGCAAGGGCGAAATGACGTCAATGGAAAGCCAGGCAGACCGCGTAAACATTGAGTTCGACGTGCCTTCGCGCGGCATCATCGGCCTGCGCACAAACGTACTCACCGCCAGTCAGGGCGAAGCCATCATGGCTCACCGCTTCAAGGAGTACCAGCCTTACAAGGGAGACATCACCCGACGCATCAACGGCAGCATGATAGCTATGGAGACAGGTACGGCCTACGCCTACTCAATCGACAAGCTGCAAGACCGCGGCAAGTTCTTCATCGACCCGGGCGAGGAGGTCTACGCCGGCGAGGTTGTAGGCGAACACGTACACGACAACGACCTCGTGGTGAACGTTACAAAGGCAAAACAGCTTACCAACACACGCGCCAGCGGCTCTGACGACAAGGCGCGCATCGTGCCGCGCACCATCCTCTCGCTCGAGGAAGCCCTTGAATACATCAAGGAGGACGAGCTTGTCGAGGTTACGCCGAAGTCGATGCGTATGCGCAAAATCATCCTCGACCACAACGACCGCAAGCGAGCCAACAAGCAGTAAGCAACTTTGTTGTAATTAAGAATTAAGAGTTAAGAATTAAGAAAATATGCTTTGAAACAGCAACGGTGATTTTCTTAATTCTTAACTCTTAATTCTTAATTCACGAAGTGTTGTTTTCTTAATTCTTAACTCTTAATTCTTAATTAAAAATGAGACTATGAAATATTTGACTACAAGCATCATTTTGCTGTTCTTCACGCTGTGTGCAGACGCGCAAATACGGCTCGTTGATGCCGCCGACGGCAGTCCGGTGCAGGCCGCAAGCGTATTTGTTGAAGGCGGAAAGTGCGTCGGCGCAAGCGGCAACGACGGCGCGGTGCCACTGCCCAAAGGGTATAACGGCGCGGTGACGGTGCAGCACATCAACTACGGGAGCCGTGAGTTCCGCGCCGACACGGTGTCAGGCGGCACGGTGAGGCTCACGCCATACATACACGAAATACCCGAAGTGACGGCCAAGTACGAACGTCCCGACTATCTGGTAATCATCGCCTACGAGCGCAGCTACATGATAATAGACTCCATCCCGTCGTCGTTCAGCGATGCCGTGTACGACTATTACGTGCCTTTGCGCCACGGACGGGTAAGGCGCAAGATGCGCTCAATGAGGAACTTGCACAAAGTCCGCTCGCAGGAAAACAGCCAATCGGAATTTTACAGCAGTCCGACGATGATAAAGTTGAAGAAGAAAACCCTTCTCGACAAGTTCCGTGACAAGGGCTATTTGGCCGACTCTACGGCAAGCGGAACGATGGAACGCGGACGGGCTGGCTACGTAAAAGGCATCAGGTGCGACCCGGCAGGCAAGACGATGACCGTCTACATCGACAGCGTTTTTGCCAACAGAAAGCGCAGGACGGTAAGTTTCTTTGGCATAAAGATACGCTTCGAGAACTACAAGAAAGGCGAAACGTATGACATAAGCAACAACAGTTCGCCCACATTGAGGAACCTCGTCAACATGTACGAATATCTTGACATGTACATGAGGCCTGGAAGGAAATTCGAGATGAAAAGATGTGAGACATTCGAAGACCTTTACGTCACAGGCGTAGGCTACGCCACGAAGAAGGAGATGAAGGCCGCAATGAAAGCAAACAGCCTCAAACCGCTCGTAGTGCCGCCATCAGTTCCGCCGCTAAGCACACCCTTGGCCGAGGCCGTCAGCTGCATGAAATGATGCAGCGGCACATACATTAGGAAGTATCATGACACCGTTTTCAGCATAAAGCGAAAACATCCTTTTTGCGAAAGGTGGCCTTTTAGCTTATAAAAGGCCACCTTTTACATTGTAAAATGCCGTCTTTTGCAAGCTAAAAGACGACATTTTGCCCAGTCGTTGATTTACAGGCGGTTACTGTCCGCCGCCCTGCTGTCCGCCGCTTTTCACGTCGTCGTTGCTTATTGTGCGCTCCGCCTTCCTGACGGATGCCTTCAACTCGCCTATGCGGAAGCTCACGCTAAGGCCGAAACGCTGCTGTACGTACCTGCTCCAGGAACGTTGCGTGAAGGCGGTGCTTGACGTGGTGTTGTCATAATCCATGTATTTCTTGAAGAAGTTGTTGGCGTAGACCGACAGGGTGAGCCGCTTCTTGAGCAACTGCTTGGTTACGTTCAGCCCGTAACCAAAGAAGCCGCCGCCCTTGCCTTGCAGCGAAATCCAAGGCGTCTGTCCCCAACAGTTAAGGCTGATGCGCCAGTCCTTAGGCAGCGTCTGCTGCGCTCCGCCCGACGCAAACATGTTCCAGCCACGGTTGCTAAGGCCGTTTCCGTCGGACAGATACTGCCAGCTGCCGAACATGTTGGCGTAGATGCGCGTCGAGGTGAAGGGGTTATAGTTGGCGTATGCGTTCAAAGAGGCGCGCCGGGTCTTGCCTATGTTGCGGTAAGTGGTGTACAGCACGCTCTTGCCCGTAGGACTTTGCAGTCCGGCAATGTCGTTGTCGTTGACGAGAGACGTCACGCTCTCGATGCTGTTGTTGGTGAAACTGTACGACAGGTTGAAGTTAAGGCTTAGCTTGGAAGTGAAGCTGTTGTAGCCGAGAGAGAACGAATGGGTCTTCTCGCTGACAAGGTTCGGGTTGCCTTGGCTGATTGACGTAGGGTCGGCATCGTTCAAATAAGGGTTCAAGTACCATATTCCGGGACGGTAGATGCGCATATTATAGCCCAAGCGCAGGTTCTGCGTGTCGGTCAGGCGGTAGCCTATTGATGCCGAGGGAACGATGTCGTCGAAGTCTTTTCGGAAGTCATCGCCGCGCCCGAGCAGGTATTTCACGTCCTGTATGGTGTGCTCGTAGCGCAGGCCGAGCCGCCCGGAGAGGCGTTTCCACTTGATGCCGTAGCCGAGATAGGCGGCCAGTATGTCGTTGCGGTGCTTGTAGTGAGAGCTGTGGTCTTCGTCAAACTCATATCTGCCGCCGTCCATCGCCGCCATGGTGTAGCGGTCGTTCTCCGACGAGTTGTCGCGAAGTATGTACTTGGCACCGGCCTCAAGCGTGTGGATTGAGTCGAAAGGAGTGGTGAAGTCCACCTGGAACGTGTGCTCGGTGGTGCGCTGCGAGCCGTCATTATGTTGGTTTTCGAGGCGGCGCAGATAGTCTTCCCAACCGACGGTGGCCGTCATGTCGTCATAGTCGGTGTACGAGTCGGTGGTCGAGGGGTCAGTGCTTATGCGGTAAGAGAAGGTGAGCATACGCTCCTTCACCTTGAAAAGACGCTGGTAGTCGATGCCTCCCTCGATGGAGAACCACGAGTTATGCGAGCGAGAAGGCATGGAGTAGGCATACACCTGCGAGCCGTCGAGCGGACTTGTGCCCGTCACCGACGACGCGCCGCGGCTGCTGTAGCTGTTGCCCCAGAGGCCGAACGAGCCGGTGACGAGGTTGAGCGAGTCGATTTCATAGCTCGCTTCGAGGCTGCCCATGTGGAAGTTGCTGCGTCCCTTGCTGCTTCCGTCACTGGCGGTGTTTGCCGATGTGGCCTGCGGCTCGTCACCGGTCACGGTGAGCGCGCTGCCGTAATAGCTGCGCGGACGGTCGCCGTAGTTGTAGTTGTAGCGTGCGCTTACGGTCAGTTTGCCGGCCTTCACCGTGCCGAACACGCCTCCGCCTGCGCCCGTATTGCTGACGTTCGCGCTTACGGTGGCGGTGTATCCCTCGAAGCCCGAGCCTACGGTGACGATGTTAAGTATGCCGCCCACGCCCTCGGCGTCATACTTCGGACCGGGATTTGTGATGACTTCGATTTTCTTTATCGTGTTGGCGAGCATACTCTTGAGCACCTCCGAGGGGTTGTTTGACATCATGTTGTTGGGCCGTCCGTTGACGTACACCTTGAAAGACGAGCTGCCGTTCACCTTGATGTTGTCCTCTCCATCGACCGTAACCATCGGAACTTTGCGCAGCATCTCCATCACCGTGTTGGTCTTAGAGTCGGGGTCGCTCTCCACGTCGTAGCCTATCTTGTCGATGTCGGCCGTAACGAGCGGCTTCTGCGCCACCACTTCTACGCCCGCCAGCTCGTTCCTGGCATCGCTGATGGCCACCTTGCCGAGGTCGGCGGTCGGTTTCCCGGCATCAACGGCAAAGTCTTTCACCACGTCGGCGCGCCCCATCGAGCTAACCGTAAGGCGGTACTTGCCCTTTGCGGCGAGACTTAGCGTGAAGCGTCCGTCCTTCTGCGTCACGCCCATCTTGACCGCTTTGCCCGGCGCGGCGGCGTTTTCAATGCGCACCGTGGCGTAAGGTTCGCCCTCGCCCGTGATTGAATCGACCACCAGTCCCTTGACGGTAAAACCGTCAGAGCCTGCCGCCGACACCGCCGTGTGCGCCTGCGCAAGCATCAATAACAACAAAACAAGATATTTGTACATGGATGTCTATGTTTCGCCCCTGTGCTTTCGGCGGCACGGGGCATGGTAAAGTTCACATTAATATATACGCCTTGACACGCCGAAATGTGACAACGCGCGGCTTTATTTAACGTTTTTTACACGTCGCTACGTTGCTTACCGGTGCCCGGCAGGCGGCTGCTTAATGTCAATGCAAAGGTAATAAAAAAGCCGTTTCGCAGATAAAAATCCGCTGAAAATCGACATTTCATAAGTCATTGATTATCAAGCAATAAGCCGACCGGCGGCAAACAGCTTTGCAAAAGGCCGTCTTTCGGCTTCTAAAAGACGGCCTTTCAGCGTGTAAAAGGTGGCCTTTCGCAGGCCGAAAGACGGCCTTTTGCAGAACGGCACAACAGCGTACGGTTTTACCTTTTTACTTTTTTACCCTTTTACCTTTAAGAAATAATCCGTAACTTTGCGCCCCGACAGCAATGGACAAGCGTAACAAAGAAATATTAAGAATCGCCCTGCCGTCCATCGTGAGCAATATCACGGTGCCGCTCTTGGGGCTGGTCGATGTGGCTATAGTGGGCCATCTCGGCGCGGCGGCGTACATAGGGGCAATCGCGGTGGGCGGTATGACGTTCAACGTGATGTACTGGATATTCGGTTTCCTGCGCATGGGAACGAGCGGAATGACGTCGCAGGCGCTCGGACGGCGCGACTTCGGCGAGGTGACACGCCTGCTGGCGCGCTCCCTCGGCATAGCCTTCGCCATAGCCTTTGCGCTCATCCTGCTGCAAACACCGCTGCGCACGGCGGCCTTGAGCATAATGCAGCCCACGGCGGAGGTGGCGCGGCTGGCGTCGGTTTACTTCGACACGCTCATCTACGGGGCACCGGCCATGCTCGGACTGTTCAGCCTCTCGGGCTGGTTCATCGGTATGCAGAACTCGCGCACGCCGATGGCCGTCGCCATAGTGCAGAACATCGTGAACATCGCCGCGAGCACTTTGCTCGTATTCGGACTTGGGATGAAGGTCGAAGGTGTGGCCCTCGGCACGCTGACCGCGCAATACGCAGGCTTCATTATGGCCGTGGGCTTGTGCTGGAAACACTACCGCCGACTGCGCCGTTACTTCTCTTGGCAAGGCGTATGGCGGCGCGAGGCCATGCGGCGGTTCTTCTCCGTCAACCGCGACATATTCCTTCGCACGCTCTGCATGGTGTCCGTCATGCTCTTCTTCACGTCCGCCGGGTCGTGGCAGGGCGAGGTGGTGCTGGCCGTAAACACGCTGCTCATGCAGTTTTACCTGCTCTTCTCTTACGTGATGGACGGCTTTGCCTATGCCGGCGAAGCCCTATCGGGCCGCTACTATGGCGCGCGCAACCGTGCCGCACTGCGCGAAACGGTGCGCGACCTCTTCCGTTGGGGCTTCCTCATGGCCGCCGCCTTCACGCTGGTCTACGCCCTCGGGGGCGACGCCTTCCTGTCGCTGCTCACCGACGAGCCGCATGTCGTAGCCGCGTCGCACACCTATTATTATTGGGCTCTTGCCATTCCGTTGGCCGGAGTGGCGGCTTTCGTATGGGACGGGGTATTCATCGGCTGCACGATGACGCGCGGAATGCTCATCTCAATGGCCGTAGCCGCCGCGGCGTTCTTCGCCGTTTACTTCTTGTCTCGCGGCCGTTTCGCCAACCACGGGCTGTGGGCGGCGTTCATAACATACGTTTTTCTGCGCGGATTTGTACAGAAGTTTATATATAGCAAACAAGCAGACAAGTGACGAGCAGACAAAGAGATTTGCTTTATTGGCGACATCTATATAAACATTCAATAATAGAAGCAAATCTCCTTGTCTGCTCGTCACTTGTCTGCTTGTCTGCTAAAATTACCCTATTCAGGGTAAACCATGTTTTCTTCCCCTATGTTTTCAAGCACCTCGGTAAGGTATTTGCGGGCTTCGAGGCGTGCCATGGGCAGGTCGTGGAGCAGGTAATTGCCGCAATCGCGCGCCGCGGCACCGGGCACTTCGCCGTCGAACGAGGCGATGAAGGCGAACGTGCGGCGCATCAACGGCACGATGTCCTGCGGCAGGAGGTCGCCTTTCACGAGCAGGTAGTTGCCCGTAAGGCATCCCATAGGCCCCCAATAAACTATGCGGTCGGCCCATTCTGCGTCGTTGCGGAGGTAGGTTGCGGCCAGATGTTCTATCGTATGGAGTGCTCCGGGGTGCAGTGCAGGCTCGCGGTTAGGCTCTTTCATGCGTATGTCGAACGTGGTTACGGTGTCGCCTCCAACGCTGTCCTTGCGTGAGACGTATATTCCACGGAGCAGCTTCTCGTGGTCGATGGTAAAGCTGGGGATGGTCTTCATATTGTCTTTTTTTAGAATTCAGAGAAGTTATAGAAGTTATCACCCGCTGCGCTCGTTAGAAGTTAAAGCCATTACCTACATCATTTGGCTATATTAGAGAAGCTATTGGCTTTAACTTCTCTAACTTCTTTAACTTCTATAAATTCTAAAACATTCATAGCGAAGCGATGAACCTCTTTGTCAGCGTGAACGAGTTGTCGGCCAGGCGCGCCCAGAAGTCGAAGTATTGGCTAGCCTTCGTGTCCTTCAGGGGCAGGTCGCTGATGACACGGAAGCTGATGAACGGCACGCCGTATATGTGGCATGTCTGCGCGATGGAGCAGCTCTCCATGTCAACGGCCACGGCTTTGGGGAAGCGGGCGATGATGGCGCGCATCTTGTTAGGCGTATCGACAAACCACTCGCCGCTTACTATGAGTCCCGTGTGCACGGCCTTTCCGTCGCAGGCGGCCACGGCCTTGTCAACCAAATCCTTGGGAGAATGGAACACGGCGGGCATCCCCATGATTTGACCGAAGCGGCATTCGTCGCCACAATAGGCGTCATGGTAGCAGTATTCGGTGCCCACAACGATGTCGGTTACGTCCATGCGGTCGTCCGCCCCGCCTGCAACGCCGGTGGAAACCACAAGGTCAGGCCGGTAATTGTTAAGCATCTCCACCGTGCCTATGGCGGAGTTCACCTTGCCTATGCCGCACTTCTGCAACACTATGTCCTTGTCGCCGATGCGTCCGAGGATGAAATCCTTGTTGTTGCGGCGCTCCACCGTGGAGTCGTCGAGCAGCGATTTTAGCTGGACAAGCTCCTTGTCCATTGCTACGATTATACCTATTTTCATGTACGGATGTGTCGTTTAGGACTGCAAAAGTACATATTTTTAATGAATAATGATGAATGAAAAATGAAAAATTTGGCAGTGCACGGTAGTAGGGCAAATATTGCAGAATGACGCGGAAACGGCGCGTGGCGGTGACACTTTGGCTTTGCAGAAAATCCGTTTGACGCTTCAGGAAGGGGCGCGGCGTACAAACAAACACAGCTTCAGACGGCGGAACGCCATTTTTCACACATAACATCGTTCCATGCGTAACACCTTGTCAGCCAAACACTTGCAAGAACAGGCACATCAGTCAGGCACGAACTACAGCCCGAAAGGCCGCCTTCTGCCATGTAAAAGACGGCCTTTGGCAACCTTAAAGACGGCCTTCTGCATCGGCGAAGACGGCCTTTCACGGTACGGGAAGCGGCGTTTCAGACCGCGAACAACCGTTACGCGCTGCACATTAAGGCCATTCGCACACAACAAAGGATGCTTTACAGTCCCGGCGGGAGCTATTTCCGAAAAACATATTGTAAAGCTTTCAGAAAACGGCGGATAACATTATGGCAGAAAAAGGATGCTTGTTTTAACATATAGTCGGTATAAAAAAAATAATCTTTTTACAGGCAAACACCTCGCCTGTTTTTGCATCTAAAACGGTCGGTGGGTAATCGTCATTCCGCGCTCCGACGCGGAATCCAGTGTAAGCAGCCAAGCTTTGTCTATGTTGTTTGTTCTGGATTCCGCGTCAGAGCGCGGAATGACGATTACCCACCGACTGCTTGAAGTCTGATTATCGTCACACTTCTTTCTGCTAAAAAAGCATTATTTTTCGCCCCGTCTATCGTCATTTCACATTATATATATTACTTTTGCACGCTGGAAACGTAAACGGAAAAAACATCGAAAAACAATGGAAACACTGAAAAAATGCCTTCCCGACGTGCTGGCCGTGGTGCTGTTCGCGCTCATATCGGTAGCCTACTTCTTCCCGGCAGACATCGAGGGAAAGATACTTTACCGCCACGACTCGGCCGCAAGCAAGGGTCTCGGCCGCGAAATCGGCGAACACAAGGCGGAGACGGGCGAGGTGACGCGCTGGATGAACTCCGTGTTCAGCGGAATGCCGACGTACCAGACGGCTCCCGAATACACGAGCACGAAGGGCGTCAACACGGCTACCAACGTGTACCACCTCTTCCTGCCCGAAAACGTATGGTACGTGTTCGCCTACCTCTTGGGCTTCTACATCCTGCTGCGCGCGTTCGACTTCCGCCAGCATCTTGCCGTCCTCGGCTCCGTGATATGGGCGTTCTCCAGCTATTTCCTCATCATCATAGCCGCCGGACACATCTGGAAGGTCATGGCCTTGGCCTACCTGCCGCCGATGATAGCCGGCATAGTGCTGGCATACAGGGGCAAATACCTGTGGGGACTCATCGTAACCGCCATCTTCGCGGCGTTTGAAATCAACGCCAACCACGTGCAGATGACGTACTACTTCCTGTTCGTCATCCTCTTCATGGTAATAGCCTACCTCGTTGACGCCATCCGGCAGAAGCGCATGGCGCACTTCTGCCGGGCCACGGCCGTGTGCGCCGCAGGCGCGGTAATAGGCGTATGCCTCAACCTGAGCAACCTGTACCACACGTGGGAGTACAGCAAGGAGTCAATGCGCGGCAAGAGCGAGCTTGTCAAGAAACAGTCGGCCAACCAGAGCGCAAGCGGACTTGACCGCGACTACATCACCCAGTGGAGCTACGGCATAGGCGAGACGTGGACGCTCCTCGTGCCCAACACCAAGGGCGGAGCCAGCCAGCCGCTCGTAGAAAGCAAGACGGCCATGGATAAAGCGAACCCCGAATTCAACGTCGTCTATCAGCAGATGGGCCAATACTGGGGCGAGCAGCCCGGCACGCAGGGGCCTGTCTACGTGGGCGCATTCGTGCTGATGCTGTTCGTGCTGGGGCTTTTCATCGTCAAAGGGCCTATGAAGTGGGCGTTATTGGCGGCTACGGTACTCTCCATATTGCTGTCGTGGGGCAAGAACTTCATGCCCTTCACCGACTTTTTCATCGACTATGTGCCGATGTACTCGAAGTTCCGCACGGTGGCATCAATCCTCGTCATAGCCGAGTTTACCATCCCGTTGCTCGCCATGCTGGCGTTGAAGAAGATTGTTGACGACCCATCGCTGCTCACGAAACGCATCAAGGCGGTGTACGCAAGCTTCGCGCTGACGGGCGGAGTGGCCATCCTCTTCGCTCTCTTCCCTACCCTCTTTTTCAGCGACTTCATATCGTCACAGGAGCTGCGCGCGCTCTCCACGCTGCCGCAGGAGTATGTAGTGCCCATTACGGAGAACCTGCGCGAGATGCGCCGCGCCGTCTTCACGGCCGACTGCTGGCGCTCGGCGTTCATCATTATAATAGGTACGCTCTGCCTGCTGATGTTCAAGGCCAAGAAGCTCAAGGCCTCTTACATGGTAGGAGCGATAACAGTGCTCTGCCTTGTAGACATGTGGCAGGTTGACAAACGTTATCTTAACAACGACATGTTCGTGCCCAAGAGCGAACGCGAGGCACCGATGCAGATGACGGAGACCGACCGCCTCATCCTCGAAGACAAGACGGACTTGGGCAATTACCGCGTGCTCAACCTCGCGTCAAACACGTTCAACGAGAACGAAACGTCATACTTCCACAACAGCATAGGCGGCTACCACGCGGCCAAGCTGCGCCGTTACCAGGACATAATCGACCATTACATAGCCCCGGAAATGCAGAAGCTTGCTCCGGCGGTGGCCGAGGCTGGCGGCGACATGCTGAAAGTGAACGGCGACAGCCTCTTCCCCGTGCTCAACGCGCTCAACGCGCGCTACTTCATCCTGCCACTGCAAGGCGGACAGACCGCGCCCGTGATGAACCCGTATGTGCACGGCCCGGCATGGTTTGTTGACAAAGTGACCTACGCTGACAACGCAAACAAGGAAATCGAGGCCGTAGGCCGCATCGACCTGCGCCGCGAAGCGGTGGCCGACAAGCGTTTCAAGGACGTGCTGAAGGCATCGGCCGTGCAGGACAGTACCGCCTCGGTGAAGCTCACCAAATACATGTCAAACCAGCTTGAATACGACGTTTACTCTGCAAAGGGCGGCGTAATAGTGTTCTCCGAAGTGTATTACCCGGGCTGGACGGCCACCGTTGACGGACAGGATGCCACGCTGGGACGCGCCGACTATCTGCTGCGCGCACTCAACGTAGCCCCTGGCAAGCACAAAATAGTGCTCACCTTCCACCCGAAATCGGTAGCCACGACAGAGGCAATAGCCTACATCGCCTACGCCGCAATCGTCATAGCACTCCTCGTTGCGGCATATCTCGGCTACCGCAGGAAGCGCGCCGGGGCGGAGTAAAACAGCCGCCGGCGTAACACATTGATAATTAGCACCTTATAAAAGGCCGTCTTTTACACGCTAAAAGACGGCCTTTTGCATTGCAATCAACGGCCTTTTGGAAGGCGAAAGGCCGTCAATTGGGAAACCGACAGGCACATTATGGTCTGACATACGCGCCTTTTCGACGAAAAGATGTATATTTGCAGCGTTTTAAACGGAATACTAACAGACGCGAAATGCAGTTCAGGACAAAGGTAAACATCGACAAGCCCGACTTCAAAATAGAGCCATGCGAAGAGATGCTGTTCGTTGGCTCGTGCTTCGCCGACAACATAGGGCGGCGCTTCAAGGAAGAGAAGTTCCGCGCAACGGTCAACCCCTACGGCGTAATGTACAACCCGGCGAGCATCCTGCACACGGTAAGACGGTGTGAGGACGCGCCGCGCGTGGCTCTGTTCACGCTCGGAACAAACCATGTGTACATACTCAACGAGACGGGCGAGATAGTTGACAACTGCGCCAAGCGCCCCCAGCGGCTCTTCACGGAAAAGGAACTTAGCGTGGACGAGTGCGCCGTTTACCTGACGGAGGCCGTCGACATATTAAAGGAAAGGCGCGAGGAAGTGAAGGTAATCGTGACCGTAAGCCCAATACGTTACGCCAAGTACGGCTACCACGGCAGCCAGCTGTCGAAGGCGGTGTTGCTGCTTGCCGCCGACAAAGTGGTGAAAGAGCGGGCCGGAACGGTAAGTTATTTCCCGGCATACGAAATCGTCAACGACGAGCTTCGCGACTACCGCTTCTACGCCAAGGACATGTTGCACCCCTCGGAACAGGCCGTAGAATATATCTGGGAGGTGTTTTCAGACGCCTACTTCTCGCCCGAGGCCAAGCGTTTCATAGAAGAATGGCGGCCGCTGAAGGAGGCTTTGGGGCACAAGCCGTTCCACCCCGAGTCGCAGGAATACAAGGACTTCATGGATAAAACTATGTTAAAAATAGGCGAACTGTCAAAAAAATATCCGAACTTTGTACCTTAGAAAACAGTAAAAGGGTAAAAAGGTAAAAAAGTAAAACGGCAAAGCATTCGTCTCCAACTACTTTAACTACCTATAAATGCTCTAACTTCTACATTTATCATGTTATACTCAATTGAGAAAATAACGACTTTGATAGGCGCACGCCGCTATGGTTCGGCTGACGGCAACGTACGTTGGATACTGACGGACAGCCGCAGCGTGTGCTTTCCCGAGGAGACTTTGTTCTTCGCCATACGCTCGGAACGCAACGACGGACACAATTACATTGCCGACCTTTACCGCCGCGGAGTGAGAAACTTCGTGGTAGAGGAACTGCCGGCCGACCGCGAAAAGGCTTACGCCGACGCAAACTTCCTGAAAGTTCCGCACTCGGTGGAGGCCTTGCAACGGCTCGCCGAGCGTCACCGCGACGAGTTCAACATACCCATCGTAGGCATAACGGGCAGCAACGGCAAGACCGTTGTGAAGGAATGGCTTTACCAGTTGCTCTCTCCGCAGATGGTCGTAACGCGCAGTCCGCGCAGCTACAACTCGCAGATAGGCGTTCCACTGTCGGTCTGGTTGCTCGACGAGCACTCACAGGTGGGTGTGTTCGAGGCCGGCATCAGCCAGAAAGGAGAGATGCAGGCGTTGCGCGCCATCATACAGCCTACCGTCGGAGTGCTGACAAACCTCGGCACGGCGCACCAGGAAAACTTTGCGTCGATGGAAGAAAAGTGCCTTGAAAAGCTGAAGCTCTTTCACGACACAAAGGCCATTGTCTACCCTTGGGACGACGAGACGGTAAGGAGTTGCGTGGCAAGATACGACTACAAGGGCGAGCAAATAGCATGGTCCATGCGCGACCCGGCGGCAAAGATGTATGTAAATAAGGTGGAGAAGAGCGGCATATCGACGACCGTAAGCTACATGTTCGACGGCAGGGAAGGCTGCTACACGCTGCCTTTCATCGACGAGGCGTCGGTAGCCAACTCGGTGGTTTGCGCCGCCGTAGCCCTCCACTTGGGGCTTACCACGGAGCAGGTGGCCGGACGGATGAGCGACGTCGAGCCGGTAGCCATGCGCCTGGAGGTGAAGGAAGGCCAGCACGGATGCACCCTTATAAACGACTCTTACAACTCCGACATCAATTCGCTCGACATCGCCCTCGACTTCATGAGCCGCCGACCGGACCACGCCGGACGCCAACGCACACTCATATTGAGCGACATCTACCAGAGCGGAAAGGCCGGAGAGACGCTATACAAGGAAGTGTCAGACCTCGCAAGGACACGGGGCGTGCAGAAAATAATCGGCATCGGCCCGGAAATAAGCGCCAACGCAGCCGTCATAGACATACCCGAAAAGCACTTCTTCGCCGACTGCCACGAGTTCATTGCAAGCCCGGAGTTCGGCGGTTTGCACGATGAAGTAATCTTGCTGAAAGGCGCGCGCCGCTTCAGTTTCGACCGGCTGACCGAGCTTTTGGAGCAGAAGGTGCACGAGACTATCCTCGAAGTGAACCTCGGAGCTGTGGTGAAGAACCTCAACTACTTCCGTTCGTACATGAAGCCGACCACAAAACTTGTCTGCATGGTAAAGGCCGACGCATACGGAGCGGGCGCGGTAGAGGTGGCGAAGACGCTGCAAGACCACCGCGTTGACTATCTCGCCGTGGCCGTTGCGGACGAAGGCGTGACGCTAAGAAGAAACGGCATAACGGCCAACATCATGATAATGAACCCCGAAATGACGGCGTTCAAGACTATGTTCGACTACAAGCTGGAACCTGAAGTGTACAGTTTCCGCCTGCTTGACGCGCTTGTGAAGGCTGCGCAGAAAGAAGGCATAACGGGTTATCCCGTCCACATAAAGCTCGACACGGGTATGCACCGCCTCGGCTTCAACCCGCTTACGGACATGGACGAGCTAATCTGCCGCCTGAAACGGCAGAACGCGGTAATACCACGTTCGGTGTTCTCACACTTCGTAGGCTCCGACTGCGACGACTTCGACAACTTCTCCGCACACCAGTTCGAGCTGTTTAAGGCCGGGAGCGACAAGCTCCAGGCGGCGTTCAGCCACAAAATACTGCGCCACATGGACAATTCGGCCGGCATAGAGCACTTTCCCGAACGCCAGCTTGACATGTGCCGCCTCGGCCTCGGGCTGTATGGCATAGACAGCCGGGACAACTCCGTAATCAACAACGTGTGCACGCTGAAGACCACAATACTGCAAATACACCCCGTGCCGAAGGACGAAACCGTAGGCTACAGCCGCAAGGGCATACTCACAAGGGACAGCCTCATCGGAGCAATACCAATAGGTTACGCCGACGGACTAAACCGCCTGCTGGGCTGCGGGCGGTGCTACTGCCTTGTAAATGGCAAGAAAGCGCCATACGTAGGCAACATCTGCATGGACGTGGCGATGATTGACGTGACCGACATAGACTGCAAGGAGGGCGACACGGTCGAGATTTTTGGCGACGACCTGCCCGTAACGGTGCTGTCAGACGTGATGGGCACCATCCCATACGAAGTGTTGACAAGCATCAGCAACCGCGTGAAGAGGGTTTATTTCCAAGACTGACGCGCAGCAGATGTAAATACTTGATTATCAGCAACATAACAATACGCTTTACAAAAGGCGGTCTTTTGGCTTCCAAAAGGCCGCCTTTTGCGTTGCAATATGCCGTCTTTCGCAAGCCGAAAGGCCATGTTTTGCAACGCAAAAGACCCATTAAACTATTTTAACGAGTAGCCATCCGTTTTTTAATAAAAAAACAGTAACTTTGCGCAAACTTACTTTTAAACAGATACTATTAATCAAAACAATAACTGATGAATCCAATTCAAACGACAAAGATGACCAACTTCCGTTGGGTCATTTGTGCTTTGTTATTCTGCGCCACGACGGTAAACTACCTTGACAGGCAGGTGCTTTCGCTGACGTGGAAGGACTTTATAGCACCTGAGTTCCACTGGGATGATGCCCATTACGGCATGATTACCGGTTTCTTCTCCGTCTTTTACGCCGTTGCCTGCCTGTTCGCCGGCAAGTTTGTTGACTGGATGGGCATAAAGAAAGGCTACCTTTGGGCCATCTTCATATGGTCTTTGGGCGCGTGCCTGCACGCAGGATGCGGCTGGGTGACAATGGAAATAGAGGGACTTGAGTCCGTAGCGGCCCTCCGTGCGGTAGAAGCCGGCAGCGAAGTGGCAATAGCCATAGCCACCGTAAGCACATGGCTGTTCCTCGTTTGCCGCGCAATCCTCGCGCTGGGCGAGGCCGGCAACTTCCCCGCAGCCATCAAGGTTACGGCCGAATACTTCCCGAAGAAAGACCGCGCGTTCGCTACTTCAATCTTCAACTCTGGCGCATCGGTAGGCGCACTGGCGGCTCCGCTCACCATCCCAATCCTCGCACAGCACCTCGGTTGGGAGATGGCGTTCATCATCATCGGTGCAATAGGCTTCGTCTGGATGTTCTTCTGGGCTCACCTTTACGAGAAGCCGGAGAACACAAAGCGTGTGAACAAGGCCGAACTAATCTACATCAACCAGGACGACGAGGAGAATGCAGCCTCTGCCGAAGAGGCCAAGGAGGAGAAGACAATCCCCTTCATGCAGTGCTTCAAGTACAAGCAGACATGGTCGTTCGTCGTAGGCAAGTTCTTCACCGACGGCGTATGGTGGTTCTATCTGTTCTGGGCACCGGCATACTTCTCCGACCAGTTCCACTATCCTTCATCGTCGCCCATGGGCATGGCGCTCATCTTCGTGCTCTATCTTATCGTCACCGTGCTGTCTATCTACGGCGGTTACCTGCCCAAACTCTTCGTCGAGAAAAAGGGCATGGGTCCCTACTCGGGCCGTATGCTGGCAATGCTCATCTTCGCGTTCTTCCCCCTGTTCGCGCTGTTCGCACAGCCGTTGGGAGGCTACTCGGTATGGTTCCCGGCGATAATCATCGGCCTTGCAGGCGCAGGTCACCAGGCATGGTCGGCCAACCTGTTCTCGACCATCGGCGACATGTTCCCGAAATCGACCATCGCCACCATTACCGGCATCGGCGCAATGGCAGGAGGCATAGGCTCGCTGCTCATCAACCTTGGCGCAGGCGAGCTGTTTACATACTCTGAAAGCATGGGCGCGGCGTTCACGTTCCTCGGCTTCGAGGGCAAACCCGCAGGCTACATGATTATCTTCTGCATCTGCGCCGTGGCTTACCTGCTGGCTTGGATAATAATGAAGAGCCTTGTGCCGAAGTACAAGCCAATCGTTGTTGAATAACATTTGACCGTCATTTATATTAAGAATGGAGGCGCAACAAGTGCGCTTCCATTCTTTTTTATTACATTTGCATCGGTTTAAACAGCAAGAAAGGAGACAAACAATGAGCACAGTAATCTATCCATCACCTATCTTCGGGCCTGTACACAGCCGCCGCCTCGGCCTCTCTCTGGGCATAAACCTTATGCCGGCAGACGGCAAGGTGTGTACATTCGACTGCATATACTGCGAATGCGGCTTCAACGCCGACTACCGTCCACGACAGAAAAGGCCGTCACGCGAGGAAGTTGCGGCCGCCCTTGAACGCAAGTTGGAGGACATGCAGGCCGACGGACGACTGCCAGACGTACTCACGTTCGCAGGCAACGGCGAGCCGACGGCTCATCCGCAGTTCGCCGGAATAATAGACGACACGCTGCGCCTGCGCGACCGATACTGCCCCGAAGCCAAGGTGTCGGTGCTCAGCAACGCCACGATGGCAATGCGCCCGGAGGTTCATGCCGCCCTCGAACGCGTTGACAACAACATCCTGAAGCTTGACACCGTAAGCCAGGAATACATCAACCGCGTGAACAGACCTACCTACCCGACCTACGACGTGCAGAAAATCATCGAGACAATACGCTCGTTCCGAGGCCACGCCATAGTGCAGACGATGTTCATGCGCGGCACGATGGACGGCCAAGACGTTGACAACACCGGCGAGGAATACGTCCGCCCGTGGCTCGAAGCGGTAAAACACATCGCCCCGAAGCAGGTCATGATATACACCATCGACCGCGAAACGCCCGACCACGACCTACGCAAAGCCGTCCCGTCCATGCTCGATGCCATCCGCGACCGCGTCATAGCGATGGGCATTCCGTGCTCGGCGGCGTACTGAAAAAGTGAAGAATTAAAAATTAAAAGTGAAGAAAGCAACTTGTATTGATGATGTAAAGGTCACCATTGGATGTGCTATGAATATACAACAATAGTGCATTTAACATTTATTGGCAACAAATAAAATCATACATAAACAACCTAATAAGAAACCACAACTTTATCATACACATACAAACACAGAGTCTCCATCTCATTTAATTATCGTTTGCCAAAAACGTCCAGGCCCATTAGTCGGTCCTTCTGCCCACAAAGATGCATCAGGACAAGTTATAATTCGGTCACGACAATAAGATATTATAATGTTATCTAATGGCGAACAATAATATATTGCATTTAAGAAATATTTATTTCCACTAAACAGTTGAACAAAAACAAAGCAGTCGGTTTCACCCTCATTATATGCGTTCATGGCTAATGGAGTGACAAAAACATTCTTAAAGGAATGTCCTTTTATTGTCGCATCCGCCAAAGCCCATTCTCCATATTTGTCATTTTGGTAGCGCCCTTCAAACATTACATTGTCCCTATCCTCATCTAAAATTTCAATATATTTGATTTCTCCAACGCATACAAACCAACCATCACCACCTCCATTAAACAAAGTTATATCGCCACCATAATTAAAAAACTTAAAATAACAAGCAAAATCAATCTTGCCATTATCCTTTAACGGCGCATCAATCACACTCTTCATGTCATATTTTAATAATTCTTTATCTATAATAGACTTATACTCAACGTCATATTCTGGAGTAAGTCTTTCATATACATCATTCTCTTTTTCACTACATGAATAAAAAATAAAAGGTAGCATTAACAATACTAAAATTTGAAAAGTTTTCATCTTTATTCGTCTTAATTTATTTATTACTATTTCTTTCTAAGGAACGTTTTAAATTCAAAGCCCTTCTAATCTCATCAATGTGACCGTTTTGAATGTACGTTGAACGTATTAAATATAATTTATCGGCATCACTTATTGTCTTATTCGAAGATATTTTCATAATATAGTCATACATCTCACATTCTTTCAAATACTTATCCCGATAATATTTAAAGCTATATTTTGTTGCTTCCATATCTTCTTTTATGGGGAAATAACCTATACACCAACCAAAAGCCAAACCTGCAATAAAAGCCAAAGACATTGCTACTACTATTTTTCTTAATGACATTTCTTTCATATTAAGATTAATTATACAACTAAATTTTCTTTTTATCAACATTATTGCGCGATGATGCTTACTTGTCAAATATTTGCGAGTGCTTGATTTTTCCATCAAGAAACGGATATTCTTTTTCCAAAATCCGCTTCAACAATTCAAATGAGCCGCCTCGTATAAAAGGAGAAATTATAACACGGTCTATCATAACTGACGGACTGACTTCAAACAATTCAAAGTCTTTACCAATATTGTCTGTTTCTGCATTTGAGGTCTCCTTATCCTCATCAATGAAATAAAAACGTACCTCATGTTCCGAACTATACCCCTTACTTTTGCTAAAAAGATAATCAAGCGGCTCGTCGTTATAGGAAAAACCGTCGTAAAACATTTTCGAACAATACGCATTGTACCCATTAAGTGTCGCAAAAGAAGCAACGACATTGTTAATTGTTGAAACGACGCACACGCCACAATTACCTGACGTGTATGTTTTCCACATGAGATAATCATCCTCTACTTTTGTCCAACATGAAGCGAGATACTTGCGTGAACGATTAACATTGTCCCTCAAATTTTTCAACCTTTCTTCTTCAAATGGGATTAGCTTTGGTGTTCCAGAAGCAGGGACAATGGAAAAAAGATAACGTTTCGGTATAAACTTCCCAGCGTCATACTTGTCTGTAAATCTGCTTTTCGCTGATACATAAAACTTACCGTCAAGGATTTGCAAGAAGTTGTCAAAGTCAAGGTAGCGACAAATCATAGAGTTTATGTCATCTGTAACGTTAAGACGTAGTTGATGAACCGCACCGGTTTTTTCTACCTTTGCCATAATTTTTGCATTTTACATTTAACATAAAACGAATAAAATGCGAATGCCATGGTTTCCAATAATTCATACGGATACAACGCGTGGACGAAACTTGCCCAAGTTGCAGCCGTAGGAATTGCTGTGAAAAACGACAAGTGACGTCCACGCTATCGCAGACGTTCGCTATCTTTCGTTTTTCAATGCTTAATGAAATTTCCTACGTTTCAACTTGCATGACCGAATAGCAAACGCTAAATTTTACCCTCGAAAATGATTCCTGACGGCATTTTCTGCCGCCAATTCTCAACCGCAAAGATATATCTTTTATTTTAAAGACAAAAACATTATACTAAAAAACATTTACGCATTATAAATAGAAACACATTACAACACATGAGAGATACTTAATAAGTATCAAGCATAGCAGACAAATGTTAATTCTGAATTTTGTAATGAACCAGACGAAAAACGGGCGTTATCCGGGCAAAACATGCCATTCTTACAGGCAGCAAGACGCTGCTTAGCTCCGGCAGGACGGCGTATTTTCACATCATTTTACCAAATGCAGAGGTTATTTCATATTTATTCACACGCAGAATAGCGGTCGGCAAGGCCATTTCAACGGTATTCTGACATGCCAAAGACGGTCTTTGAGGATGCTAAAGACGGTCTTTGACATCATTAAAGACGGCAAACGGCATGGATAAAGGCCGTCTATGCGGCGGGCGGAAGGCGTATTCGCCGCATCCAAAGGCCGTTTTCAAGCGTTTAAAATGTTAATATTAACATTCCAAGCCATTACATTTAACATTCCAAGAAGCCACGCCGCACACGCCAACAGGCCGACACGCGCTCCGCCGTAGACGTGAAAGCACAGCCAATGCCGCGGCAAGTCTTTTCATCAGACTCCACGACACCGGCCACGGCTAAAACATCCACATTTCTTAATCCTTCATTCTTATATCTTTGGAAAAAGCACTACCTTTGCAGCCACGTTAAACTTTTATTAAGATGAGGATGCTTTCAGACGCCGAACTGGCGCAGCTTTTAGATAAAGACATATTCCATAAAATATCGGAAACGGCCGACCGGCTCGGCCTTGAATGCTACGTGGTGGGGGGCTACGTGCGCGACCTTTTCCTCGAACGGCCGTCCAACGACATCGACGTAGTCGTGGTGGGCAGCGGCATAAGCATGGCCGAGGCGCTGAAAAAGCAGCTCGGAGGGTACGCCCGCCTGTCGGTATTCCGCAACTTCGGAACGGCGCAGGTGAAGTATAACGACCTTGAAATAGAGTTCGTCGGCGCGCGCAAGGAGAGCTACAGCCACGACTCGCGCAAGCCGGTGGTGGAGGACGGCACACTGGAGGACGACCAGAACCGCCGCGACTTCACCATAAACGCCCTCGCCGTATGCCTCAACCGGGCGCGCTTCGGCGAGCTGGTTGACCCCTTCGACGGACTGGCCGACCTCGAGGACGGCATCATACGCACGCCGCTCGACCCCGACATCACATTCTCCGACGACCCCCTGCGCATGTTGCGGTGCGTCCGCTTCGCCGCGCAGCTCAACTTCTTCATCGAAGACGAGACGTTTGACGCCCTCATGCGCAACGCCGACCGCATCAAGATAATAAGCGGCGAGCGCGTGCAGGAAGAGCTTAACAAAATAATGATGACCGCCACGCCGAGCAAAGGCCTTGTCGAACTGTACCGCTGCGGACTGCTGCCGCGGCTGCTGCCCGAGCTTACCGCCCTCGACATTGTGGAGAAACGCAACGGCCGGGCGCACAAAAACAACTTCTACCACACGCTCGAAGTGCTCGACAACGTGAGCCGCAAGAGCGACAACCTGTGGCTGCGCTGGGCCGCGCTGCTGCACGACATAGGCAAGCCCAAGACCAAACGGTGGAACAACGCACTCGGATGGACGTTCCACAACCATAACTTCGTGGGGGCGAAAATGGTGCCCGACATCTTCCGCAGGCTGAAACTGCCCATGGACGCGAAGATGAAATACGTACGCAAACTCGTAGACCTGCACATGCGCCCCATAGTAATAGCCGACGAGGTGGTGACCGACAGCGCTGTGCGCCGCCTGCTCAACGACGCCGGCGACGACATAGACGACCTCATGACGCTGTGCGAGGCCGACATAACCAGCAAGAACGAAGGCCGCAAGAAGCACTTTCTCGAGAACTTCCGCATAGTCCGCTCCAAGCTGCACGACCTCAAGGAGAAGGACTACAAGCGGCTGCTGCAACCCTGCATAGACGGCAACGAAATAATGAGCATGTTCAACCTGAAGCCGTCGCACGAGGTTGGCGAGCTGAAAAAATACCTGAAGGACGCCGTGCTCGACAACCGCGTGCCCAACGAACGCGAGCCTCTCATGGCACTATTGATGGAAAAGGCCAAGGAAATGGGGCTGGCGTGAAGCCTGCCACGGCCGCAACACTTGGCTTGAAGAAATACAGGCAAAGGCCTGTAAGGCAAAAAAACAAAGGGTGGGAACCGTGAAAGTTCCCACCCTTTTTCCTTAACCGGCCGCTTGAATCAGCGACTCGTGTCAATTGTTGACATTTATTTCATCACCTTTACGGCCTTGCTTGTGCCGTCGGCAAACTTCATAACCTTGATGTTTACGCCCTTTTCCGCACCGTTGATACGGCGGCCAGACAGGTCGAAATATTGTGTGCTTACAGCATCCTTCACGTCATTTGTTACAGTGTTGCTTATACCTGAAGATACAGGAGCACCCAGTTTAAGATTTGAATAATAAGCATTTCCATACAAGCCGCTGCCATCTGAGTACAAATCAAACAATGTTTCATTTGCCAACTGTGTGTAAGAGCCATCAGCACCAGCGGTAAATGTAGACGCGAAATCAAAATATACTTCTCCACTCTCTATATTGTCAGTCGCAACCATAGCATAGTCATCTGCAACAACCTGAGCTCCTACACTAAGGCTTCCATCCTCGTTGTTAAAAGCCATGACATAAGCATTAGGATAATAATCAAACAAGCCTTTGAATACACGAAGTCCCAATTCCTGATTATTATACTCCTCAACCGTCTTGTCCACTTCTACATTGACATATTGCATAAGGTCATAATCAGGCACTTCTCCAATTCCAGTAAGCGTCCTTTCTGATTTTTCAAAATTTGAAGACGGGAAAATCAACATGTTATAAGCATATCCATAGAATCCGCTGTCAGAGAACAATCCAACATAGCAAGGCATATCAGACGTTGAACCGTCAAAAATAGTACCGTCGCTTGCATCAACATACAGTATAATCGGCTCTTCTGATTCCGCAAGCGTATATCCTTGCGTCGTTGATGTAAGTTCACCCTTGCTGAAATACAACGTCATATCACCATAATAGGTAGTAACAGTACCAATTTCCTGATGGGAAGGTATGGTTATGGTCGAACCGTCATCACTTAAAGTACCTGTTAGATAAGCAGGCTCAGCTTCATTCAATTGAGACAGATAAAAATCGTTTGGAATGTAAACTGTATTCCCGTCAAAGTACAATGTCACCTTGTTTATTCTTGGTAAATCGGCAATCGCATAAGCATTCTCTGCCCTGTAGAAAAAGTAGTCACGTGCTTCTCCTGAAGGAGCCGCCTTTGCCGAAGGTGCTTTCATTGAGTTTTTCTGAAGCCCTTGTGCTGCATTCTGTGCCTTTACAGGTGCTATTCTTCCGGTGATGTTTGACACATTTTGATTTTCAATGGAAGTAATCCTTGTACGGTTCAACAGCTGCGCGTTCTGCGCTGTGCCACTGATTGCGAACAATGCTGTCGCAACAAAGAGTAAAATCTTTTTCATAAATGAACTGTTTAAAAGGTTATACATGTTAGTTGTGATATTGATTGTACTTGCTACAATTAATCAAAATGAATTAAATGGTTTTCCTTTTGCAGGTTCAGCACCTATATGCTTAACTTTTTGTCAAAGGTAGTAATTTATTTGACAGCAACATAATTTTATCGGATTTTTTTAATTTTCACCGCAATTTTCCCTGTTCCGCATAATAATAAAGAGGTATAACCGACATTTTCCTGCATGGTTCTGCATTACAGAATATCGCCATGCGCAATGCGGCATGTTGCCCATAGGCGAGGCTTGGCAGGCTTGTTGCGATACGTCTATGGCCGGAAACCAATTGAAGACGTGCAGTTTTTCATCCTCCGAAACAATGCCCGACTTGCATTTCAGACGTATCAACGAGCAGCATCACATGCAACCTGCATTAACAAATATTGGCCGAAACAGGGCGTAAAAGTGTTAATTAACATACAAAAAGCAACCGGTTCCAGTGTCGTGGACGAATTATCGGGCAGAAACAGCGTGTTTTTTCGTTCTACGTATTTGCCTGTCAGCCAGCGCATTACAACAGAACGCAGTTCAGCCCACATTTTCATGGAATACAAAAGGCCGTCAAACGCAAGGCGAAAGGCCGTCTTTTACTGCGCGTCCGGCGGCATTTTGGCACGCCGATGACAGCCTTTTGCATAACAAAAAACAGTTTTTCGTGACGAGAAATGCAGTTTTTGGCATCCCCGTCGCCAGCACTCCGCGCCGTTAACGGGCACAACGTGCCGTGTGCTTCGTAGTTTTCCAGGATATGAATGTTAAATGAGACATGCCCCAATGTTAAATATCTAAAATAAAGAAAGTCACATTCCCCGGCGTGTGCGGGCATAGCCTATTAGTCTACAAGGCACTTGTCCTGTTTTTCCCGTAGACTTGCCGAAATGCCCGCACACACGCATTTCCGCATCAAAATAAAGTTAAAACACAATAATTATCATTTAGACCTGTAGCAAAATACAATTATAATGTGTACATTTGCACTCCGAAAACCGAGCGGAATGAAATAGTTTTCAACATTCCGGCCGGCCAAGACATCAGCATTTACAAGAAAATCTAAAAACAGTTTGAATAAATAGGTATGAAAAAGAACAAGTTTTTATTGCTTGCAGCGGTTGCTGTGACGTTCGCTTCGTGCGGCGGACAACAAGGTAAAATGGGAGACGACGAGTACGCTGTCAGAACCATCGAGACGCAAAGCACTGAACTGCAAACTTCTTACCCCGCTACTATCAGGGGCGTACAGGACGTGGAAATACGCCCGATGGTTTCAGGATTCATCACGAAAATGTATGTAAAGGAAGGCCAGACGGTGAAGAAGGGCCAGGTGCTTTTCGAAATCAACAAGGTAACTTACGAGGCTGCGTCGCGCCAGGCCAAGGCTGCCGTAAACTCGGCGGAAGCCCAGCTGAACACGTCGAAGCTGACTTACGAGAACAACCAGAAGCTCTTTGCCAACAACGTAATCGGTACTTACGAGCTGCAATCATCAAAGAACGCCTACGAGAACGCGCAGGCGGCGCTGGCGCAGGCCAAGGCCAACTACGTTTCGGCCAAGCAGAACCTTGACTACTGCTACGTTACCAGCCCGGCCAACGGCGTCGTGGGCGACCTGCCTTACCGTGTAGGCGCGCTCGTGAGCGCGTCGAGCGCACAGCCGCTTACCACCGTGTCTGACATCAACACGATGCAGGTGTACTTCGCAATGACGGAGAAGGACGTGCTCGACATGACCAAGACCAAGGGCGGGCTGCACGCAGCAATAAGCGAATACCCGGCCGTCAAGCTGCAACTGGCCGACGGAACGACGTACAACCACGAAGGCAAGGTGGCTGCGGTGAGCGGTGTCATAGACCAGTCTACCGGCTCCGTGTCGATGCGCGCCGACTTCCCCAACCCCGAGCACTTGCTCAAGAGCGGCGGTTCGGGCTACATCGTTGTGCCTCACGTAAGCACAGGAGTGGTAGTAATACCGCAGGCTGCCGTGGTACAGGTGCAAGACAGGTACTTCGTCTACATCCTCGGCAAAGACAACAAGGTGAAGTATAGCCCCGTAACCGTCAACCCCAACAACGACGGAAAGAACTACATCATAGAGAGTGGGCTGAAGGCCGGCGACAAGATTGTAGTGAGCGGCGTGACAACGCTTAAGGACGGAATGAAGATTACGCCCATAACAGAAGAGCAGTATCAGGAGAAGCTGAAGAAGACAAGCCAGATGGGCGCTCACCAGAACGACCTGAACAAACTGAAGGAAGACCTTACAAAGTAAATGTCGGGGCATACGATGATGCGGTTTTACGGTCATACGGTATCGCGGCGGACGCCTGCCTTACCACAAAAACCGTATAACCTCATAACCCCATGACCCCATAACCGACAAAAATAGAACAAATGAGATTAGACAACTTTATAAAACGCCCGGTGCTCTCGACCGTCATCTCAATCCTGACGGTCATCCTGGGCTGTATCGGACTGGTGTCGTTGCCTATCGAGCAATACCCTGACGTTGCGCCGCCTACGGTAAGCGTGCGCGCCAACTACATGGGAGCAAACGCCCAGACCGTGCTCAACTCGGTCATCGTGCCGCTTGAGGAGCAAATCAACGGTGTGGAGGGCATGACCTACATGACCTCAACCGCCACCAACGAAGGCTCGGCCAGCATACAGGTGTTCTTCAAACAGGGAATGAACGCCGACATGTGCCAGGTCAATGTGCAGAACCGCGTGTCGCAGGCTACGGCCTTGCTGCCGGCCGAAGTAACCCAGTCGGGTGTCACAGTACAGAAGAGGCAGACCTCTACGGTGCTCCTCATGGCAATCAAGGGCGACCCCGAAAGGTATGACGAGAAGTTCCTCCAGAACTATGCCGACATCAACATCATTCCTGCCGTTAAGCGTGTGAACGGTGTGGGCGACTGCGAGGTGATGGGTGCGAAGACATATTCAATGCGTATATGGCTCGACCCCATCAAGATGAAGAACTACGGCCTGATGCCGTCAGACATCTCCGGCGTGCTTGCACAGCAGAACATCGAGGCCGCTCCGGGTAAGTTCGGCGAGCAGAGCGACAACCAGTACGAGTACACCATCCGCTACAAAGGCCGCTTGCAGACTCCTACGGAGTTTGAGAACATGATTATCTCGAGCGACGACAACGGCAACACAATCCGCGTGAAGGACGTTGCACGCGTAGAACTTGGCGGTCTTTACTACAGCGTAACGTCAAAGGTAAACGGTCAGCCGGCCGTCATGATGATGGTGACACAGACCGCAGGCTCTAACGCTACGCAGATTGTGAGCGACATCAAGAAGGTGATTGACGACCAGAGGGAGCTGCTTCCTCCGGGTGTCGAGATACAATACATGCAGGACGTGACCGAGTTCCTTTACGCTTCAATGAACGACCTTATCCATACGTTGTTCGAGGCGTTCGTGCTCGTGTTCATCGTTGTGTACATATTCTTGCAGGACTTCCGCTCCACGCTCATCCCGCTTATCGCGGTGCCGGTGTCGTTGGTCGGTACGTTCTTCTTCCTTTACGTGTTCGGATTCTCGCTCAACCTGCTTACGCTTTCAGCCCTCGTGCTGGCTATTGCGATAGTCGTCGATGACGCGATAGTCGTAGTCGAGGCCGTCCACGCCAAGCTCGACCTTGGCTACAAGTCGGCCCGCACGGCGTCAATCGACGCGATGAACGAAATATCTGGTGCCATCATATCTATTACCCTTGTGATGTCGGCCGTGTTCATCCCGGTGTCTTTCATCGGCGGAACTTCCGGTACGTTCTACAAGGAGTTCGGTATCACGATGGCAATCTCAATCGTCATCTCCGCTATCAACGCGCTTACGCTGTCTCCGGCGTTGTGCGCCGTGCTGCTGAAACCTAAGAACGAGGACGGCTCGGCACGCAAGATGTCGATGCTCGACCGCTTCCATGCAGCCTTCAACGGCGCATACGGCAAGGTGCAGGACAAGTACACGAAGAGCGTCCGCAAGATTGTTGAAAAGCCGGTTATCGCCATTCTCGCCGTTGTTGTCGGCGTTGCGGCGCTCGTATTCACGGCAATGAACACGAAGACTGGTCTCGTTCCTGACGAGGATACGGGTACGGTATTCTGTACGGTGTCCACCGCTCCGGGTACTTCTCTTACCGAAACAAACAAGGTTATGGACCAGGTTGACTCGATGCTTGCCACCAACCCGGCTATCGAGAACCGCCTGCGCATCACCGGTTACAACTTCATCTCCGGCCAAGGTACCAACCAAGGTACATTCGTCATCAAGCTGAAGTCGTTTGAGGCGCGCGACAAGGAGGAAGGATTCATGAAGTATTTTGACGTTCACTCGATGGGTTCCAAGATGGTGCTCGCCATGATTTACAAGCAGACGGCAGCCATCAAGGGCGCACAAATCCTGGCGTTCCAGCCGCCTATGGTGCAAGGTTTCTCCGCAACCAACGGCTTGACGTTCTCTATGCTCGACCGTACCGGTGGCGATGTCAACAACTTCTTCAAGATAACGCAGAACTTCCTGGCCGAGCTTAACCAGCGTCCCGAAATAGGAACGGCCATGACTTCGTACAACTCTCAGTACCCACAGTACATGATTGACGTGAACGTTGCGAAGTGCAAACAGAGCGGCATCGACCCGAGCACCGTGCTTACGGCAATGCAGGGATACTACGGCGGTCTGTATGCGTCTAACTTCAACTCGTTCGGTAAGCTCTACCGTGTCATGATTCAGGCCGACCCGAAGATGCGTGAAGACCTGAAGAGCATGAACAACGTGTATGTACGCACTGCCAACGGCATGGCGCCCATCAACGAGTTCGTGACAATGACAAAGGTTTACGGCCCGCAGGAAATCGCCCGCTTCAACCTCTTCACCTCTATTGACGTCAACGCCACCGCGGCCGACGGCTACTCTTCAGGTGACGCCATCCGTGCAATCGAGGAAGTGGCAAGCACCACGCTGCCCACAGGTTTCGGCTATGAATTCTCCGGTCTGACGCGTTCTGAGCAGGAATCAAGCAGCTCCACGATGATAATCTTCGCGCTCTGTCTTACCTTCGTGTACCTGATTTTGAGTGCGCAGTACGAGAGTTACCTTGTGCCTCTGTCGGTAATATTGTCAATTCCGTTCGGTATCGCCGGCGCATTCATCTTCACCGACCTGTTCGGAAAGCAGAACGACATCTACATGCAGATTGCGCTCATCATGCTTATAGGACTTCTGGCGAAGAACGCCATCCTCATCGTGCAGTTCGCCCTCGAGCGAAGAAGGACGGGTATGGCTCTCTCATGGGCGTCAGTCCTTGGCGCACAAGCCCGTCTGCGTCCTATCTTGATGACCTCGTTGGCTATGATTATCGGCCTTATGCCGTTGCTCATACCTATAGGAGTAGGCTATAACGGCAACATGACCCTCGGCGCAGCCGCAATCGGCGGTATGTTGATAGGTATGATTTGCCAGCTTCTAATAGTTCCGGCGCTCTTCTACATCTTCCAGTATTTGCAGGAGAAGGTTAAGCCGCTTGAGTTCGACGACGACAACGCAACCGTTGACACCGAGTTGTTGCAGTACACCCGCCCGGTAGAAAACAAGAAAAATGACAAGTAAGATGAAAAGAAATAGCATTATGATACTCGTTTCCGCCGCTGCCCTTATGAGCAGCTGCGGAATCTACAACAAGTACGAGCGTCCCGAAGTGAACGCTACCGGACTGGTGCGCGACGTGACATCAAACACCGACACGCTGGCGGTAGCCGACACGACGAGCTTCGGCAACCTGCCGTGGCGCAGCGTATTCACCGACCCGCAGCTACAGGCACTCATCGAGCAGGGCCTCGCCAACAACGTAGACCTGCTCAACGCGGCTCTCAACGTGAAGATGGTAGAGGCGCAGTTGACGGCGGCCAAGCTGGCGTTCGTGCCCTCGTTCACATTCTCTCCGCAGGGAACAATCTCCTCTTGGGACGGCAGCAAGACCACAAAGACTTACTCGCTGCCCATCAACGCAAGTTGGAGCATCGACCTCTTCGGCAACCTCTTGAACCAGAAGCGCAGCGCGCAGATGGCTCTCTTGGCAACGAAGGACTACCAGCTCGTGGTGAAAACCAACCTCATAGCCAACATTGCCAACGCTTACTACACGCTCCTTATGCTCGACAAGCAGCTCGAAATAGTAGACAACATGACCCAACTGACAAAAGACACTTGGAACATGATGAAGCTGCAAAAGGAGCTCAACAACGCGAAGGAGACCAGCGTGCAGAGCGCAGAGGCCAATTACTACTCGGTACTGGCGCAGGCTGCCGACCTGAAACGCCAAATACGCGAGACCGAAAACTCGCTCTCGCTGCTCTTGGGACAGCAGGCGCAGACCATAGGCCGCGGCAAACTGGAGAACCAGTCGCTGCCGACGGAGTTCAGCACGGGCGTAGGCATACAGATGCTCAACAACCGTCCTGACGTACACTATGCAGAGATGACCCTCGCGCAGTGCTTCTACGACACGCAGGCGGCACGCTCGCAGTTCTATCCGAACATCACAATCAGCGGCTCCGGCGCGTTCACCAACAACGGCGGCGGCCTCATAACAAACCCCGGAAAATGGTTGCTTCAGGCCATAGGAAGCCTCGTTCAGCCTATTTTCCAGAACGGACGTCTCGTAGCCCAGCTAAAGGTTGCCAAGGCACAGCAGGAGCAAGCCTACAACACTTGGCAGAACGCGGTGCTCGCGGCTGGCTCGGAGGTAAGCAACGCCCTCGTGCTTTACAACTCGTCCGACGAGAAGTCGAAGCTCGAACAGAAGCAAATCGAGAGCCTGACGAAGAACGTACAGTACACGAAAGACCTCTTCAGCATGGGCGGCAGCACATACCTCGAGGTAATAACGGCCCAGCAGTCGCTGCTCAACGCAGAACTGGCGAAGGTGCAGGACGACTTCTACAAGATGCAGGCCGTAGTGAACCTCTACTACGCCCTTGGCGGAGGAAGGGAATAATCAATTCATAATTCATAATTCACAATTCATAATCGGCTTGCGCGTTACGTGGCTACGAAATTATGGATTAAGGGTTATGAATTATGAAACAATCTCTTGACAAGGCGCACGCCAATTATGAATTATAAATTATGAATTATGAATTAAGAAAGATATGATAAGTCCAAAAGCAGAAATAGACCCGAAGGCGAAAATAGGGAAGAACGTAACCATCTATCCCTTCGCCTACATCGAGGGCGACGTTGAGATTGGCGACGACTGCGTGATATATCCATACGTCAGCATAATGAACGGCACACGCATGGGACGCGGCAACACCGTGTACCAGAACACGGTGCTCGGAGCCGTGCCCCAAGACTTCAACTATTGCGGCGACGCATCGCAGCTGATTATCGGCGACGGCAATACGTTCCGCGAGAACGTGGTAATCAACCGCGCCACCTTCTGTAGCGGAAAGACCGTGATAGGCAACCGCAACTCGTTCATGGAGGGTGTCCACGTATCGCACGACACCAAGATTTCAGACGATTGCGTGTTCGGCTACGGTACGAAAATCGCCGGCGACTGCGACATAGAGAACGCCGTAATATTCTCGTCGAACGTAATCGCCAACGCAGGAGTGCGCGTAGGCCGCGGCTCAATGATTCAGGGCGGCAGCCGCCTTAGCCGCGACGTTCCGCCGTACATCATCGCCAGCGACAACCCCGTGAAGTACGGAGGCGTTAACAGCACCATACTCAAGATGCACGGCGTATCTAACAAGGTTGCCGACCACATCGCCAACGCATACCGACTGGTGTTCCACGGACAGACGAGCGTGTTCGACGCCGTGCGCCAAATACGCGAGCAGGTACCCGACGGACCGGAAGTGCAACACATCATCGAGTTCATCGATGCAACGAAACTCGGCCTCATCAGCAAGATGTGGTAACCTGCGCACATGTTGCATACATATATAATCCGGGCAAGGAGCGGCCGCTTCTTGCCCGGATTGTTTTTTCTTACGGCCTGACAGACGGCGTATGGCTTTCCACCATGCGGTTCATCCGCAGTTTGTGTGTATGACGTATAGGTGCCAATCCCGTCCTCGAAGAGGTCCTATGTATGTTATAACCCATACACCTAAATTGCTAATGCACCCCAATATGCGGCCTTTCACCTTCCCAAAGGCCGTCTTTTACACGCTAAAAGGCCGTCTTTCGCAATGCGAAAGACGGCCTTTTATAACATGCCTGATTGTCAACCGGTTACAAGGCTATGCCTTGCCGCTGTCTTCATACTCGCTAATCACGAGCTGCCTGGGCAGCGTTATCAGTTTAAGACGCTTGAACCACACACGCGACGAGCTGTTGAAATGGCGCGTGGTGTGGCTGCTTATCATGTAGTAACTTAACGTGTACTCGTCCATCAGGCTGCCGAAGGCCGCCTTGATGCGCGAGCATTTCTCGTTCACGGCGTTGTCCGTAGGGTCGGTCAGGCGGCTTACCGTCTCGTCAATCCTGTCAGGGTCGGTGCTTGGCGATATGCTCCGGTATATCCGGCGCAGTTCCTCGCGGTGGTCGGACAGGTCCTTGAACTCTATGCCCTCCTCATGGTTGAGGAACAGAATGTACAAAGCCTTGTGCACGGGAGTGAGCATTACCTCGGCGTTATAGTCCTTCAGGATGAAGCGGAAGTCGCGCGTGATGACAAGGCGGCTCAGCTTTGCGCGCGCCGCTTCTATGCGCAGCTGCTCCAGTACGGGCACGCTTATCGCCCTCAGCATGAGGTCGTAGCGTCCAGTCTGCCCGAGCCTGTTCACCAGCGCGTGCAGTTCCTTAGCCAGTTCTTCCGCCTTCCGGCTGTCGTCCTCCGTCGTTTCCATGATGCAAAAATACTCCTTTATTTCGTTAAAAGCCACGCGGCGCGCCGTGTTTTTTCGTCTGCAAGCCTTGCAGGCGCATCTACTTTAAGGAAAAGATGCTTACCTTTGTGCCGTAATAACGCATGACTATGAACGAAAGGACACACAGTGTTGTCGATTACGGCGAGCCCGTAGACATGACAAAGCACATCATCAAGGTAATCGGCGTAGGCGGCGGAGGATGCAACGCGGTTAAGAACATGTACCAGGAAGGCATCACCGACGTGTCGTTCGCCGTGTGCAACACCGACAGCAAGTCGCTCTCCCACTCGCCCGTACCCGTCAAGGTGCTGCTCGGCAACACCGGTCTGGGCGTAGGCGGTGTGCCCGAGCGCGGCAGGGAGGAGGCCGAAGAGAGCATCGACAAAATCAAGACGCTGCTCTCCGACAACACGAAGATGGTGTTCATCACCGCCGGAATGGGCGGCGGCACGGGCACCGGCGCAGGTCCGGTGGTGGCATCCGTGGCAAAGGAAATGGGCATGTTGACCATCGGCGTGGTAACAATCCCTTTCTATTTCGAGAAGGAAAAGAAAATCATAAAGGCGCTGAAGGGCGTTGAGGAGATGCGCAAGAACGTCGATGCGCTGCTCATAGTGAACAACGAACGCCTGTGCGATGTCTACTCGAACACGCGCATTTCTGTCAAGGACGCATTCAAGTGTGCCGACGCAATACTGGGCAACGCCGTCAAAAGCATATCAGAGCTAATCACCATCGAGGGCGACATCAACCTCGACTTCCGCGACGTGGAGACCACGATGAAGGGCGGAGGAGGCGCAATCATGGCCATAGGGCGCGCCGGAGGGGAGCACCGCGTGGAGAAAGCCTTTCTCAACGCACTCGACTCTCCGCTGCTTTACGGCAGCGATGTGAGCAAGGCCAAGCGCATACTGTTCAACATCTACACCAGCCCTGACAGTCCGCTGTTCGTTGACGAGTTGCAGGAAATCGACGCGTTCATGGACGAACTGTCGCCCCAGATAGAAGTAATCTGGGGCGTGTCTGACGACGACACCCTCGGCGAAGACGCCAAGATAGCCATCCTCGCCACAGGACTTGACGACGATAGCGGCGACTTCGCCGACAAGGCCGACACCCGTTTTGACGACGACGCGGAGCATTACCACACGCTGATAAAGAAACTCTACTCGCCGGGCAACGGCAAGGCGGACACCACCAAGCAGAATCCTGACGAGATACAGATAACAGTCAGCAACTATGACGTCACCCAACAGGCCGGTGACGGCATGCCAACCGACGGAAACGAAACCGCAACCGGCATCCCGGACGGCGGCGAAACAGACAACGGCAACCCACCTGAAACGCCATCGGTAGAGCCCTCAACGCAGACAGGCAACGGCTCTCAACCCTACACACCAACACTTGTGGAACGCCTTAAGATTATCTGGAACAAAGCCCTTAGATGCGAAGAATAATTTAAAAGGTAAAAAAGTAAAATGGTAAAAAGGTAAAAAGCATTGCCAAAATGGCGGCATGTTTTACCTTTTTACCCTTTTTCCCTTTTTACCCTTGCTTATGTTTCAGCCTCTTGTACACGAAGTACACAGCCGGGATGAGGAATATGTCGGCTGCCACGAAGGCCAAGGGGTCGCCGTAGCATACGCCGAGGAAGCCGAACGTGGGCACCACCCAGAGGCTCACTCCGCAGCGTGCAATCAGCTCCATCACGCCCGAGAGCACAGACAGGTTTGAGTAGCCGAGCCCTTGCAGGCTGTACCTGAACACGGTGAGCGTGCCCAACGCCAGGAAGAAGTAGCTCGGAATGAGCATGTATTGGGCCGCAATGGCTATGATGTCGGTCTTTTCAGCGTCGATGAAAAGCAGCATCATCTCGTCAGCAAAGAAATATATTATCACCGTGGTAACCAGGAAGAACACCACCGTTATCTTCATCGCCGCCTTTATCCCGAGCTTCACGCGCTCGATTTTACCCGCCCCGATATTCTGTCCGCAGTACGTAGCCATGGCTACGCCGATGTTCTCGTACACGCAGGTGAAGATGTACTTGGCCCTCGCGGCGGCGGTGAACGCGGCCACGTACATGGTGCCGAGGGCGTTGTTCGCGCTCTGGAGCATTATTACTCCGATGGCGGTTATCGAGAACTGCATGCCCATCGGCACGCCGTTCATGAGCAGCTTGCCCGTCATCTTGTCGTTATAGGCGCGCTCGCGGCCCGTGGGAATGAGCATCTTCATGCGCTTCTTTATATACGTGAAGCACAGCACCGAGGCGAAGGCCTGCGACGCCATGGTGGCCAGTCCGGCACCCTCCACGCCGAGGCCGAGGCCCATTATGAGCACGAAGTCGAGCACGATGTTGAGCAGCGAGGCCGCTATGAGGAAATAGAAGGGCTGCTTTGAGTCGCCCAGCGCGCGTATGAAGCCCGACAACATGTCGTAAGACATGGTGAAGGGTATGGCAAGAAAGTTGATTAGCAGGAACACGTAAGCGTCATGGAACACGTCCTGCGGCGTGTTGAGCATTTGCAGGATGCGGTCGCAGAGCACTGCCGTCACCACCGTGGCGACAACCGCAATCACGGCCACTATGCGCACGGCGTTGGCCACGTAGGCGCGCATCTTGGAGTAGTCCTTCGCCCCGAACTCCTGCGCCACGGGTATGGCGAAGCCCGCGCAGGCTCCGTTGCAGAAGCCGAGCACGAGGAACATCACCGACGACGACGCACCCACGGCGGCCAGCGCATCGACACCGATGAAGCGGCCAACGATGGCCGCGTCGATGAGCAGGTACATCTGTTGCAGTATGTAGCCGCCCACGAGCGGCAGCGAAAACTTTATGATGTCGCGCGTAGGCGACCCTACGGTCATGTCGTTGATGCTTGGCATATTCTTTCCTCCGTTTTGAAAAACCGTGCAAAAGTACGGATAAGTCGGGAATTAAAAGTCAAGAGTTAAGAAAAAATGTGCTAATTTTTATCCTAGCCTTTACCTATGGAAATGCGAAAGGCCGTCTTTCGCATTCCAAAAGGCCGCAAATCGCAGGCTAAAAGACCGTCTTTCGGCGTGCAAAAGACGGCCTTTTGCAACACGCTGAATATCAAGCCGTTAAAAAAGGAGGCAAAAACGGCCTTCTATGTAAATATTTTCTTAACTTTGCACAGGCTGTAAGCAAAGCTGATAAGGCAGTCTAACAACTTTCCATCCAACGGCATATTATATGCAAACGATAGACTGGGAATGAATTACAAGAAACATAAAATACATAAAATATGAATTTAATACCGTTCCAAGAAGTAAAAGACAAAATAATACATCTACGAGGGCAAGACGTTATACTTGACTTTGCCGTAGCCGAGCTATACGGAGTTGAGACAAGAGAAGTGAACCAAGCTGTAAAGAACAACCTGAACAAGTTTCCCGACGGCTATGTTTTTGAAGTCAACAAACAGGAAAAATCAGAGGTTATCAAAAATTTTGATGACCTCGGGAGCATGAAATTCTCACCGACTCTGCCCAAAGCCTTCACCGAGAAAGGCCTTTACATGCTTGCCACAATACTGAAAGGCGAAAGGGCTACGGAGACAACCATCGCCATAATCGAGGCTTTTGCCAAGCTGCGCGAGCTGTCGCGCACCATCGGGGAGCTGTCTGCCAGCCCTGACAAATTCACGCAAAAGTCACTAATGGAGAAAAGCGGCGAAATCATGGCCGACTTGTTCGGCGAGGAAATGCAGACGAACGAAACGGAAACAGAAATAGAACTAAACTTCGCCGTACTGAAACTGAAACATACAATAAAGCGAAAGGAAAAAGGGAAATAATCCATATAAATCCATATAAGGAGAAAGTTATACATATAAACCATACTTGTATCATAATGAAAGCAAGACTTTTTACCGCCGCCATAGCCCTGTGCGCCATGCTGATGCTGGCCGGATGCGGCGAAAACGCAATGGAGAGGCAGGCCGGCGAGCTGCTGGAGCAGGCCAAGACAGAGTTCAACAACGGCGAATTCACCAAGGCGTTGGCCGCCATCGACTCGTTGCGTAAGAACTGCCCGCAGGCAATCGAGGCGCGCAAGCAGGCACTACGCCTGTACCAGGAGATTGAGCTGAAGCGCGCGCAGCTTACCGTCGAGGGCGTTGACAGCGTGCTGCAACGCGTGGAACGCGAGTACCAAAGCATGAAAAAGACCGTAGACTCGCTCCGCGAAAAGAGTGCGGCAACGGAAGAGCAGCTGCGCACGGTCAACCTGATGCGCGTGGAGCGCGACTCGCTGAAGACGGTGTTCGACGTGGAATGCGCCAAGATAAAGTATATAAAGAAGAAAATGGAAGAGGAAGAATAACTCTTTCGGCCATCGACGGCTTTAACTACTTTAACCTACTTACCTTATATTAATTAAGATAAAATCATTACCTTTGCACCGGTTTACATATACGGACATGGCAAAAGACACTTCAAAGACCGAAGAGCAGTTTCGCCGGGCTATGGCAGAATGCCGCTCGCTGTTCGCCAAGAAGCTGCACGACTACGGCCCGTCGTGGCGAATACTGCGCCCGTCGGCACTGACCGACCAGCTGTTCATCAAGGCCAAGCGCATCCGCAGCCTCGAGCTGAAGAAGGAATCGCTCGTAGGCGAAGGCATAAGGCCCGAGTTCGTAGGCCTAATCAACTACGGAATAATCGGCCTCATACAGCTTGACAAGGGCTTTGTAGACACGCCCGACATGACCGCAGACGAGGCCATGCTCCTTTACGACGCATTCGCCGACAAGGCGTTGCAGCTGATGCTTAGGAAGAACCACGACTACGACGAGGCGTGGAGGTCGATGCGCGTAAGCAGCTACACTGACTTCATACTGACGAAAATACAGCGCGTCAAGGAGATAGAGGACCTTGGCGGAGAGACGCTCGTGTCCGAGGGCATCGACGCCAACTACATGGACATAATCAACTACGCCGTGTTCGGGGTCATAAAGCTTACTGACGGCCAATGAACTACAAGAAGGCCATAACGGCGACGGCCGTCAACCTGTGCCGCTTCGCGGTTGCGCTGACGTTCATCTTCTCGGGATATGTCAAGGCCATAGACCCCCTCGGCACGCAATACAAGCTGCAAGACTACGTCGAGGTGATGGGCCTAACGCAGTACGTGCCCGACAGCCTCACGCTCGCGGCCAGCGTCGCACTGGGCGGTTTGGAGTTCTGCCTCGGCGTGCTGCTGCTGTTCGCCATAAGGCGCAGGCTCGTAACGCGCCTGCTGTTGCTGTTCATGGCCGTCATGACGCCGCTCACCCTGTGGCTCGCCATAAGCAATCCCATCAAGGACTGCGGATGCTTCGGCGACGCGGTGGTGCTGACCAACTGGGAGACTTTTTACAAAAACGTCGTATTCCTGGCCGCAACGGTGCTCCTGGCGGCGCGTCCGCTCATGATGCCGAGGTTCATCAGCCGCTCCAACCAGTGGATAGTAACCACGTACACGGTGCTGTTCATCATCGTGTCGAGCAGCATGAGCCTGTACACCTTGCCGCCGTTCGACTTCCGCCCGTACCACATCGGAGCCGACATACGCAAGGGAATGGAAATCCCCGAAGGCGCGGAGCAACCGCAATTCGAGACAACGTTCATACTGGAAAAAGACGGACAGCGCAAGGAGTTCACCCTTGACAACTACCCCGACTCCACCTGGACGTTCATCGACAGCAAGACCGTACAGACGAGCGAAGGCTACGTGCCGCCAATACACGACTTCTCCATTCAGACCATGGACGGCGGAGAAGACATCACGGACAGCGTAATCAGCCGACGGGGGTACTCGTTCCTGCTGGTGTCTCCGCATCTGGAATATGCCGACGACTCAAACTTCGGCGAAATCGACGCCATCTATGAATACAGCGTTGACCACGGTTACCCGTTCTATGCGCTGACGGCGAGCACGGAAGAGGCCGTTGCCCACTGGCGCGACATAACCGGGGCTGAATACAACTTCTACCAGACCGACGACATAACGCTAAAGACCATAATCCGCAGCAATCCCGGACTGCTGCTCCTGAAAGGCGGAGTCGTCATAGGAAAGTGGAGCCACAACAGCCTGCCAAAGCTTTACTACCAGTCGCCCAGGCTTGAAGACACGGAGTATGGACACATCCCCGAACACACCGTGACAGGCAAAATCACCGGCATACTACTCTGGTACATCCTGCCGCTCGTGCTCCTCACCTTCGCCGACCGTACGTGGAAATTCACCCGCTGGCTGAAAAAGAAAGAACATTCAAACAAAATATATCAACTATTAAAAGGCAAAAAGAAAATGAGAAAGAAAATTGTAGCAGGTAACTGGAAGATGAACATGAACCTGCAAGACGGCATCGCTCTTGCTAAGGAACTCAACGAGAAGCTTACAAACGAGAAGCCTAACTGCGGCGTTATCATCTGTACGCCGTTCATCCACCTTGCAAGCATAGCACAATTCCTCAACCAGGACGTTATCGGACTTGGCGCGGAGAACTGCGCTGACAAGGAAAAGGGCGCGTACACGGGCGAAGTTTCAGCCGAAATGGTTAAAAGCACAGGCGCACAGTACGTAATACTCGGACACTCGGAGCGCCGCGGCTACTACGCTGAAACTCCTGAAATACTTAAAGAAAAAGTGCTCCTCGCACTGAAGAACGGCCTGAAGGTAATCTTCTGCATCGGCGAAAGCCTTGAAGAAAGGGAAGCCGGCAAGCAGAACGAGGTGGTTAAGGCAGAGCTTGAAGGCAGCGTATTCAACCTCACAGAGGAAGAATTCAAGAACATAATCATTGCTTACGAGCCGATTTGGGCTATCGGAACGGGCAAGACTGCGACGGCAGAGCAGGCGGAGGAAATCCACGCTTACATCCGCAGCATCGTAGCAGAGAAGTACGGACAGGCCGTTGCCAACGACACGACAATACTCTACGGAGGCAGCTGCAAGGCAAGCAACGCTCCCGAACTGTTTGCAAAACCCGACATCGACGGCGGCCTCATAGGCGGCGCTTCACTGAAAGCAGCCGACTTCATGGGCATCATCGACGCTTGGAAATAACATCTACAAAGACAAGGGAGAGGGCGCAAGGCCGGTGCGGTAAGCATCGGCGCGCCTCTCTCTTTTATCCAATCTTTCATCAAACAACGCTTTACAGGACATGAGACAATTCGCCGTAATATCACTTCTGGCCTTGGGATTTGCATCACAAGCCGGCGCACAGTCGTTTCTCGACGGACTAAGGGAAAAGAAAGCGGGCGAAGGCACCGTAACGGTTACGCAAGACCCGGCCATCGACGAATTGATAAACAACACCCAACTCTTAAGGACTCAACCATCAGCCCCTAAGAAAGAAACAGCCAGAAAGCCTGAACATGACAACCGTAACACTGCGGCTCACAATGAGGCTACAGCCAAAACTCCCGTTACAAAGACGCCTACAGAACGCACAACGGAGGCACACGGCGGTGAGAGTGGAGAACAACCTGCTATCGACACGTCAAAGAAAGTAATGCGTGGAGGCAGGAAAATAACCGGCTACCGTGTCCAGGCATATTCAGGCGGAAACACAAGGGCCGACAGGCAAAAGGCCGAACGCATAGGCAACGCCATCAAATCAAGGTTTCCCGACCTGCCAATCTACGTACATTTCTATTCTCCACGGTGGATATGCCGCGTCGGAAACTTCCGCACTTACCAGGAAGCTAACGAAGTATTGCAGGAAATCAAGGACATGGGTTACCGCCAGGCGTGCATCGTAAAAGGAAAGATCACGGTGGCATATTAGCCAGCCATCACATCATATAACAACCGTCAAATACACGAAAGACATGTACTTGACGGCTAAAAAATCATTTTCATAACATTACATCAAGATGAATCCTGAGACAGAATTCCGTGAAGGTCTTGACGACCTCGCATCACACTACAAAAGCATCATCGAACTTTTAGGCGAAGACCCAGACCGTGAAGGCCTGCAAAAAACGCCGATACGCGTGGCCAAGGCCATGCAAATATTGACAAGAGGCTACGGGCAGGACGCCCACAAGGTGCTTCTCGACGCACTGTTCGAGGAGAAATACAGCCAGATGGTAATAGTGAAGGACATCGACTTCTTCTCTCTTTGCGAGCACCACATGATACCTTTCTACGGCAAAGTGCACGTAGCGTACATCCCAAACGGCTACATCACGGGCCTAAGCAAGATTGCCCGCGTGGTTGACATATACAGCCACCGCCTCCAGGTGCAGGAACGCATGACGCTGCAAATAAAGGACTGCATACAGGAAACACTTAAACCGCTCGGCGTAATGGTTGTGGTCGAGGCGAAACACATGTGCATGCAGATGCGCGGAGTGGAGAAACAGAATGCAATAACGACCACGAGCGACTTCTCCGGAGCGTTCAACCAAGCCAAAACCCGCGAGGAGTTTATGAACCTGCTGCGCGGAGAAAGCAAGCGCATATAAATAAAATAAGGTGAAAAAAATTTGCCAACAGATGCAAGGTTTTCATCTATAAGATGTTTAATTGATAGCAAAACATTAAAAAACAAATAACAAAAATGAAAAAGTTTAACAAGTTATTCATCATCCTCTTGTGCTGTGTTGGCGCAATGTCTGTAACTTCTTGCTTGAACAGCGACGGCGATAGCGGCCTAAGTGATGAAGAGCGCGAGGCTTACACCAAGGAAATTGCAGGACCATATTGGGGCGGTGGCGGCAAATACACCAATATGCTTCTGTTTACAAACGAGGATTTACCCGATGACAAGAACAATCCTTACAAGGTTGATACCCTCAGAACAAACATCAATGGAACACTTTATACTGCACCTGCCGACGTTACTGATGCCTTACCGACATTCGTTATAAACGGCGTTCCGGGAAGTATATTAGCCAAAGAGCTTGACGAAAACGAGCACAAATGGCTGAAAGGAGCCTTGGAGCAAGCTCCGAGCAAGTCCATCGAAGGAACTTATTATGTAACAAATGTGTACGGCAGCATCATTTATTTGTCGTGCATGACAAAGAACATCGAGTATAAAGGGCTTGAATACGAAGGCGAGACGCACGACGTTACAATAAAATTCTACAATGCGACGTTAGGCAATTACTACGTGGCTGACCTGCACAAAGTAGTTGTAATACCTATGTTAATGGCTGTAATAGAAATCGACGGAGGTAAGGAAATCGTCGAAATCTACAATACATCTTGGGGACAGGGTGACAAATACAATGCTGCACTAATGCAGATTGTACTTTGCTCATAACAACAACAAACAATATTTCATATACAGAAAGTGCTCCCTTGCACGGCTTTTCGCCATGCAAGGGAGCGTTTTTCATGCCATTTAGCAACGCGTTAGCCGTTTATTTGTTAACTTTGCGACAAGTAAACGACTAACAACTTACATCCATGAAAAGAACAATCTTTATCTTATTCTCGCTCGTTACGGTGCTTTCGGCCATGGCACAGACCGTGGAAGGCAGCTGGACGGGCAAGCTCGACGTAATGGGAACGCAGCTAAACCTCGTGTTCAACATAACCAAAGGTAACGACGGAGCCCTTGCCTGCACCATGGACAGCCCCGACCAGAGCGTCAAGGGCATACCGGCGGAAGTAACGGTGACCGGCGGCACGAAGGTGAAAATCACCGTGCAGGCCATCAATGCGGCATATGAAGGAGAGCTGAAAGACGGCCTGTTGAAGGGCAATTTCAGTCAAAACGGCATGTCGTTCCCTCTCACGCTGAAGCCGGGAACGGTGGAACGCAACCGTCCGCAGACGCCGAAAGAGCCTTATCCATACAAAACGGAGGAGGTAACGTTCACCAACACGGGCGACAACGCTACGCTTTGCGGCACGCTGACTTATCCCACCGGCTATGAAACGGCGAAGAAAAGCACCGTGCCCGTAGTAATAATGGTGACCGGCAGCGGAGCGCAGAACCGCGACGAGGAGCTGTTCGACCACAAGCCTTTCCTCGTACTGGCCGACTACTTGGCACGCAACGGCATCGCCTCGCTGCGCTATGACGACCGCGGCACGGGCAAATCGACCGGCGACGCGGCCTCGGCTACGACAGAAAACTTTATGAAAGACGCGCTGGCCGCCATCGAATATACACGCAAGACGGGCAAGTTCGGCCGCGTGGGAGTGCTCGGCCACAGCGAGGGAGGCTCTATCGCGTTCATGCTTGGGGCGCGCGGTAAGGCCGATTTCATAGTGAGCATGGCCGGACCTGGCATCAGCGGAAAGGACATATTGCTTGCGCAAAACCGCATGGGACTGACCCAAAGCGGCGTGCCTGCCGACATGGTGGACGGCTTCTGCAAAGTGCTCGACAAGGTGTTCGACATCATGGCTTCGGGCGAAAATGTCTCGCAACCCACAATGAAAGTAACTGAAATAGCCATGCAGACGGGTGTCACCCTGCCCGAACCGCTTGTACTGACCCTCGCAAAGTCACTGGAAGCCAGCACGCCGTGGCTTAGATACTTCGTCGGCTACGACCCGTCGGCCGACATACGCGCCGTAAAATGCCCCACAATGGCCGTCAACGGCTCGAAGGACGTGCAAGTTTTAGCCTCCGAAAACCTGTCAGCCATCCGCCGCCTGCTGCCCGGGAACAGCCTCAACCTCGTGAAGGAATACCCCGGACTGAACCATCTCTTCCAGCACTGCACCACCGGCCAGCCAACGGAATACGCCCAAATAGACGAGACCATGTCGCCAGAAGTAATGCAAGACATCGCCGCGTGGATAAAGAAAGTTGTCCGCAAATAACTGCCGATGGATGAGACTGTGCCGTTTGCTGCGGCATTCTTTATTGTCAAAAACGCCGTGCAGCACCCATTCAGGATGCCGCACGGCGTTTTTGATATTTTATTTCCGTAAAGCGTCAGCCGATGGGATGCACCACTTCCACCCGCATTCCCAAGGCGTTCATTATCCGATAGAACGTGGCAACGCTTGGGGTTATCAGTCCCTTTTCAATCCTTGAGATATACGATTTCGTCACATTAATTCTCCTTGCAAGCTCTGCCTGCGTCACTTTCGCTTCCTTCCTTGCGTCGAGCAATATCTGCGATGTGTAAAACTCGTAAGCCTCTTCGTCGAACTTTGTACGTTCCGGGGTGCCAGTCTTTCCGTATCTCTGTTCAAGAACAGCACTGTAATCATTTATTTGATGATTGTTTGTCTCCATAATAAGCCTCCTTTATCTTTAATGCCTTGTCTATTTCCGATTGCGGTGTCTTTTGTGTCTTTTTCTGAAATCCGTTGAACAGCACCACTATTTGCCCTTCGTCAAAGATGAAAAACACACGATATATATTGCTGTTATATTCCATTCTCAACTCATATAGGCCGTCACGCAAGGATTTTATAAACTTTACAGGCAGCCTGTCCTCACTTTCAAGCAATGAAATGATATAATCCAGCTTTATTAACTCTTTTTCAGTAAGAGTGGATATAAACCTTTCAAAGTAGCCTCCATACGTTATAATTCTCCTTCTCATGGTGCAAATATAACACAAGTTTCAATATAATGCAACTTTATCGCTCTTTTTTTGAGTCCTCATCAATGTTTTTCTGTGGCATACATCTGTGTGAAATAAAAAAAGATTGGACTTCGGCATATTACCGAAGCCCAATCTTTCAGCTCTTTGTCGGGATGACTGGACTCGAACCAGCGACCTCACGCCCCCCAGACGCGTGCGCTAACCAACTGCGCTACATCCCGTTCCATAAGCGAGTGCAAAAGTACACACTTATTGTGAAACGGCCAAATTTTCAGCCGTATTTTTCATCTTTTACGTCAAAAAACATGAGTTTTCACACCGTGGGACAAGCCACGGAAGGGGCTGCGGTGGCATACTGCGAAGGGCGCGCAGGCAAAGGGTTTTGCGAAAGGCCGTCTTTCGCACTGCAAAAGGCCACCTTTTGCAAAACCGCCGTAAAACAAGCACAAAACAACCGGCTGACGAACACAAAACCGTCGGCGGCATAAGGCTTTCTCGAAAATATTTCGTAATATTGCAGGCTGACAAATGGCAATAACCAAAAAAACAAATACTATGAACAAAAAACTGCTTATCCTGCCCGTGGCAGGCATGGTGATGGCCGCCAACGGACAGACGGCGCAGCCGCAGCTGACTTACCCCGAGACAGCGAAAACCGACGTGGTTGACACGTATTTCGGCACGTCCGTGCCCGACCCTTACCGCTGGCTGGAGAACGACACGAGCGCACAGACGGCGGCGTGGGTGGCCGCGCAAAACAAGGTTACCGGCGAATACCTGTCTAAAATCCCCTTCCGCAGCGCGCTGTTGAAGAGGCTCACGGCCGTGGCCGACTACGAGAAAATAGGCGCCCCGGCGAAGAAGCACGGCAAGTATTACTTCTACAAGAACGACGGACTGCAAAACCAGAGCGTGCTCTACGTGCAGGACAGCCTCGACGGTGAGGCACGCGTGATGCTCGACCCCAACAAGCTGTCGGCCGACGGCACGGTGGCCCTTACGGGAACAAGCTTCTCGCACGACGGAAAGTACATGGCCTACACCATCTCGCGCAGCGGCTCTGACTGGACGGAAATCTACGTTCTCGACACCGCCACCGGCCGCCTGCTCGACGACCACATCGTGTGGGCCAAGTTCACGGGCGCGGCATGGCACGGCGACGGCTTCTATTACAGCGCATACGACGCGCCCGAGGCCGGCAAGGAATACTCCAACGTGAACGAGAACCACAAGACATACTACCACAAGCTCGGCACTCCGCAGAGCGCGGACAGGCTCGTCTACGAGAACAAGGCTTACCCCAAGCGCTTCTACTCGGCCAGCGTAAGCGACGACGAAACGTTGCTCTTCGTCTACGAGAGCGGCGACGGGGCGGGCAACGCACTCTACGTGAAAGACCTTACCAAGCCCGACGCGCCGCTGACGGCCATGGCAACGGACATGAGACACCAGTATTACCCCATCGAGACCATCAACGGCAAGACATACATCTTCACCAACTACGGCGCGCCAAGATACCGCATAATGGCCACAACGGCGGCTAAACCGGCGTTGAAGGACTGGACGGAGGTAGTGGCCGAAGGCCAGTCGGTGCTCTCCGGCGTACAGGTAATCGGCGGAAAGCTGCTGCTCACGTACGACAAGGACGTAGCCAACCACGCCTACGTGTACTCGCTGGACGGCAAGATGGAGCATGAAGTCAAGCTGCCGGGCCTCGGCTCCGTAGGCTTCAGCGGCGACAAGGACGACCATGAATGCTTCTTCACCTTCACGTCGTTCACCATCCCCGGTGCCGTCTACCGTTACGACATCGGGCAAAACACGTATTCACTCTTGCGTGCGCCCAAGGTTGACTTCGACAGTGACGGTTTCGTCACCGAACAGGTGTTCTATCCCAGCAAGGACGGAACGCGCATCCCGATGTTCCTTACCTACAAGAAAGGGCTGAAACGCGACGGCCGCAACCCCGTTTACCTGTATGGCTACGGCGGTTTCAACATCAGCCTCAACCCCGGCTTCTCCTCATCGCGCATTCCCTTCCTTGAAAGCGGAGGCATATACGCCCAAGCCAACCTGCGCGGAGGCGGCGAGTACGGCGAGGAGTGGCACCAGGCAGGCACGAAGATGAGGAAGCAAAACGTGTTCGACGACTTCATCGCAGCCGCCGAATGGCTGATAAAGAATGGCTATACGGGCAAGGACAAGATTGCCATAGTAGGCGGCTCAAACGGCGGACTGCTCGTAGGCGCGTGCATGACGCAACGGCCCGACCTCTTCCGCGTGGCCGTTCCGCAGGTGGGAGTGATGGACATGCTGCGCTATCACAAGTTCACCATCGGCTGGAACTGGGCCAGCGACTACGGCACGAGCGACGACTCGAAGGAGATGTTCGAGTATCTTAAATCGTATTCGCCCCTGCACAACCTCAAGAAAGGCACGCGTTACCCGGCCACGCTCGTGACAACGGCCGACCATGACGACCGCGTCGTACCGGCGCACTCGTTCAAGTTCGCCGCCACATTGCAGGAATGCAACGACGGAACGTACCCCACCCTAATACGCATCGACAGCAAGGCGGGCCACGGAGCAGGCAAACCCATGAGCAAGGTGCTCGAGGAGCAGGCCGACATCTACGGCTTCATAATGTACAACCTTGGCATGAACTTCCCTGCGGAATAAGCCATAGGTAAAACAAAAGACAACTAACAGCAAAACAAAATGCGGCCTTTCATCGTGTGAAAGGCCGCATTTTGCATTGCTATTGACGGCATTTTGCAGGCCAAAAGACGGCCTTTTGGAATGCGGTTTGTAACTTGCTGACTGGCAGACGGTTAGAAGCTGACCATGCGCGAGCCGTCTTCAGCCTCGCTGATGGTTACCTTCACGGCGTCTTCGGGCAGCAGGCTCTCAATGAGTTCGGGCCATTCTATGAAGCAAAGGCCGCCCCCGTAAAAGTATTCCTCATAGCCCATGTCGTACACTTCGTCGAGCTTCTTTATGCGGTAGAAGTCAAAGTGGTAGACGGTTTCGCCCGACGTGGCCGATGTGTACTCGTTGACGATGGCGAACGTGGGCGACGTTATTACGTCGTCTACGCCCAGTTGCTCGCACACGGCCTTGATGAACGTGGTCTTGCCTGCGCCCATCTTGCCGTAAAAGGCGAACACGCGGGCATCGCCCATGTTGTCGATAAACCGGCGCGCGGCCTCGTTGATGTTGTCAAGATTGCTGATTTTTATTTCCATATATTTTCTTTTTAAGTGACAAGTGACGAGTAACAAGCAGACAAGCCTGTTTTGTTTAGTGACGAGCAGACGAGGTATAAGCATACAAGCCGATTAGTCTTGTCCCTTGTCTGCTTGTCACTCGTCCCTTGTCTGCTATTAAATTACCTTCTCCTCGGCCTCATTGTGACGAGCGGAACAAGCATTTCCTCCATCGATATGCCGCCGTGCTGGAAGGTGTCCTTGTAGTAAGACACGTAATAGTTGTAGTTGTTCGGGTAGGCGAAAAAGGCGTCGCCCGTGGCGAAAACGTACGACGTGCTTAGGTTCGGGGCAGGCAACATGGCGCGGTGAGGCTCCTTTATGGCAAACACCTCTTTTGAATTATAGTTCAGGTTCTTGCCGAGCTTGTAGCGCAGGTTGGTGTTCGTGTTGCGGTCTCCTATGATTTTTACCGGCTTCGAGGCGCGTATGCTGCCGTGGTCGGTCGTAAGCAGCACGGTATATCCGCCCTGGGCGAGCAGCCGGAAAAGCTCCGACAACACCGAATGGCGAAACCAGCTGAGCGTTATGCTGCGGTAGGCGGCCTCGTCACCGGCCAGCTCGCGCACCATCTTCGACTCCGTGCGGGCGTGGCTCAACATGTCGATGAAGTTGATTACGAGCACGTTAAGGTCGTTGGCCGACAGCGAGTTGAACTTCTGGAGAAACTTCTCCGCGCCTGCGGAGTCGTTTATTTTGCTGTAAGAGAAGGTGTCGCGGCGGCGGAAGCGGTCAAGCTGGGTCTTGATTAGCGGCCCCTCGTTGAGGTTCTTGCCCTCTTCCTCGTCCTCGTCAACCCACAGTTCGGGGAACATCGAGGCTATTTCAACCGGCATCAGGCCGCTGAATATGGCGTTACGGGCGTACTGCGTGGCCGTGGGAAGTATGCTGACGTAAGTCTGCTCGTCGATGTCGAACATGTCGCCTATTTCCCCCGCCAGCACGCGCCACTGGTCTAAGCGGAAGTTGTCGATGACTATCATAAACACCTTTTCGCCATTATCAAGCAACGGAAACACCTTGCGCTTGAACACATCGACGCTCATCATGGGGCGTTCGTCCACCTCTTGCAGCTTGGTCTGCCGCCCGGCGCCGCCCATGCGGAGACGAGCCGTAGGGCCGGAGGCCGCCGAACGCGACGCGGCGATGTCGTCCATCCAGTCCATGTAGTGCGCCTTTATGTACTTGGCGAAGCCGTTGTCGGCCTCCTCTTTCTGCATTTTAAGCATCTCGGCCATGCTGCTGTCGGTCGAGCTAAGCTCCAGTTCCCAGTGCACAAGGCGGCGGTACACCTCCATCCAGTCGCCTATGGTCTTGCAGGCGTCTATCTGCATGGCTATGTCCTGGAAGCTCTGGCGGTATCCGCTCTGCGTAACCTCGGTAACGATTTCCCTTCGGTGGATGTTCTTTTTCAGCGAAAGGAGTATTTGGTTGGGGTTGACGGGCTTTATAAGGTAGTCGGCTATCTTGGAGCCTATGGCCTGGTCCATGATGTTTTCCTCCTCGCTCTTGGTCACCATGACCACGGGCGTGGCTGGCGAAAGCTCCTTGATTTGCTGCAAAGTCTCAAGACCGCTAAGGCCGGGCATCATCTCGTCGAGCAGGATTAGGTCGAAAGTCTTTTGCCTGCACTGGTCTATGGCATCGGTGCCGTTGGTCACGGTCACCACGTCATACCCTTTTTTCTCAAGGAACAATATGTGGGCGCGGAGCAGTTCCATCTCGTCGTCGGCCCATAAAAGTAATCCGTTGCTCATTTGTTGTAATTTTTTGGGGAGTAAGGAGGGAAGGAGTAAAGGAGTAAGGAATGGGGAAACAGAAAAGCATGAGGCATTTACCTTTTTACTTTTTTACCTTTCCCGTCTCACCTTCTCACTCTCTCACCTTCTCACCTTTTTAAAATCCGTCAAGCTCGTAATACTCATCCTCAAGGCCGAAACCGTCCTGGCGGTTGTCCTCTTCGGGAGCGTCGTTGCCGCCGTCGTCAGTGCCGCCGAAGCCGTCGTTGAACTCGATTACGAAGCCGTCATCCTGCGGCTCGTTTTCCTCCACTTTGTCATTTGCCGTCTTTTGGCCTGCGATTGACGGCCTTTCGGCCTGCGATTTGCCGTCTTTTGCAGGCTCGTTTGCCGCCTTTTGCACGGGCGTTGCCTGCGGAGTGGGTTCAGGTTCGGCAGGAATGAGCGTACCGCCTTGTGTTTCAGGCACTTCCGCCGCAGGCTGCTGCGCCGACGGGGTATCGTCAATTGTGAACGTATTACCCATGCCTTGCGGCTCTTCCTGCGGCGCATTGTCCTGCACATCGGGTATGGTTATCGTGCCGGTGCCAGTCTGCGGAGCTTCAGGCGTTGCCGCATCCTGCGGTTCGTCGGGTATGGTTACGCCACCGCCACCGGTCGGTTGGGCTTCAGGTTCAGCCGTTTCTGGTATTACGAGAGTGCCTGCACCTGTGCTTTCGGTCGGCTGCGCGTCGGCCGGTTCGTCAATTATCAGTGTTGTACCGGTGTCTTGCGGTTGCGCCGCAGGCTCGTCGTCGATGAACAGTCCACCCTCTATTACGCCGCCGTTGTACAGTCCGTCGCCGCCGTCTTCACCCAGTTCCGCGCCCGGCTCATACTCTATGGTGGCCGGTTCGGTGAGCAGGCGCACCGTGCTTACCTTCAAAGGCACGAAGTGTTGCTCATAAAACTTGTCGTAGTCGTTGTAGCTGTACTGCGTGCCAAGCAGCTCGAGGTTGGCGTCACTGATAATTATGGCGCGCGCCTTGGCCGCCATACGGGCTATGCCAGCGTTGCCGTAAAGCTGGCGCGCATACTGCAACGCCTCGTCATAGCTCAAGAAGCCGCCCACAATCATGCGTTGCAAGCCGCCCTGCTCGTCGGTCGCTATGTCGAAGTTGCGCACGATGAAGTTGGTGAAATTGAACCTCGCAAGCTCGAAGAGCAGCTTGTTCCCGTCCACGGAGTCGGGCTGATAGACCAAGAGGAACGAGAAAGGCGTGTTGCGTTCGGCCACGAACGTGCGCGCGGCGATGGAGTCGCTGTCGTTGAGTACAACCGTGCGCCGCTCCCAAATGTCGCTTATGTCGAATTTTCCGCCGTACAACGGCCGTCCGGCCTTTACTCCGTTGATTATCATTCCGGCCATTTCGCCAACGTCACTTTCGGGATATTTGCTGATAAGTTCCTGCATGTCGGCCAGGCATCCGTCGCTGTCGCCGCTGTTGAGCTTGCTCAATCCGCCAATGAAAATGAACTTGTCGCGGTTTGCTCCGAGCGGAAAACGCTCTGCCGAAAGCGCGGTGTTGGCCGCCACCTCGTCAAACCTGTCGGCCTTGAAGGCGTTGTACGTGGCGGCATACAGCGAGTCCTCGATGTGTACTCCGAAGCGTGCGTTGGCCTCGTAGTTGGGGTCAGAGAGCAGCACCGTCCATTCGCTTTCGGGAAAATCGCGCTTAAGCAGGTTGAGATACGTGTCGGCCAGGCTCTTCTCCTTTCGCCGCGAGTACAACAGGAAGAGGTGGTAGTAAGCCTCGTCCATGTTCTCGTAGTCCTTATAATTGTCCGTAAGGCGGCGCAAAGTCTTCTCGCTTAATGCGAGATTGTCGAGCTTGTCCTTGAAAATTACGCCCGAATGGAACAGTCCGTCCTCGATTATTTTGTTGCTTTCGGCCACCTGCTCGGGCGTGAAAGGTATCTGTTTCAGGTAATATTCGCGCTTGTGCGGGTCGTTGTGGGCGCTGTCCATGGCGTTTTCGATGGAGTCTTGCATCGCCTCAACAGCCGCTATGGAGTCGCGCTGCTCGTCGGTCAGCTCCTCGAAAGGCGTAGCCTGCGCCACGACGGTCTTGTTTACGCGCTGCCAGTCGTCAACGTTCTCACGCCGTCCCCACAGCTTCTGGAACGTAGCCTTGCCCTGGCTTACGGCCGTAGGGTTGTAAAAGTACCACGTACCCTTGCTGTCCGTCATGCCGGTCTGCGTCTTGTTCTGCGCCATGTTGTTGCCCAAGCCGCCCTGTTCGGCCAGATATTGCTGCGCCTCGGCCTCCGCCTGGGCGTCGCGTTCTTCTTTCTCTTTCTTCTTCAAGGCCTCTATTACGCGGTCAATGGCCTCGTTGCGCTCCGCCTCGGGCATCTTGGCGAGGGCTTGAAGCGAGTCTTGCAGATGCACGGCATCGGTGTACGGCACCAGCTCGTCAAGCACTTTGGAACGGTCGGACAGCTGTTCGTAGTCGTCGCGCTCCTTTTCCAGCAGTCCTATAGCCTCGCCGTAACAACGCCGTGCGTTGCTGTAATCCTCGCGTTCCCAGTACAGGTCGCCGAGCTTAAGCAGCAAGACGCCCTTCTCTATGCCGTTGCGCGTAGACTTGATGTTGCCCTGTTCGTATGCTGAAATGGCGTTCAGGGTGTCTTTTTGGTTAAGGTATATGTTGCCGATGGCATAATATACCTGGTCAAGATACTCCTTGTTGTTGTCCGACCGGGCCATGCGCTTGAGCTTCTTTATCATCTTTCCCGACTTGCGTCCTGCCATAACCTCGGTCATGGTGATGCGTGCGTTGAAGGCAAGTTCGTACGGCGGACTTAGCCTCAACACTCTTTTGAACGCCTTGTAGGCTTTTTCCTCATGGCCGAGGGCGGCCTCGAGCTGCCCCATCAGATACCACTGGCGCGCCCGCTGCTTGCGGCGCATCTCGTGCTTGATTACCTTGCGCAGGTAAGGTATGGCCTCGGCATACTGCCCCGTGTGGATGTAATAGTCGGCATAGGTGTAGTCCCACTCCTTGCGGGCACGCCAATGGATAGAGTCGCGGCGCATCTTTGTCATAACGTCCTCGGCGTCATAGAGCCAGTCCTGCTCTATGTAACACTTCGCCAACCAAGCCCTCGCACGCCCGTAGATGGCCGGCTGGGTGGCGTAAAGGCGGCTCATGTAGGCGAAGGTTGACGCGGCTTCGTCAAACGCGCCCTTCATGAACTGGGCACGGCCCATCAGCAGCCACGCCTTCCACAAGAAAGGGTTGTACTCCTTGCGGTTAAGCCACTCTATGTCTTTCTCCGTCTTCTTCCTGCTTTTCGTCCATTTGGGCCGCCGCTTGATGCTGTGCAGCTTGATGGCCTTCTGGCATTTCTCGATGGCTCGGTCGAAGTTGCCCTCGCCGAGGCTGCGGCTGGCCTCGTTGCCTACGGTGTACAGGGGGATTATTTCAGTGAAATTGTCCTTGTGCCCGTTCTCTTTTTCAAGCGAACCGTCAATGTACGCCACCGTACCATTATAATAAGTGTTGTACCGCGCGGTAAAAGAATGCCACCAACGACTCTGCGGAGTGTTCTTCTCGGTAGAACACCCGGCGGCGAGAAGGAGCACAAGCAGTGCAAGGATGGGGATTATATGTATTGTCTTTATTACCTGCATTTTGTCTGAACGGCGGCCTTGGCGGCACTATAATATAACTCCCGGGAGGCCGTTTTATTGCGTTGCGGCGCGCCAATGTCAGCCTTCGGCCAGCATGTAAGCCTCGTCCTTGAGCTGGTCGGGCAAGCTGACGCAGCGCAGGCGGAGGCTCTGTAGCCAATCCCTGACCTCTTCAGGGCGCATGGTATACATCACTTCGGCGAACTCGGCGGCTTCTTCGTCGGTGTAACCGTCGGACGGACGGCCACGGAAACGGTCGAGTTCCTCGTCGTCAAAATACTCTATGTCGGCCACGGCGGCTTCCATCGCGCACTCCTGCAAGCACTTACCTGCGCCTGCGGAGCATGAAGCGCAGTCCTGCTTCACGGCAGTTTCTTCCTTAACAGGAGCTTCGCCGCCACGACCGAAAAGCAGTTTCAGCACGACGGCGATTACCGCCAGCGCGGCGAGATACAGCAACCAAGCCCACGCGCCCATGTCAACGCTCCTCCGTTATGGTGAAACCGGCGCGGCGAAGCTCGTCCCAGAAGTGGGGATATGACTTGCTCACGACCTGCGGCTCATCAATTTTCAGACCGGGGAACACCGTCGCCGCCGGGGCGAAAGCCATCGCCATGCGGTGGTCTTCATACGTGTTTATAACCAAATCGTCGGCCTGTTGGCAACGCTCTCCGTCCCAGCTAAGCTCTCCGGCGACCGTCTCGCGGACAACATAGCCCAGCTTCCTCATCTCCGTCTTGAGAGCTTCCACGCGGTCGGTCTCCTTTATTTTGAGAGAAGCCAGGCCCGTAAACCTGAACGGAACGCCTGCCAACGCACAGCATACAACAAAGGTCTGCACCATGTCGGGCTGGTTAACGAAGTCGTAGTCGAGCCTCGGCGGCACCGGCTCAACGCGCTTCAACGTCACCGTGGTGGGCACTCCGCGCTCGCGCGTCTTGAAAACAGTGCGCACACCGAGCATGCTGAACAGGTATTTCACGGCCGAGTCGCCCTGCCGCGAGCCGTCCATGAGGCCGTCGAGGCGCACCTCCGACTCGCCGTCGCGCGCCAGCACAAGCGTCTCATACCAGTAAGACGCCGCGCTCCAGTCGTTCTCAATGAAGAACGGGCGCGGCGCGTAAGGCACGGGGCGCACGGTAATAGTGTCAACGTCGGTCCACTCCGCATCCGCGCCGAAGCCCCTCATCATGCACAGCGTAAGGTCGATGTACGGACGCGAAACGACTTCGCCCGTGAGCCTAAGCTCCAGTCCGCGCTCCAGCACGGGGCCAACCATGAGCAACGCCGATATGTACTGCGAACTGATGTCGCCCGGAATGTCAAGCCGTCCGCCCTCAAGCCTGCGCCCGTTGATGCGCAACGGAGGGTATCCTTCCTCGCCTTCGTAAGCAATGTCGGCGCCGATATAGCGCAGCGCGTCCACCAGAGCGCGTATGGGACGGTGCTTCATGCGCTCCGTGCCGGTGAGCACATGACCGCCAGGAGTGACCGCCAGGTAAGCCGTCATGAAGCGCATCGCCGTGCCTGCGGCCCCAATGTCGATGGTCTCCGGCATACGGCGCAGGGCGTCGAGGATGACGCGCGTGTCGTCACAGTCCGACAGGTTGTCGGGCATTACCTTGCTACCGGCCAGCGCGTTCATCACAAGCGCGCGGTTGCTGATGCTCTTCGACGCCGGCAGACTTATCGAGGCGTCGATTTTATCGGGTGCGTAAAGAATATACCTCATGCCTTGAAACAGATTTTATAACAATAGCAGGCGCGCATACCGCACGCCATTCTTAATGCAAAAATACAACAACTTGCCGACAATACAAAATAAAACCGTGCAAAAAGGCGCACCGCCCGTTTTCCAATATGCCGCATATCGCGTTCCGATTTGCCGCATATGGCAACGTAAAAGGCCGCCTTTTAGCATGTAAAAGACGGTCTTTTGTAACATGTTGAATATCAAGGCGTTGCTACGATGACTATGCAACGTCACATTTCCAGTATGCTCTCACTGTCATCCTTATGCCGTAACAAGTTGTCCATCACGCACTTACGGCTAGTGTTGGCATAACAGTAAACGCACAGGTGGCCGCACGTGTTGTACATCCCGATATCCTTGCTCACCATGCAACCGCAAAGTTCGCGCTGCCCCTTGTCTTTCATCTTCTCGGGACTAAGCTCTGGAGAAGTGTCAAAGGCATCAAGCCAGTTGTCTTTGTCTGGCAAACGGCCATGGTTCAGGTAAAACACCAAGTCCTTGTCGTCAGCAAAAACACGCTTCATCAGTTCGCCGTCGATGCAACGGTTGTGCTCTACGCCATATTCGGCGAGGTCTGCCGCCTCGGCACAAGTAGCCAAGGTAACATTCCAGCCGTCATGGTCGCGCCAATGGTCGCGCAGCCGCGCCAGTCCTTCCGTGAACTGTCTAACCTGAACATAGTTAGGCTCGGCGCAAACGATGTTGTCTTTCGTAAACAAATTAGTCTCACGGATTAAGTTGTTCTGTACCTTTTTATATACGTTCACGTCAACGAAGCTGAACACAAGTTTCTCAGTACAGCCTTTCAGCCGCTCCCCAATGCTCCGCACACGCTCAAGCATAACGCCGGGAGGGGTAAGACTTGTAAACATTATAGGGTCGAAACGCCACACCACGCGCTCCTTGCCGAGCATTCCGGCCAACCGCCTGAACGTTTCGATACGCCGCTCTAACGGCGGCACGTTAGGTTCGAACCCCTCGCGCTCGTAGTCGTTCACCGTGAACTGGAAGTAATAATGTATTCCCCGCTCGTCAAGCTCGTGCAGGTAAGGCAACATCGGCTCAGCGTTCTTCGTCCAAAACACTACGGCCTTTGTTTTCTTGAACGACACGTAAATCTTCTGCCTCCTGTTGAACGGATTGTACCACGCCACATACCCACGCCGCAGCCTCTCGACGAACCATTTGGCGTAAAACGCCGGTATGTCCGTTGACCTGCTGGCCGATATTATGACCGGAGCCTGTGCCTCGACACGCTCGCCCGAGTCGGTGGTTATAGTTGGTTTGTCTGTCATTTTAGATAAACTTCCTTTAAATGCGCTATTATTCGGTCTATTTTCACATTAGCATATTTCTTTCGCAACCAGCCTTCTTTCGAGTTCTTCTTTCCATTCAGATACTCTCCAAAATGACGTATTACATTCTCGTTGTCTTTGGGCCTATTAACATAAATTCCTTTTCTCAATTCATTTCTCCTTATATCAAAATATTCATTCTTGTAATTATCTTGAAACCAAGACAAATCCTCCCTAACTTGTTTTAATTCATTCGCATCATTAAGAAACTCATAAATATGGTTGTAAGCATTCATATCATTATAGAAATCATGCCTAATCTGTGTGTCAGTGTCAAAACGCAACATTTGCTCCGTGCTTTGTTTATGCCTCTTACCACTAACGTTGCGGCTAACATTTACACTACCGAACAGGTCTTTCAGCAGCCGTTTACAATCTGTTTTCCAACCTTCTTCCTTCTTAATGGCTTCCAGCGTCGCCTTCAAGTTTCCTCCGGCTTCACGATAAGCACATACAAAGATTTTACGTTTCTTTCCCTTCAAGCCCTTCACATTATTATCTTCAAGTTGGCTTATAACACCTTGAATGGCATCTTCCACCATATCCGGCGCAACCGACTTACCAACATCGCTTTCTTTTAAAGAACTGACCGTAGCCCAATCCATACTTTTGGTTTCCATTTTTAGCTCTATCCCAGTAAGCTGTCGGTATACCTCTTTATAAACGTTCCATACGTATTGTTTATTTTCAAAGGCGAATAAAATGTCCGTAAAGTCACGGGTAAGATTGGCAAAGCCGTTCAACGCACCGTAAAGTCCGAACTCATAACGATAGTCGCACATGCCCTTCGACACCATAAAACGGAATAATCCCTCCCAATCTTCGCCTTTCATTATAACGGCGGTGATTGACGAAAGCACACCGTCTTCCCACGACTGCGTAAACTGTTCACCGGCAACATAATGGCGCATGGCATTCAAATAAGTGCGGATTTCACTGGCCTCCCACTTATCTTCGTATTTTCTCTTGACACATTTAGTGACATCATTGGCTAAATCCATCCTGAAGGTGCTTACTTTTCCATTATATTCGTCAGACGTAAAGACATCATTCACCAACATTTTATATTCGTCAATGTATTTAGCCCCATCGTTTATCTTTGTCAATTTGCCGTGCATAACAGCTATTTCTGCCTGCCCGTCGTCATCAAAGATATTGTAATCATCCGCAAGTTCAGCCTCTGCCTCATTTATAAATTTAGTTATCCATTGTTGCAAGCTATCCCATTTTTCCTTTTCAGACAAGCATTTCCGCAGATAAGACAGGTATTCCTTCCTTTTTGAATTATATCCTGATGACTGTTTTTCCAAAAGCGAATAAGCCACATCTGCTGTTTCTTTACCTATCTTGCCCAACAAAGAAACATAATAATTGTCAAATAGCAGTAAATCACGTGCCAGCGTTTCATCTTGCTCTTTTGTAACAACGCCTTCTCCGCCAGACATTATCGAAGCTACAATGTCACGTACATCATATCTTGCATTCAGCTTTTTAACGCCAGGTTCTGTTCTTGACAACATGCGTCCTATCGTGTAACCGTATGCAAAACCCTTAATTTTATTCTGACGTTTGTCTGTCTCCAAAGCCTCGTTATCAGGCGTTTCAAAGTCTGCAACATCATATTCCAATGAGCTTTCAGGATAACATTCAACGCTTAATCTACCACAATACAAACGTGTCAACTTGGTTTCTGCGCTCGTTTCCGACTTCGACATGGCAATGCGCTTATGCCCTTCCGAAAAGAAAATAAATCGCGTTGTAACTGGCGTCAACATCAAACTGTGGCTTGATTTGTATCCCCAATCGCCACAAGGTTTAAGTTCCGCAATCTCACTTTCATCCATTTCAAGCTCTATGAGCATAGGATAATCGTCAAGTCCGTTGTTTGGACGACAGAACGAAAACGGCTTTTTATAAAGCAAAATGCCATTTTCAAGGCCGTTCTCTGGCACTGTTTCCCATCTCTTGTACCCATATCCGCGCCTTTCATAAAAAGCTTTCGGCGATATTGTCTCGCTTGACAGGATGTTATTAAAGTTCAAAGTCGTTGTTGGAATATATAGTTTCATAATCAAAAATCTTCTATTTCGTCGGTTTCTTTATCCTTATACAAGTCCTTAGGAATTTGTTGTAAAATCGCCGGAATCACCCCTGTGTACATTACATAAAGGTTGCGATACGTCCGTGTCATCGCTACATAAAGGGCTTTTTGCCAATTTCCGTCGGTTGGATTATCTACACCTGGCAAAAATACAGTTTCAAACTGAAGCCCTTTTGCGCTATGATAAGTCATAACTTTCGGATTGTCAGTAGAAAAATTGAGCCTGTCAATATCCATGCTTCTTTCCGAATCCTCTTTATCTTTAACTTTACATTTAAACTCAAACTTCAGTTTATTTATATTACTTGAATTATTAGACGACACGTATTTTTCATCGGCCTCCTTCAATGATTTCAACACTCGCGGTATCAAGTCGTTATTAGGTACAAGTATTCCGACATCAGTAAGACTCTTATTCCTTATTATGCGAACAATCGCATCTAATTGTTCTTCAAATGTATCATATTGTAAAATTCTTGGAATCTCATTCTCCTCACTTTTATAATTAAGGCCATCGCCATACCGCTCAACACCTACACCTATATAATCTTGGGTTATCTGCGCTACAGGCTTTGGCAATCTATAATTATAATCCAATTTAAATTCATTCCAATTATTATTTAAACCATTTAAGTTTTTTATATTTCCAACAGCAAGCGGTGACTTATTTGAATATATAGATTGAGCCGTGTCTCCAAAAAAGATAAAATTCTTACGCGCAGATTTTATAAACTCTTGGATTTCTTCGACTGAAAAGTCTTGTATTTCATCAACTATCACATAATCAGCCGTAGGCATTTTCGCCCTGTATTTCCACTCCCAATGATAATAAAAAGGACAATTCAATCTTAATTCACTGATACCTGAAGCCATAAAGCCACGTAAAGCCTTAGTGAAAACAACAACTTCACAAGAACCCTTATTTTCATTTTGCACACGTTTTGCCTTATGCAAAGCTATTACAGACTTGCCGCTGCCGGCACATCCAGACACAATTATGTTTTTGTCAAACATATTATCGATAAGCTTCCTTTGGACATCGTCCAATTCAGACTCTTTCACCATAAAACTTTTTTTCATATCTTAAAGTATTAGTTTAAATCCGTTTATAATTTCCATTCCCGTAAAATGAGGACAACATGCTTCGCCGTTGTCATTTATTTTATATAAATAAGAATTATCATTTGCCAATACATCCAATGATTCAACAAAGCCTTTACGCCCTATTACCCGATATGCAACTTTGCTTAAATCATTAATTCTGTGTGAATGCGACACGCGAAAGCGTTGCTGTACATAACAAGGTGTATTGCAATCAGCCTCTTTCAGCATACACGGCAACGGCAGAAGTGTTGTAAATTCTGGATAGTTTTTAACGAAATCATTTATCCCTTTATTCATCATTACCGGATAATAAACGCCTGAAAATTCGTCGCGCGTCGTAACGTCAAGCAACACAAACAGACCTTCAGCAGACAATTTAGGGGCAAGCATTTCGGCAAAATGAACGTAAGCGTTGCCTTCAAAACGCTTGCGCTGTATAAATTCGTTCACGGCCTTGAATGAAAGTATTACATCAAAATCTTCATTCATTACCTCGCCAAGCAAATCCATGTCGGCATTGTCCTCAATAACCATACTGCCTACATTTGCCTTTATGGCAAAGCTCCCGGCGTTCTTGACACGGGAAACCACACGGTCGAACATTCGCGTTGCGTTCTGATTACCATCAATGGCAACAATATTAAAAGTCTTATCGCAACCAAGAATATCGGCAAAAGCGCATATCGCGCCGATGATTTCGCCTCCCGTGCCGCAACCGAGGTCAAGAATTGATATTCTACTTTTAGCAGCGAATGCCGAACGGACGGTTTCATTTGCAAGCAAATCACACATTATGATATATGCCTCGGCGTAACTGCGAGGGAAATACGTGCCGAGGTAGACGAGGATGTCGTCTTTCGTATGGTCGAGATTGTAGCTGAACTTGAAATGGTCGGGATTGTACACCGCCCCAAGTTCATTGAAAATGATATGGTCGAGCCATGCAGGCAGGATGACCGAGTTGTTTAGGTGTTCGTTCATAGCAAGTTCCTTTCTGCTTGCGACAAGGCAAAAAGAAGGTGTAGGCTCTATTTCCTGCTGCCTTCTGTGGTATCGCCAAACACCAAACCTATACAACAAGGAAGCCTACACCACACGGTGCAAGCATCCACTTGCTTACTTGTATAGGTTCCCTTCAAAATAATTTGGCGATTTTCAGAAGGCACAAAAGTAAGAAGCAAACACTTCTTTCGGTTATGTCAATATGTTCTCTTTACGTTACATTCCTTTCATTTTTGGTTTGGGGCAAAGTTAATAAAAATACGGCAAACCATGAAACAAACGACCGTAATATTGAAAAACTTGCATGGCAATTAGTCCACTGACGTTAAACATCACGCAAAGCGCAGCATGATGACGGGTTGGCGAAAAACGGAAAAGTTTTCTGAAACAGCGTGCGTTTGACGCTCCGGGAAGGCCGTCGGCGAAAAACGGGAGGGCGTTTGGCCGAAAAACGGGCGGAATTTGAGCGTTAACGCAAATGCCTTATTTACAGAACGTTACGAAGCACGGCGGCTTCTTGCAATGCCGTTTGCCGTCTTTTGCGATGCAAAAGACCGTGTTTTGCAAGGTGAAAGACGGCCTTTTACGCGCCGAAGGCCGCCTTTTAGGGGCGCGGCGACGGCTTTCAAAGATGAATTTTGCGCCTTTTTCGATGCGAACAGGGTAAATGTTGCTTCGCATATGCAGCATTCGCCACACTTGGACAGCCAAAAGCCGTACAAAGATAAGCTATTTCACGGAAAACCGTTGTAAAGGTTTCAGACAACGGGCGGCGCGTTTCAGCATGAAAAGTTTTCTGTTTCCGGACGAAAAACATTGACGTAACGCGGCGGCGTTGACATTTTGACACGTTGCGGCGCGCCGTAATATGCAAAATTGCCCGATACGCTTTCCAAAAGGAACGACGGGGTAAAGAATAGCAGGAAAAATTTGCCAGATACGCAAAAAAGGAGTAACTTTGCAAAAATTTTCGCACAACGTCACGCTATGGGAAAAAGAATGAGAAAACTGAAGAACGTGAGGCTTCACCGCGAAGGCACCGACACGCTGGTCTACGGACTGATTGCGATTGTGGCCGTGGCGATGGTGCTGTGGATATACGTTGACAGCAAGGCGTTTTTCTGGGCGTTCGTCATCGTCTTCGGCACGGTGTACGGCGTTGTGCTAAACTTCTTCCGCTGCCCCAAGCGATACTTCGACGGCGACACGGAGAAGACGGTCGTAGCCCCGGCCGACGGCAAGGTGGTGGTCATCGAGGAGGTGGTCGAGGACGAATACTTCCACGACAAGCGGCTGATGGTGAGCATCTTCATGAGCCTTTTCAACGTACACGCCAACTGGTTCCCCGTGGACGGCAAGGTGAAATTCGTACACCACCAGAACGGCAACTACCACAAGGCGTGGCTGCCGAAGGCCAGCGAGGAGAACGAACACGCCGACATAATGCTCGAGACGCCCGAAGGCACGGAGATATTGTGCCGACAGATAGCCGGAGCGGTGGCCCGCCGCATTGTCACCTACGCCAAGGCGGAGGAGGACTGCTACATAGACGAGCACCTGGGCTTCATCAAGTTCGGCTCGCGCGTTGACATCTACCTGCCCCTCGGCACGGAAATCTGCGTGAAGATGGGCCAGAGCACCACCGGTGACAAGACGGTGATAGCAAGGCTGAAGTGACAAGATACAAGCTGACAGCAGACAAGCAAACAAGATACAAGCAAACAAGCCATAAGCAGACGAGCTACAAGCCTGACCTATTGTATGCTTGTCACCAACCAAGTTGTCACTAATAACTTGTCTGCTGGTTACTTGTCTGCTTGTCAACTAACAAATATGATAAAACGACACATCCCCAACACCATTACTTGCTGCAACCTCGTTTCGGGTTGCGTGGCTACGGCCTTCGCTTTCGGGGGCCAGCTCGGCATGGCTTTCCTGTTCATCATCATCGGCGCGGTGTTCGACTTCTTCGACGGCATGAGCGCGCGCCTGCTCGGCGTATCGTCGCCCGTAGGCAAGGAACTCGACTCGCTCGCCGACGACGTTACCTTCGGCGTAGCCCCTGCCACGATGGTGTTCAGCACGCTGTGCGTGCTCGACTATCCATCATGGCTTGAGCCGTTGCGCCCCGTGCTGCCCTTCGCGGCTTACGTCATGGCGGCGTTCTCGGCGTTGAGGCTTGCCAAGTTCAACCTTGACGAGCGTCAGGCCATGGGCTTCATCGGCCTGCCGACGCCTGCCAACGCGCTGTTCTGGGGCTCCTTGCTGTTAGGTGCAGGCGCACTGATAGAGTCGTCGCCCTACATGGTTTTCGCCGTCCTGGCCCTCGTGTTGCTGTCGAGCTGGGTCATGGTGGCCGAAATACCGATGTTCGCCCTTAAGTTCAAGCACTGGGGATGGCGCGGCAACGAGGTGCGCTATACGTTCATCATCAGCAGCATACCGCTGCTCTTAATATTCAGGATGTCGGCCTTCGCCATAATAATAATGTGGTACGTGCTGCTGTCGGCATACACTAACAAGAAAAAACAATAACCAGATGCTTGCCTTCCTGCTTAATTTCATACTGATAATAGTATTCGTGGCGTTCGTCATAGTGTGCGTCACGGCCTACCGCATATACCGCTCGTTCCACAACATAAAGCGCAAGTTCACCTCCGGCAACGGCCAGCGGCAAACCAAACAACAATGGAGCGGCGGACAGACTACGGATGACGAGATAATAATAGACCGCCGTTCGCCCGACGAGGCAAACCGAAAAATATTCTCGAAAAGCGAAGGCGAATACGTGGACTACGAGGAAGAGAAATGACGGAAACTATCTTAAATTACTTAACATAACCTGACTAAACAAATGAAAAAAATCCTGACACTCGTTTGCGCGGCACTGCTTGCCATGGGCGCAAACGCCGACACGGGCAAGGCGAAGTACGCCAATCTGTACAAAAACCTGCCGTTCAGCATGGAGCAGGTCACCGCTCCCACCTTCCCGGACAACAAAGTGAACCTCAAAGACTTCGGAGCTAAAGGCGACGGGTCGTCACTCTGCACCGAGGCTTTTGCCAAAGCAATAGACGCCTTGTCGCAAAAGGGCGGCGGAAGGCTCGTCGTTCCGCAGGGCGTATGGTACACCGGCCCCATCGTTTTGCAAAGCAACATAGAGCTGCACCTGCAAAAAGGCGCAATCATACTGTTCTCGCCTGACCCCGACTTGTACAAACTCATCGACACGTCGTTCGAAGGTTTAAATACAAAAAGATGCCAGTCGCCCATCTCGGGCACAAACCTTGTGAACGTGGCGATTACCGGCCAGGGCGTAATCGACGGCAACGGCGAATACTGGCGGCCTGTAAAGCGCGACAAGGTGACGGCAAAGCAGTGGAAAGAGTTTACCTCGCGCGGCGGCGTTGTGCAGGGAGACAAGGTATGGTGGCCGTCGGAAGGCGCGCTCAAAGGCTCCACAATGAGCGACATGAACGTGCCTACGGGCGTAGAAGGCGAGGCCGGATGGAACGAAATAAAGCAGTACCTGCGCCCCGTAATGGTGAGCCTCTTAGGCTGCAAGAACGTGTGGCTGAAGGGCGTAATATTCCAGAACTCGCCGGCATGGAACATACATCCGCTGATGTGCGAGAACGTATTGGTGGAAGATGTGCAGGTGCGCAACCCGTCGTTCGCGCAGAACGGCGACGGCATCGACCTCGAATCGTGCAAGAACGCGCTAATCGTCAACTCGTCGTTTGATGTAGGCGACGACGGCATTTGCATAAAAAGCGGCAAGGATGCCGACGGCCGCAAGCGCGGCATTCCGTGCGAGAACGTCATCGTGAACGGCTGCACCGTGTTCAAGGGTCACGGCGGTTTCGTGGTAGGAAGCGAGATGAGCGGCGGCGTGAAGAACGTGTACGTGAGCGACTGCCAGTTCCTCGGCACCGATGTGGGTCTGCGTTTCAAGAGCACGCGGGGCCGCGGCGGCGTGGTGGAAGGTATATATATAAATAATGTGTCGATGTTCGACATACAGACGGATGCCATCACCTTCGACCTCTACTACGGCGGAAAGTCGGCCGTGGAGGCTCTTGAAGACGGCGACGAAAACAAGGAAAACACGCCCAGGTACAAGGCAGACGAGACCACACCATGCTTCCGCGACATATTCATCAACCACGTAATATGCCGCCGTGCGCGCCGTGCTGCCTTCTTCAACGGCCTGCCCGAGATGCCGGTAAAGAACGTGCAGATAACCGACCTCGAAGTGAACAACGCCAAGGAGGGCATCGTGGTGAACAACACCGACGGCGTACAGCTGAACAACATCAGCGTAAGCGCAAGCGGACACACCTTCACCGCCACAAACTCTGTCAACGCAACGGTGAACGGAAAGACGTACAAGAAGATTGACTCGAAAGGCGTTACGCTCGACTTCTGATGCCTACCTCACCCTGTCACCTAAGGAGTAGCGTTGAAACGACTCTCCCATTGGATGACGATTGTATACAACCCGAAATACGAAAGGCCACCTTTTGCTGTGCAAAAGGTGGCCTTTCAGCTTGCAATATGCCGTCTTTCGGCCTGCAAAATACGGCATATTGAAAATCCGTCAGCAATGTGTTGATTTTCAACCAATTATCAAACACCCGACAAAAGTAATCAAGCCCCTCCCTTAGGGAGGGGTTTGGGTGGGTGTAAGGTGTTATTCCCTTAGTTGTGCACCAGAGTCCCGATGGGTTCTCCGTCCATCACACGCTTCAGGTTGCCCTTAACGTCCATGTTGAACACATAGATTGGCAGGTTGTTCTCCTTGCACATGGTGGTTGCGGTAAGGTCCATCACCTTCAGTCCGCGCGTGTAAATCTCGTCGTAAGTTATGTCGCTGAACTTCACGGCCGCAGGGTCTTTCTCCGGGTCGGCGGTGTATATGCCGTCAACGCGCGTGCCCTTGAGCATCACGTCGGCCTCTATTTCGATGCCGCGGAGCGACGAACCCGTGTCCGTCGTGAAATAAGGCGAGCCCGTACCGGCGCTGAATATGCACACATAGCCTGCCTCCATCGCCTCGATGGCTTTCCACTTCGAGTAAAACTCGCCGATGGGCTCCATGCGGATGGCCGTGAGCACCTTGTTCTTCACGCCTATTGCGCCGAGCGCGGAGCTAAGCGCGAGCGAATTGATGACCGTGGCGCACATGCCCATCTGGTCGCCCTTGACGCGGTCGAAACCCTTGCCTGCGCCGCTAAGGCCGCGGAATATGTTGCCGCCGCCGATGACAATGCCGATTTGCACGCCCATTTCGTGCACTTCCTTAATCTGACTTGCATAGTCGCTTAGACGCTCCGGGTCGATGCCGAAGCCCTGTTTGCCCATAAGACTCTCGCCGCTGAGCTTCAATAAGATACGTTTGTAATTTGCCATAGCTTTCTATTTATGTTTTTGAAGTTAAAGAAGTTAGAGAAGTTAAAGGAGTTAAAGACAAATGCTTTGATGCCAAGCCGAATATAAACGGCCGTTAAGCGACAAGTCATTTGTCTTTAACTCCTTTAACTTCTCTAACTTCTTTAACTTCAGATATTAAATGTTCCACTTCTTTGAACAGATAAGTCCTCTCCTCTCCGTCCCCCTTCCACAGCACAAGGCGGCCGTCAGGCTCTACCCGGAGGATGCTTGCCGTGAAACAGCCTGCGGCATCGCGCCAGGCGTGAAGCCCCGTGCGGCGGTAGAGCGAGGCGCAATAGAGGGTGTGGATGTCGGCATAACGCCCGGCATCTACCATGCCGAGATAGCGGCGGAAGCCGTCTTCAAAAAGGCAGAGCAGCTCCTCACGGTCGGTCTCGCGCCCCAAGATATTCAACAAAGATACAGGGTTCGGCGCGCCGCCGGTGAACTGCCGCTGGTTTACATTGATGCCAACACCAAGTATGCAGCCGCCAACGAGCCCCTTGGCAATGGCGCATTCGGAGAGTGTTCCGCTTATTTTCATGTCGCGCCAGTACACGTCGTTGGGCCACTTCACGGTGAAACCGTCAGCGTAATGCGACAAGGCATCGCGCACGGCCAGTGCCCCGGCCTCAAGCATGACGAACTGCCGCCGGGCCTCAAGCCCCCGGGGGTGCACCTTGACACTGAAAAGCAGGTTCTGCCCCGACGCACTTTCCCATGTGTTGCGCCCCTGCCCACGCCCCGCCGTCTGGTAATCGGCGGTGACAACAGTCATCAGCGAGCCTTCCGCTCCCTTGTATTCGCGGAGGAAGCGGTTGGTAGAGTCGGTCTCGGTGAGCCTCAACGTTATGATGTCTTCCATTTTTTCAGTATTGCATTGGCGTGAAAGCGTCCTCTATGTGGCGTATATCGCAGTCGCCGCCGGGCGTCCCCGTGACGGCCACTATGTCGAAACGCAGGGGAAACTCTATGCCATAAGTGCCGACGAACTTGGCCGCCGCCACGGCCAGACTGCGCATCTTGCGCGCGTCTACGGCCAGTTCGGGCGGCATGTAGTCGGCGTTGCGGCGCGTCTTAACCTCCACAACTACCAACTGGTCGGCATCAACGGCCACGATGTCGAGGTCGCGGTGGCCGTCGCGCCAGTCGCGCCAAAGTATGCGGTATCCCTTGCGCTCCAGATATTCGGCGGCCTTCTGCTCGCCCCACCGCCCCGTGTCGTTGTGTTCGGCCATAGTCCTTATCATTCAGAAGTTAAAGAAGTTAGAGGAGTCATCGCCCACTTTGTGGGCTAAGAAGTTAAAGACAAATGCCTTGCCGGATGCCATTGACAGCCGCAGCCTTGCCGGTAATGGCTTTAACTTCTGTAACTTCTATAAATTCCTTTAATTCTTTCCAATGGCAAAAATACAACATTTCCGCAACATACGGCTACCGTTTGCGGCGAAAATGGTTACTTTTGCAGCAAAAACTAAGATATGGAGAACTTGCAGGAAGACACCCAGCAGAAAAAGGACGAGCAGTTTATGCGCAAGGCTTTGGCCGAAGCCGAGGCGGCGCGCGAGGCCGGCGAAATACCCATCGGCGCGGTAATAACCTGCCGCGACAGGGTAATTGCGCGCGCCCACAACCTTACCGAAACGCTCAACGACGTCACTGCGCACGCCGAGATGCAGGCCATCACGGCGGCGGCCGACGCGTTGGGTGGTAAATACCTTGCCGACTGCACGCTGTACGTGACCGTGGAGCCATGCGTGATGTGTGCCGGCGCCATCGGCTGGGCGCAAATACGGCGCGTTGTCTACGGCGCGGCCGACGAGAAACGTGGCTTCACGCGCTTCGCCCCCGACGCCCTCCACCCAAAGGCGACGGTAACACCAGGCGTGCTCGAAGAGGACTGCCGCCGCCTGATGCAGGATTTTTTCAAAGCAAAACGCTGACTTTTACTTATAACATTTACTGCCAAAAGCGCATTATCACACATAGTGTAAGCAGACAAGAAGAGTTTGCTTACAATACAATATGCCGTCTTTTACAGGCTAAAAGACGGCATTTGGCAATGCCAAAGGGCATCTTTCGCCGAACGAAAGATGCCCTTTGACTTGGCAATTTGCCTTGTTTCAAGGCGGCATACACCGCCGGACGGCACGAAAAAGGCGGCCCGGAAGCCCCGAACCGCCCAAGTTGTAATTCTAAATAAAATGTCTTAGCCCAAGCTGATAGCCTCTGACGGACATACGTCTGCACATGTTCCGCACTCTGTGCACATGTCAGGGTTGATTGAATACTTCTCTCCCTCAGAGATAGCTCCTGCCGGACATTCGTCGATACAAGTACCGCAAGCGATACAGTTGTCACCAATTACGTAAGCCATAATACTGTTTTAGTTATTTGATTAATAATGTTTTGTACCTACATTTGTACACCGCAAAGGTAATACAATTATCCCGAATACCTACTTTTAGGTATTCGTTTTTAGATTGTTTAACTATTGAAAGTGTATATAAACGCCAATAACGAACGCAAGCAAGGCGGTATTCGTTATTGGCGTTTCACGATACTTGATTTTCTACTCGAAGTAAAACGACAGCACAATCATTTTGCTGCGCGCCTCGTTCACCGCCCGGGCGTACATCTTCATGTTCTCGTCGCGCAGGCGGTCGGCGTGCTTCGTGTCGAGACTATTCAGCAGACTGTAGCAGAACTTGAGTTCGGGGCGAAGCTTGAAGAACGGCAGGTAGACATCGCATCCGAGTCCTATTTCAAAGAAAACGTCGTAACGCTTCAGCTTGACATAGTCGTTGTCGCCGCCGGAAAGGTTAATCATAGGGTTAAGTCCGGCCATGACGTAAGGGCGCGCGTTGTCCAACCGCGGCGCGCTGAAAATCAAGTCGAGCGGCACGCCGATGTAGACCGTCTTCATGTCCTGCGTCTGCACGATTGGCTCTCCGTTCTCCAACTTGTCCGTATGGTTGCGGAATGTAAGGTGGCGGTTGCCGAAGTACATCGTCGGTGCCATCCTGAAGGCGAAATAAGTGCCAAGCCGCAGCTCGCCGAGCACGCCAACGTTGAAGCCCATGTCCCATCGGTCTTGGTCGCAGGTTACGAGCTTCTCCGTCTGAGAGCCGTCCTCCGCAGCTATCATCTGCGGCCCGATGTTGTTAAACTCAATGTCCTGGAAATGCGTGCCGACGACCACTCCGAAGTGGAACGGCCGCAGGTCGGTGTACGGGCGGTTCTGCACCGCGCCGCCTTGGGCGTATGAACACAAGGCGGCAAAAAGCAATATGAGTATGGAAAACAGTCTTCTCATCGCTATAATAACGGCGCAAAAGGAAGAATATTTTATCTTTCAGGATAATATAAGGGCAATACGCCGCCGGCCTCAACGGCTGAAGTCTACCGTTATTTTGCCTACGTATATGCCGTGCTTGCCGTTCTGGTCGTTGGGGACAGGCTTGCCGTCGATGTTTTCCTCGTATTCCAACGCGTTGAAATACGAATGCGAATGGCCTCCAAGCACTATGTCGATGTTGCGCGTCTGCCGCATAAGTTCGGTGTCGTCAATGCCGATTATGTCCCAGCCGAGATGCGAGAGGCAGACTACGATGTCACACTTTTCCCGCGCCTTCAGCAGCTTTGCCACGTCGTTGGCGGCCTTCACGGGGTCGTTGTACTTCACTCCGGCGCACGTCTTGGCCATGACCAGCCCGTCAAGTTGCGGCGAAAGGCCGAACACTCCAATCCTCAATCCGTCGCGCTTGAGCACCACATACGGCTTTACAACGCCTTCGAGAGCCGTCCCGGTGAAGTCGTAGTTGGCGCAGACGATGGGGAAATCGGCCTTCTTGAACAGCCTTGCCATGTTCTCCACGCCGAAGTCGAACTCGTGGTTGCCCATCGTTGCAGCGTCGTAACGCATCAAGTTCATCAGCCCCACCTCGACGTCTCCCTTATATAAGGTATAATAAGGAGAGCCTTGGGAGAAGTCGCCGCTGTCAAAAAGCAGCAGGTCGGGATGCTTGCTACGCTCCCGGCTCACCATCTCCGCACGCCTGATGAAGCCTCCGCGGCCTGCAAGCATTGTGTCGGCAAGGTGCGGATTTAGCGGGAATATGCAACTATGGGTGTCGTTAGTATGAAGTATCACAAGCCGCTTACCCTTTGCCTGCACTCCGGCAAGCAGCGTAACGGCCAACATTATGGTTAAGAAAAAACGCTTCATCTGCCTTCTATTGTTATTCGTCCTTCAATCTTCGAGCTTACGCTTTCGCCCTGCTCCATCTTCTCTTTCATGTATTTCATTATGATGAAACGCACGTTGTTGTCCTTGCTTGACGGCGAATTGACTTCCGTCGAACTCTTAAACGCCTCCATCTTGTCGTTACCCTGGGCCACATAGTCAAGCGTTGCGATGCGGTACTTGGCGTCCGCCACGATGCGTTTACCGCCGAGCAAGGCCGACTTCAGCCGTCCGTCGGCGGTTATGACCAGCTCAACGCCGTGGCTTACGGCCTCTCCTCCAACCGAAGCAATCTGCCCGAACAGCTCCAAGACCTTGTCTCCTGTCAACGTTACAAAGCAGATTTTGTTCTCAAACGGTGCCACGTCGAGCACGTCTCCGTAAGTAACCTCGCCCTTGGCAATGGCCGAACGTATGCCGCCGACGTTGTAAACGGCAAAGTCGGGACGCTCGCCGTAATCCTTTCCACACCATACGAGAATGTCGGCAAGCAGGTTTGTCAGGTTGCTTTCCGGCCTTTCGGCATACAGATATTCAGCCGCCACGCCGACAACGGGGCTCATTATGCTGTCCACCTGACGCTTATAAGGAGCTATGAAATCGGCAACGGCCTTGTCAGGAGCCGTATCGTAAGTGCTGTCCACAAGTATGCGGGAACGTTCGAAGCCCGTAATCCGATAACCGGAAGAGCACGACGCACACACCAATGCCGACAATACAAATACGCTGAAAATGAGTTTCTTACACATATAAACCATATAAAAAGCCGTGCAAAGTTAGCTAAAAACGCAAATAAGGCAAAGAAATACGTAAAAAAATAAGATTAAGCTTTGCCGACAAGAGGAAAAAGCGTACCTTTGCACCGCTTTCCGCGTAATCGCTGACAGGAAGAAGTGTTGCCTCGTTATGTTGCGTCGGAACGATGAAACAAATTTAATTATCAAACAACAATGGATTTAATTAAAGTTGCTGAAGAAGCATTTGCAAGCGGCAAGAAGTTCCCCGAGTTCAAATCTGGTGACACAATCACCGTCGCTTACAAAATCATCGAGGGTTCAAAGGAGCGTATCCAGCTCTACCGTGGTGTCGTAATAAAGATTAGCGGCCAAGGAGACAAAAAGCGCTTCACCGTCCGTAAGATGTCTGGAACTGTCGGAGTAGAGCGTATCTTCCCGATGGATTCACCCAACATCGACAACATCGAGGTAAACAAGCACGGTAAGGTACGCCGCGCCAAGCTGTATTACCTCCGCAAACTTACAGGTAAGAAGGCCCGTATCGCAGAGAAAAAGGTCATCACAAAGAAAGAGGACTAAGCCCTATTTGCAACAAAACAAGACGGGTCGGGATGCTGTTTGCATCCCGACCCGTCTTGTTTTGTATATTGTATTCATTCCTTTTCCACCGGCACAATAGCTCCGTCATCGCTTATCCTAAGCCTTCCGCCGTAGACATCGGCATCAGTCAGCATCCTGATTTGCCGCACAACTACGCCCGTAGTGTCGCGCCTCGGGCCGAGCCCCTTGCGCTGTATGAACGGGTGTATGCGCCCGTCGAGAAACCGGCCGCGCCTGTCAGTCCTGACGACGATGACCGGCGCATATCCCGAAAGCCCCATAATGCTGATGGCGTAAGGCGTACAGAAGTTGCCAAGGCTGTAGGCTATGAACCTATCTTTATACATCTCTACGCAGCGCACCACATGGGGGCCGTGACCATAGACGATGTCCGCGCCGTTGTCTATGCAGAAACGGACGAACCTGCGGAGTGAACCGCGGTCCTCGCCCAAGAACCGTTCCGTACTGTCGGGCAGATGGCTGAAGGCCTTTCCCTCGCCTCCGCCGTGGAAAGATACCACCACGATGTCGGCCATGGCACGCAGGCTGTCAAGCACTCCGCGCACCGTGGCAAGCTCCTGATGGCGCATGGTATGGCCGTTGTGACCGAAAGCGCACAGGCCAAACCTCACCCCGCCGCGCTCGAGCACGGCAGACACGGCCCTGCGCCTTATCCCTGAATACTTTATCCCGAGCCTGTCAAGCGTCCTTTCAGTGGAGAGTACGCCACGCAAGCCGAAATCATACGTATGGTTGTTTGCCATACTGAGGTAATCGTAACCTGCATCCTTGAGGCGTGCGGCGAACTCCGGGGGTGTGCGGAACAAGTAAGTGTGCTCCGTCTCGCGTTTTCTCGGCGGCACACTGTCACAAAACGTGCCCTCAAGATTGCCCAAAGCCAAGTCGGCCGCGGCCAAAACTCCTTTCACGTCACGGAAAAGTGCCCTGCCTTTGTCGGGAGGCAGCATAGTGTCTGGATATGTAGTGCCCAGCATTATGTCGCCGGTCAAGGCCACGGTAAACGCCTCTACATGGTGTTCAGCCGCCTGCACGGTGTCTGCACGGGCTGTATCAGGCATACCGGCAACGGCTTTCCTGTCAGAACCACCGGCTCCGCAGGCAGTAAGAAGAAGGATTATTCCAACAAATGAAACGACTGGAAGGAGACGCATGGCAAACTTTATTATAATTAAGAATTAAGAGTTAAGAATTAAGAAAATTACCAGCAGAAGCATATTTCCTTAATTCTTAACTCTTAATTCTTAATTTCTTATGCTCTTAATTCGTAATTTTCCTTTTACTGCATCACACGGCGCGCGCCTACATAGCGGCGTGAGTAATACCTCTCATTTGAATTGCTTACCTTTACGCCCTTGATGCTTGCGTGTATGAAATTGAAACTTCCGTTTATCTGGTCTACATCAACGACAATGCCCACATGCCCGATTGGGCCGCGCGAGTTGGAGCCGGTGAAAAACACCAGGTCGCCCGTGCGCAGCTCGTCCTTGCCTACCGCCTCGCCGTCAGTGTACTGGTCGCGCGAAGAGCGGCCCAGCTCTATGCCCATGTTCTTGAACACATAGCTTGTAAAGCCAGAGCAGTCGAAAGCGTTGGGGCCCGACTGGCCGCGGCGGTATCTTGCTCCAAGATGCGAAAACGCCTCGTTGAGCATGTCGTCAATCTGTGAATATTCGAAGTCTTCGCCGTATGCCTCGTTGTCATACAGGAAGTCAAAGTTCTCTATTTCCTCGTATTGTTCTTCCTCGTTTTCAGTCTTGTCGTTGTCGGCCGCCGCCGGAAGTCCGGCTGTAAACAGCATCATGGCAACGGCAAATATCTTAAGGTGTCTCATGTTTGATGGTTTCTGTAAGATAATATGAAAGGGGTCAAGTTGATTTCCGACTGCGAAGATAGCGAAAATATGCCGCAAATCAAAGTCTGTTTACATCTTTTGGGAAGAGCAAAAAGCGTGCCACAACGCATTAAAAAGGATGAAACGTACTGGATTATAGCACTTTACGACAGAATATCTACAAAAGACTTAAACCCAAAGTGTTTACATCTTTTAAGAAACAAGTCTTTCATTATTTAACGGCCTGCCGCCACATGACATGCGAAATGCGGCGGCGTACAACACGCATGAGCTGCGGATGAAATTCAATATGCGGCATTTCGCGCTGCAAAAGGCCATGAATTGCACGCTAAAAAGCCGTCTTTTGCAGGCTAAAAGACGGCATATTGAAAACGCGCTGATTACCAACGTGTTACAGACACGCCAAAGGCTATGCGCAAACAGTCCTGAACGAGGCATAAAAACAGGCGTGGCCGGCATCACTGCCAACCACGCCCCGACATAAAAGAATCTATGTAAAACTGTGTCTTCAGCCATTATTTGCCAACTACCACCTTTCTTGCCGTGCCGTCGCTCATGCGCACTATGTTCACGCCAGGCTGCGGACGGTCGAGCTTCTTGCCGTCAACGGTGAAGCGCGCCACCTCGGTTGCGCCGCCGTTGCCTGCATCGACACCGCCTATCCCAGTGGATGCGCCGACGCTGACCGCTATCGGCAGTTCTGTAACCATGCCGTTAGACTCCGCCGCGAGCGTAACCGTTGTCGTGCCTTCGGCCAAAGGCGCTATGGTCAGCGTCGTACCTTCGAGCCTTGCGTCGGCCACCGACGGGTCGCCTCTCCCGGCAAGTGAAAGTGTTATGTTGTAAGCAATGTTGTCACGGTCGGCCACCTTGCCTGCAAGGTCTACGGTGTAAGGCTGTCCGTTCTCTTCCAACCCTACCTTGTTTTCCACTCCTACAAACTCGGGAGCATACTTGTCCGGGAATATGGGCAACGTCGGGAACCAGTAGTATTCGTCCAATGTCACCGTCTTTTCAAGCTCGCCCGTCGCGCCGTTCACAAGGTGAATCCAGTTGTGTTCATAATTAGCGCCGTAGCCGGACTGTGTCGTAAGGACTACAAGCTGCCCCGTGCGGTCGTCATAACGCGCCACTCCATACGCCTGCTGCGTCTTTGTATCGTCGGCCGCAGGCAGCCCCTCGATGGTGAAAAACGGCTTTAGAGCGCTTATGTCAGAGCCTATCTCATAACGGTAAAACTCGTTGCCGCCTATCCATGAGCCGCCCTGGTTCCAGTAAAGCACGTTAGCCGTACGGCTCGCGCAGAAAGCCGTCGGCTTCCACGCGCCCCACTGGCACATAACCTTAACCCCTTCGGGCAGCGTCAGCGTCTCTTCCGTCTCCAGCGTGGCAGGGTCTACACATGTCAGCTCACCGCTCGAGGCTATCCACACGCTGCCGTCGGCGGTCTGGGCTATGCCCTGCACGTCGGTGCAGGCTATCGTCCCGGCCACCATGTCGGTCTCCGTGTCAATGGCGTGGACGCCCACTCCTTTTTCAATCACGAACACGTAGCCGCCCGCCTTGAGCATGTCGCCCACGTTGACACGGTACGACCCTTCCTCGCCTATGCCCTGAACGACATCGCCTATTTCCATATTGTCAACGTCGAAGGCCACCACGCCGGCGGTAGTCCCTATGTACACCTTGTGCGGATTGGCGCCTGCTATTGAGCGTCCGTCGCCTCCGCCAATCTCGTTGAAGCTTGCGATAACCTCCAATGTCTTCGCGTCCATCACTACGAGGGCTCCGCCTGTTCCGCCCGCCTGCTTCGACATGACGTACAGCCTGCCGCCATACACCATGCTCGAGCACGACGTATTGCCGAAGCTGAACCCCTCGTTTTCGCGTTCCTGCACGTTGTACATCATCTCTCCGTCTACAGTCATGAAGTTAATACTGCCTCCGTCGTGGCCGAACCAGCCCTCATTCAGTATGAACGTACCGTCCTCATAGCCGCCGTAAGGCGTTGTGCCGCCGCTTGTCTGTGCCGGTGCAGCCGTCACGTTTGCCGCCAGAATACCGGCGATACTTGCCAAAGTAAAAAATCTTTTCATAAAAACTTGATTTGGTTTATTGTTGTTTTAACAGATGTAAGTCGGTAATTCCCACCACCTCCGTCGATGTCTCGCCTACCCATCCGCACTGCTGGTTGACGCCGGTGTATATCTTGATGAAGTCAGCTCCGGGCAAATCGACGTGGTTGCCGTCATCGTCCACAGCCCAGCCGATGTCGAAGTCTGCCCCGTCCTCGGTGTTAAGGCGGTTGTCTGCATAACCCCAGTCATACGCGTAGAGCACCCAATACGTGCCCGTTCCGCTCTCATCGACGGCGTTCGGGGGAAGAAGCGTGCCGCCGAAAGCCAGCTCGCCGTCCTCAATCCACTGCGGCCAATAGTCCTGCGAGTGGTATTCGTTGCGCTCAATGTAGCCTGCGCCACCCTTGTTGTCCGTCCAAGGGATGTCGGCCAAGGCCTCTCCGGCTTGCCTTTTGTATGTGATTTCATAACCTTTCAAGGTCTCCGGCTTGCCGTGTTCGCTCCCGGCAAGCTCGTACCATTCGTCATCGTCAGGCTGTCCGTTCCTGTTACGGTCGTAAGCCACCATCACTATGCCCGGCTCGCAGCTTCCGCCGGGGCGCGAAGTGCCGCCAGCCGGAGCACCGCCGTTGTAAAAGGCGTTGCCCAAGACCTTGAAGTCGGCCTCGCCCGGCACGTTTTCTATGGTATGGTCGAAGCCGCACACAACGTAGCCTCCATACCCACCGAGCGTTATCACGCCGCGTGCGTCATTGCCGATGGCGGCCAACGCCTTGGCGTTCATGTCCTCTTGGGTGTCGCCCTCGGCGTATTCGGGCATCTCGTTGACAAACTGTCCCGGCGCGGGACGGTATTCCAGCACCTTCGTAACATAAGGACTGCGCCCCTTGGCAGGGCCTCCTCCTTCGCCGTTTCCTCCATCGTCGTCGCTGCACGAACTTGGAACAAGCAGCACAGCGGCTGCCAGCGGCAGAATGTAAAACCTTTTCTTGCTCATCTTAATATGTTGTTTTTCTTGATTGCCAATACCGTTCGCCTTTCGGCCGACTAAAACCGTAAGCAAAAGCAGCACTTTTGTTGCACTTGCAAGGCATATCCGTCCTGCCAGCACGACACTGTAAGCATTCCACATGCGTTTCTTTCAATTCCAAAAGGCGGCCTTTTGCAATGCGAAAGGTGGCCTTTTGCCGTGCGAAAGACGGTCTTTCACAACGCGGTTTGCCATGTTTTGCAACTTTCTTAGTCCTTAATTTTTAACCCTTAATTCTTCTTCAGAAAGGCGAAATGCGCCGGAACGTCGCCCGTCGTGACGCTCCACTTCTTGCGTCCGTCGGGCGTAAAGCAGTAAAGAGTGCCGCGGACGACGTAGCTCTTGGCGTCGGTCACATATATTTCCTTGGTCTCCGGGTTGACGGCAAGGCCGTAGGGCATCTGTATTTCCTTGTCCGTGCCGTCGGTGATGAAGCTGCGCGAGACCACGGCACTCGTCTCCGTGTCTATCTTCGCATAAGAAACGTCCCAACCGTTTCCGCCTGTATAGCTGTACTCCGAACCTAAAATGTACAGCTCGTCGCCGTCGATGCACATCTCGCTGACGGCTATGCCGAGCCTGCCGGCCACCTTGTCGGTGCGCGTGTCGATGACGAAAAGGTCTGATTTCGTATCGTAATAGTCGCCGCGCGACGACACCCAGAGCCGCCCGTAGCTGTCGGCCACGATGCGGTGGAGGTTGGGCGCAACGTCGATTTTTTTCGTTTCGGTGAACGTCGCGAGGTCTATTACCGACACGGTGCGGTCATAATCGGGCACGCGGTAGCCCCCGGAGTTGGCCACATAGAGCTTTCCGCCAACCACGGCCATCTCCTCCGGCTGGTAACCGACGGTGCACTCGGCCACCACTTCAAGCGTAGCCGTGTCAACCTTGGCCACATATCCGAGCCTCGCATTGGGGTCTACCTGCACCGGCCCGGCATAAGACGACACGTAGGCGTAGCCCTCATGGAACACGATGTACCGGCAGTTGGGTATTTTTATTTCGCCGATGTGGCGCGCGTCGGCCTTCGACATCACCTCGACGAAGTTGGAACAGTTGATTACGGCGTACAGTTTCGAGCCGTAAACCTGTATGTCGTTGCCCACGTCTCCAAGCTCAAGAACTACGTCGGGGTTGGTTTCGGCGTAGATGTTGCTGCGGTAATAGCCTGTGGTTGCGTCGAAAAAGTCGAGCGTACACTTGTTGCTGCCCATGTTGCCCTCGTTCAACAGGTAGAAGCCTGTTACCGAGCGGGGCTGCGCCGGAGCGGCAACCTGCGTCCAGGTGGACGGCACAAGCACCTCGTCGTCACCCCGGCAAGAGGCCAGGAGCACTGCGGCGAGGATGAGGAAAAGATGTTTCTGTTTCATTACTATACGCATTATATTTCAAGTTTAATGATTACCTTATAGTTGGTTCCCGGCATGGGATAGCACTTTACGACCTCAAACTGCTGGTTGAACACGTTGTTCACCTCGGCGGCAAGGCGTGTTTTCACCCCTCCGATGCGGAAGTTGTACGACAGGGCGATGTCGCTCGTGTACCACTCCGGCACATGGTTTTGCGGTATGTTCTCGGTGGCGTCGTAGCGTTCGCCGGTGTATATGAAGCTGTAGTCAAGCCCGAAGCCGCGCCACGAGGCGTTTATTACGGCCGAGCCGCTGTGCCACGGGATGTAAGGTATCTGGTCGCCGTAGTACGTGTTGGCGCGGCTCGTCACGTCTTCGGCCTGCTCGTAGGTGTAGCTTAGCCGCGCATCAAGGTGCAATCCGCAGGGAAACGCCCACGAGGCTTGCGCCGAAACGTCGAGGCCGAGGATGTCAACGCGGCCGAGGTTGACCATCGTCCAGCGGAACTGGTTTGACGTGGGGACGGCTATTATTTTGTCTTTCACCTTATTATAATATGCGTCCGCCTGCACCTCAACGCGCTTGAGCCACGAGCGGCGGGGCGCGGCGGCGTAGGTGAAGCCGATGTCGTACTGCGTGGTGTACTCCGGGCGGAGCTTCACATTGCCGATGAAGGTATAGTAAAGGTCGTTGAGCGTGGGCATACGGAATATGTTTTTATAGAATCCGCGCAGGCTGAAGTCTATGCGGCGGAAGGGCTTGTACGACACGACGAGGGTCGGGGTAAGCTCCGCCTTGCCGTCCATCCTGGCGGTGTCTACGGCCACACGGTCGGCCACGAACGTGCCGAGCACGCTGGCCTGCGCCTTAAGACTGCGGTATTCGGCGGCAACGGCGGCTGCAACGAGCACCGTATGGCGCACGGGATAAGCAAAGTTATAGAGGTCGGCCGAGAGCTTGTTCCACTGGTAATCGGCCGAGAGGGACGCGCTCCAGTGGCTGCTGAAGCGGTAGAGATTGGCAAGAGAAAGGTAGGCTTCTTGCTGGCGGTAGCGGTTGTCCACATACATGGCGCTCTCGTCGAGGGCCGGGTCGGAGAGATAATGCAGGTAGTCGTAGGCGTACTTGCCGTTGAGCATGAGGCTGTAGCGGCCTGTCATGCGTTTGCGCAGCGACGCCTGGACGAACGCGTTGGTGTCCCACTGGCGGTCCTCATGCTCCAAGCGGCAGCGCACCACAGCCCCGGGCAGTCCCCGCTCCGAACGGTAGACGTAAGCCTTGGCGCGCCACGAGCCGCCATTGAGCCGTCCGAAGAGGCCCGCCTCGCCGCGAAACGCACTCACGTCGCCGTTGGCGCGCACCGCCGTGGTGTCATATCCGCCCTGGGTATGGTAGCGGTAACGGTACCGTCCGTTGGTGTACATATACTCTGCACTAACCGACGAACTGACGTTCTCACTGATTTTCTGCTCCCACACGACGGCCGGATTGGCCAGAGCGAAGGAGCCTGCCTTCATGGTTGCGCGCAGGTTGAACGTACGTCCGCCATCGAACACGGGCGTGCGGCTTTGCAGATACACCGTGGCGGCGGAGCCGAAATCCTTTGCCGGCTGGAAGATTGCGCTGCGCTGGCCGTTGTACACGGAGACGGCCTCCATGTTGTCAAGCGAGAATCGGCCAAGGTCTATCTGTCCGTTCTGCGCGTTGCCCAACTCGATGCCGTCGTAGAACACGCCTACATGCTGCGTGCCCATGCCGCGTATGTTGACCGTCTTCAGGCCGCCCACGCCGCCGTAGTCCTTGATTTGCACGCCCGAGAAATAGCGTATGGCGTCGGCCACCGAGAGGGCCGACATCCTTTCGAGCCGCTCCCCCGTAAGAGTCTGCACGGGCAAGAGGTCGCGCGACGCGCCGCGCCGCGCCGTAACGGTAACTTCATCAATGGTTTTCGTCGAAGAAACGACCGTGTCCTTCTGCGCATCCTGGCCGTAAGCGCAGGACGCGGCAAGGCAGAATAAGCCTGAAATTATTGTATGCCGTAATGTCATTGCCTGTTTCATTCCCCGTAAAACAAGGCCTCGCGTCGGGGCGTAAGGATGAAACAGAATGGCGCATGGCCGCAGTGGCGCACACCGTAAAGTTTCTCCGCAGCCTTTCCTCGAAAGCCGTTGAGCACGTAAAAAGCCGGTGTGGCAGGTCTTCTGACTTGTTCCCGGCGGCAAGCGCCTTCCCAGACACGTGGTCCAGTGGCGTCGTTGCTTGCCGTCCTAAAAAAGGAACTCACAGCAGCGGGACTGTTCAGGACTCTCACCTGATTCCCTTTTAATCGCCTGCGCCCGTCAAAGCGCGCGGCGAACCTACACGACTGTAATAAATATGTATGTCCGACTGACGGACGGTGCAAAGGTAGTCAAAGTATCTTTAACGGCAAAACAAACGGCGTGCATTTTTCAAATGTTTTTAAAAACGCATCCATCGGTTACGCTCCCGCCTCGTCGAAAGCAAGGGAAACCAACAAGCAACAATCAAAGGCCATGCGCACAGTACGGCGGCTACCGGCATCCGTGTAACTCGCTGACAATCAGGCACGTTGCGAAAGGCCGTCTTTTACATTGCAAAAGACGGCCTTTTGACATGCAATTGACGGCCTTTTGGAAGGCGAAAAGCCGTCAATTAGAATTCATCCGCAGTTCTGGTGTATAGGAAGACTGTATCTTCTTTTGTTTTTGTGATTGCATTTCATGTACACATCCTGCTGCAATCCGGGTTGCCGGTAACCGCCTTTCGGAAAACCATCTGCGCCACGCCGCACGGCTGAAGGCCGCCGGGCGTGGATGCCAGGGCGGTGTTTTAACCTTTTTTACGTGACGCATGGGGCGGCGGATGGCGCTAAAATACTAATTTTGTAGTCACATAGAACACAAGGGAACAATGGAAAACAAGAAACATACGACCAAGGCCGGGCTGGCCGGTTTTTACAATGAACGCGTAGAAAGGCTGTCGGCCGAGATACGGCAGATGAAGAAGAACAACGTGACGTACATCATGACGGAGCTGTTCTCGTTCGGCATGGCTGTCGTGGCGGCGGTGGTCTACTGCGTGAGAGACTTGCAGGGGCAGTGGCTCGTGGCCGCGTTGGCCATGCTGGCAGTGTATGCCGTGGTGCGCAAGGCCGACGTGAAGAACGGCCGGAAGATTGACCGCCGCAGGCGTCTGCTCGCGGTTTACAGCCGCGAACTGAAGTACCTGGCAGGCGACTACTCCTGCATCGGCGGCGGAAGCAGGTATAAGGACCCGCAGCACGCTTTCACCTTCGACATGGACGTGTACGGCCACGACTCCCTATACAACCGTATAAACCGTACGGTTACCACCGGCGGCGGCGACACTTTGGCCCAATGGCTGGGCAGTCTGCTGAAAGACAGGGCGGCGGTGGAACGCAGGCGCGAGGCCATAAACGAGCTGGCCGGGCTGGAGCAGTGGCGGTCGGCCTTCCTGGCGACAGGCGTAAACCCCGATACTGGGGGCGACAGCGACGACGGGCGCATTGACTCAAACGAAATACTGCGCGCCGTCGGCGATGTGGCAGGCAGGCGCATAGCCCCCAAGGCTGGGACGGGACGGACCAAGGCCGTGGCCGCCGCAGCGATGGCATGCTTCCTCGCGCTCACCGTGTTGGCCGTGGTGGGCGTGGTTCCGGCCACGCTCGCCGTGCTGTGGGGCGTGGTTCAGATGTTCGTAGTCATCGGTCTTAACTCGAAATCCATCCACGACATAAGCCGCGCCGTAGAGAGTCTGCACGCCCACATGCAGGCTTACATCGGACTGATACGCCACATCGGCAAGGCAAACTTCACCTGCGAAGAGCTGAAAAGCCTGCAAGCCGCGCTGGCGGAGGGCGGCGGAGGCGCGGCGGCTTCGTTCGGAGAGCTGTCTGAAATACTGAAAAGCCTCGACCGACGGGGCAACTTCATCGGTCTCATACTGTTCAACATGTTCGCCATGAGCGACTACTTCCTCGTGCGGCGGTTCCTGAAATGGCAGCGCACTTATATGGGGAGCATGGACGGATGGGTTGACGCCGTAAGCCGCATGGATGCCTTGGTGTCGATGGCCGTGTTCCGTTACAACGAGCCGCAGGCCGTGGAGGCCGAAGTTGTGGACGACGACCGCGTGGTCTACGAGGCCCGGGGGCTGCACCATCCGTTCCTCGGCGACGGGGCGGTGCGCAACGATTTTACCATCGCCGATGGCGAATATTACATCATAACGGGGGCGAACATGGCCGGGAAGAGCACCTTCCTGCGCTCTGTGGGCGTGAACTACGTGCTCGCAATGAACGGAATGCCCGTGTTTGCCGACTCGTTGCGCGTCTCGGCTTTCAATCTTTTCACCAGCATGCGCACCACCGACGACCTCAGCCGGGGCATCAGCTACTTCAACGCCGAGCTGCTGCGGCTGCGCCAATTGCTCGAAAGCTGCCGCCAAGCAGGGCGCACGCTAATCATACTCGACGAAATACTGAAGGGTACAAACTCGCTCGACAAGCTCAACGGCTCGCGCCTTTTCCTCGAAGCCGTGGCCAAACTGCCAGTCACGGGCATAATCGCCACACACGACCTGGAGCTGTCCAAGATGGAGGACGAGCACCCCACGCGCTTCCACAACTGGTGCTTCGAAATAGAACTGGCCGACAACATAACGTACACATACAAGATAACGCGCGGCGTGGCGCGCAACCAGAACGCCACATTCCTGCTTAAAGGAATATTGAAAAGTTAAGAATCAAGGGTTAAGAATTAAAAAAATTACCAGCAAAGCACATTTTCTTAATTCTTAACTCTTAATTCTCAGCTCATTTGACATACATCAATAAAACGCGCGTTATCCGCATTTTGTAAAATAAAATCCTTGCAAATATTGAAAAAATCCGTACCTTTGCACTGTGTTTTTCATAGTATTAGATTTAAGGTTAACAAGATTGGAGTACAGCGGTACTCCTTTTTTTATGCCTTAACGTCAGCGGCGAGGCTGTCCTGCGTTCGTTTTTGCTTGCCCAACAGGCCCTTTTGCAGACTTTTGCTAAATTCAGTTGCCAAAATAACTCGGCGTTTCCCGTCAATGTGAAATTAATCTGAAAATTCACCGCTTTGAAATACTAAAAGTCGCGCCAATCCTTTGTTTTGACGGAATAAAGTGTTAACTTTGCGGTGTTATAACGACAGATTATTCATAATAACATAAAACTTTTTGAATTATGGTAAGTTACAAGACACTTGGCTTGGTGAACACGCGTGACATGTTCGCAAGGGCCATCAACGGCGGATATGCCGTTCCGGCGTTCAACTTCAACAACCTTGAGCAGCTGCAGGCTATCATCAAGGCTTCATCAGAATTGAGGTCGCCCGTCATCCTGCAAGTATCAAAGGGCGCGCGCAACTACGCCAACCAGACTCTTCTTCGTTACATGGCTGAAGGCGCGGTAGCATACGCTAAGGAACTGGGCTGCGAGCATCCTGAAATTGTGCTCCACCTCGACCACGGAGACAGCTTCGAGCTGTGCAAGAGCTGTGTTGACATGGGCTTCTCTTCTGTCATGATTGACGGTTCTTCACTGCCTTACGACGAGAACGTGGCCCTGACAAAGAAGGTCGTTGACTACGCTCACCAGTACGACGTGACAGTAGAGGGAGAGCTCGGAGTGCTCGCAGGCGTTGAGGACGAGGTTGTAGCCGAGGAGTCTCACTATACAAAACCCGAAGAGGTAATCGACTTTACAAGCAAGACAGGCGTTGACTCTCTCGCCATCTCTATCGGCACAAGCCACGGAGCATACAAGTTCAAGCCCGAGCAGTGCACACGCGACCCGAAGACCGGCCGCCTCGTGCCTCCTCCTTTGGCTTTCGACGTGCTCGACGAAATCATGCAGAAGCTGCCCGGATTCCCCATCGTGCTTCACGGCTCTTCATCAGTTCCCCAGGAATATGTTGACATGATTAACCAGTACGGCGGCAAGTTGCCCGACGCTGTGGGCATTCCCGAGGAGCAGTTGCGCAAGGCTTCAAAGAGCGCTGTTTGCAAAATCAACATCGACTCTGACTCTCGTCTGGCATTCACAGCTGCCGTTCGCAAAACATTGGCCGAGAAACCGGCAGAGTTTGACCCGCGCAAATACTGCGGACCGGCACGCGACCTCATGGAGGAGATGTACAAGCACAAGATTATTGACGTGCTCGGCTCTGACAACAAGCTGGCTCAGTAATAGTGAAAAGATAAAAACGAAAAGTGAAAAATCCAACACTTTTCGAATAAAATATGAAAACCCCGTGGCTCGGCCACGGGGTTTCTCATTTTCATTCCAGCCTATATATTAATAAGGTGACGGATTTTTCACTTTTCGTTTTTCGCTTTTCCCTTCTCAAGTTCTCACGAGATTACGCCCTGCGTCAATCCTCAGGAAGATGAAAAGCAGGATGGTAAAGCCCCATAGGGACGAACCTCCGTAGCTGAAAAATGGCAAGGGGATGCCTATCACGGGCGTAAGGCCGAGCACCATGCCCACGTTTATGAACACGTGGAACAGGAAAATGCTCAATACACAATAGCCGTAGACGCGCCCGAACTTGAACGGCTGACGCTCCGCCATCTTGATGAGGCGCAGTATTAGGGCAAGGAACAGCAGGAGGACGCCGGCCGAACCGAGGAAACCTTCCTCTTCGCCTACGGTACAGAAGATGAAGTCTGTGTCCTGCTCGGGCACAAATTTCAGCTTGGTCTGCGTGCCGTTGAGGAAGCCTTTGCCCTTCAGTCCGCCCGAACCGATAGCTATCTCGCTCTGATGTACGTTGTATCCTGCGCCAGAAAGGTCTTCGTCAAGGCCGAGAAGCACGTTGATGCGCACTCTCTGGTGCGGCTCGAGGATGTTGTTGAGTACGTAGTCGGCCGAATAAAAGAAGGCTATCGAGCCTACGGCAAACAGCATTATGTACACATAGTGCTTTATTCTCTTGCTCAAAGCGTTGTACAGCAGGTAGCCCACAAGAGCCACGCTGACCGCCAGCTGCACCCATACAATGTCGAAAGGAATGACAAACTGTGCGAAAAGGAACGCCAAAAGGGTTAGCCCCAAGGTGTAAGCAAGTATGGTGAGAGCCTGCCTCTTGTCCTTGCAGTATGTATAAACCATACCCGAGACGAATATGTGTACAAGCATGAGCACGGCAAACTTGCCCACGGAAGTGCCTGTGTCGAGCATCAAGGTTTCCTCATACCGTATTCCAATCACAAAGTAAACAATCATCGCCACGCCTGTGAAGAGCACGCTGCCGGTCATTCCTTCGCGGTAGAACATTAAGAAGAAGGATATGTAAACAAGGGCGGAGCCTGTCTCTTTCTGCGCCACGATGAACATCATCGGCAGCAAAACGACGGCGCACGCGGCGGCAAAGTCTTTCCAACGGTGCATGTTGAAGCCGTAAGTGCTCATCAGTTTGGCTACAGCCAGGGCTGTGGCGAACTTGGCAAACTCGGCTGGTTGCAGCCTCAATGGCCCCAACACGAGCCACGACCGCGAGCCTTTGATTTCGTGAGGATTGAAGATTGTGGCGAAAAGCAGCAGCAACAGGATGGCGTAGATGATGTAGGCGAAAGTGTCGTAAAACCTGTCGTCGAGCATCAACAGCACGAAGCCGAGGCAGATGGAAGTGCCAATCCACACTATCTGCATACCCGAACGCGTGCTGAGACTTAGTATATCGGTGTCTCCGTAAGTGTAACTGGCACCGCAGACGCTCAGCCATCCGAATGCCAAGAGGCACAGGTAGATGCCTATCGTCCACCAGTCCAGCGAGCGGAGCACGCTTGGTTGTTTATCTGTTTGATGCGCCATAAGCTATACGTCTGTGCTGGAACTCCGCCGCCTTCTTCTCCGATTCGGGCGAGAGTTTGCCGTTAATATACTGTTCCATCATCAACGAGCCGATAGGTACTCCGTAAACGGCTCCGAAACCGCCGTTCTCAACATATACGGCGACGGCTATCTTGGGGTTGTCCATCGGCGCGAAGCCCATGAATATGGAGTGGTCTTGTCCGTGATTTTGCGCCGTTCCCGTCTTTCCGCATACTTCATAGTCTGGGCGGTTGGCTGCATGGCACGTGCCGTTGAGCACCGAGCGGCGCATACCGGCCACGATATAGTCGTATGCCTTGCGGTCGGCCTTGGTGTAATGTTTCTCCCGATACTTCGCGTCAAGCTGTTCTCCCTCCACTTTCCGCACAACGTGCGGCGTGTAATAGTAGCCACGGTTGGCGATGGTTGCGCACAGGTTGGCTATTTGCAGAGGAGTCAACAGCACCTCGCCCTGGCCTATCGAGATGCTGATTACGGTCAGTCCGTTCCATGAGCCGTTGTAATTCTTGTCGTAATATTGGGCATTTGGTATTAGTCCGCGCTTCTCTCCGGACAGGTCGATGCCGAGTTTGTAGCCGAGACCCATGCTCACCATGTAGTCGCGCCACGTGTTCATGGCGTCCTGTACGGTCTTGTATTTGCGCCTGTTGCCGAGCATGTAGTACAGGCCCCAGCAGAAGTAGGCGTTGCACGACGTGCCGAGCGCAGGTACAAGGTTTATTGGCGAGGCGTGGCCGTGGCATCCTACGTGCAGTCCGCGGCAGTAAAAGCCATGGTGGCATGGGAACATCGTGCCCGGTGTCACTATGCCTTCGCTAAGGAAAGTAAGTCCTTGTGTGGTCTTGAACGTAGAGCCCGGGGGATAAACTCCCATGATGGAGCGGTTTAAAAGTGGCTTCCACGGGTTGCGTGCAAGGGCGAGATGGGCCTTGCTACGCTTGCGACCAGTCATCGTACGGGGGTCAAACGTAGGCGAAGAAACCATGCACAGCACCTCGCCTGTTGACGGTTCAATGGCCACAATGCTGCCGATTTTGCCTTCAAGCAGCCGTTCGCCAAGGGCCTGGAGCTTTGAATCCAAGCTAAGGGTCAAGTCTTTTCCCGGTACGGGACGTCGGTCGAGCTTGCCGTTCATGTAGCTGCCCTGTATGCGTCCATGGGCGTCGCGTAGCATTATCTGTATTCCCTTTTCGCCACGCAGCTGCTTTTCGTAGTATTTCTCCACGCCCTGTTTGCCGATGTAGTCGCCCGGTTGGTAGTACGGGTCGTCCTCGATGTCGCTCTCTGACACTTCCGCCACGTCGCCAAGAACGTGTGCGGCGTAAGGCGTTGTGTACTGCCTTATGCTTCGCCTTTGCACGTAAAAGCCGGGGAAACGGTATATTTTTTCCTGGAAAACACTGAATTCTTTTTCCGACAAACGGCCCATGAACATCTGTTGGGTGAACGGCGAGTAGCCGGGATTCTTGTTCCTGTCCCTTATTTCGGCCATTCTCTTGTCGAAATAATCCTTCGTTATGCCGAGCGAGCGGCAAAACTCAATGGTGTCGATGCGGCCTTTCGCCTCGTTGGGAACAACCATTATGTCGTAGGCGTTCTGATTATAGACGAGCAGGCGGCCGTTCCTGTCGGAGATGACACCGCGCGCCGGGAACTCTACTTTTTTCAGGAAGGCGTTGCTGTCGGCGTTCTTTTTGTAGTCGTCGCTCATTATTTGGAGCGTAAAAAGGCGTATGATGTACACCACGACGATGAATACAGCCACGCCGCCGATTACGTATTTCCTGTTTTCAAGTCCGTAGTCTTTGTCCATTATCCTGCTCCTTTCGCCCTACGCGGCGGTTTTCATCTTTTCCGGAAGTTCTCTATTACGATGATGAGGATTGCCGTAAGCGCGGAACTTCCGCCTATGTTCTTGGCCCATTGCAGCCAGTTGAAAAAGCTGAACGACTCGATGCTGAAGAAAACGAGGTTGAAAACAACCACGCAGATGATGGTATAATAAACGTACCTTGTCGTTCCAAACTCTTTCATCGTCGGCTTCATGTCGTCAGGACTGTCACGTTGCGTGAACAGTCCGAGCAGGTAAGGCTGCAACAGTCCGAGCAAAGTGGCCGACGCCGCGCCAACACCCGGTGTGTTGGAGAACACGTCTACGCACAAGCCTATGGCAAAGCTCCACAGCAGTACGGCCCACCTTGGGTAGCCGCGCCTGAACAGCATGATGAAATAAATGTACAGCAAGGGCGTGGCGCAACCCAAAATGTTGATGTGGTTGAGCACCAACACCTGCACGAGACATAATATGATGAACGTGAAGAGGTGTCTTACAACTTCTATCTTCATACCTTGCAGTTATTGTTTTACTCCAGCCTCAGCGAGTCTTCGGCGCTGCGCATCAGCTCGATGCGCTCTTCCATGGCGGAGTTGTCGATTACGCACACGTCGCGCAGGTTGCCGAAGTCGGTGGTAAGGCGCACCTGTACGCGGTAGGAAAGCCCGTCGGTCGAGTTGTAGACATGCAGTATCTGGCCGACGATGATGCCCGGAGGGAAGATTGACGAGTAGCCGCTCGTCTCCACAAGGTCGCCAAGGCGGAAGTGCGCGTGGCGCGGAATGTCGTCAACATAGGCCAGGTCGGAGCGTCCGCCCGTCCAGTGCAGGTAGCCGTAATATCCTCTTTTCCTTATTGTTACGCTAAGGTTCGACTTCGAGTTGAGCAGCGGTATGACCACGGCATAATGTTCGGAGACCATGTAGACCACGCCCACCACGCCGTTGCCGCAGGCTACGCCCATGTCCTTGCGCACCCCGTCGGCGCGTCCCTTGTCGATGGTGATGAAGTTGTCGCGCTTGTCTACCGAGTTTGTTATCACCTTGGCAGGTATCAGCTTGCATTCGTCGAGCACCTGCTTTTGCGTCAGTGCCAGCCAAGAGGAGTCCTCACGGGCCGTCAGTTCGTCCACCTGCTCCGACAACTTGCGCACAGTCTGCTCCAAGTACAGGTTGCGCGTGTTAAGCTTCTCGTTTATCTTTGCCAGACTGAAATAGTTTTTCACGGCCGCATCAGCCTCGTACACCTTTCCGGCCACGGCGTTCGCCGACGAGAACCATACGCTGCCTTGATAGCTGTTGAACTTGAACAGCAGCACGAAGCTCACCACTTCAAGCACGACAAAGACAAACCAGTGATTGTATTTCTTGATGAATTCAATCAGGTTACGCATCGCTTACCTCATCAGGAACGAGAAGCGGTCAACGTTTTTCAGGGCAATGCCCGCTCCCTTTGCCACGCTGTGCAGGGGGTCGTCGGCCACATGGAACGGTATCTTTATCTTGTCGGTCAGTCGTTTGTCGAGTCCGCGCAGCAGCGCGCCGCCGCCGGTCAGGTAGATGCCGTTCTTCACTATGTCGGCGTACAGCTCGGGCGGAGTCTTCTCCAGGGCGGAGAGCACGGCGTTCTCTATTTTCGCTATGGTGCGGTCGAGGCAGTGGGCTATCTCCTGATAGCATACTGGCACCTCCATGGGCAGCGCCGTCACCTTGTTAGGCCCGTGTACAACGTAGTCTTCGGGAGCTTCCTCGCCGAGGTCGGTCAGCGCCGAGCCTACGTGGATTTTTATTCTTTCGGCCATTCGCTCGCTCACCTTCACGTTGTGCTGCTTGCTCATGTACTCCTGAATTTCGGCGGTGAGGTCGTCGCCTGCGGTGCGGATTGAGTTGTTCGACACTATTCCGCCCAGCGATATTACGGCTATTTCGGTGCTTCCGCCGCCTATATCGACAATCATGTTGCCCTCGGGGGCCTCAACGTCGATGCCTATTCCGATGGCTGCGGCCATCGGCTCGAAAATCAGGTACACATCGCGGCCGTCGGCATGTTCGGCGGAGTCGCGCACGGCGCGCAGCTCCACTTCGGTGGAACCTGACGGAACGCCGATTACCATGCGCAGCGACGGCGAGAAAAGGCGGCTGCCCGTGTGCACCATCTTGATGAGTCCGCGCATCATCTGCTCGCAGGCGGTGAAGTCGGCTATGACTCCGTCGCGCAGCGGACGTATGGTGCGTATGTTGTCGTTAGTCTTCTCATACATCATCTTGGCCTTCTCGCCTACGGCTATCATCTTGTCCGTGCGGCGGTCGAGGGCCACAACCGAGGGCTCGTCAACCACAATCTTGTCATCACTGATAATGATTGTGTTGGCCGTACCCAAATCCATTGCAATCTCTTGGATAAATGAAAAAAATCCCATAATTCTTTAATTCATAATTAGCTTACGCTGACTTTCAGTTCATAATTCATAATTGGCTATGCGCCGACTTTCAGTTCACAATCGGGCTGACGCCTTTGTAAGGTATAATTCATAATGCACAATTCACAATCGGAAGGCAAAGCGCACCATGGCGTCAGCCTGATTATGAATTATGCATTATGAATTATGAATTGAACCAATTGTGTATCGCCGTGTCGTAGTGGCTGCTTACGCCGAAGGCACGTGTCGCGAACATGCGGCGGTCCTCGATGTCGGTCTCGGCGCCTTTCTTGTTCAGTATGTCGAGCAGCACGCCGTATTCGGCCTTGCTCGGCACGATTACCACGTCGTTGAAGTTCTTTGCCCCGGCGCGTATGAGCGAAATGCCGCCTATGTCAATCTTCTCAATTATGTCGGCCTCGCTTGCTCCGCTCGCCACGGTCTGCTCGAAGGGGTACAGGTCAACGATTACGAGGTCAATCTCGGGTATCTCGTACTGCGCCATCTGTTCGCGGTCGCCCTCGTTGTCGCGGCGGCCGAGTATGCCTCCAAACACTTTCGGGTGCAGCGTCTTCACGCGGCCGCCCAGTATTGAAGGGTAAGTGGTGACGCTCTCCACCGTCTGGCACTCGTAGCCGAGCGACTCGATGAACTTCTGCGTGCCGCCTGTTGACAAGAATTTCACACCCTCTGCGTTGAGCTTTGCAAGCAACTCGTCAAGCCCGTCTTTGTGGAATACAGAGACAAGGGCCGTCTTGATTTTCTTTGTTCCTGACATGTCTATGATTAACTAATTAGTTTTGAGGGTGCAAAGTTAAGAAAAAACGCCGACAGGGCAATGCAATTCTTTCAAAAAAAGCATATTTGTTTGCGCGCACGCAGCCGTCGCCGCCCTGCCGCCCTTCCGCCGGTTTCACCACCGTTGCCGTCCGCCGCGGCCGTCACCGGCGACCTCTTTTCCGCGTATTCCAGCCGCCTTTGTAACTGCTTGATAATCAACGGCGTTGCGAAAGGCCGTCTTTTACATTCCAAAAGGCGGCCTTTCAGCGTGCGATTGACGGCCTTTTGGAAGGCGAAAGACGGCCTTTCGCAACGCCGCAGGCTGTCGGCATGTTACAAACCTGCCGCATGTCATCCGGAAAAAAGCTGCTTGCGGCTTTGCGGTTAGCGGTTTTTACGCTATCTTTGTACGGACAACATCAATACGTACAGCATCATGGAAAAAGACAACAAGCGGGACAAAAAGCAGCAAGAAGCCGGCGGCAGTATGGTTATCGGCCTCAGCTTGGGCGTAGCCTTCGGCATAATATTCGACAACGTGCCCGTGTGGATGTGTCTCGGCATGGGCATCGGATTGCTTGCTCCGAGCTTCTTCAAGAAAAAGGACAACGACGGCGGCGAGGCATGACCATGCCACGCACGGCACACGCCGAAGCCGCAAAACGCACGGTTTAGGCATATTTGTTTTGAATTAAGCCGATTTTGCAGTATTTTTGCACCGCGAAACGTTAAACAACAAGATATGAAAGAATTAGCATTGAAGTACGGATGCAATCCGAACCAGAAGCCTTCGCGCATTTACATGGACGAGGGCGAACTGCCCATAGAGGTGCTCAACGGCCGCCCGGGGTACATCAACTTCCTCGACGCGCTCAACAGCTGGCAGCTCGTAAAGGAACTGAAGGCCGCCACCGGCCTGCCTGCGGCAGCCAGCTTCAAGCATGTGTCACCGGCAGGAGCCGCAGTAGGCCTGCCGCTTAGCGACACGCTGAAGAAGATTTACTTCGTTGACGACGTGAAAATAGAACTTTCGCCACTGGCATGCGCCTACGCACGGGCGCGCGGTGCCGACCGCATGAGCAGCTACGGCGACTTCGTAGCCCTTAGCGACACGTGCGACGAGGCCACGGCCACGCTATTGAAGCGCGAGGTAAGCGACGGAGTAATCGCCCCCGGCTATACTCCAGAGGCTCTCGCCATACTGAAAGACAAGCGCAAGGGCACGTACAACGTAATCAAAATAGACCCTGCATATGTGCCTGCGCCCATCGAGCACAAGCAGGTGTTCGGCATAACGTTCGAGCAGGGACGCAACGAAGTACGCTTGGACGACCCCGCCCTCTTCGAGAACATACCCACAAAGGCAAAGGATTTCACGCCTGAAGCGCGCCGTGACCTCATCATCAGCCTCATCACCCTCAAATACACGCAAAGCAACTCGGTTTGCTACGTGAAGGACGGACAGGCAATAGGCATCGGCGCAGGCCAGCAGAGCCGCATCCACTGCACGCGCCTGGCAGGCAACAAGGCCGACATATGGTGGTTGCGCCAGCACCCGAAGGTGATGAACTTGCCTTTTGTTGACGGCATACGCCGTGCCGACCGCGACAACACCATCGACGTTTACATCAGCGAGGAGCACGACGACGTGCTGCGCGAGGGCACATGGCAGCAGTTCTTCAAGGAGAAGCCGGAGGTGCTTACGATAGAGGAAAAGAAGGAATGGATTGCCAAACTCTCGGGCGTAAGCCTCGGCAGCGACGCCTTCTTCCCCTTCGGCGACAACATAGAGCGCGCCCACAAGAGCGGCGTAGAGTACATTGCGCAGGCCGGCGGCTCGGTGCGCGACGACAACGTAATCGAGACCTGCGACAAATACGGCATAGCCATGGCCTTCACCGGCGTAAGGCTGTTCCACCACTGATTTAAAGGTGAGAAGGTGAGAAAGTGAAAAGGTGAGACGATGTTGTTGTAACACCTTGTTTGTTTCTCACCTTCTCACCTCCTCACTTTCTCACCTTTAATAATATGGCAGACATCGACGACATCATCGCTGGCGGCGGCATAGTGTTCCGCCCGGCAAAGAAAAAGGCCGACAACAGCGGCGGCAAGGTTAAGACCAAGGCCAAGAAGAAGCAATACATAACAGGAGCGCACGGCAGCGGAAGCGCACGGCAGAAAGCCAAATACCGCGAGCAACGCGCCAACAGGCACAAGAAGTAAAGGCGTAAAGTCATGTTAGTCATGACTTTACGCCTTTACTTCTTTTTTAGAAGACTACAAACTGCAATTTGTTTAAACAAAAAATGCGGCACTGTATGCCGCATTCCACTATTATAATAAGGTGTTACCGCTTTGCTTCCATACTGAAACCGATGTCTGTTATGCCGGGCAGTATTTCGCGCTTCATCACATGCCGCACACGTACATGCAGCGAATCGCCCTTCCGTAAGTCGATTTCTGGCAACATGAAACCATACTGGAACATGCTCAATCCCTGGCCGAGCAGATTGCCGTCATCGTCATACAGGCGGCAAGCAAGCGTGTCGGTGCTCACCCGGTGACCGGGTTCTACGGTCTGTTTAACCTCCAGGCTAAGGCTCTTGAACGGATAATCAGAAGTTATGCGCAAGCCTACTTCCTGACGGTAACTGCCCGACGCAACTACGGGAGGCACATCGAAAGTCACAGTATCGTTCTTTTCCAGCCCGTCAACAGGGGTGGGAACGAACTTGTCGAACACCCTCCCGTCACGACAAGCTGTCACTGTCAATGCAACGGCAGCTGTTACAGACAATATATATAATGTGCGCCTAAGCATCGTCACGCCTTAACATCTTTGCCCGACGGTGCTCCGCCGTCGCCCTTCTTGGCCTGTACGTCAGCCTGTTTGCCGCGTCCCTTCGGCGCGGGACGCCCGTTGCGGTTCTTCGGTTTGCGCTTTTTCTTGTTCTTGTCAAAGCGTGTCAGGCTCTCGTTCTCAAGCAAGTCTACCGGGCGTTCCTGCTTCTTCGGCGCGCCGTCGGCCTGGAGTGACAGAGGCTTCTCGCCCTGCTTGTTCATCTCTATTACCTCAAGCGCACGCTTGGCGGTAATCGTCTCGAGGTTGGCAGGCACTTTCTTGTCAGTAGAATAAGTCACGATGCCGGCCAGTATGTCGCTCTTGAACAGGTAATAGTCGTTGTCCTGCGTCTGCAACACAACCTCCTTGCTCGGCAACTTGCGGCTCGCCTCGATGTAGTTGTCAACCTCGTAGTTCAAGCAACACTTCAGTTTGGCGCACATTCCGGCCAGCTTCTGCGGGTTCAGCGATATGTCCTGATAACGCGCCGCGCCGGTACTTACCGAAACAAAGTTCTTCATCCACGTAGCACAACACAACTCGCGGCCGCACGGTCCGGTGCCTCCTATGCGCCCGGCTTCTTGCCTTGCGCCTATTTGTTTCATCTCGATGCGCACATGGAACGTCTCCGCCAGCACCTTGATTAGCTGTCGGAAGTCCACGCGTTCGTCGGCAATGTAATAGAAGATGGCCTTGTTCCCGTCACCCTGATACTCCACATCTCCAATTTTCATGTCAAGGTTCAGGCTCTTGGCTATTTGCCTGCTGCGTATCATCGTGTCGTGTTCGCGGCTCTTCGCCTCACGGTATTTATCCATATCGACCGGCTTCGCCAGGCGGTAAATGCGCTTTATGTCGTCCGCCGACTTAAGGTTGGCCTTGCGTATTTGCAGCTCCACGAGCTTGCCCGTCAGCGTTACCACGCCTATGTCGTGGCCGGGACTGGCCTCTACGGCCACGATGTCGCCCTTGCGCAGGTCGAGATTGTTGACGTTGTGGTAATAACCCTTGCGCGTGTTCTTGAACTGCACCTCGACAAGGTCTGTCGTCTTGGCGTTGCCCGGCACGTCGGCCAGCCAGTCATACGTGTTGAGCTGGCGGTCCTGCCGTCCGCAACCGCGTATGCAAAGGCCGCGGTCGCAGCCGTTGTATATCATGAATTTCCTGTTCTTGAAGTCCATATTGAATGTTGTTTATATGTATGAAGGCGTAAGCCTACGGTTTTCTTATAAGGGCGACGATGATGTTTGTAGCCATGTCGAAGAACACAATCTTGGCGTTTGCGTTCTGTCCGATGTCACGGATGGCGCGGTTCATCATGGCGGATATCTCCAGAACGTTGGCCTCGTTGACATAAGGCGAGAAGTTGCGGGCAAAGTTTTCCTCGTCGCGCGTCATGTAACAGAGCTGCGGATTGCGGAAGTTGTACATGAAGTTTTCGCGCACCAAGCGGAGAAAATACTCCAACATGCGCCGTTGACGCTCACGCCCGAGGGTGGCGGCGGTATCGCTCCACTTGCGCAGCTCCTTGATTTTGCGCATGTAGGCGAGGCGCATCAGCGAGATGAACATGTCGAGAAATTCTTTCTTCTCGCTCCCGGCGTCAAGCTCTTCAAGCGCGCCGAGCCAGCTGCCGCCGGCCGCACGCGCTATCCTGTGCGCCGAGTCAGTGTCAATTCCGCGGCGTTCAACGAGGGCGCGCTCTATGTCTTCGTCGGCGATGCGGCGCACGTCAATGCGCTGGGCGCGGCTCTTTATCGTGTCGATGAGCATCCCCGGCTCTTCGCAAACAAGGATGAAGACCGTAGCCTGCGGCGGCTCTTCGAGCAGCTTGAGCATCTTGTTGGCGCATTCGGCGTTCATTCGCTCCGGCAACCACAGTATAGCTACCTTGTATCCGCCCTGACTTGACTTCAGGCTAAGCGTACGCGAGAGCGCATCGCTCTCTCCCACACCCATCTGCGCCTGCTGGTTGGCCGCGCCCATGGCGGCGAGCCACTGCTCCAACGTGAAGTAAGGGCCTTGCATGAGCAGGCCGCGCCACTCGGCGGCAAAGTCCTCGCTCGACATCTTATGCTCCGAGCCGGTGCCCGAAGGGCGGATTACGGGATAGGAGAAATGCAGGTCTGGATGCGCCAACTTGCCCGTCATGGCGCACTGGGGGCACGCTCCGCACGAATCGCCGTCGCGCCTGTCACGGCACAACAGGTATGAAGCAAAGGCCAAGGCCAAGGCCATCTTGCCGCTGCCCCGCGGCCCGCAGAACATCAGGGCGTGTGGCACACGCTCCTCTGCAACCATCTGCCGCAGCCTCTGCTTTACTTCTTCCTGCCCTATTACATCGCTGAATTTCATGCCAATAACAAGTGTATTGGCTGCAAAATTACGAAAAATCCACCTTATAACATGACAAAAAGGCGGATAATTATAAAATAAATGGCGGCCAACCGCCATTTATTCAAAAGTTTAACGTGAGTTCGATATAAGGAACAATTTTACTAATAGAGAAGAACTTGTCTTTTCTTTCGTCCCATGTGGTCGGTTGGTAACCGTCATTCCGCGCTCCGACGCGGAATCCATTTCAAATAACATAGGAAAAGCCAGGCTGCTTACACTGGATTCCACGTCGGAGCGCGGAATGACAGATACCAACCGACAGTTTGAAGTTGGATGATTACCGATGTTTCTTATACCGAATTCACGTGAGTTTAAGGAGTTAAAACGTCATCGCCCGCCGCGCTTGCTAAGAGGCAGAAGACACTTGCATGACTATGCAGCCCACGCCGACCAGCAGCCACAGGAAGGACGCCTTGGCATACGCATGCTTCCATCCCAACCGCCATTTTACCGCCTGACAAACGCCGACCAAGGCCAAGACAACAAGCAAAACAGACGGGAGCAAAGCCCAGACCGCGCCCTTCACATCTACACCACGCACGGCCAAACAACCCAAGAAAGCAGCCGACTGGACTATCTCCATGCTCGTTATAACACCCTCACGCGTCATTTCACTTAATCTTGCAATAAGAAACACAAAGCTTACATGTACCAAACCGATTTTACCACGACAAGACTGAAGAACAGGCCGGTGGCACAAAGGGCGAGCGAAATGCCCATGCAGCTGTCCATCTTACCCGTAACATGCCACACGTACAACGCAAACACCACGCCTGCCAGCCCCACAACGCACATCGACACCATCACCGCAATGAGCCATGTGGCATTCTGCAAGACGATGAAAAGCACCAACAGGGCAAAAAGGACATAATCCGCAGCGTGGAAAATGTTTGACAAAAGCTTCATTACATAAAATCTTTACAATACGGGAAGAACGCAAAGTGCTATTTCACAAACCAAACCAAGTACAACGAATAGGCCAGAAACACCACTATCAATGCCGCCGCGGCCACGCCGACGGCTGGCAACCACGACAGGGATAGCAGCCCCATGAACAGCCGGGTGGCGGCGGCCATGTAGACCACGCCGCACACGATGTCGAGCAGTCTCCACCCTTTCTTGCGGTATTGCCTGACGATTATTGCCATGAGCGAGAATATGGCAATCATAGTATAGAACCAAGGCACACCGCCAAGCCTCTCCACAAGCAGGCAGGAAGCGGAGATGCAGACGAGCGAAAGCACTGTGTCAACAAAGCCTGACGGTCTCTTCAGCCTGCGCCTCACGGCCAAGACGGCCAGCGAAACGGCGATGAGCGCGGCGCAAAGCACTACTTCGGGGTTTCCATAAGCAATTAATTTCAAGGCGAATGTCACTTCTTCGGCCTGCGCGCACCGGCCCATGTGGCGTTGTGCCACAGCTGTTCGAGCGGCCCGCGCTTGTGGCTGCGCAGCCAAAGGCGACAGAACGTATATTGCAACAGGATGAAGGCAACGCCCAAAGCGAGGCTCATGGCATGGCCGCTGACGGTGTAAAGCCCCAAGCCCCAGTGGTAGAAGATGAAGCCGCCGACGACGGACTGGCCTATATAGTTGCTCAGGCTCATCTTGCCGTAAGGCAGAAGCTTGGCAAGGAAACGGCGTACACGGGTGCGGTGGTACAGCAGCGTTATGCCGCTTACATAGAAAAGCATCATCGCGAGGTTCTTCCACATGTCGAGCATCACGGTCAGCGAGGCCTGCGCACACTCAGAAGTGAAGAGCTGCGGCACGGTATAGCGCAGCGGACAGAGCACGGCGAAGGCCACCAACGACCACACCAGCGCGCGCCGCCACACCGCCGCGTTGCGCCCCTCGTCATAGAACATGCGCCGCCGCCCGAGCCAAAGGCCGAGCAGGAAGAGGAAGAGCGTCTGCGTGAAACGCCCGTGCTCCAAAGCCCAGGTGAAGTTTACGGGCAGGCCGTAGCGCAGTCCCGCCCAGGCAACGTCGAACCAGCTGCCGCCCTCCTGGGCCGGAAGTATGGCGACGAACAGGTCGTCAGAGCCGAGGTTGAGCGGCTGTAAGCCGGGGTTTACAAGGCTGCCCACGAAATAAAACAACTCCACCGGCTGCAAGGCCAGCAGCAGGGCGAAGCCCAGAACGACGCGGTTGCCCGCCCGCACGAGCGGCAACACAAGCAGGCCGCACACGGCGTAGACCGTAAGAATGTCGCCGTTGAAAAACAAAAGGTCGAGCAGGCCGAAGCCGAAGAGCAGCACCATGCGCCACGCGAAGCGCGGACGGAAGTCAAAGCCGCGCTGCGCCTGGTTGTCGTGCTGGACGAACAGCGTCAGCCCGAACAGCATCGCGAAGATGGCGTACATCTTGTTCGAAAGCACAAAGAACGCGACATCCCACACGGCCTCGTCAAACTTGGTAAGCGGAGGGAAGCTGTAGAAGTTCAGGTGCTCGATGAAATGCAGCATGATTATGCCGCCCACGGCCACGGCGCGCAACAGGTCGGCTGCGTCGATACGCGTGTTGGGCAGCGTCGATGGTTGGTAATGTGTCATGATATCAGGATGTTTAATGGTAAAAACAAGTGCAAATATACAACAAAAGTATGATTGACTAAAAACTTTTTCATACGTTTTTGGAATGAAAACAGGTTTTACTCATCTGGCATTTTGCCACCAACGGCAGGCCGACGCATTGCATTATGTCATTCCGAAAATGTGCGCCGGTTTGGCTGAAATAGAAAAACAAGGCGGTCACGAACGGACCACGAAAAGCACAAAAACGGCCGTCAGGGGCGCGAACGGGTATAAAGTTCAAAACAGACAATGGCATTCGGCATTGCGGAAGGCGGCTAACGGCACCCCCGAAGGCGGCCTTTGGCGATGTTAAAGGCCGTCTTTGGCACGGCAAAAGGCGGCCTTTTACAATGTCACGAGCCGCAAAAAGCTGCACACTTTGGTTACAAACGGCGTATAGCCCTGTGTACAAAGCACTTGCGCTTGCACACGAAAACCGGCCTTATTCCAACCAAAAGTACCATCCAAAGCGGACAGCGGCCTCCAGGAGCGCGAACCGAAATCAAGATGAAAGCCAGGCAGCGGAATACGTGACACTATGGAAAAAGAACCTACTCTGTTGCTTAAAAACATTTGATTTTAAATTTTTACACCTCCACGCACAATAATCCGGCAGGAATATGGTTATTGTTTAATATAGTACATGAATAAACATAATAATTAAAACAAAACTACTATGAACCAAAATCAATCTGGCAGCAAGGCCTACCTGTTCTCAATCGTACTTGTTGCCGTGCTTGGCGGACTGTTGTTCGGTTACGACACCGCCGTAATCTCCGGAGCCGAAAAAGGCTTGCAGGCCTTCTTCCTCGGAGCTGAAGACTTTACCTACACTGACGGCTGGCACGGCTTCACGTGCGCCAGCGCGCTCATCGGCTGCATCATCGGCAGCGCAATTTCAGGCTATCTGGCCTCGAACTGGGGCCGAAAAAAGTCGCTCATCTTCGCCGGCATCATGTTCTTCATCTCCGCGCTGGGCTCAATGGAGCCGGAGTTCCTGTTCTTCACGCACGGACATGCCGACTTCCCGCTGCTCATAGCGTTCAACATCTACCGCGTAATCGGCGGCGTAGGCGTGGGCTTGGCATCGGCCATCTGCCCCATGTACATAGCCGAGGTGGCACCGTCGAACATCCGCGGCACGCTCGTTTCGTGGAACCAGTTTGCCATAATCTTCGGTCAGCTGGTGGTATATATGGTGAACTTCCTCATCCTCGGCGACCACACCAACCCCGTAATCGAGTCAATCGGACAGGGCATGAGCGCCGTAATGCCCGGCAGCGACCCTTGGACAATCGCAACAGGATGGCGCTACATGTTCGGTAGCGAGGCCGTTCCCGCCGGACTTTTCTCCATTCTCATATGCTTCGTGCCCGAGACACCGCGCTATCTCGTCATGGCCGGACAGGACAGCAAGGCCCTGGCCGTGCTCTCAAAGATTAACGGCGACGCCGCAGGCCGCACCATCCTCGACGAAATAAAGAACACCATCACAGAGAAGACGGAACGGGTATTCACCTACGGTGTGCTCGTAATCTTCGTCGGAATAATGCTCAGCGTGTTCCAGCAGGCCGTCGGCATCAACGCCGTACTTTACTACGCGCCGCGCATCTTCGGCGACATGGGCATGGAGAACCCGATGATGCAGACCATCATCATGGGCGTAGTCAACATCCTGTTCACCCTCATTGCCATATTCACCGTGGAGAAGTGGGGGCGCAAACCGCTGCTCATCACCGGCTCTACGGGCATGGCCATCGGCGCGTTCGGCGTGGCCCTGACCTTCGGGCACACCGGTCTCGAACTCGTCACGATGCTCAGCATCATGGTATACAGCGCGTCGTTCATGATGTCGTGGGGCCCGATTTGCTGGGTGCTCATCTCCGAAATCTTCCCCAACACCATCCGCGGAGCGGCCGTTGCGATAGCCGTCGCCTTCCAATGGATATTCAACTGGATTGTAAGTGCGTCGTTCGTGCCCATGTTCAACATGCAGCTCGGCTCCGACGCTAACTTCGGCCACTGGTTCACTTACGGCCTCTACGGCGTTATTTGCGTGCTCGCGGCGGTATTCGTATGGAGGCTTGTGCCCGAGACTAAGGGCAAGACGCTCGAAGACATGACAAAACTCTGGAAGAAAGAATAGGTTAAGTGAAAAATGAAAAACGAAAAGTGAAAAATCCAAATGTCTTGATACATTCAAAGGCAAATGGATTTTTCACTTTTCGTTTCTCATTTTCCGCTTAATTCATTGTGCCAAAATGGCATACAGGCACGTTATTTGCATATCTCCTAATAGCTAATAAAAACAACCGAAAGGAGACAAAACAATGGTAAAGGTAAAAGATTTGAAGGAAAAGGTTGAAAACCTTGCAGACGATGACAAACAGTTCATCAGTGACGTAATTGACATCATTAACACTGGCGTTCCTTACAAAGAGCTTCTGCACTTCCGTGAGTTCATCGAACAAGAAGGCATCGACAAGGCAATAGAGGCCAAAGCCGAAGAGCTTAGGAAACTGCAACTGCGAAAAGAGGAACTTAAAAAAAGAATGACCGAATAAGGTTAAGTGAAAAGTGAAAAACGAAAAGTGAAAAATCCATTTGCCTTTGAATGTATCAAGACATCTGGATTTTTCACTTTTCGTTTTTCGCTTTTCACTTCATTTCAACGCTTTAAATCCGCTCATGGCGATGGGCACGGCCAGCACGAACGACAGCATGTCGGCGCACGCCTGGCACATTTCCACGCCCAGAAGGCCGAGGAAATGGGGCAATATTATTATCAAGGGAATGAAGAAGAGGCCGTTGCGTGATGCGGCGAGGATGTTGGCCTGCCACGGCTTGCGTATGGTCTGCATCATCATGTTGGTGTACATCACCACCGCGCCAAGCGGCAACGTCACCAGCTGCCACCGCAAAGCCACGCTGCCCACGGCAACTACGGCCGGGTCATGGCGGAACACCGCCACTATTTCAGCCGACCAAACGAAGCCCAACACGGCCACACAGACGAGGAACGACGTGCCCAGACGCACGATGAACCAATACCCTTCACGCACACGCTCATAAAGACGCGCGCCGTAACAGAAGCCGCACAGGGGCTGGAAACCCTGTCCGAGGCCTATCACGGCGGCAAAGACCACGAACGTGACGCGCCCCACTATGGACATGCCCGCTATCGCGGCGTCGCCGAAACGGCCCGCCGCCACGTTGAGCATGGCCACGCCTACGCTGGCCATGCCCTGACGGGTGAACGACGGAGTGCCGCCTGCAAGGATTTCACGGAACAGCGCAGCCCGTGGCGCAAAGTTGCGCAGGTGTATGCGTATGGTGCCGCCCTTATGGGTCATCATGAGCAACACGAACATGCTGAACACCTCACCTACGAACGTAGACAGGCCGGCACCGGTAATGCCCATGTCAAACAGGAAAATAAGTATCGGCGAAAGGAACACGTTGATGACGGCTCCGGTCAATATGCCGAACATTGCATAGGCGGCGTTTCCCTGAAAACGCATCTGGTTATTGAGGCAAAGCGCACCGCACATGAACGGCATCGCCAACAGGATGAAGGCCAGATAACGCTTGGCGTAAGGCAATACCGTAGGCGTGGAGCCGAGCAACAGCACCAGCGGTTCAAGCAAAAACAAGCCTACCACACAAAGAACAGCACCCGTACACAACGCACTGAAAAAGCCCGTTGATGCCATGCGAGAGGCATTATCGTGACGTTGCGCGCCCAATTCGCGCGAAATATAGTTGCCGGAGCCTTGTCCGAAGGTGAAGCCTACGGCCTGGATAATCGACATTATAGGGAAAGCCACGCCCACGGCGGCCGTGGCCTGCGTGCTGATGCGACCCACGTAGAAAGTAGTAACGATGTTGTACACACTTGTCACGAGCATACTTATAATGGTGGGAACGGCCATTGTAAGTATAACCCTGTGCACGGGCGCCGACGTAAGGAAAGTAAAATTATCCCTTTTATGCATAAGCCTCGCTTTATCCTATCGCTGCAAAGGTACTAAAAATACTCGAGTTAAGATAACGGCCAGGCCAATATATACAAAGAAAGGACTACCAAAGAAGTCCCTATCCAGACAAACCGGGCTCAACTTATCTTCATTTTCTTAAAGCTGAATCCGTTTTTACTTACTACATGAGCACATTTGTGAGATGGATAACACAGCTATGGTAACACAAAACCCGTCCAAAAGGGGCTTTTTACGTCCAAGAGTGTCGCTTTTTCTCGTTTTTTTGATGGTGTCACACCTTATATACTGCCTCAAAAAAGAACGCAACTTATTGAATGCCAGCAGTATTGTACGAACTTAAAAGAAAAGGTCTTCATCACTGAAGACCTCTCTTTGGTGATCCGTTTGGGGCTCGAACCCAAGACCCCAACATTAAAAGTGTTGTGCTCTACCAGCTGAGCTAACGGATCTCCACATGCCTTACTTGTCTTGTAAAGCGTGTGCAAAGGTACGCTTTTTCTCCGATACAGCCAAATTATTCGTCTGTTTTTTCACTTTCGGAGTTGTTTTCTTGCATAACTCCGCCATCTGCTGCGGTTTCAGAGGGGCTGTCCGGGACGCGAGGGACGGCATTGCCGACATCTTCCTTGGTAATGTAACGCTGGTAGTAGGCGATGATGAGTGTTGTCAGCGGCAGCGCGACGATAAGCCCGATGAAGCCGAGCAGCGCGCCCCACACAGACAGGGACAAGAGGATTACCGCCGGATTGAGGCTCATTGCCTTGCCCATGATTTTCGGGGTGAGCACCATGTCGGTAATGGCCTGCACCACGATGAACACGGCTGTGGCCGAGGCGAAGATTATCCAGAAGTTCTGCCCCGTGTCGGCGGCCTTAAGCAGCGAGAGGAAGAGCATCGGGATGAAGGCCAGTCCGTGCACGTAGGGTATGAGGCTGAGTATGCCCACAAGTATGCCGAGGCCTATGGCCATGGGGAAGTCGATGATGGTGAAGCCGATGCAGAACAGCACTCCTATGCACAGTGCCACGAGACTTTGGCCGCGTATGTAGTTGTTCATCTCGCGCTCCACGTCGCCGATAAGCTCGCGCCAGAACGGGCGGCTCTTCTTCGGGAAGATTTTTATGAAGCCGGAGGCCAGCTTCTCGTAGTCGAGCAGGATGAAGAAGAGGTAGAGCAGGGTGATGAGCGACGCGACGACGCTTATTATGACGCTGGCCGTCTGCCCGATTACGGAGAACACTTTTGGCATGGCGCCGCGCACGGCCTCGGCCACGTCTTTCTGCTGGAAGAAGTCCTTGATGCCGGCTTTGTTTTCCTCTATCCATTGTTGTATGGCCACGGGGAAGTTGGCTATGTGCGTCTTCTCGTGGAGATAGCCGGACAGGATGTCGCCGAACTTGTCGAACTGCGCTATCATCGGCGGTATTATGAGGTAGAACACGCCGCCGATGACGGCTACGAGGAACACGAGCGAGACGATGATTGACAACACGCGGGTAGGCACGTGCAGCCTGTACTGCACGAACTTGACCACCGGGTATATCAGATAGGCCAGCAGCCAGGCCACGAAGAACGGCAGGAGCACGCTGCCAAGATAGTTAACCAGCAACAATACCACCACTACCACCAAGGCGGTGAGCGCCCAACGGATGAACTTGTCGAATGTTATTTTCTCCTCGATTATCATTACGTATATATTTTTTACAGCCCCTCCAAGCCTCCCCAAGGGGAGGCTTTTGAAGGAATTGGTTATTTTTTGCCGTGGAAAACATATTAAGTCATCCATCGAAGCAAGCCTAAGCCTCCCCTTGGGGAGGTTTGAAGTGGCTGCTTCCTGTATCTACTTAATTATCAACGTTATTACCAACAGCCTTGCAAAAGGCCGTCTTTTGGCCGGCAAAAGGTGGCCTTTTAGAATGTGAAAGACCGTCTTTTACAGCGCGAAAGGCCGCATTTCGCAGAACAGGCGGCATGCAACGGCGCATCAGCTTCAGGCCTTCGCCCTCTCCTCCTCCACCGCCTTGCGGTAGCATTCGCGGCAAAGCGGCTCGTATTCGCTCTGCTCGCCGAGCATCACGCGCTTGTCGTTAGCCACGAGACGGTGGCTGACGTAAGCCAGCGCACCGCATCTTACACAGATGGCGTGCACCTTCGTCACCTCGTCGGCTATGGCGCAGAGCGCCGGTATGGGGCCGAACGGCACGCCGCGGAAGTCCATGTCGAGCCCCGCCACGATGACGCGTACACCCCGGTTGGCAAGTTCGTTGCACACGGAGACCAGCCCCTCGTCGAAGAACTGCGCCTCGTCAATGCCCACCACTTCTATATCCGACGACAGAAGCAGGATTGACGACGACGTCTCGACCGGTGTGCTGGGTATGGAGTGGCGGTCGTGGCTCACCACCTCGACGTCAGAATAGCGCGTGTCCATGGCCGGTTTGAAGATTTCAACCTTCTGCCTTGCAAACTCGGCGCGCTTCAGCCGCCTTATAAGCTCCTCCGTCTTGCCCGAAAACATCGAGCCGCACACTACTTCAATCCTTCCCGGGCGGTGTGCCTCGCCTGACATATTGTTGACCATTTCAGCGCAAAAGTACAAAGACGTTTTAAAAATTGCAAAGAAATACGCCGTTTTTTTGCCGTAGTGTATTAATTACCTATATTTGCATTGATTATGGGCTTGTTATACGTTGTACCCACACCAGTGGGCAATCTGGAGGACATGACGCTACGCGCCGTGCGCATACTGCGCGAAGCCGACCTCATACTGGCTGAAGACACGCGGACGTCGGGTGTCTTGTTGAAGCATTTTGACATAAAGAACCAGCTGATGTCACACCACAAGTTCAACGAACACGGCACGTCGGCCGCCATAGTAGAACGCCTCAAGGCCGGCGCCACGGTAGCCCTAATCAGCGATGCCGGCACGCCGGGCATAAGCGACCCCGGCTTCTTCCTCGTGCGCGAAGCTGTAAACGCAGGCGTAGAGGTACAGTGCCTGCCGGGGGCTACGGCGTTCGTACCCGCCCTGGTATCGTCAGGACTGCCGTGCGACAGGTTCTGCTTCGAAGGCTTCCTGCCACAGAAAAAAGGCCGCGCCACACGCCTCGAAGCACTGAAGGACGAGCCGCGCACCATGATATTCTACGAATCGCCATACCGCGTGCTCAAGACATTGCAGCAACTGGCCGAACACTTCGGCGGCGACCGCCGCGCAAGCGCCTGCCGCGAGATATCCAAGGTGCATGAAGAGAGCGTGCGCGGAACGCTCGACGAAGTGCTCGCACACTTCAAGGAAACCGAGCCGCGAGGCGAGTTTGTCATCGTAGTAGAAGGCAAAAGCCGCACGTCAGGCAAACAGGCCGACAAATAAGCGGCAAAAAGACACAACACTTGTGAACCTTAAAAAAACAACAACATCAATAAAACAAGAATATGAAAAAGGTATTATTTTTTGCAGTATGCCTGTTGACACTGGCATCATGCAACAACGGGAAGTCTCCTTCTGGCCTGACCGAAGGAAGCCAAAGCGACTCTTTGCAGAAAGTGATAGAACAGAAGGACAACGAAATCAACGACATGATGGGCATCCTCAACGACGTGGAGGAGGGCTTCCGCCTAATAAACGAAGCCGAAAACCGCGTCAGCGTAGCCAAGAACGGCGAAGGGGCGAGCCGCAAGCAGCAAATCCGCGAGAACATGCAGTTCATACAGCAGCGCATGGCCGAGAACCGTGAACTTATAGCAAAGCTGCGCAACCAGGTAAAGAACGGCAGCATAAAGAGCGAGCAGCTGCAAAAAACCATCGAGAACCTGACAAAACAACTGGAAGAGAAAGACAACCAGATAAAAGACCTCCGCGCCCAGCTGGAAGCCAAGGACATACACATAGAGGAGTTGCAGAACACCACAACAACGCTCACAAAGAACGTGAACACCCTGCAAGAGGACAACGCCAAGAAGGCAAACACCATCAACACGCAGGACAAGCAACTCAACACGGCGTGGTATGTGTTCGGCACAAAGAAGGAACTCAAGGAACAAAAAATCCTCGTAGGAGGCAAAGTCCTTCAGGACAACTTCAACAAAAACTACTTCACCAAGGTTGACATACGCTCGCTGAAGGCACTGAAACTGTACTCCAAGTCGGCCAAACTGCTAACCATGCACCCCTCAAGCAGCTACCGCCTGGAACGCGACGCACAGGACCAGTACGTGCTCAACATCACAAATCCGCAAATGTTCTGGAGTACGAGCAAATACCTCGTAATACAGGTGAAATAACATGAACCGGCCGACGTGCGCATGCCAAGCCGCGCGTTGCAAAGTATAAAACGACAGTCCCCGGAAGCCTGCATTTGCTTCCGGGGACTGTCGTTTTTACATCTGCCACCACTATTACAGCAGTGCGTCGAACTTCTTTTGCAGGTTGGCCTTCGTTGTAGCTCCCACAAACTTGTCAACCACCTCGCCGTTCTTGAAGAACAAGATGGTAGGAATGTTGCGGATGCCGTACTCCATTGCGATGTCGTCGTTCTCCTCTACATCGCATTTGCCCACAACGAGCTTGCCTTCATACTCGCCAGCCAGCTCTTCTATTATCGGAGCGATGGCCTTGCACGGGCCGCACCATGTGGCCCAGAAGTCAACAACCAACGGTTTGTCACCGTTTTTCAAGCTCTCAAAGTTCTCTGTCGTGATTTTTACTTCCATTGTTTCTGTTTTTTATGTTAATAAAATATTTTCCCACATAATCTGGACAGCAAACAGCGTGCCAATAATCAATTCATAATTCATAATGCACAATTCATAATCGGGGCATACGCCACACACCATCCGGCAAGCAATTATGAATTATGCATTGTGCATTATGAATTAATTTATCTTGTACCCCAGTGCCTCATTGTCCTTTATAAACGTTATCAGCTCGCGGCATATGTCAACCTTGCCTACCTTGCTATACAGGGTGAAAGGCCGGTTTGACGCGCCGTCGTGCACGGAAAAGTATAGCTGCGTGTTTCCAGGGCAGTCCTTTATCACCGAGACAAGGTCTGACACGGTGGTGTCGTCAATCTTGCCTGCGTCAACGGTAATCGTCAGCCGCTCTATCTGCATGTCCTTGACGGTTTGCAGATACTGTATGTCGGTGACGCGCATCTCCATCATGTCGCTGCCGCGGAAACGCTGCACAAACTGCGCCTTGACAAGGACGGTGCAGCCCTCGATGAGCATACCCTTCCACTTGCCCCACTCTTCGCCGAAGAAAGCCAACTCGCCGGAGCCTTCAAAGTCTTCGATTGTGACAAAGCCGCACGGCTTACCGGTCTTCGTGAACTTGCTGCGCACCATGGTGACGATGCCTCCCAAGAGCACTTCCTGCTTCTTCTGAAGCTCTATCTTGTCGGCAAGCTCGGCACAATGCGTGTTGCACAGGTTGTTGAGTATCACCTCATAGTCGTCCAACGGATGAGCGGAGAGGTAGATGCCGACAAGGTCGCGCTCGCGGTTGAGCTTCTCTATTGTGCTCCAAGGCTCTCCCTCGGGTATCGGCGGAGTGGCTATGTCAACGTCGTCGATGCCTCCGAAGAGGGAATTTTGCGCCGCGTTCTTCTCCTGCTGGTACAGCTGTCCGTAACGTATGAGCGTGTCAAGGAACACGTCTCCCTTCGCATTACGGCCGAAATAGTCCTCACGCCTGATTTTGAAGCTGTCGAAACCGCCGCTGAGAGCCAGGCTCTCAAAGCACTTGCGGTTGCAGGCGGCAAGATTGACACGCTGCGCCAAGTCGAACACGTCTTTGTAAGGGCCGTTCTTCTCGCGCTCTTCTATTATGGCTTCGGCGGCGGCCGTGCCCATGCCTTTGATGGCGGCGAGGCCGAAACGTATGGCCCCCTGCTTGTTGACGCTGAACTTCTGGCGGCTCTCGTTTACATCGGGGCCGAGCGTCTTTATGCCCATGGCCTTGCATTCGTCCATGAGCTTGGTTATTTCAGTTATGTTGGTGACGTTGCGGCTCATGTTGGCGGCCATGTATTCGGCCGGATAATGCGCCTTGAGGTAAGCCGTCTGGTAGGCCACCCACGAGTAGCACGTAGCGTGGCTCTTGTTGAACGCGTAGCTGGCAAACTTCTTCCAGTCCTCCCATATTTTATGCAGCACCTCGTGCTTGTAGCCGTTCTTCTCGCCGCCCTCGTAGAAAAGGCCCTCCAGGTGGTTCATCTTCTCGATTTGCTTCTTGCCCATGGCCTTGCGCAGGGTGTCGCTCTGGCCGCGCGTAAAGCCTGCCAGCTGGCGGCTGAGGAGCATGACCTGCTCCTGGTAGACGGTTATTCCGTAAGTGTCCTTGAGGTATTTCTCCATGCAAGGAATGTCATACGTTATTTTCGACGGGTCGCGCTTGCGCTCGATGAACTGCGGAATGTAGTCCATAGGACCCGGGCGGTAGAGGGCGTTCATGGCTATAAGGTCCTCGAAGACGGTAGGATGCAGCTCGCGGAGGTACTTCTGCATGCCGGCGGACTCAAACTGGAACGTGCCAATCGTGCGGCCTTCGCTGTACAGTTTATATGTATCCGGGTCGTCAATCGGTATGGTGTCAAGGTCGATTACCTTGCCCGTAGTAAGGCGGATGTTCTCCACAGCCTCTTTAAGTATGGACAAAGTCTTCAGCCCTAGGAAGTCCATCTTGATTAGTCCGGTCTCCTCGATGACGCTGCCTTCATACTGCGTGCAGAGCAGCTTGTGGCCTGTCTCCTTGTCGTCGGCGGTGGAAACTGGCACCCAGTCGCTTATAGGGTCGCGGCAGATGATGGTGCCGCAGGCGTGTATGCCGGTGTTCCTGACGTTGCCCTCAAGCATCTTGGCGTACTCTATGGTCTCGTGCAGGCGCGGGTCGGGCGAAGCCTCGGCCTCGCGCAGCTCCGGCACGCACTTGATAGCGTTCGTAAGGTTCATCTTAAGGCCGTCGGGCAGGCGGTCGGGGATGGCCTTGCAGAGGCGGTTCGACTCCTCGAGGGGCAGCTTCTCCACGCGCGCCACGTCCTTGATGGCCAGCTTTGTGGCCATTGTGCCGTATGTTATGATGTGCGCCACCTTGTCGGCGCCGTACTTCTCGGTAACCCAGTCGAGCACCTTTCCGCGCCCGTCGTCGTCGAAGTCGGTATCGATATCGGGCAGCGAGATACGGTCGGGGTTGAGAAAACGCTCGAACAGCAGGTCGTACTTTATCGGGTCGATTTTCGTTATGCCGAGACAATAAGCCACGACAGAGCCTGCCGCGCTGCCACGTCCGGGGCCTACCATCACCCCGAGCTGGTCGCGCGCGGAGTTGATGAAGTCTTGCACTATGAGGAAGTAGCCCGGGAAACCCATTGTCTTCATGATGTAAAGCTCGAAGTTGACGCGCTCCTTTACCTCGTCTGACAGTGGGTCGCCATACAGTTTCTTGGCTCCTTCGTAGGCGAGCTTTGCCAGATAGTCGGCCTCGAACTTTATACGGTAGATTTTGTCGTAGCCTCCGAGCTTCTTGATTTTCTTCTCCCCTTCCTCGCGCGAGAGCACAACGTTGCCGTTCTCGTCCTGCGTGAACTCGTCATACAGCTGCTCCTCGGTGAACTTGCGGCGGTATTCCTCCTCCGTGCCAAACTCCTCCGGGATGGGGAAAAACGGCATGATGGGGGCGTGGTCGATGCTGTACGTCTCAACCTTGTCGAGCACTTCGCACGTATTCGCCAACGCCTCGGGCACGTCGGCGAACACCTCGTTCATCTCCTCGCGTGTCTTGAACCACTCCTGCTTGGAGTAAAGCATGCGGTTGGGGTCGTCCAAATCCTTGTTGGTTGACAGGCACAGGAGGCGGTCGTGAGCCTCGGCGTTCTCCTCATCGACGAAGTGGCTGTCGTTGGTACATACCAATTTTATGCCGTACTTGGCGGCCAGCTTCATCAGCACCTTGTTGGCTTTCTGCTGCAAGGGGTACGTCTCGCGGTTGGCGCGTATGTGCGGGTCCTTGACCTGATGGCGTTGAAGCTCGAGGTAATAATCATCGCCGAAGACGCGCTTGTACCACTCTACGGCCTCCTCCGCCCCCTCGATGTCGCCTTTCAGGATTTTTGCGGGCACCTCGCCGGCTATACATGCAGAGCAGACGATGAGTCCTTCGTGGTAAGCCTCGAGGTCGGCGCGGTCGGTACGGGGGCGCATGTAGAAGCCGTCAACCCACGCGCGGCTTACCAGTTTGATAAGGTTCTTGTAGCCCTGGTAGTTCTTCGCCAACACAATCAGGTGGTAGCCGCCCTGGTCGCCGTGCTCTTTCACCTTGTCTTCCTTCGAGTGGCGCGCCACGTACATCTCGCAGCCGAGGATAGGCTTGAACTCCGGCTTGCCCTGCTCTTTCAGCTCCCCGTTCTTCTTCTTGCAGTAGTTGAAGAACTCCTTGATGCCCATCATGTTGCCATGGTCGGTCACGGCCATGCCGCGCATACCGTCGGCGATGGCCTTGTCTACGAGCTTCTTGACACTGGCCTGCCCGTCGAGGATGCTGTAATAAGTATGTACGTGAAGGTGGACAAAATCTTGCATTGCTTTTCTACGTAGTATTTCCGTTGGAGCGTCAAAGTTAAGGCGAAAAAACGAGACCGCCAAAATATTGGCCTTAAAAAACCTTTGCACTGACAAACAGTCACACAAGGCACAGGGTATGGCAGTGAGTCTGTACACGTTAAGTTTTCTTAAACGGTATGACTTTGGCGCATTGGGAAGCCGAACGCCCGTCAGCAATCGGCAGGTTGGGTGGGAACATACACGTTTTTCAACGTCACGCACAAGTCATTGACAATCAGGACATTATATCATCATACAGCCTTTCACGCCATCGTTTGCCGCTAACTGTAATGTAAAAGGCCGTCGTTTGCACTGTAAAAGACCGTCTTTGACCTAACGAAAGGCGGTCAACAGCAAACGTACTGACGGCGGAAACACCACGTTCCAGCGGCATACCACGCCCGTTTCAACCACGCATCTCCCCTTTTCCGGTCATTCTTCACCCTATCTACGGGTACAAACCATCCTGCAAAAAGCTGGCTTGCAAAAAACAATTGTAAAAATTTATGCTTGGCAAAAACAAGGTGTAACCGGCCAAGTTTTCTTTTCCATTGCCAGTTAATGTATCATGCCGAACTGACGATAAAAACATATGAGTTCGGTATAACTGTTATCTTTTACAAACAACAAAATTTGTCTTCGTAGGAACATGATTCATTATGCCAGCACAAAGGATTTTCCTTATGCAGAACTCACGTAGCTTCAGAATAAGGAAAGCATGAATATCATAAAAAGACATGCGCCCTCAAATCGAGGACGCATGTCTTTATTTTTCATGACTTACAATGTTCTTACTGCAATACGCTCATGGCCTGGGTAGCCGTGGGGTTCTGCGGGTCGATAGCTATCACCTTTTCATAGTACGTCTTGGCGGTAGCGTTGTCTTCCTTTACGATGTAATAATAGCCGAGATAGAGGTAAGGCTCGATAAGGAGCTTCGGATTGTCGGCGTGCTCTGTCTGTGCGAGCTGCGCATATTCCTCATAATAAGGCTTTGCAAGGCCTTGGGTTGTCTCCGGGTCAAGCTGTGAATTGATACGTGCACGCATCATGGTAGCATAAAGCTTGTTGCTGGGAGACTCTGTAGCTATACGGCCGTAAATCTCGTCCGCCTTCTTGAAGGCGTTGATTTTATCTGTACCAAGCGAATCAATGCTTGCCGCCTGCTGCATATACAGCTGCGCAAGGCCGTCAAGGTCGGGAACTGAAGGCTTCTCTATCTTGCCAAGATATTCGTCATAGTAAGCCAGACCGTTGGTAAAATCGCCCTTCGCGATATACGCGTCAGAAAGCTGCTTGCGTACGTCGTTGAGCTCTGCGTTCATCTCCAAAGCACTCTTGAACTGCTCGATAGCCTTGTCATAAGCGCTGTCGCCCATAAGAGCGTAGCCGTAATACTGGTGGTCGCGGGCTGAAATCTTAGCACTATCAGACTTGTTGAACAGCGCATCAGCATACTTCAAAGCGTTCTTGTAATCCTTCAAGTCGGTATAATTGTAGAACGTGATGCGGTTCATAGCTGCGTCACGGGGATTCTTGTTCACACCAAATAAAGAAACTTCAAGACTCTTCTTCGAATCTGCCATCAACAATGCGGCTGTAGCATACTCGGTAAGATAATTCTCCTTCAACTGGTTCAAGTCAACCTTTCCGTAATATTCAATAGCCTTGTCGAATTTGTTTGCGCCATAGAAGAAGTGCGCAGCCTCGGCGTCAACAGGATAAGCCGGGTCAACCTTGCGCAACTCTTCAAGTTTTGCAACGGCTCCTTCCGGATCCACCTTACGGTAAACAGCTGCATACTTGATGTAGCCCGTAGGATTTGTCGGGTCGAAATGTATTGCTTGGTTGTAGTAACTTGCTGCACCTCCACCTTCATTGCTGCTCAAAGCTGCGAGGTCGCCAAGAAGAATGGCCGCAAGAGCCTTGCCTTTGTCGTCCTTTCCACGGTCAAGAGCCATGTCGGCGTACTCACGGGCTGAAGCAGTGTCCCTGATTTCAAGGAATGCACGGCCAAGTCCAGACAAAGCCTCGGCGTTTTTCTTGTTTTCCTTAACAAAGTCTTTCACCTGGTCCTCAACTGCTGCCAGATTAGACTTATTATCAACTATTACCTTTGTGATGGCATCTACCTGTGCCTTCACATCCTGAGCTACAGACGGAGCCGATACTACTGATACCAAAGCTCCTACAAACAAATATTTTATTGCTTTCATAATCAATATGTTTTACAAAAAATCACTTATTAACTAAATCTCCAAAACAAATCAACCTAAAACACTGTCAAAATAAAACAGCCTCTCATTTATTACTAAGACTGCATTTAAACATAAAAGTTTAATCACTGCTTACATTTACAGTCCTGACTGTTATGTCACCACGCATGGGCAACAGTCCCGACTTGAAAATAATAAGCTGCCCCTTCGGCTGTTCCATGAAATGTGCAAATCCCCACGGCAACCCATTAATGGGGTCGTTAAGCAGTGCATATATAGTTCTTACCAACGGATAACGACCGTCAAGCAAGTATGCCTGATACGGCTTCCAGCTGTTCATATAAGTAGCTGTATCAAGCCGGCTTACAGACATTACAGTTATATTCTTCTTAAATGTGGTGTTCGTGGTGTCTCGCTTGTCATTCAACCAGTTGGAACCAATTATGCCAATAGCGTTAGGCGTCTTTTCCACATAGTCTATCACCTCCTTACTTGTCTGGGCGGCCACAATGTTTGGACTATTTATAGGCTTACCGTCAAGTAATGAATCTACACAGAAATGAACCGCACTCGACTTCTTATTGTCGAAAACCACTAAAATATCACCTCGCTTCGACCCGGGCACAATGTCGCTCCAAGTCTTTGCCTGCCCACTAAGCACACGCTTAATATTCTTAACAGTTATACACGAGTCTGTATTTTCCTTGTTGATTATAAGCGCCAGCCCGTCATAAGCCAAACGTATGGCCACAGGCAGATAATTACGGGCCTTCAGATTCTCAAATTCTTCCTTGGTAAAATTCCTCGAGGTAATGGCGAGTTGGATGCTGTCTGTCATAAGCATATTGACGGCATCAAGCTCATTCGTATAAATCGGAGTAAGCGTAGCCTCACGATATATACTTTCAAACACTTGTATCTGTTCGTCAATAATCGGGCTAAAACTTTCGTCAGAAGCGAAAGATATCGCTCCTGACGAATAAGTGTCTGTCCGACCGTTCTTGGGTTTGTCGGCACAAGCCGAAACAAACCACAAGAGCAGTGTAAATCCTACTAAACCGTAGAATAGTTCTTTCCTCATCTTGCTTTATTTACTGCAATTTGAATGTTACAGGCAATGTGTACCTCACGTTGACGCTGGTACCGTTCTGCTTACCCGGAGTCCAATTAGGCATGCTGCTTACGACGCGTACAGCCTCTTTGTCCAAAGACGGGTCTACACCACGAGCTACCCTTACATCTGAAATAGAACCGGTCTTGCTAACGACAAACTGAACGATAACTCGTCCTTCGATGCCGTTCTCAGCTGCAATGACAGGGTACTTGATATTATCTCTCAACCACTGCATCAAAGCACTGGGGCCACCGGGGAATGAGGGCTGCTCTTCAACTACGTCGAAGACCTTGTTCTCTTCTTCCTTCTTAGGTTCCGGCTGGGCGATTTCTTCCTTAGCCTTTAGCACCTCACCGCCTACTTCATCATTACCAACGACATTGAACGCACCAATTGTAGTCTTGGTCTTCTGGAGGTCTTCCTGAGTCTTCATTTCTTCCTCAGGCTTCACGTCTTCGTCCTTTTTAATGACAGGAGCTGTAAATTTAATAGAACTCTTAACCTTCTCTACCTTAGGCTGCTCAATCTTTACAGGAGCCTTCTTCTCAACCTTAGGCTGCTTCTTCTTGGTTTCAATCGAAGAAAGTTCTACAGCCGTGGTTACGGCAACCCTCTGGTTGGCCTGAATCACATTCTTAATAGCTATCACAGAAAAGATGACTACAGCAGCGATAAGCACGATTAAGAGTGACCAAACGTTGCGCTTGCCAGTACTCTTACGAAGTCTGTATGCTCCATAGGACTGGTTGCGGCCTTCAAATACAAGGTCACACCATGCACCAGATATTAAATCTATTTTTGACATAGTCTTTCGTTTTAAATGTTAATCAACGACCTCATCCTAATTGATACGGACACCCTTCTTAGAAAGAAGCTCCTTATCTTCAGGAGAAATGTTGTCGATGACATACTTACCTATACTGCATATCTGCATCTCATCAAGAGCGTCAACCAAATTCTTATAAGAAGCGTCGTCAGTTGCTTTAATAATGATAGTCAACGTAGGAATCTTCTGTCCGTCAACCTCACCGTTCTTCAATTTGTCAAGCTCCTTATTGTAAATGGAATCAGGATACTTTGCCGGGTCTTTCAACTTCTTTGCATCAAGTTCAGCCTTGGCCTTCAATATAGACGCCACAGGAACGGTTCCATCTTCCGTAACGTGATTGATAAGTACGCTACGGATGCCATCCTTACCCCATGTGGTTTCCTTCACGCATGAAGGGTCCTCATAATTGGGAAGACCTGCTATGTAGAATATCTTATCATTGCCAGTCACAAAGATTGTTATAGTCTGTGAAGCCTTTGTCGCGGTCTTGTCTTGCTCTTGAACATTCTGGTCGTTACTAGGCATGGTCAAAAGCATAGCCTGCGGCTTGCTCAAGGACGTACACAGCATGAAGAACGTGATAAGAAGCATCATCATGTCCACCATCGGCGTGAAGTCCACACGCAGGTCGACTTTCTTCTGTCTACTTGTATTCTTTTTTGCCATGTCTTAGTCCTCCACCTTTTTATAAGAAGTGATAAGCTCATAACGGTTTTCATTCATGTCCTGAAGTTCAGACATCACTTTCTTGACCACCTTATAAGGTGTTTTCTCGTCGGCCTTGATAGCCAACACCATGTCTGAATTAGCATCCTTAACCGTACGAACCCAGCACTGGAATTCACTCATGCCGCCGTCAATACTGTCGGTAGGAACACCTTTATTCTGCTGGAATGCGTTCATCTGCGACGATTCCTGATTCAGGAAAGCTCCCATCTCCTCCATTGACACGCCGATATTTGTAGCGCTGCGCACATTTTTCATCTGAGCCGCGTTCAGGGGCACCCCGAACTGGTCCGCCATGGCACCGAGGGCGGTCTCCATGTCACCCGGCTTATCCCAGCCCAAGAACACCTTGCCCTTATTGTCTATAAGGATAGTCAAGACATTCTTGTCAGTGACCTTGACCTCTGACACCGATCCTGGCGTAACGACTTTCACCGCTTCATTCTTCACGAATGTTGATGTCAACATGAAGAAGGTTAGCAGCAAGACCATCACGTCGCTCATAGGCGTCATGTCGATCCATGTACTTTGTTTCTTAATTTTTACTTTACCCATAGTAATTAAAATTTAAAAGGGTTAGTAAAATTAAGCTTCTTCCGTGTGATTGGCTTCGTATGTCTGAGCAATTGTATAACCAACCTCGTCAAGTGCGTATGTCAGCTTGTCGATCTTGTTTGTGAATGTGTTATAAGCAATAACCGAGCACCAAGAAGTCAAAATACCGAATGCGGTGTTGATCAACGCCTCAGAAATACCTGTAGAAAGGGCGAGAGAGTCACCACCACCACCAGCTGCCAAAGCCTGGAATGAACGAATCATACCGATGACGGTTCCAAGAAGACCGGTAAGTGTACCAAGTGTAACGATAGTAGCGAGAATCGGAAGGTTCATCTGCAAAGTAGGCATTTCAAGCTGAGTTGCCTCCTCGTGAGCCTGCTGAATCTTAGCGACCTTCTGAGCCTTCTTCAGACCTGTAGCTGTCTCCATTTCCTTATAAGCGCGGATAGAAGCTGAAACGACATTAGCAACAGAACCTCTCTGCTTGTCGCAAATGCTCTGGGCTGCTACGAAGTCACCCTTGTTCACAGCCGCCTTAATATTAGCAACGAACTTAGCCAAAGAGCCCTTGCCGAAAGCGGTGCGGAGAGCGAGCCAGCGCTCGATGCTCAATGCGATGACGGTGAGCAAAAGGGTCTGGATGATAGGTACGATGATACCACCCTTGTAGATTGTACCAAGAAGATTTGTCGGGTGACCAGCGGGGTCATTGCCTGCAAAGTTAGAAGGATTGCCGAGGAGGAAGTTGTATATGCAAATCGCGATGATAAGACATACAACGATAACCCAAATCGCTGCTCTAATTCCCTGGAAGCCCTGACTTTTCTTAGGGCTTGCTGCCTTTTGTGTAGTTGCCATAATTTTAATTTAATTTGTTAGTTAATTATTAAGTTATAAAGTTTCGGTTTAACGTTAATATACGTTTCTGTTTTTCATTACAAGGCTGTCCGCTAATAAACTAGCACACAAAGATAACCATATTACAAGTAACAAAAGCATCAACAACCATGTTTTTAACAATGTTTTTGACTTTTATCCATATCTTTTCGTTACGAGAAACCTTTTATTTACAAACATTTACTTTAATTTTGCCAATGCTTTTTTTACGCGCGACATTGCCTCGCGTATGTTCTCGTCACTTGTTGCATAACTTATGCGGAAACATTCAGAATCACCGAACGCATCGCCTGCAACTGTCGCCACATGCCCGACCTCAAGCAGATAAAGGGCGAAGTCTGTAGAATTTTCAATGGTATGCGTGCCGTCACTTTTTCCGAAGAAGCTGCTGCACTTAGGGAACACGTAGAACGCGCCTTCCGGGACATTAACCTCTAAGCCTGGAATATCCCTGATTAGGCTTACAATCAAGTCACGGCGGCGTTCAAAAGCCTTACGCATTTCCTCCACACAATCCTGTGACGCCGTATAAGCCGCAACGGCAGCCTTCTGGCTCACCGAGCAAGGACCGCTTGTATACTGGCCTTGCAACTTGTTGCATCCCTTGACAATCCATTCGGGAGCGGCAATGAAACCTATACGCCAACCTGTCATGGCATAAGCCTTCGACACGCCGTTTACGATGATTGAGCGTTCTTTCATTCCCGGCACATGCGCTATGCTGTTATGCTTGCCAATATAATTGATGTGTTCATATATCTCGTCAGCCAACACATAAAGCCCTTCATGGCGCTTTATGACCTCGGCCAGCCCCTCAAGTTCTGGCTTTGAATAAACGCTGCCCGTAGGATTGCTCGGCGAACAAAGTATCAGCATACGGGTTTTAGGTGTTATGGCGGCTTCAAGCTGTTCAGGAGTAATCTTGAAGTTCTGCTCGAACCCTGCTTCGATTATCACAGGCACGCCACCAGCCAACTTCACCATCTGCGGATAGCTGACCCAATAAGGTGCTGGTATTATGACCTCTTCACCGTCATTGACCAAAGCCATAACCGAGTTGCAGACACTCTGCTTAGCTCCGTTCGACACAAGAACCTCGCTTACAGTATAATCCAGTCCGTTTTCGTTCTTAAGCTTCGCGACTATGGCCTCGCGCAAGTCCATATATCCCGGTACTGGAGAGTATCTTGAGAAATTATCATCGATAGCCTTCTTGGCGGCATCTTTTATATGGTCAGGAGTATTGAAGTCAGGCTCTCCTACACTCATATTGATAACATCGATACCTTGCGCCTTCATTTCGCCGCTTTTCTGCGACATTGCGAGAGTGGCCGAAGGAGCCAAACGATTAAGACGGTCTGATAATTGTGCCATAATAATATTGATTTGTCCCTGCAAAATTAATTAAATTATTCGTTTCACGGAAATAAAAGAAGTGATATTTTCATGTCAAAACCAAAAAACTATTTTCATTATGACAATGCCAATAACATTTTACAGATGCAATGTATGCCCCATACGGTCTTTTTTCGTTTTCAGATACTTATAATCGTATTCATTGGGAGTTATCTCTATCGGTACGTTTTCCACAATCTCCAAGCCATATGCTTCCAATCCCACACGCTTTGTAGGGTTGTTTGTCATAAGCCTCATCTTGTGGACGCCGAGATGACGCAGCATCTGCGCCCCACAGCCATAGTCGCGCTCGTCGGGCTTGAAACCGAGATGCACGTTTGCGTCAACCGTATCGTAGCCTTCTTCCTGCAACTTATACGCCTCTATCTTGTTCATCAAGCCTATTCCACGGCCTTCCTGCTGCATGTATATCAGCACGCCTTTGCCTTCCTTCTCTATCATCTGCATGGCTTTGTGGAGCTGCTGTCCGCAGTCGCAACGCTTGCTGCCAAGAATGTCGCCGGTTGCACATGAAGAATGCACACGCACGAGTATCGGCTCGTCATCCTTCCATTCGCCCTTTATCAAAGCCATATGCTCAAGGCCGCTGCTTGTCTGGCGGAAAGGCACCAGCTTAAAATGCCCGTACTCCGTAGGCATGTCCACGGTCTGCCCTACGGTTATCAGCGATTCACGCTGCAAGCGGTATGCAATAAGGTCCTTTATCGTTATCAGCTTCAGGCCGTATTTCCCTGCAAACTCCAGCAGCTGCGGCAGGCGCGCCATAGTGCCGTCGTCGTTCATTATTTCCATCAAGGCACCTGCCGGATAGAATCCTGCCAGTTTGCACAAGTCCACGGTTGCCTCCGTATGCCCGCTACGCCTCAACACCCCGTTGTCCTGGGCGTAAAGGGGATTTATGTGTCCCGGGCGGCCAAACGTCTTCGGTGTGGACGCCGGGTCGGCAAGAGCCTTTATGGTCTCCGCCCTGTCATGAGCAGACACGCCGGTAGTACATCCTTCAAGCTTGTCTATTGTGACGGTGAACGGCGTGCCGAGCACAGACGTATTTTCAACTACCTGGCGCGGCAGGTCGAGTTCGTCGCAACGGCTCAACGTTATCGGGGCGCACAACACTCCACGCGCGTGCTTCAGCATGAAGTTAACCTTCTCGGCTGTGATTTTCTCTGCGGCGATTATCAGGTCGCCTTCGTTTTCACGGTCTTCGTCGTCTACAACAATGACAAATTTCCCTTCCTTGAAATCGGCCAAGGCTTCCTCGACAGTATTGATTTTCAAGTTTTCCATATCAATATACACCTTATTAAATATATAGGCCAGAATTATTTGCCTGAAGCATTAATTTCTTCGATTCTTTTCAGCATGGCGTCGTTGGTGGCCTTGACCACTTTCAGGTCGCGCAGCAACCGCAGCCTGAATCGCCACATCCTAAGATAAAGGAACGTGCCGACAGGCACGACGACGGCAGCCGCAACATTAAGCCACTTGCGCTCAAACGGCCTCGTATGCGCTTTTACCGCCATAAACGGATAGTCGTTGAGCAAGGCAAGCACCTGCTTGTCCTTTGTATTGGACAAGTCCTCTATCACAGCCTCCATCCTTTCGCTTATTTCCTCTATCGTATGGTCTGGACTGTATTTGAAAAACACCTTTCCTACGTTAGGAGCCAACAACAGGTTATGCCGCCGGGCATAGTCGGCTATCTCCGCGCTTATGCGCTTCAGTTCCTCCGCATCGGCCGAATAGTCGGGGTCGTTGATTATGACATCCTTCCTGTACACGGCACGCTTCATGCGCAGACCCAGCAGTTTCATGAACAAGTTACGGTAGAAATCCACATTGAACACGACCGAATCGTTGTTGGCCTTATAAGTGAAGAACACGGCAAGAGGCGTCAGCACGGCCAGAGAAATGGTCTTGCCGAACCATATTGTCCATTCGCCGATGCGCGCCATGCGGTAGCCGGAATTGTCGAAGATAAAGAACACTATGAACACCAGCACCGATATTATGACCGGCACGCCAAGGCCTCCCTTCCTTATGATGGCTCCGAGCGGCGCGCCTATGAAGAAGAACAGTATGCACTGCAACGCCACCGAGAACTTGTTGATGGCCTCTATCTTGTGTTGTCTTATGATGCGGTCGCCGTCCGACGTCAACATGCCCTTGAAGTCAAGGTCGCTCATCTCGTTTCTCACCTTCCTCATCGCCGCGTCAACGGCCGACAGCTTCTTGTCGGCCGACAGGCGGCCGTATACAGAGTCAAAGCTGAACGTCCTTGTAGCCGCCATCTTCACGGCGCGCAGCGAGTCGTCGCGGCTTATCTCCGGGGCAGAGTAGTAACGGGTGCGCGCTTCTTTGTAAAATACCCGCCCCACACTGTCGTACACATGGGTAAGAGAGTCAACGTCGAGGGCTATCTGCCTTACGCTCTTTCCCTTCGAGTTGTTCGACAACGCGCTTGCGTCGGCCACATTGAAGTCGGAGTCGAAGTCGAGCAATATGGTCTTCTTTACAAAGGTCTCCCTGCGGTAGGGCACTCCCGTGCCGCGTATCATCTGTTGCGACTTCATGTTCTCAAACCACTCGCCGCTGTAAAGCGTAAGCAGCAGGTGCTTCTTCTCCGCCGTAGACTGTAGCATTCCCGAGTCGGCCAGTATTATTGCGGCGTCCTCATAGCTGTCGGTCATCTTGTATATCATCACGCCGTACAGCCTGCCGGTGTTCAGGTCTTTCTGCTGCACATACAGGTTGCATCCCGGTATGCCGTCGTAGAACACGCCTTCGGGTATCTCCAGCTCCGGGCTTTTCTGCTTCATAGAGAGCAACAGGCGCGAAAACGACATGTTGGCGTTAGGCCCTATGACGTTCTGGAAATAGAACGAGCCGAACGATATGAACACCACGATGACTATCAGCGGCCTGAACGCCTGCATCAGCGATATTCCTGCGGCCTTTATGGCGGTAAGTTCGCTGCTCTCGCCGAGGTTGCCAAACGCTATGAGCGACGACAGCAGTATGGCCAGCGGCAGGGCCTGGGGCACGAGCATCAGGCTCATGTACCAGAAGAACTGCGCCAGAACGTCCATCGAGAGTCCCTTGCCTATCAGGTCATCGATGTACTTCCAAAGGAACTGCATCATCAGGATGAACTGACAGATGAAGAACGTGCCGACGAAGAGCAGCCCGAACTGCTTGGCTATGAACTTGTCTAATTTCTTTATACGAAGCATTGTTTTCTTAACGATGTTGTTTCGGCATAGCCTTACCAGCGTGCAAAATTAGCATAAAAATATCAGAAAACAATATATAAAGGTGAGAAAGTGAGAAGGTGAAAGGGTGAGAAAGTAGGAAGGTGATAGGGTTAAAAGGTAAACACGTTTCACTTTTTCACGCTCTCTTTCTCACTTTCCCACTTTCTCACCCTCTCACCTTTCAAAGTCCTGTCGAGCGGTGCAGCGTGTCCATGTTGGCGTCCCATATGTCTTCAAGCGTGGCCGTGTCGCCGTCGGGAGCATAGTCGGTGATTACCAGGATGTAGTCACCCGTAATGTCGCTCTTTTCCATCCGCAGCTCAAGGTACGTGTCACGGTATTCCTCTTCGCTCCAGCGCAGGCGTATGTACTCGTTGTTTTTCCAGTCAATCACCGAGGCCGTCCTCGTTTCATGGTGGCTCCAAGGGTTGCCCCAGGTGAAGGTCAGCGTGTCGCCGTCGCGCTTCACCTCGTCGGCTATCCACTTGGCAAGCCCCTCGGGAGTGCTCATCAGTGCCCATATGATATTGGCCGACTTCGAGCGCAGTTCCCTCTCTATACTGATTTTATTCGCTTCCATAAGTCATGGCATGAGAGTATTTTGCCACAAAAATAATAATTTTGCGCAAGAAAACAATAAAAAAGCGCGATATTTTTTGGTATGTAAATAAATTGTATTACCTTTGCACCCGCAAAAAGGACATTCAATGGCGGGATAGCTCAGCTGGTTAGAGCGTCGGATTCATAATCCGGAGGTCGTGGGTTCGGGTCCCACCCCCGCTACAAAGGTCAAAGGCCGAAGCATAGCTTCGGCTTTTTTTCGTTTCAGTTTGCCGTCTGTTGAATGCCGACTTGCGGCAACATGCCGTGCAAAAGACCGTCTTTCACTGTGCGAAAGGCCGTCTTTCGCACGGTAAAAGGCCATCTTTTACAGGCCGAAAGACGGCCTTTTGACAAACCGTTTATAGCACATTGAAAATCAAGCATTTACATATCACATTAAAAATACGCGAGTTCTGTATAAAAAAACATCCTTTGTAGGGACATAATTTATTATGTCCGCACGTTTCGTAGAAACGTATCTTGTTGGCATTGCTTGCAGAATACGCCTCTTCGCGGCGTACGGACATAATGAACCAAAGGTCAGCGTTAAGCTAATTATGTCCCTACAAAGGATGTATTTGCTGCCTGTGAAAAATACTGTTACATCAAAACTCACGTCAAGAGCAGACGCAGACCGTGAATTAGTTGAACGTCAGGCGGAACGTCTTTAGTCCCTTTTCCTTGTCCTGCACAAGCTGTATTGTGCCGTTGCTAACGCGCATTATTTGCCTTGAAATCGACAGGCCGATGCCGCTGCCGTCCTTCTTCGTTGTGAAGAAGGGGATGAATATGTGCGCCGCAACGTCGTCGGGAATTGTCTGCCCGTCGTCGGTCACGTCTATGATTACCGCGTCGTCCTCGCCCGTGTACGCCTTGACGCTTACGTGTCCGCCCTCCGCCGTGGCCTCGGCGGCGTTTTTCAGCAGGTTGGAAAGCACCCTGCTTGTCAGTCCCTCGTCGGCATACACCAGCAGGTCGGCTGGCTCTACGCCGATGCTCACCGTGCATCCCGGCTTCATAAGCGGCGCGGCCAGCCGCGCCATGCGCTCTATGAAGGGCTTGACGTAAAACAGCTGCGGCACGGGCACGGGCACGTGGGTGAACTTGCGGTAGTTCTCAACGAAGCGTATAAGCTCCCGACTCGTGCGGTTGATTACCTCCAGTTCCTCCCTCCTGCCGTCGCCTGCCTGCTTGAGCATGGTGTCGCTAAGCGAAACTATTGGCGTTATGGTGTTCATGATTTCGTGCGTCAGCACGCGGATTAGCTTCACCCACGAGTCAATCTCCTGGTTGGCCAGCTCGCCCTTGATGTCGCTCATGGCGAGTATTTTCACCCGTCGGCCTTTCAGCGTGGTGTACGCTTCGCGCACGGAGAGGCTTCCGAGGCGGTCTTCCACCTGGCTGATGTGCGTAACGGCATCCCTCCCGAGCAGCCGCAGTGCGGCTTTGTTGCAGCGCAACACTATGCCACGGCTGTCGTCAAGCACAAGAATGCCAGTGTCAACGCTGTCTATGATTAGCTCAAAGTATTTCTCGCGCTCCTTCTGCTCGTCGCGTGCGTGGCGCAAGATGTCCTTCACGCGGTTGAGCGAGGCGTTGAGCAGGTGGTCGTCTTCAAGCCTTCCGCCCTCCGGGAAGTGGAAGGTGTAGTCGCCGTTGTCCAAGGCGTTGAAGAGGAAAGCCACCTTCTTCACCGTCTTCCTGTACCTGCGCCACTGCCACAAACAGGCCGCGGCCAGCACAACAACCGCCCCGACGAGGGCGAGAAAACTAAAGTCCATACTTCTTTATTTTGTTGTACAGCGTCTGTCGCGTCACCCCGAGCTTCGCCGCCACCTGCGAGAGGTTGCCCCCGCAGTCGCGGATAGTCTTGCCGATTAGCCTGCTCTCCATCTCGTCGATGGTCTGCACCTCCTCCAAAGGTTTTTCGCGCAGGGGCGTTTCGCCGCTTATGCCGTCTTCGCCGATTACCGTTCCGTCGCTAAGTATTACCGCCTTCTCCACCGCGTGTTGCAGTTCGCGTATATTTCCGTACCACGGCAGAGCCTTCATTTTGCGCTCGGCATCGGGCGTAAAGCTCATTTCGGACTTGTTGTACATCGTGGCGTAGCGGCCGAGGAAGAGCCTCGCCAACGCCGGAATGTCCTCGCTGCGCTCGCGCAGGGGCGGCAGGTGCAGGTGTATTGTATTGATGCGGTAGAGCAAGTCCTCGCGGAACTCGCCCCGGACTACCATCTGTTGCAGGTCGCGGTTGGTGGCGCAAACCAGCCTTACGTCAATGGGAATGGCCTTCGTGCCGCCCACGCGCACTATGCTGCGCCGTTGCAGGGCCGTCAGGAGCTTGGCCTGGAGGGCGTAGTCGAGGTTTCCTATTTCGTCGAGAAACAGCGTTCCGCCGTCGGCCAGCTCGAATTTTCCGGGCTTGTCGGCCTTCGCGTCGGTGAATGCTCCTTTCACATGACCGAACAGTTCGCTCTCAAACAGCGTGCCGGTTATTGCTCCCATGTCTACGGGTAGCATCTTGGCAGCCACCCGTCGGGACAGTCTGTGTATTTCGTTTGCCAACACTTCCTTGCCCGTACCGTTCTCGCCGGTAATCAATATGTTGGCGTCGGTGGCCGCCACCTTCTCCACCGTGGCCTTGAGGTCGAGCATACGGGGCGACGCTCCCCACAGCATACGGCTCTCGCTACGGCCAGCCGCTCCCTTTTGTGGCTGCGCCTTGCGGTAGGCATCGGTCAAAACAGCCCGCAGCTTGGCGTTGTCAAACGGTTTGACTACGAAGTCTGCCGCCCCCTCTTTCAGTCCCGTGACGGCCAGTTCGATGTCGGCGTAGGCCGTGAAGAGCACCACCTGCGCCTGCGGCCTAAGTTTCTTGATTTGGCGCAGCCAGTACAGGCCCTCGTTGCCGTTGTTAACGCCGCTCTGGAAGTTCATGTCGAGCAGCACCACGTCGGGCTTGTCGTCGCGCAGGCGAGCGGGAATGTTGCCCGGGTTAGCCACGGCCACGATGCGCTCGAACGTGTCTTCGAGCAGCACCTTGACTGCAGTCAGTATGTTGCGGTTGTCGTCCGCTATTAGGATAGTTCCTTGTTTCATCGTGGTGCAAAAGTAGTTTATTACGGCGAAAAACGCAAACAGCGGCCGACTTTTCAGACAAAAAAGCCCCTCCCGAACTTCCACGAAGCCCCACCAAACCTCCCCAAGGGGAGGCTCAGGTTTGCTTTGACGGATAAAATAATATGTTTTTCTGCTGTAAAAGTAATCAGAAGCCTCCCCTTGGGGAAGTTTGGAGGGGCTTCATGTGAGGTTTGGAGGAGACACTGTTGTAATCGCTTGATTATCAACATCTTACAAACAGCTTTGCAAAAGGCCGTCTTTGAGGCTCTAAAAGGTGGCCTTTCGCACGCTAAAAGACCGTCTTTTGCAAGGCGATTAACGGCATATAAGCCCCCTCCCAACCTCCCCGAGGGGAGGGATTGGGTTGCTTTAGTTTATTGATTATTGTGTTTATTTATGGCTCTGCATCCTATCTCCTCCCCTCGGGGAGGTTGGGAGGGGGCTTCCGTTGAGGTTTGGAGGGGCTCTTTCACTGTCCAATTATTTGTCACCGTTGTCTAATTATTAGACAATACGCCAAGCACGCTTTTACATATAACCTCCTCACGGTCAGCCGTTTACGCTTTTTGGCACGGTTTTGGCATTTATATTGGCGTATGAAGACGACTATTTCCATAATACTTTTGAGCCTCGCAGCCCCCGTGGCGGCCACGGCGCAGCAGGCATGGACGCTCGACCGGTGCGTCAGTTATGCGCTGGAACACTCCACTGAGGTGCGCAGGCAACACATTGAGCAGAGGCAGAAGCGCGTAGACTACCGCACGGCCCTGCTCGACTTCCTGCCCGGCGTGTCGGCGCAGGTTGGCGGACAGTACAACTGGGGACGCAACATTGACCCGGAGACCAATACATATAATAATGTGACGACGTTCAACAACTACTACCAGCTGACGGCTTCCATGCCGCTCTTCGACGGCGGACAGACGTGGAACGCGCTGCGAAAAGCGCGGCTGGCGAAGCGCACCTCGGCCACAGCCATCCAGAAGGCACAGGACGACAAGGCTATAGACATTATGCAGAAGTTCGTCGAAGCCGTCTACGCCATTAAGTCAATCAGCCTCATGCAGGCCAAGCTCAACGACTCGCAGGCGTTGCTCCACAAGACGCGCCGCCTCTACGAGCTGGGCGAGAAGAGCCGCCCCGACGTGGTGCAGATGGAGAGCCAGGTGGCCGAAGACGACTACAACCTGCTTCACCAGCGCAACACGGCGCGCCTGGCGGTGCTCGCCCTGAAGTCGGCCATGAACTATCCGGCCTCCGAGCAGCTGCCGCTTGACACGCTCTTCGCCGCCAAGCCCTGCGCCATACCCGGCCACGAGGCCATCGACTACTCGGCCATCGCCGCCAAACCCGACGTCACCATAGCCGAAGCCGACGCCGAGACGGCGCGCCTCAACTGGAAGATGCAGCGCGCCTCGCTGCTGCCTTCGCTCTATTTGGGCGGCGGCGTATCTACGAGTTACTACAAGAACCTTACCAGCGGAATGTCTGCCGACGGCTTCCGGGCGCAGATGCGCAACAATCTTGGCGAGTATGTCTACGTCACCTTGTCAATACCCCTGTTCTCGCCGAGCTCCTGGCGCAGCGTGAAGCGTGCCAAGGCCGACTACCACTTGGCGCGGCTCGACATTGAAGACGCGCGCCGCAAGCTGGAGGACGACGCCCGGCAGGCCGTAACCGACTATGAGGGATACGTCCGCGAGCAGCGGCAGATGGAGCGCAAGGCGGCCTCCGACTCACTGGCCTACCGCCTGTCGTACCGCAAATATGAGGAAGGGATGCTCTCAACATTCGACCTCCACGAGGCGTCACAGACCTATCTTGAGAGCCGCATCACGCTGCTGCAAATGCAGATGATGGCCGCAATAAAGCAAAGACTTGTAAACTATTACATCAACAACGAACCGTTATGGACATCAAATTAGAACAAAAGAAGTACCGCATACCGAAAAGATACCGCCCACTCGTCATCGGCGGCGCGGCTGTAGTGGCCGTATTGGTGTGGCTCACGCTTGGAAACTTCTCGTCAACCCTGCGCGTTGACAGCCGCGGACTTAGCATAGGCGAGGTCAAGGACGCGCAGTTTGACGACTATGTGAGCGTAGACGGCAGCGTAGTGCCCATCCAGGTGGTGCAGATTTCGCCCGAAGAGGGCGGCGTTGTGCTTGAAAAGGTGCTCGAAGAGGGCGCGCATGTGAAGAAAGGCGACGTCATAATACGCCTCAACAACTCAAACCTCGACCTGCAAATACTCAACGCCGAGAGCGAGCTGGCCGAGAAACAGAACATGCTGCGCAGCACGCAGCTGTCCTTGGAGCAGGACAACCTTAATAACCGCAACGAGGCTTTGCAGCTCAAAATGGACGTGCAGGCCAAGCGGCGAGCCTTCAACCACCAGGAGGCTCTGTACAAGGAGGAGCTGAACTCGCGCGAAGAGTACCTTAAAGCAAAGGAAGACTACGAGCTGGCGGTGCAGAAGAACGAGTTAATACAGCAGCGCCTGGCTAAGACCAAGGAACTTAACCGCGCCCAGGTGGCGCAGATGTCGAGCGACCTGGCCTCCATGCGCAAGAACGTCGAGCTGGTGCGGGAGCGCAAGGCGAAGCTGGACGTGCGCTCGACCATCGACGGCGAAATCGGCCTGCTCGACGTTGAGCTGGGCCAGAGCATATCGCCGGGGCAGAAGGTGGGCGTAGTCAACGACCTGAGCGACTACAAGGTGGAGGCGCAGGTTGACGAACATTACATCGACCGCGTGCATACGGGGCTGCAAGCCACGTTCGAGCAGAACGGCAAGAAGTATCTTTTGCGCGTGCGCAAGGTATTCCCGGAGGTGCGCGAGGGGCGTTTCAAAATAGACTTCGTGTTCACCGGCGAGCGGCCTAAGAACATACGCACGGGTCAGACGTACTACGTCGACCTGCAATTAGGCGAAGCCAAGAAGGCCATAATCATACCCAAGGGAACATTCTACAGCGTTACTGGCGGCTCGTGGATATTCGTTCTCGACAAGGAAGGCCGCAAGGCGTACCGCCGCAACATACGCATAGGCCGCCAGAACCCCCAGTATTACGAGGTGCTTGAAGGCTTGGAACCGGGCGAACGGGTGATAGTCAGCGGCTACGAGGGGTACAAGGACAACGACGTGCTGGTGCTGGAATGAAGCCCCTCCAAACCTCCCCAAGGGGAGGCTCAAGCTTGATTTGTTGGCTATATGAACATAAATAAAGTTGTCACAATAAGTATACAAATAGCAAGAGTAATCCCAACCTCCCCTTGGGGAGGTTGGGTGGGGCTGCAAAAGGCCACCTTTCAGGCTGCAAAAGGCCACCTTTCAGGCTGTAAAAGGCCATCAATTGCAGGCCAAAAGGCCACCTTTTAGAGACCAAAAGACGGCCTTTTAGAAAGCGATTGATAATCAATAGGTTAAACAGCAGCCCCCTCCCGACCTCCCCGAGGGGAGGAGAATGGATGCGAAACAATAAGTAAACATTATATATCAATAAACAAAGCTACCAAGTTCCTCCCCTCGGGGAGGTCAGGAGGGGGCTTCAAAATCGCATAGAACATGACCAACTTCAACCTTAAAAGCTACTTCACGTTCCTCTCGCGGAACAAGGCGTACACGGCGGTAAACGTGTTCGGACTGGCCGTCAGCCTGATGTTCGTCATCATAATAGGCGTGTACACGTGGCAGGAGTACAGCGTTGACCGCCAGCACAGCAAGGCGAAGCGCATCTACAACATAGGGCTCAACATGGACGAAGGCGCATGGCGCACGGCCAACTGCCACCACGGGGTGCTGCGTTACCTGCGCTCCCACTTCCCGGAAATAGAGCAGACATGCGGCTTTACGGCAGGAGGACTGAAGCTGAAGGACAACGGCAACTTCGTAAACCTATACGTACTGGAGGCCGACTCGACGTTTTTCTCCATGTTCGACTACCCCCTTCTGCACGGCGACCGCGCCACTTGCCTAGCCCAAAAGGGCAACATCGTGCTGACGGAGAGCTTCGCGCGCCGCTTCTTCGGCACTGACGACGTTGTTGGACGCACCGTGACGACCGCCGGGAACCGGCATTTCCGCGTAACGGGAGTGGTCAAGGACTTCAACAACACAATCATCGACAAGGACATCGAGGGCGTAATCGACTTCTCATATACAAACAACGCCGCCAACAAAGACGAGTATTTCCCCAACATGGTGAACATAACCGGCGCGGCATCGTTCGTCCAGGTGCGCGAAGGCTGCGACTTCGCGGACAAGCAGAAAGACGTTGACGAGTTCTTCCAGACGTTCTGGCCGGGCTACCATCCTATCCTTACGCGCTTAGACAAGCTGTATTTCTCGGGCCTTGACGCATTCCTCATGCAGACGGGCAACCTCACTTTGGTTAAGATTTTGTTCGCCGTCGGCGTGGTAATCCTGCTCTTCTCCATAATGAACTACGTCAACCTGACCGTAGCCCAGAGCGGTTACAGGGCAAGGGAGATGGCTACGCGCCGCCTCTTCGGTTGCCAGAAGGGCGCGGTCGGCGCCAACATGTTCATGGAGTCGTTGGTAATGTGCCTGCTGTCGCTCGTCATCGCTGTGGCGTTGGCCTGCGTCTGCGCGCCTTACGCAGGCCGACTATTGGACACGAAGCTCGACCTCGGCGTGCTCGCCAGCCCGCTTACAGTTGCCATAACGGCTGCATTCATCATCATTGTGAGCATTGCCGCAGGCGCGCTTCCTGCCACAATACTGTCGAGAGTGAAGCCCATCGAGGTGGTGCGCGGCACGTTCCGCAAGCAGACCAAGATGCTCTTCTCGCGCGTATTCATAACAGTGCAGAACGTAATCACCATCGCCATGCTGGCCTGCGCACTCATCATGTCGCTCCAGATGCTGCATCTCGCGAAAGCGCCGCTGGGTTTCAACACCGAGAACATCATCTGCATAGAGTACCCCGACGACTATACCAGCCGGCATTCGGGCGAGTTTGAGGACCGCCTGCGCGCCCTGCCGTTTGTCAAGGCGGTAGCCCCGTCAATGGGAACGCCGGCCAACGGCGGCAACAACCGCACCATAACGTTTGAAGGAGAGAAGCGCGAATGGTCGTTCCAGTTCATCAGCGGCACCCATGAAATGATGCGCATATACGGTCTTACGCCGAAAAACGACCTGCACGCCAAGGGCGACAGCATAGTCTACCTTAACGACCTGGCCTTGCAGGGACTGCAGATGAAGCCTACTGACACGCACCTTGGCAGCCGCTACGACCAGATTTGCTTCAACTGCTTCCACCAGGGAGCGCAGTTTGGAGGCGTGCTCAACGACTTCCGTCTACGCAACATACTCGAGGAACGGCACCCTACGCTCGTGCAAGTATGCAACAAGGTGGAAGAACCTTGGGAGATTTCAATCCTCGTGGAGGGCGACCCTGTGGAGGCTTACGCACAAATCAAGAAGGTGTACAAAGATTTGTTCCACGAGGATGTGGACGAAAGCGCGCCGCCGTTCGTTGACAAATGTGTGCAGGGCCACTTCAAGCAGGAGCGGCGCACAACGCAAATCGTGACGCTCTTCGCCTTCGTCGCCATCGTAATATCGCTGCTCGGGCTTGTCGCAATGTCAACGTACTTCATCCAGCAAAGGGCTAAGGAAATCGCGATACGCAAGGTGTTCGGCTCTACGGGCAACCAAATCCGCACACGCCTTATACGTTCCTTCCTGCTGTATGTAGGCATAGCGTTCGTCATCGCCGTGCCAATCATCATTCACTTCATGGCCGACTGGCTCTCACAATATAGCTACCGCATCACGTGGTGGCCGTACATTATCGTGGCAGGCCTCATCGTCCTGCTAATCAGCTACGCCGCCGTAGCCGTGCAAAGCTGGATTGCGGCTGGCGAAAACCCGGTGAAGAATATAAAGCAAGAGTAGGGAAACAGCCCCCTCCCGACCTCAACGGAAGCCCCCTCCCGACCTCCCCGAGGGGAGGAGACAAGATGCAAAACCATAAATAAACATGATAGTTAATAAACAAAAGCAACCCAATTCCTCCCCTCGGGGAGGTTAGGAGGGGGCTCATATGCCGTTTATCGCATTGCAAAAGGTGGCCTTTCAGGCTGCAAAAGGCCACCTTTTAGAAGCCAAAAGACGGCCTTTTAGAACGCGATTGTTATTCTAGAGGTTTAACAGCTGCCCCCTCCCACCCTCCCCGAGGGGAGGAGAATGGATGCGGAACAATAAGTAAACATTATATATCAATAAACACAAGCTACCAAATTCCTCCCCTCGGGGAGGTCAGGAGGGGGCTTCAAAATCACATAGAACATGACCAACTTCAACCTTAAAAGCTACTTCACGTTCCTCTCGCGGAACAAGGCGTACACGGCGGTAAACGTGTTCGGACTGGCCGTCAGCCTGATGTTCGTCATCATCATCGGCCTATACACATGGCAAGAGTACAGCATCGACCGCCAGCACAGCAAGGCCGACCGCATATACAACGTCGGTTTGGAGGCAGGCGACGGCAACAAGACAGCCAACTGCCACCACATCGCCCTGCGATACCTGCGCGACAGGTTCCCCGAAGTGGAGCTTACGTGCGGCTTCACGACTGAAAAGATGAAACTGAAGGATAACGACGGCTTTGTCAACATTGACGTGATGGAGGCTGACTCGACGTTCTTCTCAATGTTCGACTTCCCCCTTCTCTACGGCGACCGCGCCACCTGCCTCATGCAGAAAGGCAACATCGTGCTGACGGAGAGCTTCGCGCGCCGCCTGTTCGGCACGTCCAACGCCGTAGGACGCGACATAACGACGGCCGACAACAGCCACTTCCGCGTGTCGGGAGTGGTCAAAGACTTCGACAACACCATCATCGACAAGGACATCGACGCAATAATCGACTTCTCCTTCTGCACCAACAAGGCAAACAAGGACGAGTATTTCCACCAAGTAGCCAACTATCTGCAAGCCTCGTTGTTCGTCCGTGTGCATGAGGGCAGCGACTTCGAAGCCAAGCAAAAGGACGTTGAAAAGATGTTCAGCGAGCTTAATCGCGACATGCGTCCTACCATAACTCGCCTCGACAGGCTGTATTTTTCAGGGCTCGGCACATACTCCGGCCTGCACCTTGGCAACCTTACGCTGGTCAGGGTGCTCTTCGCCGTGGGCCTGGTAATACTGCTTTTCTCCATAATGAACTACGTAAACCTTACCGTTGCGCAGGCCGGTTACCGCGCAAGAGAGATGGCTACGCGCCGCCTCTTCGGCTGCAACAAGGGCAGAATCAGCGTCAACCTCTTCACCGAATCGCTCGTGATGTGCGCCGTGTCGCTGCTTTTCGCCGTGTCGCTGGCCTGCGTCTGCGCCCCGTATGCCGACCGCCTGCTCGACACCCGCATTGACCTTGCGCTGCTGCTCACGCCCTCAAGCATAGGCATTATAGCGGCTTTCGTGCTCGTGGTGAGCGTCCTTGCAGGCGTGCTTCCAGCCACAATACTGTCACGGGTGAAGCCAATCGAGGTGGTGCGCGGCACGTTCCGCAAGCAGACCAAGATGCTCTTCTCGCGCGTTTTCATAACCGTGCAGAATGTAATCACCATCGTCATGCTGGCCTGCGCATTCATCATGGCGAGCCAGATGCAGCATCTTACCAAAGCTCCGCTGGGCTTTAACACCGAGAACATCATCAGCCTGAAACTGAACTACGGCTCAGACAGAGACCCTTCCGGGCAATTCGCCGACCGGTTGCGCACCTTGCCTTTCGTAAAGAGCATTGCCCTGTCCAACGGAACACCTGCCAATGGCGGCGGCGACCCGTCCGTGCAATTCGAGGGCGACGAGGAGAAGAGCACCTTCAACGTAATAACGGGCACGCCGGAGATAATGAAAATCTACGGCATAACCGTGAAAAAGGACTTTAACGTGAAGGGAGACAGCATAGTTTACCTCAACGGCAAGTCTCTGCAATACCTCCAGATGGAGCCTAACTCGGCGCATACCAGCGGCCGTTTCGGCATTATGCCGTTGCTTTTTGGCGGCAATCCAAGGTACGGAGGCATTATAAACGACTTCAAAGTGCGCGACGTACGCCAGGACATAAGAGGACTCATCGTGCTGGTATGCAACAAAATAATTCAGCCGCGCAACATATCAATCCTCGTAGAGGGCAACCTAGTGGAGGCATACACGCAAATCAAGGACATATATAAAGAGGTGTACCGCGAGGATGTGGACGAAAGCACGCCGCCGTTCATCGACAAACAGATAGAGCAACGCTTCGAACAGGAGCTGCGCGTGTCAAAGATTGTTTCGCTATTCGCCTTCGTCGCCATCATCATCTCGCTCTTGGGGCTGGTCGCAATGTCAACATATTTCATCCAGCAAAGGGCCAAGGAAATAGCCATACGCAAGGTGTTCGGCTCTACGGGCAACCAAGTGCGCCGCCGCTTAATACGCTCCTTCCTTCTGTATGTAGGCATAGCGTTCGTAATAGCCGTGCCAATCATCGTTCACTTCATGAGCGATTGGATAGCGCAATACAGCTACCGCATCACGTGGTGGCCGTACATCATAGTGGCAGGCCTCATCGTCCTGCTAATAAGCTACGCCGCCGTGGCCGTGCAGAGCTGGATTGCGGCTGGCGAAAACCCGGTGAAGAATATAAAGCAAGAGTAGGGAAACAGCCCCCTCCCGACCTCAACGGAAGCCCCCTCCCAACCTCCCCGAGGGGAGGAGAAAGGATGCAGAACAATAAACAAACATGATAGTTAATAAACAAAAACAACCAAATCCCTCCCCTCGGGGAGGTTAGGTGGGGGCTCATATGCCGTTAATCACATTGCAAAAGGTGGCCTTTCAGGCTGTAAAAGGCCACCTTTTAGAGGCCAAAAGACGGCCTTTTGCAAAACTGGAAATAACATATTGATAATCAAGACATTACAGAAATGGCAGAAAATGATGACAACATGCCGGGACTAACACCCTTTGTAGGGACATAATTCATTATGTCCGCGCGTTTTGAAAAAACGCATCTACACGCCATAACCTCTTAAAATACGCCTCTATGAGGCGTGCGGACATAATGAATTATGTCCCTACAAGGGCTGGCAACGCGGCAAACTTCACCGTAAAACCGCATAACCGTAAATATGAACAATTTTATCAACGCATTAAAGAACATTCCGCGGCGAGGACAGCACAATTTCGTAAAAATACTGTGCCTCGGCGTTGGCTTCGCGCTGGCTTCGGTGCTAATCGCAAAGCTGTGGTACGAGCACGAATACGATACGTGTTACCCCGACCACGACCGCATCTACCGCATTAGCGAGGTGATACGGAGAGGCTCCGACCCCGACGTGTTGTACGGCAACACGCCCGGAGGAGTGGCTCCGCTGCTGAAAAAGCACCTGCCGCAAATCACCGTTGCCACGAGAATAAACCCTCTTTGCTTGGACGAGGAGATGAAGATGGACACGGAGCGGCGCGTGAAGGGCAATGTCTACATAGTGGACTCGTGCTTCTTCAAGGTGTTCCCGACCAAAATACTGGAGGGCGACGCCGACGAAACGCTCGCAAAACCGTTCTACTGCCTTGTGTCGCGGACGATGGCCGAGCGCATGGGCGGCGACGTTGTGGGCCGCAAGCTTGAGTGTACCACCATTCCGGGACTGGTTATGACGGTCGGCGCAGTGTACGAAGACTACCCTTGGAACTCTACGTTCCACGACTATGACGTGATGCTCTCCATGGCGACGCAACGCTGGTTCAGCTACGACGGGCAGGACAACCTGATGGGAAACGACCGCTACCGCTCGTTCATAAAGGTCAGTCCGGGGTGTCACCCGGAGCTGGGCGAGTTTGACGCGACGGTAAAACAGCTTGTAGACAAGCTCATGGCGGAGCTGAAAAAGGACAACATCGACTATGCGCTGAAGTTCACCCCGGTGTCAAAATACCACTACGAGAACAGCGACTCGAAGCAGATGTACCTCGTGATGCTCATCCTTGCGGCTGTGGTTTTGGCCGCCAGCGTGCTCAACTACCTGCTAATCGTGATGGGAAACACCGTGACCCGTGCCAAGGAAATGGCCGTAAGAAAGTGCTACGGAGCGATGCCACGCACCATATTCGGCATCACCGTGGCCGAGACTTCGGTGCATATTGTGCTGTCGTTGGTGCTGGCCGCCGCGCTAATATATGTCTGCAAAGGCTCAATAGAGACGCTGCTCGACGCCCCGGCTACGGCCCTGTTCACCAACAAAGGCGTGCTTTTCCTCGCCGGTTTGCTGGTCGTTGTGTTCATAATCAGCGCCATATTGCCCGGCAAGATGTACAACGCCGTGCCCGTGACGACGGCCTTCCGCGGCTTCACGGAGAACCGCCGGCGGTGGAAAATGGCGCTGCTGGCCGTGCAGTTCGTGTTCGTCAGCTTCCTTGTATGCCTGCTCCTTGTGGTGAACAGGCAGTACACCACGCTCCTGGACTTCGACCTCGGCTATGAATATGACCGTCTCGCGCTCGTCAATATCAACCAAATAAAGGGCGAGGAACGCCGCGCCATGGTGGCCGAACTCGGCAAGATGACCGAAGTGGAGGCGTGGACGCCGGTGACATACCCCATGTTCGACCAGGGCAGCGGCAACAACGTGGTTGACCCGGAGACGCGAGAAGAGCTGTTTAACGCCCACGACCTGTACATGACGGGCGACAACTTCTTCAGCCTTACGGGCGTGAAAATACTGCAAGGGCGCGGCTTCAACGCCCACAGTGACAGCCTACGCGAGGTCATGGTAAGCCCCGACTTCGCCCGAAAGCTCAAGAACGCTAAGGGCTGGAACGACGTAATAGGCCGCAAAATACTCGTGACGGAGCACAGCCAAGACTATAACGACCTGTTCACCATCGTTGGAATATACGACAAGTACCGCCCCAACACCGCGCTCGACGATGACGACCGCCCCACGATGATGTTCTACTCCGACCCTTACGGAGGCTATATCAGCTACCTGCTCGTGAAGTTCCACGACCTGACGGCAGACAACATGCAGGCCGTGCAGCGGCGTCTCGCGCGGCTGTACCCCGGCAAGACGGTCATCGTTGACAGCTACAAGAGGCAGCTTGACACGTGGTATGACGGAGTAAAGAACTTCCGTTCAGCGGTCATCATAGCCGGACTATGCGCCCTGCTCATCGCCCTTTTAGGCTTAATAGGCTACATTAACGACGAGATGCAGCGGCGAAGCAAGGAGATAGCCATACGCAAGGTGAATGGCGCAAGCACCGTCAGCGTGCTGCGCCTGATGCTGCGCGGCGTGCTTGTGGCGGCCGTTCCGGCATCAATCGTAGGCGCGGCGGCCGCCGGATGGGTGGCAAACAAGTGGCTCGAAGACTTCAGCGTGAAGGCCGGCATGAGCCTCTGGCTGTTCATCTTGGGCGTTGTTGCGGTACTAATAGTCATCGCCTCCACGGTAATAGCCGACGCCTACCGCACCGCCAACGGCAATCCCGTGAAGTATCTAAAGGATGAATGAGAGCCCCCTCCCTACCACCCCAGTGGGGAGGGGACAGAAAATACGACAAGACAAACCAAGCTCCTCCCCCAAGGGGAGGCCGGGAGGGGCTGCTAAACTCAATAAAAATGATAAAAGTAGAGAACCTTTGCAAGTCGTTCCGCACAGAAGAGGTGGAGACGATTGCGCTTGACAATGTGTCGTTCAACGTAGAAGACGGCGAGTTTGTAGCAATAATGGGCCCGTCAGGATGCGGCAAGTCAACCTTGCTTAACATCCTCGGACTGCTCGACAACCCTACATCCGGGCAGTATTGGCTCGACAATCAGGAGGTGGCAAGCCTCAAAGAGAAAGACCGCACGGGGATAAGGAAGGGCAAAATAGGCTTCGTGTTCCAGAGCTTCAACCTCATTGACGAGCTTAACGTGGAAGAGAACATCGAGCTGCCGCTGACCTACCTCAACGTGGGGCGCGCCGAACGGAAGCAGAAAGTGCAGGAAGTGATGAAGCGCATGGCCATAAGCCACAGGGCGAAACACTTTCCCCACCAGCTCTCGGGAGGTCAGCAGCAGCGCGTGGCGATAGCCCGTGCCGTGGTGTTCGGGCCGAAACTAATCCTCGCCGACGAGCCTACGGGTAACCTGGACTCGAAGAACGGCGCGGAGGTGATGCGCCTCTTGACCGAGCTTAACCAAGAAGGCACGGCCATAGTGATGGTGACCCACAACGAGCACGACGCGCAAATAGCCCACAGGACAATACGCCTGTTCGACGGAAAAATCATCGGATGAAATGCGAAAGGCCGTCTTTCGCATTCCAAAAGGCCATGAATCGCACGCTAAAAGGCCGTCTTTTACACGCTAAAAGACGGCCTTTTACAAACGTGTCCGCCAACCCATGCCATAAAAACGGCTGCAAGTTGCACTGTTTTCGGATATTTTCCGTATATTTGCAGGTATATACCTGTTAAAGGAAAAACAAACTTACATGTACCGATATGAGTGAAAACACACCGCAGCAGTGGAGCAAATTCTACCTGAAGGACGTAACGTTCATGAACCTCATGACACGGCGCATCTTCAACGTGCTCATCGTAGCCAACCCCTACGACGCCTTCATGCTCGAAGACGACGGCCGCATAGACGAAAAAATCTTCAACGAATACACGGAGCTTGGCATGCGCTATCCGCCCACCTTCACGCAGGTGAGCACCACGGAGGAGGCCGCCGACGTGCTGGCCGCCACGAGCATAGACCTTGTAATATGTATGCCCGGCAATGCCGACAACGACGCATTCACCGTGGCGCGCGACATTAAGGCCAAGTTTCCTGACATTCCCTGCGTCGTGCTCACGCCCTTCTCCCACGGCATAACGCGCCGCATGGAGAACGAAGACCTGTCGATTTTCGACTACGTGTTCTGCTGGCTGGGCAACACCAACCTCATCATGTCAATCATAAAGCTCATCGAGGACAAGATGAACATAGAACACGACATAGCCGAGGCAGGCGTACAGATGATTCTCCTCGTGGAAGACAGCATCCGCTTCTACTCTTCGCTGCTGCCGATGCTCTACGGCTACATCCTCGCACAGAGTCAGCATTTCTCCACCGAGGCACTCAATCCGCACAGCGCGGCACTCAGAATGAGGGGAAGGCCAAAGGTGGTGCTCGCCCGTACATACGAAGAGGCTATGGAACTCTACGAAAAATACGCCGACAACACACTCGGCGTAATATCCGACTGCCGCTTTCCAAAGGATGGAGAGAAGGATGCCGAGGCCGGCCTCAAACTGCTACGCGCCATCCGCGAGCGCAACGAATATGTACCGCTAATCCTCCAGAGCAGCGAAAGCGAGAACCGCGCCAAGGCCGAGGCGGAGCATTTCCACTTCATAGACAAGAACTCCAAGGCCATGAGCATTGACCTGCGCGACATCATGGAGGAGCACATGGGCTTCGGAGACTTCATCTTCCGCGACCCGAAGACACACGAGGAAGTGATGCGCGTGCGCACTTTGAAGGAGCTTCAGGACAACATATTCAAGATACCTTACGACTCGATGCTCTACCACATATCGCGCAACCACATGAGCCGGTGGCTCTGCGCCAGGGCGATATTCCCCGTGTCGGAGTTCCTGAAGAACATAACGTGGCACAAACTACAGGACGTTGACCAGCACCGAAGAATCATCTTCGACGCCATCGTACAGTACCGCCACATGAAAAACATCGGTGTCGTGGCCGTGTTCGACCGCGGCAAGTTCGACCGTTACGCCCACTTCGCACGCATAGGCGAAGGCTCGCTCGGCGGAAAAGGCCGCGGACTGGCCTTCCTCGACAGCATAATAAAGAAGCATCCCGAGTTCAACGAGCGCGAAGGGGTAAGCGTGTCAATACCCAAGACGGTGGTATTGTGCACCGATGTGTTCGACCAGTTCATGGAGAGCAACAAGCTTTACAAAATCGCCTTGAGCGACGCCAGCGACGAGGAAATCCTCAAGCACTTCCTCCGCGCCCAGCTGCCGGACAAGTACATAGCCGACTTCTTCACCTTCTTCGAGGCTACCGACAGGCCGATTGCCATCCGCTCGTCGAGCCTCTTGGAAGATTCACACTACCAGCCGTTCGCCGGAATCTACTCCACTTACATGATTCCGAACCTCGAAGACAAATACCAGATGCTGCAAATGCTGGCCGCAGCCATAAAGAGCGTTTACGCATCGGTGTACTACAAGGACTCTAAGGCGTACATGACGGCCACGAGCAACGTCATCGACCAGGAGAAGATGGCCGTCATCTTGCAGGAAGTCGTAGGCAAACAGTACGGCGACAAGTATTATCCCAACATATCGGGCGTGCTGCGTTCAATCAACTATTACCCCATAGGCGACGAGACTTCGGAGGAGGGAATAGCCAGCCTTGCGCTCGGACTGGGCAAGTATATCGTGGACGGAGGGCAGACGCTGCGCGTAAGTCCGTACCATCCGACGCAGGTGTTGCAGACCAGCGAGATGGAGATAGCCCTGCGCCAGACGCAGACCCAGTTCTATGCGCTCGACATGAAGGACGTTGGCGGCGACTTCAAGGTGGACGACGGATTCAACATCCTGAAGCTGAAAGTGAAGGATGCCGACAAGGACGGTTCACTTAACTACATCGCATCGACATACGACCCGTATGACCAGGTAATACGCGACGGCATCTACGAGGGCGGCCGTAAGATTATCTCGTTCTGCGGAGTGTTGCAACACGGAGTGTTCCCTTTGCCCGAACTGATGCAGATGTCAATGAAATACGGGGCGGAAGGAATGCGAAGGCCGGTTGAGATAGAGTTCGCCTGCAACATCAACGCCGACCGCACGGGCGAGTTCTACCTGCTGCAGATGCGCCCAATCGTTGACAGCAAGCAGGTGCTTGACGAAGACCTGGCCTCAATCGACGACTCGGCGTGCCTGCTGCGCTCGCACAACTCGCTCGGGCACGGCATCAGCGAGGATGTTGTCGATGTGGTTTACATCAAGACGGACGACAACTTCACCGCATCGAACAACCCGCGCATAGCCGACGAAGTGGAACGCATCAACCGCAAGTTCGTGGCCGAAGGCAAGAACTACGTGCTCATCGGGCCGGGGCGCTGGGGGTCGAGCGATTACTGGCTGGGCATTCCTGTCAAATGGCCGCACATCAGCGCGGCGCGCGTAATAGTCGAGGCCGGACTGGCAAACTACCGCGTTGACCCGAGCCAAGGCACCCACTTCTTCCAGAACCTTACGAGTTTCGGCGTAGGATATTTCACCGTCAATACGTACAAGAACGACGGAATATACCAGAAAGAAGTGTTGGATGCCATGCCGGCGGTGGAGGAAACCAAGTACGTGCGCCATGTACGCTTCAGCCGTCCGCTGCGCATCATGATGGACGGCATGAAGCAGGATGGCGTAGTCCTTCTTCCTTCGGCAGACGGAAATTAACATTTAAAAAACAAGCATCGGGCATCCTGTACGGCGGTATTTGGCATCCGTACAACACACTGACAGCCAGACACTTTATAAAAGGCCACCTTTCGCATCGTAAAAGGCCGTCTTTCACCATGCGGAAGGTGGCCTTTTAGCGTGTGACTGACGGCATATCGGCAAGCCTCCGGCAACAGGCGGCCTGCAAACGAGTCAATACAAAGGCCGGCGGAAGCTGTATGCAACGCTTCCGCCGGCCGTGTATCAATGCACTCATCAGTCGGGAATCTCGGTTATGGTGCCGTCAAGCTCCACCCTCAAGTCCATGTAGTAGTCGTCAAGTTCAATGAGATAATACGTCTCTCCCTGTGCAGTCTCAACAAGCTCGCAGTCGTCTATGCGATAGTGCGGATACTGCGCCTTCACCGCCTGGCGGATGTTCTCCGGCAAAGAGCGTGTCACGTCGGTAGTAGTCTGCACCCAGTTGTACTGCGCGTCAAACCACAGTTCCTTGCTCTTGCCCTCGTGTATGATGTCAACCTCGTAGCCGCCATGCTCGCGTTCAAAGTCAACCACCCTCGCCCCGGGATATTTCCCGTCGATGAACGACTGTATGTCTGTAGGCACACGGTTGCCCACAAAGTCGCCGTGGTTGTCTCCGCCGCCGTCCCGCACTTCACGGAACAGCGTGCCGTTGGTGTCGAAATACAGGTCGAAGTCAGGCTCTCCACGCTTCTCCACCTCTATTATATAGAAGGTCTCATACTGTGGGCGCTGTATCTCGTCGATGTCGTCAATAGTCCAGCCGTCCTGCGCATACTTGGTCGCCGCATACCCGTCCTGCACCGCCTGGGGCAGTCCTGTGATATCGCGGCCGTGGTCTACCTCGGTCATAAACCACTCACCTTTGTCGTCAAACCAAGCTTCATGTTCCTTGCCGTCCTTCCAAAACTCGGCCACAAGGTATCCGCCCTTCTCGCGGTCCCACTCAACATGGCCTATGCCGGCATACTTCTGGGTGAACGCCCTTGTCGCCGCGTCGGGCACAACCACCTTGCCTTCTTCATCGTCGCTGCACGATGTAAGGGCAAACACGCCGAACGCACACGCCATCATCCATTTCATAAGTTCCTTTGTCTTCATAATCGTCATGTTTTTTAGGGTTTATAATCATTTTCCTTCTTAATTACAGACGCCCGGATGCCACCCGGCCATGCTCCCGGATGCGGCCTGCGCCACGCTTTCCGTCCGTCTCTGGTGCAAAAGTATCCGGCAATTCTGAAAACAAACTGAAATCCGCTGATTTTTTTTGTAACACCTGATACAAAATCTGTTAAAAACCAATACTGCACACACGCACATGCAATGATTGATGTACAGGCGGCCTTTTGCAATGCGAAAGGCCGCCTTTCACACGCTAAAAGGCCGTCTTTTGGAAGCTAAAAGACGGCCTTTTGCAAACCCTCTGATTATCAACGCTTTAGCTAAAGGGCATTTGCCGTCTTCATACAAGTCCCTTTCCGGCGAAAGAACATATGGCCGTGAGCCGCCCAAACATCACAAAAGGACTGTACAATTGCCGTCAGCCGCCTTCCTTTCCAAACTCCCGAAATAGGGTTTTCCCTATCATTTTTAGGACTTTCCGCAATGCCGTATTACACAAAATGCGTAATTTTGCAGTGCATACAACCAATAATGAGACGGTTATGAAAAAACATATCATACTATCGCTCGCAGCAGTGACGCTTCTAAGCAGCTGCGGTACATACACGGGTGCCGGTGCATTCTCGGGCGCGACGCTTGGTTCGGTAATCGGTTCGGCCACAGGCGGAATAACCGGAGGACCGCGCGGCAGCGACATCGGCACGCTTGTAGGCATGGCCGGGGGTGCCGTAGTGGGCGGTGCAATGGGCGCGCAGGCCGACAAGCAAGAGCAGGAGCAGCAGGCGTACAGCGACGCACGGTTTGAACAGAAATACCGCGAGCACCGCGCTGCGGCAACGCGCGGCAACAGCTACGACGGCCAGGATTACGGTTACGGCTATGAAGACGAGAGCGGCTTCGACCCTACGGGCGGCGGTGACGACGTGCTTTACGACTTCCAAGGCTCTGACTATACGGGCGACTACACGGCGACCCACCCTACCGACGTTACTCCTTCGGTGAGCCATGACGACATACACGCTCCCTACAAGCCGTCGGCGCAGCCGCTGGAGGTGCGCAACGCGCGCTTCGTTGACGACAACCAAGACCGCCGGTTGAACGGCGGCGAGCTGTCGAAGGTAATCTTCGAGGTATACAACACGTCGCGAGAGCCGGTATACGACGTGCAGCCCATAGTTGTCGAAACTACCGGGAACAAGCACGTCACCATATCAAACACCATCCACGTAGAGCGCATACTGCCGGGCAAGGGCGTGCGTTACACGGCCATGGTAAAGGCCGGCAAGCGGCTGAAGGACGGCCGCCTGACCTTCCGGGTGTATGCCGTCAGAGGCAACCACGACGTAGTTTCCAACGTAAGCGAGTTCAGCATAGAGGCAAGCAGGAAGTGAAACAAATTAAAAATTAACAATTAAAAATTAAAAATACGTTGCCTTTTCACAGCTCTCCCACAGCTTCCAGTCCTCCCAGTTCTCCCCAAACACCCAGCAATCAACAATGATGAAAACAAAGAAAAAAGCCCTCATGGCAGCCGCTTCGGTGCTCGCCGCACTGTTGCTGCTCACCTTCGGCGCGGCATGGTACATGCTCAACTACGCCCTTACGCCTGCCGCCGACGCACGCGACATGGCCAAACGCTACTCACTGATGTACGCCGAATACCCGTACATGCGCCACTGGGTTGACAGCATGAAGTCGGTGAAAGCACTGCGCGACACCTTTATCATAATGCCCGACGGCGAACGCCACCACGCCGTATATGCCCGCGCCGACAGCGCAGCCGGCCGCACGGCAGTGCTTGTGCATGGCTACAAGGACAGCCACGCCGGTATGCTGCCCATAGCGAAGGTATATGCCGACATGGGTTATAACATCCTGCTGCCCGACTTGCACGCACACGGCCTTAGTGAAGGCTCCGACATACAGATGGGATGGAAAGACAGGGAGGACGTTATGCGGTGGATTGGACTGGCCGACAGCCTCTTCGCCGCCAATGAAGGCCGTCCGCGCATAGTAGTACATGGTGTGTCTATGGGCGCGGCCACCACGATGAACGTGTCGGGAGAGAACCTTCCGGCAAGCGTCAGGTGCTTTGTCGAGGATTGCGGGTACACCTCCGTGTGGGACGAATTCCGCTGCCAACTTGCCGACCAGTTCGGTCTGCCGCCATTCCCTGTGCTTTATGCCGCCAGCGCGTTGTGCAAACTGCGCTACGGATGGTCGTTCGGCGAGGCGTCGCCGCTTGCCCAACTGGGCAGGAAAGACACTCCGATGCTCTTCATCCACGGCTCGTCAGACACTTACGTGCCGTCGCAGATGGTCTTTCCGCTGTACAACGCCAACCCCATGCACATGGCGGAGGACGGCGTTTCGCACCGTTTCAACGGCATATGGATTACTCCCGGATGCGCACATGCGCGTTCTTTCCACGACTATCCGCAAGAATATGCCGAGAGGGTAGGGGCGTTCGTTGGCGAGTTTATTGATTGAACGGTTAAGGATTTTATGTGAGTTAGTTATAAGGAATAACCCTTCTAACAAGGGTATAGCTACTTGTTTTTTCGTTTTCAAGCGGTCGGTTGGTAATTGTCATTCCGCGCTCCGACGCGGAATCCAGTGTTAACAACCTGGTTATTTCCACCCTTTTATACTGGATTCCGCGTCGGAGCGCGGAATGACAATTACCAATTGACCGCTTGAAGTGAGATTGTTTACACGCTATCCTTATGCTGAACTCACGTAATTTTTTTGCTTTAACAGCCCTGATTGTTTCTGATTAATTCAACCACAGCCGAGCGCAGGTTGGCCAAAGCAACGTTTTTTTTCATGGCTTCGGCCAGCGTCATGCCGTCGGGCGTTATGCTTTCCACCCGGGCGAAGCCTGCCTTCAGCAGTTCGCCCCTGTCGTCCGTGCGCCCTGCCAGCAGCCATGCGGGCACGCCCTTGGCCTTGGCGCGCAGCATTACGCGCACGGGCAGCTTGCCCATGAGCGTCTGGCGGTCGGCGTGTCCCTCGCCCGTTATTACGCACGTTGCGCCGCCGAGCGCACCGTCGAAGCCGCAGAAGTCGAGCAGCAGGTCGGCACCTGGGCGCACGTCTGCATTCAAGTATTGCATGAAGGCGTAGCCGAGACCACCCGCCGCGCCTGCCCCTGGACGATGAGAGCGGTCGAAACCGAAGTGCCGGGCCGACGCACGGGCGAACCGCAGGGCGCGGTTTTCAAGCATGGGCAGCATCTCCGGCGTGGCACCCTTTTGCCGGGCGAACACCATAGCCGCGCCGTCTGCGCCGCAAAGGGGATTGTCTACGTCGCACGCCAACGTAAAGCTACACTGCCCCAACGCGCCGTCGAGGGCGTCGTCCACCGTTCCGCCACGCGGCGCGAACCTGTCCGTGAGGGCACGCAGCATGCCTATGCCAGCGTCGCTCGTGCCGCTTCCGCCCAAGCCTACGATGAACTTGCGGCATCCGCGGCTGACGGCTGCCGCCACGAGTTCGCCCACTCCGTATGTCGTCGCACGCATGGGGTTGCGCTCCTCTTCGCCGACAAGCGTCAGTCCGCAGGCCTGCGCCGTCTCGATAATGGCCGTGCCGTCGGGCGCGACGCCGTATTCGACCCACACGCGGCGCATCAGCTGGTCGTGCACATACGCCCTTTCGACGCTGCCGCCCAGTGCTTCGGTGAATGCGCGCAGCATCCCCTCGCCGCCGTCGGTCACGGTGAAGACAGTCGTTTCGGCAGCCCTCTCTGCCTGCCTTACGGCTTCCGCCACGGCCTCGCCGGCCTCTCCAGACGTGAGGCAGCCCTTCATTGAATCAATGGCTATGACGTATTTCTTTTTCATAAACAACATATTATCCGCAGCAAAGATAACGCTTAAATTCCAAAAGACGGTCTTTCGCATTGCAAAAGGCCGTCTTTTGCACGCTAAAAGGCCACCTTTTGCAACGCGAAAGACGGCCTTTTGGAACTGCGCTGGTAATCCTCTGGCAATCAACAGATTACGAAGCGCATAGGAATAATGTGCCAACACACAGTGCAAGGACCGTCAGAACGATGTGTCCCAGCGGCCTCCACGTCGGCAAACAACGGTTGTTTGCCGTCCGTATTTCTTATGAAAAAGAAAAAGATTTTGGCTTCCGCGAGTACAACTCTCGGATATTTTGCCTAAATTTGCATACAGAAATCTGATAAAACGAAAAATATGCTCAATTTAGACGACCTTTACAAAGCACGATATGTGCTTAGTAAGATACTTAGGCGGACCGACCTTGTACACGCGCCTAAGCTTAACCCGGAAAGTGACATTTACCTGAAACCCGAGAACCTGCAAATCACCGGCTCGTTCAAGGTGCGCGGCGCATACTACAAAATATCGCAGCTCAGCGACGAGGAAAAGGCGAAAGGCGTAATAGCCTGCTCCGCAGGAAACCACGCGCAGGGCGTGGCTCTCGGCGCGACAAGCAACGGCATAAAGTCGATAATATGCCTGCCTGAAGGCGCGCCCATCAGCAAGGTGGAAGCCACACGCCGCTTAGGGGCGGAGATTTGCCTGGTGCCGGGCGTGTATGACGACGCTTACAACCGTGCGCTCCAGCTGCGCGACGAGCACGGATACTCGTTCGTGCACCCGTTCAACGACGACAACGTAATAGCCGGACAGGGCACAATCGGCCTTGAACTGCTCGACCAGCTGCCCGACTTGGAGGCTGTCGTGGTGCCCATCGGCGGCGGCGGACTCATCAGCGGAGTGGCTTACGCCATCAAGTCGTTGAAGCCCGACGTCAAGGTGTACGGCGTCCAGGCCGCCGGTGCGCCAAGCATGTACCAGAGCATACGCGACCATCACCCCGAGACTCTTGCCAGCGTATCGACCGTTGCGGACGGTATAGCGGTGAAAACGCCGGGCGACCTGACATACGAAATCTGCTCGAAGTACGTCGACGAAATAGCTCTTGTAACCGAAGACGAGATTTGCGCCGCCATACTGCGCCTCATGGAGGAGGAGAAGATGATAGCCGAGGGTGCCGGAGCGGTGAGCGTTGCCGCGGCGATGTTCAACAAAGTGCCCATCAAGGGCAAGAAGACCGTCTGCCTTGTGAGCGGCGGCAACATCGACGTGAACATCCTGAACCGCGTCATCAATCGCGGTCTCGACAAGGACGGACGCATCTGCACACTCGCCATGGAGCTTGACGACAAGCCCGGACAGCTGCTCGAGGTAATCCAAGTGCTCGCCAAGCTCGGCGCAAACGTGCTTAGCGTGCATCACGAGCGCGGCATAGCCAGCCACAGTGTGAACTCCTGTGAGCTGCGCGTGCGCCTCGAAACGCGCAACCACGAGCATGTGGACGCCATCAAGGAAGGCCTGCAAAAGAAAGGGTTTAAGCTGAAATGAAAGTAAGACAGCCCCTCCCCAACCCTCCCGAGGGAGGGAGAAATGATGCAGTAAGAATAAAGAACCAAGAATGAACAGTAAAGAGCAGGGAAGTAAGAGTTAAGGAAACAAGCCCTGACGGATGTGTAAAAGCGGTTATGCGGAACACATACAACCGTTTGAACGGACAACATCCGACGAGTCAATTCTCCTTACTCCTTTTACTCCTTACTCCTTTACTCCTGAAAACAACATATAAACGAAAAGAAATGAAAGCATTACATTCAGACAAGGCGCCTAAGGCTTTAGGCCCTTACAGCCAGGCAATAGTTGCCGGCGGATTTGTGTTCGCATCGGGACAGGTGCCCATCGACCCTGCTACGGGCGAATTTGTAGAGGGCGGAATAAAGGAGCAGACACGCCAGTCGCTCACCAACGTGACCAACGTTCTTGCCGAGGCAGGCATCGACTTGTCGCATGTCGTTAAGACAACCGTCTTCCTTTCAGACATGGATAACTTCGCTGCGATGAACGAAGTGTACGCAACCTTCTTCAAAGAGCCGTTCCCCGCACGCTCCGCCGTTGCCGTAAAGACCCTCCCAAAGGGCGCACTGGTTGAGGTGGAAGTGATTGCAGAACTGTAAGAAGGTGAGAAAGTGAGAGGGTGGGAAGGTGAGAAAAAGCTTCGCATTGTTGTTTTCAATGTTTCTTTTCTCACCTTCTCACCCTCTCACTTTCTCACCTTCAAATATTCCTTGATTGCCTCCACGTATTCCTCGAACGCCGCCATGCCCTCCTCTGTGAGGCGGCACGACGTGTTGGGGCGTTTCCCTACGAACGTCTTTGTTATCTCGATATACCCCGCCTTGCTAAGTTTGTCGAGCTGGACGCTAAGGTTTCCTGCCGTCGCTCCAGTCTGCTGGCGCAGGTAGACGAAGTCGGCCTCGCCCACGCCGACCAAGAGCGACATCACCGCAAGGCGCAGTTCGCTGTGCAGAAGAGGGTTTAACGGTCTCATCAGAATGTCTTTATTTCGTCCACATTGCCGCTAAGCGACAGACCTATGTACACGCAATAGGCGAAGAAAATATACGAAAACAACGGGGCGGAAGTATATTTACCGCCGTCAGTAGCTATGGACAAGACGCCGGAAGCAAGTCCGTAGTAACCTGCAATGAGTATTGCTTTATGCCTGAAAACACCGCCAAGCATGAAAAGGGCACAGCTTCCGACAATCACCATGAGCGGTGTGACGAACAAATAGGTATGCCAATATCCCATGATTGGCACGAGAATACCGATAAAGGTGAACAGTCCCCATCCGTATTTCACGACACGTTTCGTAATAGTCATTTGATTGCGCCACATCTTGTGGTAAACGAACGGCACGCCGTAGCTCAATGCCGCCACCGCAATCCACAGCAATTGCCATTGCGGTTCACGCATTAACTGGGTGAAAGCGTATGTCGCCAGCCCCAATATTCCGTACAAAGTGATGAAGTTCAAGCGGCCTATTTCCGTCTTGCGGGCGCGCTCTATTGTCTTGGCTATCAGCTCAAGGCTTTCGTATTCATTAAGTTTCTTGTCCTCCATGTTGCTTCCAAGTTTTGTATTTTATTACTATTCCAGGCACAACTAAGCAGAACAGGCCGACCATAGCCATGTCGAACGCCTGCCCGGGGCCGCTGTCCTGCAACGCCCATCCTGCCGCAATGAGCGACATTGCAGAGAAACCGTAGTTCTCGTTGACACCCATCACCACCGTTGACACGGCCGAGGCGAGCGAGAAAAGCAACAGTACGGCAGGGTAGATTGGCACGTAAGGCCATCCCTGCGCCGCCTTGTTGGGCTGGCAACTGTAAATAGCTGCGAAAACGGTAATCATCGCGAAGAACATCCACGTCCACCTAATAACCTGCGCGGCGAACGTAGGAGCTTGCTCGCCGTCATACTTCCGCTTCAGGTTTATCAGGTAGTAAGCCCATCCTATGCCGCCCATCGCCACCCAAAGCAGGTTCCAGAGCGGGTCGCCCGTGGCTCTCCACGTCCACGAAACGGCAACGCCGGTAATGCAGATTAGCGCGCCCCACACTATCATCGGCGTCGCCGCGTCGGCCGTTACGTCGCGACGGCTGCGCCATATTGCGTCGCCTATTATTTCAAGGCTGCGCTCGGCTGAAAGTTTCTCTTCATCTTTCATGGTTTCAATCCTTATTTCTTGTCTGACGGTTGAGCATTATTCCCGGTATTACGAGCAGCGTTATGGCCGACAAGGCGAGACACAACGCCTCGTAAGGGCCGGGATACATCAGGGTGAAATTCACCAGAATGATGTTGCCCCCGATGAAAACGCCATACGCCTTGTCCTTTAGCACGTATGCCGTTACGGCTGAAGCCGACATCAACAGCAGCATTATTGCAGCCGTTATGGGCAGCCGCGAGGCGTAGACCGACGCGTCGTAAGACAGCATTCCGAAGAAAGCGACGGCAACGGCGAGCATACCGAACACGAGCCATACCCACCGAATAAGCCGCCATATATACGAATCGGGATTGCCTCCTGCACGCTCCTTGCGCCTCATCACGGCATAAGCGAGCCAGCCTAAGGCGCACATGGCGAACCAAAGCACGTTCCACACGGGGTTGGCTGTAAGCATCCAGAGCGTGCAGACGAGGCCGCCCGTGACGCAGGTGAGCACTCCCCACATTATCATCGGTGTGCCTGCGTTGCGCATTACGTCGCGCTTGCCCTGCTCTATGGCCTTGCTTATTATCTCAAGACTGCGCTCGGCAGTAAGTTTTTCGCTGCTTTCCATAGCCGTAATTGTGGTGTTTTCAACGGCAGTCCTTGTTGTTTCATTCATAATCTTACGGTTTTTCAAAGGTTTGTCACTCTGTTTCCTACTCTCGTCTCCACGCCATTCCCACTGCAGTTGGGCGCAGCATGGAGTTTTATCCGGATACAGTGCAAAGATAAACAGGTTTATAGTATAAACCAAATAAACGTGAATTAAAGTGCGTTTTGTTGTGATTTATTAACAAAAAGAACGACTTTTGACATGCGGATGAACATCAGTTGAATTTCAAGAGAAAAACAACGCCTTTCTAAAAGGCCGTCTTTTGGTCTGCGAAAGGTGGCCTTTTGCAAGGCGAAAGACGGCCTTTTGGGATGCGAAAGATGGTCTTTTGCCAAACGGTATGTATGGAATAGGGGAACAAAAAAAGTCCAACACTGCTGCGTCGGACGGTAAACTGCTGGCAATTAAGGCGTTGCGCTGTTAAAGCTTACTTATGTTTATGCCTGCTGGCAGCTCTCTGGTCGCGCCTGTTCTGCGCCTTTATCTCATGCTGCGCCTTGTCTTCGTCATCGGTTTTCTTCCAGATTGGTGTTGAGAAGTCAGGCTTCCGGGTAATTTCAAAGTCAAGTTCGGGTATGTCGATTTCATCGCTCGGCTTGAACGGAACGCCCAACGGCTGCGTATACTTCTCCACTCTTACCATGGCAACGCCCGCCCGGAGCATGTCAAGCTGCTTCGCCGCAGCATACGACAGGTCGATTATGCGGCGCGTGCCACACCTGTCGGTCACCTTCACCACTACGCTCTTGCCGTTCTTTATGTTAGTAACCTTGAGCATAGTGCCCAGCGGATAGCGTTTGTGTGCGCACGTCAGGCTGTCGCGGTGGTATCGCGTGCCGTCACTCATGCGCCTTCCGTGCAGCCGGTCAGCATAATAACTGGCCATACCCTTCTCCTGTGCAGGAAGGAGGGTACAGCCAGTCAAACTTAAAAGAATTATGAAAATAACTTTTTGTATCACTCGATTCGTTCTCGTTATACTATGCCCTGAGCCATCATCGCGTTGGCAACCTTCATGAAGCCGGCGATGTTCGCGCCCTTGACGTAGTCCACGTAGTTTTCGTTCTCACGTCCGTACTTGACGCACTGCTCGTGGATGTTGTGCATGATTTGATGCAGTTTCTCGTCCACTTCGGCCTCGCTCCAGCTCAAGCGGATGGAGTTCTGGGTCATCTCAAGGCCTGACGTAGCTACACCGCCTGCGTTTACAGCCTTGCCGGGAGCGAAGAGCTGCTTTGCAGCCAAGAACTTCTGTACGGCTTCCTCGCTGCATCCCATGTTTGAAACCTCGGCTACGCATATAGGCTTGTTGGCCAAAAGCATGTCGGCATCCTCACCGCTAACCTCGTTCTGGGTTGCACACGGCAATGCGATGTCGCACTTAACCTCCCACGGTTTGCGGCCGGGAACAAACTTAGAGCCCGGGAACTGGTCTGCATAAGGCTGGCAAACGTCGTTGCCGCTTGCACGAAGCTCAAGCATGTAGTCAATCTTTTCGCCGCTGATTCCTTCGGGGTCGTAGATGTAACCGTCAGGACCGGAGATAGTGATGACCTTAGCACCAAGCTGGGTTGCCTTCGTAGCTGCGCCCCATGCCACGTTGCCGAAGCCGCTGATTGCGACGGTCTTGCCCTTGATGTCATATCCGTGGGTCTGCAACATCTGGTTTACGAAGTAGAGAGCGCCGAAGCCCGTAGCCTCGGGACGTATCTTAGAGCCGCCCCACTCGAGGCCCTTGCCCGTGAGGACACCGCCAAACTGATGGGTGAGCTTCTTGTACATACCGAAGAGATAACCAATCTCGCGTGCGCCGACACCGATGTCTCCTGCCGGTACATCCTCGTCAGGACCGATATGGCGATAAAGCTCTGTCATGAAAGCCTGGCAGAAGCGCATAACCTCAGCATCACTGCGACCACGCAGAGAGAAGTCTGAACCGCCCTTGCCGCCGCCCATCGGCAGCGTGGTGAGCGCATTCTTGAATGTCTGCTCAAAGCCTAAGAACTTAAGGATAGACAGGTTAACGGATGGATGGAAGCGCAGACCGCCTTTGTACGGGCCGATGGCACTGTTGAACTGAACGCGGTAACCGATGTTGACATGCACCTCGCCTTTGTCGTCAACCCATGGAACACGGAACGTAATCACGCGCTCCGGCTCTACGAGACGCTCTATAAGCTTAGCCTTCTCAAACTCGGGATGCTGGTTGTAAACGTCCTTGATAGACAGCAACACTTCCCTTACGGCCTGCAGGTACTCAGACTCGCCCGGATGCTTTTGCTCCAGGGCTTGCATTATTTTTTCGACTTCCATAGTATAAGTTTTAGTTAAACTAACATTGTGTCATAGTTCTTCTGCAAATATAGGGCTTTCAAATGAAGCGGCAAAAGAAAATGAAGAATATTTGCCTGACGGCTCTTACTTTTTGTACTTTTTCACAATAGAACAAGAAAAGGTGAGAAAGTGAGAGGGTGAGAAGGTGAAAAAATGCTTCGCATTATTATTTGCAAGTTTCTTTTCTCACCTTCTCACCCTCTCACTTTCTCACCTTTTAAATCTGCGCGAGCGCCTGCCTGAGGTCGTCGATGATGTCGTCCGCGTCCTCGATGCCTACCGAGAGGCGGATTAGGTCGGGGGCGATGCCTGCCTCGCGCAGCTGCCCGTCACTAAGCTGGCGGTGCGTATGGCTGGCCGGATGGAGAACGCAAGAGCGTGCGTCGGCCACATGCGTGGCGATATGCACGAGCCGCAGCGAGTCCATGAACCTGACGGCGGTGTCGCGGTCGCCCTTCAGTCCGAAAGCCATTACGCCGCAAGAGCCGTCGGGCAGGTATTTTTGTCCAAGCCCGTATGCCTCGTCGTCCTTCAGTCCGCAGTATCTCACCCATGCCACGCGCGGGTCGGCGTGCAGGAATTCGGCCACACGTTGCGCGTTTTCGCAGTGCCTCTTGACGCGCAGGTGAAGCGTCTCGAGTCCGAGGTTGAGCAGGAACGCGTTTTGCGGCGACGGTATCGAACCGAGGTCGCGCATGAGCTGCGCCACGAGCTTAGTCATGTAAGCCATCTTGCCGAACGCCTTGGTGTAGGTCAGTCCGTGGTAGCTCTCGTCGGGAGTGGTAAGCCCCGGAAACTTGGCGGCGTGCGCATCCCAGTCGAAGTTGCCGCTGTCAACGACGCATCCGCCCACCTGCGTGGCGTGTCCGTCCATGTATTTCGTTGTGGAATGCACCACTATGTCGGCTCCCCACTCGAACGGACGGCAGTTCACCGGTGTGGCGAACGTGTTGTCTACGATGAGGGGCACGCCGTTCCTATGCGCTATGCGTGCGAACTTCTCGATGTCGAGCACGCGGCATCCGGGATTGGATATCGTCTCGCCGAACAAGGCTTTCGTGTTCGGGCGGAAAGCTTTTTGTATTTCGTCTTCGTCCGCATCCTGGTTGACGAAGGTGCATTCTATGCCGAGCTTCTTCATCGTAACGCCGAAGAGGTTGAACGTTCCGCCGTAAATTTCGTTGGAAGCAACGATGTGGTCGCCAGCCTCGCAGATGTTGAACACGGCGTAGAAGTTGGCCGCCTGGCCTGACGATGTGAGCATAGCCCCCACTCCGCCCTCGAGGGCGGCTATCTTGGCAGCCACCGCGTCGCTTGTAGGATTTTGCAGGCGCGTGTAAAAGTAGCCTTCCTTCTTCAGGTCGAAGAGCATCCCCATCTCGTCACTGTCATCGTATTTGAACGTCGTGCTCTGCACGATTGGCGGCTGTACGGGCTCGCCGTTCTTGGGTTTCCACCCGCCACGGACGCAGAGCGTCGCCGTTTTCAGTTTCTTTTCCATTATATATCCTTTCGTTTTTACCGCCGCGCAGTAGTATGCCGCGCGCGGCTGCAAAGGTAAAATAAAAAATTGACAGACGGCAAAGAGTACGGCTTAAATAGTGTTTTTTGTCGCTTCATGCAGCCGTTACGCTTGTATTCCGTAAGCATTGCTCCTCCAACACTGTCCTTTTGTACGCCACGGCATGGCTGCCAAACAAACAAGACCGCACAGCCTGCATAACTGATTGACATGCAGCACATTGCAAAAGGCGGCTTTTCACAATGCAAAAGACGGTTTTTCAGCGTACAAAAGACGGCATTCCGCAATGCGGAATGCCGTCTTTTACAAACAGAGAGGTTTACAATGTGTTGCGCATCCGCGTAACACCGGCACACGTTACAGCTTCAACGTCACCTTCTTCCCTGTGTAGGCTACGCTCTTCTCCTTGCCGTCAGGAGTGCGCACCGTGAACGTGCGGCGCGCGAGCATACCCGGATAAGAACCGCGGCGGGCGCCTATTGTGAGGCGGCGCGACGACTCGTCCCACGTAATAGGGATTTCGGTATATGCGCCGCGCTCGTAGTTGTAATTGTCGAACTCGTCCTCATAGAGCACGAAACGGCCGTCGGCTCCGGGATATACGCACAGCGTTAGCGCGTCCCAAGGCTTCTCCGTGGCGTACTGAACGTCGGGGCCGAGCGGCACAATGCTGCCCGCGCGGACGTAAAGGGGGATGTCGGCCAGGGTCACCGTGCGCGTTATCTCCTGTCCGCCGCTGAATTTCTCGCCCGTCCAATAGTCATACCACGACGCGCCCTTGGGCAGATAGACCGTTGCCTGCTTCTCCTGCGTGAAGTCAACCGGCGCAGCCGCGCTTCCGGCCGTGCCCTCGTTACTGCTGTTCCAGCCAGTCAGCGCGTCCATCTTGACGGCCTTTTCGGTGGTGTACTGGGCGTTGAGCACGGGCGCAACGAGCAGCGCGCGGCCGAACATATACTCGTCGGCCATGTCGAGCACGCGGCTGTCCCCGGGGAAATCCATAGCCAACGCACGCATGAAGGAGCCCTGGCGACTGGTAACCTCCCATGAGGTTGAATAGATGTAGGGCAGCAACGAATAGCGCAGGCGTATCATTTTCTCGATTGCGTCATACACGGGCTCGCCCTTCTTGCCGAACAGATAGATTTCGCGCGGAGTGTCGGCACCGTGCGAGCGCATCATCGGCGTGAACGCGCCGAACTGCATCCAGCGCACAAACAGCTCCTGATACAGCGGGTTCTTTGTGGCCGTGCCGTCGCTGAGATTGTACTGCCCGGCGAAGAATCCGCCTATGTCGCAGTTCCAGTGGGGCATTCCGCAGAGCGAGAAGTTTAGCCCGGCAGGCACTTGCTTGCGCAGATTCTCCCATGAGGAGGCCACATCGCCCGTCCACACGTTTGACCCGTAGCGTTGCTGTCCGAGAAAGCCTGAACGCGTAAGGATGAACACGCGCTTGGCCGAAGTGGCCTCGCGCTGGTGCTCGTACACGCCGCCGACGCACATCAGGGGATAAGCGTTGCGCACCTTGCGGAACGAGCCGAGGCTGGTTTTCTGGTCGAGGTCTGACGGAACGGCGTCGAGATGGTCGGGGTCTGTCGAGTCCATCCACCACGCGTCCATGCCATATTTGAATATTCCGGCGTCGAGATACTTCCAGTAAATGTCTCGGGCTTCGGGCGAATAGGCGTCATACACCTTCACGCCCGAGGGATAATCAGGATTGGGAGGCCACCCCTCGGTGCCCGACGGGGGCCACGTCTTGAAGTCATAGAGCAGGCCTTTAGCCGCGAGTTCGCGGTAAGGCTTTGTATTAGGGCCGAACGACTGCCAGATGGAGATGGCCATGTGGGCGTTCATCGAGTGCACATCGTCGAGCATCTTCTGCGGATTCGGGAACGCGGTGTTAAGAAACTCCATGGCGTTCCACAGGTAATTGTTGCCCCAATACTGCCAGTCCTGTATTATTCCGTCGAGAGGCACGCCCAGCTCGCGGTACTTGCGCACCACGCCCACCGTCTCGTCCTGGCTCTTGTACCGCTCCTTGCTCTGCCAGAAGCCGTAAGTCCACAGCGGGAACATGGGCACCTGCCCCGTCAGCCCGCGCACGCGGGCCACCACGCCGTCGGCCGTGCCGCCGTACATGAAATAGTAATCCACGCACGAGCCCACCTCGAAGTCGAAACGCGTGCCGTCGGCGTTGTCGGTGAACGTCACGGGCGAATAGTTGTCAAGGTACAGGCCGTAGCCCTTTATTGACTGGAAGAAGGGGCTGCTGTCCTCCAAGTTGCTCTGTATAAGGTATTTCTGCTGGTCGCGCTGACTCATCTTGCCCGTCTGGAGCTGACCCAGTCCGTAAATGGCCTCGTCCTTGTCAAGGCGGAAAGCCTGGCTAACACGGTAGTAGCCCTTGTCTACCCCACTCTCGATTGGCGTGAACACGGGCGCGCCCTGCTCCTTCAACAGGCTGTTGCCGTCGGCGTCGGCGAAGCACGCCAACCCATCCTTCTTATCCAGCGTCACGCTAATCTCGCCGCTCGTCAGCGTCACCGCGCCGTCAGTCTCGGCCACCTTCAGCTTCGTCTTGCCCGGCGTCATCACCACTGCAAGGCTCTTCTCTGCGGGCATCGACGCCTGCGGCCACTTCACCACGCGGACAATCGACGGCGAATAAAACATAACCTCGCACCTGAACTTGCCGTCCTGAACGTCGAGACGCAGGCCGTGCGCCGTACGCTCCACCGTCTGCGCCGCCACGGGCAGGCACACGGCAAGCACCGCCAAGGCCGCGAATAAAAAACGAAATGCTTTCATCGATATGTGTTTTTTACAGTTTTAAAATATAAACGTTGCAAAGATAACAATTAATCGCATAACGAACAAGCATCCCCATGCTTTTCCTTTGTCCAAAGCCCTAAATCACGCCGTTTTCCGAAATGCGGCCTTTCGCATTGCAAAAGGCCGCATTTCGTCTTCTAAAAAGCCGTCTTTTACACGCTAAAAGGCCGTCAATTGCAATGCAAAAGGCGGCATTGGGGAAACAGCCTACAACATTGCCGCATGTCTATTCGGCTACTATACGTTTAACAAGCTCAAAACAAGACACAACTATCAATCATTTAACGCTGTTCTGACAATTACATGTTTCTATTAACACGTGAGTTCGGTATAAGATAATATGAATTTAAATGACAAAAAACGCTCCTTCCCGTCACGGAAAGGAGCGTTTATAATAGAGATATACTTCTTAAATTGATTATTCAGCCTTTGCTGCTTCTTCAGCAGGAGCTTCAGCCTTGGCTTCCTCTGTTGCCGAAGCCTCTGTTGCGGCTGCCTCTGCGGCAGGAGCGGTCTCGGCACCCTTCGAGCGGCGGCTACGACGGGTTTTCTTGGCAGCCTTCGGAGTCTTAGCCATGTTCTCGTCGAAGTCTACAAGCTCGATGAAGCAAACGTCGGCAGCGTCGCCCTGGCGTGTACCAAGCTTGATGATGCGTGTGTAGCCTCCGGGACGGTCGGCTATCTTCGGAGCTACTTCCTTGAAAAGCTCGGTCACGGCGTACTTGTTCTGCAAGTAACGGAATACGACACGGCGAGAAGTCGTTGTGTCAGTCTTTGAACGGGTAATCAAGGGCTCCACATACATCTTGAGGGCCTTAGCCTTTGCGAGAGTCGTAGTGATTCTTTTGTGCATTATCAGCGAGATTGCCATGTTTGCGAGCATAGCCTTACGGTGAGATGCAGTACGGCTCAGATGGTTGAATTTCTTATTATGTCTCATTTTTGTTAATTCTTTTGGGGACAAACTGCCTGCCACGGCCGGCCGCCCTGTCGCAGCCGGCCTGTGGCGGCGTGATTATTCTTTGTCCAATTTGTACTTTGAAATGTCAGTTCCAAACGACAGATTCAGACTCTCAAGCAAATCATCAAGCTCTGAAAGCGATTTCTTACCGAAGTTGCGGAACTTCAAGAGGTCGGTCTTGTTGTACTGTACCAAGTCGCCGAGCGTCTCAACGTCAGCCGCCTTCAAACAGTTCAAGGCACGAACAGAGAGGTTCATGTCTACGAGCTTCGTCTTGAGCAGCTGACGCATATGGAGAACTTCCTCGTCAAACTCCTGGTTGCCGTCCACGTCGTTGTTCTCGAGAGTAATCTTCTCGTCAGAGAACAGCATGAAATGGTAAATCAGGATTTTGGCGGCCTCTTTCAGCGCATCTTTCGGGTGTATGGAACCGTCCGTCGTAACTTCAATAACCAGTTTGTCGTAGTCGGTCTTCTGCTCGACACGGTACGGCTCAACCGAATATTTCACGTTGCGTATCGGAGTGTAAATAGAATCGATAGGGATAACGTTGACGTCAGTGCAGAACTCACGGTTTTCGTCGGCAGGGACGTAGCCGCGGCCCTTGTTGATGGTAAGGTCTATCTGCATTGAGGCTTTGGCATCTAAATGACAAATCACCAAGTCAGGGTTTAACACTTCAAATCCAGTCAGATACTTACCGATGTCGCCTGCTTTGAACTCGGTAGAATTCTCCACGGTGACACTAACTTTTTCGTTCTCGAATTCTTCTACTACTTGCTTGAACCTTACTTGCTTCAGGTTCAAGATAATGTTGGTGACATCCTCTTTTACGCCAGGTACAGAGGAAAACTCATGCTCAACACCAGCAATGCGTATGGTGTTGATAGCATAACCCTCAAGCGATGAAAGGAGAATGCGGCGCAAGGAGTTACCGATGGTAACACCGAAGCCAGGCTCAAGAGGACGGAACTCGAACTTGCCGAATTTGTCATTGGCCTCCAACATTACAACTTTATCAGGTTTTTGAAATGCTAATATCGCCATTAACTTAATGATTTATTTAGAGTACAACTCAACGATTAACTGCTCCTTTATGTTCTCGGGAATGTCGGCACGCTCCGGCTTGTGGAGAAGCTTGCCGCTCTTTGTATTCTCGTCCCACTCTATCCAAGGATACTTGCTGTGGTTGAAGCCTGCAAGCGCTGCCTCTATCACCTCAAGCGACTTAGCCTTCTCGCGAACACCGACAACCTGTCCGGGCTTAACCGAATAAGAGGGGATGTTCACTACCTGGCCGTCAACCACGATGTGCCTGTGGCTTACCAACTGGCGCGCAGCCGCACGGGTGGGAGCGATACCAAGACGGAACACAACGTTGTCCAAACGGCACTCAAGGTTCTGCAGAAGAATCTCACCTGTAATGCCGTCAGCCTTGGCTGCCTTTTCAAACATATTACGGAACTGACGCTCAAGTACACCGTATGTGTATTTAGCTTTCTGCTTCTCTGCCAACATGACACCGTACTCAGACATCTTTCTGCGACGATTGTTGCCATGCTGTCCAGGAGGGAAGTTTCTCCTGGACAAAACTTTGTCTGCGCCGAAAATAGGTTCACCAAAACGACGCGCGATTTTTGATTTCGGTCCTGTATATCTAGCCATAATATCTTATTTGCTTTTCTGTCCCCCCAACATACTTGAAATGTATGCGGAGAAAATTTGAATTTGTGTACTTGGATTAAACTCTTCTCCTCTTCGGAGGACGGCATCCGTTGTGCGGTAACGGAGTAACGTCTACAATCTCTGTAACCTCGATGCCTGCACCATGTACGGCACGGATAGCCGACTCACGTCCGTTACCCGGTCCCTTCACATAAGCCTTGACCTTACGCAAGCCAAGGTCGTAAGCTACCTTCGCGCAATCCTCGGCCGCCATCTGTGCGGCATAGGGAGTGTTCTTCTTTGAGCCACGGAAACCCATCTTTCCGGCAGAAGACCAAGATATTACCTGACCCTCGCTGTTGGCCAAAGACACGATGATATTGTTGAAAGAGCTATGAACATGAAGCTGGCCCATAGCGTCAACCTTTACATTCCTTTTCTTAGATGTTGCTGTTTTCTTTGCCATAACTAATTATTATTTAGTAGCCTTTTTCTTATTAGCAACAGTCTTCTTCTTTCCCTTGCGGGTACGTGCGTTATTCTTTGTACTCTGACCGCGAACCGGAAGACCGTTACGATGACGTATTCCACGATAGCAACCAATGTCCATAAGGCGCTTGATATTCATCTGAACCTCTGAACGGAGATCACCTTCTACCGTGTATTCAGCTCCGATAATCTCACGGATTTTGGCTGCCTGGTCGTCAGTCCACTCGCTGACCTTCAGGTCACGGCTTACGCCTGCCTTGTCCAATATCTTTGCTGAACTACTTCGACCTATACCATAGATATAAGTCAATGCGATTTCGCCACGCTTGTTCTGGGGCAAATCTACTCCAACAATTCTTATTGCCATTTTGTTATTGATAAATTAAAAAATTAACTTTAGCCCTGACGTAATTTGTACTTAGGGTTCTTCTTGTTGATTACGTACAGGCGACCTTTACGACGTACTATCTTACAGTCGGGTGTACGCTTCTTGATTGATGTTCTCGTCTTCATATATCTCTATAAATTTATTTGTATCTGAACACTATTCTGCCTTTTGTCAAATCGTAAGGACTCATCTCGACTTTCACCTTGTCGCCAGGAAGAATCTTGATGTAGTGCATCCTCATCTTTCCTGAAATATGAGCCGTAATAGGACAGCCGTTCTCCAATTCAACACGGAACATTGCGTTTGACAACGCCTCTACAATAGTTCCATCCTGCTCAATCGCGTCTTGCTTTGCCATTCTTGATAAATTTATGAATTTCCTTCTAATTGTTCTACTTCTTTGAAAGAAGACAAAATTTCCGCCTTTCCCCTGCGCACAGCAACCGTGTGCTCAAAATGAGCGGCCGGCTTACCGTCACGCGTCCTTATTGTCCAACGGTCGGGCATCATGTAAATGGAATTGCCACCCATCGTTATCATAGGCTCAATTGCAATACACATCCCCTCCTTCAGCATTACTCCGCTTCCACGCGTTCCGTAATTCGGGACAGATGGGTCTTCATGCATATCACGACCTATACCATGACCTGTCAACTCCCTCACGACACCGTAACCAAAGGCTTCGCAATGCCCTTGAACCGTAGCACCGATATCACCTACATGCTTGCCTGCCACCGCATTTCCGATTCCAAGCAACAAAGCTTCCTTCGTAACCTGAAGCAGATGCTTGACTTCAGGCGTGACTTCTCCTACACAAAAAGTATAACAAGAGTCACCGTTGAAACCGTCTAACAACGCGCCGCAGTCAACCGAGATTATATCGCCTTCCTTAAGCACAGTCTTACCATCGGGTATGCCGTGGACGACTGTCTCGTTTACAGAAGTACAAATACTCGCAGGGAAAGGACCTCCGTATGGATTGGGAAAGCCTTTGAACGTAGGTATCGCCCCGTTGTCCCTTATAAACTCTTCCGCAATCCTGTCCAACTGGAGCGTTGTAACACCCGGCTTGATATGTTTTCCTATCTCGCCGAGTGTTTTAGCAACCAATCCGTTGGCAGCACGCATCAACTCTATTTCATCTTCTGTCTTGAGAAATATCTTCATTCAGTACAGAAATTCCGCAATCAATACGCAGAAACGGTGTTGCGGCCACGTATGCGCCCGGAATTCAGCAATCCGTCATAATGACGCATCATCAAATGGCTCTCTATCTGCTGCAACGTATCAATTACGACTCCGACAAGAATGAGGAGCGACGTTCCACCAAAGAACTGGGAGAAAGCGTCCTGTACATCCAACAACCCTGCAAGAGCCGGCATTATCGCGATGAACGCGATGAACAACGAGCCAGGGAAAGTTATACGCGACATAACGGTGTCAATATAATCAGCCGTGTCCTTACCTGGCTTGATGCCTGGGATAAAGCCATTGTTACGCTTCATGTCTTCAGCCATCTGCGTAGCATTCAATGTTATAGCCGTATAAAAATACGTGAACGCGATAATCAAGGCAGCGAACACAACATTATACAGCAAACTCCTATGGTCCATCAACGAGCGGACAACATATCCGCTTTGGTCAGTCGAATACTGGTATATAGCCAAAGGAATGAACATCAACGCTTGGGCGAAGATTATAGGCATCACGTTGGCCGCAAACAGCTTTAAAGGCAGATACTGACGCGCACCACCATACTGCTTGTTTCCCACAATACGCTTGGCGTACTGTACAGGTATCTTGCGTACACCTTGAACCAAAAGCAAAGATGCACATACAACTGCATAGAGAATGGCTATTTCGATGATGAACATGACAAGTCCACCGCCGGAAATCGCAGTAAAGCGCGAGCTTACCTCCTGAATGAAGGCCTGCGGAAGGCGTGCGATTATACCAATCATTATTATCAGGGAGACACCATTGCCGATACCTTTGTCCGTTATACGCTCTCCAAGCCAAAGGACAAACATGCTGCCAGCGGCAAGGATTACCGTAGCCGAAATCATGAATACAGACCAATCAATGCCTGAAGCCAAGGCACCATAAGCCTGAACCTTCAAGTTCATCAGATAAGAAGGAGCCTGGAATATCAAGATTGCAACCGTAAGTACACGCGTGTACCAGTTTATTTTCTTCCTTCCACTCTCTCCCTCTCGCTGCATTTTCTGGAAATACGGCACCGCTACAGCAAGAAGCTGCATCACGATGGAAGCTGAGATATAAGGCATTATTCCCAATGCGAAAATCGACGCATTAGAAAAAGCACCACCGGAGAACATGTCCAGCAACGACATAAGGCCACCGCTGGTCTGCGTCTGCAATTTCTGCAACATCGAGGGGTCTATTCCTGGCAAAACCACAAAAGACCCGAATCTGTAAATTGCGACAAACGTTATGGTAATGAGGATTCGCTGACGCAAATCCTCAATTTTCCAACAGTTCTTCAGTGTCTCGATAAACTTTTTCATTTACTTAGATTATTGTTGTGTTACCACCTGCTGCCTTGATAGCTTCCTCGGCAGATTTAGAGAAGGCGTTTGCCTCTACTTCAAGCTTGGCTTTAAGTTCGCCGTTGCCAAGTATCTTAACCAATTCCTTACCGTTGGTCAAACCAGCCTCTTTCAACTCATTGATTCCAATTTTTGTAAGGTTCTTAGCTTCAGCGATAGCCTGAAGCGTAGAAAGGTTAACCGCAAAATACTCCTTGTGGTTGATGTTTTTGAAACCGAATTTCGGTACACGACGCTGCAAAGGCATCTGACCTCCCTCAAATCCGATTTTCCTCTTGTAACCAGAACGAGCCTTGGCACCCTTATGTCCACGGGTTGACGTTCCACCCAAGCCCGAACCTGGACCACGGCCCAAGCGGCGACGTGAATGCGTTGAGCCTTCAGCTGGTTTCAAATTATGCAGTTTCATAATAAATCCTTAGTTTTTGAAAGTTATTTACTCGATAACGGTTACCAGATGGTGAACCTTCCTTATCATGCCGCGCAAAGACGGTGAGTCCTCACGCTCTACGACTTGGGAAATCTTGTGCAAGCCAAGAGCGTCAAGTGTACGTTTCTGGTCTATGGGAGCACCGATTTTGCTTTTAATCTGCTTGATTTTAATTGTTGCCATGTCTTTCGCCTCCTTTATCCTCTGAATACTTTTTCCATGCTAATGCCACGAGTCTTAGCTATGGTATACGCATCACGCATCTGGCTCAACGCCACAATCGTCGCTTTAACGAGGTTATGGGGATTAGACGAACCCTTCGACTTTGCAAGCACATCTTTTACTCCAACACTCTCAAGTACAGCACGCATAGCGCCACCAGCGACAAGACCTGTACCAGCTGCTGCCGGCTTAAGGAACACATGGGCACCACCAAAAGTAGCTTCCATCTCATGGGGCACAGTACCTTTCAGGACTGGAACCTTAACAAGGTTTTTCTTAGCGGCTTCAACACCTTTGGAAATAGCAGCCGTAACTTCTCCTGCCTTTCCAAGGCCCCAACCGATTACGCCGTTGCCGTCACCGACAACTACGATTGCGGCGAACGTGAAAGTACGGCCACCCTTTGTCACCTTGGTGACACGGTTAATAGCAACCAATCTGTCCTTTAACTCTATGTCACTGCTTATCTTAACTTTGTTCATTGCCATAATCGATTAAAAATTAAGTCCTCCCTTACGTGCTGCATCTGCGAGTTCCTTGACACGACCATGGTAAAGATAGCCATTACGGTCAAACACAACCTTTGAAATTCCAGCCTCTACAGCCTTCTTCGCAATAAGTTCTCCGACCTTGGCAGCCTGTTCGCATTTAGGCATAGCCTCCATTCCAAGAGATGAGGCTGAAACCAATGTCGTTCCAGTCAAGTCATTTATCACCTGTACGTATATCTGCTTGTTGCTGCGGAATACACTCATGCGCGGACGTTCAGCCGTTCCGTTTACACGTTTGCGGATTCTGAACTTTATCTTAATTCGCCTTTCTGTTTTCTTTGTTGTCATAATAGTAAAATATTAAAGTTACTTAGCAGCGGCAGTCTTACCAGACTTTCTGCGGATGACTTCGCCTTGGAACAATATACCCTTGCCCTTGTAAGGTTCAGGCATACGGAAAGAACGGATTTTTGCACAAATAAGTCCGAGCAACGCTTTGTCGCAAGATTCCAATATGATAACAGGATTCTGATTCCTTTCAGACTTCGTCTCTACCTTTACTTCCTTCGGTAACTGGATGAATATGGGGTGAGTGTATCCCAAAGCAAACTCTATGATGTTGCCCTGGTTGGAAACACGGTAACCGACACCTACAAGCTCGAGCACCTTCTTGTATCCTTCGCTTACACCTACAACCATGTTGTTGACAAGTGCGCGGTAAAGACCATGAAAAGCCTGTTTCTGCTTGTCGTTCACCGGGCTATTTCCGTCTATTTCGAACAACACATGATTGTCTTCTATCTTGACGATAATTGAAGAATCCACTTTCTGTGAGAGTTCACCCTTGGGGCCTTTGACACTTACTACGCCATTATTGAGAGTAACTGTAACTCCAGAAGGAATACTAATTGGCAATTTACCTATTCTTGACATTTCTATATCCTCCCAATCAATATACATAGCAAAGAACCTCACCGCCAATCTTAAGCGCTGTAGCCTCTTTGTCTGTCATTACACCTTTGGATGTGGACAATATCGCTATACCCAATCCGTTGATAACTCTCGGCATGTCCTTGTAACCCGTGTATTTGCGCAAACCCGGAGTAGACACTCTCTTCAAACACCTGATGGCGTTTTCTTTCGTTGCGGGATCATACTTCAACGCAACCTTGATTGTTCCTTGTGGGCCATCCTCGATGAACTTGTAATTCAGGATGTAACCCTTCTCGAAGAGGATTTTGGTAATCTCTTTCTTCAAGTTTGAAGCTGGTACTTCAACAACACGGTGATGAGCCATGATTGCGTTTCTCAACCTCGTCAGATAATCTGCTATTGGATCTGTCATAAAATAATTGTTTAATTAATCGGGACTACCCCGACAATATTAAATAAAAACTTCCTTTCTATCTGTATTACCAGCTTGCTTTCTTCACGCCAGGAATGAGGCCGGCCGAAGCCATCTCACGGAACTGGATACGCGAAAGGCCGAACTGGCGCATGTAGCCCTTCGGACGGCCAGTTATCTTGCAACGGTTGTGCAGGCGGATGGGGTTCGCATTACGCGGAATGCTCTGCAACTTCCTTGCCGCCTCATAAGCTTCAGCCGGGTCATCTGTCGTCGCAATGATTTTCTTCAAAGCCGCACGCTTCTCTGCGTAACGCGCAACAAGCTTCGCGCGCTTAACCTCGCGGGCTTTCATTGATTCTTTTGCCATATCTCTTAATCGTTTTTAGCGTTCTTGAAAGGTAAACCAAATGCCTTGAGCAGCGCATAACCCTCTTCGTCAGTCTTCGCCGAAGTAACGAACGTTATGTTCATACCCTGTATCTTGTCGATTGTATCGATATTGATTTCCGGGAAGATGATTTGCTCCTGTATACCAAGAGTATAGTTACCACGTCCGTCGAACTTGCTCTCAATACCTTTGAAGTCGCGGATACGCGGCAGAGCGATGCGGACAAGCCTCTCAAGGAACTCATACATGCGGTCGCGGCGCAACGTAACCATCACGCCGATAGGCATCTTCTTACGGAGCTTGAAGTTTGCGATGTCCTTCTTTGAATATGTAGCAACTGCCTTCTGTCCGGTTATCGTTGTTATCTCGTTAATCGCCACATCTATGATTTTCCTGTCTTGAGTAGCATCTCCAAGTCCCTGGTTTACTACAATCTTCTTCAGGACAGGCACCTGCATCTTGGAAGAATAATTGAACTGTTTTTGCAGCGCGGGAGCTATAGTCTCCGCATATACCTTCTTTAATTCAGCTGTATTCATTATTTGATTTCCTCCCCTGATTTTTTAGCTATACGAACTTTCTTGCCGTCCTCGGTCCTTTTTATTGCAATACGAGTTGGCTTGCCACTCTTCGGGTCAATCAGGCTCAAGTTAGAAACATGTATAGGAGCCTCCTGCTTGATAATGCCTCCTTGGGGATACTTTGCGCTAGGCTTCATGTTCTTTGAAACCATATTCACGCCTTCAACAATGGCGCGCTGCTTCTCCACCAAGACCTTAAGCACCTTGCCGGTCTTGCCTTTGTCCTCTCCGGCCAAGACAACAACCGTATCATTTCTTTTTATATGTAACTTGCTCATTACTTACTTACTTTAAATGTTATAGAACCTCAGGTGCCAAAGATACGACTTTCATGTTCACCGCACGAAGTTCACGTGCGACAGGGCCGAAAATACGGCTTCCACGAAGCTCGCCTGCATTGTTCAGCAAGACACAAGCATTATCGTCGAAACGGATGTATGAGCCGTCTGCACGGCGTATTTCTTTCTTTGTGCGGACAATCAAAGCCTTAGATACTGCACCCTTTTTCAAATCACTTGACGGGATGACATTCTTGACTGCAACGACAATAACGTCACCAACACTAGCATAACGACGACGTGTACCACCCAAAACTCGAATGCAAAGAGCCTCGCGCGCGCCGCTGTTATCACATACTGTAAGTCTTGATTCTGCCTGTATCATAATTACTTAGCTTTTTCAATTATTTGAACCAATCTCCACCTCTTTGTCTTACTCAAAGGACGGGTTTCCATGATGAGCACTGTATCGCCTACATTTGCCTCATTCTTCTCATCGTGTACATGGTACTTCTTTGTCTTTTGGACAAACTTGCCATATATAGGGTGCATCTCTTTGAACTTGGCTGCAATAACAATGGTTTTATCCATCTTGTTGCTTGTAACGACACCCGTTCTTGTCTTTCTTAAATTTCTCTTTTCCATCTGAACCATTGTTATTTGTTAAGTTCCCTCTGGCGGAGAACTGTTTTCATGCGCGCGATATCACGACGAGCCGCTTTAATCTGCGAAGGATTCTCCAACGGCGTGATTGCATGATTCAATTTCATCTGATGGTACTTTGCAACCTCTGCCTCAAGCCTTTCAACCAAATCCTTGGTTTCAAGTTCCCTTACTTCTTTAATTTTCATAATCAAGCGTTTTTATCGTAATCACGTCTAACAACAAACTTTGTCTTAACCGGCAGTTTCTGGGCAGCAAGGCGTAGAGCCTCTTTTGCCACGTCAAACGAAACGCCTTCAACTTCGAAGAGGATACGTCCCGGAGTCACAGGAGCCACCCATCCTGCGGGGTCTCCCTTACCTTTACCCATTCGGACGTCGGCAGGCTTGCGAGTGATAGGTTTGTCGGGGAATATTCGTATCCAAACCTGGCCTTCACGTTGCATGTAACGGTTGACAGCCACACGGGCTGCCTCTATCTGGCGGCTATCCAGCCATTTGGCCTCAAGCGTCTTGATACCAAACGAACCAAAAGCCAATTGCGTACCCCTATGGGCGTTACCCTTATTACCACGCCCGTCTTGAGGTCTTCTATATTTTACTCTTTTTGGCTGTAACATGATAGATTCTTTCTTTAACGGTTATTGTTTCTCTTACGATTAACCCTTGGCTTGCCGTTAGGACGTCCACCCTGTTTCTCCTGTGAGAAATTGACAGAGAGGTCACGCTTGCCGTAAACCTCGCCGCGGCAAATCCAAACCTTAATGCCTAACAAACCTACCTTCGTGAGAGCTTCAGCCTGGCAGAAGTCTATATCGGCACGGAAAGTATGCAGAGGGGTACGTCCCTCCTTGTACATTTCCTTACGGGCCATTTCAGCGCCGTTAAGACGGCCTGTTATCTGCACCTTGATACCTTCGGCTCCGGCACGCATCGTATTAGCTACAGCCATTTTTATCGCACGGCGGTAAGCAATCTTACCCTCAACTTGGCGTGCGATGTTATTAGCTACGATGGTAGCATCAAGTTCCGGTTTCTTAACTTCGTAGATATTGATTTGTATCTCCTTGTCGTAAAGCTTCTTCAGCTCTTCCTTCAGCTTGTCGACATCCTGGCCGCCCTTGCCGATTACAAGGCCTGGACGAGCCGTACAGATTGTTATAGTAACGAGTTTCAGCGTACGCTCAATGACGATGCGCGATACGCTGGCCTTTGCCAGACGTTCGTTCAGGTACTTGCGGATTTTCATATCCTCAACGAGGTTGTCGCCAAAGTTCTTTCCACCGAACCAATTAGAATCCCAACCCCTGATGATACCGAGACGGTTGCTTATCGGATTAACTTTCTGTCCCATTCTGCTTCTTATTTTTCGTCATTAGTTTTGGCATCTACAAACAATGTAACGTGGTTGCTGCGCTTACGGATACGATAGCCACGTCCTTGAGGTGCCGGTCTCATACGCTTCATCGTGACGCCTTCGTCTACGAATACCTTAGAGATATAAAGTTCGCCGTCTTCAGCCTTACGGTCATTCTTAACTTCCCAATTTGCGATGGCAGAACGCAAAAGCTTCTCCACATCAGCTGCCGCAGCCTTTTTCGAGAACTTCAAGACACCGAGAGCGTGGTTTACCTCCATTCCGCGAATCATGTCTACGACATAACGCATTTTGCGAGGAGAAGAGGGCACGCCTTTGAGCTTAGCGAAATACAATGTCTTACGGGCTTCTTTTCTTTTTTCAGCCGCTATCTTTTTTCTTGCTCCCATTATATTTTCCTTTTATTTTTCAATGGTTAGCCTGTTTTTTACTTCTTATTGCCGGCATGGCCTCCAAAGCGACGTGTCAGGGAGAATTCCCCGAGCTTGTGCCCTACCATGTTCTCGGTGATGTAAACAGGTATGAATTTATTTCCGTTATGAACTGCAACAGTGTGACCTACAAAATCAGGAGAAATCACTGATGCCCTGGCCCACGTCTTTACAACGCTCTTCTTTCCGCTCTCGTTCATAGCAAGTATTTTCTTCTCGAGCGAAACATTGATATATGGACCTTTCTTTAATGAACGACTCATAATTACTCTTAGTTAACTTGATTATTTCTTATTAGCTCTTTCAATAATATACTTGTTAGAGAGCTTCTTCGGAGCCCTTGTCTTGAGACCCTTAGCATACAAGCCCTTACGTGAACGAGGATGGCCTCCGGACTGACGTCCTTCACCACCACCCATCGGGTGATCATGCGGGTTCATGACAACACCACGGTTGTGAGGACGACGTCCGAGCCAGCGTGAACGTCCAGCCTTACCGGACTGCTCAAGAGCATGGTCAGAATTTCCTACACTACCGACGGTAGCCTTACAAGCACTAAGAATCTGGCGAGTTTCACCAGAAGGGAGCTTAACAACGCAATAACTGCCTTCACGAGAAGTCAACTGAGCAAAATTACCAGCCGAACGAACGAGCAACGCACCCTGTCCTGGACGCAATTCAATGTTGTGAATCACCGTACCAACGGGAATGTTTGCCAAAGGAAGCGCGTTACCAATCTCAGGCGCCGCGTCCTTTCCAGACATCAGAGTCGCACCAACCTGCAGTCCGTTAGGAGCAATAATGTAACGTTTTTCACCATCTGCATAATACAACAATGCGATACGAGCCGAACGGTTCGGGTCGTACTCGATTGTCTTCACTACAGCAGGAACACCATCTTTCTCACGCTTGAAGTCGATGAAACGATACTTTCTCTTATGACCACCGCCAATATAGCGCATGGTCATTTTTCCAGTATTGTTTCGACCGCCGGTAGAACGCTTACCGCAAACGAGAGACTTCTCTGGTACGGATGCAGTAATTTCTTCGAACGTACCAATAATCTTGTGTCTTTGACCCGGAGTTACCGGTTTAAATTTACGTACTGCCATTTTTTATTTTCAAATATTGCTGTAAAAATCAATAGTATCACCCTCCTTAAGAGTGACGATAGCCTTCTTGTATGCGTTCTTCTGGCCCTTTATGAGTCCTGCCTTTGTATAACGGCTCGAACGCTTCCCGGCATAACGCATAGTATTCACGTCTTCAACAGTGACGTTATACAGACTCTCGACTTCATCCTTGATTTGGAGTTTGTTTGCTTCCGGACGAACTATGAAACCGTAGCGGTTAGGCCACTTGTCTGTAATCTTGGTCATCTTCTCAGTGACCAACGGTTTTATGATAAATGCCATAATACTTTTCTCCTTCTTACTTGTTTAAGATTTCGTCGATAGCCTTCAGCGCATTTTCTGTCATGACAAGCACATCGGCATCCAGAACCTTGTAGGTGTTAAGCGCCGATGCAGGCATAACATTTGTGCGCTGCAAATTACGAGCCGACAAATATACGTTTTTATTTGCTTCCGGCAAAAGGAGCAGCAATTTCCTGCCGTCAACTTTAAGATTTTTAGTAATATTTACAAAATCTTTTGTCTTTGGCGCGTCAAAATTGAAATCTTCAACCACAACGATGGCATTCTCCTTTGCCTTATAAGACAAAGCACTTTTTCGTGCAAGAAGCGTAGTCTTGTGGTTTATCTTTATGCTGTAATCACGAGGTTTAGGACCAAATACACGGCCACCACCCTTGAGCAGCGGTGAATTTATATCACCACGGCGAGCGCCGCCGCCGCCCTTCTGGCGTCCGAGCTTGCGAGTTGAACCAGCGTGCTCACTTCTTTCCTTAGCCTTAGCCGTACCTTGGCGCTGCGCAGCCATGTAACGCTTAACGTCAAGATAAATAACATGGTCGTTGGGTTCAATGCCGAAGACAGATTCGTTTAACGTAACCTTTCTCCCAGTGTCCTCACCTTTGATATTTAATACGTTAATTTCCATTATTTCTCAATTAAAACGGTTGAACCTTTGCAACCAGCAACACTACCTTTCACAAGGATGAGGTTAT
>CASFNA010000008.1 GCA_949295905.1 uncultured Prevotellaceae bacterium
ACACACGTCAACTACTGCGTCAGTGTGACATCGGGGCAAATCCCGAAAATGTTCCGTGGTAGAAATACGGTAGAAAAATAGGGTGAACAACTGTATCCGACTGCACATAGCCGGATTTTGGACAAATAAAAAAGCCGCTGATTTTCAGCGGCTTCATTATGGTTGGTTCTGATTCGTTGCAGTCAGTTGCATTCTTTCACTTGCCGATGCAAAAGTGCTTGAAGATGTTTTGAAGTGTCTCTTCACAGGTGATTTCGCCACCCACGATTTCAGCAAGATGGTGTAGGCATTCGTGTAAGTCTTGTGCAACGAGGTCGGTTGGAATGTTGTCATTGAGGCTTTGGATTACATGGCTGATGTCGCTTAGTGCGTGTGTAAGAGCTTCGTAGTGGCGTGCGTTGGCCACTACGACATCGCTGGCGGATATTTCGGGGAGGCCGGCGGCTGACACGAGTATTTCTTTTAGCTGTCCGATGTTGGTGCCGTATTTGGCCGAGATGTCTATCTGGCGTGAATGTTGTGGCACGTTGTCAATTGTGGGGCGTTGCGATAATGGGGTAATGTCGGTTTTATTATAGGCTATTATCAGTTGTTTGTCTTTACAAAGGGGTATTATTTTCTTTGATATTTCTTCTGCTCTTTGTGTGTTGTCGGTGGTGTCAAGCATCCATATCACGATGTCTGCCTGACTGATTTTCTTGAATGTGCGGTCGATTCCGAGGCGTTCTATTTTATCGTCAGTATCTCTTATTCCAGCCGTATCTATGAAGCGGAATGTTGTCCCTCCGATGTTCACGGTGTCTTCTATGACATCACGTGTGGTGCCGTGTATGTCGCTTACTATTGCCCGGTCTTCGCCTACGAGAGCATTGAGTAGTGTTGACTTTCCTGCGTTGGTCTCGCCTATGATTGCTACGGGTATTCCGTTTTTAATGGCGTTGCCAAGATTGAACGATGAGGCGAGGTGGGATATTTCTGATTGAATTTGTATTGCAGTTTGTCTGAGTTCGTTACGGTCGGCAAATTCCAGTTCTTCGTGGTCACTGAAGTCGAGTTCGAGTTCTAAAAGTGAAGTGAGTCTTAGCAGTTTTTCACGCAGTTCAGACAGTTTTCCGCTGAATCCTCCTCGCATTTGGTTTATTGCTATGCGGTGAGTGGCCTTGGACGTTGAGGCTATCAGGTCGGCTACGGCTTCGGCCTGGCTTAAGTCCATCTTGCCGTTGAGGAATGCGCGGCGGGTGAATTCTCCCGGTTCGGCCGAGCGGCATCCATTGTCAATGAGCAATTGCATGACTTGTTGAAGGATGAAAACCGAGCCGTGGCATGATATTTCGGTCGAGTTTTCGCCTGTATATGAATGTGGCGCACGGAAAATACTTACAAGCACGTTGTCTATTATTTCTCCGTTGTGTGCCTTTATGTGTCCGTAAGCAATGGTGTATGCTTCGCGTTCGGATAAGGGCTTGCGGCTTTTGTCGGCTGGACAGAATATCTTATCTGTTACCGTTACCGCTTCCTGCCCTGATACGCGTATTATTCCGATAGCGCCGCCACGGCCTGTAGCTATTGCGCATATAGTGTATTCGTTGTTCATTGTCTTTTTGTTACAAGGTGCAAATTTACTTCAAATGTTGTGCAATGCAAAATTTAAAATGTTTGAAATTTCTCTTATTCAATCATTTTTGGCTCTGCTGATGATATATGGTAGAGCCGATGCCGTTTCAATCATCGGTATTTTTATTTCCGAAAGACGGCCATTATTCTTGTAAAAGCCGGTTTTCCGCAATGGTTGTGAACCAAGAATATATGTGTGTAAAAAAACATCCGCCCAAGCATAAGTCTGCGCTTGGACGGATGGAATAAAACTGTGTGCATTTTATCGGGTGTCACATATACATGTTTCAGGCGGAATTACAAAAGTAAGCTGCCAATTTGGTATACGCAGGCGGATACGAGCCATGCCAGCGCAGTAGTGTACAATGCTGCAAAGGCTGCCCAGCGCCAGCTGCCAGTCTCGCCCTTTATGGCGGCGATGGTGGCTATGCAGGGGAAGTATATTAGAACGAACAGCAAGTAAGAGAATGCTATGAGGGGCGTAATACCGTCGGCCTGCATCTTCTGACGCAGCATCTCGTATTTCTTGGTGTTGTCCGCTGTGTCATCGGCTACGGTTTCGTCGTCGGCGTAAAGCACACCCATGGTTGACGCTACAATCTCCTTTGCTCCGACACCCGCGATAAGGCTTACGTCAAGCTTCCAGTCGAAGCCTTGCGGGCGGAACACGGGTTCTATCGCTTTGCCTATCCGCCCGATGTAGCTTTGCTCCTGCTGCGCCTGCGTGCCAAGGCTGTCGTTGTGTGGAAAATACCCCAACGCCCATACTATTATGCTTGCAACGAGTATTATGCCGCCCATCTTTTTCAAGTATTGCTTGCCCTTCTCCCATGTGTGGCGCGCCATTGCCTTGGCTGTAGGGAAGCGGTAGGGCGGCAGTTCCATGACGAACGGCGTGTCGTCTCCCTTTATCATCCATCGGCTGAACAGGCGGCTCATCAGCACGGCGAGGATTACGCCGACGGCATAAAGCGAAATCATGATTAGCGACTGGTAGCGGGCGGCAAAAAATGTGCCTATTATCATGATATAAATGGGCAGCCTGGCGCTACAGCTCATCAATGGCAGTACGAGTATTGTTATCAATCGGCTGCGACGGCTTTCTATGGTTCGTGTGGCCATTACGGCAGGTACGTTGCACCCGAAGCCCATTATCAGCGGAATGAATGACTTTCCATGAAGCCCCATTTTGTGCATCAGCTTGTCCATTATGAACGCTGCGCGCGCCATGTAGCCGGAGTCTTCCATGAATGAGATGAAGGCGTAGAGGATTAGAATCTGCGGCAAAAACACGATGACAGAGCCTACTCCGGCTATTATTCCGTCAGCCAGCATCGCTTTCAGAGGACCGTCGGGCAGTGTCTGTTTTACCAAGTCGCCGAGTGCTGACACTCCGGAGTCAATCCAGTCCATGGGATATTGCCCTATGGTGAAGGTCACCTCGAACATTATGTAGAGAAATAGGAAGAAAAGGGGGAAACCTACATATTTGTTGGTTATAATCGAGTCTATTACATGGGTGGTCTGGTATGTGTCGGTCTTTGTTCCCTCTTCGCATCCGGCCTCGTGCAGCGCGCCGTGTATTATGCCGTATTTGGCGTTCATTATGGCAGTCTCGCTGTCTTCTTTCGTCTCCTTCATTATGCAGTCGGCGGCTTTGTCGCGTGTAGCCATGATGTCGTTCCCGTTGGGCAGTGACTTGGCCAGCTCTTCCGCTTTTGCGTCTTTTTCAAGCAACTTGATTGACAGGAAGCGTGTTGAATACTTGTATCTTATCTGCTCGTTTTTCTGTATTTCCTTCTTTACGTCGTCAATTGCCTGCTCTATGTATTTGCCGTGGTTCAGGTGAATGTGGCGTATGCCTGCCTTGCCTGGTACGGGGCGGCCTTCGTAAATGTCTATAACCGTCTTGAAAAGTTCCTCTACGCCGCGTCCGGTCTTGAATACCGTGGGCATTAACGGAAAGCCGAACAGCTCGCCAAGTTTGTCATAGTCGAGCTTGTCTCCGCGCTGCTCGAATTCGTCAAACATGTTGAGAGCGCCAACCATTTTGATGTTCATGTCAACAAGTTGTGTTGTAAGGTAAAGGTTGCGCTCAAGGTTGCTTGCGTCGATTACGTTTATTATTACGTCGGGAGTGTTGTCTATGATTTGCTTGCGCACGTAAAGCTCCTCGGGGCTGTATGCCGACAGCGAATAAGTGCCTGGCAAGTCAACAAGGTTGAACTTGTATCCGTTGAACTCGGCGTGTCCCTCCTTTGCGTCGACCGTAACCCCGGAGTAGTTGCCTACACGTTCGTGTGAACCTGATGCAAAGTTGAAAAGCGATGTCTTTCCGCAGTTGGGATTGCCTACAAGAGCTACGTTTATAGTGTGGCTTTTCTTCATCGCCGCTTTGTGCAGTTGCTCGTCGGTAAGGCATCCGTCATCGTTAGTGGCGTTTTCGGATATCCTGGTCAGTCCAAGTTTTTGCGCTTCCTCTTCTTCCAGTTGGCGCGCCTCGTCTGTTGAGATTATTTCTATCATTGCAGCCTCCGAGTGGCGCAGTGATATCTCGTATCCCATTATCTTGTATTTCACAGGGTCTTGCAAAGGGGCATTAAGCAGCACGGTGACAATTTTTCCGCGGATGAAGCCCATCTCGACGATTCGCTTGCGGAAGCCTCCATGTCCCAATACTTTTACTATTACACCCTTTTCTCCTGTCTTCAGTTCGGATAGTCTCATCTCAATTCACTTTTATGTCGTGCAAAAGTAACAAAAAATGATGATTTTCAGCCATCTTCCCGGCAAAATACCGACTAATGATGATGTTTGATTTTGTAGTTGTGTTGTTGGCTTGTAAAACCTTGTTTGCATGTATGCGGTCAGATGTTTTGCAAAATGCCGTATTTTACAACATGAAATACGGTTTTTCACCATGGGAAATGCGGTCAAATGCGGGACCAAATACGGCATATACTAAATTGTTGAGTGCCAGGTATTTGTAAAAGAGTTCCCAAAACACTGTTTGAAGGTCGTTTAAAACAAGTGCGAGAGCCATCCGGACGATTTGCATGGACGGCTCTCACAATATTCTTCGTATGCAAGAACGATACTGGATTCTTGCTTTTGTGTAAGTTTCTTACTGTATATTGAAGTAGTCTTCAAGTTCTTTTTCCGCACAGTTGTTCGAGTTCGGCAGGTCTTTTATTATTTTTCCATCTTCAAGCAGTGCGATTCTGCTTGATATGTCAACTGTATGCGTAAGGTTGTGGCTGCTTATCAATACTGTGGCACCGCTTTGTGCATTGTAGTCTTTCAATATGTTTTTCAAGTTGTTTTGGCTCGACGGGTCGAGGAAGTTGAACGGCTCGTCGAGTATCAGCAGCTTCGGGGCGTTGAGCATGGCCGATATTATTCCGATTTTCTGCTTGTTTCCGGCCGAGAAATTGCGGATGAGTTTCTTCTGCCCAAGTATTTCTCCGTTCATGAAATGGCTGAAACCGCTTACGCGCTCGTCGGTCTCCTGTTCTGTCATGCCGTTCACCTTGCCTATGAAATGGAAATATTCTTCTGGTGTCAGGAAGTCGATAAGGAAACCCTCATCGATATACGCTCCTGTAAACGATTTCCAGTCTTCAGATTTCGCCGGGTCGATTTCCGTCAGCGTGCCGTCTTCCTCCTGCCGGCTCATTGTCACTTGTCCACCGTCAGCCTTGATTAGGTCAAGCAACAGGCGGAACAGCGTAGTCTTGCCTGCGCCGTTGTTGCCCACCAGGCCGAGCATGTCTCCGCTGTTTATGGTGAAGTCGGTTATGTCAACGGCTGTCTTATCGCCGAATTTCTTTACCAAGTCGGATATGTGTATCTGCATGATTGTCAATGTGTTAAGTTGTAGATGTTAAAATAAGAGTTAAGAATTAAGAGTTAAGAAATATACTTTTGTCGTAATAATAATCAAAGCATGTTTTCTTAACTCTTAATTCTTAACTCTTAATCAGGTTACACAAGCCCTCTGCCGTGGCAGTTCTTGAACTTCTTACCGCTTCCACAAGGACACGGGTCGTTGCGTCCCGGCAGTTTTTCCTTGTGTATCGGCTGCCTTCTCGCTTCGGCGTTCTGGCGCGTGTCTTGGTTTGCGGCGGCACGTTGTGCCGGATTCGTCAGGTCGTCCTTCTGCTCGGTATAACGTTGACTACGCTGTTCGGGAGCGGCCTCTCGTACCTCCTCGTGCTGTATTTCTGGTATCTGTGCCCTCATCAGAACGCTTACTATGCGGTTGTTCATCTGGTTCACCATGTCGTCAAACAGCTTGACACTCTCCAGTTTAAAGATTATCAACGGGTCTTTCTGCTCGTAAGATGCGTTTTGCACACTGTGCTTCAGTTCGTCAAGTGCACGCAAGTTCTCCTTCCAGCAGTCGTCTATTACGTGCAGCAGTATGGTCTTCTCGAACTGCTTTACTACGCTCTTGCACTCCGTGTCGTATGCCTCTTTCAGGTTGCACGGTATGTTGTACACGCGCTTTCCGTCGGTTATTGGTACCATTATGCGCTCGTAACGGTCGCCTTGGTTCTCAAAAACTTCCTTTATTACCGGCCAGCCTACAGCCTGTATGCGGTCAGTCTTGCGCTTGAAGTCGGCCATTGCCATCTGGAATGCTTTTTCGGCAAGGTTGTCATGACTCTCGTTTGTGAACTCATCGAAGGTGAAAGGACATTCCATTGCCAAGACTTTAAGGAACTCGTCCTTGCAACCCTCATAGTCGTTCTTGTCGATGATTTCGACCACACGGTCCCAAATGATGTTGGTTATGTCCATTCCGATGCGTTCGCCCATCAGTGCGTGGCGGCGTTTCTCGTACACAACGGTGCGCTGTTTGTTCATCACGTCGTCATATTCAAGCAGGCGCTTACGTATGCCGAAGTTGTTTTCCTCAACCTTCCTTTGAGCACGTTCGATGTTCTTTGTAATCAGCGAACTTTCTATTCGGTCTCCGTCTTTGAAGCCGAGGCGGTCCATCACGCGTGCTATTCGTTCGCTTGCGAACAGACGCATCAGTTTGTCTTCAAGGCTTACGTAGAATACAGAGCTTCCCGGGTCGCCTTGGCGGCCGGCACGTCCGCGCAACTGACGGTCTACACGGCGGCTTTCGTGGCGTTCAGTACCTATGATAGCCAGACCTCCGGCAGCCTTTACTTCAGGCGAAAGCTTGATGTCGGTACCACGACCGGCCATGTTCGTAGCTATGGTCACAGCTCCGAGCAACCGTTCTTCAGTATGTGTTGTTCCGTCCGCGTCGGTTATTGTTACGGTTCCAAGCGTGCTTTGGCCTGCTTCTGCAACGATGTTTGCCTCCTTCTGGTGCAGCTTCGCGTTAAGCACATTGTGCGGAATGTGGCGCATCTGGAGCATCTTGCTCAGCAGTTCCGATATTTCCACCGACGTTGTACCTACCAGGCAAGGACGTCCAGAATTGCGCATTTCGACTATTTCGTCGATTACTGCGTTATACTTCTCGCGTGCGGTCTTGTACACACGGTCGTCCATATCGTTACGGATGACCGGCTTGTTGGTTGGAATTTCAACCACGTCAAGTTTGTAAATATCCCAAAACTCGCCTGCCTCGGTGATGGCCGTACCGGTCATACCAGACAGTTTATGGTACATTCGGAAATAATTTTGCAAGGTGATGGTTGCAAATGTCTGCGTAGCTTCTTTCACCTTTACATGCTCTTTGGCCTCTATTGCCTGATGCAAGCCATCGCTCCATTGGCGGCCTTCCATTATACGGCCTGTCTGTTCGTCAACTATCTTGACCTCGCCGTCCATCACAACGTACTCATCATCCTTGTTGAACATGGTGTAAGCCTTGAGCAGTTGTTGCAAGGTATGCACTCTTTCACTCTGTACGGCGTAATGGTTCAGCATTTGGTCTTTCTTGTCAAGACGCTCCTGGTCGGTCAAGTCTTTCTCGTTTTCGAGTGCTGACAGCTGTGTGGTTATATCCGGAAGTACGAACAGGTCTTTGTCGTTTACCTGCTTTGCGAGCCAGTCTGTACCCTTGTCTGTAAGGTCAACGGAGTTCAGTTTTTCGTCAACAACGAAATACAAAGGCTCTACAGCCTCCGGCATCTTGCGGTTGTTGTTCTCCATGTAATACTCTTCCGTCTTGAGCATACCGGCCTTTATGCCTTCTTCTGAAAGGTATTTGATGAGCGGCTTGTTCTTTGGAAGAGCTTTGTGTGAACGGTACAGGCTTAAGAAGCCTTCATCTTGCAGCTTTTGGTCGTTCTTTTCCTTGCCTTCGCTAATCTTCTGCTTGGCATCGGCAAGATATTGGGTTGCCAGTTTGCGCTGTACGTCAACGAGACGCTCGACCAGCGGCTGATATTCTTCAAACATCTGGTCGTCGCCATTGGGCACAGGTCCTGATATAATAAGAGGTGTACGTGCATCGTCAATCAGCACGGAGTCAACCTCATCGACAATGGCATAGTTGTGTTTGCGCTGTACCAAATCGGCAGGCGATATGGCCATGTTGTCACGCAGATAGTCGAAGCCGAACTCGTTATTCGTTCCGAAGGTAATGTCTGCCTGATATGCTTTTCTTCTTTGGGGGGTGTTCGGACGGTGCTTGTCAATGCAGTCAACCGAAAGACCGTTGAACTCATAGAGCGGTCCCATCCACTCCGAGTCACGCTTTGCGAGGTAATCGTTCACGGTGACAACGTGTACACCGTTGCCTGTCAGCGCATTGAGGAAGACGGGTAGGGTAGCCACAAGTGTCTTACCTTCACCGGTCGCCATCTCGGCAATCTTGCCTTGATGGAGCACAACACCACCGAAAAGCTGCACGTCGTAGTGCACCATGTCCCATTTCATGTCATTGCCGCCGGCCATCCAGTGATTGCTGTAAATGGCCTTGTCTCCGTCGATGCGGACAAAGTCCTTGGTCGTAGCAAGCTCGCGGTCGAAGTCATTGGCCGTTACGACTATTTCGTCGTTCTCGGCGAAACGGCGCGCCGTGTCTTTCATTATGCTGAAAGCTACCGGCAATACTTCGTTCAGAGATTTCTCATATATATCCAATACCTCTTTCTCGAGCTTGTCTATTTGGTTGAAGATAGTTTCACGCTCGTCGATGGGAGTGCCTTCTATCTTGGCCCTTAACTCTTCAATCTGCTTTTTCTGCTCGGCAGCCGAGTCTTGTACGTATTTTTGTATCTCTTTGGTACGTGCGCGCAGGGCGTCGTTGTCAAGTGCTTTGATTTCGGGATACGCAGCCTTTATTTTCTCTACAACAGGCTGTATAAGCTTCATGTCCCTTGTTGATTTGTCGCCGAAAAGCGATTTAAGGAATGTATTTAAACCCATTTTATGATAATGTTTCTTCTTGTTATTTAAAGTTTTGTGCAAAGTTAATGATTTTATTCCTTATAAATTGCACGCTGTTTCTTATTTTGGCATCGTCATGCCCGATTTTAGTAAAGCGGTGTTACGGAGCAGGCGTTTGGCGCCCTGATACGTATTGATTTCGCGATGGTCGGCGCGATGCGGTCTATTGTGATAGGTGTTGTTATTTCTTCGGCCGTCACTCCCGTTCCGTAGAATATGAGTGGGAACGGCATTGTGCTTGCCTTTGAAGTATATTGCTGGAAGTTTTCCTCGTTTAGAAGTTTCCATCCGGGCGACACTTCCACAATAAGGTCGCCGCAGTTGTTGGGGTAGAACCAGTTTCTAAGGCGCGAACTCTTGTCGTCTCCGGACAAAAGCAGGTTCTTGCTTGTGAACACGTTGCTTACGCCGGACAGCTGCATGAGGAACGTTTGCGCGCGGCTTAACAGCTCGCTTGTGTTGATGCGCTTCTGCTCGATTTGCCTGATGTTGAGGTAAAGCTGGTTGTAGAAGCAGCTTTCCACGTATTTGTCTTGTCCGTAGATTGCGCCGAGATACATGTTGAGCAGGTTGGCGGTACGGTTTACGTAGAAAGTTCCGTTGGGTATGCGGTATTTGGAATAATCTATCTCCTTCTCGTTGCAGTAGCCGGTGCTGGTTACGACGAACAGCACGTTGGTCTTGCCGAGCTTGTTTTCGATTTGCGTGATGAGCCGTTCAAGCTCCTTGTCGAGCTGTATATACTTGTATTGCAGAAGCTGCTTGTTGAGGATGTCCTTGTCTATGGGTACTTGCGCGTCGTAGACGAGCGTCAGCATATCAGGTACATTGTCTGTACCCATGCCGTTTGACGCGATGCACTGCAACGCTATGTTCGTTATATTTGTGTTGATGTTGTCTGCCGTTACGGCACTGGTGTACAGCAGGTTGTACCCTTCAAGCCACTGGGGGGCTTTCTTGAAATAATATTTTGACGAGCACCAGCACTTGTTGTCATCGTTGAACCATATCGCACCGTCAGCGGCATGGCCTCCGCCTATGACGGCGGCATCGCGGTCCATGGCGATGCTGTACACTATAGCGTTGCCGTCGGTGGCGATTTTCAATTCGTCGTTGACGGTTGTCGTGGCGATATTCTTGGGTGATGTGCGCTCTTTGGTGAATATTCCCTCATAATCGTTGTCGTCAACGCAGTTTACTTGTACAAGCGAATTCTTGTCAAGCCACCTGAAGCCGGTGATGCCGTTGTCCGACGGCGACGTGCCTGTAGCGATTGACGCTATGGACGAAGCACGGTCAACCGGGGCGAAGGTGTACTGCGCGTTGTCGTACACCGCGCCTTCCTTGAACAGTTTTCTGAAGCCGCCAGTGCCGTAAGACGGCATGAACGCCTCGACATAGTCAGTGCGCAGCTGGTCTATGGTTATGCCTACCACGAGCCGCGGCACGGGTCGTGACACTTGTGCTCCGGCTACTCCGCCTGTCATGGCGGCCAGCAGGGTGGCTGTTATATATTTGTTAATCATTGTTTCGGGCGTAAGTATTTATGTTGCTCCACGCTGTTCCATACACATCTTAACAGCAAAGATGATGCCAAGACATACATTCCTTCGGCGTATTGTTGGAAAATTCCGCATAAGAAGAACAGTACCAGCACTCCTGCGGCCCACGGCCAGAAACGTGATGGTTGTTTCTTTATTGTCCGTTTGGTTACCTTATAGACGAAGAACAGCGGCAACGGATTGAACAAGAGTATTTGCAGGTTTGTGTTTGTGGCCGGAAGTTCGGAGAAGAACATCATGAAGATGATTATTCCGACACAGCCGTCGAACACCATTAGGGAAGCGTCCAAGCCCCAATACTTTTTTTTCTGCTTTATCTCCAGCAGCGTTATTGTTGTCACAATGGCAAATATTAGCCATGCGCACATGCTGGGGCGTAAGGGGAAAACGCTCTTTCCGACACCGGCAGGGCAATCAACAATGCAGGTGGTATGTTTTACCAAAGGCCTCGTGTTGCCGCCCTTGTCTTTTATGAATGCTTTGTCGAAGTCGTCTTTCAGGAAGAACGGCAGGAATTGCCGCTCTTTCACTGACGTTTTCTTGTCGGCTTTTACACCGAGAAGTATGTCGTTGCCGAAGCGCGCCCACGGCGAGTTTTCGTTGAACGAATGTATAAGTTCACGGTATGAGGGGTAGACCTGATTTTCGCCAGGGTACGATACCTGTCCTTCAATGTTGTTTACAAGGATGTCCCTTGCCCTCGTCGTGCAGTTGTCGTAGAAATAATTGTAGCGGTAAACCCTGTTTTGCGGCAGGTAGTTTGTGTCTATGGCATCGCGTATGGCGGCCTTTTCGCTCGCTGTAAGATTCAGTTCCTGCTGATATACGGAGCGGCCTTCCTCGGCGTATTCCATGCAGAAATAGTCGAAAGGCATTATGCCCATTTCGTAGTCTGTCTTGCCGAAAATAAACCTTAGTATGAAGAACGGTTTGCTGAATGAGAATATTCCATAGTTTACCGCCACGTCTATATCTTTATTATAATCGGTATAGCGTATGGCTGTATGTCCGTACAGGCTGTATACCTCATCGCCAGGGGCGCATGTGAGCAGGCTTATCTTTACGGAATCGCCGCTCATGTCTGGCTGGGCGGCATGTGTAGCCGCATGTATCTCACTGCAAATCAGTGAGATAAGGCATATGGCTGCCGCCGTAAGGGTATATTTTACACGTTTCACGGTGCAAAAATACTTCATATTTCTCATTTGGCGTACTATTATTCCAAAATTTTTCAATAAATCTGTATAAGGAATATACCTCTTTGAAATCAAGAGAGTTAGAAGAATTACCTCGTTTTGAGGTAATGAGTTGGCAACCGTCCTAATTGCTGCAATTTGCTATCAAGTAACTCAATTGCAGAACAAAGGTACTAAATA
>CASFNA010000009.1 GCA_949295905.1 uncultured Prevotellaceae bacterium
CCGAAGACAGATTCGTTTAACGTAACCTTTCTCCCAGTGTCCTCACCTTTGATATTTAATACGTTAATTTCCATTATTTCTCAATTAAAACGGTTGAACCTTTGCAACCAGCAACACTACCTTTCACAAGGATGAGGTTATGCTCCGGTATTACTTTTAACACTTTGAGATTCTGGGTTGTGACCCTGTCGCCACCCATCTGTCCGGCCATGCGCATTCCCTTGAACACCTTTGCAGGATAAGAACATGCGCCGATAGAACCCGGCTTACGGGCGCGGTCGTCCTGACCGTGGGTGCTCTGACCTACACCACCGAAACCATGACGCTTCATTACACCCTGGAAACCTTTTCCTTTTGACGTACCAACAACGTCTACAAAAGTAGTGTCGTTGAAGATTTCAACGGTGATGGTGTCACCAAGGTTGTACTCTTCATCAAACTTGAACTCGGCCAAGTGTCTCTTCGGTGTCGTTCCAGCCTTCTTGAAGACTCCCTGCATAGGCTTTGTGGTGTTCTTTTCCTTAGCTTCACCGAAGCCAAGCTGAACAGCCTTGTAGCCGTCTTTCTCGACAGTCTTCACCTGGGTAACAACACAAGGACCAGCTTCGATAACAGTGCACGGCACATTCTTGCCGTCGGCACTGAAAACGGATGTCATTCCGATTTTTCTTCCAATTAATCCTGGCATTTCAATTAATATTAAAAAGTTATACTATACTTTAATCTCTACCTCAACACCACTCGGCAACTCAAGCTTCATGAGCGCGTCAACAGTCTTAGCCGTTGAACTGTAGATGTCGATAAGACGCTTGTAATCGCTGAGCTGGAACTGCTCGCGCGCCTTCTTGTTCACAAACGTACTGCGGTTTACAGTGAAAATGCGCTTGTGTGTAGGCAGGGGGATAGGACCGCTAACGATTGCGCCTGTAGCCTTCACGGCTTTAACGATTTTCTCTGCTGACTTGTCAACCAACTTGTGGTCGTAAGACTTCAGCTTGATTCTGATTTTCTGACTCATCTTGTTTTAATTTTTAAATTAAAGTTTTTAAGAGAGGAGGTACGCCCGTTAAGAGTCATTCGCTAACGTGACGCCTCACTCTCTTTATCATTTCATTATACCAAGTCTACTCGGCCTTTGATTTCCTCAAGGACAGTCTTTGCGATAGAGCTTGAAAGCGGAGCGTGATGGTCGTACTCCATAGAGCTTGTCGCACGTCCAGAAGTGATTGTACGGAGCGCGGTAACATAACCGAACATTTCAGCCAGCGGCACCATAGCCCTGATGATACGCGCACCACTACGTGTCTCGTCCATGCCTTCTACCTGGCCGCGACGCTTGTTCAAGTCGCCGATGACGTCACCCATGTTCTCCTCGGGAGTAACAACCTCAAGCTTCATGATAGGTTCCATCAGCACAGGTCCAGCCTTTACACAAGCACTCTTATAAGCGTTGAGAGCTGCTATTTCGAACGACAACTGGTCAGAGTCTACCGGGTGGAACGAACCGTCAAGCAGGGTAACCTTCAGGCTGTCCATAGGATAACCGCCGAGCACACCGCTCTTCATAGCGGTCTCAAAGCCCTTCTGTACAGAAGGAATGAACTCCTTAGGAATGTTACCGCCCTTGACTTCGTTAATGAACTGCAATCCGCCTTCCTTGTAATCCTCGTCGATAGGACCAACGTTTACAATTATATCGGCAAACTTACCACGGCCACCGCTCTGCTTCTTGTAAACCTCACGAAGGTTGACAGTCTTGGTGATAGCCTCCTTGTAGTTAACCTGCGGCTTGCCTTGGTTGCACTCAACCTTGAACTCCCTCTTCAGACGGTCAAGGATGATGTCGAGGTGAAGCTCACCCATACCAGAGATAACGGTCTGGCCGCTCTGCTCGTCAGTATGTACGGTAAATGTCGGGTCCTCCTCTGCAAGTTTTGCGAGACCGATGCCCAGCTTGTCTACGTCTGCCTGGCTCTTAGGCTCAACGGCAATACCGATGACAGGGTCAGGGAATGTGATTGACTCAAGCACGATAGGATGAGCCTCGTCACACAAAGTGTCACCTGTACGGATATCCTTGAAGCCAACACCTGCACCTATGTCTCCGGCATCGATTACTTCCATCGGAACCTGCTTGTTTGAGTTCATCTGGAACAAGCGGCTTACGCGCTCCTTCTTGCCAGAACGGGTGTTGTAAACATACGAGCCGGCCTCAACCTTTCCTGAATAAACGCGGAAGAACACCAGACGGCCAACATACGGGTCGGTAGCAATCTTGAATGCGAGTGCAGAAGTAGGCTCGCTCTCTGACGGCTTACGGTCTTCCTCCTCGCCGGTCGTCGGGTTTGTACCAACGATATTCGGAGTGTCGAGCGGCGACGGAAGGAATGCGCAAATATAGTCGAGCAAAGTCTGTACGCCCTTGTTCTTGAAAGAAGAACCACAGAGCATAGGAGTGCACTGCATTGCCAACGTACCCTTGCGGATTGCGGCGATGATTTCCTCTTCCGTAATTGTATTCGGGTCATCAAAGAACTTCTCCATAAGAGCCTCGTCGTACTCAGCCGCAGCCTCGAGAAGCTTGCCCCTCCACTCTTCAGCCTCGTCCTTGAGGTCAGCGGGGATGTCGTCAATCTCAAACTCTGCGCCCTGAGTCTCGTCGTGCCAGAAAATGGCCTTCATCTTAATCAGGTCAACAAGTCCCTTAAAGGTTTCCTCGCTGCCGATAGGGATAACCAACGACACAGGATTTGCGCCGAGAACCTCTTTCATCTGGCGAAGAACATCGAAATAGTCTGCACCAGAACGGTCCATCTTGTTCACATATCCAAGACGCGGAACGTTGTACTTGTCTGCCTGGCGCCATACAGTCTCTGACTGGGGCTGAACGCCGCCTACGGCGCAATATGTAGCAACGGCACCGTCAAGCACGCGCAAAGAACGCTCCACCTCGGCGGTGAAGTCAACGTGCCCCGGAGTGTCAATCAAGTTTATCTTGAACTGCTTGTTGTCATAATGCCAATAACATGTGGTGGCAGCAGAGGTGATGGTTATACCACGCTCCTGCTCCTGTGCCATCCAGTCCATTGTAGCAGCACCGTCATGAACCTCGCCGATTTTGTGAGTCTTACCCGTATAGTAAAGGATACGCTCAGAAGTCGTTGTCTTACCGGCATCGATGTGAGCCATGATGCCGATGTTGCGAGTCAAATGTAAGTCTTGCTTTGCCATGTTTCTTTTTACCTAACTATGTTTTAAAACCTGAAGTGTGCGAATGCACGGTTAGCCTCGGCCATACGGTGCATGTCCTCCTTGCGCTTGAAGGCTCCGCCCTGGTTGTTGTAAGCGTCCATGATTTCAGCAGCGAGCTTGTCAGCCATGGTCTTGCCGCCACGCTTGCGTGCGAAGTTAATCATGTTCTTCATCGAGATGCTCTCCTTGCGGTCCGGACGTATTTCAGTAGGAACCTGGAACGTAGCACCACCAATACGGCGGCTCTTCACCTCAACCTGCGGAGTGATGTTGTCGAGGGCGGCCTTCCATATGTCAAGAGCCGACTTCTCCTCGTTGGCCATCTTCTCCTTTACGGTGTCCAATGCTTTGTAGAAAATCTCATAAGATGTATTCTTCTTTCCGTCATACATCAAATGATTAACGAATTTCGAGACCTTCTGGTCGTTGTACACGGGATCCGGCAGGATCACGCGCTTCTTTGGTTTTGCTTTTCTCATTTCTTTGTTTGAAAATAATTCTGCATGGGGCTGTTCACTTGTTCTTCAGCTTTCCCTCCGGAAACACTTACTCAACCTTTATAACAAATCTCCAGCAAAACGTTGATAAAAATGTCTGTTGTGTCCTTATTTACCGTCTGCAAAGGCGTTATTACTTCTTAGCCTTGGGACGCTTTGCACCATACTTTGAACGACGCTGTGTACGGTTTGCAACGCCTGCGGTATCAAGAGTACCGCGAACGATGTGATAACGTACACCGGGCAGGTCCTTCACACGGCCGCCGCGCACAAGTACGATAGAGTGCTCCTGAAGGTTGTGTCCCTCTCCCGGTATGTAGGAGTTCACTTCCTTCTGGTTTGTCAAACGAACACGGGCAACCTTACGCATTGCCGAATTAGGTTTCTTCGGGGTTGTTGTGTACACACGAACACATACGCCACGACGCTGCGGACATGAGTCCAGCGCAGGCGATTTGCTCTTGTCAACAAGCGCCTTTCTACCTTTTCTTACCAATTGTTGAATTGTAGGCATTGTTGTTAATTTTTAGTTATATATTTATTTTTTGTTATTGTCACGACTAAGCATGGCTCGGACACAAGCCATATTTGGGCTGCAAAGGTACGAATAAATATTCAAACTACCTAATTATAAAGAACAACAAAAGCCCATACCGCCCGAAAATTCAAGCAATATAGGCTTTATTAAAATAAATTAACTCTTTATGCTTCGCCTTTGTTGATGTTAAAAGGCGCAATTGTACCTTTTTCCTGCTGCGGCATCTTGATTTGTCCGAAAGCGTTTTCATATCTTACGATATTGTCTTTCAGAGCCATAAGCAGCCTCTTGGCGTGCTCCGGCGCAAGGATTACGCGCGACTTGACCATCGCCTTGGGCACTCCGGGCAGTATTCGTGCAAAGTCGAGCACGAAGTCCGAACTTGAATGGGTTATTATCGCGAAGTTGGCATATTCGCCTTGTGCCACATCTTGAGGCAGTTCAATCTGAAACTGCCCCTGCTTGTTGTTGTTATTTTCCATTTGTCGTTAATATATTAATAAGGTGCAATCTTGCGAAATGAATAATGAATAATGAAAAATGAATAATCAGGCTACACCTTGCACCTATTCAGCCATTGCAATCCACACATTCCATTATTCATCATTCATTTTTCATTATTCATTGTTCATTTATTATTTGTTCCTGTACATTTCCGCCTGCTGGCGTATCAGCTCCAAGTCGTCGAAATAGTTTATTTTCATCGCCTCGCGCACCTCGTGCAGGGTCTGCGCGGCAACCTCGCGCGCCGCTTCAGAGCCTTTTTTCAGGATGTTGTACACCTCAGGGATGTCCTGCTCGAACTCGCGACGACGCTGGCGGATAGGCTCAAGCTGGCGGTTGAGCACCTTGACGAGGAACTTCTTGCACTTCATGTCGCCCAGTCCGCCGCGGCGGTAGTGGTCTTTCAGCTCGTCAATATTCTTGTATTCAGGCCAGAAGTCGGCGAAGTCGTCCGCCGTACTGAACGCGTCGAGGTATGTAAACACGGTGTTGCCCTCCACCTTTCCCGGGTCTTCCACGCGCAGGTGGCCGGGGTCTGTGTACATGCTCTTAACCTTCTGCTCCATCTCCTTCGCCGGGTCAGACAGGTAAATGCAATTGCCGAGGCTCTTGCTCATCTTCGCCTTGCCGTCAGTTCCCGGCAGACGGCAGCACACCGAGTTGGTAGGTAGCATGATTTGCGGCTCTACCAGCACGTCGCCGTATATGTAGTTAAAGCGTTTCACTATTTCGCGCGTCTGCTCGAGCATCGGCTCCTGGTCTTCGCCGGCCGGCACGGTGGTGGCCTTGAAGGCCGTTATGTCAGCCGCCTGGCTTATTGGGTAGGTGAAGAAGCCCACGGGGATGCTCGTCTCGAAGTTGCGCATCTGTATTTCGGTCTTCACCGTAGGATTACGCTGAAGGCGCGATACGGTCACCAAGTTCATGTAATATACGGTCAGCTCGGCCAGCTCGGGGAGCATGGACTGCACGAAGAGCGTCACCTTCTGCGGGTCAAGCCCTGCCGAAAGATAGTCGAGAGCCACCTCTATTATATTCTGGCGCACCTTCTCGGGATTGTCGGCGTTGTCGGTCAACGCCTGTACGTCGGCTATGAACACGAACATTCTGTCGAAGTCGCCCTCGTTCTGAAGCTCCACGCGGCGGCGCAGCGACCCTACGTAGTGCCCCAAGTGCAGGCGTCCCGTAGGCCGGTCGCCCGTAAGTATGATTTTTCCCATTGTCGTTTACTTTTTCTATCGTTATACCTTGCAAATCCGATTATTCAACGCCTCAAAACCACCTGCTTTGCAAAAGGTGGCATTTCGGCTTGCAAAAGACCGTCTTTCACACAGCAAAAGGCCGTCTTTTGCAACGTGAAAGACCGCATATTGCAGAACCATCGGACAAAACCGATTTACGAGTTGCAAACTTACTAATTTTTTACGACAAACCGCCTATATGCCCATAATAAACAGCAAAACAATTTGTAAATAGACAAAAAATCCATATATTTGCACCGATTTAACACATGTACAACCATTTAAACTTTTAGCACAAAAAACAGATATAAACATGAACGCAACGCTATGAGACAACAAGCGGCCTATGGTTGCACTTGTCTCGACAAAAAACAACAAAACAAAACAGTACAAAAGCGTTCCATTTCGATACTTATATAAATATTGAACTTTAAGTTGTTGTTCTTATTTTCTGAATACCGCCAATATTCACAATACCAAGGACAAGCAAACTCGAAGTTCACGTTTAGGCGTGAACTATTCCTTGCTTGTTGGTATTAGGTAACTTGGCGGTAACCCAGAAAATGACAAGTATTGAACGGTTACACGCCTTTTTTAATTAAAAACCAAATAAAAATGAAAACCAACAAATCATCTTTGTTTTTAATTGCAGCTCTATTCTGCACAATGACGATTACCTCATGTAATAATGACGACGAGAATGACGGCGGAGACAAAGGCCAAGGCGGGAAACCGACAATCCACAAGAAGGTAGCCGACTTCAACGGTGTCATATACGATGAACAAGGCCGCATCACCTACACACCCCGCTTAAGAATAAACGTCACTTACGGAAAAGACAAAATCGAAGTCAAGGGTATTTCAGATGACAATTACGAGTTCACACACACATACAACCTTAACGAAGACGGATTAATAGTTTCAGGTCCGTTAGGTGAATTCGAATACGACGACGAAGGACATCTTGTAAAAATGAGTTATGAAGTGACAAACATTGCAGGCTATCAGGAAACAAAAGTAGTCCGATACATCTGGAACGACGGCAACATAACCGAAATATCATCTGTTGAAGCATATGACCGGCTAAGAAAATTCCAAACCTTCGAATATTCGACAGATGAATACATCGGGGATGTGGCCGAATACATCGGCTATCCAGACAACTATACAAACGACGAGTTCCTTATTGACTATGGTTACTTCGGTGTAAGGTGCAAGAATTTATGTACTCGGATAAACGAATACAACCTCGACGGAGAAAAAATTGACAGGTATCTTACATACGACTACACCCTTAACGCGGAAGGGTACATAACAAAAGTCGTGGAAAAAATAATCACACCCAACGGACAAGCTAACAATCCATACATAACAAACATATCATACCGGGATTTATAATCGACAAACGTAAAAGGCATCCACTACGAGCGGATGCCTTTTGCGTTTGCCCCTTTCACCTCTTCTTCATTATGCTGTTCACCACGCGGATGCTCGACACGAGCTTGTTGGTGGAGGTGAACACATCGACATTCCACACGTGCGACGAGCGTCCGCGGTGTACGATGGTGCCTACGGCGCGCACCGTGTCGCCCTCGTGCGCCGAGGAAACGTGGTTGCCGCTAACCTGCATGCCCACAACGATTTCGTCGGGCTGGCAGGTTATCATCGAGCCGAGGCCCGCCACTGTCTCGGCCAGGGCCAGCGTCGCGCCTCCGTGCAGTATGCCGAAGGGCTGGCGCGTGCGCTCGTCAACGGGCATGGTAGCCTCTATGCGGTCGGGCGAGGCGTAGGTGTACTGTATTCCGAGGTTGCCCATCAGTGCGTGCTTTGCCTGGGCGTTGAGCAAGTCGAGCGGAATTTCAGACGCATGAACCTCCGAAAGGATAAGTTTCTCTACAGCCTGGGCCACGCCGTCCTCCTCGTTGGAGCCTGTCACGTAGTCGGCGCACACCTTGACGGAGTCTTGCGCGTGCCCCATGGCAACGCTCTTGCCTGCCAACTGCAGCATCGTAACGTCGGCCACGCCGTCGCCGATGGCTATTACCTCCTCGCGCTTCACGCCAAGCTGCTCCATGAGCACGGCCAAGGTGTTGGCCTTGTCAACGCCGAAGGGAACGACCTCGAGGAAATACGGCTCAGAGGGGAACACGTCGAGCACGCCGGCCAGCCGCCGCTTCCAGTGGTTTTCCAGTCCGCGCAGGGCCTCGTAGTCGTCGCTTACCAGCACGCACTTGCACGGGGCGAAGTCTATTGCGATTGAAAATTCAGGCTCTTCCATTATTTTCAGGTGGTTGAGCCATGCCTCGCGGCGTATGTGTATATCGTCGGCGTTGTCCGTAAGGATGTATTCGTCGTGGTAGGTGAATATGGAAAAGCCGTTCTTGCGCGACTTCTTCTCAAGGTATGGTATTTGTTCGGGATTGATGCGGCGCTCGAACATCACCTCGCCCGTGCCCGCCTTGATTACCTGGCAGCCGTTGTAAGCCAGTATGTAACCGCCGAAATTGCCCAGTTCGAGAGCCTTTGCCAACGGCATAAGCCCCGACGTGGGCCTGCCCGAGGCCAGCACGATGCGTATTCCCATGTGTTGCACTTTAAGCAAGGCCGCAAGCGTGCGCTTGCTTATCTCCATCTCGTTGTTAAGCAGTGTCCCGTCTACATCGAGAACCAATAGTTTGTATTTCATAGCGTCGGGCGTTTTGGTTTGTAACTAAAAAGACAGAGCATACGGGACGACGGCCAACCTGCCTGCTACATCCCTTATGCCGCTTATCTTTTGCAAATATAGCGAAAGACAGCGTGATACCAATACATTTGCAGGATTATTTCAAGTTTAAAAAAGTTAACGGCGGCGCATCATGCAAAAGGCCGCCTTCCGGCTTCTGAAAGACGGCCTTTTACACGATAAAAGACGGCCTTCCGCATTACGAAAGGCCGTCTTTTGCAAAACGCGCGCACCTATCTTATGAAGCTTGTCATTATGCCCGGCTCCCTCTCGGGCACGGGCTGGCCGCCGTTCTTCAGGCTCTTCAGCACCCAGGCCATGTTCCGGCCAAGCGTGCGCATGGTCTGAAGGCCCTCGGCGTCTTGCTCCGCCTCGCCCTTGGCGCGGCCGTGCACGCTGTTCCAATACTGCGAGCTTACCACGGGCATGCAGCTCATCATGAAATACTTGTTAAGCCTGTCGAACGTAGCGCTCGCCCCTCCGCGGCGGCACACGGCGACAGAGGCCGCAGGCTTGTAGCGCAGCAGCGGCGCAGCCGAGTAGAAGAGCCTGTCGAGCAGGGCGCAGAGCGAGCCGTTGGGGCCGGCGTAATACACGGGCGAACCTACCACAATGGCGTCGGCCGTCTCCAGTTTTTCACGCACATTATTATATAATGTGTCATTGAACACGCACCGGCCAATCTCCGCACACTTGCCGCAGACTATGCAGCCCTGCACCGCCTTCGTGCCGATTGACACGATTTCAGCCTCTACGCCTTCCGCCTCGAGCGTCTTCGCCACCTCTGACAGGGCTATGTACGTGTTGCCCTCGCCGCGCGGACTTCCGTTAATCAGTAATACCTTCATATTGTCTTTCATTTTATAACAACGTTGCGTTTGTTTCGTTTATCCTCTGCAAAGGTACTGATTAGCGGCTAAAAACGCGTAAACTGATTACCTGTTTTAGAAACAATATTACGCTTTCAGACCATGCCCGGCCACAGACACTTTCCCAAAAGACGGCAAAACGGAGCGCAAAAGGCGGTCTTTCGCAGCGTAAAAGGCGGCCTTTGGCAAGGCGAAAGACCGCCTTTTGAAACGCAAGCGGTAACACTCTGTGTTCCAGCATGTTACCGTTTGCCGCCGAAAAGCGTGGCCAAGGACGTAGCGGAAGGGCTGATAAAAAATGTCAAACGCGGCCGATTGCACCGAAATGTAAAATTAAATTGCTATATTTGCACATTGTTTATTTATTCAAGGTAAAATCTAAAGCAATGAAAAACTTACTTAACAAACTCATTATGGCCGGCTGCGCCATGCTCGCCTTGTCGTGCGGCAGCAACATGCCATACCAAGACCCCGACCTCTCTGCCGACGAACGGGCGGCCGACCTGGTAAGCCGGCTTACGCTGGAAGAGAAAGTATCGCTCATGCAATATGACTCGCCGCCCATAGACAGGCTCGGCATCAAGGGCTACAACTGGTGGAGCGAGGCCCTGCACGGCGTGGGGCGCGCCGGTCTGGCTACGGTGTTCCCGCAGTGCATAGGCATGGCAGCGTCGTGGAACGACGCCCTCGTGCAGGACGTTTTCACCGCCGTGAGCGACGAGGCGAGGGCCAAGAACAACGAGATAATAAAGAAAGGCGACCCGAAAATATACCAGGGCCTTACTTTCTGGACACCCAACATCAACATATTCCGCGACCCGCGGTGGGGACGCGGACAGGAAACCTACGGCGAAGACCCCTACCTCACGGCGCGCATGGGCGTGAGCGTGGTCAACGGCCTGCAAGGCCCCAAGGACGAGAAGTATAACAAGCTGCACGCCTGCGCCAAGCACTACGCCGTACACTCGGGCCCGGAATGGAACCGGCACGTGTTCAACGCCGAGAACATAGACCCGCGCGATTTGTGGGAAACGTACCTTCCGGCGTTCAAAACCGCAGTGCAGGAGGCAGGCGTAAAGGAGGTGATGTGCGCCTACAACCGCTACGAGGGCGAGCCGTGCTGCGGCAGCAACCGCCTGCTCCAGCAAATACTGCGCGACGAATGGGGCTACAAGGGCATCGTGGTGTCCGACTGTTGGGCAATAACCGACTTCTACACGGAAGGCGCGCACAACACCGAGCCTGACTCGGCGCACGCTTCGGCCAAGGCCGTGGCAAGCGGCACCGACCTTGAATGCGGCCAGACTTACCAGTCGCTCGTCGATGCCGTCAACGCCAGACTCATCAGCGAGAGCCGCCTCGACACCGCCGTGACACGCCTGATGAAGGCGCGCATAGAGCTTGGCGAGTTCGACGAGGACGTGCCCTGGCGCAACATCCCGTACAGCGTGGTTGACAGCAAGGAGCACCGCGACCTGGCTCTGCGCATGGCTCAACAGAGCATCGTGCTGTTGCAAAACAACGGCGGACTGCTGCCTCTGCCCAAGACGGGGCTGAAAATAGCCGTAATCGGCCCCAACGCCAACGACAGTGTGATGCAGTGGGGCAACTACAACGGCTTCCCGTCGCACACAATTACCCTGTTGCAGGGCTTGCAGAGCAGAGTGCCGGAGGACAAGCTGATATACGAGTACGGATGCGACTACACGTCGTCAGTAGGCCTGCAAAGCCTCTTCGCCGACTGCCAGGCTGACGGCAAGCGCGGCTTCAAGGCATCATACTGGAACACACTGGAGCCGGAAGGCAAGCCCGACGTGGTTACACACGTGTCTGACCCGTTCCGCTTCACCACCGCCGGAGCCATAGTATTCGCCCCGGGCGTGCAGCTGGGAGGCTTCTACGCCGAATACGAGACTACGTTCAGCCCCAAGAAGAGCGAGGAAGTGGTGTTCAGTTTCCAGACGCAGGGCAAGGCTCACCTGCACATCAACGGCAAGGAAGTGGCCGAAGCGCTTAACACAAAGAACAACAGGGCTTACGCGATGAAGGTGGAAGCCGGTAAGACTTACGACATAAAGGTGGACTTCAAGGCGAGCGAAGGCGACTGCGCCACGCTTAACTTCGACTTCGGACGCGAGGTGCCGCTCGACATTCAGCAAAGTGTCAACAAGGTGAAAGACGCCGACGTAATCATCTTCGCAGGCGGAATAACGCCCGGACTCGAGGGCGAGGAGATGCCGATAACCGTGCCCGGTTTCCGCGGAGGCGACCGCGAGTGGATAGAACTGCCCGAAGTGCAGACACGACTGCTGGCCGAACTCAAGAAGACGGGCAAGAAAATAGTGTTTGTCAACTTCTCAGGCTCGGCCATAGCACTGACCCGCGAGGCCGCCATGTGCGACGCGATAGTGCAGGCATGGTACCCGGGACAGGCCGGTGGCGATGCCATCGCGTCGGTGCTCTTCGGCGAATACAACCCTGCGGGCCGACTGCCCATAACGTTCTACAAGAGCACCAAGCAGCTGCCCGGCTTCGAGGACTACTCAATGAAGGGGCGCACGTACCGCTACATGACGGACGAGCCGCTCTTCCCCTTCGGCTACGGACTTAGCTACACCACGTTCGCTTACGGCGACGCGGCGGTGTCCGCCACCGAATTCGACGCCGACGAGGGCTGCACGCTGACCGTTCCCGTCACCAATACGGGCACAAGAGACGGCGACGAAGTGGTGCAGGTGTACATGCGCCGTCCGTCAGACAAGGAAGGGCCGGTGAAGACGCTGCGCGCATTCCGCCGCGTAACGCTGAAGAAGGGCGAGACGAAGAACGTTGAGTTCAAGCTCGACGGCAAGTCGTTTGAGTGGTACGACACGCAGTCGAACACCGTCCGCCCCGTAAGCGGAGAATACGAAATAATGTACGGCGGCACGTCAGACAGCAAGGCGTTGAAGACCGTAAAGGTCAGCCTTAAATGAAAAAGAAAGTCCAAGGAGACAGCTCCTTGGACTTTCTTTTTCATCTTTCTTTTCCCACCTTCTCAATCTCTAACCTTCTCACCCTTTAAAATCTCTTCCAGCCGGACGCTGGAAGATGCGCAGGCCGAACTCCTGCGCCATTACGACGGCATAGTCGAGCACGGAGCTTTGGAACCGCTCGAACGGAGTCCAGTCTACAAAGCGGCAGAAGCAATACAGCTCGAGCGGAAGTCCCTCGGGCGTAGGCTGCAACATGCGCACCATTATCATCATGTCGCTTTGCACGTCGGGATGGTGCTCCATGAAGTCATACATGAAGTCGCGGTACACCTGCGTATTGGCAACAGGCCCAGCAGCACCGGCATAACGCCCGTCCGTGACGTAACCCTTGGCGGCAAACCGATCCATCTCGTCGGCCGAACAGAAGTGCACGGTGTTGGCGTCTACGTACACTGACAGCTTCAGCCGCCGCCCGCCCGACTCGCGCATACCGCGCCAGTTCTGGAAAGAGTCGCTCACGAGGGCGTAAGGCGGTATGGTGGTTATGGTCTTGTCGAAGTTCTGCACCTTGACCGTTGTCAGAGACACCTCGAGCACATAGCCGTTGGCCCCGTACTTCTGCATGGTTATCCAGTCGCCCGGCCGCAGCATGTCGTTGGCCGAGAGCTGCACGCCCGCCACAAGGCCAAGTATGGAGTCCTTGAAGATGAGCATCAGCACGGCGGCCGACGCGCCCAGGCCTGCCAGCACGGCGGTGGCGCTCTTGTCGATGATGATGCTCACTATGAGGATGCACCCGACGACAAATGCCAGCAGGTTGAACATCTGGTAGATGCCTTTCAGCGGACGGTTGCGCAGTTTCTGGTGCGACTCGGATATTCCGTAGAGCGAATGTATGAACGCGCTGACGAACAGCAGGGACACAACCACCAGGTAAACGTTGCACACCTTGAACAGCACGGACTGCATCCACGGATGGTGGGGCAGCACAAGGGGCAGGCATACATACCACACCACGGGCGGAATGATGCGGCGGAAGGCACGCATGACGCGGCGGTTGAACAGGTAGTCGTCCCATGTCGCCTTAGTCCTCGCCGTGACCTTCTGCACGGCGGGCATCACCCCGAAGCGGAAAACCGCCGTACACACAAACGAGAGCAGCGTCACGGCGAACGCCGCCACGAGCGGATACACCCACCCAACGATGTCCTCGGACACGCCTGCGGTATATCTCAGAAAGTCGATAAGATATTTGTAAATGTCGCCCATACGATTAACGCGTGATTGGTTAGCGTGGGCAAAAATACAAAATAATGGGGAAAAAAGCAAACAAAAAGCCTCATCGGGGAAGCCTCTCACGGCAGGCCGCGCAACAGGCTGTCCCTCAACGCGTTGCAAAAGGCCGTCTTTCAGACGGCGAAAGACGGCCTTTTGGCGTGCGATTTGCGGCCTTTCAGAATACGAAAGACGGCCTTTCAGGATTATGACGCAAGCCTGCACCCCGCCAATACAGACAAAAAACGGACAAGAACGGCGAAAATGGCGAAAATGAAAATATTTTCCGACCAAGCCGCTTGCATTCCAAAGATTATGCTTATCTTTGCCAGCCGATATGAAGCGCCGCGGCTTTACATGGATGAAAAGCCGCCGCATTACGGCTGATTATCAATTCAACAAACAACTTAAGACGGCGCAGCCGCCACCGACAACCGGCAATACACGGGCACATGCCGCGCGATGCGGCGTGGAGGAGCAAGCCTGCAAGGAAGACTTTACACATTATATTATTATTCAATACTAACTAATCAAACAACAAATCTATGGTAAACAAACATTTACACGCTTTTGTTTGTACGCTCGTAGCCCTGTTGGGAGCATTATTCCCGATGGCAGCCGGCGCACAAGACGTAAACTCCGAGGTAACGGCTACATGGCCCTTCGACCTTGGAACGGAAGGACAGGCCGCGACCGTCACGCCGACGGAAGGCGGCGAATGGTTCAAGAGCAGCTATGTGATGTTGGGAAGCAACTTCACATACAATGGAACGGAAAAGCCGAAAGATAAAAACGGCAACGTTGACAACACCAACGAACCGACGCAGACAAAAATAAAATCGGCAGGGAAAGACGGTGGCGCGACAGAAAACAACGCCATCGAGTTCATGCTCTCACCAAAAACAGGAATGAAGTTCACACCGACAAAGGTCGAGTTTACATCCTCCAAATTCGGCACGGGAGGCGGACGCTTCGACATATCATGGGTAAACGCCGACGGTTCAACCATATCATTGGCAACAAACCAGAATCCGGCACGCAACGACGCCACCGACCCCGACGGACAACTTAGCACGAGGTTCAGCTACAATGTGACAGAAGCCATCGCTTCTGAAGGCGCATGCGGCCTGCGCATCAACGTCTACAACCTTGACGCCGGAAAGAATGTGGGTTTTGCCAATGTCGTAATAGAGGGCAGAATTGAAGGCACGGTACAGGAAGTCAAGCAGTGCAACCTCACCGTGCAAGTGTCTCCCGAAGGGGCCGGTTCTGTCAACGTACAGCCTGCCGGAAGCATGACTTTCGACGAAGGCACCGAAATAACACTTACCCAGACACGCAACTTCGGCTACAAGTTCGCAGGATGGAACATAGGCGGCAAGACCGTATCAACGGACAGCGAATACAAGTTCACCATAACAGACGACACGGACGTTACCGCCAACTACGAGAAAATAGACACCTACGCCCTGACTTATGGCGCAACGGGCGGCGGCAAGGACTACATGATTACGCCGACACCCGCGCCGACGGTAATCGACGGCAAGAACATGTACGAGGACGGACAGGAAGTAACGCTCACGGCAACAGGCAACTACATACTCGATTTCGCCAACTGGAGCAACGGCGAGACAACACCCGAGATAAAGGTCGCAATGGAACAGGACGTGAACATCACAGCGGCATTCTCGGCATCAAAGGACTGCATTGCTGGATGGGACTTCCATACAGCAGGCGGCAACGGGCGCAAGGCCGACTTCCATGCCGCCGACAACGACGCCACCACACTGACGCTGCGCAATGAGGAAGGGCCTGCAAACGGATGGCTTGACAAAAGCTACGAGGCCGACAACAACGGATATGAGGGCAGATACGCAGTGGTCAACTGGCGCACCGACGGCCTCGGCAAATACTACTGGCAGACAACGGTCAACGCCGCCGCATTCAAAGACATAAAGGTACGCGCCGAAATGATGTACAACTATAACGCATACACAAAGCAGGACGTGGAATGGTCTTTGGACGGAAATACTTGGCACCTGCTCGGCTCATACAACATAGAAGGAAGGAAAGCCTGGACCGAAGAAGAGTTCGCCGTCCCTGCGGAAGCCGACAACCAGGAGGCTGTGTACATCCGTTGGAAATCAGACACAAGCTCAAACGTTGACGGAACAGAATCAAACAACGACGGCATAGCCATCGCCGGCATATACATCACTGGCGTACAAGAGATAGTTGACGACGGAATCGCACCCAAGCTCGTGTCTACCGTCCCGGCGGAAGGCGCAGACAACGCCTCGGCCAACGGGCGCATAGTGCTCAACTTCGATGAAAAGGTCAAAATAAAGGAAGGTACGGCCGCGACGCTTGGAGCACAAGAACTGCAGCCTGTCGTATCAGGAAAGAGCATCATGTTTGAATACAGAGGCCTCGACTACTCCACCCTGTATACATTCACACTGCCCGGGAACACGGTAAGCGACCTTACCGACAACTACATCGCCAGCCCCATAACGCTGAACTTCACCACAATGACAAAGCCGGTGGTCACTAAAGCAGAATTCGACTTCATCGTACCCGACGACGGTTCGATAACAGAAGCCTTCACTGCGGCGGCCGCACGCGAGAACACGGCCAACCAGTTCCGCATCTTCGTGAAACAAGGCGACTACGTAATACCTGCATCAGAAACATCAACCCCAATCACCGGCTCTGACGGCAAGGAATACGACAACCCGATAACCACACTGAACACGCCCAACGTGTCAATCATAGGCGAGGGAATGGACAACACATCGTTTGTCAACACCGTGCCTTACACCGCCCCAGGCACAAAAAACCCGATAGAGGGACTTGGCAAATGCGAGACGTTTGAATTCGGGAAAAACGCCACAGGCATATACATGCAGGACATAACCGTTAAAAACGGCCTTGAGGACAACACCGGACGAGGAGCCGCGCTTGAAGACGGAGGCAACAAGAACGTGTTTAAAAACGTGCGCCTTTACGGCTATCAGGACACTTACCTGTCCGATAACCAGAACGGACGCTTCTACTTCGAAGGCGGCGAACTGCGCGGACGCACTGACTTCCTTTGCGGCAAAGGCGACGTATTCTACAACGGAGTAACCCTCGTAATGTGCGAAAAGGGCGGATATCTCGCAGTGCCTTCCGTGCCCAAACAGTACGGCTACATATTCAAGGACTGCGTCATCAAAGGCGAAAGTGACGACGTTGACGGCAACTATACGCTCGGACGCCCATGGGGAGACGGCACTCCCATCGCGCTGTACATAGACACCAGGATGGAAGCCCAACCGTCTGCAATAGGATGGGCCGACATGGGTACAGGATGGCCGGAACGCTTTGCGGAATACAACTCAACAACATCGTCGGGCACGGTCATTTCACTTAACGACAGGAAAAAGACATTCAACGGCCATGAAAACAATCCTTCGCTGACAGAGGAGGAAGCCGCATTCTATACTGTAGAAAATGTCATGGGAGCCGATGACGACTGGAATCCCACATCATTGACCGAACAGGCGTCAGCTCCGACAAACGTTGTCATCAACGGCACCACAATGACATGGGACAACAGCGACTACATACTCTGCTGGGCGGTATGCAAAGACGGCAAGGTGGTTGACTTCACCATAGAGCCTACATACACAGTCACAGACACCAACGCGGAATACTCCGTGCGTGCAGCCAACCAGATGGGAGGCCTCGGCGAAGCAACCAAAGCGACAACCGGCACCGGTATTGACGAGGTTGAGACCGATGAAGCGGGCAAGACCGTAAGCACAGCATACTACAGCGTGCAGGGTGAACGGGTAAGCAGCTCGTACCGGGGCATCGTGATAGAAGTAAAAACCATGGCGGACGGCAGCAAAGCCGTGCGCAAGACCATAAGGAAATAAGCCTTCATCGGCCTTACCGAGTGCAGCCAACAATACACCGCACAGGTAAGGCCGAAGTGCTTTTACATATTCAACCAAAATCTCAAATATTATGCTAAAAAGATTTTTACACTCTCTGCTGCTGACAATGGGGCTGCTCCTCACCGCCAACGGCACACAAGCGCAACAAACGCCGGCATTTCCCGGGGCCGAAGGCTTCGGAATGTACACCACCGGCGGACGTGGCGGCACGGTATACCACGTCACCACTCTTGAAGACACTGAGGGGAAAGGCTCGCTGCGCTACGCCATCAACCAGAAAGACACCCGTACAGTAGTATTCGACGTATCGGGTACGATACATCTCAAGAAAGAACTAAAAATCGACAGAGACAACATAACCATAGCCGGGCAGACTGCACCCGGCGACGGAATATGCGTGGCCGACTATCCGGTTGTGATTTCTGCGAACAACGTAATCATACGCTTCATGCGCTTCCGCCTCGGCAACAAGGAAGTAGCACACCATGAGGGCGACGGACTCGGCGGCACGGACAACAAGAACATCATAATCGACCACTGTTCGGTAAGCTGGAGCATAGACGAATGCCTCTCCGTTTACGGCAGCGAGAACCTTACCGTGCAATGGTGCATCGCATCACAGAGCCTGCGTGCGTCAGGACACACGAAAGGCAACCACGGCTACGGCGGCAACTGGGGCGGCTCCGGCGCATCTTACCATCACAACCTGATGGCGCACCACGACTCACGCGTTCCGCGCCTCGGACCGAGACCCGGCACACAGACAGACGAGCGCATGGACATGCGCAACAACGTGTTCTACAACTGGGGCGGAAACGGATGCTACGGTGGCGAAGGCATGAACGTAAACATTGTGAACAACTACTACAAGCCGGGACCGGCAACGATGAAGCGCGGCACCAACATACAAAAGCGCATAGCCGGCATTGGCATACGCACCAGCGAATACACAAACCACGGAACGCCTGAAGCCAACGAATGGGACAAGATGTGGCATGTATGGGGCGACTTCTACGTTAAAGGCAATGTAAATCCCCTAAATGCAGACGTGACACGGGACAACTGGACTTACGGCATATACAACCAAATTAAGAACTCGGACGTTGACAACACATTCACCCAAGAGACACGCGACACCATGAGAATGGATGCGCCCCTGACATTCTACGCCGTAACCACACACTCTGCCGAGGATGCCTACGAACGCGTACTGGAATACGCAGGAGCTTCGCTGCGCCGCGACTGGGTTGACGAGCTGATAGTCAACGACACATACGAGGGCACAGCCACTTGCACCGGAACAAAAAGCAACATCCCGGGCATCATCGACTCGCAGGACGACCTGAAGCAGGCGTTCCCTGACGCAGGCGCAGACTGGAACCCCTGGCCGGAACTGGCAAGCGAACCGGCACCGCTCGACACAGACCAGGACGGAATGCCGGACGACTGGGAAGACGCCAACGGCCTTGACAAGAACAACGCCGCCGACGGTGCGGCCATTGGTGCCGACGGTTACTCGAACCTTGAGACATACATGAACAGCCTCGTACAAGACATAATGGACGGAGGCAACGAGGGCGGAACGCTGCTTAGCGGCAACCAGGAGTTCGGCGAACAAGGCGGAGGCGACGAACCGTCGCAAAACGTGGTCTACGAACTGTCTGACGCAACATATACGGCATCGCCCGAAAAGACGACATGGAACTTCAACAACGGCTTCAGCATAACAAACGGGAAAGACAAAGGTTACGGCAAGGGCGACAATGGCTGCATGAAATTCTCCCGCAACGTACAGTTCACAATCGTCATACCCGAGGGCAAAAAAATAAGCAAGGTGGGCATAATCGGTTACGACAACTACGCCGACACCGACGGGTACCTGGCCGAGCTTAACGGCATGGAATACAGCGAGACCGAATACGTATTCCCAAAGAAGGACAACGACGAGCCCGTGTATACAACCCACGAAATCGAGCTGGCCACGCCGGCTGAAGGGACGATGACATTCACCGTGAGCGGCCAGCAATGCGCACTCAAGTTCAACCTTACCGCAGAAGTGTCAACAGGCATAACCGACATAAACGCCGGACACAGGCCTGACGGCAGAATATACAACCTGCAAGGCATCGAGGTGAAAGAGCCGCTACGCCCGGGAATATACATCCGCGACGGAAAGAAATTCGTCAAAAGGTAAGAAAGCGATACGGCGAGACGGTGGAAAAGCCGTTGAGACGAGCCGTAAAAAACCGTCAATGCAAAACGTGAGAGCCGCCCAAACGACGCGTTAGGGCGGCTCTATCCGTATCCGCGGCTAAACGGCTGACAGCCAGCGGTTTGGCAAACGCCGTGTTTCACATTCCAAAAGGCCGCCTTTTGTATTGCCGTTTGCGGCCTTTCGTCTTGCAGAAGGTCGCCTTTCAGCTTCATCCGCAGTTTGTTTGGATGAGATAATTGCATCTCCTTTTGTTTTTGTCATTACATTTTGTATATGAAGAACGTAATGTATAAAATCCTTGTGAGCTGCTACATCATGGCTGTCCTTGTGTTTGGTCTATACCTGTAATGACGGACTGGACATTCAGCAGGCTTACCCGTTCACGGTGGAAACGCTGCCCGTACCCAAGAAACAGAAAGTGAGCGAAACGGCGGAACTCCGCGGCCAGTTGGTGCGAAGCGGCGACTACCTGCCAACGACGCTATTTCCAGTCTGACGGCAAAGGAAAGCTGAAAATGGACGACGGCACGGTGTTCCTGCCCAACGACCTGTACTCGCTGGAGAAAGAGACTTTCCGGCTCTACTACACATCGGCATCGACCGACCAGCAGACGATTGACATTTATATCATCGACAGCTTCGGGCAGATGCAGCAGATCTCTTTTTCGTTTAATAATGAGAACAACAAGGATGACGAATAAAGATAAACCTGTATCTGTTCATCAGAATTATACGATAAATTTATAAGAGATGAAACAAAAAACATAAATGCTGGGCAGACCCGCCAGAAAGCATCGACAGACTGTTACTATAATCAAGAAGTCTTTGAGTTAAGGTTGTGATATAATAGGATATAAAAATGTCACAAAGAGTTAAGAGGTTGTTAATTGTGTAATTAAGATTTTATGATGGTATCATTTTCCGTATATTTGTACTCTAATATGATATTATATGTAACATAAAATAATTCAACTATGAGTACAAGCACAGATTTTAAGGTATTCCTCTGCGAAATTGAAGATTTAGAAGATGCTTTTTGTTTAGACCAAACTATTCGGACAGGTAGTGATTATGGTTCTTATCATTATAATGAAAAAGGTGAGAAAGTGTTCATAACTTCTGATTGTTGGGAAGATACTCTTATGTTAGCAAATGAGAAATCAAAAGAATATTTTCTACATTTGCTGGAGGAACATTGGTCTGAAGAAGGAATGCAATTAGATGTCTATTATGAAATGAAGAGACAGATTGCTAAAGAAGACTGACTTTATTAAATTGAACATGAGGTAAATACCAACTAATTAGAGGTATTTATCTCATGCTTAGAATTATCATTAATCTTCTCATTATTCCGGTAGAGAATTAAGTTACCGATAGTGCAATGCCCTCATCCTTGACTTTCAACAACGACAACAACAAGGATGAAAAAACGGAATGTTTTGCAGGTATCCATCTGTATATGTACCATCCTTGTACTGAATAATACGTAAAACGTAAATGTCTGTAGATAGTCCGCATAGAAGCATCGGTGAGCTGTTTCTATGATAGGGAAAACGAAAGGCTTCTTTGTTACTTTCTTCACCGCAGACAAGCTCATGGAAAAAGTAGCGGCGGCATTTCTGCCGCCTTTATATCAACTGATTTTAAGGCTCTTTACGGGTACATACTTCTCCAACCACGTCTCGCTTTACCTGTTCAAAGTTGTATTCGCCCGTTATGACCGCCGTATACTCGTTTATGGCTATAAACCAGATACTCTCATAGCTGTTTACCAAGCCTTGCAGGGAACAGACACCCCACGTGTCTGCATCCTCAAAAAGGCTGCGGTCTATTTAGCTGATTGGCTCGTCGAAAACCACTATCATTGTCTGAAAGTCCGGCTTGTCCTCCAGCAGCCGCAAATGGTGCAACGTGCCGAACTCGTCAGACTTGCGTCCTATGCCCAATCCTCCGTGTAGAAATCATCGCCACAATGGTGCGGATGGTCGAAACGCACTTTCACGTTTACCGAATATTCGTTTTTCCTCCGTGTCCTCAATAACACCCGTTACCATCATGCCCGTAAAAATGCACTCGCAACGCTTTCCGATTAGGCCTTTGCTTACTTCTGTCGTTTTCATATCTCAAAATTTTATTGGTTACGGTTACCGACCCCTGGATTATAGCAGGATGCAGCCATAAATAAGAAAGATAAACGCAGGAATAAATGTTTTCATACCATCCAAACAAACTGCGGACGAAGCGCCTTTCGCGGTTCGCCACATTTCATACAAAAAAACATCAGTTAAGCAAAATTAACTCGCGGAAGCGAGAGAAATACAAACACATGCAGTAACTTTGTCGCGCAAATCAGTTTTTCTGAAAGGAGATTACATTACCTTGGCAATTCGGCCGGAGCCAATCCGCAGTACGGCTGAAAGTAATGGGACGGCTCTTCTCCTTACACTTACTTGAACGTCTGCATCCCGTCTTGCAGAATTTTCACAAGGCTGAAGCCCGCAAACATGCGCGGCCGGCCGGAGACAATTCGATGCAACAGACAGGAGGATTTGCCGCAGCAGCGACAGCACGTTATTTACAGCAATCGACATACACGCACGCAACCGCATCCGCGCGGCTGCGAAATTCCTTTTTGCGTAAAAATTTCCTACAAACATTTTATTCAAAAAACACAAAACAGCATGAAGAAGTTTAAATTACTTGCAATGGCCGCGGCGATGATGCTCACGGCAACGTGCTTCACTGCGTGCGGCGACGACGAGGGCGGCGACATAGGCAACATCGACCTGTCCACGCCGCAGTACGAAGAAGTAAGCGGAAAGTATGAAATCACGTCGGCCGGCTCGCCATACGAGAGCATAGAGCTTGGCGCAAGCGGCAACTACATCGTAACGCGCGGCTACGGCGGCTACAGCCACGCGCCAAAGACGGAAGGACGGACAAGGACGGCACTGATGGCAAAGCGCAGCGCGACGCACTCAACTGAATACGGCGGCATAATCTACGGAACGTTCACCAACCTTGGCGGTAACGAGTACGCCCTCGACGGCTTCGGCACAATCAAGCTTGAATACAGCGGCAATAAAGTGACGGGCATTGAGGTGACAACCGACGGCACGACCACCGCCTACTCCGCAGAAAAAGCCCCGGCAATGGGCAACGACAACATAACCAGCGCGCTCTGCCGCACGTGGAAGGTGGAAAAAGTGCGCGACGTGTACTTCGATAAGGAGACCGGCAAGAAAAGCGACGTGACCGTAACACCTGAAAATCCCGGCGAGTTCGGCGGCGACATGGGCAGGGAAGTAATGTTCTCAAAGTCGGGCACGTACCTCATATCGCGCCTTGACGGCTCTCTCGACATGGCCGAATGGAAATGGAAAAACCGCGGCGCAGGCCAGCTGTATTACGCATGGGACGGAGAATGGACGGGCGACTACGCCACAATCACCTTCGACGGCAACCGCGCCGTGATACATGACAAATGGGAAGACGAATACGGACGCGACGAGTCGTGGACTTACCTCGTAACCGACGGCGCAACCGAGACGCCCGGCACCGACCTGCCCGAAGACATGTCGCCGCTCGCCAACGTGTTCACGGGCAAGCTGCTCAAGGAAATGGCCGGCGACCGCTTCGTCTACGAAAACGGGTTTCTCACGCAAATAGTGAAAAGCTACGAGACCATAACCTTCCGCTACAACTACATCACCAACCCTGGCGCAGGACTGCCCGACGTACAGGTGATGGACGGCGACGAGGTGGAATATGAAGTGGAGCTGAATGAGCAAGGCTTTGCCGAGCGCGTTTACGGCTTAAAGCACGACGACACAAGCATCTTCACATACGACGGAGAAGGACACGTCACCGCCATAGACGACGGACGCGAGGGGCGCATGTACACACTTGTATGGGAAGACGGCAACCTCGTAAGAATGAGCTATACGCACAAAAGCGACGGACACCCCGGTAACGATTGCCGCTACGAATACGACGGACAAGCCAACTCAAACAACATAATGCTGTACTACAAGATTTTCAGCGTTGACCTTGACGAAATACAGAATCTCTACTACGCAGGCCTGTTAGGCAAGTCCACCGCGCAACTACCAGTCATGGAAATCGACATTGACGACAACAGCACCAATACATACGTTTGGACGGACAACGGCTATACAAGCCTTAACGAAGGCGAAACAATACAGCCGGGAGACGAACAAGACGCAACTTTCAGCTTCTACGAATAACAACATTCAAATCTCAACCAACACATCACAATGAAAAAGGCGATGCGGAAAAACTGTCCGCATCGCCTTTTCTTTATTACATGAAGCCTGCTTATTCGGCCTCAACCTTCTCTTTCTCACTATAGTCTATGACGTTCTTGCGGTTGGCCTGCATACGGTCATAGTCTTCCTTTGAGCCGACAATGATTTTCTCGAACTCGCGCAAGCCTGTACCGGCAGGGATAAGGTGACCGCAGATAACGTTCTCCTTCATTCCCTCGAGATAGTCTACCTTGCCGCGGATTGCAGCCTCGTTGAGCACCTTGGTGGTCTCCTGGAACGAAGCGGCCGACATGAAGCTCTTTGTCTGGAGAGCGGCGCGCGTGATACCCTGGAGTATCTGCGTAGACGTAGCGGGCACGGCATCGCGCACCTGCACGGTCCTCAAGTCGCGGCGCTTCAGCGTAGAGTTCTCGTCGCGCAGCTTGCGGGCGGTGACGATTTGTCCGGGCTTGAGCGTCTCGCTGTCGCCTGCATCGGTGACAACCTTCTTGCCCCAGATGCGGTCGTTCTCCTCTGCGAAGTCGAGCTTGTCAACGATTTCCTGCTCAAGGAAAGTGGTGTCGCCCGGGTCGTTGATTTGAACCTTGCGCATCATCTGGCGCACGATAATCTCGAAGTGCTTGTCGTTAATCTTCACACCTTGCAGACGGTAAACGTCCTGCACCTCGTTGACGATATACTCCTGAACGGCTGTCGGGCCCTTGATGGCCAGAATGTCGTTAGGCGTGATTACACCGTCAGAGAGCGGAGTGCCGGCGCGCACGGCATCGTGCTCCTGCACAAGGATTTGCTTTGACAGCGACACGAGATATTTGCGCTGCTCGCCAGTTTTCGAGGTGACGATGATTTCGCGGTTGCCTCGCTTAACCTTGCCCATGGTTACCTCGCCGTCGATTTCGCTGACAACGGCCGGGTTTGACGGGTTGCGCGCCTCGAACAACTCTGTGACACGGGGAAGACCTCCGGTGATGTCGCCCGCCTTGCCGACGGTACGCGGAATTTTCACAAGGGTTGTACCGGTCTTCACCTTCTGGCCGTCTTCCACGACAACGTGGCCGCCCACAGGGAAGATGTATGTGCCGACAACATCGCCGTTTGCGTCGATTATGTCGCAGGTAGGCACCTTGCTCTTGTCCTTCGACTCGGTGATGATTTTCTCCGTAAGTCCGGTGGTATCGTCGGTCTCCGAGTGGAAAGTCACGCCGTCGATGACATCACGGAACTTGAGCGTACCTGCATATTCGGTCACGATTACGGCGTTGAACGGGTCCCAACGGGCTATCATGTCGCCCTTCTTCACAACAGAACCGCCCTTGAAATAAAGCGAACTGCCGTAAGGAACGTTCAAAGTAGAAAGGACTATATTGGTGTTCGGGTCAACGAAACGGATTTCGGCCAGACGGCTTACAACCATTTCGCAAGCTACAGGGCCGTTGTCGCCTTCTTCCTCGAACGGCACGGTACGAAGCTCGTCAAACTCTATGCGGCTGTCGTTCTTCGCCACGATTGAAGCGTTTGCCGCCGCGTTGGCAGCCACACCTCCGGCGTGGAATGTACGGAGCGTAAGCTGCGTACCGGGCTCACCGATGGCCTGTGCGGCTATGACACCCACAGCCTCGCCCTTCTGCACCATGCGGCTGGTGGCAAGGTTGCGTCCGTAACACTTCATGCAGACGCCCTTCTTGCTCTCGCAAGTGAGCACGGAACGGATTTCGACGCTCTCGATGGGGCTCTCCTCTATTATCTTGGCGATTGGCTCTGTTATTTCCTCGCCTGCCGCCACAATGAGTTCGCCCGTATTGGGATGGATTATGTCATGAACCGATACACGGCCAAGTATGCGCTCGTAAAGCGAAGATATGATTTCGTCGCCGTTCTTCAGAGCCGTGCAGACAAGTCCGCGCAGCGTGCCGCAATCCTCTTCTGTGATGATGACATCGTGTGAAACGTCAACAAGACGGCGTGTCAGATAACCTGCATCGGCGGTCTTCATCGCGGTGTCGGCAAGACCCTTGCGCGCACCGTGGGTAGAGATAAAGTATTCGAGCACGCTCATTCCCTCCTTGAAGTTGGAGAGAATAGGATTCTCGATAATCTGCGCACCCTCGGCACCGGCCTTCTGCGGCTTCGCCATAAGTCCACGCATACCCGCCAACTGGCGTATCTGGTCCTTTGAACCACGGGCACCGGAGTCGAGCATCATGTAAACGGCGTTGAAACCCTGGTCGGCTTCGGTCATTTCCTTCATCAGGACGTCGCCAAGTTCGTTGTTTACGTGCGTCCAAGCGTCGATGACCTGGTTGTAACGCTCGTTGTCGGTGATGAAGCCCATGTTGTAGTTGTCGGTAATCTGGCGTACTTCCTCGTTACCTTTCTCTACCAGCTCGGCCTTCTCCTTCGGGATAATGATGTCGTCAAGGTTGAACGAAAGTCCGGCAAGATAAGCCATGCGGTAACCAAGGTTCTTGATACCGTCAAGGAACTCGCACGCACGGGCGAAACCTACGGCCTTGATTACGTCGGCAATGATGTCGCGCAGGCTCTTCTTTGAAATAATCTTATTTACGAAGCCAACCTCTTCGGGTATGATGCCGTTGACTATTACACGGCCAACCGAAGTCTCAACCATGTGGTCATAGTAGTTGCCGTCCTTGTCAATGTCCTTGACTATGACCTTCACCTGGGAGTGAAGGTCGCACTTGCCTTCATTATATGCTATAATGGCCTCTTCCGGACCATAGAACGTAAGTCCTTCACCCTTAGCCCCCGGACGTATCTTGGTGATATAGTAAAGTCCGAGCACCATGTCCTGCGACGGCACTGTGATAGGCGCGCCATTGGCAGGATTAAGGATGTTATGGCTCTGGAGCATCAAGATTTGCGCCTCAAGCACTGCCTCGTTGCTCAACGGAAGGTGTACGGCCATCTGGTCACCGTCGAAGTCGGCGTTGAACGCAGTACATGCCAACGGGTGAAGCTGTATGGCCTTACCCTCGATAAGCTTTGGCTGGAACGCCTGTATACCGAGACGGTGAAGCGTCGGGGCACGGTTGAGCAGAACGGGATGTCCCTTCATCACATTCTCGAGAATGTCCCAGATAACTGGCTCGCGGCGGTCAACTATCTTCTTGGCACTCTTCACGGTCTTCACAATGCCGCGCTCTATGAGCTTGCGGATGATGAAAGGCTTGTAAAGCTCTGCGGCCATCAGCTTAGGCAGACCGCACTCGCCCATCTTCAGCTCCGGGCCTACGACGATAACCGAACGTGCAGAATAATCGACACGCTTACCGAGAAGGTTCTGGCGGAAGCGTCCCTGCTTACCTTTCAACGAGTCTGACAAAGACTTCAACGGACGGTTTGACTCGCTCTTTACCGCACTGCTCTTGCGTGAGTTGTCGAAAAGGCTGTCAACAGCTTCCTGCAACATACGCTTCTCGTTGCGCAGTATGACTTCGGGAGCCTTGATTTCCATGAGCCTCTTCAAGCGGTTGTTACGTATGATGACACGGCGGTAAAGGTCATTGAGGTCAGACGTAGCGAAGCGTCCGCCGTCAAGCGGCACGAGCGGACGAAGCTCGGGCGGCGTAACGGGGATTATCTTCATTATCATCCACTCGGGCCTGTTGATATTGCGGCTTGCACGGAACGCCTCTACCACCTGCAAACGCTTCAACGCCTCGGTCTTGCGCTGCTGTGAAGAGTCGCTGTTGGCACGGTCGCGCAGTTCGTAAGACAGAGAATCGAGGTCAAGGCCTACGAGCAAGTCATAGACAGCCTCGGCACCCATCTTGGCAATGAACTTGTTAGGGTCACTGTCATCAAGATACTCGTTCCCGTCTGGCAGGTTGTCCATTATGTCGATATACTCGTCCTCAGTCAACAAGTCCATCTTGTGCGAACCGTTCACTTCCATGTCCTCGGCGTCTTTCTTGCCTTCCATTACGCCGGGCTGTACCACGATGTACTTCTCGTAGTAAATTACAGCGTCGAGCTTCTTCGTAGGAAGTCCGAGAAGATAACCTATCTTGTTGGGCAACGAACGGAAATACCAGATATGGGCAACCGGAACAACCAGTTCGATGTGTCCTGTGCGCTCGCGACGCACCTTCTTTTCGGTAACCTCTACGCCGCAACGGTCGCAGACTATACCTTTATATCTAATGCGCTTGTACTTTCCGCAGGCGCACTCATAGTCCTTGGTAGGACCAAAAATACGCTCACAGAACAGACCGTCGCGCTCAGGCTTGTAAGTACGGTAGTTTATGGTCTCAGGCTTTGTCACCTCGCCATAAGAATTTTCGAGGATTTCCTCAGGCGACGCAAGGCTGATGGTAATCTTCGTAAAATTACTCTTTATCTTAGAATCTTTCTTGAAAGCCATATTTTCTTATGTTGTATTTGTTATGTAAAGAGTTCAGTTGTTAGTCGAGGGTAATGCTCAAGCCGAGTCCGCGTAGCTCGTGCAACAGCACATTGAGCGACTCGGGAATGCCCGGCGTAGGCATTGGCTCGCCCTTTACTATAGCCTCGTAAGCCTTTGAACGGCCTACTACGTCGTCTGACTTAATGGTAAGGATTTCCTGAAGCACATGGCTCGCGCCGAACGCCTCAAGTGCCCAGACCTCCATCTCTCCGAAACGCTGTCCACCGAACTGCGCCTTACCGCCAAGCGGCTGCTGGGTGATGAGCGAGTACGGACCGATGCTGCGGGCGTGCATCTTGTCTTCAACCATATGCCCGAGCTTAAGGAAGTAGGTTATGCCGACGGTTGCAGGCTGGTCGAACTGCTCTCCTGTCTCACCGTCATAAAGATGGGTTGAGCACAGGCGCGGCAGCCCTGCCTTGTCAGTCCATTCCTGAAGGTCGTCAAGCTTGGCACCGTCGAAAATAGGCGTAGCGAACTTAACACCGAGACGCTTGCCTGCGGCACCGAGAATAGCCTCGAAAATCTGTCCGAGGTTCATACGCGAAGGCACACCCAACGGGTTGAGCACAAGGTCAACGGGGCGTCCGTCCTCAAGGAACGGCATGTCTTCCTGGCGTACGACCTTTGAGACGATACCCTTGTTACCGTGACGTCCTGCGAGCTTGTCACCCACGCCAATCTTGCGCTTCTTGGCAACATAAACCTTTGCCATCTGTAGGATGCCGGAAGGCAGCTCGTCGCCGATAGTTATGGCAAACTTGCGGCGCTTCAACTCCGCGTCAAGAAGCTTGTACTTCTTGATGAAGTTCATTATGAGCTTCTGGATAAGCTCGTTAGTATGCTCATCCTCGGTCCAGTTATTAGACTGTATGCCGTCATACTCAAGGTTCTTGAGCTGCGCCATGGTAAACTTGCTACCCTTGGTTATTATCTCCGCGCCGGTATAATCCTTGATGCCCATAGAAGACTTATCCTCTGTAAGCGTAAGGAGCTTGTCTACCAATATGTCTTTCAGGTCGTCAATCTTGGCTGCATACTCCTCGTCTATCTTTGCAAGCACAACCTTGTCCTGCTGCTTGGACGCACGGGTCTTAACCGCACGCGAGAACAGTTTTTTGTCAATAACAACACCTGTAAGAGACGGATTAGCCTTCAATGAGGAGTCCTTCACGTCTCCTGCCTTGTCACCGAAGATTGCACGGAGCAACTTTTCCTCCGGCGACGGGTCGCTCTCACCCTTGGGCGAAATCTTGCCGATGAGGATGTCTCCCGGCTCTACACGCGCACCGACACGGATGATACCGTTGTCGTCAAGGTCTTTAGTCGCTTCTTCGCTGACATTCGGAATATCGCTCGTAAACTCCTCCATGCCTCGCTTGGTCTCACGCACATCGAGCGAATATTCGTCTACATGCACGGAAGTAAGGATGTCCTCACGTACAACACGCTCGTTGAGCACGATAGCGTCCTCGTAATTGTAGCCCTTCCATGGCATGTAAGCCACGAGAAGGTTGCGTCCGAGAGCGAGTTCTCCGTTCTCCGTAGCGTATCCTTCCGTCAGGATATCGCCCTTCTTCACCCTCTGTCCCTTGTCGCATATCGGACGGAGGTCGATTGTCATATTCTGGTTGGTACGGCGGAACTTCGGGATTCTGTATTCCTTGAGCGCAGGCTCAAAGCTTACGAACTCTTCTTCCTCCGTACGGTCATAAAGTATTCGTATGGTTGTAGCGTCAACGTACTCAATGACACCGTCGCCCTCGGCGGTAATCATCGTGCGCGAGTCAACACAGACCTGACGCTCTATACCGGTTCCTACGATAGGAGCCTCATTATGGAGCAACGGAACGGCCTGGCGCATCATGTTGCTGCCCATCAATGCACGGTGCGCATCGTCATGCTCCAAGAACGGAATCAAGCCCGCGGCGATTGAAGCAATCTGCTGCGGCGACACGTCCATAAGGTCTACTTCCGACGGCGGAACAACCGGGAAGTCGGCATCCTGACGGCACTTCACAACATCACGAATGAACGTACCGTCATCATTAAGCGGAGCATTGCCCTGTCCTATAATATGGTCTTCTTCCTCCTCGGCCGTGAGATATACGATATTTTCGTTGTCCAAATCAACGACACCATCCTTCACCTTGCGGTAAGGAGTCTCGATGAAACCAAGGTCGTTAATCTTTGCATAGACACAAAGAGACGAGATAAGTCCGATATTCGGGCCTTCAGGACTTTCAATCGGACAAAGTCGGCCATAATGAGTATAGTGAACGTCACGTACCTCGAAACCAGCACGCTCGCGCGACAAGCCACCAGGGCCAAGGGCAGACAAACGGCGCTTGTGTGTAACTTCGGCAAGCGGGTTGGTCTGGTCCATAAACTGAGACAACGGGTTGGTTCCGAAGAACGAATTGATTACGCTTGAAATAGTCTTGGCGTTAATCAAATCGGTAGGCGTGAACACCTCGTTGTCACGTACATTCATACGCTCGCGGATGGTACGGCTCATACGTGCCAAACCTATTGAGAACTGGTTGCTGAGCTGTTCGCCGACAGTACGCACACGGCGGTTGCTCAAGTGGTCGATATCATCTACAGTAGCATTTGAATTAACCAGCTGTATAAGATACTTGATGATTTCGATTATGTCCTCCTTGGTGAGGATACGCACGTCCATGTCTGTATCCAGGCCAAGCTTCTTATTTATGCGGTAACGGCCAACAGTGCCGAGGTCATAACGCTTGTCTGAAAAGAACAGGTTTTGTATGACCTCCCTTGCACTTGCATCGTCTGCAGGGTCGGCATTGCGCAACTGGCGATATATATAAAGCACAGCCTCCTTCTCGGAGTTGCTCGGGTCTTTCTGCAAAGTATTGAATATTATCGAATACTTGCTTGCCGCGTCAGCGTCCTTGTGCAGCAATATGGTAGAAGCGCCACTGTCGATGATGTCATCTATATTGTCCTTTGTGATTTCTGTCTCACGCTCCATTATGACTTCATTGCGCTCTATTGAAACGACCTCGCCCGTATCCTCGTCAACAAAGTCTTCATTCCAGCTCTTCAATACCCTTGCGGCCAGCCTGCGGCCTATGGCCTCCTTCATGTTCTTCTTGTTAACCTTGATTTCTTCCGCCAAGTCGAAAATCTGAAGGATGTCCTTGTCCGTCTCAAAGCCGATAGCCCTGAGCAAAGTTGTAACCGGTAACTTTTTCTTTCTGTCGATGTAGGCATACATCACATTGTTGATATCCGTTGCAAACTCTATCCAAGAGCCCTTGAACGGTATAATGCGCGCAGAATAAAGCACTGTACCGTTAGCATGGACGCCCTGTCCGAAGAAAACTCCCGGCGACCTGTGCAACTGCGATACGACAACGCGCTCCGCTCCATTGATAATGAACGTACCGTTGTCCGTCATGTAAGGTATCGTGCCAAGGAACACGTCCTGGATGAATGTGCCAAAGTCCTCATGGTCTGGGTCGGTACAGTACAGCTTCATCTTCGCCTTGAGGGGTACGCTATACGTCAATCCACGCTCCAGACACTCGTCTATAGTGTAACGCGGCGGGTCGATGTAGTAATCCAAGAACTCAAGAACGAAATTATTTCTCGTGTCTGTGATAGGGAAATTCTCGGCGAATACCTTATACAAACCGTCATTCTTGCGTTCTTCGGGCGGTGTGTCCAACTGTAAGAAGTCCCTGAAAGACTTTAATTGCACATCGAGAAAATCCGGATACGGCATCGGATTTTTCACGCTGGCAAAGTTTACTCTGTTATCAACAATTTTTGAAGCCATTACAGATTAATGTTACCGTTATAAATGCCACCATTCAAAAAAGCACCAGGCATGTAAACGTCGCAAAACTTACAACCTGCAAATGCAGCGGTGGATGACTGCATCATAAAAGACACAAAAAGGTTAAGACTCTCCGACTGGGAGAATCTTAACCCGTTATATTCTTTAAGTCTCAATTATTTGAGCTCAACCTTAGCTCCAGCCTCTTCGATAGCCTTCTTCAGGTTCTCTGCCTCGTCCTTAGAAAGGCCTTCCTTCAGTGTAGAAGGAGCACCGTCTACGAGGTCCTTAGCTTCCTTCAAGCCAAGGCCGCAAGCTTCCTTAACAGCCTTTACAACCTGCAGCTTAGCGCCACCAACCTCAGCGAGGACAACGTCGAAAGATGTCTTCTCCTCAGCCTCGGCAGCTGCACCGCCAGCAGTGGGACCAGCAGCAACAGCAACAGCTGCAGCAGCGGGCTCAATTCCATACTCGTCCTTCAGGACTGTTGCCAACTCGTTAACTTCCTTAACTGTCAAATTTACCAATTCTTCAGCAATAGCTTTGATATCTGCCATTTTATTCTAAATTTTTAATGTTTTTAATGTTAAATGTTTTGGTTTTTACTTATTCAGGACGCTCGCCTAATGTCTTGAGGACACCATGTATTGTATTCGCGCCTGACTGAAGAGCCGAAACAACGTTCTTTGCCGGAGACTGGAGCAAAGCGACAATCTCTGCGATAACCTCGTTCTTGCTCTTGAGTGATGCAAGTTCTTCCAGCTTGTCAGCACCAACATAAATGCTTTCCTCTGCATATGCAGCCTTCAAAGCGGGAATCCCCTCCTTAGTGTAGTTCTTCAGCAACTTTGCAGGAACATTGGCCGTATTGCAGAAAAGCACAGCCGTACTGCCTTTGAGGCAACCATACAAAGGTTCGAAATCAACGTCAGAAGCCTCGAAAGCCTTGTGGAGAAGAGTATTCTTCACAACGACCATCTTGATTTCGCTCTTGAAGCACTCGCGGCGAAGCTTGCTTGTAGCACCGGCATTCAGCCCCGTCACGTCAACGAGGTAAAAATGGGGATATGCCTTCAGCTTCTCTCCGAGTTCAACAACTATAGTATCTTTTACTTCTTTTCTCATCTTACAAAACTTTTAGAGTTATTCAACTGATTTAGGATCAATCTTGATACCCCTACTCATCGTGCTCGAAATATAGATACTCTTGACGTATGTACCTTTGGCAGCAGCAGGTTTCAACTTGATTACAGTAGCGATAAACTCTTTCGCATTCTGATAAATCTGCTCCGCAGAGAAAGAAACCTTGCCAATGGAAGCATGTATGATACCGGTCTTGTCAACCTTGAAGTCTATCTTACCTTGCTTAACCTCTTTAACTGCTTTAGCAACATCCATAGTTACAGTGCCGCTCTTGGGGTTAGGCATCAAGCCGCGCGGACCGAGGACACGTCCAAGAGGTCCGATTTTACCCATGCACGACGGCATAGTGATGATGACGTCAACGTCAGTCCATCCGCCCTTAATCTTGTCGATATATTCGTCAAGACCAACATAATCAGCGCCTGCCTCTTTTGCAGCAGCCTCAGCATCCGGTGTACAAAGGCACAACACACGCGTAACCTTACCTGTACCGTTAGGCAGGGAAACGACACCCCTGACCATCTGGTTGGCCTTGCGCGGGTCAACGCCCAAGCGTACATCGATATCAAGAGAAGCGTCGAACTTTGTCGTAGTAATCTCCTTGACAAGTTCAGCAGCTTCCTTCAAAGAGTATGCTTTCCCTACTTCAACCTTATCAGCTACTGATTTTTGATTTTTTGTCAGTTTACTCATGTTCTTGAAGTTATAAATTATTTACCAGGGAAATCCCCTTTTACAGTGATGCCCATGCTTCTTGCAGTACCTGCAACGAGTTTCATCGCCGACTCAACAGTAAAGCAGTTGAGGTCAGCCATCTTGTCCTCGGCGATGGCGCGTACCTGTTCCCAAGTAACAGAAGCCACCTTCTTACGGTTAGGCTCGGCCGAACCGCCCTTGACCTTGGCCGCCTCCATGAGCTGAACTGCTGCCGGAGGAGTCTTAATCTCGAAGCTGTATGACTTGTCAGCATAGTAAGTGATAACGACCGGAAGCACTTTTCCAGCCTTATCCTGGGTTCTGGCGTTGAATTCCTTGCAGAATCCCATGATGTTGATACCCTTTGAACCGAGAGCCGGGCCTACGGGAGGAGAGGGATTTGCAGCGCCACCTTTAATCTGTAATTTGATTAATCCAGCAACTTCTTTAGCCATTTCTTTTGTTAATTAAAAATTGGTAGATATAAAAGAACACCCACATCCGTAACAATGTGTCATTCTTTTGCAACTTGCATAAAACCGAGTTCCAGAGGCGTCTTGCGTCCGAAAATCTTTACCATGACCTTAAGTTTGTGCTTCTCGGTATTCACCTCTTCGATGACACCGGTAAAGCCACTGAATGGTCCATCCGTAACCTTTACCGTTTCGTCCACGCTGAAAGGAATGTTCACTTCCTCTGCAAGCTCTGACTCCTCGGCCGTGCCAAGTATGCGGTTCACATCAGACTGCTTTACGGGGGTAGGATTATCCAGTCCTCCGAGGAAGCCTAACACGTTAGGCATAAAGCGCAAGGTATGTGCGACATCGCCTTTAAGCTCCGCCTCGACAAGCACGTAACCCGGAAGGGCTATCTTTTCCTTGACAACCCTCTTTCCATTACGCAGCATGGCATGCTTCTCCATGGGTATGAGCACCTGGGAAACATACGACGAGAGCATTGTGTTGTGCTTCAGTTCGGCCTCGATGTATTCTTTAACCTTGGCCTCCTTGCCGCTGACGGCACGCAACACATACCATTTCTTACCTGATTCTGCCATTTTACTCTTAACGGATTAATTAGGATAGACGGTACTCATGACAAACCTGAACACGGAATCCATAATGAACACCACAATCGCAATGATTAAGGAAGCAGATAATACAACCATTGCGGTGTGAGTAAGTTCGGCCCGTGTTGGCCATGACGTTTTATGCACAAGTTCGTCATAGCAAACTTTGCAATAATTTGTTACAGTCTTAAACATATTATCTCTTTTTAGCACGGGAAGAGAGGCTCGAACTCCCGACACCTGGTTTTGGAGACCAGTGCTCTACCAA
>CASFNA010000010.1 GCA_949295905.1 uncultured Prevotellaceae bacterium
CCGACGAGCTGGAGTTCTGCCGCCGTGCGGTGGCAAACTGGAAGGAGCTTAGCCCCGTGATAATGGACGGCGGTCAGTATCGCTTAGTGTCGCCATACGAGGGCAACCACATGGCCGTAAGCTATGTGTCGGAGGACAGGCGGCGTGCCGTGCTCTTCGCCTACGACATTCATCCGCGCTATCAGGAGAAGATGCACCGCGTAAGGCTGCAAGGGCTCGACCCGGACAAGACCTATACCGTAAGGGAGACCAACCTCATGCCCGGCGCGAAGCCGTCGTTGAAGGCCGAGGGCAGGAGCTTCACGGGCGATTATCTTATGAAAGTGGGTCTCGACGTGTTCGGTTTTGCCGACATGCAGAGCCGCGTCGTGGTGCTGGAATGAGCCAGCTTTTGTCGCAAAACGCAACGTCTTGATATTCAGCAGGTTATGACCTGCATTCCAAAAGACGGCCTTTCGCATTGCAAAAGACCGTCTTTTACATTCTAAAATGTCGTCTTTCATCGTGTGAAAGACGGCATTTTACATTTTAGTCAATATTGTCTGATAAGAATACACATTCTTTGCAGGGACATAATTTAATGTGAGTTTGGCATAAGAAAGTAAGGTGGTAATCCAGCTTCAAGCGGTCAGTTGGTAACTGTCATTCCGCGCTCCGACACGGAATCCAGTGTAAACGCCCAGGCTTTCACTTGTTATTTGTACTGGATTCCGCGTCGGAGCGCGGAATGACAGTTACCAACCGACTATTTGAAATACAAAACATCTAAGTTCTTTTGCGTTCAATTAAGGATGTTTTTTATACCGAACTCATGCTATGGATTGTAAATTTATGAATTAAATATCCTCCCGATTATGAATTATGAATTGTGCATTATGCATTAGATATTATTTCTCCGCCAGCGAGAAGTCAAGCTGTTTCTTCTCCACGTTGGCCCTTGCCACTACGATGCGGACGGGGTCTCCCAGCTGGTATTTGTGATGATGACGGCGGCCTACGAGGCAGTAGTTGCGCTCGTCGAAGTCGTAATAGTCGTCGTCGAGGTCGTGCATGGGCACCATTCCCTCGCAATGGTTCTCGTCGATTTCGCAGTATATGCCGTAGGAAGTTATGCCGCTGATGTGGGCGTCGTACTCGTTGCCTATTTTGTCGGCCATGAATTCCACCATCTTATACTTGATTGAGTCGCGCTCGGCCTGTGCGGCTATTTGCTCCATGTCGCTCGCGTGCTCGCACAACTCTTCGTAATACTCCTTGTTCGCGCTGCGTCCGCCGTTCTGGTAGCGCGTCAGCAGGCGGTGCACCATGGTGTCGGGGTAGCGGCGTATGGGGCTGGTGAAGTGGGTGTAGTAGTCGAAGGCCAGTCCGTAGTGCCCTATGTTGTGCACGCTGTACTTGGCTTTCATCATGGCGCGGAGCGCAACCATCTCTATAAGGTTCTGCTCGCGGCGGCCCTGGCAGTCGTCCATCAGCTTGTTGAGGCTGCGCGTTATCTCGCCCTTTGTGCCCGCGGTCTTCAGCTTGTAGCCGAATTTCACGGCAAACTCGCGCAGCGTTTCCAGCTTCGTCGGGTCTGGTTGGTCGTGTATTCGGTAGGGCAGTGTCTTGGCCTTCTGCCCCTTCTTCACCTTGCCCACGCTCTCGGCCACGTAGCGGTTGGCCAGCAGCATGAACTCTTCGATTAGCTTGTTGGCGTCTTTCGACTTCTTGAAGTAGCAGCGTATGGGCTTGCCTTTTTCGTCAACCTCGAAGCGCATCTCCTCGCGGTCGAACTTAACGGAGCCGTTCTTGAACCTTGCGGCGCGCAGCTTCTTGGCTATGCTGTCGAGCGTAATCAGCTCCGTGGCGTACTCGCCGCGGTAACCGCCGGGGCCGGGGGCTGGCGCAGGCTGCCCCGTTCCGTCCACAACGCCGTTGTCTTCGAGTATTTGCTGCACCTCTTCGTAGGCGAAGCGGCGGTTGCTCTTTATCACGGCGTGCACCAGCCGCCACGACTTCACGTCGCCTTCGGCGTCGATGTCGAACACGGCACTGTACGTAAGCTTCTCCTCGTCGGGGCGGAGCGAGCAGATGAAGTTGCACAGCCGCTCGGGCAGCATCGGTATGGTGCGGTCAACGAGATACACGCTCGTGGCGCGTTTCTGCGCCTCCTTGTCGATGACGGAGCCTTCGGTTACGTAGTGTGACACGTCGGCTATGTGTACGCCGACCTCCCATAGCCCCTTGCCCAGCTGCCGGATGGAAAGCGCGTCGTCAAAGTCCTTGGCGTCGCGCGGGTCTATGGTGAAGGTGACGACGTCGCGGAAGTCCTCGCGCTCGCGGTAATCCTGCTCGGTGATTTCGGCCGGTATCTTCTCGGCGGCTTCCTCCACGCGCTTCGGGTACTTGTAAGGCAGGCCGTATTGCGCCAGGATTGAGTGCATCTCCACGTCGTTGTCGCCCTGCTGTCCGAGCACGTCCACCACCTCGCCTATGATGTTCTTGTTGTCTTCGTCGGGCCAGCGTGTCACCTTGACCACGGCCTTCTCTCCGGCCTTGCCGCCCTTCAGTCGGTTCTTGGGTATGATGATGTTGTTGGCGAATACGTTGCCGTCGGGCACGAGGAAGGCGAAGTCGCGCTCCACCTTGAGCCTGCCAACGAACTGGTCGTGGGCGCGCTCCAGTATTTCTGTCACCACGGCCTCCTTGATGTGCTTCTGGCGGCGCGCCAGGAATGTTACGCGCACGCGGTCGCCTGTGAGCGCCGACTTCGAGTTGCGCTCCGCGACGAACACCGGCAGCGTGCCGTCGTCGGGCACAAAGCTGTTCTTTCCGTTCGGCTTGCGTATGAACTTGCCCTCTTGCACCTGTCCTTTCAGGTTGAGCTTGTACGAGTTTTCGCTCGTTTTCACAAGGTAGTCGTCCCACGCCATGTCGTTCATCGCGTCAACGGCCAGCATCTTCGCCGGGTGCGTGTTGAGCCGCAGCTCCTTGAATATCTGCTTGAAGCTTAGCTGCTTGTCGGGATTCCGCATGAACAAGTCCTGCAACATTTCCATTATCTTGCTTTTGTTCAGCCTCTTCTTGTTTTTCTTTTCCTTCATAAGTTATGATAGTTTTCTTGTTTTCCTGATAACCGTGGCGCAGCCTGCAATGCCTGCGCATCCTTTGCGAAGTTACGAAAATAATCGCATATGTAAGCTGTCCGTTATGATTATTTTACAAAAAGGTTTTCCAATATGCCGTCTTCCGCATTCCGAAAGGCCGTCTTTCGCCTTCCAAAAGGCCACCTTTTGCACGCTAAAAGACGGCCTTTTGCAAAGCCGTCTGCAACATGCTGGCTGTCAACGGGTTACGGATTTAATGAAAAACGGTGTGCTGATTGCCGAAAATTTACTATATTTGCATCCGATTTATGTAATTTCTGGAAACTTAAACCTAAATACAACTACTATGGCTTACAAACGCATGACGGCGGCCGAGGCTGCCGCATTGATACAGAACGGTCAGAACATAGGCCTCAGCGGCTTTACTCCGGCCGGTACGGCGAAGGCCGTGACACACGAGCTGGCCAAGAAGGCGCAGGCCGAACACGAGGCCGGGCGCGAGTTCAAGATTGGCTTGTTTACCGGAGCGTCGACCGGACAGAGCGCCGACGGCGACCTGTCGAACGCGCAGGCGATAAAGTACCGCGCGCCATACACCACCAACTCCGACTTTCGCCGGCACGTCAACGCAGGCGAGGTGGCCTACAACGACATACACCTGAGCCAGATGGCGCAGGAACTGCGATACGGCTTCATGGGCCAGGTGGACTGGGCCATACTCGAAGTGTGCGACATCGACGAGGGTGCCGACACCTGCCGCGCATACCTTACGGCCGCAGGCGGCATCAGCCCCACCGTGGCACGCCTGGCAAAGCACGTGATACTGGAGCTCAACTCGTTCCACAGCCGTGACGCGAAGTTCCTGCACGACGTGTACGAACCGCTCGACCCGCCGCTGCGCCAGCCAATACCCATCACGCGCGTGAGCGACCGCATAGGTACGCCTTACGTTGAGATAGACGCCAAGAAAATCGTTGGCGTGGTGGAATGCGACATCGCCGACGAGGCACGCGCCTTCAAGGCGTCAGACCCCGTGACCGACCAAATCGGCCACAACGTGGCCCAGTTCCTGCTGGCCGACATGAAGCGCGGCATCATCCCGCCGTCGTTCCTGCCCTTGCAAAGCGGCGTGGGCAGCACGGCCAACGCCATACTCGGCGCGCTGGGACACGAGAAGAGCGTGCCCGACTTCAACGTCTACACCGAGGTTCTTCAGGACAGCGTGGTCGGCATGATGCTTGAAGGCCGCGTGAAGGACGCATCCTCGTGCTCGCTGACCGTCTCCAACGAGTGCCTCAAGCAGATTTACGACAACATCGACTACTTCAAGCAGCACCTTACGCTGCGCCCCAGCGAGATATCCAACTCTCCCGAGGTAATCCGCAGGCTCGGTGTCATCGCAATAAACACCGCCATCGAGGTTGACATCTACGGCAACGCCAACTCCACACACATATCGGGCACCAAGATGATGAACGGCATCGGCGGCTCAGGCGACTTCGAGCGCAACGCCTACATCAGCATCTTCACCTGCCCGTCGACGGCCAAGGGCGGCCTTATCAGCTCAATCGTGCCCTTCGTAAGCCATCAGGACAGCTCCGAGCACGACGTCAACGTAATAGTGACCGAGCAGGGCGTGGCCGACCTCCGCGGCAAGTCGCCGGCAGAGCGCGCGCACCTCATCATCGAGAACTGCGCCCACCCGGACTACCGTCAGCTGCTGCGCGACTACCTGGACATTGCCACCGGCGGCCATACGCGCCACCGCCTTACCGCCGCCTTCGCCATGCACGACACGCTGGCGCGCAAGGGCGACATGCGCATGACCGACTTCGCCGAGTACGTGAAGTAAAGGTGAGAGGGTGAGAAAGTGAGAAGGTGAGAAAGAACTGACCGTATGAGTAGATGTAACGGCGTTTCTTTCTCACCTTCTAACTTTCTCACCCTCTCACCTTTCAGTTTGCTTCTTTTGTGTAAAAACAGGCAAACAATGGCTCAAAACAGGAAAACTTTGCACATATTTTAGGTTTTCTAAATCTTTATTACATTCCCTCCCGGCAGGCGTTCACGGTGTTTTTGCTAACTTTGTTGCGACAAACCATATCGACAGAAACGCTTATGATGAAGCTTGTACGCACCTTGGCGAAGGTTTTGCTGACGTTGACCTGCAACACTATTACCGCCGCGGAATATGCCGGACGCGACTCCCTGGCCGTTAACGACAGCATAGAGGAGCGTGTCTCTGCGCCTGACAGCGCGGCCTCTGCGGCAAACGCCAAGGTGAACATATACGACCTGCCTTACTCGCAGACGTTAAGCCGCCCCGACTGGGGGCGCATGTGGCTGCACACGGGCGTGCTCTTCGCAGGCGGAGTGGCTACGCTCGGCGTGCTGCAGCTGCTGCCCGAGAACGCTACGGCGTGGAACAAGGAGCGCATAACGTCAATACCCTTCTGGAAGAGATGGAGCTACCACGTAAGCCGCGGCCCCGTGTGGGACGGCGACAACTTCATATTCAACTACATACTCCACCCCTACGCCGGTGCCGTCTACTACATGGGGGCGCGCAGCATAGGCTTCAACAGGCTCGGCTCGTTCCTCTACTGCACTGCAATATCTACGATTTTCTGGGAGTACGGCATAGAAGCGTTCATGGAAAAACCGTCCATACAGGACTTAATCCTCACCCCGTTGTCGGGCATCATACTGGGAGAGGTGTTCTATAAGCTGAAGCGCAAGATTGTAAGCGACGGCTACCGCCTGTGGGGGTCGCGCACATGGGGCAACATAGTGGCATTCCTAATCGACCCGGTTAACGAGGTTATAGGCCTGTTTGCAGGCAATCCGTGCCGCGAGTCGCTGAAGAGGAAGAGCCGCGTGGACGTAAGTTGCACGCCGTGGGCGGTGCCGTTGGACGGCGGCGCGTGTGGCTTTACTGTGAGCCTTGCTTTGTGACGTTTTGCAAAAGGCCGCCAATCGCATTGTAAAAGGCCACGTATTGCACGGTAAAAGGCCGTCTTTCGGAATGCGAAAGACGGCCTTTTGCACGGCGGCTTGTTTTTAGGCGGTGCATGGCAGGTTGCCGGCTGCTGTTTGGCCTGCGTTGTAATAAAATTGAAACAAAAACCCATTAATCTTTACAATGTCGGCAAATGTCGAATATTTTACTTAACTTTGCGCCCGTTTTACTGATGTTCAGAACGTTATGAAGAAAATCCTGGTTACGGGAGCGAGCGGCTTCATCGGCAGCTTTGTTGTCGAGGAGGCGTTAAAGCGCGGCTTTGAGACGTGGGCGGCGGTGCGCAAGGGCAGTTCGAGACGCTACTTGCAGGACAGCCGCATACGCTTCGTCGAGCTTGACTTCGACGACCCCGACGGCCTGCGCGAAAGGCTCGCGGCCATCCGTCCCGACTATGTAGTCCACGCGGCGGGCGCAACCAAGTGCCTGCACGCTGCCGACTTCTTCCGCGTAAACACCCAAGGCACAAAGAACCTGGCTACCGCCGTGGCCGCCACCTGCCCTGAATTGATGCGCTTTGTGTTCATAAGCAGTCTCAGCGTGTCAGGTCCTGTGCGCGAGACGGCGCCGTACACCGACATCACCGCAGCCGACACGCCGCGCCCCGACACGGCTTACGGGCGCAGCAAGCTCGAGGCCGAGCGCATACTCGACGGCATGCAGGGCTTTCCCTTCATTGTGTTGAGGCCGACGGGAGTGTACGGCCCGCGCGAGAAAGACTACTTCATGATGGCCGAGAGCATAAAGAAGCATGTGGACTTCGCCGCAGGCCTGCGTCCGCAAGACCTCACTTTCATATACGTAAAAGACCTTGTCGAGGCCGTGTTCCTCGCCCTTGAGCGTGGCAACATAGGCTCACGATACCTTCTTAGCGACGGCAACGTGTATTCGTCGCGAGCCTTCAGCGACCTCATACGCCGCGAACTGGGCAACCCCTGGCTGCTCCGCATCAAGGCTCCGCTGTGGCTCCTGCGCGTAATCACCGCCGCAGGAGAGGGCGTAGGGCGGTTTACCGGGCGGTTGACCGCGCTCAACAACGACAAGTATAAAATCATGCGGCAGCGCAACTGGCGGTGCGACATCCGCCCGGCCGTGGCCGAGCTTGGCTTCAGTCCGCGCTACGGACTGGCCGAAGGGGTGCATGAGGCTGTCGAGTGGTACAAGGAAAACAAATGGCTTTAAGCTATTCAAACAATAATCAGACGACAATGTTCAAGTTCATTAAGCAGCTTTTCGCCCTGGATAAGAACCCGAAGAAGGGCCTGCTGGCCATGGAGTGGGTCATGCTCGGCTACCTGGCGCTCACCCTGCTGATAGTTTTCTTCACATATACGAAGGCCGAGAACCCCAACGAAATGATTTGGGGACGTGTCCGCATAGCGGCGATGACGGCCGGAATGTGGGCCGTCTACCGCATGATGCCGTGCCGGCTGACGCTCTTCCTGCGCATAACGGTGCAGCTGGCGTTGCTCGGATGGTGGTATCCCGACACTTACGAAATCAACCGCATGCTGCCCAACCTCGACCATGTGTTCGCCCAGTGGGAGCAGGATTTGTTCGGTTGCCAGCCTGCATTGCTGTTCTGCAAGGCCATGCCGTGGCCTGTCGTGAGCGAGCTTATGAGCATGGGCTACGCCGCTTACTATCCTATGATAGCCGTTGTTGTGTTTTATTACTTCTTTTGCAGGTACAAGGAATACGAGCGTGCGTCGTTCGTGGTGCTTGCGTCGTTCTTCATATATTATCTTATTTATATTGTCCTGCCGGTCACGGGGCCGACTTTCTATTACGCGGCGGTGGGCCTTGGCAACATAGAGCAGGGCATATTCCCCGACGTGCAGGACCATTTCAACTATTTTCAGGACTGTCTCGCCACGCCGGGATACAGTGACGGACTGTTCTATCAGATGGTTGAGAGCGCCAAGGCGGCCGGCGAACGTCCTACGGCGGCGTTCCCTTCGAGCCACGTAGGCATAAGCACGGTGCTGATGCTGCTGGCCTGGCGCACGGGCAACCGCCGCTTCTTCTACATCCTGATGCCGCTGTACGTGCTGCTGTGCCTGTCTACCGTGTACATACAGGCTCACTACGCCATTGACGTTTTGGCAGGATGGGTTACGGGCGTGGCCTTCTATTTCGCGCTGATGTGGGTCGGGCGGAAGGTCTGCCGGTGATGTAGGGAAGTTAAAGAAGTTATAGGAGTTAAAGAAGTTAGAGCCAAATGCTTTGTTGCCTGCAAATGAAACAGGTAATGGCTATAGCTTCTCTGACTTCTATAAATTCTCTAAATTCTTCATATTTATAATTTCTTTAACTCATTGTAAGCCAACAACTTCGATATTTGTGCTTACCTTTGCAACCATGACAAGACTCAAATCATTAATCATAATAATGCTCGCCGTGCTGCTGCCGGCCGCCGCCTGCGCCCAGAAGGACGGCGAGGCTGACGGCGCGAAGCCCGAAGACAGGGAGGTGGACATGGACAGTCCGACCTTCGTGCCCAACATAAAGGTGGGCAAAGTGCTCGTTGACGGCGACAGCATACAGTACGTCGAGCTGAACAACGTGTACGTATATCCGCAGCCAACGTTCAAGAACGCCAAGCGGCGCGCGGCCTACAACCGGCTGGTGTACAACGTGAAGAAGGTGCTGCCGATAGCAAAGGAGGTGAACAAAATCATCATCGAGACTTACGAATACCTACAGACGCTGCCCGACAAGCGTGCGCGCGACGAGCACATGAAGCGCGTAGAGGCCGACATCAAGCGCCGATACACGCCGAGGATGAAGAAACTGTCGTACTCGCAGGGCAAGCTTCTCATCAAGCTTGTCTACCGCGAGTGCAACTCTTCGGCGTATGACCTCATCCGGGCGTTCATCAGTCCCGTGCGCGCAGGCTTCTACCAGGCCTTCGCCTGGGCGTTCGGCGCGAGCCTGATGAAGAAGTACGACCCCGAGAAGACCGACCGCCTTACCGAGCGCGTGGTGCTCATGGTCGAGGCAGGGCAGCTCTGACGCGGCGCGGCCTGTCATCCGCCGTTTTGCGAAAGGTGGCCTTTGGCATCGCCAAAGGCCACCTTTCGCGTTCTAAAAGACCGTCTTTCGCAAGCCAATATGCCGTCTTTTACAACGCGAAAGACGGCCTTTCGGAAAACCGTTGATAATCAGTGAGTTGCAAATAGGCTGCCAACCGTCATTCGACCCCTTGCCGCAGGGCGTTTCATATGCCACCGTAAAAAATGCGGAATATATTTTGCCGCGCCCTCGAAATTCATTATCTTTGCTAATGACAAATACCAAAAAGACAATGACACAGGAAGAAAAGACCGCCATCGAAGAGCGGATTGTTGACGTGCTGAAGACAGTCTACGACCCCGAAATACCCGTAAACATATACGACCTCGGGCTGATTTACAAGATAGACGTGAAGGACGACGCCACCGTTGACATCGACATGACCTTCACCGCGCCCACATGCCCCGCGGCAGACTTCATCCTCGAGGACGTAAGGCAGAAGGTGGACGCGCTCGACGGCGTGAAGGCCGCCACGGTGAACCTCGTCTTCGAGCCTGCCTGGGACCAGAGCATGCTCAGCGAAGAGGCAAGGCTCGAGCTGGGGTTGGATTGAGACGCAAGAAACAGAAACACTTAATCATCGCCTATGCGCAAGAACATCTACATACTGTCCGACGCCCACCTCGGCTCGTGGGCCATCGACCACGCACGCACGCAGGAGCGACGCCTTGTGCGTTTCCTCGACGACATAAAGACGAAAGCCGCCGCAGTGTACTTGCTCGGCGACATGTTCGACTTCTGGTACGAGTACCGCTACGTCGTGCCGAAGGGCTACACGCGCTTCCTCGGCAAGCTGTCCGAGCTGACTGACATGGGCGTTGAGGTGCACTTCTTCACCGGCAACCACGACATATGGGCGTACAGCTACCTGCGCGAGGAGTGCGGCGTGGTGCTGCATACCAAGCCCGTGACCACCGAAATATACGGAAAAATCTTCTATCTCGCCCACGGCGACGGCCTCGGCGACCACGACCCGAAGTTCAACTTCATACGACGCCTGTTCCACAACCGCGTGTGCCAGCGCCTCTTCAGTGCCCTGCACCCGCGCTGGGGCGTGTGGTTTGGCCTGACATGGGCGAAGCACAGCCGCATGAAACGCAAGGACGGCAAGGAACCTCCGTACCAGGGCGAGGACAAGGAAGCCCTCGTGAACTACACCAAGCAGTACATGAAGACCCACCCGGACATCGACTACTTCATCTACGGACACCGCCACATAGAGCTTGACCTCATGCTCTCGCGCAAGACGCGTATGATGATTATAGGCGACTGGATATGGCAGTTCACCTACGTTGTGTTCGACGGCGAGCACCTTTTCCTCGAAGAATACGTCGAGGGGGAAAGCAGACTGTAGGAAAAGGTGTGAAGGTTAGAAAGTGAGAAGGTGAGAAAGCGCAGACGCGTTCGTTGTATATTATGAAACGCTTGCGCTTTCTCACCTTCTCACTTTCTAACCTTCACACCTTTAAATCACAGCAGGTTCATCGTGTCGGTGGCAATCATCAGCTCCTCGTCGGTCGGGATTACGCATACGGTAACCTTCGAGTCGGGCGTAGAGATGACGGCTTCCTCGCCGCGGATGGTCTTGTTCTTCTCCACGTCGAGCTTCACTCCCATGTACTTCAGGCCATCGCAGGCAGCCTCACGGGTGCTGTACTGGTTCTCGCCAACGCCTGCGGTGAACACTATGATGTCGCATCCGCCCATGGCTGCGGCGTAAGCTCCGATGTACTTCTTTATGCGGTAGTTGTACATGTCGAGGCCTAGCTTGGCGCGTTCGTTGCCGTGCTCTATGGCGTCTTCTATCTCGCGCATGTCTGAAGAGATGCCCGTCACGCCCAGTATGCCGCTCTTCTTGTTGAGCAGGTCTGACATTCCGTCCGCGTCAAGGCCGAGCTTCTTCTGGAGGAAGGTCACCGCTCCGGCGTCGATGTCGCCGCTGCGGGTGCCCATCATGAGGCCTTCCAGCGGCGTGAGTCCCATCGTCGTGTCTACGCAACGGCCGTTCTCCACGGCTGCAATGCTGCCTCCGTTGCCTATGTGGCAGGTTATTATCTTCTTGTCTTCATACTTTACGCCGAGGAAGTCGCACACACGCTGCGACACGTAGCGGTGGCTCGTGCCGTGGAAGCCGTAGCGGCGCACGCCGTATTGCTTGTACAGGTCGTACGGAATGGCGTAAAGGTAAGAGCGGGCGGGCATCGTCTGGTGGAACGCCGTGTCGAACACGCCGACCTGCGGCAGGCCGGGCATCAGCTCGCTGACGGCCTCCACGCCCTTGAGGTTGGCCGGGTTGTGCAGCGGCGCGAGGTCGATGCACTCCTTGAAGGTCTTGAGCACCTCGTCGTTGATTACCACGCTCTTATTGAACTTCTCGCCTCCGTGCACCATGCGGTGGCCTACGGCGTCGATTTCGTCAAGGCTCTTGATTACTCCGATTTCAGGGTCGGTGAGCAGGGAGAAGATGAACTTCACGCCCTCCGTGTGCTCGGGGATGTCGTGCATTATTTGCTTCTTGGTGCCGTCGGGCATCTTCACTTTGACAAACGCCCCGTCGAGGCCGACGCGCTCGGCGCCGCCCGATGTCATGACAGACTTGTCGTCCATGTTGTAAAGTGCGTACTTGATGGACGAGCTGCCGCAGTTTAAGACAAGTATTTTCATTTCTTTTTGTAGTTTTTTGAGTTAACTGATTATGTATAAGCCCGATAAGCCTGATTGGCCTGATGCGCCTTTGCCGGCATTTGTAATGACAGCCGGCTGTAGCATATCAAGCTCCCTCCCTCGGGAGGGCCGGGGAGGGGCTTGTCTTAGGCATGTTTATTTCTTCGCGTCCATCGCCTGGCAGGCGGTGATGGCTATCATTTTGTATATGTCGTCGACAGAGCAGCCGCGGCTAAGGTCGTTGACGGGGCGTGCGATGCCTTGCAGGATGGGGCCCAGGGCTTCGGCATCGCCGAGGCGCTGCACGAGCTTGTAGGCGATGTTGCCCACTTCGAGGCAAGGCACTACGAGCACGTTGGCGTGTCCGGCAATGGGGCTTCCTGGGGCTTTACGCTCGCCAACTTCGGGCACGAGGGCGGTGTCTGCCTGCAGCTCGCCGTCCACTTTCAGTTCGGGGTCAAGCTCCTTGGCCAGCTTGGTGGCCTCTACCACCTTGTCAACTACTTCGTGCTGCGCGCTGCCTTTGGTCGAGAAGCTGAGCATCGCCACGCGCGGCTCGGCGAATCCGGCTACCGACTTGGCTGTCTCTGCCGTGCAGACGGCGATTTGTGCCAGCTGCCCGGCGTCGGGAACGGGCGTTACGGCCACGTCGCCTACTACCAGAACGCCGTTCTCTCCGTACTGTTTCTGCTTGGAGATGAGCAGCATCGCGCCGCTGACGCATGTTATTCCAGGCTCGCACTTGATGATTTGCAGTGCCGGGCGCAGCGTGTCGGCGGTGGTGCTGAGCGCGCCGGATATCTGTCCGTCGGCGCCTCCTGTCTTGATAATCATGCATCCGAGGTAGAGCGGGTTCTTGACAAGCTCGCGTGCCTGCTCGATTGTCATGCCCTTCTTCTTGCGCAGTTCGGCCAGCAGTTCGGCGTACTCCTCGCTCTTGGGGTTGTTCTCAGGGTCGATGATGGTGGCCTTGCCGATATTCTTCAAGCCCCATTCGCCGGCCAGGCGGTTGATTTCCGCCGGGTTGCCTATGAGGATGATGTCCGCCACTTCGTCGGCCAACGCCATGTCGGCCGCCTTCAGCGTGCGTTCCTCCGTGGCTTCGGGGAGCACGATGCGCTGCTTGTCGCTCTTTGCGCGCGCGATGATTTGCTGTACTAAATCCATAGTTTTGTAGTTTATAAGTATATATGTGTTTTGTAAATCCGAGTTTGCAAACGCCTTGTTTAAGGTTTTGCAAAAATACGGAAAATAATCCGAACAAAAGCGGCTTGTAGCGTTTTTTTTACTCATAAAAAAGCTAAAGCGCAGGCATGCGGCTTCCCTACGTTTTCCGATATGCGGCAAATCGCAATGCAAAAGGCCGTCAATTGCAATGCAAAAGGCCGCCTTTTACACGCTGAAAGACGGCCTTTTGCAAGGGCGTTGATTATCAGGGAGTTACGCGGACGGCCCCTCCGCCCCTTTCGCATGGCGCATTTGGCCTGTTAGGCTCATTGGTCTTATAGGCCTAATATGCCTGATAAAAAACTGCGTTTTTTGCTTGCCTTTGCGTTCGCCTTTGCGTATATTTGCACAAACGACAAGACTTGACCGTATATTTTATAAACATCAAAGACTTATGAAGATAAAGACCGTACACTTAGTGTATTTCAGCGCGACCTACACCACGCGCACCGTTGTGCGCGGCATGGCGCAAGCCATGGGCTGCGAGACGGTGGAGCACGACGTTACCTGCTCCGCGCCGCAGGGCGAGACGGTAATGTCTGGCGACGGAGAGCTGCTCATAGCCGCCGCTCCCGTCTATGCCGGGCGCATCCCCGGGCGCATGGCCGGGGCGTTGAGGATGTTCCGCGGCAGCGGCACGCCAGCCATAGTGGTGTGCGTCTACGGCAACCGCGACTATGACGACGCGCTCGCGGAGCTTCAGGACTGTGTCGAGGCGCAGGGCTTCCGAGCCGTGGCCGCCGCCGCGTTCATAGGCCGCCACTGCATATTCCCCGATGTCGCGGCGGGTCGTCCCGACGCCGCCGACATGCGGCAGGCGGCCGCTTTCGCCGCGCGTTGCGCCTCGCTGTTGGCCGATACAGGCGATATTGCCATGCTGCCTGCATTGAAGGTGAAGGGCAACCGCCCTTACAAGCAGGGCGGGGCATCGACGTTCTGTCCTACGGGCGACGCGTCGGAGTGTACAAAGTGCCTCACGTGCGTCAGTCTCTGCCCTACGGGCGCTATACCGGAGGCCGACCCCTGTGCTACCGACAGTGCCCGGTGCATAGCCTGCGGACGCTGCGTCGTAGTGTGCCCGCACGGCGCGCGCATGTTCCGCGGCGAAGCCTACGCCGCCTTCGGCGCAAAGTTCACGGCGGCGTTCTCGGCAAGGAAAGAGCCTGAAATGTTTTTCCCGGAGGTATGAAAAGCCAGCCCGGCGACACGCTTTGTCGCCGCCGCGCCGTAACTTTGCGGCAAGAGTAACGTTAACCATATATAACCATGGCAGAAAACAGACGTGACAATAGGGGCAAGGCACGGTCGGCGTGGCTGAAGGCGGCCGTCTTCGCCGCATGTTCCATTGCGCTTTATCTCGCCCTCCAGCCTACCTTCAGGCGCATGGCGGAGGAGAAACGGCAGATAGAAGAGTACAACATGCGCCAGCGGCGTAGCCGTGACAGCCTGATGAAGGTGCTTGACGCGCGGCATAAGCGGCTGATGCGGAAGATTGACGAGGAGCGTGGCGGCAGGCGAAAGGCCGACGTAGACCTTCGCTGGAGCGACGACCTGCCCACTGACCCGCACGAGCTTATCGACAAGTACAACCGGGGCGAGGAGCTTACGGCCGAGGAACGGGAATACGTGCACACGATGCTGCGCGACGAATACCTGGAAGACCCCGACGACGAGGGCAACTATCCGAGCGAGCTTTTTGACGAACTTGAGATTGTTGACTATGACGAGGAGCAGATAAGGGACAATCCCGACACCGACGGCGAGGAGTGAGCGGTGCGGCGGCTGTGCATGTATCCTACTTTAATAGACCCCTTATATGTTGTTCAATAGCACTGTGGATGAGTCTAATATATGGTTTCTAATGCCGTAAATATTGCATATTGCGATCAAAGAGGCTGTATTTCGCAATGCGAAAGGGTGCTTGTGCCCAACACGTTTATAGGCAGGTAAGTATGGAAGGGTGAATTTTAGTGTGTAAATGTTGGGGCTTTTCCGAAAAAATTATACCTTTGCAAAGTCTGCATGATGACTTCCGTACATTGACAGACAGACATATAAGATAAAACGAGGCGTTACCGGCGCGTTATCTTTCACCTTTGAACTTCGCACATTCAAATTCACAAGAAGGATATGGCACACGGCGACGCCCACAAGTGTGTATATACACATGCGCAGAAAGCCTTGCCGTCCTCATGCGGACGGCAAGGTCATGTCTGCCGTGCACGACTGTATATAGCATGGGCGTGGGCAGTCTGGGTTGCATGTTTTCTTGTGAGGGCAGTGCGAAGGCCTGAAGGTGGAATGTTCAAGGTCAGAATCCCACGCCTTCTTGTATGTGCCTGTATGTTGTGTTGAGTTTGTAAAAGTTTTGGGCGGTTCGGCTTTTACCTTATGTAATATATACCGCCATGTTGCACATAGGAATGAAAATTGAGGAGGAGTTGCGTCGTCAGGAACGCACGGTGGCCTGGTTCGCCCGTAAACTGTACTGCAACCGCCAGAACGTTTACGACATATTCAAGCGTGAGAGCATTGACACGTCCCTTTTGCGCCGCATATCCGCCATTCTCGGTCACGATTTCTTCAAGGACCTTTCGGCGGATTTAGTTTCTTCGGAAGCGACAAATAAGATGTGACATGTCCGTGTATTTTTGTGTTACAGTATTTACTTTTTATTGTAGTTTTTGTTCTTAATTTTGCTTGCGATAGTAAATTATTATTTAATTAATTACTTAAAACTTACAATTATGAAAAAATTAGCACTTACACTCATTGGAATTTTTGTTTGTATTGGTATTCAGGCCCAAATTAATAGATACGAAAAAGCCGCAAGGGAGGCGGTGAATAGTCAAGAAACAAAAGCAAAGGAAAGTAGGGTTAGAAACGAAATTAAGAGAGTAATTGAGGCTAAAGCTGCTGAAAAAGCACGTGAGTCAAAAGAAGAACCGGATAGAAAGTCTAAAAGACAAGATTCATCAGCGAGGAAGGAAGAACCATCAAGTTCCGCATCGGAAGATAAATGTGAAAAAGGCTCGACTTGTGATGTAGAATCAAAAACGAATGATGATATGAAGAAGAAATATTTAAATAAGTAGTAAAATAGTCACAAATGTTTTTATAGAATATGATGGTTTGAAGTAGTTTGATTCAAGATCGCTTTCTATGGTTGTGAACATAGAAAGCGATTTGGTTTCAAAGTGTTATTGGTTTTGTTGAAATATTTTATCCTTTATAATGCAAGTTTACCTTCTCATTCAGGATTTTAAACGCATTTTTAGTTATGGATAGTATGAAGATTGTCAAAGTTTTGGTTTTGATATTGGTAAATATCAGTATGGAACTGTATGGTCAATGTAGCCCTGAAGTCATGGAACGCATAATGAAAGAGAGGGAAGAAATAATCAAAAGCTATGTGTTGAATAAGCTTGATATGCCCAATGTGGAATATAGTAGTTTTGTGCAATCATCCAATACATATTGTATTGGGCTTTCTCCTTTGACGGAAGTGCAGTTTCTTTTTCTTTCGAAAGGTTTTCAATATACGGAATTTGCAAAGAGTGTTCCTCCTGAATGTCATTATAAGATTCTTTATTGCGAATCACCTGATGCCAAAACCTTACAAGTAAGCATAATTGAAACTGACGAATGTAAAAGGGCTATGGTCAAAAGAAATGAATCTTTGAGGCAAAATATGAATTCAAAACATTTTCAGGTGAAACGTGTTCAGAATTTAATATCTGCGAAAAAAGAGATACTTTCAGAATTGAAAAAGGAGCAAAAGCGCCTCTCTACGGATATAATAAATGATTTTGGTGACATTATAGTAGCAGAGATTCCCATGCCGTTCAAGCTTGAGCATTTGGCAAGCCCTATTATTGAGAAACTCAAGGCTAAGGGTATAAAAAAGGTAAGTGACTTTTATGAAATAGATTACGTTCCATCTCAAAATAAAAATGCGGAATATGTGCGTCAAGCGATAGAGCCTTTGGATAAAGCTTTAAGCTCATTTAATGTTCCTGTGGGCAAATATCTTAAATATTGGGAAGCTATTAAACTTTCTCCTTCAGGAGGAAAAATAATTGGCAACGCATTGGCAAAGGTTCGCATTTATTTTATGCAAAAAGATTTAGAGAATGAAATTCAGAAGGATGAAGAGTTTTTGAATGAGTTGGAGAAATTGCAACGAGTAGATACATATCAGGAGAAAACTAAGGAGGGTATATATTTGTCTCCTTCTTCAGGGTTTTGACAAAATATGGAGTATGGCCATTTATAACAAAATTATTGAAGTTTTTATTTGAAAGGGTATAAGCATCCTTGTCTGCATGTTGTAATTTCTTACAGAATGTAATGACTGCATACGGACGACGTCCATACTCTCGTCGTTGATGGGTAGAGGTGTATTTTGGTGGCTGTCTATGATGTGTTTAAGCAACACGGTTTTGCCGCTGCGTCATAACTTTGCGGCAAGATTGATGTTAATCATATATAACCATGGTAGGAAACAGACGTGACAATAGGAGCACGGCACGGTCGGTATGGCTGAAGGCGGCCATCTTCGCCGCATGTTTCATTGCGCTTTATCAGCTTGCGGAATTATGGAGGTATTTTAAAAGGCCGCCTTTTGCAGGCCAAAAGGCGGCAAATGACACGCTAAAAGGCCGTCTTTCAGAAGCTGAAAGACGGCCTTTTATAAAACCGCTGTAAATCTCTTTCTTCAGAACTCTACATAAGGGCGCAGCCGCTCGATGGTTTCACGGGGAAAGTCGCGGTACAGGGCGAGGTCGTCGAGGCTGCGTATGGGGCCGTGCAGGCGGCGGTGGTCTATGATGGTTTTCGCCCGGTAGAAGCCGATGTAGGGGTGGCGGCGCAGCTGGTTGAGCGTAAGGCGGTTGATGTTGAGTCGCTTGCAGGCCTGCGGGTCGGCGGTGAAGTAGGGCAGGGCGGCCTGCGGAAAGCCCTCTATTTCAAGCAGTTGGGCTGTGGAGTAGAAGCCGCCGAGCCGTTGGCGGTAGGCCGTTATGCTCCTTGCGAAGCCGCTGCCTATGCCCGGCACGCGCTTCAGCAGGGCGGTGTCGGCGGTGTTGAGGCTTACGGTCTGTCCCGGGCGCAGCTTCAAGGGGTATCTTACGGTGTCGCGCGCGGTGGCGTCTTGTCTGGGTTGTGAGTAGACTTCGCTGGCCGGGCGGTAGTCGTCGGATATGCTGATGTACGGTTCCAAGCGGCGGTATTGCCCTGCGGTGAGGCCGTACAGGCGTGCGAAGTCGCTCTTCTGGCGGTACACTCCGCCCTTGGCGCGGTATCGGTAGATGTTCCTTACCTGCCACGGTGCGAGGCCGAGGCGCAGCAGCTGGGTGCTGTCCGCCGTGTTCGGGTCGAACGTAAACAGCTCCGCCTTGCGCCCTTCGGTTTGGTAATACGCCGCCGTAGTGCTCCTTTCGTTCTTCCCTTTGTCGCTTTTTACAGCCGTGGCGGTGCTGTCGGCCAGGGCGTTGGGTGCTTCGCCGCCGATTGTTCCGGCGTAGTTTAGTACGCCTAAGGCCGCGATTATGACGACCAGCACGGCCAGAAGGGCGCGCCTGTCGTTGCGTTGCAGGTAGAAAAAGGAGTTCATTGGTATACGGTTGTACGGTTTTCGGGTTGTGCGGTTATAAGGTTTTGGGGTGTTGCGGTTGTGCGGTTTGAGTTGATAAGGTATTGTATTTGACTCCTTTAACTTCTATAACTCCTTTTACTTCTGATGGATTCAGATTAGTCCGAACTGGTGCAGGAATATCAGGAGGATGCAGACCGGGCACACGTACTTGATGCAGAACAGGTAGGTATGGAACAGTTTGCCGCGCAGCGTGCCCCAGTTGGTGAACTCGTCGCGCACCATCTTGTGCGGCAGGTACCAGCCTACGAAGAGGCATGTGAGGAAACCGCCGAGCGGAAGCATGATTTGTCCCGTGGCGAAGTCGAAGAAGTCGAACAGCGAGCGGTCGCCTATTTTCAGGAAATCCCACTTCCCGAGCGACAGCGAACACACCGCTCCGATGACCGAGCATGTGGCCGTTACCACCCACGCGGCTTGCTTCCTCGTGGTGTGCATCTCCTCATGTACGAAGGCGGTGCTCACCTCGTGCAGCGAAATCAGCGACGTGAGGGCGGCCAAGGCGAGCAAGGCGTAGAAGGCGATGGCCACCACGTAGCCTACCACGGGCACGGAGGCGAAGGCCTGCTGGAACACGTTGGGCAGGGTTATGAACACGAGCGAGGGGCCTGAGTCGGGGTTGATGCCTACGGAAAAGGCCGCCGGGAATATCATCAGTCCGGCCAGGATGGCAACCGAAGTGTCGATGACGCCGATTTGTACGGCCGACTTCATCAGGTTGGTCTGTCGGCTAAAGTAAGACGCGTAGGTGCAGAGGCATCCCATGCCGATGCTCAACGAATAGAACGATTGCCCCAGTGCGCCGAGCAGCACGTCGCCGCTGACCTTGTTGAAATCGGGCTTGAAGAGGAACGCTACGCCCTTCATAGCCCCCGGGAGCATACAGGCCGACACAACGACGATGAGCAACAGCACGAACAGTGCCGGCATCATGAGCTTTGATGCCTTTTCGATGCCGCCGCGCACGCCGTGTACGATGACGTAGTGGGTTATGAGTATTATTGCAACCGTCCACAAGACGGGCTTGAACGGGTCTTGTTCGAACGTGGTGAAGTAGTCGGCGAAGAACTCCGGCGAACCCTTCAGCTGTCCCAGTGCGGAAGCTATGATGTACTGGAGGCACCATCCGGCCACCACGGCGTAGTAGCTCGTGATGAGCACTTCGGTAAATACGCCGAAGTAGCCGATGGCCGCCCACGGCGTGCCTCCTGACAGGCTGTGGTACGCCCTGGCTGTGTTCGCCGCCGCGTGGCGGCCTATTATGAACTCGCTGACCATGCACGGTATGCCTAACAGCAGCACGCAGCCTATATAGACGATGATGAACGCTGCGCCGCCGTGCTCGCCCGTCATGTAAGGAAACCGCCACACGTTGCCCAAGCCTACGGCTGAACCGGCTGTGGCGAGGATGACTCCGAGCTTGCTTCCGAAACTTGCTCTCTCAATATTTCTCATGATAGTTTGTTCGGTTTTGGCCGTCAGCCACGGTGGCGGTGCTATGGCGTTAACCGTTTTGCCGCTTTTCGTGACATGATGGCTTTTTTGATTTTTACTTACCAATCAGTTGCAAATGTATAAATAATATCTTAATTTTGCAGCAAAATATAAGTAAAAATGAGAATAGGAAGTCATATGATAAGGCGGTATCCCGTTTCCTGCCTGTTCATAGCAGTCATTTGGGTGCTGTGTTTTTGTACTCCGCCGCATACTCCGCTTGACAATGTTGCTTTCATAGACAAGTGGACGCACATTGCAATGTATGCGGGTACGTGCCTGACTATATGGATTGAGTATCTAAGGTCGCACAAGGCGGTGTGTCTGAAGCGGCTGTTCGTCTGGGCATGGCTTGCTCCTGTGCTGATGAGCGGACTCATTGAAATCTTGCAGGAGACGTGCACCGGTGGCCGCCGTAGCGGCGACTGGCTCGACTTTGCGGCAAATTCTGTCGGCGCGACGCTTGCCGCCGTCATCGGAATTCTTGTGGCACGTCGTCGCGCCAGAGGCTGAACGGCTTTTGCATCAGTTGCGAGTTGTAGAAGCGGCGGTCGCCAGTCACCTCGTCGGCGATGAAATCCGGCTTGTCGAATGGCTCGTCTTCGCTTTGCAACTCTACTTCAGCTACGACCAGTCCGTCGTTTTCTCCGTAGAATTCATCCACTTCAAAGACATGCCGTCCGCACCTTACCAAGTAGCGGGTCTTGTCTATCAGTCCCGGCAGACACAGCTTTATAAGGTGTTGCGCCTCGTCGAGCGTTATCTCTTTTTCAAACTCGTAGCGCGTGGTTCCCGTCGTGTCAGACGGCCCTTTGATGGTAAGGAAGCCGCGCCCGTCGCGGATGCGCACCCTTACGGTGCGCCCGCGCTCGGTGCAGATGTAGCCCTGCGTTATGCGGCTGCTGGCGTATGCCTGCTCCTTATACGGCCGTCTGGCCTTGTGTACAAGAAACTTGCGCTCTATTTCGAGACCGCTCATGCCGTTTTAGTACATCGCCGCTATTACAAGGAATACCACTGCGAGCACTATAAGTGCCGCGAATATCCATGCGATTACTTTCTTTGCCTGCTTCTCCTGCTGTGCCTCGCGCTGTGCGTGGCGTACTTTGCTTTTCTGACTCATAGTTATTATGTATTTAAGTTAAGGTCTTTTGTCCTTCGTTGAGGTCACTCCTCCTCGTTGACGGGGAACTCCATGAGGTACGCTTTGATGAAACCGTCAATCTTGCCGTCCATCACTCCGTCCACGTCAGTTGTCTGATAATTGGTGCGGTGGTCCTTTACGCGGCGGTCGTCGAATACGTAACTGCGTATCTGGCTGCCCCATTCAATCTTCTTCTTGCCTGCTTCGATTTTGGCCTGTGCCTCCAAACGCTTCTTCATCGCCCGGTCATACAGCTGTGATTTGAGCAGGCGCATGGCGTTGTTACGGTTCTCCAGCTGCTTTCGGCTCTCGGTGTTTTCGATAAGGATTTCCTCCTCCTCGCCCGTGTCAGGGTCTACATACTGGTAACGGAGGCGCACTCCCGTCTCCACCTTGTTGACGTTCTGACCGCCGGCTCCGCCCGAACGGAAGAGGTCCCAGCTTACTTTCGACGGGTCAACGTACACCTCTATTGTGTCGTCAACCAACGGACTGACGAACACGCTGGCGAAGCTTGTCATGCGTTTGCCCTGCGCATTGAACGGCGAAACGCGCACAAGGCGGTGCACTCCGTTCTCGCTCTTGAGGTAGCCGTAGGCGTATTCGCCGCCTTCTATCTCCATGGTGACGCTCTTTATGCCGGCTTCGTCGCCCTCTTGGATGTTGCTTATGGTCACCTTGTGGCCGTGGGCTTCGGCCCAGCGCATGTACATACGCATCAGCATCTGCGCCCAGTCCTGGCTCTCCGTGCCGCCTGCGCCGCTGTTAATCTTCATGACGCAGTCCATGGGGTCTTCCTTCTGGCGCAGCATATTCTTGAGTTCAAGGTCTTCTATGGCGTGGATTGCCTTGGCGTAGTCCTCGTCAACCTCCTCCTCCGTCACCATCTGGTCGTGGTAGAAGTCGAAAGCCAGCTGCAGTTCGTCGGCCAGCGTGCGCACCTCTTTGTATCCGTCAACCCACCGGCGGATGCCTTTCACCTTCTTCATCTGCTCCTGCGCGGCGGCAGGGTCGTCCCAGAAGTCGGGTGCCTGTGTGCGCAGTTCTTCCTCTTCAAGTTCTATTTTCTTCTTGTCTATGTCAAGATAGCGGTGCAGCGCGTCGGCGCGCTCCATCACATCTTTCAGTTGTTCGGCTGTTATCATTTGTCGTTTTTGTTTTATGTAATAAGGAGTTGTCGGGAGCTAACTCCCGTTAAGTCCCGATAACTCCTCTGTTGTCATGTCTTCTTCGTACATCTTTTCTATCTCCCGTGCATAGTTCTTGGCCAGCACCTTGCGGCGTATCTTCAACGTGTTGGTAAGCTCTCCGCGCTCCATGGTGAAGTGTTCGGGCAGCAGGGTGAAGCGTTTGATTTTCTCGTAGCTGGCCAGTTGCTGTTGCAGTGTCTCTATACGCTCGGCCATCATCTCGTGTATTTGAGGGTCGGCGCACAGTTCTTCGCGCGAGGTGAAGGCTATGCCGTGCCTGCGGGCGTACTCTTCGAGCAGGGCGTAGTCGGGTATTATGAGGGCGGAGACGAACTTCCGCTGGTCGGCTATGACGGCGATTTGGTCTATGTACTTGTCTACAATGAGCTTTGATTCTATCATCTGCGGCGCGATGTACTTGCCGTTCGATGTCTTGAACAAATCCTTTATCCTGTCTTTGAGGAATAGTTCACCATTGCGGATATAGCCGGAGTCGCCCGTGTGGAAGTACCCTTCCTCGTCGAACGCCTGCTTGTTAAGCTCCTCGCGGTGGTAGTAGCCCTTGGTGATGGTAGGCCCTTTGAGCAGTATTTCGTCGTCTTCGCCGAACTTTATGTCGAGTCCGTCGATTGGGCGGCCCACCGAACCTACGGTGAAAGGCTGTCCGCAGTGGTCGGCCGACACGGTGGCGAGGCTCTCGGTCAGCCCGTAGCCCACTATCATGTTGATGCCGATGGAGTGTACAAATTCCTCGATTTCGGGCGACACTGTGGCTCCCGCCGTGGGGAATATGTTTGGACGGTCGAGCCCCAGCTCGTTCCTTACGATTTTGAAGAGTGTGCGGTGCATCAGGGCGTACTTCATCCTCAATTGCAGCGGCGGCCGCTTGCCCCGTGCAAGGTATTCTATGTTGTGCTTGCGGCCTATGGCCCATGCCCTGCGCAGCAGCTTCTGTTGCGTTGGCGTGGCGCGGTCGATGCGGTCAACTACCTCGGCGTACACCTTCTCCCAGAACCTCGGCACGGCCGACATGCACGTGGGCCGCGTCTCGCGCATGGCTTGCTGTATCTCCTTCGGGTTGGTGTTTACAACGATTTCCGCCCCTGCGCCGATGCTGAGGAACAGCCATGCGCGCTCGAAAATGTGCGTCATGGGCAGGAAGTCCATAACCCTGTCCGCCTCGCTCACGGGTATGAACCTGGCGTTTACCTCCAGCGCGGCGTGGTATTGGCCGTAAGTCAGCATTACGCCTTTGCTGTCGCCGGTGGTGCCGCTGGTGTAGAGTATGTTGCAGAGGTCGTCACCGTTGGCCTCGCCGTACAGCTTCTCCACCTCCGACTGGCGCGGACTGTTGTCGCCGAGGGCCATGAAATCGTCGAAGTAGACCGACGACTTGTCGGCCGGGTTTATCTCCACGCGGCGGTCGTATATAATGATGCGCTCCAGCGAATTGCAGTGGGCGAACACGCGCCGGGCCTTGTCGTACTGCTCCTGCTCGCCCACGAAGAGCACGCGGATGTGCGCGTCGTCGAGCATGTACTGTATTTGTTGCTCGCTGCTCGTGGCGTAGAAGGGCACGGTCACGGCACGTATGCCGAACGCGCCGAAGTCGGTATAGAGGTACTGCACGCAGTTCTGCGAGAACACCCCCACATTCTCCTGCACCCGGATGCCGATGTTGAGCATCGCGTTTGACACGTGGCGCACCTTGCGGGCGAAGTCGCGCCATGTGGCCGACTTCCATTTAGAGCCGCCGAAGTCGCGGTAGATTAGCGCGCGGCGGTTCCCGTACTTCTCGGCCTGCTTCTGTATGAGCACTGACAGGTGGCAATTGGTATGCATACGGCGGTAGTTTTTAATGGTTGGCCCGTTGCCTTATGCAAAAATAACATAAAAAGCGGAAAGCGCAAAACAATGTGTGACATATTTTGCCGCCATGCCTTCCGCCGCTTTTTGCCACAGGTCTTTTCGTGTTTTGTAACGCGTTGATAATCAGTTGGTTGTGGGCACTGTTGCAATATGCCGCCTTCGGCCTGCAAAAGGCGGCCTTTTACAATGCGAAAGACGGCCTTTCGCAATGCGGAAAGCCGTCTTTTAGAAAGCGTCAGGCGATGTGTCATTGGGCAAAGAGTGATTTCTTTTTGCATACGGTATTATGTCCTGTAAGGTAAGCGTAAAGTGCCGATGGTATGAACATCAGGCTGACGCTGTCCAAGCTGACGATGCCGCTCTTTGTCTTTGACGTCACCATGGCGTCGTCCAGATTGTTTGTCTCCATGAAAGCAAGCAGCGATTTCAGCTCGCCCGGCGCGTCATAATACCTGTCCGACCATTTAAGTTCCACCGCCCATGCGGGCTTTTGCGTCACCGCGTTCAGTCCAACCATGTCAACCTCGCCGTTTTCGCGTCCCATTTTCCAGTTGGCGTACCATATGCTGTCGTTCCTCTGTATCCTCTGCGCGTAAATAGCCGTCTCGACCATGTTGCCCAACGCCTTGTCGGTCTCGGTCAGTGGGGAGAACAGGGCGCATCTGATTGACGGGTTGGTGAGGTATATTTTGAACCGCGTGATGCGCTGTAGCCTCCGCGCATTGTTGTCTACACGGTGTATTACCTTGATGAGGAACGCGCTTTCAAGGTAGCTGATGTATTTTTTTATCAGCTCCTTCCTTATGCCCGAATTGGCCGACAGCCCCTCTACGGTGAACTCGCAGCCCGACAGGTAGGCTATGTGTATGAACAGGCGGTAAAGCTCCTGCGTGTCGCTTATGCCGTAAAGGCCGGGCAAATCCTTCAGCATCACCTTGTCAACTATGTCGCGGCGCATGAATGTGCCGGGGTCTTTCTGGATTTCTTTTGAGAAAACCACTTCGGGATAACCGCCGAAGTTGATATAGTTAATGAACAGGCGGTTAAGTTCGGTGATGTCTATCGTGTCAAACGCGTCAACTTTGTAACCGTGCCATGTCATGTCTTTCTTGACAATAAGGCGTCCGAGCCCGAGCAGGTGGATATACTCGTTGAATGTCAGCGGCGGCAGGCTGAAGTCGTGAAACCTGCCCGCGCCGCTTTCGCTGCTCTTCATCTTCAAGGCCGCCGCTGCCGAGCCTGACACTACGAACTTGGTATGGCGGAACGTGTCTACCAATGACTTGAGGTGCAACTCCCAGTCTTTCAGGTACTGGACTTCGTCATAAAACACGTAAAAGCCTTCGTCGTCCATGCTGCAATGCAGGGTCTCCTTGGCCGTTTTCAGCAGCTCTTCAAGCGACAGCCCCATGTAAATAGGCGTGTCTACAGACATGTAGACAATCTTTTGCGGACTGACACCGTCGTCCAGCAGGCGTTGTATGGCATGGTATATCATGATTGTCTTGCCAACCCTGCGCGGCCCCATAAGCACCACTCCGCGCCTTACCGACATGTCGTTCACCATCCCGTAGAACATGTCGAGGTACAGCCTGCTCCTCATCTGCCTTATGTCGTCTGGTATATGGCCGCTTACCCACCATGGGTTGTCATATTTCATCCTTTCGGATATTTCCTTTTTAAGCTCGGTTCTGTCTAAAATCATAGTTGGCAATATGTTTTCGCAAAGATAATGAATAAAGTTCATATTGCAAAACAATTTTAAAAATAAGCAGATGCCAGCATGCTTATTTCCTACAAAACTGTAAAAATAAGCATTGTTGATACGTCTTATTTTTACGAAAAGGTGAAAATAAGCATGTTTCATGCTTCAAATGTGCCTTATTTTTACGTCGATAAGCCAACGCCTTGACACTGTTTTGCAACTACTTGAAAGTCAAGCAGTTTCCAAAAGGCCGTCTTTCGGCTTGCAAAAGGCGGCCTTTTACAATGCGAAAGACGGCCTTTCGCAACGCGGAAAGCCGTCTTTTGGGCAGGCGGTGGTTCCGATTGGCTGTCTTGATGCTTCGTTGTTGTCGGCCCGGGCCGCCCGGGCCGGTTTTCGTCCGGAGATGTCCGTGCCCGTGACAGTTGTGGGCATGGCATGCGTTTTATTGGATATTTTGCGTATCTTTGCCGGTGATTATGACACAAAACGATTATCTCGACCAGGCCGTAGGCCTGCTCCGGCGGCTCGTGGCCACGCCTTCGGTGAGCCGTGACGAGGCCGCTGCGGCCTCTATCGTGGAAGAAGCCCTGTGCCGTTACGGCTTTGAGCCGCGGCGCGAGGCCAATAACGTGTGGGCGGTAAGTCCGCATTATGACGACAGGAAGCCGACGCTGCTGCTCAACGCGCACATCGACACGGTGAAGCCTGTGCCGTCATGGACGCGCGACCCGTTTTCGCCCGGCATTGTGGACGGCCGCCTGTACGGTCTCGGCAGCAACGACTGCGGCGGCGGACTGGTGGCTCTCATGCAGGCCTTCCGCCATCTTTCGCAGGCCGTGCAGCCGTACAACCTTGTCTATCTGGCGTCGGCCGAGGAGGAGGTTTCGGGGCAAAACGGTGTCAGCCTCGTCTTGCCCCTGCTGCCAAGAGTAGACATGGCCGTGGTAGGCGAGCCTACGGGTATGCAGCCTGCGGTGGCCGAAAAGGGGCTGATGGTTGTCGATGCGGTGGCGCGCGGCCGGTCGGGGCACGCCGCGAGGGGCGAGGGCGTCAACGCCATATACGTAGCCTTGGACGACATACAGTGGCTGCGCTCGTACCGTTTCGGCAAGGTGAGCCCGCTGCTCGGCCCTACGCTGGTGGCTGTAACCATAGTCAACGCCGGCACGCAGCACAACGTAGTGCCCGACGAATGCCGCTTCACCATAGACATAAGGACAAACGAATACTATCGGAACGAGGACGTTTTCAACTTCCTGAAAACCAAGATGAAAAGTGAACTGCATGCGCGCTCCTTTCGTTTGTCGTCCTCCTGCATTGCGGTTGACAATCCCGTGGTGCGCCGCTGCGTCGGGATGGGCATGACGCCGTTCGGTTCGCCAACGCTTTCCGACCAGGCCCTGATGCCTTTCCCGTCGCTGAAGCTCGGGCCTGGAGACTCGGCACGCTCGCATTCCGCCGACGAGTATATCTGCATCAAGGAAATAGGCGAGGCCATAAGTACATACATCGGCCTGCTCGACGGGAAGGAAATATCAGGATAAGTATTTACAGGGAAAAAACAAAAGCCAAGCACCAAGGATGGCGCTCCGGCCCGTTCGGGGTGTCGGGGCTTGCTTCCTTCATGTTTGGCTGTAATGGGTTGTCATCTGTCAAGTAGCACCTTGAACGACCTTGTGCCGTCGGCTGTCGCCACCTTTACTATGTATGCCCCGGCAGGCTGTCCGCCAATGTTGAACACCTTGCCCTGTCCGCCTGTGGCTATGAGGGTGCCTGTCGCCGTGTAAACGTCGGCGCGGCTGTATTCGCCGTTGACAACGAGTATGCCGCCGCGGCTGTTCACGCTTACGTTCCTGGCTATCGCTTCAGGACGGCTGATGCCGGTTGCGTCGGGATTGTACAGCACGGCCGGGCCGTTGCATACGTCGAAGCCCATCGATTCGAGCGTTCCGCCCACTATTACGGAGCCGTCTTCGCTGCAGTCAAGCGTGTAGGTGAGGCTTCCCGTGGATTGTGTGAACTTTTGTCCGTCTTTCGTTCCGCAGGTAACCATGTTGTCCGCGAACTCCATTTTGCCGTCCGCCGTGTAGATGAAGTATGTGAACTGCGCGTCGTCGTCCTGGAAGTAACCGTATATGTTGCCTGCCGCGTCGATGCTGTTGCATATTCCCCCGTTGAAGGTGTGTGTCGCCTCGTTGTTGCAGTCGTACAGTTGTACGAGCTGGCCGTCGCGTATGAAGGCCGGGTTCTGTCCTCCGGTGTCCGACGTGTTGACACCGACTATTGTGCGTCCGTCGTTGCTTATGTCGTATACGAAGAACGTGTTGAATTGAACTTCGTCGGCAACTTCTACAAGCTCGCCTTTGTCTTGGTCGAACAAGAGGCTTTTGCCTGCTCCGCCGAGGTCGCGGTATTCGGTCAGCTCATACGTCCCGTTGTTGTCCGTCCATATTGCCGGGATGAGCTGTACCACGTCCATCATGCCTCCGAACGGCGATTCTTTCTCGCCGACTTTTGAATAGTAGCATCCGGCTATGTATTTCCCGTCGGGCGTTACGGCGCATGCGCTGCTGAGGTTCATTGACGAGGCCTTGTTCTCGGAGTAGTCTTCGGGTACAGGCAGGAATGTCCATCCGCCGTCCAGCGTCATGTATCCGGGCAGCGGGCATCCCCTTTCGTTCTGGTCGGAGCTGCCTACGGCCACACCGTCGTTGGTGATGTCGTACAGCGATACCATCTTGTTGTAGTCTGTGTTGACAAGTTCTATCTTGTCAGGTGTGTCCAGGCACCATCTGTAGGCTGTGCCAGTGCCCACGTAGTCGTCGTAGCCTACGGCGTATTTGCCGTTGGCCGATACTTTGTTGAAGTAGCCGAACAGCATGTCCCATTGGTAGCCGTCCGGGTCGGTCCAGCTTTCGTTGAAGAATTTTTGGAACTGATACCCTGACAGGTCTTGGGCTGAACCTGTGAATGTCAGCAGCGACAGTGCTGCGGAAAGGAGTAGATGTTTTTTCATGTATTGTAGTCTGTGGCCCCGGTTTGACTTCGCGTCACGTTTGAAGCCGGGCCGTTTTTTGCTTCAAGGTGCGCATTTCATGGTATGTGAAGGGCTTGTATTGTCCTCTGCCTGCATACTTTTGCAAATCTACATATATTTTTTTGTACCGCCAAAATATTTTGATAATTTGTAACTTTGCAATGTGTTTTTGTGTTGTTTTGTTGTTGTGGCGTGTATTTTTATGTGCAAATGTAGCGTTGAGGCGCGTTTTTTCTTTTCTTGCCTTGTCGTTGCCGGTGATGCTTGTGCAAATCACTTGCCTTCTGATATGTGGCATATCGCGTTGCGATAGGCCGTCTTTCATGGCGCAAAAGGCCGTCTTTTGGAATGTGAAAGACGGCCTTTTGTAATCCGTTGGATATCAGGATGTTGCGCATGTAGTTCCCGTCATGGCCGTATGCAACGGAAAAATCCCCTTGAGGTCTTCAGGGGAAAGACCTCAAGGGGATTCGTTTTTATGGGTGTTGGGACGTTATTTCACTTCCCAGATGTCGTTGGTCTCAAGCAGTTCGGCGAAGTTGTGGTACTTCTTCTTTCCCTTCACCTCTTCGATTTGCTCGTGAACGGCGGCCTCGTAGGTCGGAGCCTCCACGTCGCGGATGACACCCAGGGCTACGGGGAATCCGTGTTCGTTGTCCATCATTGCAAGTTTCAGTTGCAGGGTGTTGTCCAGGCAGTGTGCGTCGTGTACGAGGATGTCGTCCAGTGTCACGCCGTTTTCACCGATTTTCACCACCTTCAGGCCGAAGCCTTCCTGCATGAGTCCGTACTCGTTGTTCTCGCCGAACACCAAAGGCTGGCCGTGGCGCACGTAGATTGCGTTCTTCGCGCGGCCTTCTTTCTTGTAGATGGAGTCGTAGCAGCCGTTGTTGAAGATGACGCAGTTCTGCAAAATCTCGCACACCGAAGCGCCCTTGTGGTGGTAGGCGGCTTTCAGTATCTCGACAGTGCCCTCGGCATCGGTGGCCACGGCGCGTGCGAAGAAGTGCCCCCTTGCGCCGAAGCACAGCTCGGCGGGCAGGAACGGGTCTTCCACCGTGCCGTAAGGCGACGACTTGCTGACGAAGCCGCGCGGCGACGTAGGCGAATACTGCCCTTTCGTAAGGCCGTATATGCGGTTGTTGAGCAGTATCATGTTGATGTCGATGTTGCGCCTCATGGCGTGTATGAAATGGTTGCCGCCTATGGCGAGGCCGTCGCCGTCGCCGCTGATTTGCCAAATGGCGAGGTCGGGGTTGGCCACTTTCGCACCCGTGGCGATTGCCGCGGCGCGTCCGTGTATTGTCTGCATGGCGTACGTGCTGACGTAATACGGCAGTCGGCTTGAGCACCCTATGCCTGAAATCACGGCTGTCTGATACGGCGGAACGCCTATCTCCGCCATCGCCTTGTGGAGCGAAGCCAGGAAGAAATGGTCTCCACAACCGGGACACCAGCGCGGTTGTCCCTTCTTATAATCGGCAGGCTTATAAGCCCCCCCTGCGTTCCCCCCGAGGGGGGAGTTTGAATATGTGTTGTGCTCCATGTTATTTCAAGTTTTCTTTTATTTGTTGTAATACGTTTGTTGTATTTTGCATGACTTCCGCATTGCTGAACCTTATCACCTTGAAGCCTTTGCTTTCGAGCCATGCAGTCCGCTCTGCGTCGTTTGCCTGTTGGCCGGGCTGGCTGTGGTAGCCGCCGTCTATCTCGACAATCAGTTTTGTTTCAATGCAGACAAAATCGACGATGAAGCAGCCGATGACGTGCTGGCGCTTGAAGTTCCGCCCCAAGCGGCCTCCTTTCACCATAAGCCAAAGCAGGCTTTCCGCTTCTGTGGGGTTGCTTCTGTTGTGCCTTGCAAGCTCTTTCAGGTGTCCGTACATGCTCCCGTCAGCCGTGCGGTAGGAATAGTCTTTCATGCAAAGGTTGCGCCGCCGGCCGTCACCTCCCCTCGGGGAGGCGGGAGGGGGCGCTAATTATTTTAGTGAATGCCTTTACAAGTTCTTCCACAACAAAGGGCTGGCCTTTGACCTGGTTGAACTGATAGGGGGCGAAGTCGTCAATCTTCATGCGCAGGTAACCGGCGAACTGGCCGAGGTTCTGCTCGGCAACGACTACCTTCTTATATTTTGTAAGCACGTGGGCGGTGTTCTTCGGCAGTGGGTTGATGTAGCTGAAGTGTGCCAGAGCCACCTTGTTGCCCATGTTGCGAAGCTCTGTCATGGCCGAGTACAGATGGCCGAAGGTGCCGCCGAAGCCTACGATTAGCAGGTCGGCGTCGTCGGCGTCACCGAGAACCTCAACGTCGGGTACAGGGATTTTGAACACCTTTAACGCGCGGAGACGGCACATCTTGTCATGATTCTCCGGGTCGGTGGAGATTGCTCCCGTGTTGCCGTCCTTCTCGAGTCCGCCCAGTATGTGCTCGTAGCCCTCCTGTCCGGGAACTGCCCAGTAGCGCACGCCGGTCTCCGGGTCGCGCTGGTACGGCGTGTAGTGCCCTTTCTGTTCGGGAGTGACGTAGTGCGGATGAATTTCCGGCAGTTCGTCGATGCTTGGCAGCTTCCACGCCGCGGAGCCGTTGGCCACGAAGGCGTCGGTAAGCAGCACTACGGGAGTGAGGTGCTCGAGCGCGATTTTGGCCGCCTGGTACACTGCGTCGAAGCAGTTGGTGGGGCTTGTGGCGGCAATTACGGGCATGGGCGACTCGCCGTTGCGGCCGAAGAGGGCTTGCAGCAGGTCGGTCTGTTCGCTCTTTGTGGGCAGTCCGGTTGACGGGCCGCCGCGCTGCACGTCGATGACGACGAGCGGCAGCTCGTCGATTACGGCGAGGTTCATTGCCTCTGACTTTAGGCATATGCCCGGTCCTGAGGTGGATGTGGCGGCCAGTGCGCCTGCGAACGACGCGCCTATGGCGCTGGCGCAGCCTGAAATCTCGTCTTCACACTGTACCGTAACCACTCCGAGCGACTTGTGCTTGGCCAGCTCGTGCAGTATGTCGGTGGCGGGGGTGATGGGGTATGAGCCGAGGTAGAGCTTCAGTCCGGCTTTCTCGGCGGCGGCTATGAGGCCGTATGCGGTGGCCTTGTTGCCGGTGATGTCCATGTAGCGGCCCTTCACCTTGTTCTTGGATTCTATGCGGTATGTTGCCGGAACGCTGGCGTGTACGTTGTGTCCGTAGTCGTAACCGGCGTTTACCACCTTGATATTGGCTTCGGCAATGGCCGGCTTCTTGTCGAACTTCTCGCGCAGGAATGCCTCCACGAACTTTATGTCGCGGTTGAACAGCCAGCAGACGATGCCGAGCGCGAACATGTTGCGGCACTTCAGCACGGCCTTGTTGTCCATCCCGCTGTCGGCGAGGCAGTCCTTCACCATCTGCGTGATGGGGCAGGCTACGACGCGGTCTGTGTCGATGCCCATTTCGCCGAGGTAGTCTTGCGTTTTGAACTGGGCCTTTTCAAGGTCCTTCGGGCCGAAACTGTCGGTGTCGATGATGATTGTGGCCTGCGGCTTGGCGTACCTGTACTGTGTCTTCAGGGCCGCGGCGTTCATCGCCACGAGTACGTCGCACTTGTCGCCGGGCGTGTATGCTCGGCCGCTGGCGATGTGTACCTGAAAGCCGGAGACACCGGTGAGCGAGCCTTGCGGTGCGCGGATGTCCGCCGGATAGTCGGGGAACGTCGAGATTCCGTTACCTATCGTAGCCGAGACGGTGGAGAAAATGTTGCCGGCAAGCTGCATGCCGTCGCCGGAGTCTCCAGAGAAGCGCACTACGACATCATCCAATTGCTTTACTTCCAATTCTTCTGCCATAATCAAGTGTTTTAATAATCGCTTGTTTGTGCTTTCATTTTGTAACCTGTGGGTGCTGTACGGCGGTTGAAACAGGCTCCGTACAGTGCCTTGAGGCTTGGTTCGTATTATTTTGCAAAGTTCGGAAAGATTATTGAATTATCAAAATGTTTTGATGATAAAATTTCTTTTTTTCTGCACAAAACAGCGCGATTTAAGTTTGTTTGGTGACAAATAAACGTGTATTTGTGTGTTTTTTATGACATAAAGAAAGTATTTTAACAGCTTGGCCGCGTTCTTTTTGTAAAATGTAAGTTCTTTGTTTCACCTTAACATTGTAACAATCCGGATGCGAAACGGCAGGCGGCAGGGTGCCGTCATGCGGCGGTGCGTGCCGCCGGGCATGTCGGTTAGGGGCGGAGCGGCGCGCGCCGGCACAGGTGGTTGTAACATGCTGGCTTGCAGGCGTTTGCGCGCGGCCTTGCAAAAGGTGGCCTTTCGGCTTGCAAAAGGCCACCTTTCAGGCTGCGAAAGACGGCCTTTGAGGGTGCGAAAGACCGTCTTTTGCAGAACCGTCCCTTGAAGCGTGACTCTTTGCCCGTGGCGTATGGCCTGGCAGGGGCGGCGGAAGGGTGTGGAGGCGGTTGCGCGTTTTCTGTTTTACGCTTTTCGTTTCCCACTTATGACGTTGGTCATTAATTTGCCGGTACACGGGAAAAATGTCACCCAAAATTGCAGTATAAGAAAAAATTTGATTACTTTTGCGGAATAATAAGGTATAAGGCCAATGGAGCAAAAACTAAGGATAATCATCAGCGGAGGTGGAACGGGCGGACACATCTTTCCGGCCGTGTCGATAGCCAACGCCATACGGGCCAAGCATCCCGATGCCGACATTCTCTTCGTGGGCGCGCTCGGCCGCATGGAAATGCAGCGTGTGCCCGACGCCGGCTACGAGATAGTGGGTCTGCCCATATGCGGATTCGACCGCAAGAACATGTTTAAGAACTTCGCCGTGCTTTACAAAATATGGAAAAGCCAGCGCATGGCGAAGAAGATAATACGCCGGTTCAGGCCGATGGCGGCCGTGGGAGTGGGCGGATACGCCAGCGGCCCGATGCTGAACGAGTGCGCCAAGAACGGCATACCCTGCCTGATACAGGAGCAGAACTCGTATGCCGGGGTGACAAACAAGCTGCTCGCCAAGAAGGTTGATTGCATATGCGTGGCCTACGACGGCATGGAACGCTTCTTCCCGGCGGAGAAAATCGTAAAGACAGGCAACCCCGTGCGCCAGGCTTTGCTCGACACGGATGTGACGAAGGCCGAGGCCCTGCGCTCGTTCGGCCTTGACGAAGGCAAGAAGACCGTGCTCATAGTAGGCGGAAGCCTCGGCGCAAGGACGGTCAACGAGAGCGTAATGCAGCACCTGGACGACATAAAGGCCTCCGGCGTGCAGTTCATCTGGCAGACGGGCAAATACTACAACGCCTCAATCAACGAGCGCCTGAAGGGCCGCACCGACCTGCCCATGCTCCATGTGACCGACTTCATCGGCGACATGGGCGCGGCATACAAGGCAGCCGACCTCGTAATCAGCCGGGCCGGGGCAAGCAGCATTTCGGAGTTCTGCCTCATAGGCAAGCCCGTTATACTCGTGCCCTCGCCCAATGTGGCCGAAGACCACCAGACGAAGAACGCCATGGCGCTGGTCGATAAGGACGCCGCCCTCTACGTGAAGGACGCCGACGCCCCCGCCGAAGCTATCGGCCTGGCGATAAAGACGGTGAAGGACGACGCGCGGCTGGCCGCGCTCGCCGCCAACATAAAGAAGCTCGCCCTGCCCGACTCGGCCGACACAATCGCCGACAAGGTGGTGGAGCTGGCAATGAAAGGTGAGACGTTGAAAAGGTGAGAAGGTGAGATTGGCCGCAAGGATGCAAGGCGTTTGCCTTAAACTTCTTAGCGGCCGCAGGGAGCTATGACCCCATTAACTCCTTTAACTTCTAAAAAACGACAATGGAACTGAACGACATAAAAGCAGTATATTTCATAGGTGCGGGCGGCATAGGCATGAGTGCCATAGCCCGCTACTTCCTTCACAGGGGCGTGGTGGTTGCCGGTTACGACAAGACTCCTACCGCCCTGACTTCCCAACTCGAGCGCGAGGGAATGTTGATACACTATGACGAGAACGTGGACGAAATACCCCACGCCTGCCGCAACCGCGAGTCCACGCTCGTGGTGTACACCCCGGCCATACCCGAAAGCCACAAGGAACTGGCGCGTTTCCGCGCCGACGGCTTCGACGTGGAGAAGAGGGCCCAGGTGCTCGGTATGCTTACGCGCGCCCATAAGGGCCTGTGCGTGGCCGGGACGCACGGCAAGACCACCACGTCGGCAATGTGCGCGCACATCATGCACCAAAGCCACGTGGACTGCAACGCCTTCCTCGGCGGCATAATCAAGAACTATTCGTCAAACTACATATTGAGCAAGGAGAGCGACTTCGTGGTAATCGAGGCCGACGAGTTCGACCGCTCGTTCCACTGGCTGCGCCCGTGGATGAGCGTAATAACATCTGCCGACCCCGACCATCTCGACATTTACGGCACGAAAGAGGCCTACCTCGAGAGCTTTGCGCACTATACGGAGCTCATCCAGCCCGGGGGCGCGCTCATAATACACACCGGCCTGGAAGTCAGGCCGCGCGTGCAGGAAGGCGTGAAGGTGTACACTTACAGCCGCGACGGCGGCGACTTCCACGCCGAGAACGTCGTAATCAAGGACGGTGAAATCACGTTCGACTTCGTGTCGCCCGTCGAGAGGGTCAACGGCATATGCCTCGGCCAGCCCGTGCCAATCAACATCGACAACGGCATAGCCGCCATGGCGATGGCACAGCTGGGCGGATGCACGGCGGAGGAACTGAAGTATGGCATGAGGACTTACAAGGGAGTGGACCGCCGCTTCGACTTCAAAATCAAGACAGACCGCATAGTCTTCCTGAGCGACTACGCCCACCATCCCAAGGAAATACGCCAAAGCGCCATGAGCATACGCGAGCTTTACAAGGACAGGAGGATTACTGCAATCTTCCAGCCTCACTTGTATAGCCGCACGCGCGACTTCTACAAGGATTTTGCCGAGAGCCTTAGCCTGCTTGACGAGGTGGTGCTCTGCGACATATATCCCGCCCGCGAAGAGCCTATCCCGGGCGTGACGTCGAAGCTGATTTACGACAACCTCGCCCCCGGAGTGGAGAAAACGATGCTCCACAAGGAAGAGGTGCCTGACTTTGTGAAGGCAAACGACTTTGAGGTTCTTGTAGTCCTCGGTGCCGGCGACCTTGACAATTATGTTCCGCAAATAGAGAAAATACTCTTGGAAAAATACAGATAAATGAAACTCCGCCTGAAAAAGATACTTACCTTTGCACTCTGCGCGGTGCTGGCCGTATACGTGGTGCTGGCCATGACGTCCTTCAACAATCCGAAGGAGACGCATCCCGTATGCACCAAAGTGCAGATAAACATAGAAGACGAGAGCACCAACGGCTTCCTTAGTGCGGCTGAAATAAAGCGAATACTGGAACGCAGCCGGCTGTACCCGTTCAAGAAACGCATGAAGGACGTAAATCCCCGTGACATCGAGGACAAGCTGAAGGACAGCCCGTTCGTTAAGACCGCACAGTGCTACAAGACCAAGGACGGCTGTGTGAACATAAGCATAACGCAGAGCCTGCCCATAGTACGCGTGAAGAACGCGGCCGGAGAGGACTATTACCTTGACGACCACGGCGGCATAATGCCCAACTCCAACTACACGTCAGACCTGATAATAGCCACCGGCCATATAACAAAATGGTATTCGCGGAGGTATCTCGCCAATCTTGCGATAGAGATAATGAAGGACGAGTTCTGGCGCAACCAGATAGTGCAAATCAACATCCTGCCCGACTTGGGCGTGGAGCTGGTGCCCCGTGTGGGCGACCACATCGTTTATTTGGGCTGTTTGCCCCAGACGAAATACGTCAGCCGGCGCAAGGCTTTGATTGCCGACTTCGTGGGTAGCAAGCTCGACAGGCTCAAGAAGTTTTACAAGTATGGCCTCAGCAAGGCCGGGTGGAACAAGTATTCGTACATAGACCTGGAGTTTGACAACCAGATAATATGCAAAAAGAAGAATTAGAAGAGTAAACAAAAAGGAAAAACAAAATAGACAAGCGTATGGCAGCAAAGGATTTTATCGTAGCAATTGAGCTTGGCTCATCCAAGGTGACAGGCATCGCCGGAAAGAAAAACCTCGACGGAAGCATATCCGTGCTTGCCGTGGTAAAGGAGGACTCGTCTTCTTTTATCCGCAAAGGAATCGTTTACAACATAAACCAGACGGTGCAGTGCATCGCCAATATAGTGAAGAAACTCTCGGCTGCTTTGAAGTCGGAGATTTCAAAAGTATACGTTGGAGTAGGCGGACAGTCAATCCAAAGCGTGAGAAACGTCATTGTGAAAGACCTCCCTGCCGACACTATCGTATCGCAGGAGATGGTCAACGAACTGATGGACACCAACCGCAACATGTCTTATCAGGACCAGGAAATACTTGACGCGGCCACGCAGGAGTACAAGGTGGACAGCCAGTTGCAGCTCGACCCTGTCGGCATACAGTGCAGCCGGCTTGAAGGAAACTTCCTGAACATATTGTGGAGGAAGGCTTTTTACCGCAACCTTAACAAGTGCTTCAGCACCGCAGAAGTGGCAATCGCCGAGATGTACCTCGCTCCGCTTGCGCTGGCTGACAGCGTACTGACCGACGCGGAGAAGCGTTCGGGATGCGTGTTGGTTGACCTTGGCGCCGACACTACTACCGTTTCCGTGTATTACAAGAACATACTGCGCCACTTGTCGGTAATCCCTCTTGGAGGAAACAACATAACTAAGGATATCGCCTCGTTGCAGATGGACGAGAGCACGGCCGAGAAGATGAAGTTGAGATACGGTTGCGCTTACACTGACAACAATGACATTGACAACTCGTTGATGCTCCCGATAGATGAGGAACGCAGCGTGGAGAGCCGCAAGTTCATAGAAATTGTGGAGGGAAGGTTGCAGGAAATAATAGAGAACGTATGGTACCAGGTGCCGTCGGAGTATGCCGACCGCCTGCTGGGAGGCATCATCCTGACCGGCGGAGGGTCGAACATGAAGGACATCGAAAAGGCGTTCCGCAACCACACTCACATTGACAAAATCCGTGTGGCGAAGTTCGTTACGCAGACGATAACGTCGAACAATCCCGCAATAACCGCCCACAACGGCACGATGAACACCGTGCTCGGCATACTGGCGAAGGGCGACATGAACTGCGCCGGTGAGGAAACGCCAGAGCACGGCGACCTGTTTGACACGGAAAAGACGGCCAGGCCCGCCACTAAAACAGCCGACCTGCACCAGACTCCGCGCAGTGCAAGCGAGATGGGGCCGGGCGTTGTGCCTACTGCGGCTGAAAAGGCGGCCATCGAGGAGCAGCGTCGCAAGGCGGCGGAAGAGCTTGCCAAGAAGGAGGCGGAGGAGGCCGCACGCAATGAAGAGGAACAGGCCAATGAGAACAAGAGCATGAAGAAGCGGTTTGATAAGGTAAAGTCGTTCCTTAAAGGGCTTGTGGCTGAAGAGTAAAAAGGCGCTGGCCGTAAGGCCGGGGAGCAGCTCGAACATTATATTCAACCATGATTAAACGTATATTTAGATATGAACGAAAGACGTAGTATCGTCGATTACGGCGAACCTGAAAAGAAGAAAAGCATAATAAAGGTCATCGGCGTGGGCGGAGGCGGAGGCAACGCTGTCAACCACATGTACCGGGAGGGCATACACGATGTGTCGTTCGTGCTGTGCAATACTGACAACCAGGCACTCAGCGATTCGCCTGTGCCTGTGCATCTGCAGCTTGGCAAGGAAGGGCTTGGTGCCGGAAACAAGCCTGAAAAGGCGCGCGAGGCGGCAGAGGAGAGCATAGAAGACGTGAAGAAGATGCTCAACGACGGCACCAAGATGGCGTTCATCACGGCAGGGATGGGCGGCGGTACCGGCACGGGAGCCGCTCCGGTGATAGCCCGTGTGTCGAAAGAGCTGGGCATACTGACTGTCGGCATAGTGACGATACCATTCCGCTTCGAGGGCGAGAAGAAGATAGACCAGGCTCTCGACGGCGTGGAGGAGATGGCCAAGCACGTAGATGCGCTGCTCGTAATCAACAACGAGCGTCTGCGCGAGATATATCCGGAGCTGTCAATTCTTGACGCTTTCGGCAAGGCTGACGACACATTGAGCGTTGCGGCGAAGAGCATCGCCGAGATAATAACCGTGCATGGACTGATGAACCTTGACTTCAACGATGTCAAGACTGTGTTGAAGGACGGCGGAGTGGCCATCATGAGCACCGGTTACGGTGAGGGCGACGGACGTGTCAAGAAGGCCATTGACGACGCGCTCAACTCTCCTTTGCTCAACGACAACGACATTTTCAACTCTAAGAAAATCCTTCTCAACATATCGTTCAGCGGCGAGAAGGGCAACAGCAAGGGCAGCCTTATGATGGAAGAGATGAACGACGTGAACGACTTTATCGCCAAGTTTGACACCAAGTTCGAGTTCAAATGGGGACTGGCCACCGACCCCGAGCTTGGCGACAAAATCAAGGTTACAATCCTTGCGACGGGCTTCGGCATAGAAGATGTGGACGGAATGAACAACCACATCAAGAAGCACACACAGGAAGAGAACGAACGCCGTGCCGAGGAAGAGGAGAAGGCGGCCGAGCGCAGGGCGCGCCGCGAGCGCATATACGGCGGCGACGGCAAGACGTCGAAGTACAAGCGCCGTCCCCACATATACCTGTTCCGCCAGGAAGACCTTGACAATGACGACGTTATCTCTTCCGTCGAGTCTACGCCTACATACAAACGGACACGCCAGGAGCTTGAGGAAATCAAGAACCAGGCCATAGGCAACGTGAAGAAGCCCGAGGCCGAAGACGGCGGCAAGGTGCAAGGCACAATCAAATTTGCGTAAAAGCAGCCCCCTCCCTACCTCCCCGAGGGGAGGAGACGCTGGCAACATACATTTTAGCTAACTAAGCTCCTCCCCACGGGGAAGGTCGGGAGGGGCTTTAATCCAACAGTTATGGCATTATTCGAACAAGTCAGCAACGACATCAAGGAGGCCATGAAGGCCCGCGACAAGGTGCGTCTCGAGACCTTGCGCAACATAAAGAAAGTTTTTCTCGAGGCAAAGACGGCACCCGGGGCGAACGACACTCTCGAGGACGCCGACGCCCTGAAGCTGCTCTCCAAGCTGGCCAAGCAGGGCAAGGAGTCGGCCGCCACGTTCACGGCGCAGGGCCGGCAAGACCTTGCCGACGCCGAACTGGCGCAGGTGGCGGTAATCGAGGAGTACCTGCCCAAGCCTCTTACGGAGGCCGAAATAGAGGCGGCAGTGAAGGGAATCATCGCCCAGACCGGTGCGCAAGGCATGAAAGACATGGGCCGCGTCATGGGTATGGCCACCAAGCAGATGGCAGGCCGCGCCGACGGCGGAGCAATATCGGCCATCGTGAAGCGCATGTTGGCGTAGCGTAAGACCTGTTTTTTAAGCACACAGCCGCGTCTCCCTTTGTGGAAAACGCGGCTGTCTTTTTGTGTATCGGGCGTGTACCGTCGTGCCGTCGGTTGTTATTATTGTTCTGTATCTTTGCCTTTCAGGCGGTATTTCATGGTGCGTACCGCACCTGCCGACATGTTCATCACGCGCTGAATGTTGTCGTCCGTGATGCCGATGTAAGGCAACAACAGGAAGAAAGTGTTGTATGGTGTAAGCCGTTTGTGGCTGTTCTCTATGTTGTTGACTGCTTCAGGATTGACGGTGCGGCAGTATTCTATTGCCGCCTCGAAGTCGTTTTTGCGCCACATTGCTATTGTTCCTCCGTCCGCTATCTCTTCGTAGCGTTTCCGTCCGTGCCCTATTATGGCGGCGCGCTTCTCGCGCAGCGTCTCCATCTTGCGGTTGAGGCTCTTTATTTTCTTTTCATTCTCGGCCTTTGACCGGCTTAGCCTGCTTATTTCCTGCTCGTATTTGCCCGTAAGTTCCTGTATTTCGGAGAGCTTTCGCTTCGTCATGTTCGCCTTCCTGCGCAGGTAAACGGCCAACGACGCCAACGTTATTGCAACGGCAATCAACGTCACAACTGCCGCTGTAAGTCGTCCTTCAGCCTTGCGTTTTGCTTCGGCGTGTTCCATTGCGGCTTGCAGGCGCAGCATGTCTTCGGTCTTCTTAGCCCTGCTTATGCTGTCGCTAAGGGCTTCGGCCTTTGCCATTAGTTCTGCAGACTCGCGGTATTCGCCAGCTTCTTTCTTTAAGTCGGCCATCCAAAGCATGGCTTCTGCCTTTACTTCGGGCGGGCCGGTGTTTATAGCTTTGCTCCATAATGCCTCTGCCTGTGCGCCTTTCCCCTGTTCAAGATATATCGAGCCGAGAATGTAATATGCGTGCGCGGTAGGCTCTATAGCCAAAGATTGCCTTATATAATGCTCCGCTTTATCCATGTGCCCTTGGTTGAAATAGCTTGCCGCGATGTTCGCCAAGGCCGACACTTTCTCTTCTTTTGTCAGGTATTTTATATAAGATATTGCCTTGATTGCATAAAACAGTGCGCTGTCATGCTGTTCCTTTGAGCTGAATATTGCACTGATTTTATCCAATGACAAACAGACAATGCTTTTGTCTTTTCTTCTTTTTGCCGTTTCTAAGGAAATCTTTGCATATTGTAAGGCCGTATTGTAGTTGTTTGTATGCAGGTTGATGTTTGCCAGATTGATGTATATGTAATTCAGTATGTCGCTGTTTTCTGATTTGTCTTCAATGTGTTCCGCTTCTTTCAGGCAAGTTATAGCCGTTTCGGTATCGCCGAGTTCGTACGCAACCATACCTTTATAATATAATGCTCGCGCCAGTTTCCGTGCATCGTTGGATTTCCTATAATAGTCCACGCTGTAGTCAATGTTCCGTGTCGAGCTTATCGGATACCGTCGCCTGTATCTTGCACATGTCCGTAAAAGATTGTAGTATGCTTTATCCTTGGCGTATTTCAGCGCGGTTGTGTCTATCGATGCAAGCATGTATAGTGCAGAGTCTTCTTGTTCCTTTGCAACCAGACTGTCTGCCCTTTCCATCAATTTGTATGTATCGCTGCCGTTCTTGCAGCCGGATATTATTGTTGTGAGTATCAGAAGGGTGATTAAATGTCTTGTCATAATGTCAATGATTTAACGCCCAAAGTTACCAAATATGAATTAAACGGGCAATTTTTTACCGTTAAATACACTTGGCTTTTTGTTTCAAGCGTCACAAATTCATGTTTCAATTTGTTTCATATTATGCTCTAACTGCTTGATGCTGTGAATGTTAAATCTGCTTTTACAATGTGACACCTTCTGAAAAATGAAACATAAAAATTTGCATATAATATCTTTCTTTTTATAACTTTGGTGGTAGAATTTGCAATAAAACATAAATTTAGCTGCTTATGAAGAACTTGTTTATTATTGTTATGTGCATGTTTGCTGTAGTACAGCTTCATGCGGAAGCAGGATGGGAATGTTTCGGAAACGTACATTTCAGGAAAGTGAAGCCTAATATTGAAACAGGCAAGGGCATACATCGCGCCCCTTACTACGGCGATGCCGTCACTTGGTCGTACAGCGAACCTGCGGCGTTGCTTACCTTGTGGTTTCACTATGCGGCGGAAAATACCGAGATTGTCATAATCAAGGATGGTGAGACCATTGCAGACGAGACGTTTGACATGTCAGCTGATGAAGTATTAGAGTGCGACTTCTCGGAGTGCGAGGTCGGCGAATATGAGGTTTATGTGTCGGCATACGGTGAAGCGTATGTGTTGGGACGGTTTTGTGTTAATTAACAGATAGTTTGACCCTTTTAATTTATTGTATCATGAAAAATTCAATTTTATTATTGCTTTCATTGTTGGGAATTTTGTTTGTACTTCCGTCTTGTTCCAATGATGATGTTTTGGAAGCTGAGGTTAAACCGCAAACTGAATGTAAAACATTGCTTGAGTTAAAAGATTATAATGAGCGGATTCTTTCAAGTGCGCCTACCAGAGGCTGGTTTGACAGGTTTCTTGAAGTTGCGTCATGCGACATTCTCGGTGCGGCAGCAGGTATTGTCGCATCAAAAGAGATTATCGGTTTCGCAGGCTTGACCACAGGCGGAACTGGCGCGGTTGTGACAGGTGCCATCTGTGGGTCTATTTGTGGTGCGGCAGCCTCGAACAAGGCATATAGAAAAGCAAGGGTGTCAACTGTACCTAAGGGGACAGTTGTCAATGAGGAGGACTTGTTATTGATTGCCTACAAGGCATACCTCTCGAATCTTGGTACTTCAGATGAAGGACCAGATGTGCCCCAATTGCATTCTTATAATTATAATAATGCCTATTCAATGATAGAAATTCCTGAAAAGTTTGAATATATCAAAAGGATAGGTGAAGACCATAATGCGATGGTTAATGTGGCGGTTAGAATTACGGAGAATAATCTTTCTTTAGAAAATGTGCTGTCGGATAGATTTGATGGTGTTATTCCTCCTGTAAGTTTATCTTCTACAGAACTGAATAATGGCGTGTTTGATAATTCCCGTTTTCATATGAATTATGATAAAATCGTTAAGAGTATAGATGTTAGTTTTGAGAAAGGAACGTTTCGTATTGATAAGTTTTTCGACGAATTCCCATATTTCTCTGCCAGGCTGGAGCGCACATTGAAGTATTACATTCAACTGTTTGAGTCTTATCCCACTAATATTAGGGAGATTGCCGAGATAACCAATGATTATATAGAGATAATTGAAAGGAATGATGAGTTTACCAATGATGAGAAAGAGGTGATTTATGCAGCTGTCATGGTTGCGATATATAGTCCGCAGATTTGGAATGGTTTTGAGTGATTTCGACATGCTGTTGTATATTATGGCAATAGGTTTTATAACTGGATGTTCCTTTGGGTGTTTTTGCTTTTTCGGCGCATGGGCTTTTCTTACGCATGTGTTTAGGTATGTGAAGCTGCGCAGGGAGGACAGTTGGGATGTCTGGAACAATAAGCTGGTTTGACTGTATGAAGTCGATTTCATGACCAATTAAACACAGGATTTTGTGCAGTCGTATTGCCGGTGGCGGCCTTTCGCATTGCGAAAGGCCGTTTTTTGCACGCTAAAAGGCCATCTTTTGCAGGCTAAAACGCGGCCTTTCGCGGAGGCGTTGATTATCAGGCGGTTACGCAGGGGCGGCAAAATGCCGGGTTGTGGGCGGTGCGGGGCCTGCGGGGGAGCGGCGGAAATGTGCGGCGTTTGCTTGGATATGTCGGGCTGATTGATTATTTTTGCATTCATGCCGGCGGCTGCCTGCCGTCCTTGGCGTGTCAGTATAGTTCGTAAACGGGCGGAGTGTGCATAGCCGGAAAGCGTAGAGGCTATGGCTGCCGCCGTTAATTGTTGTTTATATGGATAGTTGTAATAAGTCTAAGGTTTGGCTCTGGCTTGTGGCCGGGCTTGCTGTCCTTTTCGTTGCATTAAAGTTGTTTTATGCTGTATGTGACGTTTTGGACGTACCAGTTGTGGTACAGCATGGCATAATTATTGCTGTTTCGGGCGGCATAGAGGCATACAGGTGGCTGCGTGGAATGCCCCGGCGATGGTATGACGGGGTGCTGATATTAGGCGGAACGGTGGCTGTCATCGGTTTTATTAAAGCTTTTGAGATGACGCAGGATGCGTTGCTGGCCGTGCTGTGTGCGTTAGTCGCGCTCGTGTCGTTGTCCGTTGTCATTATCAGGCTGTACCGTATGAAGGAGTGGGGCAATGTTGACATGGTGGCAGGCGTCGTCTTCATGGCCTGCGCCGTCAAGTTCTGGCAGCTAGTGCTGGGCGTGTCGTGGATGGCGGCTGTGGCTTTGGGCACGGGCACGTTGATTGTCGCGCTGGTGGGCTATTGCCTGCTGCTGTTCAGGTTCGTTAAGTGATGCGTGGCAGGGTGGGGCTGTAAGTTGTGTGAAAGGCCGTCTTTTACACGCTAAAAGGTGGCCTTTTGCGGAGGCGTTGATTATCAGGCGGTTGTGCGCCTGTGACAGGCGGTTTGGCATCCGGTGGCGTTCCTGTGTGCGAAAAAGTAAAAAAACGGGCTGAAAAGTTGGAAGTTGTAATAAATTTTCGTATATTTGTGCTCACGGTGATATGTTTTGCCGCGCTTTTGTTGATATCATGAAAAAAAAGGAGGTAGGTATGTCTAAGTCGTATTTCCGTTCCATATTCGACACGGTATGGAATTTTCTGGTTCACTGCCAGATGTTTTTGTACGCTTGCGTGATAGGCCTCATATTGGGGTTTGACGACGGCGTGTTCTATTTCTTCTTAGGTCTGGCTGTCGTGGTGACAATCCTCGGCTATGTGAACAGGCTGCGCCGCGAGAAGGCCTGACCGCCTATGCCTTCGGCCATGGTGCGGCCGTGCTGTGTGCCTGCCGGTAGGATGGGGCGTGTATGGCCGCACCATGGATTGCTAATAAATGATAAATGTCTGGCGGAAAGGGCTGCCGTATCGCTTTTTTCCGTATTTTTGCATGTGCCGCACGGCTCTGCCGCATGTGGCGCAGGCGGCAGGGTCGTGCGCCTTGGCACGTTTTTTGATGTGCTGATATTGGAACATTAACTTAAAAACGATAAGATTATGCTTAACAAGAAGATTGAAGAGGCTCTCAACGAGCAAATCAACGCCGAGATGTGGTCGGCTTACCTGTACCTGTCAATGTCGGCTTACTGCCACTCAATCGGCCAGCCTGGCATGGCCAACTGGTTCGAGGTGCAGTTCCAGGAGGAGCAGGACCATGCCAAAATACTGTTCAACTACGTCAACTCGCGCGACGGCCGCGTGACGCTCAGGCCCATCGCGGAAGTGCCGACGGAGTGGAACGGCATACTCGACGTGTTCAAGAGCACGCTCAAACACGAGCAGAAAGTTACGGCGCTCATCAACAAGCTGTACGCCCTGACGCACGAGGAGAACGACTTTGCCACGCAGAGCATGCTGAAGTGGTTTATCGACGAGCAGGTGGAAGAGGAGGAAAACGCCAAGACTATCATCGACAACATCAAGATGATAAAGGACAACGGCTACGGCATCTACATGCTCGACAAGGAGCTTGGGGCGCGCACGTACACGCAGGCAAGCCCTCTTGGCGGCTCGGCAGAGTAAGTCTGTTTAGTTGAGAATTGAAAAATTGAGAATTGAAAATTATGATTTGCCTTGTTGTTTGATAATTGCAGGCAACAAAAAATGGTAATCATAATTTTCAATTCTCCATTTTTCAATTTTCAATTTGATGAAAGGGCAATCCCTTTCTTTTTAAACATCTCGAAGTCTTTTTCGCTTCTTAGCAGCTCCTTTACCGGCACGGCGCGGTTGTGGTCGTCAAGGTATAGGTATGGGGTGACGGTGAACTGCGTGTTGGCCACTGACAGGCTGTCGCGCCGCAGGGGCGTGTCGATGCCTGCAAGGGTGAGCATCGTGTGGAATACCGACGCGCTCGTGGCTACGCGCTTTGCGCTGTTGCCTCGCAGGGCGGCCTCCACCGGGGCGTATGCCTGCCTGTACCGGGGCGACATCCATACCATTAGCGGCACGTGTAGCTCGTAGTATGACGGCACGGGCGATGCGTGCAGGAAGAGGCGGCGGCTGTCGTCGAAGATGTTTTCGCCGTGGTCCGACGTGTAGAGCAGCGCCGCCTGCGCCCCGGTCTTGCCGAGCATGGCCGTGAGTTCGGTCAGGAAGCGGTCGGTGAAGCGTATGGTGTTGTCATACGCGTTGACGAGTTGCGCCCTGTTGCCGGGCTTCGCCTCGGTGGCGTCGTCGGGCTTGAAGAAGGCCGCCTGGCGCGGATAACGCTCGCGGTAGTTGAAGTGAGAGCCGTACATGTGTAGCACGATGAACTCCTTTTGCCGCCCCTCGGCCAGCATGTCGGCCACCTCTGTCAGCATGGCTTCGTCGCCTATGGCCGCCGCTTCGGGGTTGCGCTCCTTTATGAACGTCCACTCGTCGGCCTCTTCGCCGAAGAAGTCGATGAACGAGCGGTTGGGTCTCTGGTTTGAGATGAACGCCGTGTGGAAGCCCGCTTCCTTGAATGCGGTGATTATTCCCTTCTGCGTGTAAATGTCGTTGAAGTCGGTTGCCGACACGGCCGACAGCAGCATGGGCACGCTCTTGTGCGTTGTGTTCGACTGGGTTACGGCCTTCCCGAAGGCCACAAGCCCCTCCGTCCGTGCCAGCCGGGGCGTAGTGTCGCGGCTGTAACCGTACAGGCCGAAGCTGCATGCACGCGCCGTCTCGCCTATTACGAGCACGTACACCTCGCGCTCGGCGGCCGGGTGAGTGGCCTTGGCGTTGAAGCGGAAGTGGGCCGAGGTCTCGGCGTAGGCGTTGGTGTCGGCCGTTCGCTCCACGGCCAGCCCAAGGTTGTAGAACACGTTGACGGGGTACAGGTCGAGCTCGGCGCGGTAGTCGCGGTCGGCTGCGTAGCTTGCGCCGAGCGAGAGCACGCCCGCCGCCGCGGCTATGGCGGCATACCGCCTCTGCTTCTGCATGAAGCCGTGCTCCAGCCGGTCCTTCCTGCGTATGGAGACGACGGCCAACGTTAGCAGCGGAACGTAGACAATGATGACGCCGAATACGGCCGGAATGAGGTTGTCAAGCAGCTCGAAGGCCTCTCCGGGGTTGGTCGTCACGAGGTTGAGGAACATGTCCACGGCTATGATGGAGTGCCCGAAGAGGTACAGCAGCACGAGTTGGAACGCGGCGAAGAACACCAGCAGGAACAGGTACCACACCATCTTGCCCGGGCATCGGTTGAGAGTCATCAGCAGCCAGACGGCCGCCGTGGGCAGCACTACGTTCGTTATGCAGGCCATGATGCCCATGCGCTCGGTGATGCAGAGCGCGATGTTGGGCAGGGCGAGCACCACTATGGTGATAAAAAAGAGGCTGCGCGCTGAGGCGCAGCCGTGCAGTATGGTCTTTATTGCTTTCATTTCAGGTTGTTGTCGGGTTGATTGGGAGGGCAGGGAAGGCAGGGATGGGGTCAGAAGGCCTCGTTGATGTTGAACACGAAGCCCTGCATCCCGCGCTTGCCGAAGCCGTAGTCGAGGCGCACGTTGCCGTTTTTCTTGAACTCCCAGCGGTAGCCTATGCCCCAGTTTGGCAGCAGGCGTTCGGAGCGCAGTGCGCTGAACTTGTGGAATACGGTGCCCAGTCCGCCCCAGATTACCACTCCGTTGCGGTGCCAGATGTGCTGTCTTAGCTCGACTTGTGCCTGGAGTATGTGTTTGTCGCGGTACCTTCCCTTGTAATATCCGCGCATTGTCGATGAGTTGCCGAGCAGCGCCATCGTGGCCCATGACGGGTTGCCGAAGTTGAGCGTGCCGCGAAGGTCGCCGCCGATGACCGCTCCGCGCCACAGTTTGCCGTATGTGTCGAAGCGGAAGTCGGTAGTGGTGTAGGCGTAGCCGCTGCTAAGGAACTTGGGGCGGAACAGCTGGGTTACGTTCAGGTAGACGCCGCGCGTGGGGCGTGTCATGATGTCGCGCGAGTCGTATGCGAACGAGAAGCCCACGCCTATGTTCCATACGTGCTTGTCTTGTCCGGCCAGCAGCTCTGGACGGTCTATCTCGAGGATGTCGGCGAAGTCGTAAGTCAGCGACGGGCCGATGAACACGTTGCGCGCCACTTCCCACAGGAAGTTTGCCTTCGCGCCTATTTTCCACCTCTTCATTGTGCCCTTGTTGTCGTCGTTGTTGCCCATTTCGTAGCCTATTCCCCAAAAACTCTCCTTGAAGTAGTTGGCCGCCACCTCGTAGTCTATGCGCCCCTTGTCGTAAGGGAACACGTGAGTGCCGAATATGCCGACGGTGTACGAGCTTTTGGTTGTTATGTCTCCGAATATGGAAACGTTTGACGGTTGCGATATGGTGTCGCGCCGGTCCTGGCGGTAAAGGCCCATGCCTATGATGCCGAGGCCGAGTCCCGTGTCCGAGCTGAAGTGCGGACCGGGCAGCACGCTGAAGTCGAATTTCTTGTGGTTCTTGTTCTTGTTGGTGTTGTTGAGGTAGTTCAGCACCCAGTTTATGATGCCTTTTTTCTTCTTAACCGTGTCCGGCTGTTGCTCTTGTCGTATCGTTGCCGTGTCTTGTCGTTCGTCGCCGGGCGCGGCGGCTGTAGCCTTGACGGTGCAAAGCATGAGCAGGGCGGCGAGTAGCAGTCGTGTCATTTTATGTAGTTTTATATGTTTCAGTAAACCATCCTGATGTTGTCAATCCAAAGGGTGTTGCCCGGCGAGCCGATGTAGGCGCCTCCGTGGCTTGATGAGAACTGGAGTATCATGTGCGTGGGCGTCTCGTCGGCCGAGGCCCATCCCGTCTCCTTTATCAGCACGCTCTTGCCTTTGCTGTTGCGTGCGTAGTCGGTAGAGCGCAGCCCCATGGTCGAGGCGTCGTAATGAGGGTTGTTGCGTATGTCGCCGTAGAGTATTTCGTAAGTGGCGCCGTTTACCCATCCGCCGGTGCTCTTGCCGTATCTTACAACCATTGTGCCCACGCGCTTGGCGGTGATGTTGCCCTTTGCGTCCTCCGTGCGCTTCTGTAGGAAGAGCACGCACACGGCGTAGTCCTTGCCGGCGACGGTCTTGCCGCTGCTGAAGCCGTTTTGCTTTACCCTGTTGGCCGTGCCTGCGGCCTTGAACATGTAGTCGAACCTGACGGCCTTCGGCCTCTTGGTGAAGTGTATGCCGTTGTTCATGGCCTTCGGGCCGTCCTTCGTCCCGGTGATGGGCTCCTTCATGTCGCCGAGGAAGAGCGAGCCTGCGGCCAGCACCTTCATGTTCATCAGTCCGAGCACGCGCACCTTCTCTATGTGCGTCTCCAGCTTGGCGCAGTAGCCCGAGCCGTGCTTGTCGCGGTATACCGAGTTGTTGGTCTTGACCACTCCCATCACCTTTGCCATGACGTTGGACGTGCCCCAAGGCGAGCCTCCGCCGTTCACGTAAGGCTTGTTACCGGTGATTGTGCGGTTGGGGCCCACCTCGTACAGGGTCTTTGTGTCGCCGCCTATCACACCTGATTCTTTTATATGCCTTATAGTCCAGCTGTTCATGTTGCCGTATGGCAGGTATTCCTCCTTGCCTTCGGCCGCCGCGCCCGTCGATACGATGCACGCGATGAGCGCCAAAAGGATTTTGCAGGTATGTTTCATCGCAGTTACAATAATTGTAAAATACAACTGCAAAGGTATGGAAACTTTTTGGTTTTAAATAGTTTTTACGGCCTTTTTTTGTGTAAAAACGTTAAGTCGGACACTTTTCTTGTAAAAAGGGACAACTTGCCGTGGCACCGCCGGTTTTGCCGTTGGCGGCCTTTCGCGTTGTAAAAGGCCGCCAACGGCAACGCAAAAGGCCGTCTTTCGCATTGCGAAAGACGGCCTTTTGCAACGTGTTGTATGTCAGACAGTTATACGTGGGGCTGAAGTCTACGCGTCCTTCTGCCTCGTTCCCATGCGCGCCTCGACCACGTTGATTACATAGTCGCCCAGCTTCTCGCACTCCGACACGATGTCCATGTACATCGTTCCGATGGCGTAAGAGTATTCGTTCGCGCTTATGTCGTTGATGTTCTGGCTGCGCAGCTGGTTGCGGTAGTTGTTTATCTCGTTCTCGATATTGAACGAGCGGTTCACGTCCAGCTTGTCCTTGCGCCCTGCCAGCATGACGTTCATCTGCGTGAGGCTGTCGTCCGTAAGCTCGAACATCTGGTGCAGGTGCTCGTACTGGCGTTCTGTGAAGTCCTCCTTGCCCCTCACCTTGCGGTTCAGCGTGCGCGCTATGTTGTAGCAGCTGTCGCCGATGCTTTCTATCTCGGATATTTCGCGCAGCATGGCGCGTATTTTGGCCTTGGTCTCGTCGCTAAGGTGCGCGTCGCTCACGCGGTCGAGATACTTGGCAATCTCTATTTCCATGTTGTCGCTGATGCCCTCGTACTTCTCTATGCGGCTGAACAGTTTGTTGAAGTCGGCGTCGTTCTTGATGCCTAAAAGCTCACGCACGAAGCCGAACATCCTGTGCGTGCGTTCGGCGAATAGCTGGATTTCCTTCTGCGCCTCGAGCACAGACAGCTCCGGGGTTTTCATGATTGTGTCGCCGCCGATGTAGCGCAGGCGGAACTCGTCTTCGCCCTCTTTAGCCTTAGGCTTGATTAGCCAGCATACGGTTTTCTCTATCTGCGGTATCAACCATATGAGGATGAACGTGTTGCATACGTTGAACGCCGTGTGGAAGGCCGCCAGCACTACCGACAGGCGTGCCGGGTCGATGGCTCTCGAGGCCGGGTCGTAGCCCACAAACGAGCATACCGTATCGACAAACGGATAGAACAGGCACAGCACCCAGAGCACTCCGAAGACGTTGAACACCAGGTGTGCCAGCGCGGCACGCCGCGCCTGGGTGTTGGCCCCGAGTGCGGCCAGGTTGGCCGTGGCCGTGGTTCCGATGTTCTCTCCCATCACGAGGGCGATGCCGAGATAGATGGGCAGCACGCCGCTCGAGCACAGCATCATCGTGATGGCCATCAGCGCGGCCGACGACTGGAGGATGCACGTAAGCAGGGTGCCTATGAGCAGGAACACTATTATAGTGGTGTAGCTGCCTGTGTCGAACGTGCTGAAGAAATGGATTAGCTCCTGGTTGTGCCCAAGGTCCATCTCGTCGCCCGTCTGGCTGAGCAGGGCGAGCGAGAAAAACATGAACGCTATGCCGAAGAGGAAGTCGCCTATGTACCTGTGGCGGCGCGTGTAGATGAGCAGGATGCCGGCTATGAACGCCGGGAACACCGCGTCCATGAAGTTAAACGAAAAGCCCAAGCTCATTATCCAGGCTGTCAGCGTGGTGCCGATGTTGGCTCCCATTATGACGGATATTGCTTGGGCGAGGGTCAGCAGGCCGGCGTTGACGAACGAGACGGTCATCACCGTGGTGGCCGACGACGACTGTACGGCAGCCGTTACGAACATACCGGTGAACATGCCGGTGAACCTGTTTTTGGTCATTGTGCCTAAGATGTGGCGCAACTGCGAACCTGCCATCTTCTGCAAGGCTTCGCTCATCACCTTCATTCCGTAGATGAGGAGGGCCAATGAGCCGATAATCTTAAAAAAAATCCAAATCGACATATTTTAAATTAATTTGTTGTCGAACATTGTGCGGTGTCGGGAAAACGGAGTATCTTTACCAACGTTTAACCTAAAAACGCATGAAAAATGAAGCAAATGATACAAATACGTTGCAAAAATAATAAAAAAACGCTAAACGTCCCAATAGGAAGCACTCTTTCTGAAGTTTTCCGTGAATTAAATTTAAAAATGGACTACGGCCCGTTGAGCGTGAAGGTGAACAACAAGGTTGAGGGGCTTCACTTCCGCGTCTACCACAACAAGGACGTGGAGTATCTTGACATCAAGTCGCCGTCGGGTGCCCGTGCCTATACGCGCACGCTCTTCTTCGTGCTCTGCAAGGCCGTGCACGACCTGTGGCCGGAGGCCGACGTGGTAATCGACATTCCCGTTTCAAACGGCTATTACTGCAACATCGACATAGGAAGGCCGGTCACGCGGTTTGACGCCGACGCCGTGCGCCGCCGCATGCAGGAGATAATCGACGCGGCCATGCCCATCCGCCGCCACGAGAGCGCTACCGAAGAGGTAATCAGCATGTTCACCGACATGGGCATGACGTCGAAGGTCAAGCTGCTCAAAAGCGTTGGGCGGCTCTACACAACGTATTATGAAATAGACGGATACAAGGACTATTACTACGGCACACTACTCACAAACACGCGCCAGCTGTATCTTTTCGGCCTTGAGAAGTATTACGACGGCATGTTGCTGCGCATCCCCTCGCGCGACGACCCGTCGCGCCTTGGCGACCTGGTGAGGCAGGACAAGATGTTCGAAATATTCCAGGAACACCACCGCTGGCAGCATATCCTCGGCATGTCTACCGTGGGCGACTTCAACGAAGCCGTGCAGCAAGGCCGTTCCACCGACCTTGTCAACGTGTCGGAGGCTCTCCAGGAGAAGAAGATTTCGCAAATCGCAGACATGATTTCGACGCGCCGCGGCGTGCGCATGGTGCTCATCTCCGGCCCGTCGTCGAGCGGAAAGACCACCTTCTGCAAGCGTCTTTCCATACAGTTGCTCACCTGCGGCGTGAAGCCCGTGCCCGTGTCGCTCGACGACTACTTTGTAAACCGTGAGGAAACGCCCAAGGACGAGCACGGCGAATATGACTACGAGAGCCTTTATGCGCTCGACATTCCGCTGCTTAACAGCCAGCTCAACGCCCTGTTCGCGGGCGAAGAGGTGGAGCTGCCGCGGTATAACTTCCAGACGGGGCGCAGCGAACGCAGCGGCCGCCGCCTGCGCCTGGCCGACGACGAGGTGCTGGTCGTTGAGGGCATACACGCCCTCAACCCCGAGCTTACCGCCCAGATACCCGAAGGGCAGAAGTTCCGTGTCTACGCGTCGGCGCTCACCACCATCCTGCTTGACACCCACAACTACATACCTACTACGGACAACCGCCTGCTGCGCCGCATCATCCGCGACTACAAGTACCGCGGAGTGAGCGCGCAGGAGACCATACACCGCTGGCCCAGCGTGCGTGCCGGTGAGAACAAGTGGATATTCCCTTACCAGGAGAATGCCGACGCTATGTTCAACACCGCGCTGCTCTTCGAGCTGGCCGTCATCAAAAGCCAGGCCGAACCGCTGCTCGAACTCGTGCCCGAAAACGCCGAGGAGTATGCCGAGGCGTACCGCCTGTTGAAGTTCCTGAAGTACATCGCCCCGATACCTTACCGCCAGCTGCCGCCCACTTCGCTGTTGCGCGAGTTCCTCGGGGGCAGCTCCTTCAAGTATTGATATAATCCGGCCGTCTTGCGAAAGACGGCAAAACGCAATGCAAAAGGCCGCCTTTCATCGTGTGAAAGGCGGCCTTTTGCCGTGTAAAACACGGTCTTTTTCCAACGTGCTGGCTGACAGCTGCTTACGAGGCTACGGCCCGCCTCGCCCTGATGCGTGATTTCATTGTCCTTACCGCGCCAGCCGTCATGCCCAGTATGCGGCGTGCCTCTTCGTCGTCGCGCCCCATGTCGGAGAGCAGCAGGTAGAATATGTGCGTTGACGAAAGGCGGTTGTAGCCCTTTTCCACGTTCTCCACGGCCTCGGGCCGGCATATGCGGTAATACTCGATGAACTCGTCAAACTCCTTCTTCTTCCACGTAGCCACCGTGCCTCCGGCCACGATGTCGTTGTACAGAGCCTGTCCGCTGTTGATTACGGCGGCCTGCTCGTCTTTCAGGCGGCGTATTTTGCGCTCCAGCTCCTTCACTTCATTCGTGTGCTTGCTGTCCTGCCGTTCGAGTGCGGCCATCCTTTCGGTGTATTCCTTGATTTTTCGGTCGGCGTCGGCGATTGTCTTTTTCGCTCTGTTCACAGTCTTCCTGTGGTATGCAAAGCCAGCCGCAGCCAGCAAGGCTGCCGCAATGACGGCAATGACCGTCCACATGGCTTCCTTGTCCTTGACGCTTTTCGTGTATTCCTCGTGCTCATAGTCGCGCAGCATCGTCACCGTCTCCTCTGTCGGTCGTTGTGCTTCCATGCTGTCTTTCATTGTCTTCGCCTGCCGGTAAAGCCGTGAAGAGTTTTTGAAGTCGCCATTGCGCTCGGCCCGTTCCGCCAAGAACTGGTACATCTCTGCCTTGCTCTCAAAGTCGGCACTTGGTTCGGCAAGCTTCATAAGGGAGTCTGCCTCCTGCTCTTTGCCCTGCCTGTAGCAGTTTTTTGCGAGGCTTGTGTAAGTCACGGCGCATGGTATCAGTGATACCGCTTTACGCAGTAACGGCTCGGCCTTGTCGTAATATCCGTTTTCTGAATAAAGGTAGCCGATGTTGTTTATGAACATAGCACGTTCGTTTTCGCTGATGGTGTCGGTGTAAGGTTCAATTTTCTGCATGTATATGAGCGCACTGTCAAGGTCTTTCCTTTGATAATGGCACATTGCGATGTTGTTCAGTGCCATGCACTTCCAGTCGATGTTGCCGGCGCGTTCGGCTTCTGCCAGACCTTTTCTTGCATACTCAAGCCCGGTCATCGGTGCCCCAAGCATGGTGTTGATGTAAGACATGTTGGTATATGTCATTATGAGAAGATGGGTTTCGCCGGCTTTCTTTGCCATACTTTCAGCCATTTTCATGAACATGAGGCCGTCTGCAAGGTCGTTGCGACATACAAGGCATCCACCTTTTAAATAATAAGCTTCGGCAAGTTTGGCATTGTTCCCTGTCTTTTTGTAATGCTTTATGCTTACGTCAATAAGCGAATCATTGCTTAGTGTCTTGTCGCTTGCGAAAATGATTTTGGTCAATAACAGGTTGTAATACGCTCTTTCTTCGTCTGTGTCCGGTGCTTTGTGTGACATATTGGTGATGCGCTGGTATGCAGAGTCTGTTTCGCCGTTGCTGACAAGGCTATCTATTTGTACCAGCGCATCAATCGTTTTGTCTTTTTCGTTGCAACTTAACGTGGCGCAGAGTATCACTATTATTGCTGTAAAAGCATTCCTCATAATTTAATGTTTGTTGTGCAAATGTATGATTTTATTGTCAGACAGACAAGTTTAGGGAGGTTTTACTTACGTTTGTATGTTACAATTTTATGTGCAAAAATGTGCTGTATTTGCCGTAGGTGGTTGTGTGTCAGATTGTTGTGCCTGTTTGCGCGTGTAACACCCAACGGAAATGTGTGACATGAAAGTTTTGGGATATGTTTGTTCTGCATTATATTTGCAATGCTGTTTCGTACTGTCTTGCACCGTACGGGCAGGCGATATAATAAGGTTAAACTAATTTTAAGATTATGGTCAAGAAGTTTATTGTTACTGCTGTGGCGTTGGTTTTTACGCTGGCGGCATCGGCCCAGGCGGCAGTCCGGGGCAGTGAGGCGGAGCAGGGGAGCATTCCCTCGTTCTGGAAGAATGTGGTAATCGAGTTTAACGTAGGTGCAGGCACCGGGCACGACGGCATGTCACCCTTGGAGATTGGCGGCAACCTGGGCTACAGGTTCATTCCGAGGATGTACGCCTTTGTGCATGGCGGATGCCTGTACGGCCTGTACGACAAGGAGCACGGGCGGCGTTACACCAAGAGCGCGACGCTGGCCGGGGGACTGGGCTACACGCTGTTCAGGGTTGACAACATTGACGTTGACCTGCGCGCGTCGGCCGGAGGCAGCGTCGGCAACGCCGACTGGAAGCATAACGTGTATGACGCCGGGCTGGCGTTCCGCATCGGCGGCACGGGCAGGATTAAGGTGAACGTGGGCGTAGGCTACCGGCATATGACTTCGCGCACGGCCGGCATCGGCGCGTACAACGGCTTCTACGGCACCATCGGCGTAGGCTTTTGACATTGTGTTGGCGTTGCCGAAACGAAGGCATGACGGCGGTTGCCGGAGGCCTGCTTGCCGGTGATTTTACAAAAGACGGCCTTTTGCACGGCAAAAGGCCGTAAAACGCAACGCAAAAGGCCGCCTTTCATCGTGTGAAAGGTGGCCTATTGCAAAGTGTATGGTTGTTGTGGAATGGATGGGAGGACTGGGAAGGCCTGGAGAAGAGGGAAAAGCTTATGAATTCTTGATTAGCTTAATGCTGGCCTTCGGTTCTTAACGCTTGATTCTTCACTTGAAAACTGATGGATTCTTCGCTTCTCGTTTTTCCTTTTTCACTCTCATCTCCTTAGCCAAGCCTCGGGGTTCAGCTTGGCCGTGCCGCGCCGCAGCTGGAACTGGAGGATGTTTTCCGCGCCGAGTGCGCCGATGGCCTGGCCGGTGCTTACTTTCTGTCCGCGGCTCACGCTGACTGAACCGAGGTTGCAGTAGACGGAGATGTAGCCTCCGTGGCGCACCATTACGATGATGCTTCCGTCGAAGTTGAACACGGCGCTGACCTCTCCGTCGAACACCGAACGCACCGTCGCGCCCGACTGCCCCTTGATATTGATGCCTTTGTTGTCGAGCCTTACGTTCCTTAGCCCGGGCACATTGTACTGTCCGAAGTGGCTCACTATGTTGCACGGCCCGGCCAGCGGCATGGGCAGACGGCCCCGGTTGCGCTCGAAGCTGCCGCTAAGCTTGCGGTCCTGCGTGTCCATCTCGGCCGCGGCTGTAGCCTGTTTCTTGGCCCGTGCCACCTCGCGCTCGGCGCGTTCCTTGTCTACGCGCGCCTTGCGTTCCGCCGCAATGCGGTCAGCCTCGGCCTCTCGCGCCTTGCGCTCGGCCTTCTCTCGTGCCGCCTCGTCGCGCTTGGCGGCCTCGCGGGCCTCGGCTTTCAGCTTCTCTTCACGCGCCTTCGCCTCGGCTATGCGGCGCGCGTTCTCGCGTTCTCGCGCTTCGGCTTCGGCCTTCTTTCGTGCCAGTTCGGCCGCCTTGCGCTTCGCCTCGGCCTCTAATTTGGCCTTGCGCCTTGCTTCGGCTTCAGCCCTTGCCTTGGCCTTGGCTATTTCTTCGGCCACGAGACGGTCTATTTTTGCGTTCAGTTCGGCGTCTTTCTTGCGCTGGTCGTCAATGATTCTTTGTATTGTCTTCTGCTGGCGTTGCAGGTTGTTGACCATCCTCTGCTGCTCGTCCTGCTTGCTCTGGAGAGCCTCGTGCTCGCGTTTGTCCTTGTCGAGCAGCGTGTTCTTCTGGCTGCGCACCCGTTGCAGCTCTTTCCGCTTCTCCTCGATTTGGCTCTGCTTTGCCTTCACCATTTCGCCCTGCGACCGCTGGAAGGCGGCGTATTCGCGCACGAAGCGCATGCGGCGGTACATCTGCGCCAGGTTCTTTGCGCTGAAGATGAACATCAGCTTGTCCTGCACGGTGCGCTTGGCGGCGAGGTAGCGCATCGACTTCACATACTTGGCCTTGCGCTCTTCAAGCTGTTTCTCGAGCGTGGCGAGCTGGTTTTTCAGCATGTTTATGTTGTTGTCGATGTGTTTTATCTCGTTTTGTATGGTGTCGATGGACTTTTTGTGTCGGTCAATCTCCGTGCCCAAGGCCACAAGGTTGCCGAGGCGTTTCTTCACGTCGGCCTTGTTTGCGCGCAACAGCCGCTCCTGTTCCTTGATTTTGCGCTGCACTCCGGCGCGCTGGTTGCGCAGCCCCTTGATGGAGTTGCTTTGGTACTTGGCCGTCTTCTTTTTCTTGGTTGTGGTGCGTTTCTTTGTAACGCGCGTTGTCTTGGCCTTCTTCCGCGTGGTCTGTTTCTTGTTCTGTGCGGAGAAGGGGAAGGCTATCGCCAGTGCGAAAAAAAGTATGAGGAGTCGTTTCATTTACATTTTCAAAAGTCGGTTCATTACGTCCTGCACGCTTACTTGCCTGTATTTGCCTGACACGGAGGTGTATGTGTTCCAGTCGCCGTCCGTGTCTATGCCGTCGAGCGATATGTTCACGCTCATCGGACTGCCGCCTTTCACCGCGTCGCTTTTCATGAGCAGCGTGATGTCCGTCGGGAAGTGCTTGCGTCCCACGGGCTTGAACGAGCCATAGTTGCATGTCACGGTGGTCTTGCCGGACGACTTGCCGCTGTACGTTACGTCAACCGAGCGGAGCCGTCCGCTTGTCTTGTCCGCGCTCCATTGGTACTCCATGTTGCCGCGTTTCAGCGATACAATGGTGTTGGCAACGGCGTCATTGAACGTTACGGAGAACTTTTTAAGCGATGAATCCGTGATTTTTTGCTCTCCCGGGACGAACAGCTGGTTCCAGAACAGGGCTTGCAGGGCGTAAAAGTCAAGTCCGTTCTTCTGCAAGAAGTCAACGTCGGCGTAGCTGGCTTTGACATATTCCTTGTTGATACGGTCCATAAGGAGCACGTAGTCCTTGGCGAACTCGAGGCGGCCAACCTCCATCAGGCCGAACGGAGTAAGCTGGATGCGTATTACCTCGTCCTTCTTCATCCTGAGAGAGCCGCTTATCGACAGGTCTTTCCGCCCTGTGTTGATGGTGAACTTGATTTTAGACGATATGCTGCGGGTGTAGACTTCGTTGTCGTAAACTTTGCGCATGAAGTCTATCTTGCGGTTTTCAGCCGATGCCGTTGTGCTTGCCGTGCCCGTGGCCGACGACATGGCGTCGACCGATGCCTTCTTAGTGCCGCATGAAACGACGGCGAGCGACGCCGCGATGAGCGTCATGCAAAAGTACAGCTTGCTGTTATTCTTCCACATATTTTTTGAGTTTTATTTTGCGTCTGATGGCCTTGTCGTTCTCCGCTCCAGCCTCCAATGCCTGCTGCCAGAACTTTACCGCCCCGTCGATGTCGCCGTTCACGGCGTGTATGTCGCCTGCATGTTCTATTATTACGGCGCTTTTCGTAGTGTCGTTGTCCACCGCCATGTTGATGTATTGCATCGCTTCGGCGTACTTCTTGCGCTTGAACAGAATCCAAGCGTAGGTGTCCAGAAAGGTGGCATTGTCGGGTTCGGCCTGTACGGTGCGGTAACTCATCTGCTCGGCCTTGGCCAGTTCGCGGTCCTCTTCAGACAAGTAGTAGGCGTAGTTGTTGAGGCAGCCAAGGTTGTCGTCCTTCCATTGCAGGCACGAGTCATACGCGGCGTAGGCCTCTTCGGCAAGTCCTTTGTCGTGGAGGATGTCGCCCATGATGGCGTAGAAGTCTGAAACGAGGTCCTTGTTGCTCTGTTTGTTGATTTGGCTTACGCCCCGGCGCAGTGCGTCGAGCGCGCTGTCATCGTCGTCTTTCTGTACGTAAGCCAGGCCGAGGAAGTAATAAAACGCCATTTCATCGGGGTTGTAGTCGATGGCCTGGCGTGAAAGCTCGGCCACGCGGTCGAAGTCTTGCTCGCCCCATTCCGCCTGGATGAGCTGCAGGCGGGCACCGGCGTTGTCGGGAGAAATGGCGAGCACCGTCTCGAGGACTTTCGAAATGGAGTCCTGCGGCATCTTTTTCAGCGTCATGTATGCGGCGTACAGTTCGGCCATGTCTGACGTTTCCTGTGGCTGGGCGAGTATTTTCCTGAACAGGTTGAGCACTTTCGAGCTGTCGCCTCCTTGCTGTTCGCTTTCCGCCACGGCCTGCCTTATCAGCACAATCTTGCTGTCCGTTGGCGTTTTCGTGCTTACCAGCAACGCCTCTTGCAGCGAGTCGGCGCGTAGGGGCTGCTGTGTCGTCCTGTAATAGTCTATCATCGACATGCGTGCGTTGGTGTTTTCGGGCTCGGCTTGCAGCACTTCGGCGTATTGCCGGTATGCCTCGTCGGCTTTTCCGTTCTGCAACAGCCAGTTGCCCATCATCACACGGTAATTCATGTCATTGGGATATTTCGCCGCCATCGACTTCAGTTCGTTGAATTCTTCCTGCTTTTTGCCTTGCAGGGAGTAAACCCTCATCTTTGCGAGGGTGAGGTCTTCGTTGGCGCCTTCAAGCGTTTCCATGCGTTCGAGCACGTCAAGCATCTTGTCGTAGTCCTTCTGCCGTCCGTAGAGTTGCGCCAGTATGTCGAGCACGTCGGAGCGTTCGGGGCTGTTCTTTGCAAGCTTTTCGTATGCCTTTGTGGCCTCGGCGAGGTTGTTAATGCTGAAATATCCGGCTCCGAGACGCTCCAGGTAGGCGTTGTTTGCAGGGTTGAGCTCTGACGCCTTTTTTACGTCGGCAAGTGCGGCGGAGTCGTTTTTGAGTATGCCGTCATAGAAAGAGAGCATGAAGTAAGCTTCGGCGGCGTTGGGGTTTATGGTGAGGCAGTGCTGCAACAGGTCGTAGGCAGCGTCGAAGTTGCCGCTTGTCTGTTGCTTTATGGCTTCAAAATAATATATCTTGAAGCGCAGGCTGTCGTTGTGGCTTATGGCCGGCAGGCTTACAAAGGAGGCTTCCTCCGTTGCGCCTGTTGGCTGTACGGTTTTCGCTCCGCCGCAACTTATGGTAAGCGTGGCCGCAGAGAGCAATGCCAGGAAATGCAGGATTGTACGTGTCATGTGTGTTCCTTGATGAACGGATATAGCTTATTTTACTCCGGTGTGCCCGTAGCCGCCGGCTCCGCGCTCGGTGTCGTCAAGCTTGCTGACGGTCTCAAACCGTGCCGTCTCGTGCCGCGCAATGACCATTTGGGCTATGCGTTCGCCGTCGTTCACGGTGAAGTCGTCGCCCGAAAGGTTTACAAGGAGCACCATTACCTCGCCGCGATAGTCGGAGTCGATTGTTCCCGGCGAGTTGAGCACGGTCAGTCCGTGCTTCAGGGCGAGGCCGCTGCGCGGGCGTATCTGCGCCTCGTAGCCTTCGGGCAGTGCCATGTAAAGGCCTGTGGGTATGAGCTTCCGCTCCAGCGGACGCAGCGTTACGGGCGCGTCGATGTTGGCCCTTATGTCCATTCCGGCGCTCTGCGGCGTGGCGTATGCTGGCAGGGGCTGGTGTCCCTTGTTTATTATTTTCACTTCTATCATGATGCTTTCTTATATTATTATAAGGTGCAAAAGTAACGAATTATATTCACATAAAGGTTGTTTTGCCGCTAAAAAGAAAGAATTTAGCCATTTTTAGATTACTTTTGCGCCAGAGTAATTAAGGAGTAAAGGAGCGGAGAAGCAAGGAGCAAGTAGAAATGAATTGCCAGTAAGTCATTCATAGCTTGGGCAATACGCATTGTCGGCTCGTTTGGTTTTGTAAAAATGCAAAGTCATTTCTACTTACTCCTTGCTTCTCTTCTCCTTACTCCTAAAACAAAACGATTATGAATTGGGAAAAACTTATATCCGACAAGCGGCTCGGACAGGAGCACCGGCACACCGTGCGCCATGACGACCGCTCCGAGTTCAAGCGCGATTACGACCGCCTTATCTTCTCCGCGCCCTTCCGCCGTATGCAGAACAAGACCCAGGTGTTTCCCCTGCCGGGCAGTGTCTTCGTGCACAACCGCCTGACGCACAGCCTCGAAGTGGCCAGTGTGGGACTTTCGTTGGGCAACGACGTGGCCCGTGCCGTTATGAAGACGCGCCCGGAGCTGGCCGCGACGCTGCTGCCGCAAATCGGGACGGTGGTGAGTACGGCCTGCTTGGCGCACGACATGGGCAACCCTCCGTTCGGACATTCTGGCGAAAAGGCCATACAGACGTTCTTCACCGAGGGTGAGGGCAGGGCGTTGGAGGACAAGGTGAGCCCCGGATTCTGGGCCGACATAACCCACTTCGAGGGCAACGCCAACGCCTTCCGCCTCTTGGCCCACCGCTTCAAGGGGCGGCGCGAGGGCGGCTTCGTGATGACTTACACCACGCTGGCGTCAATAGTAAAGTATCCCTTCGCCTCGACCGTGGCCGAAAAGGGGCACGGCAAGTTCGGCTTCTTCACCTCGGAGGCTGACATTTACCGTAAAATCGCCGATGAATTGGGCATAATCTGCAAATCAGCCGACGGCTGTCCGATGGAGTACGCGCGGCATCCGCTGGTGTATTTGGTCGAGGCCGCCGACGACATCTGCTATGAAATAATGGACATCGAGGACGCTCACAAGCTGAAAATAGTGACGTTCGATGAAACCGAACGTCTTTTCCTCGACTTCTTCGATGAAAAGGCGCAAAACCATATTAGGCAAAGGATTAAGGATGAGGGCATCACCGACGAGAACGAGCGCGTGGTCTACATGCGCGCCTGTGTAATCGGCGCGCTCGAAAGGGCGTGCGTCGATGCCTTCATGCGTCATGAGGACGACATCATGAACGGCACTATGACGGGCTGCCTGGTTGACAAAATCGAGCCGAGGCTGGCCGGGGCGTACCGAAAATGCGCCATTTTATCGAAGGAGAAAATCTACAAGAGCAAGCCCGTGCTCGACGTGGAGCTGAGCGGTTACAAGATTATGGCGACGCTGATGGAGGCCATGGTCAGCGCGGCGACCGACCCCTCGCGCTTCTACTCGCGCCAGCTCATCAGCCGCGTGAGCAGCCAGTACGACATAAACGCCGACGACCTGGAGACGCGCCTCATGGCCGTTATCGACTACATAAGCGGCATGACCGACGTGTACGCACTCGACGTGTACCAGAAAATCAACGGCATCAGCCTGCCCATCGTGTGACCTTGCGGCACGCCCGGTGCCCGGTGAAAATATGAAAGGCCGCCTTTTAGACGATAAAAGGCGGCCTTTCGCGTTGTAAAAAGCCGTCTTTTGGAAGGCAAAATACGGCATATCGGAAAGTGGTTGATAATCAGGCGGTTGCAAGGTTGTGTGGAACGGCGTCAGTCAAACAGTTCCTTGAGCACCGGTAGCGACTTTAGCTCGGGAAAATCCGGCACGTGCAGCTGGTAATACCTTAATATAATGTCGGCCATGCGGTTTCGCTCCGCGCGCGACATGCGGTACAGGTGCATCGTCGCGTAGTTCATGCGGAGCAGCAGCTTAATCTTCTCCGCCTCTTCGGGAGGCAGGCAGTCGGCGTGCACCGGGACGTCCGTGCGGAAGCAGCTGGCTCGCAGGTCGAAGCGGCATCCCGGCGTGTAGCCGTCAAGGTTGGGGTAGAAGCCGAGGAACTTGGCCAGGCGCGTCATGAATACAAGGTGGAAGTTGGCGAAACTCCGCTCGCTGCCGTCGAGCCAGCGCACGCTGTTCTCCGCGTAGGCGAACAGCGCGTCGTCGGCCGTTTCGCCGCGCGTGGCACCGCGCAGGAACTCCGCCGTGAACATGGCTATTGCCAGTTTGGCCGGACTGAAAGGGATTGACGCGAACGGAACGGCCACGCGCGCCTCTTTCAGCGGTTGCAGTCCGGCGCGCTGCCGCAGCTCCACGACGGCCTCGATGATGAAAAGCGGTTGGAAATATTGCTTCTTCAGCTTCGCCGTCGGCGACTTCGACAGCTTCGCAATGCACGACATGCGGCCGTGTGTGGCGGTTAGCAGGTCGATGATGGTTTTCGACTCGCCGTACCTGAAGCTGTGAAGCACAATGGCTCTGGTTTTTATAAGCATAATGCAAAAATACTCATTTTTGGGCCATAATAGAGAAAATTATTGAAAAAAGTTTGGCCGTTTCAAATAAAACCCCTACCTTTGCACCGCAAAATCGCAACTACGGTCCCTTCGTCTATCGGTTAGGACGAGAGATTTTCATTCTCTAAAGAGGAGTTCGACTCTCCTAGGGACTACAATAAAAACAACAAGGAAAAGGAATAAAGCAAAGATGGCAAATCACAAATCATCAGTTAAGAGAATCCGTCAAGACAAGAAGCGTACATTGCACAATAAATATTATGCAAAGACAATGCGTAACGCCGTGCGCAAGCTGCGTGCTATGACTGACAAGGAAGAGGCTCTGAAGCTCTACCCCACAGTGCAGAAGATGCTTGACAAGTTGGTAAAGACTAACATTATCCACAAGAACAAGGCTGCCAACCTGAAGTCAAGCTTGGCTTGCCATGTCAACAAACTGTGATAAGGCGAATTATAAATAAGAGACAACTTTTTTAGGCTGCAACATCCATCAGTGGAAGTTGCAGTTTTTTTTATGTGTTGATTGACAGGTGTATGCTGTTTGCCATGTATAAATATGAGCCAAAAACTTGTGCATGACAGGGAAAAGTATTACCTTTGCCTATACCCTGTAGTTTTGTTTGAGTCCATGAAATACATGTCCATATCCCAAGTGAAGACAAGGCTGTGCCTGCTGGCTGTCATCGCGTCGGCATGGTTTGCCGTGCAGGCGGTCGGACAAGACACGGCATCGCTGCTTGACACGCTTGACATGACGCTGCGTGAGAGCCACAAGTACATCGATGCCCGGCGTGCGAAGATAGCCGGGCTGAAAGCCGAGTTGGCGCGCGCCGCCACTGATGCGGAGCGTTACAGCCTTGCGGGATGCCTGCGCGAGGAGTACCGCTCGTTCGACATCGACTCCGCGCTCTACTTCGCCAACGAGAAAATGGCCGCCGCCCGCCGCATAGGCAATGCCTCGTACATAAGCGACGCACGCATGAACCTTGCCGAGATGAGCGGAGTCTATGGCATGTACAAGGAGGCGTTGGACTATATAGACAGTGTGGACAAGGGCGTGCTGGACGTTTACCAGATGGAATATTACTACCACGTTTATCGTAACATATACGGACTGATGGCCGACAATTGCAGCAACGCCGTGATAAAGAAGCGCTACCTGGCGTTGACCGACAGCTACCGCGACTCCATCCTGCTTGTAAACAGCCCGGGGTCGTTCAACTACGTCATAGTGAAAGCCGACAAGGACAACGTGCACGGACGGTTTGACGAAGCCATAAAGACACTCAAAGACGCTTATTCCAAGTTCGACAACATACACGGCAAGGCTCTGCTCGACTATTCGCTGGCCATGGCCTACGCCGGCAAGGGCGACACGGCCAACGAGAAACGGCACCTCATACTCTCGGCCATCAACGACATTCGTTCGGGCATACGCGAGTACACGTCGCTAAGGCTGCTTGCCGTACTGCTCTATAAGGAAGGCGACGTTGACCGCGCCTACGCCTACATGACGCGCTGCATGGACGATGCGGCGGCCTGCAACTCGCTCTGGCGCATATACGAAGTGCAGAAAGCCTTTCCCGTAATCAACAAGGTGTACCATCACAAGCTTGACAGGCAGCGCAGGGTTATCTTCTGTTCGCTTGTCTTCATCATATTGCTTACATTGTTCCTCGCCGTCGCCATACTGGTGATAAAGAAGCAGATGCGCAAGGTTACGGCGGCGCGCAGGCAGGCGCAGGAGGCAAACGTCAGGCTGAAAGAGCTTAACCGCGAGCTTAGCGAAAGCTCGCACATCAAGGAGGAGTACATCGCCCACTACATAGACCAGTGCTCGCTGTACATCGACAAGATGGACAAGTACCGCAAACACTTGCAGAAGGTGGCGCAGAAAGGCGGCGCGAAGGAACTTTTCGAGGAGATACGCTCAAAGTCGTTCATCGACAACGAGCTGAAAGATTTTTACGCGCAGTTCGACGACTCGTTCCTTAACCTGTTCCCGAATTTCGTCGACGACTTCAACAACCTGCTTGTGCCGGAGCAGCGCATACGCCTGAAGCCGGGCGAGAAGCTTAACACCGAGCTGCGCATCTTCGCCCTGATACGCCTCGGTATAAGCAGCAGTACGAAGATAGCCAACTTCCTACGCTATTCGGTCACCACCATTTACAATTACCGTGTGAGGCTGCGCAATGCCGCGGTGGGCGACCGCGAGAAGTTTGACGATGCGGTAATGATGATTGGAAGGTGCGACGACGGCGACTGACGGCAAGTCCGCCGTGGAGCGTTTAGCGGCGTATCGCATGGTGTTTTGCAATTAAAAACATATCAAGTAGGGTGTTAACGCACCCTACTTTTTTATTCTTCGTACGTTTGTTTAACTTGTTGGTAATCAGTAGTTTGTGTATTTTGAAGTCCGCTTTTCAGCTACTTTTTGGCTGAAATCGCGGAAACACGCTTGCATTATTCATTAATTTTGCAACGTGGCTTCGGCCAGCATGGGAACCTTACCAGACAATGCGCGTGCTGCGCAGCTTGAAACGACAACCGTAAACAATAATTATAACGAAATGAGAACAGATTACCTTAAACGAGTGAAGACGCTGATAGCCTGCCTTGTGCTGGTTTCAGCGGCGGCCAATGCCGACACGGTGAAGTCGCCCGACGGCAATATCGGCGTGGAATTCAAGTTGGACAACGGTGTCCCGGTTTACAATGTTACTTACAAAGGCCGCCTTGCGGTGAAGGATAGCAAGATGGGTCTGGAGCTGAAAGACGGCAAGCACCTCACCGAGGGGTTTGTGCTTGAGGGCGCGGACACGTCCACTTTCGACGAGACCTGGCGTCCCGTGTGGGGCGAGGTAAGCCAAATCCGCAACCATTACAATGAATACGTGGCGCGGCTCCGCCAGCCTTCGACGGACAGGAAGATGAACATACGCTTCCGTGTGTACGATGACGGCGTAGGCTTCCGCTACGAGTTCCCCCAGCAGAAGAACCTTGTGTACTTCACAATCAAGGAAGAACGCACCGAGTTCGCCATGACAGGCGACCACACGGCATGGTGGATTCCCGGCGACTACGACACCCAGGAGTACGACTACACAGAGTCCCGGCTGTCTGAAATACCGTCGCTCTTCGACGCGGCGGTGAGTTACAACGCCTCGCAGACAACCTTCTCGAAGACCGGCGTGCAGACTTCGTTGCAGATGAAGACCGCCGACGGCCTCTACATCAACATCCACGAGGCCGCCCTCATAGACTATTCGTGCATGCACCTCAACCTCGACGTGCCTACGCTTACCTTTCGGTCATGGCTCACCCCGGACGCTCTTGGCGACAAGGGCAACATGCAGACACCATGCAATTCGCCTTGGCGAACCGTCGAAGTGTCTGACGACGCGTGCCGCATACTCGCCTCCAAGCTGACGCTAAACCTCAACGAGCCGTGCAAACTGGAAGATACGTCGTGGATTCACCCCGTGAAATACATGGGCGTATGGTGGGAGATGATAACCGGAAAAAGCTCTTGGTCGTATACTAACGAGCTGCCTTCGGTCAAACTTGACAGCATTGACTACTCAAAGATGAAGCCCAACGGCACGCACGGGGCCAACAACGCCAACGTGCGCCGCTACATAGACTTCGCTTCGAAGCACGGTTTCGACCAGCTGCTCATCGAGGGATGGAACATTGGATGGGAAGACTGGTTCGGCCACGAGAAAGATTATGTGTTCGACTTTGTGACGCCTTACCCCGACTTCGACATCAAGGCGCTCAACGACTACGCCCATTCCAAGGGCATGAAGCTCATGATGCACCACGAGACTTCAAGCTCTACGCGCAACTACGAGCGGCACATGGAGGCGGCTTACCAGCTCATGAACAAGTACGGCTACAACTCGGTGAAGAGCGGATACGTGGGCAACATACTGCCGAGGGGCGAGCACCACTACGGCCAGTGGATGAACAACCACTACCTGTACGCGCTTAAGGAGGCCGCAAAGCATAAGATTATGGTGAACGCCCACGAGGCCGTGCGCCCCACGGGCTTGTGCCGCACATGGCCCAACCTCATCGGCAACGAGTCGGCGCGCGGCACGGAGTACCAGGCTACGGGCGGAACGAAGACGCTGCACGTCACCGTGCTGCCGTTCACACGCCTGAAGGGAGGCCCCATGGACTATACTCCCGGCATCTTCGAGATGGACATGAAGAAGCTCAACCCCAACAACTCGTCGCACGTCAACGCCACAATCGCCAACCAGCTGGCCCTGTATTGCACCATGTACAGCCCGTTGCAGATGGCGGCCGACCTGCCCGAGAATTACGAACGGCACATGGACGCGTTCCAGTTCATCAAGGACGTGGCCGTTGACTGGGACGACTCGCGCTACCTCGAGGCCGAGCCGGGCTACTACGTAACCGTGGCGCGCAAGGCCAAGGGCACCGGCAACTGGTTCGTTGGCTGCGTGGCCGGCCAGAAGGAGCACACCTCGAAGCTCTCGCTCGACTTCCTCGACAAGGGCAAGAAGTACATCGCCACCATATACGCCGACGCCAAGGACGCCGACTATAAGACCAACCCGGCGGCCTACACCATACGCAAGGGCATCGTAACCTCTAAGACACGCCTGACGCTGCACGCCGTAGAGGGCGGCGGCTACGCCATAAGCCTGTTCGAGGTGAAGGACAAGTCGGAGACAAAAGGACTGAAAAACATTAAAAATTAACAATTAAAAAATAAACAACTTTGCATGGTTGGAAAGCCGCTTGCCGGTCAACCGAAAGGTGCTTGACGGCAAGGCGGTTTCCAATATACGGCAAAACGCGCTGCAAAAGGCCGTCTTTCGCACGCTAAAAGACGGTCTTTTGGAAGCCGAAAGACGGCCTTTTGCAAACACGCTGACAGCCAGAGAGTTACAAGAGGGGTGAAAAGGGGAAGACGAAAAGTGAAAAATCCAACACCTTTTCCCGATTTCTCCCACATCTCCCAGTTCTCCCGGAACCCCCAGCCAACCCATGAAAAAAGTAAAAATAATCACTAACCTTAAAACAAAAATGCACATGAAAGGATTAAGCAGAACATTCACACTGACGCTGCTGGCCGTTCTCATGTGGGCGTTTGTCCCACTGTCGGCCCACGCCCAGCAGCTGAAGGTCAGCGGCACCGTGACCGACCCGACCGGCGAAACCGTTATCGGCGCCACCGTAAAGGTGAAGGGCGGCGAGGCCGCAGCCGCCACCATTACCGACATCGACGGCCGTTTCACCATCGACGCGCCGCATGACGGTACGCTCGTCGTAAGCTACATCGGCTTCGCCACGCAGGAGGTGGCCATCGGCGGACGCCAGCAGGTAGACATACAGCTGAAGGAAGACAACGAGATGCTTGAGGAGCTGGTAGTCGTAGGTTACGGCACGATGAAGAAGAGCGACCTTACCGGCTCTGTAGGCTCGCTCGGCTCGAAGGACATCAACAACAACTCGGTAAACAACATCGGCTCGGCCATACAGGGAAAAATATCAGGCGTGCAGATTGTAGACGCCGGAAAGCCCGGTGACAACGTGAACATCAAAATCCGCGGACTCGGCTCAATCAACAACTGCGACCCCCTCGTGGTGATTGACGGAGTGCCCACCGACCTCGGCCTTAACGCAATCAACATGGCCGACGTTGACCGCCTCGACGTCCTCAAGGACGCTTCGGCCACGGCAATCTACGGCTCGCGCGGCGCAAATGGCGTTGTCATGATTACCACCAAGCGCGGCTCTGAAGGCAAGAGCACGCTGTCCGTTTCGGCCAATGTCTCCATACAGAACGCCGCCAACGTGCCCGACCTGCTCAACGCGTCGCAGTATGCCGCGCTCAGCAACGACATGATGCTCAACAGCGGGCGCACGCCCAACCCCGAATTTGCCGACCCGGCAAGCCTCGGCACAGGAACCGACTGGATGGACGAGCTGCTCCGCACGGGCGTGATGCAGAACTACACGGTAAGCTATTCGGGCGGCAACGAGAAGTCGCACTACTACATCTCCGGCGGCTTCCTCGACCAGTCGGGCATCGTGCGCAGCGTAGGCTACCGCCGCTTCACCTTCCAGGCCAACACCGACGCGCAGGTTACTAAGTGGCTCAAGCTGTCTAACAACCTCACGTTCAGCGCCGACGAGAAGAAATCAGGCTCATACAGCATCGGCGACGCAATGAAGGCGCTGCCCGTACAGCCCGTGAAGAACGCCGACGGCACGTGGAGCGGCCCGGAGGGCAACGCCGAGTGGTACGGCAGCATACGCAACCCCATCGGAACGACGGCCGTCAACCACAACAAGACCAACGGCTACAACTTCCTCGCCAACATAACGGCTGAAATACAGTTCGCCAAATGGCTCAAGTTCCGCAGCACCTTCGGCTACGACGCAAAGTTCTGGTTTGACGACAACTATACGCCCAAGTACGACTGGAAACCCACCCCGGTGGAGGAAAGCTCGCGCTACAAGAGCACCAACAAGTCGTTCACATACCTGTGGGACAACTACTTCCTCTTCGACTACACCATAGCCGACGACCACAACATCAGCGTAATGGCCGGCATGTCCGCCCAGTGGAACGACTACGACTACTACTCGGCGCAGAAGAACGTGTTTACGTTTGAGAACGTGCACGAGTTCGACAACGGACAGAAGATGTACTCCATGAACGGCAACCTGACCGAGTGGGCGCTCCTCTCTTACATGGCCCGTCTCAACTATTCGTACAAGAACCGCTACCTGCTCACGGCCACAGTGCGCCGCGACGGCTCGAGCAAGTTCGGCCCTAAGCACCGTTGGGGTACTTTCCCGTCGGCTTCAGTGGCATGGCGCATCACCGAAGAAAAGTGGTTCCCTAAGACAACGTTCCTCGACGACCTGAAAATCCGCGTGGGCTACGGCGTCACCGGTAGCCAGGCCAGCGTAGGCAGCTACGGTTATCTGGCACAATACAACACCGCGGAATATCCCCTCGGCATAGCGGGCAACGTGCAGACCGCGCTCTACTCGTCGGCTCTCGCCAACCCGTACATACACTGGGAGGAAGTGGCGCAGACCAACTTCGGTGTTGACGCGTCGTTTTTCAACTCGCGCATCGTGCTCTCGCTCGACGCGTATATAAAGGAAACGCGCGACATGCTTGTGAAGGCCGCCATACCAATAACCTCCGGATTCGAGGACACATCAACCACTTACACCAATGCCGGACGCGTAAGCAACAAGGGATTCGAGATGAGCCTGCGCACTGTCAACATAGAGAAGCCCCTCCGTTGGGAGACCACGCTCACGGCGACGTACAACCGCAACAAAATCAAAGACCTCAACAGCGACGTGCCTTACTACGTGAACCAGGTCAACAACTCGTATGTCACCATGCTGGCCAACGGCTATCCCATCAATGTGTTCTACGGATACGTGACCGACGGACTGTTCCAGAACCAGCAGGAAGTCAACGACCACGCCGTACAACCGGGCGCGGAGCCGGGCGACATACGCTTCCGCGACCTTAACAACGACGGCGTAATCAACGACGAAGACCGCACGGTGCTCGGCAATCCGAATCCCACATGGCTCTTCTCGATGAACAACTCGCTCTCTTACAAGGGCTTCGAGCTGTCAGTTTACTTGCAGGGCGTTGCCGGAAACAAGATTTTCAACGCCAACAACATCGACAACACGGGCATGGCCGCGGCGTACAACCAGACTACAGACGTGCTCAACCGCTGGACGGGCGAGGGCACAAGCAACTTCATGCCGCGTGCCGTCTACGGCGACCCGAACAACAACAACCGAATATCCGACCGCTTCGTGGAGGACGGCTCGTACCTCCGCCTGAAGAATATAACGCTTGCCTACAACTTCCCGAAGAAGTGGCTGACCAAGCTCGGCATCGAAGCCATGCGCCTGTCGTTCTCCTGCGAGAACGTCGCGACCATCACTTCATACTCAGGTTTCGACCCCGAAGTCGACATAAACGGCATCGACCTCTCGCGTTATCCTATCTCAAGGACATTCAGTTTCGGCCTAAACTTTAATTTCTAAACCATCAATGACAATGAAAACTATCAGAAACATCATACTGGCAGGCTTCACGGCGGTGGCAATGTCGTCGTGTTCCGACTTCCTCGACCTGTCGCCCCATAACACGCTCGACCCCGAGACAACCATGACCGACGACATAGCCAAGGCGCTGACGCTGGGCTGTTACCGCACGCTTCAGTCCTCAAACATGTACAACCAGCGCATTTGGACGCTCGACATCGTGGCCGGCAACAGCGAAGTTGGAGCCGGCGGAGGCACCGACGGCATAGAGACAATCCAGGCGGCAGACTTCATCGCGCAGAGCGACAACGCCATGGCGCTGTATCTTTGGCGTTCGCCTTGGGTGGGCATAGGCCAGTGCAACACCACAATCCAGAGCCTTAACAGCGCTTCGGGAGTGTCGGAAGAAATCAGGAACCAGAGCCTTGGCGAGGCGTATTTTCTCCGTGCGCACTACTATTACATCCTTGTGCGCCTGTTCGGAGGCGTGCCTCTGCGCCTCGAACCGTTCAATCCGGGCGACGACACGGCCATAGCACGCGCCACGAAGGAAGAAGTGTACGACCAAATCATCAAGGATTGCCAGGAAGGCATCGACCGCCTGCCCGCCAAGGCCGACTATTCCGATGAGGACAAGGGCCGCGCCTGCAAGGAGGCAGCCATGGCAATGATGGCCGACATATACCTTACGCTCGCGCCGGACAACAAGGAGTATTACGCAAAGGCCGAAGACTTGTGCAAGGACATCACGGCCATGGGCTACGACCTGGCCAACTGCAAGTATGAGGATAACTTCGACGCGACCATCAACAACGGGCCGGAGTCACTGTTCGAAGTGCAGTACAGCGGCAGCACCGAGGAGGACTTCTGGGGCAACAATCCGCAGATGTCGTGGCTGTCATGCTTCATGGGGCCGCGCAATTCCGACATGGTGGCCGGCAGTTACGGCTGGAACTTGCCCACGCAGGAGTTCATCGACCAGTATGAAGACGGCGACCTGCGCAAGGACATGACCGTGTTTTACGATGGATGTCCGCCTTTTGACGGCAAGGAATACAAGAGTTCATGGTCGAATACGGGTTACAACGTCCGCAAGTTCCTCGTCCCGAAGAGCGTATCTCCAGAGTTCAACACCTCTCCTGCGAACTTCGTTGTCTACCGCTATGCCGACGTATTGCTGATGGAGGCCGAAGCTCTTAACGAACAGGGGCTTACCGACGAGGCCGCCGCTCCGCTCAACATTGTGCGCAAGAGGGCAGGACTGGCTGCCGTGTCGGGGCTTAGCCAGGAGGAAATGCGCGAGAAAATCATACATGAACGGCGCATAGAGCTGGCTTTTGAAGGGCACCGCTGGTTTGACATGATACGCCTCGAGCACGGCGATTACGCCATAAACTTCCTGCGCGGCATAGGCAAGGGCAACGTCACCAAGGACCGCCTGCTCTTCCCAATACCGCAGACGGAGATTGACGCAAACCCGCTTTTGAAACAAAATCCCGGTTATTAATCTTTTAACTAAATACTGAAAACATGAAAGGACATATATTCAGACCGCTGCTTGTCGTGCTCGGATGCGCCTTGCTTGGCGCTTGTGCCGACGACGATTACACCGAGTTGAACAAGGGCGAGACAGAACTCGCGCTTACGGCGGACGCTAACGACATAACGCTTGACGAGGCGGCGCACGCCGAAAACGCGCTTACGCTGACGTGGACGAGCGGCACCAACCACGGCACGGGCAACCGCATAACCTACAAACTCGAGCTGGCCGAGGCCGGTACGGGCTTCGCCAACCCCTATCTCGTTGCCGAAGACATGACGCAGCAATACACTTGGTCGTCAACCGTTGAGGCTCTCAACACGCTGTTGCGCGACAACTTCGGCGTGAAGGCTGACAACCGTTACGCCGTAGAGGCGCGCGTTACGGCCACGGTGGCAGGAATTGACGACGTGCAGACGGCCACGACAACGTTCAATGTAGCGTCATATGAACCCGTTACGACGACGCTTTACGTAACAGGTACGGCCACATTGGGCGGCACCGACCTGTCGCTGGCGGAGGAAATGACGCGCACCGACAACGGGCAGTTTACCTACACGGGCTACATGAAGGCCGGAACGTACAAGTTCATAACCACGCTTGGGCAGGAACTTCCTTCCTATAACCGCGGCGAGAACGGCTCGCTCGTGCTACGCACTACGGCCGACCAGCCTGACAACCTCTTCGAAATAACCGAAGACCATGACTATACAATCACGCTGAACCTGCTCGACGGCACTATAACTACCGTCCAGTCAGACGGTGTGAAGCCGCCTTACGACGCGATATGGTTCATCGACGGCATGGACGGCTACAGCTTCAAGCCGATGACGCAGGACGTTCTCGACCCGTTCCTGTTCCGCTACGGCGCGGAGTTCAACAACGAGGGCGACTTCAAGTTCGCCACGGCGAGCGGCAGCTGGGAGAACAACTACAAGGCCACTCAGCCCGATGCGCCTTACACCGACTCGTCAGTAGAGTTCGTAAAGGGCTTCGATCCCGACAACAAGTGGCGCCTGAAGACCGACGAACTGGGCAAGGCTTACAAGATATGCCTTGACATACGCAGCGGAAAGGAGCGCATGCTGATGGCTCCGTTCACGCCTTACGAGAACATTTGGCTTGTTGGCGACGCCGCTCCCGGCGGATGGTCGCTCGACGACGCGGTGCCTATGACGAAGGACGCATCCAATCCTTACGTGATGACATGGACGGGAACGCTCAACACGGGCGAGCTTAAATTTACCTGCGACAGGAGCAGCGACTGGAACGGTGCATGGTTCATGTCGGCCACCAACGGAGCCGCGCCAACCGGACAGGAGGAGAAAGCCCTCTTCATCGACAAGCACAGCGACGACCTGAAGGCGCAATACCTTACGGTGGACATCATGAACATAGACAACAAGTGGAAAATCGAGGAGGCCGGAACGTACAAGATTACGCTCAACCAGCTTACCGAAACAATAACAATCGCAAAACAATAAGACCATGAGAAAACTGATATATTCGGTCGTTGCGCTGCTGGCCATGTGGTCGTGCAGCGACGACGACAACGTGACGGCAAAGCCCGAAGTTGACATTACGGGCGAAGTTACCAACGTGGTGAAGGTGAACGCCGACCTCACCGTAAGCCTGTCTACCGACAAGGCGTGCTACAAGCCCGGCGAGACGGTGACCTTCACCGCCACGGGCACCATCCCGGCAGACGCCAAGGTGCGCTACCGCAACGGCTCTGAGGTTGTCGGCGAGCAGGCCGCCGGCGGCCAGACGTGGACGTGGACCGCGCCCGACACCGACTTCACCGGCTACCTCGTTGACGTTTACCGCACCGAAGGCGACGGCTCGGAGACCGTGCTCGGCACCATCGGCGTTGACGTTTCGAGCGACTGGACGCGCTTCCCGCGCTACGGCTTCGTGGCCACGTTCGACGCATCGAAGACCGCCGACGGCGTGATAGAGCAGGAAATGGCCTTCCTCAACCGCTGCCACATCAACGGAGTGCAGTTCCAGGACTGGCACAACAAGCACCACTGGCCGCTCGGCGGCACGCGCGAGCAGCTTGACGAGGTGTACAAGGACATTGCCAACCGCGACGTCTACACGTCGGTAATCAAGAAATACATCGACGTGCAGCACGCTTACGGCATGAAGGCAATGTTCTACAACCTCTGCTTCGGCGCGCTTTCCGACGCCGCCGGGGACGGAGTCAAGGAGGAATGGTACCTGTTCAAGGACACCAAGCATACCACAAAGGACTCTCACGACCTGCCCGACGGGTGGAAGAGCGACATCTTCCTCGTTGACCCGGCCAACAAGGAGTGGCAGCAGTACATAGGCGACAGGAACGACGACGTGTACGCCAACTTCGACTTCGACGGCTACCAAATCGACCAGTTGGGCGACCGCGGCAACCTGTACACCTACGACGGCGGCAAGGCCAACCTGCAACGGGGCTACGAGTCGTTCGTAAAGGCCATGAAGGAGCGCCACCCGTCGAAGCGGCTCGTGATGAACGCGGTGAGCAGCTACGGCACTTACTCGATAGCGCAGGGCGACGTAGACTTCCTTTACAACGAGTTGTGGGACAGCGAAAGCTCGTTCAGTTCGCTGCGCGATGTCATCCATAACAACGAACTTTACGGCCGCCACGAGCTTCAGACGGTGTTCGCCGCATACATGAACTACACCAAGGCGGACAGCCAAGGCGAGTTCAACACCCCCGGAGTGCTGCTCACCGACGCCGTGATGTTCGCCCTCGGAGGCTCACACCTCGAGCTTGGCGACCACATGCTCTGCAAGGAGTATTTCCCCAACAACAACCTTACGATGAGCCAGGAGCTTCGTGACGCCATCGTGCGTTACTACGACTTCATGACCGCCTACCAGAACCTGCTGCGCGGCGGAGGCTCTGAGACCGAGGCCGGGGTAAGCTCCACGTCTGACGTCAAGGTGGCCGCGTGGCCGCCCGTGATAGGCAACGTCACCACGTTCGCCCGCCAGGTGGGCGACAGGAAGGTGGTACACCTGCTCAACTTCATGGATGCCGACAACCTTAGCTGGCGCGACATGAACGGCACCATGCCCGAGCCTCGCCTCGTGGAGGGGCTGCCGCTGCGCATGAAGGCGGACACTAAGGTCAACAAGATATGGGTGGCTACGCCCGACGCGCTTGGAGGCGCAATGCAGGAACTGCCCTTCAAGCAGGCCGGAGGCGAGGTTACGTTCACCCTGCCGTCGCTGAAATACTGGACGATGATAGTAATTGAATAATCCTGTGCTTTTTACCTGTTTCACGAAAGGCCGTCTTTTGCACGTCAAAAGGCGGCCTTTTAGCGTGCAAAAGGCGGTCTTTTGGAAGGCGAAAGACCGCCTTTCGCAACTATGCTGACTATCAGGCGGTTGCGGACAGGCTCCCGAATAAGTGCTTTTGGCTTGTATGCGCTTGCGTATTTGGCCGTGCGGCGGTGAAGGCCAAGTTGTTGTTCTTGTAAGCAAAATAGGCAAGATGGTAGCCATAATGAAAAGTTTTTATTTGATTTTTGCAACAAAAGACAATTTATTTTAAATTAAAATATTATCTTTGTAGCAGAGTGTTTGTTTCGTTTTTTAATTTTATCATTAAATTTATTGGCAAATGAAAAGTTTTACAAGATGTATCGCTTTGTTGTTACTGGCGTTTGTCACAGTGTCCGTTACTGCGGATACGGTGCAAGACAACAAGGCAAAAAGCAAGATTTTACAAAAATTAACCGGGGAAGGCAAACCGGTAGCCTTTGTCGCGCCACGTTCGGCTAAGGCGGCGCTTCCCGTGTTCGGGTCGGCAGAGTTCCGCGACGCGCGTTATCTCACGCCGCGCAAGGAGGCCACCCAGCCGTCCACCACTATCGGCCCCGCCTCGATTTGGGGAGTAATATCAGGGCCTGACGGCTCTGAATGGCTGTTCGAGCAGGAGAACACGATTGAAGGCTGGTCGGACATCAGGCAGTCGGTAATCAAGGTTTACGACAACAACAACCAGTTGGTTGGCACGGTATCTATCGACATCCCGGCGGATAGAAAGGTCAATGACGTGCAGGTGTTCGGCACTGTCACCAACAAGTTCTTCGACCTTGACGCTTCTTCTTACGAACTTACGGTTTACTTCCACGAGATAGGCGACAACTACGAGCAGATAGGCAACATAAATGTCTATTCGCTTACTGATGGCTCCGAGGTGGCGTCTTATCCCGGCAGCAACGCGTTCTATTACAGCTACACCGAGAACTACAGCACATTCCAGCGTTACGTAATAGTAAACGAAGAGACCGCCGGCGGAACAACTACAATCAAGGCGAACGTTTACTCTCCGGCTTCTTGGAGTTCTGACGTTCCCGTGCTTGACCATACGTTCGACATTCCGTATGACAACGTGATGTACAGCGACGGGCCTTATTTCAACTTTTATAATATCGACGGCGAGCCATATTACGTTGTCTCATACTATGAGAAGCCTTACATGACAGACGAATGGGACTCTGACTGGAATCCCGTTGCTACTGCGGACAACAGTTATATGATAACCGTTTATGGCGGCAATTACGAACAAGTGTCGCAGGTGAAGATTCCCGTTGAGCTTCAGGACGGTGCTTTGTACACGATGTACACGTTCGGTTACTTCTCGTACAACGACCTTTGCCGCGGCGATTACAGCGGAGACGACCAGCTGAACTTCATCGTTGCACGCTACGATTACACACTTGCCAGCGACGATTACCTGTTCGACGTGGTGGTTTACAATGAAAACGGCGAGCAAATCAATACTATCGGCGAAGACCTTACTACTTGGTGGCAGCTAAGTGACATCGACGGGCAGCCCCGCCAGTACGCCCTTGGACATGCGGGAGACGCCGGCGAGTCAATCGAAATGGTCAATGTGCCTGGCTGCGAGAGTGTCACCACTTTCCCCGGAGTGCTTAACGGCGACCTGCTTTCAACAAATATCGACCGCTATCCCAAAGGTGACGGTTACCAGTACGTCATCGCCCTCGGCAACGGTTACGACGACGGGCAGGGCAACACGATAACAAAGATAGGCTGGTATAATCCCGACCTGTCGCTCGACCACTTCGTAAACATCAATCTCGGGCCTAACGGCGTGTTCGCCCAGCACTTTTTCATGACGGGCTCGCTCAACCCCTACCTGTTCAACACCGACGACCAGCATGAGTATATACTTATAGCTGCGCTGGCAAACGGCGACGGCACCAACCGCAACGTTTTGTGCATAGCTAACGACGAGGGCGAGCTGAAATACCAGTTTGAAGGCGACGACACCAAGGGCGAGTACAACTACGGCTACCTGAGCGGTGCAACGACCGACAAGCCGAAGCTGTTTGTAGGTTTCGTCAACGATGACAGCAAGTATACTCTTGAGTCTTACGACCTGCCTTTCAGCAAGTTCGCAGGCGGTACGGGTGTAGAAGGCGACCCGTACATAATAAACACTCCGGGCGACCTGAACCAAGTGCGCAACGAGCATACGGCTTATTACGCGCTGGGCAACGACCTCGACATGAGCATGTATTATGGTAAGTTCAAGCCAATCGATGAATTCTCGGGCGCGCTTGACGGCCGCGGATACTCTATCGACAATCTTGAGCTTGACGGAAGCGTGTCGAGCGTGGGTATGTTTGCTTATGCTACAGAGTGTAAGGAAATAAAGGACCTTACGTTTAACAACCCTGTAATCGACGCTCAGTCAGACTGTTTCTACGCAGGCGTAGTGGCCGGCCAGTTGTCTGGCCCTGACGCAAGCGTGACCAACGTACATGTGGCCAACGCCAAGATAAGCGCCGCTGACGCTTCAGGCATCAATGTCGGAGGCCTTGTAGGTTTTATGGTAGGCAACTCGTCGATGTCTTCGTGCTCGGCAGATAATGTTGAAATCTACGCTCCCGAGGGCAATGGCGTAGGCGGTCTGGTCGGCAACTCTGGTACCGGCGCGGCAATCAAGGCGTCGTCGGCAATCGGCAGCATCACCGCAGGAAACTCTATCGGAGGCATCATCGGCAGTGCCGGCACTGACGTTACCGTGACCAACTGCCGTGCCGACATGGTTCTTACCGGTAAGAACACGATAGGAGGTATAGCCGGTTCTTCGTCGAGAGGCTTGATAAGCAAGAACTACAGCCGTGGCACCATCACCGCAACCGAGGCCGACCGTTGGAACGGCAACTACAGCGTAGGCGGCATAATCGGCGACCTTACGACCGACTGGGGAGGCAGCGAAGACATCGTAGCCAGCGGCAACCTTGCTGCGATAGATGCCGTCAATCTGCCTGACGAGGCCGAGGCTAAGGCCGTTCACCGTGTCGTAGGCCGCACCATATTCGATGAGGAGTGGTTTGATGGTGAGGAGCCCCGAACCGAAGTCGGACTGGCTGACAACTATGCCGTGGCCGAAATGACTGTCAACGGCTTTACGCTGACATCCGATGACGCTACGACCGTTGAGGGCGCCGACGTTGCTACGGCCGACGTAAACGACGCGTTCTTCACCGACAGGCTGGGCTTCGTTTATGGAACAACGGCCGACGAGCCGTGGAAGACCAGCGGAACGGCATTCCCGATACTGTACTTCGAGGAGATTGCTACGGGCATATCTTTGGATATGAGCACCGTGGAAATGCACCCGTCAGAGGAAATCAGGCTGACAGCCACCGTTACGGGGGCTGATGCCGACAGGGTAGAGTTCACTACGAGCGACGCCGGCGTGGCTGAAATCGTAGGGGTAGAGTATGACGGCAACACCGCAGTTGCCACCGTGCGTTGCGTTGCCGAGGGTACAGCCACTATCACGGCGGAGATTGACGGACAGACCGCAAGCTGCCAGATAACGGCTACTTCTACAGGCATTGACGACGTTGAGGCCGTTAACGGCACGGGCATCGTTGTGTCAGGCCGCAGCATCACCGCGCCTTCGGCCGTGCGTATCGACGTGTTCGGCATAAGCGGCAACAATGTAGCGTCGGCAGCAGGCGGGCGCGCTGACGTAAGCTCGCTGCCTTCGGGCGTTTACGTAGTGGCCGCAACCGATGCCGCAGGCAAGCGCGAAGTTGTCAAGGTGGTATTGAAGTAACCGCCGGTCATTATGGATTAAATTTATAAAGGCCGTCTTTTGCACGTCAAAAGGCGGCCTTTTAGCGTGCAAAAGGTGGTCTTTTGGAAGGCGAAAGACGGCCTTTTGCAAACCGCCTGACAGTCAACGGGTTACGGGAAGGTGAGAAGGTGGGGTGGTGAGAAGGTGAGAAAATGGGCTGTCTGCTTGTCAACTTGTCCCTCGTCTCTTGTCTGCTCGTTCCTCGTCTGGCATAAAATAGTTTTTAAGAATTAAAATTTCGTCATGTTGTTTTTTTTGCGTACTTTTGCAAGTCAATATACACTAACTTGAAAATGGCAGAAATTCAGAACAACGAGAACAATTATTCGGCCAGTAACATCCAGGTGCTTGAAGGCCTCGAGGCCGTGCGCAAGCGTCCTGCGATGTACATAGGCGACATCAGCGAGAAAGGTCTGCACCATCTGGTCAACGAGACCGTGGACAACTCCATCGACGAGGCCATGGCCGGATATTGTACCCATATAGAAGTTACAATCAACGAGGACAACTCAATCACCGTGCAGGACAACGGCCGAGGCATACCCGTTGACGAGCACAAGAAGCTGCACAAGTCGGCCCTTGAAGTCGTAATGACCGTGCTCCACGCAGGAGGCAAGTTCGACAAAGGCTCGTACAAGGTGTCGGGCGGTCTGCACGGCGTGGGCGTGTCGTGCGTCAACGCTCTGTCTACGCGCATGATGTCGCAGGTGTTCCGCGACGGCAAAATCTACCAGCAGGAGTATGAGAAGGGCAAACCGCTCTATCCTGTCAAGGTGGTAGGCGAGACCGAACTGCGCGGAACACGCCAGCAGTTCTGGCCGGACCCCACGATTTTCACCACGACCATTTACAAGTATGACATCATAGCCAAGCGTATGCGCGAGCTGGCCTACCTCAACGCCGGCATAAAAATCACGCTTACCGACCTTCGTCCCGACGAGGAAGGCAAGACGAAGCAGGAGGTGTTCCACGCCGTTGACGGCCTCAAGGAGTTTGTCCGCTACATCGACCGTCACCGCACGCACCTCTTCGACGACGTAATCTACCTCAAGACCGAGAAGCAGGGCATACCCATCGAGGTGGCCGTGATGTACAACACCGACTATTCGGAGAACATTCACTCTTACGTTAACAACATCAACACCATAGAAGGCGGCACCCACCTCGTGGGATTCCGCATGGCCTTGACCTCGACTCTTAAGAAGTACGCCGACAACGACCCGGCAATATCGAAGCAAATAGAGAAGGCCAAAATCGAGATTGCAGGCGAAGACTTCCGCGAAGGACTGACAGCCGTGATATCAATCAAGGTGGCCGAGCCGCAGTTTGAGGGCCAGACGAAGACCAAGCTGGGCAACAGCGAGGTCACGGGAGCCGTGCGTCAGGCCGTATCAGAGGCTCTTTCATACTACCTTGAGGAGCATCCGAAAGAGGCGAAGATGATATGCGACAAGGTCATACTGGCCGCTACGGCGCGCATCGCGGCGCGTAAGGCTCGCGAAAGCGTGCAGCGCAAGAACCCCATGAGCGGCGGCGGACTGCCCGGAAAGCTGGCCGACTGCTCCAACAAAGACCCCAAGGAGTGCGAAATCTTCCTTGTCGAGGGTGACTCTGCAGGCGGCTCCGCCAAGCAGGGACGCAACCGCTTCACGCAGGCCATACTGCCTTTGAGGGGCAAAATCCTGAACGTTGAGAAGGTGATGTGGCACAAGGTGTTCGAGAGCGAGTCGGTAATGAACATCATACAGAGCATCGGCGTGCGCTTCGGCGTTGACGGCGAGGACGACAAGGAGGCAAACATCGACAAGCTGCGCTACGACAAAATCATCATAATGACCGACGCCGACGTCGATGGTTCGCACATCGACACCCTCATAATGACGCTCTTCTACCGCTTCATGCCCAAGGTGATACAGGAAGGACACTTGTATATCGCCACTCCGCCGCTTTACCTCTGCACGTACAAGAACAAGGTAAAGGAGTATTGCTACACCGACCAGCAGCGCCAGGCGTTCCTCGACAAGTACGGAAACGGTGTCGATGACGACAAGAACATACACACACAGCGATACAAAGGTCTTGGAGAGATGAACGCGGAACAGCTTTGGGAGACAACCATGAACCCCGAGACGCGCCTCCTGAAGCAGGTAACCATAGAGAACGCGGCCGAGGCCGACGAGATATTCTCTATGCTCATGGGCGACGACGTGGAGCCGCGCCGCCAGTTTATAGAGCAGAACGCCACCTACGCCAACATCGACGCGTAACCCGTTCCGCCATAAACGGCATACGTATAAGTGTTTCCAGATACACAGTTAAGCCCCGGTTAGAACAAGCCGGGGCTTATTGCGTCTACAGGTATAGTCCGTTCTGGCAAAGTATGCAAAAGGACATTCGTTTATAAAAATGGTTTTTTTATGGATGAATTGTCTCATTTTTCATGCAAACGTTTGGAGAAACGTAAACAAATCTTTATATTTGCCTTTGCATTCAAACAAATGTTTATATTGAGTTTGGTGCTTTTGTCTAATTTAATACTATTGATTATGAAACATTTTTTTATCACGGTGGTGTTGTTTGTTGCCAGCATCAGTGCTTCCGGCCAAGGTTTTAATGACTTTATGCACAGTCGGTTGCAGAGGGATGGAGGATTGAGAGGGCTGAAAGTCGAGACCGACTCGAAGCGTATCGGCACATCAATGAAGAAACAGAACGCGCCGATGCGCCGTGCGGTGGCTGTTGAACCGGAAGGTACGGCGCGCCGTTTCCTTATGGTAGACACGGAACAAGTGTATGGGTTTACCGATGAAGAAGGCTACCAGATCCTCTATCCGAGACTGAGGATGCAGGAAATAGTGTTCGCCGATGACGGTAAGGTGTATGTGCCAAACATGTTCCTCACATCAATTTTCGACCCGAGTTGGTTGGAAGGGGAACTTGACGAAGAGGGCAACATCGTGATAGAGGCAGGTCAGACTGTGGCTTCAATAGACGACCCCATGATGCCTGCTGACTATACGGTGAGCCTCGTTGACATGGCGACAGGAAGCGACCCGAGCAGCGAGCCTATAATTCTCTACTTCGACGAGACCGAAAACGCATACTACCTTGACGAAAATGCGTATCTTGGATTGTTCTCGGTTTACAACATGTTCGGAATGCCCATCACGCAGCTTTATACATATTGCATCGGGGTTGCTTATGGTGACACTGCCATTTTGCCTGAAGCCGTGGAGTATGATTATTTCTACGACGAGATGACTGAAGGGGGAAGCCTTGGGCAAAAGACCGATGTCAGCTTAATCTTTGACGAAGAGGGGACGGCCTTGTCAACAAGTCTGTTGCCGGCGCATCCGGACGCATTGATGATGCTTGAGCCGCAAGAGGACGGAAGCCTCACGCTTTATTCCACCTTTGTAGTGGATGACGACATGATAGTCAGTGCCGTAACAGAGGAGCCTGACGGCGGATATAAGACGGCGGCATGGGTGGACTATGTTTATAACGCTGGCGACGGGTCGTACAAAGTGGCTGAAGGCCAGTTGGTAGGCGACCTTTTTGTCGACCCGATGAATGGCAGTGCCGGTTACAACAACCTTTATTCTAACATCTCGCTCGTGCCGAAAGAACCTACAGGCATCGGCCATGTTGAGGCTGGAAGCAAGGCGGGCATCGTTGCTACGGAATACTATGACATGTCGGGACGCCGCATCAGCAAGGCTGCAAAAGGCATAAACATCGTGGTTAAGAAATATGCCGACGGTACGAGAGAGGCGGTAAAGACGGTCAAGTAACCGTTTTATGGCATACGTTATTCACGGAAAAGCCATATGGACGGGCGGTGGGGCTATATTCTCCGCCGCCCTTATTTCTTGCTTCTGTCAGCCGTATTGACCGGATATGGCTTTGTGACACCGCTCAATATCCGCCCTTCAGTAACACTGAGGCACTTGATATGAAAAATGTTTTTGCGTGTATGGCCTGATGCTGTACCATGTATGTCTTGGAAATTCGGAGTAAATACAACAGCAAAGCGCCCTTGCATGTGTTGCAAGGGCGCTTTCAATGAATGTTCTTATGCCTTCTTTGTCGCCTTTATGAAGTAAGTTATTAGTAAAGCGTAGGCTATGAGCGCGCACACCTGTGACAGCGGATTGGCCAGCCACTCGGCGTTGACGAGGTTGATGTTGCCGAAGCGCAGCAGCGCGCTTACCACTCCCATGAGCGCTCCTCCGGCGATGAAGCCGCTGGCGATAAGCGTGCCTTTCTCGCCGCGCGCCTTGTTTACGTCGGCATCCTTTGAGCGTGACGTTACGTACCAGTTGATGGCTCCGCCTACGAGCAGCGGTATGTTAAGCTCAATGGGGATAAACATGCCGAGGGCGAAGGCCAGCGCTGGCACCTTGCAAAGCGTCAGTATGATGGCGATGAGGGCTCCGATGCCGTAGAGAATCCAGGGCGCGCCCACGCCGTTCATCAGCGGGTCGATGACCGCGGCCATGGCGTTGGCCTGCGGAGCTGCCAGCTGTCCGCTGGCGAATCCGTATGTCTTGTCGAGCAGTATCATGACTCCGCCTACGGTCGCGGCTGAAACCAGCGTGCCGAGGAACTTCCATGTCTCCTGTTTTTTAGGCGTAGTGCCGAGCCAGTAGCCAATCTTGAGGTCGGTTACGAACGCTCCTGCCATTGACAGGGCGGTGCATACCACGCCGCCCATGATGAGCGCGGCCACCATGCCTCCTGTGCCTTTCAGTCCTACGGCCACCATGATGACAGAAGCGAGGATGAGCGTCATGAGCGTCATTCCCGACACGGGGTTGCTGCCTACGATGGCGATTGCGTTGGCTGCGACGGTGGTGAAGAGGAAGGCTATTACCGCAACGAGCAGTATGCCGACTACGGCGAAGAGCAGGTTGCCCTTCATGACGCCGAACCAGAAGAAGAAAAAGGTTATCACGATTGTGGCTATGGCACCTATGGCGATGACCTTGAAGGGTATGTCACGCTGCGTGCGGAGCACCTGCCGGCCTTCTTTCTTGCCTCCGCGCATCTCGCGTGCGGCCAGGCTGACGGCGTTCTTTATTATGCCCCACGAGTTGATGATGCCTATCACGCCGGCCATGGCTATGCCGCCGATGCCGATGTACTTGCCGTATGACGTGAATATTTGTTCGGGCGACATGTCGCCTACGGCTGTGGCGATGGCCGGGTCCCACTGGTTGAGCACCTGCCCGTCGAACAGCACGGCCATTACGGGCACGATGAGCCACCATACCGCCAGCGAGCCGAGGCAGATGATGAGGGCGTACTTCAGGCCGACTATGTAGCCGAGGCCGAGCACCGCCGCGCCGGTGTTGACCTTGAACACGAGCTTCGCCTTGTCGGCCAGCTGCTCGCCGAGGCCTATTACACGCGTGGTGAAGTTCTCGTTCCACCAGCCGAAGGTTGCCACGATGAAGTCATACAGTCCGCCCACCAGTCCGGCCAGCAACAACGGCTTGGCCTGCTGGCCGCCCTTGGCTCCGCTTACGAGCACCTGCGTCGTGGCAGTAGCCTCGGGGAAGGGGTACTTGCCGTGCATGTCGCTCACGAAATACTTGCGGAACGGGATGAGGAACAGTATGCCCAGCACGCCTCCGAGCAGCGAGCTTAGGAATATTTCGATGAACGACGCGCCCATGCCGGGGTACTTGTCTTCAAGTATGTAGATGGCCGGCAGGGTGAATATGGCGCCCGCCACCACCGCGCCCGAGCACGCTCCGATGCTCTGTATGATGACGTTCTCGCCGAGAGGGTTGCGCCGCTTTGCCGCGGTTGACACTCCCACGGCTATGATGGCGATGGGGATTGCGGCCTCGAACACCTGTCCTACGCGCAGGCCCAAGTACGCGGCGGCGGCCGAGAAGAGCATCGTCATGAGTACGCCCCATGTCACCGACCAGCCGTTGACTTCGGGGTAGACCTTGTGAGGGTCCATCACGGGGCGGTATTCTTCGCCCTCTTTCAGTTCGCGGAATGCGTTGTCAGGCAGCCGCATTCCGTCTTTTTCCAAGTCTTCCATGTCTTTATTTGTCTTTGTTTGTTATTCCCTGTGTTTCGCATATTGGCGCAAAATTAAGAAAAATATCGCACATGGTGAAGAGAAAAGGGATATTTTAAGCGCGTATTTTAATTGAGAATTGAGAATGGAGAATTGAGAATTATGATTTGTCTTTTAGCTATGTACCCTCAAAGGTAATCATAATTATACATTCCCAATTATCCATTCTCAATTCAAAACACGGTCGATTGCGGTTCATCCGCAGTTCGGGTGTATGGCATCATGAACGAAAATCAATACTACATCCTCTTCCAAGCCTGGTAGTCGGTAACTGTCATGCCGCACTCCGATGCGGCATCCAGTGTATGCATCCTGTGGCGTTGGGCGTGTTGTTTTTTTCTGGATGCCGCATCGGAGTGCGGCATGACAGTTACCGACCGCCCGGCTCGAAGTAGAATGTTTGCGCTTTTGGCTTTACAGTCAATACACCTAAATTGCGGATGAACCTCGATTGCAATGCAAAAGGCCGTCTTTGACACGCTGAAAGGCCGTCTTTTGGAAGCCAAAAGACGGTCTTTTGCAGGGCTGTTTGTAACATGTTGAAATTCAGTTGGTTACGAACGGCGTAACGCCATGCCGCTATTCGTCTCCGAGAAGGATGGCCGACAGCTCGCGCATACCCTCCGACGCGCCCTTCTGTATGTGCCTTACGTCATGCCGCCCGGCGGCCATCACGGGCTTGGGGTCGATGAGGTATATGGGCGTCTGCGGTGCGGCGTACTGCACGAGGCCTGCCGCTGGGTAGACGTTGAGCGACGTGCCGATGATTACAAACAGGTCGGCCTGCCGCGCGTAGTCGGCCGCCACGCTGATGTTGGGCACCGCCTCGCCGAAAAACACTATGTAGGGCCTGAGCAGCGAGCCGTCGCCCGCCTTCTCGCCGGGCTGCACGTCGAGGTCGCCGGGCGTCATGGTGCGTATGAAGTGAGGGTTGTCAACGTCGCGGCTGGAGCACGTCTTCATCAGTTCCCCGTGCAGGTGGATTACGCGCGAGCTGCCCGCCGCCTCGTGCAGGTTGTCAACGTTCTGCGTCACCACGGTCACGTCATACCGCTGTTCGAGCGCGGCCACGAGGCGGTGGCCCTCGTTCGGCTTGGCCTCAAGCAGCTTGCGGCGCAGCATGTTGTAAAAGTTGTTCACGTAGACGGGGTCTTCGAGCCACGCCTCATGCGTGGCGACGCGCGCCACGGGGTAGTTCTCCCAGAGGCCGTCGGCGTCGCGGAAGGTGCTCAGTCCGCTCTCTACGGACATTCCCGCACCGGTAAGTACGAAAAGTTTTTTCATTGGCTTTCTAATTTTTGCACAGGAGTGGAGGAGTAAGGAGAGAAGGAGTAAGTAGAAATGTCTTGTCGGATTATATGTAAGGCGTTAAAGTTCTGAATGCAAGTCATTTTTACTTACTCCTTCTCTCCTTACTCCTTTTCTCCTTATAAATACTTCTTCCCCACAAAATTAGTGAAATTTCCATAATAATGCCGCCGTAATCGGATAAAAACATTACCTTTGCACGGTTTTTAATAAGGTATAAAAGAATTACAAAAATTAGAAGAATGGACAAGTTAAGTTACGCTTTGGGCCTCGGCATCGGCCGCCAGTTGGCGCAGATGGGAGCCACAGGTTTGGACATTGACGACTTCGCCACGGCGATAAAAGACGTGCTGGCAGGCCGCGAAACCAAGGTGGCCGACAGCGAAGCGCAGACAATAGTACAGGAATTCTTCCGCCAGCAGGAGGAGAAAGCCAATGCCGAAATGGCCGAGAAAGGCAAGAAGGCCAAGGCCGAGGGCGAGCAGTATCTCGCCGAGAACGCCGGGAAGGAAGGCGTGGTGACCCTGCCCAGCGGACTGCAATACAAGGTGTTGCGCGAAGGTAACGGGCAGAAGCCCAAGGCTACGGACAAGGTGAAGTGCCACTACGAGGGCTTCCTCATCGACGGCACGGTGTTCGACAGCAGCGTGCAGCGCGGCGAACCGGCCGTATTCCCCCTCAACCAGGTAATCGCCGGATGGACCGAGGGCCTGCAACTGATGCAGGAAGGAGCCAAATACCGCTTCTTCATACCTTACCAGCTCGGTTACGGCGAGCGCGGCGCGGGCGCGTCTATACCGCCGTTCGCAACCCTCGTGTTCGACGTTGAGCTGATAGAAGTAGTGTGATTGTATAAGAAGTTAAAGAATTTAAGGAAGTTGAAGGAGTTGGAGACATTTGCCGTGTTGCCGTGTCCAGACGTAATTTGATGGCACAACGTAAAGCATGCGTCTTTAACGGCTCTAACTTCTTTAACTACTTTGACTTCCGTAAAACTCTGGAAATAAATCAATCAATAACATCAATAACCAATGAAAAAACTTACATTTGCAGCCGTTGCGGCAGTCGCAGCCGCAATGTTCGTGTCTTGCGGCAACTCTACGCCCAAGGCAAACCTTAAGAGCGAAATCGACACCGTGAGCTACGCCATGGGTGTAATGCAGGGACAGAGCCTCAAGGAATACATCACAAGGGGCATGGGCATCGACACTGCTTACATCGACGAGTTCATCAAGGGTCTCAATGTTGGTGTGAACGCCGGTGACGACAAGAAGAAGTCGGCTTACTATGCAGGTGTGCAGATTGGCCAGCAGATATCAAACCAGATGGTAAAGGCCATCAACCACGACCTCTTCGGCGACGACTCGACAAGGAGCATATCAATGAAGAACCTCATGGCGGCGCTCATCGGCGGAGTGAAAGGCGAGAAGACCATCATTGGCGCGGAGGATGCGCAGCAGATATGGCAGATGAAGTCGCAGGTAATCAAGGCAAAGTCGATGGAAGCGCAGTATGGCAAGAACAAGGAAGCCGGCGCAAAGTTCATCGCAGAATATGCCAAGAAGGCCGGTGTCAAGAAGCTCGACGGCGGCGTGCTCTACCGTGTAATCAAGGAAGGCAAGGGCGAACTGCCCAAGGACACGTCGCTCGTGCGCGTACATTATGAAGGAAAGACCGTGGACGGCAAGGTGTTCGACAGCTCTTACGAGCGCAAGGAGCCCGTGCAGCTGCGCGCCAACCAGGTAATACCCGGATGGACGGAGGCCCTCACCCACATGCCCGTAGGCAGCACATGGGAGGTGGTAATACCTTACGACAAGGCTTACGGCGACCGTGAGACACCGCAAATCAAACCCTTCTCTACGCTCGTGTTCAAGATTGAACTTATCGGCGTAGGACGCAAGTAATGAAAGCTTTAGGGAAATGAACATCAAATCCATATTTACGCTCGCCATCATGGCGGGCGTAATTTTCAGTGGCGCAGACGCCGCTGAAAGGAAAAAGAAGGCAATACAGGACGACGGCGCGGCTGCGGCCGGCGCAGTAACCGCGTTGAAGACTGCGGCCGACTCGTTGAGCTATGCCGCCGGCATGGTGCGCACCGACGGACTTGTGCCCTATCTTAGGCAGAGTCTGGGCGTTGACACGGCCTACATGGCCGACTTCGTGCGCGGTTACGAGGACGCGATGGCGAAAGGTTTTGACGAAAGGACAAAGGCTTATTACGCCGGAGAGCAAATCGCGCAGATGGTCAGCCAGCGCATGTTGCCATTCTTGAAGGACGAATTCGCTGGCAGGACAGACTCAATCAACGAGCGTGTGTTCAACGCAGGCTTCATCGCCGCGCTGGGAAACGGCGGCAGCCTGATGACCGCAGACGCGGCGAAGGCTTACTTCGACAAGGCTTTCAAGCAGGCCGTCGATGAACGTAACGCCGCCACAAGGAAAGAGGGAGAGGAATTCCTGGCTGCCAATAAACAGAAACCCGGAGTGTTGACAACGCCCAGCGGCCTGCAATACAAGGTGCTTGTAAAGGGTACGGGCGACGTTGCCGGCGAGAAGGACGAGGTTTCTGTCAAGTATGAAGGCCGCCTTCTGGACGGCACAGTGTTTGACAGCAGCTATAAAAGGAAAGACCCTGTGACCAAGTTCCGCCCCAACCAGGTTATAAAGGGATGGACAGAGGCCCTCACGATGATGCCCGTAGGCAGCAAGTGGGAGCTGTACATACCTTACAACCTGGCTTACGGAGAGCGCCAGGCAGGTAAAATCAAGCCTTACAGCACGCTTGTCTTCACCGTCGAGGTGGTGGCTGTGAAGAAGGCGGCGGCCGACAAGGCGCGGCCGAAAGCAACCACGGGAAAGTCGAGGATAGGTGTGGCCAAGCCTGAAAATACGGTGAAGGGCAAGGCTGACAAATAATATTCGTTTGTCAAAAGAACAGGAGGGAAGCTGTTAAAAGCTTCCCTTTTTTATTTCATAATGCCCTAAATCGGCGAAAAATACTGTCAAAATGTTGCGCGTTTCATTTTTAATGACTATATTTGCTCGCATTATTAAAAAATGTAATTATAACCTTGCACAGGTAAGAAAAACAAAAAATAACCTTTGGAAATGGAAAAAATAGACAGTCTTGACAGGAAAATTCTTAGCATATTGTCTAAGAACGCCCGCATACCGTTCAAGGATGTTGCGGCGGAATGTGGAGTTTCGCGCGCCGCGATACACCAGCGCGTGCAGCACCTGATTGAGAACGGCGTAATCACCGGCAGCGGATTCGATGTCAACGCGAAAAGCCTTGGCTACTCTACGTGCACATACGTCGGCATAACTCTTGAGCGCGGCAACATGTACAAGTCTGTGGTGGAGCGCTTGGAGCATATTCCAGAAATAGTGGAGTGCCACTTCACCACCGGCCCTTACACCATGCTTGTGAAGCTGTATGCACGCGATAACGAGCAGCTTATGGACTTGTTGAACAATCAGATGCAGGGCATTCCGGGCGTGGTGGCTACAGAAACGCTTATTTCCCTTGAACAAAGCATCAAGAGGGAAGTGCCCGTGCCGCAGGATTTGAGGAAATAATCAGGCGCATACGACGATGAGACCCTTTGACCTTGAAGGCTGTCTGGACGCTGTGTATTCGCGTTTTCCCGAGGCGGAGCGCAGGCCTGTGATTGGACTTACAGGCAATTTCGCCGACGGTGAGACGCGTTTGGCAGACCGTTACTACAGGTCTGTAGTTGCGGCCGGCGGCGTGCCGGTCATCATTCCGCCGTTGGCGGACAAGGAATCCGTCATCAATACGCTCGACCGCATTGACGGATTGCTGCTTACCGGGGGCGGAGATGTAAATCCGTTGTGGGTCGGCGAAGAACCGTCGCCAAGCCTGCATTCTGTCAATCGTGAGCGCGACAAGGCCGAACTGACTACCGTATGCCTGGCGTTTAACCGCCAGTTGCCCATCCTCGGGATATGCCGCGGCATACAGGTGCTGGCAGCCGCGTTGGGCGGAGAAGTGGAGCAAGACATCGCCGAAGGCTTTGCCACGGGCAGGTTGAAGCCGGCCTGTGGAAAAGAAGGCATCCTGCCGCTGTTGAAGCACAGTCAGGACGCCGACCGCAACGAGCCTACACACACGGTGAAAATAGTCCAAGGCTCGGTGCTTTCCACCTTATATAATAAGGATACGCTGGCCGTCAACTCGTTCCATCATCAGGCGGTGCGTGCCTGCGGACGGCGTTTCACCGTGTCTGCGGTGTCGCCCGACGGGGTGGTTGAGGCCATAGAGAGCTGCGAGTTCAAGCCGGTCATGGGCGTGCAGTGGCATCCCGAATGGCTTGAAGACAGTGGGCTGCCCCTCTTCAGGTGGCTTGTCGGCCGTGCGGCGGAGTTTGCCGAGGCCAAGGCCGTTCACCGGAATGTTCTCACTTTGGACACGCATTGCGACACGCCGATGTTCTTTCCGCAGGGCATACACTTCGACCGTCGCGACCCACGCATACTTGTTGACCTTCACAAGATGGACGAAGGCCGCCAGGATGCGGTCATAATGGCCGCTTATCTGCCGCAGCCCAAGCCCGGCGAGGCGTTTGCCGACAAGGTGGAGCCGCGGTTTGACAGTCCGAAAGCATACGCCGACCACATCTTCGACACGCTTGAGGGGATAGTAGAAGGCAACAACCGCTACCTTGCCCTTGCCACTTCACCTTCTCATTTGTACGAAAACAAGCGTGCCGGGCGGCATTCCATAATGTTCGGGATAGAAAACGGGCTGGCTCTTGAGCACGACTTGGCCAACGTCGAGCACTTTGCACGGCGCGGAGTGGTGTACATCACGCTGTGTCATAACGGCGACAACGACATCTGCGACAGTGCGCGCGGATGCTCTACGCACGGCGGAGTGAGCGCGTTCGGAGCCGAGGTAATCACAGAAATGAACCGGTGCGGCGTGATGGTGGACATGAGCCACGCTTCGGAGAAGAGCTTTTACGACGCGCTCGACATCAGCAGCCAACCCATAGTGTGCAGTCACAGCAACTGTAAGACGCTCTGCGACGTGCCGCGCAACCTCACCGACGACCAGCTTCGGGCGCTTGCGGCCAAGGGTGGGGTGGCCCACATCACGCTGTATCACGGTTTCCTGCGTAACGACGGGACGGAGGCTACGGTGCTTGACGCCATTGCCCATCTTGAGCACGCCGTCGGCATAATGGGCATAGAGCACGTAGGCATTGGCACCGACTTCGACGGCGATGGCGGTGTAAGGGGCTTGGCGGACTCTTCCGAGATGTTAAACTTCACGCTTCATCTGCTCCGTCGCCGTTACAGCGAGTGTGACATTGCCCGTATATGGGGCGGCAACTGGTTGAGGGTGATGGCCGAAGTGCAGGAAAACAGAATACGGAATAAATAGTTTTAGTGTTAACGCATCATTCTGTTGATGCGGATTCATCATGTGCTTTTGTACGGGTGCGGAAGTGTGGCTGGTGAATTTGCCAGCCCGTTTGAGACCTGTGAGCAAACAAATTATAAGTATGAATATCTTGAAATCCATCTTTTTACTTTCATTATTGTCGCTTTTCGCTGCGTGCAACAGCAACAAGAAGGCGGCTTCAGCCGGCGGCGACGATGTCGTAATGCAGCCGGCAGGCCCGGCGTTCAACGCCGACAGCGCATATGCTTTCTGCGAGAAGCAGTGCTCTTTCGGGCCGCGCACCATGAACAGCGAGGCCCACGAGCGGTGTGGGGAGTGGCTTGCAGGCAAGTTCAGGCAGTATGGCATGGACGTTACCGAGCAGCGCGTCACTCTCAACGGATATGACGGCACGCCGCTGAATGCCAACAACATAATAGCCTCTTACCGTCCCGACCTGTCCGAGCGCATATTGCTCTGCGCCCATTGGGACACGCGTCCGTGGGCCGACAACGACCCCGACAGCACCAACTGGCGCAAGCCCGTGCTTGGGGCTAACGACGGCGCGAGCGGCATAGCCGTGATGCTTGAGGTGGCGCGGTTGCTGCATTCTGACACGACAAAGCTTGCCGTGGGCGTAGACTTCGTATGTTTCGACGCCGAGGACTGGGGAGTGCCGGCGTGGAGCGACGTTCCCGATACCGGCGATTCTTTCGCGTTAGGCGCGCAGCACTGGTCAGCCAACCCCCACAAGCAGGGTTACAAGGCGCGTTTCGGCATCCTGCTCGACATGGTCGGAGGCCAAGGCTCGCAGTTCTGGCGTGAAGGGATGTCTATGCACTACGCTTCCGACATAGTCAAGAAAGTGTGGGCTGCGGCGCAGGTGGTAGGTTTCGGCAGCCATTTCGTCGACAGGGACGGCGCCATGGTTACCGATGACCACATCCCTGTGAACGAGAAGGCGAAAATACCGACAATCGACATCATTGCATTTTACCCCGACTGCCAGCAGAGCACGTTCGGGCCTACGTGGCATACGGTAAACGACGACATGGAGCAGATCGACCGCGCGACGCTCGGAGCTGTGGGGCAGACCGTCATCCAAGTGCTTTATTCCGAGAAATAATCTTTCAGACATGTAACTGGCTGATTGTCAGTTTGTTTCCAAAAGGCCGTCTTCCGCAAAGCGAAAGACGGCCTTTTAGCGTGCAATTCATGGCCTTTTGCAGCGCGAAAGGCGGCAAACTGGGTTCATCCGCAGGCCTGGGTGCAAGCATGTTTGTTGCGTCATATTTGCAATCTTGCGGTTTTCTTAATTACCGGCCGGCATCCTTACAGCCGAACATAAGCGGCAGGTACTTTTACGAAACCGTACACCTTGGCTGGTGGCAAGCCGTCAGTCTTGCCCCGTTCCGTTTCTTGTTCAGCCGGTTGTTTTCACATTTAGTCCGGCAGACGGGTTCCCCACATGATGTTTGTCGTGATTTCCCGTTTTTTATTCGTCAGTATTTGTTTCTGTTTTTTACATGCAATCACGCTGATTTAAGTGTCCGATTACACGAATACGTGCCAAAAAACGCCGTTTTTACGGCTTTAAATCGCATTTTTTAAGACAATGCAACAAAATGAAATACATATGAGACAATTACAAATGTGGCGTTTGCATAAATAATATAATTTTGCCTTTTGAAAGTAAACTTTACTTTAAATAACATTGCGAACCTGTCAGTTCATCACGTTAAGGCTTTATTAAAATTAAGGTGCTTACAAGGCAACTGCGGATGTGTGGGATTTGCCGATGAATGTGGAAGGTCGTTGAAAGGCGGCCGTGAGATGTGTGCCGACGGAGCGTGCGGCTGTGTCGAAATATTTTGCAAATATATAAATAAGTATCAATAATGTGGCATTTTTTAACTAATACTATATTGTTTAACTTAGGTAACTCAAAAGACTATGGATTATTCAAAATCTAAATCAAACTTGAAGGGCGTAGTGCTGGCACTCGGAATGGTCTGCGCCGCTTCCAATGCTTTTGCAGTTTCACTTGCAGCTCCACCGGAGAACGCGGGCGTTAACGCCCCGATGGCCGTGCAGCAGAAAGTGACGGTGACGGGTAACGTCAGTGACGCGGCAGGTCCGCTCATCGGTGCTACCATCAAGGTGAAGGGCTCGTCTACCGGTGTCGTAGCCGACATGGACGGAAACTTCAAAATCCAGGCAAATCCTTCGGACGTGCTCGAAATCTCTTACATCGGCTACGTTACGCAGGAAATCACTGTAGGCAACAAGACGAAGCTTACAATCACCCTCGAGGAAGAGAAGCACAACCTTAACGAGGTGGTTGTCATCGGTTACGGTACGCAGAGGCGCGAGGCCGTTACCGGTTCGGTTGCTAACGTCAGCGGTGCCGAGCTGAACCAGATTGCTGCTACCAACGCAGCCCAGGCGCTCCAGGGCCGTGTAGCAGGTGTGCTCATGACGCAGACTTCTTCAAAGCCGGGTGCGGAAATGCAGATTCGTATCCGCGGCCAGCGTTCGCTCAACGCAAGCAACGACCCGCTCATCGTGCTTGACGGTATACCCTTCATGGGGCAGCTCTCGGACATCAACCCGGGCGACATCAAGTCAATGGACATCCTGAAGGACGCATCCGCAACCGCCATCTACGGTAGCCGCGGTGCCAACGGTGTCATCCTTATCACCACCGTGAAAGGTATGCAGGGTTCGCCAGCCAAGGTAAGCTACAACGCTTACGTGGGCTTCAAGACCGTGTTCCACAAGTACCCGATGATGAACGGTAAGAAGTATGCTGCCATGCGTGAGTACGCCGGACTCTACGAGAACACCCTCGACGAGAGCAACGACAACAACACCGACTGGCAGGACTTGTTCTACCGTACAGGTATCAGCCACAGCCACGACGTGAGCATACAGGGCGGAACACAGGGCGGAAGCTACAGCTTCGGCGCAAGCTACTACCATGACGAGGCCGTCATCCCGACACAGGGCTATGACCGTGTGGCTATCCGTGGTAACTTCGACCAGAGCGTGGGCAAGTATTTCCGCTTCGGCCTTTCTACCAATACCAACTACCACGAGACAAAGGGCGGAAACGTCGGCATATACAACGTGCTGTCAATGAGCCCGTTGGCTTCTCCGTACGATGAGGAAGGCAACCTCAAGCGTACAATCAAGATGCCTCTCGACGAGACTTGGGTGCTCACGAAGGACGTGGCCGAGAGCCTTGAGGACACATGGCTCAACGAGGAGCGCGGCCTCGGTTCTTACAATACGATGTTCGCCGAGGTTAAGTGCCCGTGGATTGAGGGACTCAGCTACCGCATCAACGTCGGCTTGAACTACCGTACATCAAAGACGGGCGTGTTCACCGGAACAGGCGTTACCAGCACCAACCCGGATGCTGTGAACAGCGCATCGGTACAGCAGGACGTTACGAGAAACTGGGTAGTGGAGAACCTTCTCACATACGACCGCACCTTCGCGGAGAAACACCACGTAAACTTCACAGGCCTTTATTCTGCCGAGCAGACAACGTTTGAGCGCACGTACATGTCTGGCCGCGGCATCCCCGCTGAATACTTCCAGTATTACAACATAGGTTATGCTACCGACGAGGTATCAGTAAATCCTGCAAACCAAGACTACTGGCAGAGCGGACTTATGTCGTGGATGGGCCGTATCATGTACACCTACGACAACAAGTACATGATTTCAGCGGCTGTCCGTTCCGACGGTTCTTCACGTCTGGCAAAGGGACACCAGTGGCATACATACCCCGCAGTTTCTGCCGGATGGAACATCTCGCGCGAGAGCTTCCTGCAAGATGTCAAGTGGATTGACAACATCAAGCTGCGTGTAGGTTACGGACAGACTTCTAACCAGAGCGTTGACCCGTATTCTACCCTTGGCGCGCTTAGCGCACGTCCGTACAACTTCGGTCCGGCAAGCACAGGCTTCCTCCGCGGTTACTATGTTTCAACGCTTCCCAACGACGAACTTAGCTGGGAATACTCTTCTACATGGAACTTCGGTGTTGACTTCTCGTTCTTCAGCGGCAGGTTGAACGGTACCATGGAGTATTACATCCAGAACACCAAGGACTTGCTCCTCAGCGTTTCGCTCCCGTCTACTTCGGGTGTGGGCAGCTACATGGCCAACGTCGGAAAGACACGCAACACAGGTTTCGAGTTCAGTCTTAACGGCATCATTCTTGACAACAAGAACGGCTGGACATGGGATGCAGGCATCAACTTCTACTACAACCACAACGAACTTGTCGAGCTTGCTTCAGGTGCTAAGGAAGACCGCGGCAACCGCTGGTTCGTAGGCCACCCGATTGACGTAATCTACGACTATAAGAAAATCGGCCTCTGGCAGGAAGGCGACCCGTATCTCAACATCCTCGAGCCGGGCGGCAACGTAGGTATGATTAAGGTTGAGTACACCGGTGAATACAATGCGGACGGCACACCTGTACGCGCTATCGGCGCCGACGACATGCAGGTGCAGGACATGGAGCCTGACCTCGTGGGTGGTTTCAACACCAACGTTTACTATAAGGGCTTCGACTTCTCGCTCATCGGAGCGTTCCAGATTGGCGGTACGCTTATCAGTACACTCCACTCTTCTAACGGTTACCTCAACATGTTGTCAGGCCGTCGCGGACAAATCGACGTTGACTACTGGACAGAGACCAACACCGACGCCAAGTATCCGAAGCCGGGTGGCATCATGTCAAGCGACAACCCGAAGTACGGCAGCACCCTCGGTTACTTCGACGCAGGCTACCTGAAGGTACGCGCCATCACCCTTGGCTACGACTTCGCACGCTTCAAGGCCGTTAAGGACTTCGGCATCAGCAAGCTGCGCGCTTACTTTACGGTGCAAAACCCGTTCGTCCTCTTCTCTCCGTTCACCAACGAGTGCGGCCTCGACCCCGAGACCAACACAGTCAGCAACGACGGAAGCACCATGGCTGTGACGATGGAGGGCTACACCGGAGCGCACAAACTGCCGGTTGTGGGTTACAATACTCCGTCTACACGTAATTTCTTATTCGGTATAAATCTGACTTTCTAAAATCGACAAACCATGAATACGTTAAAAACAAAAATAAGGAATTTAGGCATAGCGTCCATGGGATTGCTGATGCTTAGTTCATGCTCTGACATATTGGACGAGCAGCCGCGTACCGATTTCGACCCGAGTTTCTTCGGCACGGAGCAGGGTATTGAGAGCGGACTTACAGCTCTTTACGCCCACCTGCGCGACACTTACGGCTACGCTTACTATTACTGTATCTGTGAAACCGGCACCGACGAGTACACCTACGGCCACGACGCCGACGGCAACTTCAAGGATGCCGACCTCTCGGGTGTAGGCCAGCTCAACGCGCAGACGAGCCGTTCAGACGCTCTTTGGGGCAATGCGTTCACGTATATCAACACCGCGAGCGGCATTATCGAGAACGGAACGGCCGCAGGTACGAGCGAGGCGCTCATCAGCGAGGCCCGTTTCTTCCGCGCATACGACTACTTGCGCCTCGTTCAGACATTCGGAGGCGTGCCACTCGATTTCGGTGCAGGCGAGCTGAAGTTCAACACTTCTCCTACTCGTTATTCTGTACGCAACACCGTGCCCGAGGTTTACACGAAGGCTGTATTCCCCGACCTGAAGCTGGCTGTTGAGAACCTGCCCGAGACGGGACGTCTCACCGGCGGACTGACTAAGAACGCCGCGCGCCTCGCTCTTGCCAAGGCTTACCTGGCTTACGGCTGGTGGCTTGAGAATCCGAAGAATATTCCGACTTATCCGGAATGTGACCGTACAGACCCGGACGGCCACGATGCACAGTGGTACTTCCAGGAGGCTTACAATCTGGCCATTGAGGGTATAACTAACCCTGGTCCGTTCTCTCTCCAGCCCACGTATTATGACGTTCACCTCGGTTCCAACGACCGCAACAGCGAGGTTATGCTCTATGCAGACCACACAGAGAACAGCGAGGAGTTCAACGGCGGTTCTTTGAGCTACGGTAGCGGTGCTGCTCCCGACAACTTCGCGGTTTGGATGGTAACATGGAACTATCCCAACATGACAGCCAAGCGTGCCGACAACGGCGCATCGTTCACTCCCGTGCTCCGTGCCGCAACCCAGGACCTCGGCCGTCCTTGGACACGTATGGCTCCGTCTCACAATGTGTTCTACGAAACGTTCAAAAACAAGACCGAAGACTCTCGTTACGACGGTACTTTCACTACCGTATTCCGTTCAAACTGGAATCTTGACCAGGCTAACTATGGCGGACTCACTGCAGCTATCAATGCTAACGGCATGGAAGTGCCTGTAGGCGGTGCAATATTGTCTTTTGTTGATGATGATGTAGTTTACGAAGTGGCACCAACTGAAGAAAACCCTGAAGGTGTACTTCGTTCAGGTGTCAAGCTGACAACAGATAATGCTGTAGGTGGTTTTGAAGTGCCCGGCCGTTCAGACTATGTTGTGCCTTTCAGCGCTATCAGCCGTCTGAAGTACCCGATGCTGTGGAAACTCGGTGTTTACCGTACCGACAACGCCGGCACCGTAGGGCAGCCGAATGCAGGCAGCACACGTCCGTTCAACATCCTGTATTTCTCTGACTTCTACTTCGTAGCAGCCGAGGCCGTAGTAAAGGGTGCAACGCCGCAGTCTGGATATTCAGCGCGCGAGTGCATAAACGTTATCCGTGCCCGTGCCGGCAAGTGGCGTTTCAGCAATGCGAAGAACGAAGTTTACGAGGCTGACTTCAGCGCGCAATTGACGGCAGAGACTCCTGACCTTGACAACATGGCGGAAGAGGACGCTATCAATTACATCCTCGACGAGCTTAGCCGCGAATACTTTGGCGAGACTCGCCGCTGGCTTGACCTTGCACGTACACAGACATGGCATGAGCGTGCGAAGGAATACACCATCTGCGGAATGGAAGCAAACTCTGTAACGCCGGAGACAATCAAGCGCGACATACCTCTCGACTACTATCTCCGCCCGATTCCGCAGGGTCAGCTCGACGCAATGGAGATGACTCCGGAAGAGAGGCAGGCATTCCAGAACCCGGCATACAGACAGTAATTGCCGGACAGTACACAATGAGACAAGAGTGTTTCAGCTGTGTTGTTTAAGTTAATTTGGAGGGCGCACCGCGTGAGCGGCGCGCCCTTCGTTTTTTTGCCGGGCTCTTGTCAGGTGGTTTCGGCCCTATGCTTTCTTGCCGTTAAACCTTTTTACTCCTACATTCCAACTTGCGGCAAACCGCACGGTGAAAGGCCGTCTTTTGAACGGTGAAACACGGCCTTTTGCAACGCGGTTTGCCGTCTTTCGCAAAGCGTTGGCATAAAGGCCGTTGTGCCGTGGTTGTTTAGCTATATAAATAAATTCTTATTTTGTTTGCTTTTATTTTGCATTCAGCCTTATTTGTGCTATCTTTGCATAAGATAAGCTGCACTTTGGAAATAGAAAGCAAGTCTCCTTTCACGCCCGTTTACATTCTCGTTGTAAAAGGCAAACGTAACTTGTGGTATTTGAATTAAACGTTTTTGTGTGGTTGCATTGATTATAAACGGTAGATTATGTCTTCTTATTTTTACGATATTGAGATATGTAATTTCAGGGGGATAGACCATCTGAAGATAGACGGATTGGCAAGCCTGAATGTTATTGTGGGGGCAAACAATGTCGGTAAAACGTCGATACTTGAAGCCATATTCATGCTTTCGGGAATGTCCAATCCATGGGTGCCGACACGTGCCAATAATCTAAGGAATGCCCAATTCGCCACGATAGACGGGATGAGGTATATGTTTCATAATCTTGATTTCGCAAACAAGCCTCTGTTGAAGGCCTCCGTTGAAGGCGGTGTAAGGCGACTGACGTTCGGTGCCGTGTTGGCCAACAGTACGGATTCTTCTTCAAGTTTGTCGTATGCCCATTCGCTTATAAAGCAGATAGACTTTGATTTCGGCGTTGACGGCGGTGATGATTATCCGTATCATTCGTCATTGTTCATGGGCAATGACAACACGATGCAGCAGGCCATCGACAAGGCATATCATGAAAATCTGAATTGTCTGTTCCTTTCAGCAGATAAAGGCGACGGAAACGCAATGGCAAATTTTGCAACGCTGGTGAGGCGCAACGGCAAACAACAGGTGATAGACGCGTTGAAGAACTTTGACCCGTCGATAGAGTCGGTAGAGGCTTTGCCTGACGGACTATACATCAAGGTCGGAGGGGTACAGGAACTTTTGCCTATAAGCATGGCCGGTGACGGTGTAAGGCGTATGATAAATATCGTTTCCACGATAGCTAATGAGGACAATAATATGGTGTTGATAGACGAGCTTGACAATGGGCTTCATTATAGTGCGCATGTGAAGATGTGGCGTGCGATACTTGGCTTTACCTTGTCGCACAATGTCCAGCTATTCGTAACGACTCATAATCTTGATTGCTTGCAGGGATTGAAAAATGCGATGCAGGAAAACGCGGTGTTTCAAAGTCTTGTCAATGTGTATGACATTGCCAGAACAAGCAAGAAAGGCTATCAGTCATATAGATATTCATATGATGCTTTGAAGGAGGCTATCGACAAAGAAATAGAAATACGGCGATGAGGAATGATTTTAAGGTTTTTGTCGAGGGTCCGGCTGACAAGCGTTTCATAGAGCAGTTGATTGAGCACATATGGTCTGTCGATGTTGTCAATGATTGCGTAATCAGTACCGGAGGCTATACAAATTTGAGGTCGAAAGATAAAGAGGCCGTTTATGTCAACCTGATGAAAAGGACGTCTGATGACGGCGGAGTTAATCTTGTTGTGTTTGATGCGGACAACGATTGCAACGCGCGTAGGGAGGAACTCATTGATTGGGGAGAACGTAACAGTGTGGATTTTGAGTTGTTTTTATTGCCTGACAATATTGGCGGTGGAACGTTGGAAGACTTGTTGGAAAGGATAATAAATCCTGAAAACCAAGCTGTCATGGATTGTTGGAACGGTTATGAAGAGTCTTTGAAAGATGTCGATTTGCCTTGGAGAAATGGTAAGCCGTTGACAATACCAGCCAAGAAGACAAAGATTTACGCTTATCTGGAAGTCCTTTTGGGTGCTTCAAAGTCTGAAAAGAAAAAGATAAAGGAACCGAACAGGATATATACAGATGGAAATCATTGGGATTTGGATGCTGCCGCATTGTTCGGTCTGATAGGATTTTTGAAAAAATATCTTGATTGAAATACTTTTATTGCTTAGTTCTTGTTCGGCAATATTGTTTTTAAGAATGTTTTATTGACTGATTATAAGGCATGGATGACATTTCTAAGTTGACATATAAAGTTGTGAAGTCGCGGACGGTGCGCTATGTCACGGTGGGAGTATGGGGGCTGCTTGCGGCCGTGTTTGTGCCTGCGTGGTATATGCTGCTGCGCGAGCCGTTTTACGTTGCGCCTTTTGTCATAATGCTGTTGATTACGGTTTTTGTCGTCGGTTTGCTGCTTTATTTCCATTTGATTTCGCCGCGTAGCGTGGTGCTGGCGGCAGACGCGCTCGTGCTGCGTCGTGTGCTTGGGTGCAAGACGTTCCGTTATGCCGACATTGCCGAGGCCGGGATGTTTGCAGGCAGCGGCTCTGACATGTTCCGCTTCTGGGGCAGCGGCGCGTTCTGCGGTTTCATCGGCTGGTTTTCGGGTGGCGGCCTCGGCTCTCATTTCGAGTACGTAGGGCGTTACTCCGACGCCTTCTACCTGAAGCTGCGCAGTGGCCGCACCTACCTGTTGAGCTGTGACGGCGCGGAGCAGGCGGTCTGCCGCGTGCGTGAGGGCATGGCAAGATGCGCCTGACGGGCATTACTGCGGTTGTAAGTTGTGGCTGATTTGAACGGCAAAGGCGGCATGTCAAATTGCGATATGCCGCCTTTGCCGTTTTTAAATATGGTGTTTGTTGTGGTTGGATGTTTTGTCCGATGCCATTTGTTGTGTGGTGTTACAGCCTACCTTCCTCGGAATAGCTGTAATACCGGCCGTCGGTGACTATGAGGTGGTCGAGAAAGTGCAGGCGCATCAGTTCGCAGGCTTTCTTCATGCGCTGTGTCAGGCGGTCGTCGTCGCTGCTTGGCCGGGTGTTGCCGCTTGGGTGGTTGTGGCATAGGGCTACGACGGTGGCGTTGCATAGCAGGGCGTTCTTCACGGCGAGGCGTATGTCTACGGCGGTCTCGGTGATTCCGCCGTGCGACAACATGACGCCTTTTATCAGCTTGAAGTTCTGGTTCATGAGCAGCACCCACGCCTCTTCTTCGGGCAAGTCCTGCATTTTCGGTAGCATGTATTCGTATATTGCGGCGGCAGAGTCGAGCTTTTGGCGCTCTTCGGCCTTTTCAGCCTGCCGTCGTTTGCCCAGTTCGCAGGCGGCGATGATTGTCACGGCTTTTGCCGGGCCGAGGCCTTTGTAGCGGCCGCCGGCCAGTTCGTCAATGGTTTTCTTGCCCAGCGTGTTGAGGTTGTTGCCGCAGTCGGCGAGCACGCGCTTCATCAGGTCTACGGCACTTTCGTCCTGCGAGCCGGAGCCTATGAGTATTGCCAGCAGCTCGGCGTTGGTCAGCACCGCCGCGCCGTGCTTCATCAGTTTTTCGCGTGGGCGGTCTTCCTCCGCCCATTGGTTTATGGAAAGTTTGTTCATGGTAGTTTAATTGAGAATTTAGAATTGCAGATTCCCAACTCTAAATTCTCATTTGTAAAACGTTTTCTCAAAAGCGTGGAATTCGTCTTGTCCTTTTACGCAGCGTTTCCACCATGCGTTGATGAAGCCACAGCCGTAACCGAAGAGCTGGATGAACGCCGCCGGGACGCTAAGAAGGCCTACCTTGAGGTTTTTGTTGGCGGCGGTGGAGTCGGCGGCGATGAGCAGGCTGTAAAGCAGTATGGGCAGCCACGGTGCGGCGCACAGCCAGTACCAGCGGTGTATGTCGTCGTATGCCATGAGCACGCGCCCTACGGCCGATGTTAGCACGAGCGCGCAGACGCCGACGGTGAACACCATGGGCAGCATGTGGACGAGCTTGAGCGACTCGGGGTATTTCTTGTAAAGGTTGATGCGCGCTATGCCGCTGTTGTACACCTGGCGGAAGAACTTGCGGAAGTCGGTGCGCCGCTTGTGCCACACCCATGCCTCGGGGAACAGGCGGCAGCGGCATCCGGCCTTGAATATGCGTATGCTGAAGTCGATGTCTTCGCCGAAGCGCATCTTGGAGAAGCCTCCGAGGCGCAGGTAGACGTCGCGGCGTATGCCCATGTTGTAGGAGCGTGGGTAGAACTTGTCGAGCTTTTTCTTGCCTCCGCGTATTCCGCCAGTGGTGAAGAAGCTTGTCATGGAGTAGCTTATGGCCTTTTGCGTGTCGGTGAACGAGGCGTGCGCCCGGTCGGGACCGCCGAAGGCGTCGGCCGGTTCGCGGCCAAGTTCGCTGTCAACGGCCTGAAGATAGCCTTCGGGCAGGACGACATCGGAGTCGAGCACTATCAGGTATTCGCCCTTCGAGCGTTCCGCGCCGTAGTTGCGGCTCTGCCCCGGGCCGCTGTTCGGTTTGGCGTAGTAGTGCAGGTCGAGCCTGCCGGCGTATTTTGCGCACACGTCCTTGCACGTCACGGAGCTGCCGTCTTCCACGATTATCACCTCAAAATCTTTGATGGTCTGCGTAGTAAGGCTTGCAAGGAGTTCGTCTACTTCGTCGGGACGGTTGTATACGGGAACGATGAAAGAGTATCTCATGCTATCAGTAGTTTAGGAAGTTAAGGCGTTTGAGGATTTAAAGACACAAGGCTTGTCTTTAAGTTCCATGTGTTTTGAAGAAATAAAGGGAGACGAAGGAGTTAAAGACGTATGCTTTATTGTCGAGCCTGACCCTGAAAGCTGTTGTCTTTAACTTCTTTGACTCCCTTTGCTTCTTTTATTCCGATAAAGCCGGTTATTCTTTTACGCGGCTGAGGTAGCTGCCGTCGCGTGTGTCAATCTGGATGAGGTCACCCTCGTTGATGAACAGCGGCACGCGTACCTCGACACCGGTCTCAAGCGTTGCGGGCTTGGTGGCGTTGGTGGCGGTATCGCCTTTCACGCCCGGCTCGCTGTGGGTTACGCGCAGGTTGGTCTTGACGGGCATCTCGGCGTAGAGAATCGTGCCGTCTGTTGTGTCGGTTACTACTTCCACAACGTCGCCTTCCTTCATGTAGTCAACGCCAACGATGCTGTCGCGGCTGATTGGAAGCTGCTCGAATGTCTCCTGGTTCATGAAGATAAGTCCCGTAGGGTCTTCATAGAGATACTGGTAGGGGCGGTGCTCTATGCGTACGTCCTCGAGTTTGAATCCAATCTGGAATGTGCGCTCAAGCACACGTCCGTCGGTAACGTTCTTCAGCTTGGTGCGCATCACGGTGTTGCCCTTGCCCGGTTTTACGTGCTGGAAGTCGATGCAAATCCATACTTGGTTGTCCATGCGGATGCATGTACCTTTCTTTATTTCCTGTGAGTTAATCATTTTGTATGTGTAATTAAATGTTGTTGTCTGTTTGCCGGTTGGCGTTACGATACCAACGCGCAAGCCTCCGCTCCGTCCGTTGGCATGGCCTCGTACGCCTAAAAAGTTGACTTTCAGGCTGCAAAGTTACTATTTTTTTAGAAAAAAGCATAAAACAAAGACCTAAAAAACACTTAATCCTTGGTTGTTTGAAAAGAAATGTGTACTTTTGCAGCCCAAAGTGTGGAAACGAATAACAACAAAATAAAAACAAGAATATGAAAAGAACATTTCAGCCGCACAACAGGCGTAGGGTGAACAAGCACGGTTTCCGTGAGAGAATGGCAACGAAAAACGGCCGCCGCGTGCTTGCTGCGCGCCGCGCAAAGGGTCGCAAGAAGCTTACAGTTTCTGACGAGCACCACGGAAAGTAACCGTCAGCACGTAAGAAATTGAACTGTAAAAAGAAAGAAGTAAAGCGATGTCTTTGCTTCTTTCTGTTTTTTTCATACCTTTGCAGGAAAACATACGACAGGAATGAAGACAAAAGATTTCTTCAGAAAAATCTTCAGCTTGAGGCTTTGGCTGAACCTTGCCTCGATGCTGGTTGTCATCGTCTTGTTGTGTTGGGGCGTGAAGGTCGGTCTTGACATATATACCCACCACGGCGAGGAGATAACCGTGCCCGACGTAAGGCGCAAGTCTTTCGCCGACGCGGAGCACATCTTGACGGGACAAGGGCTTGGCATCGTGGTGAGTGATACCGGATATGTCAAGACGTTGCCGCCTGACTGCATCCTTGAACAGTCGCCTGAACCGGGCAAGAAGGTGAAGTCGGGACGCGTGATGTATGTGGTAATCAACTCTTCGCATTCGCCTATGCTCACCATCCCCGACATTATAGACAACTGCTCTTACCGCGAGGCGCGCGCCAAGTTGATAGCCATGGGCTTCAAGATAGGGCCTACGGAATATATACCGGGTGAAGGAGAGTGGCTGTATGGGCTGAAGTCGAAGGGAAGGCTGTTGCAGAACGGACAGAAGGTTTCGGTCAATGATGTCATTGTAATGCAGGTGGGTGATGGTATGCGCGACATGAACGACTCCATAGTGTTTGCCGAACCCGAGTTTTATGATGAGCTCGGAGATTCTGCGACGGCGTTGCCGCCGTCAGACGGAGTGCTTTACACCGGGCCGGAGCAGAACGGCGACGTAGACGAGTTCGAGGTTGTTACCGGGCCGGAACAGTAATCTTTGAGCGTCAGGACTATTTGCATCAATCAGCCATGGCAGAAGATTTTATCGACGACATTGAGTTGGACGACGATGACGGGCAACAGCTGTATGAGCATTTGCGTGTCGTTGTAGACAAGGGACAGGAGCCGTTGCGCATTGACAAGTTCATGCTGAAGAAACTGCAGCACACCAGCCGCAACCGTATACAGCGTGCGGCCGATGCCGGTTTCGTGCATGTCAACGACCGCCCGGTTAAGAGCAATTACAGGGTGCGTCCCCTCGACGTGATTACGTTGATGCTTGACAGGCCGCAATATGACAACACCATCGAGCCGGAGGACATTCCGCTTGACATCGTTTACGAGGACCCGGAGCTTATGGTGATAAACAAGCCTGCCGGACTTGTTGTGCATCCGGGATGCGGTAACTGGCACGGTACGCTCGTGAATGCCGTAGCCTGGCACATGAAAGACGTGCCTACGTATGACCCCAACGACCCGGAAGTGGGCTTGGTGCACCGCATTGACAAAGATACGAGCGGCCTGTTGGTTGTAGCTAAGACGCCAAATGCAAAGACAAAGCTCGGCCTGCAATTCTTCAACAAGACCACTCACCGTAGCTATAACGCCCTTGTATGGGGAAATTTCACCGAAGATGAAGGCCGCATTGAGGGCAATATAGGGCGCGACCCGAGAGAACGCATGCGCATGGCGGTGTTCCCTCCTGATTCAGAAACAGGCAAACCTGCCGTAACTCATTACCGCGTTATAGAGCGTTTTGGGTATGTCACCCTTGTGGAGTGCATCCTTGAAACGGGACGCACGCATCAGATAAGGGCGCACATGCGGCATATAGGCCATCCGCTCTTTGCCGACGAGCGTTACGGAGGTACCGAGATATTGCGCGGCAACCGCACGGGCAGCTACCGCCAGTTCATAGAAAACTGCTTCAAGACATGTCCGCGGCAGGCGCTTCATGCCAAGACGTTGGGCTTTGTGCATCCGGCTACGGGCCGGCAGATGGATTTCACCTCTCCGCTTCCCGACGACATGGAGCGGCTTATAGACAAGTGGAGGGTTTATATAAAAGGAAATGAATTTAAATAAGCATACTTTATGAAAAATCTCAAGAGAACCGTTGCCATCGTGTGCGGAGGTAATTCTTCCGAGTATGGCGTCTCTTTGCGTTCGGCCCAAGGGCTTTATTATTTCTTTGACAAGGAAAGGTACAATGTCTATATCGTCGTTGTGAAGAATCTTGACTGGCACGTGGAACTGTCTGACGGCACAACCGCGCCTATTGACCGCAACGACTTTTCGTTCATGGAGAACGGCAAATTAGTGCAATTCGACTACGCTTACATCACAATACACGGCACGCCGGGCGAGAACGGCATACTTCAAGGTTATTTCGAGCTTGTCCATTTGCCTTACTCTACAAGTGGAGTGCTTGTGGAGGCGTTGACTTTCAACAAGTTCGTGCTCAACCAATACCTTCGCGGCTACGGTGTCCGCGTGGCCGACAGCCTGCTCATCCGCAAGGGATATGAGGAGATTGTCAGCGACGACGAAATCGAGGAGCGCATAGGTATGCCGTGTTTCGTCAAGCCTGCGGCCGACGGCAGCAGCTTCGGCGTGTCCAAGGTGAAGAACAAGGACCAGCTTGCCCCGGCCATACGCAAGGCCATGCTTGAGAGCGAGGACGTCATGGTGGAGCAGTTTATAGACGGTACGGAGATATCAATCGGCTGTTACAAGACGCACGAAAAGAGCGTGGTGCTGCCTGCCACGGAAGTTGTTACGCAGCGTGAGTTCTTCGATTATGACGCGAAGTACAACGGACAGGTACAGGAAATCACGCCGGCGCGCCTTTCTCCTGAAACGACCAAGCGCGTAGAAGAAATCACGAGCCAAATTTATGACATACTGCACTGCAACGGAATTATACGCATTGACTACATCATCAGCCGCGGCAAGGGCAGCGACGGGCAGGAAGTGGACAAGGTGAACATGATTGAAATCAACACCACTCCCGGCATGACGGCTACGAGCTTCATTCCGCAACAGGTCAAGGCGGCTGGCCTTAGCATGACCGACGTGCTTACCGACATCGTGGAAAACCAGTTCAGATAAATTTTTATTGAGTTTAAGGCGTCAAGGGGATAAGGTTTTTAATTATGCCCTTGACGTTTTTAATTACTTGTAATATTAAATCTTGACATCTATGAAAGTTCCCGTTGAATTTGACAGCATCCGTCCTTTCGAGCCGGAAGAGCTGCCGCAGGTGTTCGAGCGGTTGCTTGCCGACGGGCAGTTCAGGCAGGTTCTGGCTTACGCCGTGCCCGGTTTGCCTTTTGAGAAGGTGCGCGAGAAGATGCTTTCGTGCAAGACAAACCTTGAATTTCAGGTCTCGTTCTGTTACGGTTTCATACAGTCTTTGGTCGATAAGCTTACTACCGGCTGCGACATGGACGCTTCAGCGGTAGACAAGTCGCGCCGTTATACGTTCGTAAGCAATCACCGTGACATCGTGCTTGACTCTGGTTTTCTTGACAAACTGCTTATAGACAACGGCTTTAATACCACTTGTGAAATAGCAATCGGCGACAACCTGCTCGCCCTTCCGTGGGTTAAAGACCTGGTAAGGGTGAACAAGTCGTTCATCGTAAGGCGCGGATTGTCGCCCAAGGAGACGTTGCTGGCAAGCCGCCTGATGTCCGACTACATGCACTTCGTCATCGAGGAGAAGCACGACAACATATGGATAGCCCAGCGCGAGGGGCGCGCCAAGGATTCAGACGACCGCACCCAGCCTGCAATCCTGAAGATGATGGCAATAGGCGGAGGCCGCGGCGACGTTGTGGAAAAGCTGCGCCGCCTGCACATTGTGCCGCTGGCAATATCGTATGAGTACGACCCCTGCGACTACCTGAAGGCGCGCGAGTTCCAATTGAAGCGCGACAACGCCGACTGGAAGAAGTCGGCCGAGGACGACATAGAGAGTATGCGCACCGGAATAACAGGCTACAAGGGGCGCGTCCACTACCAGTGTGCGCCGTGCATCGACGCCTGGCTCGACTCGCTCGACCCCTCAACGCCTAAGACAGAGGTGTTTGACGTGATTGCTGCACACATAGACCAGGGCATACACAGCAACTATCGCCTTTATCCCTGCAACTATGCAGCTCTCGACATTCTGCACGGCGACAGCGCTTTCAGCGGCAAATACACGGCTGAAGAGAAGGCCGCGTTTGAGAAATACCTTGCCGGACAGCTTGCAAAAATCGACATTCCGTCGAAAGACGAGCCGTATCTTATGGAGCGGATGCTCACCATGTATGCCAACCCTGTTGTCAACTATCTTAACGCCACGCGATGAGACGCAGCCTGAAATACATCCTCCTGCTGCTTGTTTTCGCGCTTTTTGCGTGTGAAAACGAGGCGTATGACACCGGCGACGGCCCTCTCTCCGACATGCGTGCCGACTTTGTCGAGGCGCAGACCGATGCCGACGCGCGCATGGTAAGCGTTGAGACCGACGACGGCGAGCGGCTTTACCTTACCCGTGCGGTGACCGTAGGCTGGATGGAACGCCCCGACACAGTGTACCGTGCGTTGCTATATTATAATAAGGTGGAGGCCGACGGCGGCACGTACCGCGCTGAGCCGCTCGGCCTTACGCAGGTGCTTGTGCCGCCGGTGACCGACATTGCCGACGTGAAGGACGGCGTGAAGGCCGACCCCGTGGACTTTGTCAGCTCATGGAAGAGCGCCAACGGCAAGTATCTCAACCTTGAACTTGGCATCAAGACGGGCGCGGTTGACGGCTTGTATGGCACGCAGACGCTCGGTCTTGTATGCCTTGGCGTTGACTACCGGGCCGACGGTACGCGCCTCGTACGCCTCGCCCTGTACCACGACCAGGCCGGAGTGCCCGAGTATTACACTACCACGGCATACGTAAGCATTGCCGCGTCGCGCCTACCCATCGAGCCTGCCGCAGGCGACGAGGTGAGCATCGACATCGTGACTTACGACGGAACGCTTACGCGCACGTTCTCTTTTTAATCAGAATTTCAGTCAAGAAGGCTGCCGCCCTGCCGCCGGGCGCGCAGCCTTTTATTATACTTTGCCGCGCGTTTTTTCGCCAAAAACATGAAAAAACACGTTTCCCTATGTCACAAATACGGCTTTTCTTCGTAATAAGGGTAAACGTATGACAATTTAAAACGGAATATCATGAACATCAAGACATTGGCAATTACCGCCTGTGCGGCGGTGTTCTCGCTGTCGGCTTGCGGCGGAACAGACAAGAACTTGTCGTCAAACCCAACTGCGGAGCTTGCCCGCGTGGCATCTACCGGCTCTGTGGAGCGCACCCTCAACCTGCGTAATTTCAGCGGATTGACGGTCAACACGAGCGTGATTGTGAACTATACGTGCGGCGCGGACTATAAAGTGGTGGTGCGCGGAGACAAGGACGCGCTCGACAGGAGCGAATTTTACGTCTCCAAGAACCGCCTTGTCGTAAAGCAGAAAGACGAGAACAGGGTGAACGCGAACATAGATTTTCTCAATACCTTGACGCTTGACATCACCGCCCCGGAGCTGAACATCATCCAAAACAACGGCAGCACGGTGTTCAAGGCGGGGCAGTTCGCGCCCAGGAGTCTTGACGTTGTTAACAACGGCGCGCTGTCTTTTGATGTTGACGGCATATCATGCAAGGGGCAGGACGCCACCGTCTCCATCTCGAACAACGGCCAATGTTCCGTCAAAACGCCGTCAATCTCCGCGCAGGAGTTGTCAGTCAGCAACAACGGGATGCTAAGTATAGACAACTGCTACATCGTTTCAGGGCGCACTAAAATCACAAACCACGGCAATATGAAACTTGACGGCGGCATAAAAGGCTCGTCGTTGAAGTGTACCAACAGCGGAGTGTACGGCATGGACGGCACAATCACGCTTGACGGTGGCTTTGAATACACCAACTACGGGCAGTCTTCCAATACTTGCGACGTCACAGCCGACGGCATAACCGTGGTTAATTCGGGCGTTGACAAGTTGCAAGGCAAGTTTAGGGCGGCTACCCTTGACATGAGCATCGACGGCAAGAGCGATTACGACATAAGCTATTCTGATGGGCAGGCACGGCTTGAATGCAGCGGAATAGGCCGCTTCAAGCTCGCGCTCGACTGCCAAAGCATCGACATAGGCACGAGCGGACAAATAGACATCCAACTCTCCGGCACGGCCGACAAGACGGAGTTCACAGGCTCGGGCGTGTCGCATATAGACACGTCGAAGCTCAATAAATTCTGAAACGACGTGAGTTTGATATAGGGAGAATGTGTTTATAATCCTACTTCAAGCGGTCGGTTGGTAACTGTCATTCCGCGCTCCGACGCGGAATCCAGTACAAATAACATGGAAAAGACAGACTGTTTACACTGGATTCCGCGTCGGAGCGCGGAATGACAGTTACCAATTGACCGATTGGAGCTCAAAAAGCAAGAGTTTTTATTCTGTTAGGAAGATAAATTCTTATACTGAATTTAAGTTAAATCAGGCTGCCATTTGACGGATAGCAGACGCTTTACATGACGAAGGAGGACTTTCAACACGAGGCCGAGGCCATGCGCCCGATGTTGCTTCAGGCGGCCACGGGCTTGCTCGGCAGTGCCGCCGACGCGGAGGATGCCGTGCAGGACGCACTGTTGAAGCTGCCTTATGGCCGACACCCTGCGCCGCCCGGTGGCTCCGTTGGCGAAAGTTCTCGTGCGAAACCTCTGCGTCGACCGCCTGCGCCGCCGCAGGCAGACCGTGCCCTTGGAGCTTGCGGCTGTGCAGGCGGTGCCCCAGGAGGGTATGGACGGCGACACCTTCGCGCACGTAATGAAAGTAATCGACACACTGCCAGCCGCGCAGCAGGTAGTGCTCCGCCTGCGCCACATCGACGGTATGCCTATGGACGAAATAGCCCAGCTGACCGGCGCGAGCGAGGCCGCCGTGCGCAAGCAGCTAAGCCGGGCGCGCATGGCCGTGAGGAAATATTATCTTGACAGTTTGGAAGATGAATAACAGGGAAATAAAAGACACCGAAAGGCTCGTGCGCCGCTTCTTCGACGGCGAGACTACACTGGCCGAGGAGCGCAGGCTCTACCGCCTGTTCAGCCGCAAGGGACTGCCGCAGGAGCTTGAGAAGTACCGCCCCGTCTTCGCCGCCTTCGGCTCTATGCAGGCCGGCGAGGGGCGCAGGGCGCGGCTCGTGCCGGTTTTCAGGCGCGCCGTGTGTGGCGTTGCGGCGGCAGTTTTGTTGCTGCTTGGTGTTTGGGCTTACATTGATTACCGCGAGGACAAGGCTCTGGCGCGCCTTTACGGGGGCAGTTATGTCATAGAGAACGGTGTCCGCACCGACGACCTTAGCCGCATACAGGGCGACATTCGCCGTGCTCTCGCCGACGCGGAGCGCGTAGAAAAGAGGGTAGGGCAAGGCTCGGTGGCCGACCGGGCGGAGGCCGACGTGCTCGGCAGCATCGACGACCCGGAGCTGCGCAGGCAGGTGGAAGATATGTTGAACTAAAAAGAAACCGCAATGATTACACGCAGGATATTTCTCATTTTGACGCTGCTCGTAGGGCTGGCCGCCTCGGCTTTCAGTCAGAACAGCATCGACCGGCTGGTAGAAAACCACTCGTCGGTGGGGCAGAGCAAGTTCACTTCGGCTGTGGAGCGCGACCCTAAGACGCGCAAAATACAACGTGTGGTGAAGGTGCTTGAGCTTACAAACGCCGACATAAGCCGCTTCGCCGCAGCCTTCAGGCGCGAGGCTGCCACGGGCGACTTCACCGAGTGGCGCACGGACGACGGCCTGATGCTGGTGCTCACCGTGCGCGGCAAGGGGCAGAACCGCGTTTACATGATGAAGTGTACCGGCCCTTACGCCTATGGCAGGAAAGCCACGAGGTACAGTTTCACCAAGATTACGGTCATCGTGAAGTACGTATGATTTTGCCAAAGACGGCCTTTCGCCTTCCGAAAGGCCGTCTTTGACACGCTAAAAGGCCGCCTTTCGCATTGCGAAAGGCGGCCTTTTATAACTTGTCTGATTATCAACGGGTTACAGATGCGTGTAAGGCAGATATAAGAACGTTGCCTTTGTAGGGACATAATTCATTATGTCCGAACGTTCTGAAAGAACGTTTTTCATTTGCTACGCTTGGGTAATACGCCTCTTCGCGGCGTGCGGACATAATGAATTATGTCCCTACAAAGGCTGCATTCTTTATATTTTCCACCGTATTACCTTATCGTCTCCTCCTTCAGAAACCGCTCGAAGCGGTCGTGGTAGCCGTTGAACACGTTGATGTCCACCTCGCCGTGTATGCCGCTCACGCGTCCGTCGGGGCACAGTTGCCATACGGCCAGGCGCACGTCGGGGCGGTATTCGCCGTAGCGGGCTATCCATACAAGGTAGTCGCGCATCAGGTCGGGCGCTTCGGGCAGGTATTTGTTGACGAACTGCTGGCTCACGTAGAGTATCGGGCGCACCCCGGTGCGCCTCTGCACGATGCCGAGCCATGTGCGTATGCGGCTGAACATGGCCGCCGTGCCGCCCATCTGCCTTATTTGCGAGGCCGTAGGCTCCACGTCGAGCACGGGCGGCAGGTCGCCTTTCGAGAAGCGCGAGTGGCGCAGGAAGTATTGTGCCTGCTTCTTCGCGGTGGATTTTGTGGAGAAAAAGTGGTACGCGCCGACGGGTATGCCGCGCCTGCGCGCCGCGCGGTAGTCGCTTAGGTAATACGGATTGCGCACCGACGCGCCTTCGGTTGACTTGATGTAGACGAACGACACGGGGTAGTCTACCTTGCCGCTCACCTTCTTCCTGCTTATGTCGCCCAAGTGGGTTATGCGCAGTTTGCCCCAGTTTATTGCGTATTTCTTGCGCCCCTTGCCGTGCTGGTAGCGCGATATGTCAATGCCGTAGATGCGCTCGGCGGTGTAAGTCATGCGTTCTCCGCGGTACGCGCCGTCCTTCCATTCGCCCGTTTGCACCTTGCCCTGTGCTGTCAGGCCGCATCCGAAGCCGTTTCTCCGTCCCTCTCGCCACGCCCCGTCATAGTGGCTGCCGTCTCGTCCGCGCCAGATGCCGTGGCCGCAGGGGCGGAAGAGGCTGTCAAGCTCACCCCGGTAAGTGCCGAGGCTGTCGGCCACGGTGCCGCGCACTACGGTGTCCGCGCGGAATATCGCCTGCACCGTGCGCCCCTGTGGGTCGGTTACGGTGGCGCGTCCGTGCCTCTTCCCTGCCTTCCATTGTCCGCTGTACACGGCCGAGTCGCCGCTAAGCAGCACCCCGTAGCCGTCAGGCCGCCCGTCGGTCACGGCTCCGCGGTATGTGTATTTGCCGTGTATGGTTATGGCGGTGTCCGCAGGTGTCTTCCTTGTACATGCCGTCAGCAGCGTCAGCAGGACTATAATAAATAAGGTAAAAGTGTTTTTCATGGCATCAGGTGTTTAAGTCCGAAGCCTGCATCGGCGGCTTTTTCTATGCGCCCGTGTATGCTTATGCCGGCAAACCGTCCGCGCTCCGTGAACACGGGCGAGCCGTCTGGCGCGAGCATCGGCGGCACGTCGTGCTGCCCGTTGCCCTTTGCCGCGCCCTTGAACGCCTGCGCCTTGGCTGCCGTGGGTGCGTAGCCGTAGGCGTTGCAGCCTGCGTATGAGGCTATGGCGAGGCTGTCGCCGGCATCGATGTCGGGTCTCGGCCATATATTAAGGTGTACAGCCGACGCGCCGTCGGGCATCTGCCGGTCGGCGGTTTGCAGCAGGCGCAGCGGCCTGGTGCGGTCTGCCGTCATCAGTCGGCACGCCGTGCGCACGGCGCGTCCTGCCGTGTCGCGGCGTATAAGGGTGTATTCAGTCACAAGCCTCATGGCAAGCCGCTTCTTCTCGGCTGCGCCTTCGAGTGCGGCGAGCAGCCTTTCGGCTTTCTCCCTGCGCGTCTTCAGGCTCTCGTCAAGTTCCGCCATGACGTTGTAGCCGTCATCGTTTACGTTATGGGTTTTCATGTAATAGTCGGTTTCTTCAGCCATGTGGTCGAGCTGTCGTATGTTTTCCGTCAGCTTGCCTATGGCTTTGCTTACTATTGCAGGCAGTTTTTCCCCTGTCTGTGTGAGCCTTTTCTCGGCCGTGCTGTCGCTGTTGACGGTCAGCAGCAAGCCTGCGCACGACGGCAGCAGCGGCCAGCGGTTCACCCATATGGCTGTGGTGTATGTGCGCGTGGTCACGGTTGAGTCTGTCTTTAGCGACAGGCATTCGGGTGTGAGGCTGTCGCCCAATGTCTTGAAGCAGGCCACGGGCTTGCCGTCGGCCAGCAGCTCGTAGTGCGACTTGCATTCTATCAGTGCCGTGCAGGCTGCCATCCTCTTTACCGAAAACGGCCTTAATGCCAGCAGGTATGCTATAAAAAATATCGCTGCCGGCACTGCCGGTAGCGATATCAACAGTATTTTCTTCATCGTAAGCACGTCAGTCAATCTCCTCGTCGGCTTCAAACCCGCCCATCTCGCGTATTGCGTTCTTAAGCATCGTGTACTGTTGGAACAGGTCGTGCACTGGTTTCTCCTCGTCGGTGTGCATCGGGCTCTTCAGGTAGAACGACAACCACTCCTGTATGCCGTGCCTTCCGGCCCTTGCGGCGAGGTCGCCCAGCAGTGCAAGGTCGAGCAGCAGGGGGGCTGCCAGTATGGAGTCTTTGCACAGGAAGTCAACTTTTATCTGCATTGGGTAGCCCATCCAGCCGAAGATGTCGATGTTGTCCCAGCCTTCCTTGTCGTCGCCGCGCGGCGGATAGTAGTTGATGCGCACCTTGTGGAATATGTCCGAGTAGAGGTCGGGGTACTCTTCTTTCTTCAGAATGGTGTCGATTACGCCGAGCTTGCTTACCTCCTTGGTCTTGAAATTCTCCGGAACGTCGAGCACAAGGCCGTCCCTGTTGCCGAGAATGTTGGTAGAGAACCATCCGTTTACGCCCAACATGCGCGTCAGGAAAGCCGCCGAGAGTACGGTCTTCATCATCGTCTGCCCTGTCTTGAAGTCCTTTCCGGCAATCGGTACGCGGCATTTTTCAGCTAATTGCCACATCGCCGGTATGTCGATACATGTGTTCGGCGCGCCCATTATGAACGGTGCCCCTTCGGCAATGGCGGCGTATGCGTAGCACATCGACGGCGCGATGTGCTCGCGGTCGTCAGCCTTCATGGCCGCTTCAAGCGTGTCCAAGCTGTCGTGTACTTCCTTGCAGCGCGGTACGTAAATCTCTGTTGAGGCAGCCCAGATTACCACTACGCGCCCGCATCCGTGCTCCTGCTTGAACGTGCGGATGTCTTCGCGTACCTGCTCCATGAGTTCCCAGCGTGTGAGGCGCGTGTCCTTGACCCATGTTCCGTCGATTGCCTTGACGTAGTCGGGGTCGTAAACGCCCTTCATCGGCCGTATGTTCTCAAGCTCTTGCTTTACGGGATAGATGTCCCTGTCCTTCAGCACCTCTGCGTTGAGCGCGCTTTCGAAGGCGTTGTCGGGCAGTATGTCCCATGCTCCGAACACCAGGTCGTCCAACTTTGGCATCGGAACGATGTCGGCAACATGCCTGTATTGCTTCCCGTCTCCTCTTCCAACGCGTATTTTCGCCATCTGCGTGATTGAGCCGACGGGCTTTCCCATGCCTTTGCGTATCATCAGTACGCCTGTGATGAACGTGGAACTGACGGCGCCGAGACCGACGCACAATATGCCTAACTTGCCAGTTGCAGGCTTTACATCGCTTTGTTTCATTTCAGTATAATGGTTTTTATATCCTTGAAATACGTTGCGTTTTGTTTCCGTTAAGTTGACTTTACAATTTGCGAAAGTACAAAAAAACATCCATAGGTGTGCCATCTTCAACCTATTTTATTGACTTTTTGATAAAAAACGGCGACATACTGTAATTTGTCTACACTTTTTACGGCGCATCTTTAGTAACTTTGCGCCATTGATGTGTAACTTATTATAACAATGTAATGGCAAGATTTGATTTCGACGAGATTGTTGACCGCCGCGGCACAGACAGCGAGAAGTGGGACGGCGGAGAGGTGGACGGCGCGCTTCCGATGTGGGTTGCGGACATGGATTTCCGTACTGCGCCCTGCGTAATCGAGGCTTTGCGCAAGAGGGTTGAGCACGGGGTGTTCGGCTACGAGCATGTGCCTGACTCTTATTACGAGGCCGTCATAAACTGGTTCGACCGCCGCCACGGCTGGCGTATGCGGCGTGAGTGGATGATATATACCAGCGGAGTGGTGCCTGCCGTGTCGGCTGTAATCAAGGCGATGACGTCGCCCGGTGACAAGGTGCTTGTGCAGACACCGGTGTACAACTGCTTTTTCTCTTCCATAAGGAACAACGGCTGTGTGCTGGAAGACAACAAACTGGTTTACGCCGACGGCACTTATACCGTGGATTTCGACGACTTCGAGCGGCGTGCAGCCGACCCACGGGTCAAGGTTTTCCTGCTATGTAATCCGCACAACCCGGCCGGACGGGCTTGGACTCCTGACGAATTGCGCCGCATGGGCGACATCTGCATGAGGCACGGAATGTTCGTGCTGTCTGACGAAATACACTGCGATATCGTGATGCCGGGATACAAGTACACTCCGTTCGCGTCGCTTTCGGACGAGTTTCTGCTGCATTCGGCTACGTGTACCGCGCCTACCAAGACCTTCAACATTGCCGGGACGCAGATTGCCAACATAACTGCGGCCGACGAGGACGTGCGCCGGCGCATAGACAGGGCTATCAACATAAACGAGGTTTGCGACGTAAATCCGTTCGGTGTGACGGCCTTGCAGGCGGCGTATAACGGCGGCGAGGAGTGGCTTGAGCAGCTTCTTGCGTATCTGCACGGCAATTACGAGTGCCTGAAAAGGTTTTTCGAGGAGAACATTCCGCAAATACCTGTCACCAAGCTCGAGGCCACTTACCTTGTATGGCTCGACTGCGCGGCGCTCGGCAAGCCGTCAACCATCATCGTGGACGAGCTTCTGCACCGTGAGAAATTATGGCTCAACGACGGCGAGATGTACGGTGAGACGGAGCGTCCGTTCGTCCGCGTGAACATAGCTTGCTCCCGGCAAGTAATGCTGGAAGGGCTAAAGCGATTTGAAAAGTATGTCAGGGAAGAATTGGGAAGATAAGAATTTATAGAAGTTAAAGGAGTTAGAGAAGTTAAAGCCGTATGTTTTGCTGATAGGATTTATACACAACTGGCAAGGCATATGGCTTTAACTTCTCTAACTCCTTTAACTTCTTTAACTTCTGAAAATAACTTCTTTAAATTCCTAAGAACCCTTACAGCCACTCCTTAAGCTGGTACAGGCGTATTGAGTTGCTGCCTTTTATCAGTATGCAGAAGCCTTCCGGACGGCTGGTTTCAAGCTCTTTTTTCACTTCGTCCACGTCTTTGAACTTGCGGAACGTGCAGTCTGTCTTGTCGAACTCCGGCCCTACGAGCCACACCATGTCGAAACCTGCGTTCTGGAGGAAGTCCGCCACGCGCTGGTGTTCCTCTCCGCTGACCGCTCCAAGCTCGTTCATGTCGCCCAGAATGGCCATCTTCCTGTCAGCCTTCATGTCGCGGAAGTTGGTCAGTGCGGCTGCCATGCTGGTGGGGTTGGCGTTGTACGCGTCGATGATAAGGCTGTTGTGCGCCGTTTGCTCCAGTTCGGAGCGGTTGTTGTGGGGCACGTATGACGCGAGGGCGTGGCTTATTTGTTCCTTCGTTACGCCGAAGTGCAGGCCCACGCAGGCCGCGGCCAGCATGTTCATCAGGTTGTAGCTGCCTATGATGTGCGTCTTCACGTCGCGCCACGGGCCGCCCTCCGTGCGCCAGCGGAAGTTAAGGTACGGGTCGCATACGGTCACTTCGCCCTCTACCTTTGCGCCCTCCGTGCCGCTGAGGCCGTACTTAACGAGGTCAAGACCGTGCGCAATGCCCATAAGGTGCTCGTCGCCGGCGTTGACGAATGCCGTGCCTCCGTGTGCGCGGAGATAGTCGTACAGTTCGCCCTTTGTCCTTATGACGCCCTCGAACGAGCCGAATCCTTGCAGGTGGGCGCGCCCCACGTTGGTGATGAGGCCGCAGTCGGGTTCCACGATGTCAACCAGTGTCTTGATGTCGCCCGGATGGCTGGCTCCCATTTCAATTACTGCTATGTCGTGTTCCTTTGTCAGTCGCAGCAGCGTTTTCGGCACGCCGATGTCGTTGTTGAAGTTGCCTTGCGTGTACAACACGTTGTAACGCTCGCCCAGAACGGCGGCCAGCAGCTCTTTGGTGGTGGTCTTTCCGTTCGTGCCGGTTATGCCTACGATGCGCGTTCCCAGCTCGCGGCGGTGGTGGTTGGCCAGTTGTTGCAGCGTTTTCAGGCAGTCGTCAACCAGTATGTAGCGGCCGTCGCCATCCACGGCGTACTGCTTTTCGTCGATTACGGCGTATGCGCAGCCCTCGTCGAGAGCCTTCGCAGCGAACGCGTTGCCGTTGAACGACGCGCCTTTCAGCGCGAAGAAGAGCGAGCCTTCGGGGCAGTCGCGGCTGTCGGTCGTAACCACCGGATGCTCGGTGAAGATTTTGTAAAGTTCAGGTATGTCCATTTTCACATTCTTTATAATGTAAGTCCGGCATAAGAAAGCATCCTTTGTAGGGGCATAATTTATTATGTCCGTACGTTCTGAAAGAACGTTTTTACAGTGTTGCGCTTGGGTAATACGCCTCTTCGCGGCGTGCGGACATAATGAATTATGTCCCTACAAAGGACGTTTTTCGCTGTTTGTGAAAAATAGCGTTATACCGAACTCGCGTTCTTTTTATGGTGCAAAGATAGTGCAAGCTGAGCGGAATGCAAAATAAAAGGGCGTGAAACGGCGTTTTATTTTGTCGTTTTTATGGCTATATCCTGCTTTAATCCAGGCTGTCGGTAGTTGTCATGCCGCACCCCGATGCGGCATCCATGGTATGCAGCCTGTATCATCTGCCGTCTTGGAAGTATTATGGATGCCGCATCGGGGTGCGGCATGACGGCTACCGACAGCCATGTTTGAAGCAAGTTGAGGCTGTATATAAAAGCTTGTACATATTGGAGTTATCATGTTGTTTCATTAAAAATGGACATGGCTTGGCACATAGACGGAATATGCAAAACGGCCGCCGGGTTTTGCATATCGCGCTCTATTGACGGCCTGTGACGGCCTGCGGCGTGCATTCAACAGGCTTTTGGCTGAAACATCGGCGGTTTTCGGCATCTTGCGTAATGGCTTGTGTGTCAGTGAGTTGCCGTTATATGGCGTTCGCCCGGCGGTTGTTACGGATGCAAAAGACGGCTTTTGCATTGCGAAAGGCCGCCTTTCATGGTGCCGGAGACCGTCTTTTGCTGTTGCGAAGGGCGTATTTGCGATTGCATATTGCCCTTGTTTTGCCATGCAGACATGGCAAAACAAGGGCTTGACAATGCTTCTTTGTGGCGTAATGCGTGGCAAGGCAGGGTGCATGAAGCCTGTTCCGCAATTTTTATTTGTCATGACTTTTTACTTCGGGAGTAGCATCTTTATTCACAAGTTTTCTATTGAACTTGTAGGTTAGGGCGATTTTTGTTATATTTGCACTTCGAAATGTATTGTGTGTAATCAGTGCATCTCGATAGAATAATCAGGTTTAGAAATGAGAGTTGTTGAATTGTTTGCCGGAGTTGGTGGCTTTAGGGTTGGGCTTGAACGTGCCAACCGTGATTTTTTCCATGTGGTGTGGAGCAACCAATTTGAGCCTTCAACGAAGCGGCAGCACGCTTCGGAAGTTTATGTGGCAAGGTTTGGGCCTGGCGGACATGTCAACGATGATATTGCCAAAGTACCTACGGCTGACATTCCCGACCATGACATGCTTTGCGCCGGCTTCCCCTGTCAGGATTATTCCGTTGCCCGGACATTGAGCCAGGCCGCTGGCATTGAAGGTAAAAAAGGTGTGCTGTGGTGGCAAATTGAGCGCATCATACGCGAAAAAGGCAACCATGCTCCTGAAATACTTTTTCTGGAGAATGTTGACCGTCTGCTGTTGTCGCCTGCGAAGCAACGCGGACGTGACTTCGCAATCATCTTGCAAACACTTTCCAATCAAGAGTATGTTGTGGAGTGGAGAGTTATCAATGCTGCCGATTACGGTATGCCGCAACGCCGCCGACGCGTATATGTGTTAGCATACAAGAAAGGCTCAGTTATTGCGCGCATGATAGGCGAGCCTGCCCGATGGCTTTTTGAGGATGGAATATTTGCTACGGCCTTTCCGGTGGCAGGTGGTACGGGTGGAGGATTGTTCGGTGGAATGATGCCTTTCGTTCTTAAGCGTGACGGCGAAGACCTTGCCGACTTGAGTGATACTTTTAATAAGTCAAACAAGCTAAGGCCGTTCGGCAGTGCCGGGGTTATGCTCGGAGGACAGATTTGGACGGCAAAGGTTGAGCCTCTATATGCCGGCCGACGTATGACTTTGGGAGATGTGCTCGTCTCCGGGGATGAACATGGACTGGTTACAGATGATTATTATATTGATGATGCCGACGTGTCGCGTTGGGCTTACTTGAAAGGGGCGAAGCATGAGGAACGCAGGACCAAGGACGGTTTTGTCTTTTCATATAGTGAGGGCGGCATGCCGTTTCCTGATCCGTTAGACCGTCCGTCGCGTACAATCATCACGGGGGAAGGCGGAGCGGCCCCTTCGCGCTTCAAGCATGTGGTGAGAGACCCTATGGACGGCAGGCTCAGGGGCTTGTCCCCGTAGAACTTGAACGGCTTGACATGTTCCCTGACAACCATACGGAAGGCCAGTCGCCTTCGAAGAGGGCGTTCTTCATGGGCAACGCGCTTGTCTGCGGCGTGGTGACGCGCATAGGGAACGAGATTTACCGCAGGCTGCATTGAAAGAAAAAAGTTCCATGCCGTATCGTTTCAGGCATGGAACATAGGTGCTTCTACGTCAGTATTTTGTGTTAAGTTCGGGAAAGAATTTGGGAATGTCTTTTTTGCGGAGCGGCGAAACGCCCATCGAATACCTGCTGAGCATCTCCGCCCAGGACTCTTTTCCTAGCAGGCAGGCGCAGAAATGGGCGTATGTCAGCAGGTTGTTGGTCCGCCCGAAGTCTTTTTCTGGTTATAACCCAATGTGTAGTATTTCACGTCTTCCTGCCATGCTATTGCGTCAATGTAATGCAGGAAAACCTCTACGGGTATGCCGTAATGCAGCCCGATGGCACTTTGCAGGAACGATACCGCTTCGGCTGGAGGGGCGTATCTGAACTTGTCTCCCGTCTGCTTGTGGTCTATGAGGAAAGCGTCCCTGACGAAAAGGCACGCCAACGTCAGGATTACATCGTCGTTATTGCAGCGTGATTGCTCTTCGACGAGCCTGAAAACGGCTCTGAAGCTGGCGTCGAAAACTATTTCACTGCCGTCCCTGAATATTCTCGGCACCATGTCGTTAACGTTGCGCCTGTGTTCGCGGTAATACTCTTTGCCGTATTTTCCAAACTGTATGGAGTATCCGTCACTTTCCCATACTTTTGTGAAAATATATTTTCCTTCTTCTTTTTCGCCTGGCCATGATATGGCTTCGTTGACAAGCGACTGTTTTATTTGCAGTTGTCGCTGGCGGTATTGACTTTTGTGTGGTTGGTAGGAAAGTGGGTGGTTGATTGCCAAAGTTCTCAATAATGTGTCTTTTTCCATGTTGTAAAAATCGTGTTAAAAGGTCATTTTATGGGTTTATTGTTGAAAAAGTCCTCAACAGTAATCTCTAATGCTTCTGCTAATTTGTAAATGTTGAGTAATGTGACGTTTGTTTCGCCGCGTTCAACCGTACCTATGTATGTTCTGTGAAATCCTGCTTTGTCGGCTAATTTCTCTTGCGACAAGCCTAATACGGTTCGGTAGTGTTGTACCCTTGAGCCGAATTTGCGTAAAAGTTCATTGTTTGCTTCCATACTTTTGTCTATTTATTAAGTGCAAAGTTAGTGTGGCATACATATAATGTTAACACTTTATAAATAGAGTTTGGTTAAATGGGGTTAATGCGGAAGAGAAGTGAGGCACTTTTCTTTATGTTGATTCATGTGGTGTTTATTTTTTTAGCCTTGTGCTTTGGTGCCGAATTTTTGATGTTTTGTTAGTTATAAAAAACGTCAAAACCGCCGCCGTGTCGATATTATTGTTTACCTTTGCCTACCGATGAAAGGCATGATACCATATACAATCAACGTGGGCGGAAGGCTCATGGACTTGTCCGAGCCGCAGGTGATGGGCATTCTCAACGCCACGCCCGACTCGTTTTATGCTGGCAGCCGCCGCCGGACGGACGATGAAATCAAGGCGCGTGCCGACCAGATTGTGGCCGAGGGCGGCGCCATCGTCGACGTGGGGGCTTACTCTACGCGCCCCGGCGCGGCGAGGGTGACGGCTGCGGAGGAGATGGAGCGCATGCGCGCGGCCTTGAAGGCGGTGCGCTCGGCGCAGCCGGAGGCCGTGGTGTCGGTGGACACTTTCCGCCCCGAGGTGGCCAGGATGGCCGTAGAGGAGTATGGCGCGGCCATCGTCAACGACGTGTCGGGCGGCAACGTGGACGGCGCTTTCGGCGGCGAGGAGATGACGGAGGAAGCCTACCGTGAGTATTCCGAAGCCGACGTGCCGCCTATGTTCGTCGAAGTGGCGCGGCTCGGAGTGCCTTATATATTAATGTCTTCACGCCCTAACGTGGAGAGCATCATGCAGGATTTTGCCCCGAAGGTGCGGCTGCTGCGCTCGCTCGGGCAGAAGGACATCATCCTTGACCCGGGGTTCGGCTTCGGCAAGACCGTGCAGGAGAACTACGCCGTGCTCGCGCGGTTGGGCTGCCTGCGCGAGATGGGGTTGCCCGTGCTTGTCGGCGCGTCGCGCAAGTCGATGGTTTCGCGCCTGCTCGGCACCGACGCCGACGGCTCGCTTAACGGCACCACGGTGGTTAACACGCTGGCCATGGCCATGGGCGGAGCATCCATCCTGCGCGTACACGACGTGAAGGAGTGTGCCGATGCTGTGAAAATGGTAAAAGAAACGATGAGATATGTTTGATTTCGGCATAAAAGACTTTATCGACATTGCCTGTGTCGCACTGATGCTTTACTACATATACCGCCTCATGAAGGAGTCGCGGTCGCTCAATGTGTTCATAGGCATACTGGTATTCATCCTCATCTGGCTGCTCGTGAGCCAGGTGATTGAGATGCGCCTGCTTGGCAGCATCATGGACAAGCTTGTGAGCGTGGGTGTCATTGCCATAATAATACTGTTCCAGGAAGAAATCCGCAAGTTCCTTTACAACCTCGGCACGCACCGCAAGGTGAACAGCATCATACGCTTGTTCTCGTCGGGTGAAAAGAAAGAACGCGGCGACATAGAAGCCATAATGCCTGTCGTGATGGCCTGTATGAGCATGGGCAAGAGCAAGGTGGGCGCTCTCATCGTCATCGAAAGGCTGACGCCGCTCGACGAGGTGATAGCCACCGGCGACGTAATTGACGCCAACATCAACCAGCGGCTGATTGAAAACATATTTTTCAAGAACTCGCCGCTGCACGACGGGGCCATGGTAATATCGAAGAACCGCATACGCGCCGCCGGCTGCATACTGCCCGTAAGCCACAGTTTCGACATACCCAAGGAGCTGGGACTGCGCCACCGCGCCGCCATGGGCATATCGCAGGACAGCGACGCGATAGCCATAGTAGTGTCAGAGGAGACCGGGCGCATATCGGTGGCCATACGTGGGCAGTTCCACCTTCGCCTTTCGGCCGAGCAGTTGGAAAGCATACTCACGCGCGAGCTTGATATTTGACTCGTTGGTCGTGCGACGGGAAGGCTTTTCTTTTAAATTGTTGGAAATACGTTCCACTTTGCCGCAAATTGTAATATAGACGTATCATTTGTGTTGCAATCTGTTTGCAAAACGGATAAAAAAGTTTAAAAACCAAGGAAAAGCGCGTTTTTCTTCCGTAATATTTTGCTTTCTCGCAATAAAAACGTATATTTGTAGCGTAACAATATTTATAACTTTAATGTCATGGTAGATTTTAAGAATTTCTCGGCTATCCTTTCCTGCCTTGACGATTATATGGTTGACAAGGGCAAGAAGGAAATTGACGACATGGAAGCCAACATGGAGTTGGCCCGTGCCGGTTTGTTGAATGATTCCCAGCCCAGCCCGGGTTCTCCTCTGAGGGATTTGCTCATGAAGATGAGAGATGCCAACCTCTTGCCGCAAAACATACGCCAGACGTATGGCATATGGAAGATTAAGCTGTCGAAGACGATGGCCAAATTCCCGCAAATAAATCAGTTCCAGTATTGCTGAACGACGGAAGATGCGGCCAAGCTTCCAATGCGCCCCGACTTTGATTGGAGCGCATTGGATTGCGTTTGGACGTAAGCGAATACATGCGCGGCGTGGTTAATTTAAGTTAATGCCTTTCAACGTTGGCGCGGATTGCACGTCTTATATGTAAATTTGCGACAAATTACCAATCAAACGTAAATATTTATAGTATGAAAAAGAATGTTTTGGCCCTCTCGCTCATTGCGGGATGCCTCTTGGCAAGCAGCTGTGTAAGCAAGAAACAGCTTGAGAACTGCCAACTGGAGAACAAGGAACTGACAAGCAAATACCAAGACACGCAGGACAAGCTGTCTGATACCAACGCGAAACTCGCGGCAAGCAACGTCCGCGTAGCCAGCCTCGAAGAGCAGCTCGAACAGTCGAAGAGCACGCTCGAGTCACTCCAAAGCTCGCTCGACAAGAGCCTCACGGCCAGCAACCAGACTACGGTGAACATATCGAAGCTGGTAGACCAAATCAACGAGTCAAACCAGTACATACGCCACTTGGTCGAGGTGAAGAGCAAGAGCGACTCGCTCAACATGATACTTACCAACAACCTGACACGCTCCTTGAGCAAGGAAGAACTGAAGGAGGTTGACGTGCAGGTGCTCAAGGGCGTGGTTTACATCTCGCTGGCGGACAATATGCTATACAAGAGCGGCAGCTATGAAATCAACGAACGAGCCGCCGAGACGCTCAGCAAAATCGCGAAAATCATCAAGGACTACAAGGATTACGACGTGCTCATCGAGGGTAACACCGACAATGTGCCAGTCAACACCGCTTCAGCGTCGATGAAGAACATCCGTAACAACTGGGACTTGTCTTGCCTCCGTGCGTCAAGCGTGGTGCAGGCGCTTATCAACCAGTACGGCGTTGAGCCGAAGAGGCTCACAGCCGGAGGCCGCGGCGAGTTCAATCCCGTCACATCCAACGACACTGCCGTCGGCAAGCAGCGCAACCGCCGCACGCAAATCATCATCACTCCGAAGCTCGACCAGTTCATGGACCTTATCGACAAGGCTCCCGAGAGTGCTGACGCGGAATAATGTTTCGATAGAATAGAAATTCTTATTTGAGATAAAGCCGTCTGCTGAAAACAGCAGGCGGCTTTTTGTTTTTTATCCGTTTCTTGTCCTTTTTCCAATCGTTGGTGGTGACGTATATGTTCTTTTATTCGTCAATATTGTTCTAAATATCCGATTTAACATTTAGCTTTGCACCCTTCTTCGTATTAGTAAGTAACTAATTCTTTATTTATGGGAACAATAAAAGATTTTATTAAGAGGATTGCCGAGGGGAAAAGAATCCTGTCGCTTGACGTGAAAGACATTGAAAGTTTGTATATGGAAAGGCGCGAACCTGTGGTGCAGATAGGTCACGGCGTGGGTTTCAGGCGGTTGGAGGATGCTGTGATGGAATCCTTAAATTCGCCAGATGAAATCTGTTTAAGTCACTGTCACGGTTTCGTTTTTTGCATTTTCATAGATTTAAACGCACCCCATCCGCTTCAAGTGAGTGAATTGGAACAGTTGAATTGGCTTTTGGAAGATTGGCCGTCTGACATTTTGCGCAATGTGAAATGGGGCATTTACGTTGACGATAGCCTTGGCGACAGTGTGGAGGTTGCCATTGTTGTAGGATGAAATATGTGGAATTATGAAGTTTGAAGAATTTAAGAAACTGGCCGAAAATCCTCAACCTTATGTAGGGGACGTGTTTTATCGTCTTGACGTTTTTAATATGTCAGGACGTTATATCAAGGAAGTTTGTAAATATCCAGTGTTTGAGGTGTGGCTTTCCAATTCGAGTTTTTATCATTCATTGTCAGAAGCGGAAGCGGTTTTGGGACGCATTGTGAATGGGAAACATTCGGATGGAATTTATTGTGCGTATGTTTACAAACTCCCGTTTGGTAAAAACGTTTCGTACGGACAGTTTGCCGAGGCGTTCGCTTACGATTGTGGCGGGCAACTTGTGGATAGGTCGTATTGTTCAAATCTTGATGAAGACTACGACAAGGAACATTCCGTATTCCGTGGGCGGACGGGTGATGCCATACGGTTTGATGAGGAAAATTTTGTTGAAGTGTTTGATGCTTCTTGTTTGAAAGTGCGTCTTGCCATTGTTTTGCATAAAGTACCGTCTGTTGAAATATGCTGGAAGCGTTATCTGAAGATGAAGGAACGTGTTGAAACAGATTGGAAAATGCCTTATGACGGAATGGCTGGACATTTGGATTTTACGGACGACTCGTATGTCGTGATTGATTGTGAGGAACATGAAAAAGATTACATTGAATGTCATTCTCATGCCAATTCGATATATATGTTCAAACCTCGCTTTCAAATTCCGCATGAATTAAAAGGGCCTCTTCTGGAAGATTATCGTGCGAATATGGAAAAATGATGAGTAAAGTGAAAGAAAATCAACTATATTTGTAGTCAATATGTTTAATTAAAAGCGTAATGTTCTTATGGGAATAAGTAGTATTTCAAAGTTGCGGAGTTATTTTGATAAGTTGGATGTGAATGCGTCTTTGTTTATCGCACTAGAGAAAGACCCTGCTTGGTGGCGAAAATTGAGAGAAGATGGGACATTTATATAAATGTAAGAAAAGACAATTATATAAGTGTTTATTACAGAGGAGCCTCGATTATGAAGTTGAGTTATGACAACGGAAAGTTTAAGGCTGGAATCCATAATAACTATTTAGGTGTGGATAAGGAGGTCGCATCAGAGTTAGGCTTACATTATGGAAACGAAGATGTTTCTCCTGAAAGAATCGTGTCAATGCTTGAAACGATAAAATATAGGGTTCGTCAGAATAAAAAGAACAAAGGACTACCAGAGGCGGAGAATGGTGATGAGGAAAAAGTCAGCGAAAAATTTGTGCAAAGCGAGGTGTATAAGAACGGCTCTTATTTGGATACCGAGTTTGCGATAACATTGGATGACGAACCTACGATACGTATAGACCTTGTTAGGGTGGACGATTGTGGAAAAATTCAATTTGTTGAATTGAAAAGGATTCAAGACCTGCGTTTAGTAAATGAGGAAATCTTGACGCAAATGCGTAACTACAAAAGCTTTTTAGAAAAGGTTGATGTAAAGGAATTTGTTGATTATTATAATAAAGTATTGGCAATAATGAGGAAAATTAAAATATTGCCGGATAAAGTTTTATGTGATAAAATCAGTGACGTGAATAATTACGTAGAACTAATGATGACAAACTATAAGAAAAAGGGCAAGAGCCATGGGCGTTTGGACCGACTTAATAACATTAGACGTTCATTTGAAGAAAATGAAATACATTCAAATATTGATAGTGTAATTTCTGATTATAAAAAATGGTGACTATATACGACATTACCCTAAATTTTGCCACGGCAAAACCAATGGCCATGACAAAGCCATAGGACTTACATTCAGACGTAATAGTCTGGAGCGTAGATAATTATGCAAAATAGCTTTGCGGAAAGATAGCGTGGCATCGCTTTTTTCTTGCAACAGAGTTATTATTCGGTTTAGAGTGATTGGAAATGGCGGATTTATTAGGTTGTGGCGTGATATAGAAGTGGCATAAGAAGTGTGGCAGGTAAAATAATGAAGTGGCGTTACAGAGTGGCCATGTACTTTGCTGGACACTTTATAGAGATTGAAAGAAGAGCAAATGCAATATATTCAGATATAAACCGTTATATTTGCAGCGTTATAAAGAAAAAAGCCACCGTCATAGTGCCAAACTGACAGCGGCTTTGATAGAACTCATGACCTTGTTGCAGCAAGGTTAGAGTGTGAACAATGCAACATTACTTTGGGTACTGCTTACCTTTGGAAGAGTTCGCTCTACTATTCATCGGCTGCAAATTGTTCAAATGGTCAGTACCACCAAGTGCTTGGGGTTTGGAATGGTCTACATTCCACCCCATTGGACTTGTCTTTCCATAAGAGTAACGATACATTTCGTTTCCGTATTTGTCCTGTCGGTACAAATCAGGATTTTTACCCCTTATAGTCTGACCTTTATCCCAAATTTGGTCAAGCCTTTCTTCAGAATAATTAGCCATGACAATCTTTTTACCTTATGTTAATAATGTGGACTATCCTTGGTAACGGAGAGGAACTTCGCCATCTTAATCATCAGGAAGATTGGTTGAAAACTGTCGTTGTGTCCGAGAATGGGCTTTTAAGCACAACGAATGCCGATGGCACTAATATACTCTTTTACAAATGTCGTACCACCGTACAAATGCGTCAATTTGTCAGATTGTAAGTCTTACTGAATGCCATACATGACAGCTACATTGAAAGTCATGGATTCCATATAACACTAAAAAGTAGTAGCATAGTTTCGGCAGATACAAAATATGCTTGACTTATAACATATTCCAGATAAATTTTGTATCTTCGCGCCGTCCAATAGGACAGACATTGCGGAAATAAAAAAGGAAGTGCCTTATACTCGATAAATCGCCAATTTAAGAAAGTACAACGAGGCACAGAGGACAGCTCATATCAAGTGGGTTGCCCTACTGTGCGTTGTACAAGCGTTTGGCGATGCTTTCGGGTATGCACGGTAGGAGCAGCCCACTTTCCTTATATATAAACTTTGCTGAAACAAAAACAAATTGGACTCTATTGGCTGCGCAGAGTTTAGACCGTAAAATTCGCCAAAAGATGAAGAAGAAAATTTTGTTGTTAGCCGCCACTCTTTTACTTTCCTTATCAGTGGCAGAAACGGCTACTGCGCAAAGTGCAGTACAAAGGAAGTCGTATGTAACAAGTAGTATGGCAAGGAAGATAACCTATTTTTGTCAGTATAAAGACCTTGCTATGGCAATATTTGCAGACGCAAATGAAATAGTTTCAGGCGTGGAGCTTGATAAAACAATCAACACGCTTGACAAACATTTGGACTGCGCAGAAAATTTCTTTTTGGCCATTTATTACCGATATGGCATGGAAATGGGATATGGAGTATTGGAAAATATGGGGCTTACGCCACGAGAAATAGAGGTTGTGCAAGCTGAATGGAAGAAAGATGATGAACGGAGAGCCGCCATAGCGGAACAGAAGAGAAAGGAGAAAGAAAGTGGCTATTTGAAACTCATTGAAGAAAATGGTGTATTCACATCAGAGCAACTTGCCGTTCAACCGAAGATAAGCATAGACTTAACAGCCATATCAATGCTGTTGCCTGATAATCCCAAAAGTAAAATTGATTATTGGTTTTACTGTATTATCAGTAAAGATGGTTATATATCATTGGAAGATGCAAATGATACGTTGAAATATGCAAATGCGCAAAAGATGATATACAATAACTTCATAAAAGGAGATAATGCAATAGAAGTAGGAAAAGTAGAGATAGACGGCAAACGCATTTCAGTTAACAGCCGAGTTCCTATACACCTGAATGAAGAACGTAAAAGGGATGTAAGAGGTTCTCATAATAGCGAATTGACTTTTAGAATACAAAAAGATAAACGATTAAATTCATGGTTTGTTATTTGGGGTGACAAATTTCCCAATAGACATCTTCTATGCAATGATATACAATGTTTTAAGTCACAACTGACAGGTGCGCTTTATAATTGTCGTGGTTTGGAAAATTTGGATATTGACCGCTATAATTATATTGAAGTAATGCCGTATCAGCGTAAGTTGAAGTGCAATCTTTTAGCAGATGATGTAGAAGATGTATATTTACCACATGTATTTGAAATTTCACTACTCGATGCAGGGGGAATGAAAGTTGCCAAACTTGAATATGAGACTTGTTTGATACCTGAAAATGCCTTTGTGGAACAAGATAAGGACTATTTGCTACGTTGCAACAAGATGGAAAAGAAATACCAGAAACAACCAAACCGTTTTGTGGACGTATCTATGAAAGATGGAGATTTTACATACTACGTTAGTTCTGATGGATTTGAATATAATTTTGCCAGTGAAGCGTACAATATTTGTCTTTTGGGAAAAGAGGGTGTCTTTATGTTGTTTAATGAACAGAAGTTTGTAAAACGTAAGTAAAAAACAAAACCATGGATGTAATAGAGGTTATTTTATCATTATTAGGCGTTGGTGCTGTAAGTGTGTATTTGATTTGGGCAGTATTCGCAGCTTTTAATATACTGTGGGCGATATTTTCCGCTATACTGGCTAAAAGGCGTGGCAGAAATGCTTGGAATTGGTTTTTCCTGACGTGTTTCTATGGTATCTTCGGGCTGTTATTCCTTGCTTGCTCAAAGACTATCAATCAAGGAGAATACCGTGAAAGTGATACGCTGGCAAAAGTCCTATGGTGGGTATTCCTTATACCAACAACAATTATTGTTACGTTGGCGATTATTATTTCCATTGAGAAGCGGAAAGATGATGAACTGACACGTAAGGTTTTGAAGGATATGAAGCAAGAGGAACAAATGTACCATCAAGACAAAAACGACAACATTCCGACTTTCGATGATTGGGATAGATAGAAAAGTACAATCTATGTATCAAGAAATGGGGGGTGTCTTTAGACCAAAGGCACTCCCATTTTCATGTCAATTCCAAATTACGATTAACATCTACAAGTAGTATTATGGCATACGTACAGTTACTATTATAATTGTAGTGTCTGCTTTCCCACCAAAGTTCCATTCCAAAGTTTATTACCGTGGAAATTAAAGAACGACAAACGAAATGGAACAGGAATTTGTATTGAAGATTGCTAATGAAATCAACCGTCAGATACGGTGTGGCGTGACAACGGACGTTGTAATGTCTTGGGGAGTTTCCAAACGCATGGCCACGGTTTACAACGACATGGCCACGCTGGCACTAAGAGTAAGCGGAGTGTTGCACAAAGGCTGGGTTTACGTCAGCTTGGACGAAAGCAGGGATGTCTATATTGTCACGCTACTTTCAGCGGACAAGAAGAAAGTCGTCAGCGTACATGATGAAGTCTATTGCGAGGATTTGGGCGGTTTGATTGACAGCCTTGTTGAGCGGAAAACGGAATGGACAGACGAAGAATACAAGAAGCAGGCATTGGCTGACAGCGAAAAGAAGTGGAATAGCCAATGACGATGGACGCAAAAGCAAAGAAGCAACTAAGCAAGCTGATGAAGTTGGAAAATGAACGTGGCGTTTCTCCATTCGCAAGAATGAAGCATACGCCATTACCCACCCTTTTCAGGATATTAGATAACATTTCTCCAAAATTAGACCTAAGCAAGGTTGAGAGAATTGAATATAAGGTTTTGGATGAAATTGGGGAACGGCTACATTGGCTTTGCGATACGACAAACCAATACAATCGGATAATCATCTTGTTTGATTTGCCGCTGTATCTACAAAAGATGTAAAAAGCCTTTCAGTTATATCTAAGAAAAAGAGGTTGATTGAGACTGCGATTTATTTTTAGGTTTTAGGAACAAGGCGATACTTCAACCGCCACTGGATGTTGTCATAATTATCCGTGGCACTATAAAGTTCGCCTTTCAACTCAACTTTTACTTTGCGGCTTTGTATCAGCCGTCTTAATTTATCTTCCATAAAATAGTATTGCAGTCTCATATCAACTTCTTTTTATACCCACCTTATAACAGGCGAACTTATTAGATTGCCTGTAGATTGCCGTGTTTTAATGATTATTGGCTAAATAACGTCTGTTTTTACATTTCCATAACATCATTTCCAAGTAGTCATAATCCAGTCCAGTTATAAGCTAAATACAATCATATTTAAGGCAAAAGTAGAACTGTTTTTCAGTGGAGCCGTACACCATTACAAGCGTAGCCATGTTCCGTGGTGCTTCAAGGTAGCGAAGCCGCCATTTTTGAGTTGTAACTAAAAGTAGAACGATATGAGCTGGTTAGACGATACAGAAAACCACAGGAAACGTCAGGTGGCACTGATGGCGAAAGCCTTTGGCGGCAATGACATTCAGAAAGCCACGGACAATGACGTTTCGGAAGAGGAAGAAAAGAAGCCCAAGAGGAAAGCTACGCCCTATGGCGGCAAGTCCGACATGTACAAGATGAAGATGTTGAAGCTAAGGAAATTCAACGAGCAAGACCAAAAGGAATACGTAGGCGTTGAGGACGTGGCAAATTCCTATATCGCAAACCACGAGAATGGCGACATTATCATCAGCAAGACCACGGACGGATATTTGGTAAGCAAGTTCCCGATTGATATAGAGAATGAGGAGGGAGAGGAAAAGGAAGCAACCACCCTTTTGGAAGCAATAGACGTGGCACTGCAATACAAGGATGATTTGGACGATGCAAAAGCACCTGAACAAATCATGTATAAAGAGGAATAACAAAAAGACAAAAGAAGATATGAACAACAAGATTTTTCAAGACAACCTGCATACCGCAGAGAAGATAGAGGCGGCACGCAGGGCAAGGGAGCAGCAAATCAACAAGGGCATTTCTTATGGCTCTGCACCAGCCATCGGTTCAGACATAGAGAAAGCCATCCAGTCACAGACGTTGGATGCCAACGGTGGCGATATGGACGTACTTACTCCAGAGGTTGAGGCTTACAAACGCCAGCTTGACAACGGCAATGTAACCGAGACATGGATTGACCTGCAAATGCAGAACATACAGCGGCAACTGATATACAATCCAACCGACAACCGTCTGTTGCAGTTGAAGAAAGTCCTTTTAGCGAAGAAGAAAGAGCTAAGAACTGGTGAGAAAGCTGCCGTAGAAGCATTGTCTGCCGCCCGCAAGGCCAGCAGCTTACTCTTATCACCCGAAGACATTGCCAATGGCAGTAAGGCACGGGATAAAGCCGTACAGAAAATTATAGACACCCTGACGGAAGAGTTTGGCGAGTTAGAAGCTGACCTCAAGGACGGTGTACACCGTGGCGGCAAGATGCTTACCTATAAGAATGCCACGCTTGCTTTCGGACGTGAGAGCATGACCACACCACTATTGGTAAACATACCCAGCGGTTTCAGCAACTGTGAGCTGCAAGCGATAAAGAAGCGTGCCACGCAGATGGCCAAGGCTTACGGTATGCAAATACTGTATGGCGAGCGTACCACGGACATCATACTTTGGATAAACCCAACGGCATACTATGACGAGTTCGGAAACTGGCACGACTACGCAGCGGAACAATCATTGAAGAATTTGTAAATTTGCATATATGGCAAAAGTATAGAGATTGATTTTTAGGATAACGCATTTAGTCATTTCTCCCATAGCCCAAACATAGTTTAAAGGCTATGGGAGTTTTATTGTCGAATGCTGACGGCAATTATAATAGAGGAAAATACATTAATCCTTTCATTATGTCAACAAAGAATTTAGGACAGGTGGCTGGCGTGGCGATACAGAACACACCGCCAACGAACATTGCTTTGATTTGGTATGACAATACGCCATCACAAATGTGTCACAAGGTTTATGACACTGCAAAAAAAACATGGGTAATCATAGACCAAAAAATCATATCCTCAATAACGTACAGTGAGATTGAAAACATAGCACGCCAGTCAGGGTTGCCATTGGGAAAATTCTATCAGATTACAGACCGTAATAACACGTTGGCGCTGTCAATCGCATCAACAAAAGTACAATATACAGATAGTTTGGGAAATATCCTGATAGACGATTTAGGAACTAATATACAGTACCACGTATCATCATCTAATTTGCAAATTGATGACATTAGCGGTACATTCAATTCAGTTAACAGCAAACTTGTCTTCATATTTGAAGAACTGGAAAACGATATTAACAATGATTATATATTAGGTAAAACCTACCGAAATAATGCGTGGAAACTTTTTAAGTTCAAATTGAAATCATTGATTTCATCGCAAAACGGAAATTCCATAACATGGAATAATGGGTTATTCCTTAACGCGACAAAGCTCTTTAATGACCTTAAAGACAAAATAGGCGGATTTGTTTCATATGACACATATATTAAGACAGTAGATACGCAAAATACGGCTATAAACAACGTAGGAAAGGAAAATCAGGAGATTATTAGCAACGCCCAAAAGGCTTTGACCGAAGCTACTAAGCCTGATACATTCTACGCAACCCAGTTACCTTCAATTTCAACTGGCGGTGAAGCTACTGATGTAGCGAAAGGAGATACGTTGTTGAATATTGTATCAAAAATACAAAGATATATCAACAAGTTCAAATATGCTACTGGTATAAAAATTTCTGATAAGTTCACGTCATTAGACAAATCTGGTAAAGTTAATAATAACGACACTGTAGAAACAGCTATTGCAAAACTACAAAACCAGCAATCTAATTTGCGGTTTAGCCTTCCAACAGATTGGACACCTAACAACAGTACCAATCAGAATGCTGTTGCAGGCGAGGGGTATGATTCGGTATTTGGTAAAGCCTTCCAACAGATTGGACACCTAACAACAGTACCAATCAGAATGCTGTTGCAGGCGAGGGGTATGATTCGGTATTTGGTAAAATTGAAGCTGATAGGCGAATTAAGAATAATCTGCAACGTTCAATGGATGTTGTCATTTGGGGGTATGATGAAGGTTCATATAACTTGAATTATAGGGTGGAAAATGGAATGCTTGAAATCCGTATAATTCAATTTATGAAAATGGAATGGCTTTATACGAGAATGCCAGCGTATGATTATATGAAATTCTATCCTTTTGATTTTGAAGAAGATTTTATTAATCAAATTAAACCGCTATTATTTTTGCCAAGTGGCAATGATGTTGCGAGGTTAATACCATTAACAACCATCTCATTAGCAAAAGTGGCAAATTCTGATGGTTGGGAAACTCCTAATTATGATATTAAAGCGTTGGTTTCGTTGGCTTATTCCAAATACAGCATTTATGTCGATGATAAATATGTAGAAAAAGAGAGTTTGGGGCTTTCTTTGACACCTATTTCTAAAATATCAATGGTAGATGGCGGATTGCAGGTTCAGGAAGTCAATGATAATACAACATTCCAAAGTTTGGCAGAGGACAGTCAAATTCGATATTACATTCCACCGATGTTAATACGTTACAAATTATTCTGATTATCTACGATGGTTGTAAGATTTGCAAAGGAGTATCGTCCCATAATGGAGCGATGCTCCATCTTTATTAACACGTCATTCAGCAGTTATTATTAGAACAAATGTATAATCAAAAGATAAATAATTTATGGCTGATAGAATTCAACATCGCAGGGATACAAAAGCCCGATGGGCTGAATACAACCCTATACTCTTAGAGGGTGAAGTGGGTTATGTGACCGATAATCCTAACCAATACAAGATTGGTGACGGAGTTCATGCGTGGAATGATTTGCCGTTCAGAGGTTTTGACGGAACAGTGACACAAGAAACAGGTAATGCTACAGATGCAGTTATGTCGCAAAAGGCTGTAACGGAAGCATTGGAAGCTGTTATAGGCAAGGTTGACCTTCTTGACCTTATGGCTAACAAGACACCAGATGAAATGGGTTTGTCACCAACCGCTGGTCATTCGAGATATGAAGTATATTATATCTTTAGTGATACAATAAATGCGAATGTTGGTACATTGGACGTATTTTCTGATAATATGTTACATGTGTTAACGACTGTATTCACCACGCATTTTCTGTTGGATGATGGCAACATTTCCTCAACACATGTTGATGATAAGATATTCACTTACTACAGAAGCTGGAACTACAATGCCCCCAATCTTGACACTGAAAAAAACACTTGGACAAAGTGGAAGGAATATAATGTAAACATAGTACATCAGAAAGGTGACAGTCTTACAGATGTCATGTCGCAAGCTGCTGTAACTGCGGAATTAAGCGGAATAGAAGCAAAAGTCGGATATGTTACATGCACCACAGGAGCATCCGATTCCGCTAAAACGGTTTCGCTTTCTGGTTTCGCCCTTACGACAGGCATCCGCCTTGTCGTGAAGATGAGTTATGCGAACACGGCAGCATCGGCTACGCTGAACGTGAACAATACAGGTGCGAAAACGCTGTATTATAACGGCAATCCGGCAACGGCGGACAACACTTGGGAAGACGGCGAGACGCTGGACGTGTACTATGACGGCACGAACTATCAGGCAAGCAATGTCCTTGGCGGTTCGGGAAGCGGCGGCAACATGATACTGGAATGGGACACGGATGCCGCGACCACGCGCTTGCAGGTGAAGCAGAGCCAGCGCAAGGCAGGAGTTATCGTTTCTTATAACAATCCAATCATGGGATGGGTGAACGAACAGTATGTCGGGACGCTGTTCACGGATGTAGAATGGGTAAAAGATGAAAACTGGGACAAAACTGTAACAAGCAAACAGATCTCTACATTAACAAGAACGGCATCCCTGATAGGGGATTACCTTGTCAATTCGTTAACAGGAGAACTCACATCCAATGGAGGTTGGAAGTCTTTTAAGGCGGAAGTTTCATGTTATTCAAAAATACATAGTTATGTAGGGTCTTCCCCTATTGGTATTGTTGGTATGGCTTTTTATGATGATGAAGACACGTTCATCAGCGGTTATCAGGCGATCAGCGCATCGTATTATGAAGAAGTGGAGCTTGCAATCCCAGAAAACGCAGTTACAGCCCGTTGGAGTTGGCTTGTAGACGGCAATCAAAACCAGCCGTTCCCCTATAACGGGGATTATTCTGTCATACCACAACCTGCTTTAGACGCAGAGAACATAGCTTATGGAAACGGGACACAAGCCGATTTCAATGGGAAAGTGGAGGAAAGATTAGAAGAATTGTCAGATTTAAGCGGGACAATAGAATTGACTGACATCAACGGCGTAAGCAATCATGATACGCCGAACTTGCTTAATCCAGAAGGTTTCCAAAAAACATTCAATGACGGAATCCAGGACTTCACTCCTCCGAACGAAGGTTACGAAATGTCAAACCGTATTGAATGTACAGCTGGAGATTGGTTTACCCGTACAGGTACGGCTACGGGTATGGTGGTAGTTACTGATGCTGACGACACAAACGGACAAAGGTTATTCCAAGAGAACGGAAGTACATTGGGTAATACGTTCCAGGTGCCCGATGATATGGCATGGGTAAGATATATCCGAATGGCAGTAGAGGTGGCAGGAGTGGAAGAAGGAACTGTTGCCGTATGTCGAGGCAAACAAGCATATCTTGGCGATGATAAAGGAGATTTTGTTACAATTGATTCCTTAAGGGTAACAAAACGTAATTTAGCAAAAGACGTTTCTTATCTGAAATCGCCAGACGGGAAGTATTGGGAACTATACGTAGACGAAAGTCATACCTTGAAAATAAAAGAAGTTGACCCGGATGTAATACCAGACAGCGAATTGCCAGCATCATGGGACACGTTGAATCTAACGGGAACTTTTGAGAACTCTTTTGACAGGGCTTGCATTATGAGTAACAAGTTCCTGATAGACATGAAATACAGTGGCGCTGTTAAAGTTTATGAGATTCCAACAGCGCTGATAAACGAATGGTGTAATTTTGAACATTTCTACACAGATGAAGGTAATGAGCGTTATATTGTGGCAACAATGGAAAATGTCGCCGGCAATAACACATCTGGCATCACTATATTTGACGAGAAATTTAACATAATTGAATCAGGAATAAAAATGGTATCTACATTGAATGGGTTTCTTGATTTACATGACTTTGTGTATATAGCTGATGACCATCTTATACTATTTGATTCCATGAGCTATGATGTTGATATTTCTGGAGTAGGTGAAAAGAACATTCGTGGTGCCGTAATCCAGGAGATAAAAAAGGAAAACGGCGTGTGGAAGCAGATAGGAGGCATGGCACTAAACGATTATCCTCAACTATGCACGGACGCATTCGGAGATTTGGGAGATGTAGTTGACGCACACCCGAATACGCTTGGACTTGATTATGACGGGAATATAATAATAAATTTGAGAAATTGGGATACGTGGATTAAAATTCGCCGCGTAGACAATGGTGACGGAACTGTCACAATCGGCTCACAAAACAAGGACTACAATGAAGCCATAATCGGCAGAGTCGGAGGAAGGCATAATTCGGCGTATATTGATGACAAGCGCGTGTTGGAGCAAGGATTTACATTCACAGACACACCTGCGGAATATACAGAAGTATCGTCTGACGAATGGGAAGACTGGATGTTTTTCCACGCACATGATGTGAAATATTGGGGGATGAAAGACATAGAGGGGACTAAATACCCAACTTACACACTGTTCGACAACAATTATTGCACAGAAAACAGGAATGTAAACAACGCATACAACATTCTAAACAAACGTAATAATGTAATTATTAATCCGAAAGGGAATGTGTCAGCGAACTATAATAACACGTATGATTCAGATGAAAATTATGCAAAATACACGTGCTCAAGAGTTGTTCAATTGTCAATAGACTGGGAAAACCATCTCATTAAGGACTATAGAATTTATATAGTTCCGAAAATGTATGCAAGAGAACAAAGCGGAGCAACAATGTACAAAGAGGGAGTAATAAGCATTGATTATTCATACAATGGCGGATTTGGTCTGTGGGATTTCACCACAGAGGACACACAGGTTAGCGGACATATTTACTCAGGTGGGAAACGCCTGTTCTGGGGGCAGTTCGCAACCCATCGCAAGTGTTACAGGACGAATACTTATAACTTAAGATAAAAACGAACATGAAAGGATTAGTAGAAAAAATCGGGATTGACAAGCTTGCCCATTTGGGTATCGGAGGGCTTGTGTGCGCGTTGTTTACGTTTGTGGTCATGCTGCAAGACATGGATACGCTGCTGGGCGGCAATGTGTGGCGTGCGTTGTTAACTCCGTTTATCGGAACGGTGGCAGTTATGATGTTTGAGCTGTTCAAGGAGTATCTGGACAGTGAATTTAACTGGAAGGATGTGCTGTGGACTTTTATCGGGTGCCTGCTGGTGTTTGCGGCAGTCGGAATGGGGATATTGTTTTATGTGTTGTCTAATTAGCACTACTATAAACAATTTGCTTGCTAAGCCATGCTTATATCCATCTACAGTAAACTATACCGCTAAGATGTAGAAGCGGCTGCTACGGCATTGCAAATATGCTCTATGACGGAGAATAAGGGAACGGAAGATAAGATTTTCTATCCGTTCCCTTATTTTTTTCTATCCGTAGCCATAGACAGAATTTTTATATTGCAGCCTTTTTCGGTCGGCTCGTCACCTCATTGTAAGTTATCCTGCGTCTGCAATTTGCGGTGAAATAGTGGAAACGCTCACTTTCGTCCATGTCATTGGTGTTGTAACGGAAACTAAACTCATCAAAATACCTTTGCATGTGCTTGCGGCTTATCCAACTGTAAGTACCGTTTATGGCACGTTTGCAATAGTTGCTCCAAAACGCTTCAATGGTATTGGTATATGCGCCACCGTCAACGTAGATACCGTGGCCGTGGTCAACGATATGGTGGTTATACAGCTTACTGATTGTCTTGTAGCCCTGCCACTCATCGGAGTACACCTTGGCGGTACGCTTAACCTTACGCAATACTGGCACTGTAAGCTGCTTGTAGGTGGTATTCTTGACCACTTTACAAACCACGCAGCCCCCACGTTCGAGAATGCCCATGACGGGTGTCTTGTCCTTAAAGCTCCTGACCTGCGAGTTCTTGACTTTTTTATTCTTGTGGCGGTTCTTGTTCTTGCCGCCCACGAAAGTTTCATCCAGCTCAACCTCACCGCTGAACTTGTCCGTTGTCTCCATGCCGAAGTTTTCACGGATGCGCTGTAACATGAACCACGCAGTCTTTTGCGTCACGCCTATGTCCTTGGCCAGTTGCACGGAGGATATGCCTTTCTTGTGTGACGTGACGAGGAAGATAGCCATGAACCACTGGTAGAGCGAGGTCTTGCTGCCCTCAAACATTGTACCGATACGGACATTGAAGTTCTTGCCCGTGTTCTTGCAACGGTACATGCCATCGCCACGGCGATAAACCTTTGAAGTTGGGTCGTATGGAGATACTGGCTCACCGTCAGGCCAAAGCTGGCGTTCAAGGTACACTATGCAGCTTTTCTCATCGGGAAACGCTGCATGGAAGTCCGCCATTGACTTGAATTTGCCGATATTGCTGCCTACTTTCCTTTTCATAAGCCCCTTGTTTTTGTTGTTCTTTAGGGCTATTAACTTTGGCGACAATTTTTCTTTGGGCAGAAAACGCCTGAAAACTGTGGATTTTCGGGGTGGCGCAAGCATGGCACGTTGCTAACTTGCTGTCATCAAGCGAGTTTTGTTAAAGTGTTAAACTTTTATAACAGAATTACGTGACACATTTTTAGGCTAAATCTGTATAAGGAATATACCTCTTTGAAATCAAGAGAGTTAGAAGAATTACCTCGTTTTCGGGTAATGAGTTGGTAACCGTTCTAATTGCCGTGGTCTGCATCGCTTTGCTTGTTCGGGAAACTCTTACGGTACAAAG